>JAZUON010000012.1:0-63118 GCA_045604685.1 Acutalibacteraceae bacterium
TGGAGGTGCCGTTATGAGAGTTAAAATCACACTTTCCTGCACAGAATGTAAACAGCGTAATTACAACACTATGAAGGAAAAGAAAAACAACCCCGACAGGTTGGAGATGAAAAAGTACTGCAGATTCTGCAAGAAACACACTCTCCACAGAGAAACAAAGTAAGGAGGTAACACCATGGCAGACGAAAAGAAAACCGTCAAAAAGGAAGATACCTCTAAAGCTGAAAAGAAAACTAATCCATTGAAGAAGGTTGGCAATTTCTTTGTAAAAATCGGCAAAGCAATCGCTAAATTCTTTAAAGACCTCAAAGGCGAAACAAAGAAAATTGTTTGGCCCGGCAGACAGATGGTTCTCAAAAGCACAGGTATTGTTCTTGCTGCAATCCTTGTTATTGGTGCCGGCGTGTGGATTCTTGATTTTGCTGTTTCAGGTGCTGTAAATGGTCTTGGTAAGCTTACTGACAAGACAGAGGTTACAACAACCGCTGAAAGCAAAGAAGACGAAACAGAAGACCACGACCACGACCACGACCACGACCATGAGGACAAGGAAGAAACAGAAAAAACGACTGAAAAGGAATAATCCGATTCTTTACTAAAAACCAGTATAATTCGGAGGTAAACTTATGTCAGGCGAATCAAGATGGTTTATTATCCACACCTATTCCGGTTATGAGAATAAGGTTGCGGAGAATATCGGTAAAATCGTTGAAAACCGCAAGATGCACGATAAAATTCTCGGTGTTAATATTCCGCTCGAAAAAGTTGTTGAAGTTAAAAATGACAAAACAGTTGAAGTAGAGCGCAAAATTTTCCCCGGTTATGTTGTTGTTAAGCTTGCAGTTGAATACAGCGATAAAGAGGGCGAGGAAAACGTCCTCAAGGTGCCCGATGAAACATGGCACGCTATCCGTTACACAACAGGTGTTACAGGCTTCGTAGGCCCTGATGGTCGTCCCGTTCCTCTCACTAAAGCAGAGGTTGAAAAATTAGGACTTGAAAAGACCGCAGACGGCGAAAACAACATCATTAACACAGTTACAGAAGTTCAGTTCAGTGAAGGTGACCTTGTTACTATCACAGAAGGTCTTATGGAAGGTAATTCAGGTGTTGTTGAAAGCATTGACACCGCTAACAGTACAGTTCGCGTTATCGTTTCATTTATGGGTAAAGAAGCACCTGTTGAGCTTCCGCTCAGTCAGGTAACAAAAGCGATTGATTAATCGCAGTTAATTTGGTAATCAGAGGCAATGTACTCTGTTATATGCGACATAATGGTATGTCGCGTGTGGGAGGAGTAAGGCGAGCTCTTATTCCGCCATACCACGAATTTTGGAGGTGCAAAAAATGGCTCAAAAGGTTGTAGGTTTCATCAAATTGCAAATTCCCGCCGGTAAAGCAACCCCGGCACCCCCTGTTGGTCCTGCTTTAGGTCAACATGGTGTAAACATCATGGCATTCACAAAGGAATTCAATGAGAGAACAAAAAATGATATGGGTCTCATTATTCCTGTTGTAATCACAGTTTACGCTGACCGTTCTTTCACATTTGTCACTAAAACTCCCCCCGCAGCAGTTCTTATCAAGAAGGCTTGCGGTATTGAAAGCGGTTCGGGCGTTCCCAACAAGACCAAGGTTGCAACAATCACACAGGATCAGATTCGCAAGATTGCTGAGACAAAGATGCCTGACCTCAATGCAGCTTCAGTTGAAGCAGCTATGAGCATGATCGCAGGTACAGCTCGCAGCATGGGCGTTACAGTTACTGATTGATGCACACTGTGGGAGGAAAAATCCGATTTAACCACATGATTGGGAGGAATTATTAACATGAAACACGGAAAGAAATATAACGAGAGTGCAAAGCTCATCGATAAGGCTGCACTCTATGATACCGCTGCTGCTCTTGACCTCGCTGTTAAGACTGCAAGCGCAAAGTTTGACGAAACTGTTGAAGTTCACATCCGCCTCGGTGTTGACTCACGTCACGCTGACCAGCAGGTCAGAGGCGCTGTTGTTCTTCCCAACGGCACAGGCCGTTCGGTAAGAGTTGCAGTTTTCGCTAAGGGTGCCGATGCTGATGCAGCTGCTGCAGCAGGTGCAGAAATCGTTGGCGCAGAAGACCTCGTTGCAAGAATCCAGGGCGAAGGCTTCATGGATTTCGATGTATGTATCGCAGCACCTAACATGATGGGTCTTGTTGGCCGTCTCGGTAAGGTTCTCGGTCCCCGCGGTCTTATGCCCAGCCCCAAGGCAGGCACAGTTACACCCGACGTTGCAAAGGCTGTTACAGAAGCTAAGGCAGGTAAGATTGAGTACCGTCTTGATAAGACCAACATCATCCACTGCCCCATCGGCAAGGCTTCCTTTGGCGTTGAGAAGCTTGAAGAAAACTTCAACACTCTCCTCGATGCAGTTATCAAGGCTAAGCCCGCAGCTGCAAAGGGTCAGTATATCCGCTCATGTGTTGTAGCTTCAACAATGGGCCCCGGCATCAAGGTTAACCCCAACAAGGTTGGCACTGTTGTTGCTGAAGCATAAAAAATAATGCTTGACAAGCACAAATATTTGTGCTATCATATCTAAGCTGTTCTTTTTGAGACAGCAGGTGCTTTTCGCATAATGGTTATTTTAACCGCCTGCCGAGAGAGGATGCATACAAAAAAGAGTTCACTCTATAAGTATGTTATGCCCTTTCTGCGGTTTGCGGAAAGGGCTTTTAATTTTGTATTTATTCCACATGGAGGTGAAAATACACATGCCTAGCGCAAAAGTTTTGGAACAGAAAAAGCAGATCGTTGCTGACCTTACCGATATGCTTCAGAATTCAGTAGCAGGTGTTGTTGTTGACTACAAGGGCATCAACGTTGCTGATGACACAAAGCTCCGTAAAGAGCTCCGTGAAGCAGGCGTTAAGTACTCAGTTGTAAAGAACACACTTCTCGGCCTCGCGGCTAAGAATGTTGGTCTTGACGATATCTGCGGCGTTCTCGAAGGCACAACAGCTATCGCTATCAGCCCCGAGGATCACACCGCAGCTGCAAGAATCCTTTCAAAGTTTGCTGAAACACACAAGAACTTCTCAGTTAAGAGCGGTTACCTTGACGGCAAGGTTGTTGACACAGCAACTATCGATTCACTTGCAAAGCTCCCCACAAGGGATATCCTTCTTGCAACAGTTTGCAACGCATTCAATGCACCTATTTCTGCATTTGCCCGTGCTATTCAGGCTATCGTTGATAAGGGCGGCGCTGATGTAGCAGCAGCTGAAGCTGCTCCCGCAGAGGAAGCACCCGCAGCAGAAGAAGCACCTGCAGCAGAATAATTTAAATCTTACAAAAAAATTCATTTAATTGGAGGAAAATAAAATGGCATCAGAAAAGATTGCAGCAATGATTGAAACAATCAAAGAACTTACAGTACTTGAGCTTTCAGAGCTCGTTCACGCAGTTGAAGAAGAATTCGGCGTATCAGCAGCAGCAGCAGTTGCAGTAGCAGCTCCCGCAGATGCAGGCGCAGCAGCAGCTGAAGAGAAGACAGAGTTTGACGTTATTCTCGCTGAAGTTGGCGCAGAGAAGATCAAGGTTATCAAGGTTGTTCGTGAGATCACCGGTCTTGGTCTTGCAGAGGCAAAGGCAGTTGTTGACGGCGCTCCCAAGGCTATCAAGGAAGGCGTTTCAAAGGATGACGCTGAAGCTGCTAAGGCTAAGCTTGAAGAAGTTGGCGCAAAGGTTGAACTTAAATAAGTTTGTCTTTACAAAAACCGAACCGCTGTGCAGAAATGCACGGCGTTTTTTTGTATGTACAGAACAGCAAAAAGCCGCTTGGATTTCTCCAAGCGGCAAATTTTATGTTTATTATTCGTCGTCAGCGTCAATCTTGGCTTCTGCAATAACCTTCTGAGCAACGTTTTCGGGTGCTGCTTCATAGTGGTCAAATTCAAATGAGAACCAGCCTCTGCCGATTGTTACGGAACGGAGAACTGTTGCAAAGTCGCCCATTTCAGCCATGGGAACTTCTGCTACAAGCTCCTGCATCTTGGGGTTATCCTCGCAGGGACCCATGCCGAGAACGCGTCCGCGTCTCTTTGTGATGTCACCCATAATATCGCCGAGGTTGTCGCCGGGCATATAAGCCTTAAGTGCGCCGTAGGGCTCAAGGAGCTTGGGATTAGCCTGAGGCATACCGTTCTTATATGCAATCTTGGCAGCCATCTTGAATGCCATTTCGTTTGAGTCAACGGGGTGCGATGAACCGTCGTAAAGAGTAGCTCTGAGGCCAACTACGGGGTAGCCTGCAAGGGGTCCCTTAAGGATAGCTTCGCGCAGACCCTTTTCAACTGCGGGGAAGAAGTTCTTGGGAACGGAGCCGCCAACAACTCTCTCAGCAAATTCGAAATCTTCTGTGGGGATGGGCTCAAACTCAACCCATACATCGCCGAACTGGCCGCTGCCGCCTGACTGCTTCTTGTGACGGCCCTGAACAGCAACCTTCTTGCCGATTGTTTCTCTGTAAGCAACCTTAGGAACGGTAAGCTCAACTTCAACGCCGAACTTGTTCTTGAGCTTTGTAACAAGTGAATCAAGATGCTGCTCGCCGAGACCTGCAACAATCTGTTCCTTGGTTTCAGTATTTGTATAGTAGCTGATGGTAAGATCTTCTTCAGCAAGTCTGTTGAGGCCTGCAGCAATCTTATCCTCTTCGCCCTTCTTCTTTGCCTTAACGGCCATGGGAAGGCAGGGCTTGGGGAAGCTGACGCCCTTGAGCTTTATTTCAGACTTGGGAGCGCAGAGAGTGTCGCCTGTCTTGAAGCTGGAGAGCTTTGTGATGATGCCGATATCGCCTGCAAGAATTGCAGGGGCTTCTTCCTGCTTGCCGCCCTTGGGGAAGAGGAGCTTGCCCATTCTTTCGGTTTCACCGGTGCGCTCGTTATAAGCAGGTGTGTCGGGAGTGATCTTACCTGAAATAACCTTGAAATATGACATCTTGCCAACGAAGGGGTCGGCAACGGTCTTGAAGCAGATAGCTGCAAGAGGAGCGCTTTCATCGCAGGTTACATCACCCTCTGATGCAACGGATGCAGCGTCGGGAGCAGACTGAACGATGCTGTTGTTGATAAGGTCAACGGCTTCTACCATGTAGCCTGAGCAGGCATAAACGGGGCAGATTTCGCCGGCGAGGATACCCGCCTTAAGGCCCTTGTCAACTTCCTCGTCTGTGAGGGGAGTGCCTTCAAAGAATTTTTCCATAAGCTCATCATCGGCGCAGGCAACTGCCTCAATGAAAGCCTCTCTCATTCTGTTTGTTCTCTCGTCATTTTCAGGCATGGGAGCGTCTGAGCGCTTGCCGTCCTTATATGAGAAAGCCTCGTTACGCGAGAAGTCAACGTATGAAATAACCTTGTCGCCCTCAACATAAGGAACAACAACGGGACAAATCTTGTTGCCGTATTCTTCTCTGAGTGAATCGAAGGTCTTGTAGAAATGAGCGTTTTCACCGTCGCACTTTGTGATGGCAAACATCTTGTTGATGCCTCTTTCGGTTGCTGCGGCAAATGCCTTTTCTGCACCAACGTCAAGTGTGCTGCCCGATGCAAGAACGATAAGAACTGCGCCTGCTGCGCGGATACCTTCGCTCATGCCGCCTGCAAAGTCAAAAAGACCCGGGGTGTCGATTATGTTAATTTTTGTGTTTTTCCATTCATATGAGGCAATAGCGGAAGCTATTGAACACTTACGTCTTTTTTCTTCTGCATCAAAGTCCATAACAGTGTTGCCGTCTGCAACTCTGCCAAGTCTGTCTGTTGCATTTGAGACGTAAAGCATAGCCTCTGCGAGGGTTGTTTTACCTCTGCCGCCGTGACCGGCGAGAACGATGTTTCTGATGTCTTTTGCGCTGTAAGATTTCACGATATATCCTCCTTTATTTGCATACTGCATGATATATGATAATATATGCAGCAGGAAAATTTTATTTTGCTAAAAATAAAATTTGCACCGTATTGTATAGGATTATATCACAAAAGTTTTCCCATTTCAATGATTTTTTTGTTGTTTTTTATCAATGGAACGGAATTTTTTGAATTTTTTTTGTTGCATTCTAATAGGCGTTCAACGATTTAAACGAAAATGAATATGTATTTTTGTAACATTATACAAAAAGCCCCCTCCGCAACAGAGGGGGCTGTGGATATAAAATTATGCTTTGTTTCTTCCCCAAAGGTGGATGATATCTTCATCGTTAAGCGCTTTGAGCAGGAAGAAAGTGATGGGCAGGGTAAAAATTCCGATAACGCCGAAAAGCTGAACGCCGAGATACATTCCCATGAGAGTTATTACGGGATGCATGCCCACATTCATTGAGACCAGCTTGGGTTCAAGAATCTGGCGGATAACCGTTATTGCGGCATAAAGCACAAGCAGGCCGATTCCAAGGCCGTAATTGCCGTTGAAAAGGCTTATGATTGCCCAGGGTATCATAACCGTTCCCGTGCCAAGAACGGGAAAAATATCAACAAGGGCGGTAACAATGGATATTGCGATGATGTAGCCTCCGCCGTAAACTCCGATGAGCTTCAGCACGTTAAGGCCGATGGCAACTTCGCAGAAGGTTATGAGTATAATGGTTGCATAGGACTTAACCATTTTTCCAAGGATATCGCCGAAAAGCCTTTTGGTTTTAACAAGCGATGCCTCGTGCTGCTCGGAAATTGAGGATTTTATCATCTGTGTGAAGTTATCGTAATCGCAGGTCAGGAAGAAGCAGGCAATTATGCTTATCAGCACGGCAGTGAAGAATGCGGGGATTTGCTTTGCCGTTGAAAGCAGGCCGCCTAAAGGCGTTGCGAGGAATGAAAGGTCAACGCCGCTTGATTCGGGCTGAACCTGACCGAAGGTGTTCTTCTGCTCAACAACAAGCAGAAGAAGTTTATCCGTAAAATCACCGATTGCTTCAACTGCGGTTGCTTCAATCGTGTCGGGCAAAAACCTGATGTGTCCCGTAAGCCACGCTTCAGCAGACTGAATGAGGTTGGGCAGGTCATCCAGCTTTGAAAGCAGATACTGCCCGAGCCCTCGGAATTCAACAAAAATTCTGTAACCCACAAGAACAATCAGGCTTATGAGCAGGGCTACTATCAGCAGCACCGCAACGGCAGCAATGATATTCTTTTTGATTTTTGTCTTTTTTGAAATGGCTCTTACGGGCTTTTGCAGAAACATTGCAATCAGAAATGCTGCAATAAAAGGGGCAACAAGCCAGAAGGCAAATTTCATAAAGAAATAGTAGGCGGCAATCAGCAATGCATAAAATGTGAAGTTAATCAGCATTGACCGCCTTTTTTCAACAATATTCATCTTTTCTCCTCCTGCAAGTTCCTGAAAAGGAAAATGCATGTTTATTTTACACCATTTTCCTAATGATAGCAATGAATGATTGAAAAAATACACAAAAATTTAATAAATTTGAAAATAACCCTTTATTATTTTAAAATTATATGATATGATATACAGTAATTAGAAAAAATTTAACCTTCCCGAAAGGAGCGCTTTGTATGTATGTTGCAGTTATGGGCTATGGTGTGGTAGGCTCAGGCGTTGCAAGCCTGCTGAGCAAAAACCACGAGCATATCCTTAAAAAGAGTATGCAGAGCGAAATGGAGCTCAAATACATTCTGGACCGCCGTACTTTTCCCGGCGACCCCTATGAAAACCTTGTAATTTCAGATTATTCAAAAATCGTTGAGGATGACGAGGTTAAAATCGTTGTTGAAACAATGGGCGGCCTTCACCCCGCTTATGAATATGTTGTTGCGTGCCTTAAGGCGGGTAAGCATGTTGTAACCTCAAATAAGGAGCTTGTTGCGGCAAAGGGCTGCGAGTTGCTTCAGATTGCAGATGAAAACAATGTTAACTTCCTTTTTGAGGCAAGCGTAGGCGGTGGTATTCCCATTATCAGACCCATCAGCCAGTGCCTTGCCGCAAACGATATTGATGAAATTGCAGGCATTCTTAACGGCACAACAAACTTTATTCTCACAAAAATGATAACCGACGGAATGACCTTTGACGAGGCGCTCCTGCTTGCTCAGAAAAACGGCTATGCGGAGAGAGACCCCTCCGCCGATGTTGACGGCCACGATGCATGCAGAAAAATCTGTATTCTTGCGGCTCTTTGCTTCGGCAAGCATGTTTACCCCGATTCGGTTCATACCGAGGGCATCCGCAACATTTCCCTTTCCGATGTTGAATATGCACGCGCATGGGGCGGCGTAATCAAGCTCATCGCAAAGGCAAAGAAGATGGATGACGGCAGAGTTTCCGTTCTTGTTTCTCCCGCATTTATTCAGAACCACAGCCAGCTCGCTTCTGTTGACGATGTGTTCAATGCAATTCTCGTTCGCGGCGATGCAATCGGTGATGTTGTTTTCTACGGCAGAGGCGCAGGCAAAATGCCAACAGCCAGCGCAGTTGTTGCCGATGTTATTGACTGCGCAAGAAATATGAGCCGCAAGCGCTTCATCGGCTGGCAGGATTGCACCGACGGCTATGTTGCAGATTATCTTGAAAATGTTACCGCATTTTACATAAGAGCAACAACCGAAAATGCTGCGGCAACCGTTGCAAAAATTAACGGTCTTTTCGGCGGAGTGACAACCCTTGCCCGTCAGGATGCTCCCGAAGGTGAAATTGCTTTTGTTACTTCTCCTGTTTCGGAGAAGGAGCTTAACGAAAAGCTGGCTCTTATTGACGAGGCAAAAATTGAATCGGTAATCCGCATTACAAACTATTGATTCGCAAATTTAGGAGGATAATATGTCTTTGATTGTTCAGAAGTTCGGCGGCAGCTCAGTTGCAAATGCCGAAAGAGTAATGAATGTTGCCAGAATCGTTACGGACACCTACAAGGCGGGCAATGACGTTGTTGTTGTTGTTTCTGCTCAGGGTGACACAACAGACGATCTTATTGCAAAGGCTCAGGAAATCAACCCCAATGCATCCAAGAGAGAAATGGATATGCTTCTTGCATCGGGCGAGCAGATTTCAATTGCTCTTCTTGCAATGGCGATTGAAAGCCTTGGCTATCCCGTTTGCTCCCTTCTCGGCTGGCAGGCAGGATTTTCAACCAATTCCGTTTACGGCTCCGCAAGAATCAAAAAGGTTTCCGCAGAGCGCATTAAAATGGAAATCGCAAAGAAAAACATCGTTGTTGTTGCAGGCTTCCAGGGCCTTAACAAATATGACGATATAACAACCCTCGGCAGAGGCGGCTCAGACACAAGCGCAGTTGCAATCGCAGCTTCAATGCATGCAGACCGCTGCCAGATTTATACCGACGTTGAAGGTGTTTACACTGCAGACCCCAGAAAGGTTAAGGGCGCAGTTAAGCTCAACGAAATCACCTATGATGAAATGCTTGAGCTTGCAACTCTCGGCGCGCAGGTTCTCAACAACCGTTCGGTAGAAATGGCTAAAAAATATAATGTTAAGCTGGAGGTGCTTTCAAGCCTCGTGCGCGCACCCGGCACTATTGTCAAGGAGGTAGCAGATATGGAAAAAATGCTCGTAAGAGGTGTAACAAAGGATACGGACGTTGCCCGTATTTCAATAATCGGAGTTCCCAATGTTCCCGGAATAGCTTTCAAAATTTTCGGCAAGCTGGCCGCAAGAAACGTTAATGTTGATATCATCCTCCAGTCAGTAGGCAGAGGAGACACAAAGGATATCACCTTCACAACCGCAAAGTCACATCTTAATGATACTCTTGAGGTTCTCCGTGAGCTTGACCTTGTTGCAGGTCTTGAAATCCTTACGGATACAGATGTTGCAAAGGTTTCAGTTGTAGGCGCAGGTATGGAATCCCATCCCGGAATTGCAGCAAAGATGTTTGAAGCACTCTTTGAGAGCGACATCAACATCCAGATGATTGCTACAAGCGAAATCAAGATTTCGGTTCTCATCGATGTTAAGGATGCAGACAAGGCCGTAGCGGCTATTCACGATGCATTCATTCCCGAGCTTAGCTGAATAAAATAAAAAAATTAAACTCCCGACTGCTGTCGGGAGTTTGCTTTTTATGTGTTGACATTTGTGGGCTTGTTGTTAATTCGGTTAAGAAAAATATTTGAGGTAATAACAAGCACAAGCATAAGAATTGTTACGGAAATGGGTGAATCAATGCCGTAGAACGGAGCGCATACAAGCTCGAAAAGAACATCAAAGAAATCCGTTGCGCCAAGCGCGGAGGTCATCATTGTAACAACGGCAACCGCAAGGCCAAGCGCGGAATAAATGCTGACTATTCTTATCCACAGAGCCTCGCCCATTTTATAGGCAACAACAATTGAGGCAATAACAAGAATTGCATAGCCGGATGCCGCAAGAATTTCCGCGGCGTTTGGAATTGTTTCAAGGATTTCGGGCACCAGCTTTATCAGTTTGACTATGTAGGGCGCTCCGAGCAACAGACCGCAGACAACATAAAAAGTGAGTCTTACATTTTTCTTATCCATTTTCAACAGCCTTTCTTAATGCTTTTGCAAGCTGGTCGGGGCAGGATGTGCTTTTGAAGCCGCAGCGGATTCCCTCAAGCCTGGCAATAACCTCGGTTGCATCCATTCCCTCAACCATTGCGCCGATGCCTTTAAGGTTGCCGTCGCAGCCTCCGTGGAAACGGACATTTTTCACCTTGCCGTTTTCAATATCGAAATCTATGGAACGGGAGCAGGTGCCGCTTGTTTTATACTGATAGTTCATATTATCACTCCTTTTTCCTCATTTTACACTATTTTCAGCGCCATTTCAAGCTACATAAGTATATATAATAATGAAAAGATGAGAAAAAAGTCGCAGTTTTCGCTGAGCAGCAGGATTACTATGGGCAGAATCAAGGATTTGTCGTTATCGGCAGAGCTGCCGTGACTGCCGAGAAGCAGCCTGAGAAAATCGGTGTTCATTTTTTACCCTCACCGCCCATAATTCCGCCGAGAGCAGGCAAAATTTCAAACAGCTTCATCATCTGCATTGCTTCATCAGCCCTTTTTCTTCTTTTTTCGCTGAGCAGTGGCTTGAGTGCCTCAATCAGTCGGGTGCGGTCATCCTTTTTGTTCATTGCTCCCATCAGGGAGCTTATTTTTGCAATCATCTGGGCATTGCCGAGCATATCGGCAAAGTCAGGTGCAGAGCTGCCTCTGTTTTCGCTGCTTTCCTGAGAAGAAAAAAGGCTCTCCGCCGCGGCCTTCAGGTTTTCCATATCCTCATCCGTAAGACCCGATAAGATTTCATTTATGTTGTCCATCATCCGTCACCCGCAGCTTATTTTCTGAACATTCGCAGCAGTTGCTGCGCCTGCTCGCTTTTCAGCAGCTCCTCCAGCGCTTTTTTATCGCTCAGAATTTTTTTGACCTCATTCATTTTGTCGGCAGGCACCCTGCTTTGCACTGAGTTGAGGATATCCTCGGGCTTTTCGCTCTTCGATGCCTTTGCCAGCCTTATGAGCTCATCGGGAGTAAGATTTTCTTTGCTTATTGCAATCACCGCCTTTTAGGTGTATAATATAACTTATGCAGAAAAATTATTTATATAACATGGAGGGCACATGAGGATAATTGTTTTTTCGGATTCCCACGGTTCTGCGGGTTGTATGCGCGCAGCTTTGAGTGACCATCCAGAAGCGGATATGATTATTCATCTGGGTGACGGTGAGCACGACATTGAGCAGCTAAGCGACCTTACGGCGGGGAAAAAGATTGTTCAGGTTTGCGGCAACTGTGATCTCTATTCTTTTCTTCCCGTCAACGAAATTGTTGATGTTGAGGGGGTCAGAATTTTCTGCACCCACGGCTATAAGGAGCTTGTGAAGCACGGTACGGAGCAGCTTGTTGAAAAAGCGAAAAGCCTTAATGCCCGCATTGCATTATATGGCCACACTCATCAGACCGTTACTTGGTATGAAGACGGGCTTCATGTTCTGAATCCCGGCAGCATCAGGGGCGGCGAATACGGAATGATTGATATTACTCCGTCGGGAATAATGATTCTTCAAGCGGATGTGTAATAATTCCGCCTGCCTGAGAATATATTTTTTTCAGGCGGTGAGATTATGTTTGTTTATTCGGTAAAAACTTCAAAAATGAAAATAGCGGCTCTTCTGATTGCAATAGGTGCAGTTGCGGTTGCCGTTGCAATGACACTCGGCGGGGGAAAATCACCTGCCGCGAATGACGGTGCAATTAACGTTAAGGCTGAGAATTCGGCTGAAAGGGCAGCGTTTCTTTCCCAGTACGGATGGAAAATGACTGCAGACCCCGTTGAGGTCAGCGAGGTTATTATTCCCGAGGAATTTGATGCGGGCTACGCGGAATATGCCTCAATGAATAAAGCGCAGGGCTTTGACCTTGAGCCTTATAAGGGCGTCCGCGCCAAAAGATGGACATATGAAATTCTGAACTATCCGGGACTTGAAAATACGGGCACGGTGCAGGCAAATCTGCTTGTTTATGACGGCAGGGTTATCGGAGGAGATGTTTGCTCCCTCGAGTTGGGCGGCTTTATTCACGGTTTTGATATACCTCAAAGCGCTTTGCCGCAAACAACCGCACAGCCCTTGAGCGCCGTTGAAGCTACTTCAAACCAAACAAATTCGTAAATTTGTCTGTTTTTATTTTAAAAAAAGATGTTACAATGTTGATATAAATGCAACAATTTTGACTATTTACGACACTTATTATATAGGATGACAGAAAAAAACGGAGGGAAGATATGCAAAAGGATACAAAAAAACATATTTTTAAAACCTTTATTGAGCTTCTTGAAAAAAAGCCTTTTGACAGAATAACCGTCAAAGATATAGTTGAAGCATGTGAAATCAACCGTAATACATTCTATTATTACTACAGTGACATCTACGATTTGCTTGAAGAAGTGTTTATGAAAGAGCTTAATGAGATTTCTGAGGCACATAAAGAGGGCAAATCCTGGGTTGAAGCGTTTATGAAAATTGCCAATGTTGCCTACAGACACAAAAAGGTAATCAACAATATTTGTGCATCCCGCAGCTATGACTATCTTGAAAACTATATGTATAAAGCCTGCAAAATGATTGCTATTGATGTGGTTCAGGTTATGGCAGAGGGTATGATTGTGCCCGATGAGGATATTGAATTTATTGCATCGTTCTATGAATATGCATATTTTGGCGTTATTTCCGAGTGGTTCAGAACAGGAATGCGCGAGGACCCGCTGAAGCTGGCAACCCAGATATGGCTTGTGTCTGACCATATGAGATATGCGCTGAGGAAGAGCGAGAAAAGGGCAAAGAGCAGGTTGGAAAATGGAGATTCTATTTCAGGATAATAGCATTGCGGTTTGCCTGAAGCCTGCAGGGGTAGTAAGCCAGAGCACGGAGGGTGGCAAGGATATGATTTCCTTGCTTAACGCGGTGTTTGCCGAAAACGGCGAAAATGCAAAAGCGTATCCCGTACACAGGCTGGACAGAGAAACCGCTGGGCTTATGGTTTATGCAAAGAATTCCAAGGCTGCGGCGGCGCTCTCAAATCAGGCGGAGCAAAATTGCATAAAAAAGCATTACTATGCGGTTGTGCAGGGTGTTCCCGATGAAAAAAGAGGAATTCTTAAGGATTTGCTTTTCAGGGATAAGCAAAAAAATAAGACCTATACGGTCAAAAGAATGCGCAAGGGCGTGCGCGAGGCATCCCTTGAATATAATGTAATGGCAGAAAAAGAGGGGATTGCCCTTCTTGATATTCTTCTTCATACGGGCAGAACTCATCAGATAAGAGTTCAGTTTGCAAGCAGAAAACTGCCTCTTTGCGGCGACGGAAAATATGGCGGCGGCAGCGGAAGGCTCGCTCTTTTTGCTCATACTCTGGAGTTTGTTCATCCCGTCAGCGGCGAAACGATGTCTTTTTCCTCAAAGCCCGATAAAAGTGAATATCCGTGGAATCAATTTGATTTTTAACAGACGGTTTATGCCGTCTGTTTTTTTATGAAACAAAAACGGCACAGTTCCGAAGAACTGCGCCGTTAATTTATTTAAGAGAATTAGTCAGCCTTGGGAGCATAGAGGTCCTTAAGACGAAGGAGGTGGTCATATCTCTCAACTGCGGTCTTCTCAGCAAGAGCGAAGAGTTCTTCTGCTCTTTCGGGGAATGAGCGTGTGAGTGATGAGTAACGAGCTTCGTTGAGAAGGAATTCTCTGTAGCTGCCTGTTGCGGGCTTGCTGTCGATGGTGAAGGGATTCTTGCCCTCAGCCTTGAGTGCGGGATTATAACGGAACATGTTCCAGTAGCCGCAGTCAACAGCCTTCTTCATCTCAGCCTGGCAGTTAACCATGCCGCCCTTGATTGAGTGCATTTCGCAGGGTGCATATGCAATGATGATTGAGGGACCGTTGTATGCTTCTGCTTCAGCAATAGCCTTGATTGTCTGGTTAGCGTCTGCGCCCATAGCAATCTGTGCAACGTAAACGTAGCCGTAGCTCATTGCGATTTCAGCAAGGCTCTTCTTTGCGATGCCCTTACCAGCTGCTGCGAACTGTGCAACCTGGCCAATGTTTGAAGCCTTTGAAGCCTGACCGCCGGTGTTGGAGTAAACTTCGGTATCGAATACCATGATGTTTACATCTTCGCCTGCTGCAAGAACGTGGTCAACGCCGCCGAAGCCGATATCGTATGCCCAGCCGTCGCCGCCGAAGATCCATACTGACTTCTTAGCAAGATATTCCTTGCTTGCAAGGATTTCCTTGCATGTGTCGCAATCACAGCCTTCAAGAGCTGCAACAAGAGCGTCTGTTGCTGCGCTGTTCTTTGCGCCGTCGTTAACTGTGTCAAGGTAAGCCTTTGCAGCTGCCTTGATTTCGTCTGAAGCGCAGTCTGCTGTTGCAACTGCTTCTACCTTAGCGATGAGGCTGTTGCGGATAGCGTTCTGGCCAAGGTACATACCGAAGCCGTGCTCTGCATTATCTTCGAAGAGTGAGTTTGCCCAAGCGGGACCGTAGCCCTTCTTGTTAACTGTGTAGGGTGATGTTGCTGCGGGGCCGCCCCAGATTGATGAACAGCCTGTAGCATTTGAGATGTACATTCTGTCGCCGAACATCTGAGTGATAAGGCGTGCATAAGCTGTTTCAGCACAGCCTGCGCATGAGCCTGAGAACTCAAGGAGAGGAGTCTTGAACTGGCTGCCGATAACGGTGTTATCTGCAACATCGTCCTTAACAGTTACGTTTTCAACCATGTAGTCGAATACGGGCTGCATAGCATCCTGGCTCTCTCTTGAAACCATCTTGAGTGAGTTTGTGGGACATACGCCTACGCATACGCCGCAACCCATACAGTCAAGGGGTGAAACAGCGAGTGTATACTTGTAAACGCCCTTGCCCTTACCTGCCTTCTTATCAACGATGATAGCGTTTTCGGGAGCAGCAGCAGCTTCTTCAGCTGTGAGGCAATAGGGTCTGATTGTTGCATGGGGACATACATATGAGCACTTGTTACACTGTGCGCAGGTTGCGCCGTCCCATTCGGGAACGAGAACTGCAACGCCTCTCTTTTCGTAAGCGGAAGCGCCCTGCTCGAATGTACCGTCAGCGTGGTCAACAAATGCTGAAACGGGAAGTGAATCGCCGTCCATGAGAGCAACGGGCTTCATGATGCTGTCAACCATCTTAACGAGCTTTGCAGCGCCCTTTGATGCTTCGGGAGCAGCATCGTCTGTTGCGTTTGCCCATTCAGCGGGAACGTTGATCTTAACGTAAGCTGTTGCACCTGCATCAATAGCTTTTTCGTTCATCTCAACGATTTCCTTACCCTTCTTCATGAACTTCTGTGCCTTTTCCTTCATGTAGCCGATTGCTTCCTCAGCGGGAAGAACCTTTGAAAGTGAGAAGAAAGCGGACTGAAGAACGGTGTTTGTTCTCTTGCCGAGACCGATCTGAGCAGCAAGGTCAATAGCGTTAACTGTGTAAAGCTGAACGTTATTCTTAGCGATGTATCTCTTTGCCTCTGCGGGAAGTTTTTCAGCAAGCTCTGCTTCGTCCCACTGGCAGTTGATGAGGTAAACGCCGCCGGGCTTAACATCGTTAACCATCTTGTAGCCCTTTTCAACATATGAGGGGTTGTGGCAAGCTACGAAGTCTGCCTTATTGATGTAATAGGGGGACTTGATGGGGCTGTCGCCGAAACGAAGGTGAGAAATTGTGATACCGCCGGTCTTCTTTGAGTCATACTGGAAGTAAGCCTGAACATACTTGTCGGTATGGTCGCCGATGATCTTGATTGAGTCCTTGTTAGCGCCAACGGTGCCGTCGCCGCCGAGACCCCAGAACTTGCACTCGATTGTGCCTTCTGCTGCGGTGTTGGGAGCTTCCTTCTCTTCGAGTGAGAGGTTTGTAACGTCATCGTTGATACCGAGTGTGAACTGAGCCTTGGGAGCGTCCTTTGCAAGCTCATCGTATACTGCGAAGATGCTTGAGGGAGGAGTATCCTTTGAGCCGAGGCCGTAACGTCCGCCGATTACCTGAAGGCCTGTTCTGCCTGTAGCTGCAAGAGCAGCAACAACATCAAGGAAGAGGGGCTCGCCGAGTGAGCCGGGTTCCTTTGTTCTGTCAAGAACAGCAATCTTCTTTGCTGAAGCGGGGATAGCTTCAACGAGCTTCTCTGCTGAGAAGGGTCTGTAAAGGCGAACCTTAACAAGGCCAACCTTCTCGCCCTTAGCGGTAAGGTAATCAATAACTTCTTCTGCTACGTCACAGATTGAACCCATTGCAACGATAACCTTCTCTGCATCGGGTGCGCCGTAGTAGTTGAAGAGCTTGTAGTTTGTGCCGAGCTTTGCATTAACCTTGTCCATGTACTCCTCAACGATAGCGGGAAGAGCGTCATAGTAGGTGTTGCAAGCCTCTCTGTGCTGGAAGAAGATGTCGCCGTTTTCGTGTGAACCGCGCTTAACGGGTCTCTCGGGGCTGAGAGCTCTCTTTCTGAATGCTTCAACAGCATCCATATCGCACATTTCCTTAAGGTCCTCATAGTCCCAGATTTCAATCTTCTGGAGCTCGTGTGAGGTGCGGAAACCGTCAAAGAAGTTGATGAAGGGAACTCTGCCCTTGATTGATGCAAGGTGGGCAACAGCGCCGAGGTCCATAACTTCCTGAGTGTTTGTTTCAGCGAGCATTGCGAAACCTGTCTGACGGCAGGCATAAACGTCTGAATGGTCGCCGAAGATGTTAAGAGCATGTGAAGCAACGCAGCGTGCCGAAACATGGAAAACGCTGGGAAGAAGCTCACCTGCGATTTTGTACATATTGGGGATCATAAGAAGAAGACCCTGTGATGCAGTGTAGGTTGTGGTGAGAGCACCTGCTGCAAGTGAACCGTGAACGGTACCTGCTGCGCCTGCTTCTGACTGCATTTCGGCAACTCTTACGGTTGTGCCGAAGATGTTCTTCATGCCCTGTGCTGACCACTGGTCAACATAGTCTGCCATGGGGCTTGACGGTGTGATGGGGTAGATGCCTGCAACTTCTGTGAAGGCATATGACACCCATGCAGCAGCGTTGTTGCCGTCCATGGTCTTCATTTTTCTTGCCATAGTCTTTTCCTCCTAAAGATAATAAAATACTATAAGTGAAATAATAATACACCATTGACTATACTATCACTTTTCTTTCTTTTTGTAAACCCTTTAATTATTCCAAAAAGCATAAGTTTTTAAAAAAATATTTGTATAATTTTTCAGGAAAATGCAAAAATATGAGTTTGAGGTTTTGGTTTATTGACATTTTACCTTTTTAGTGGTAATCTATTATCGTATATTTTAAACAGGAGGCAAGATTATGGGCTTGACTTTACTTCAGCAAATTTCATTCAAAATTTTTACACTCATCATTGCAATCATGTATTCTTTCAACGGCGGCGTAGTTGCTCCTTCAACGGCTGATCCCATTCAGGCGAAGGATCCCGACAGCGTTAAAATGGTGTTCGCAACCGTTGCAGACCCTCAGGTTTCCAACTATATGTTCGGCAGATATCAGTCTTTTCAGGAGGCCTGCATGGACCTCAGAAATGCCGAGTGCGATTTTGATGCAATCGTAGGTATCGGCGACATTGCTGAAAACGGACTTCTTGAAGAATATCAGCTTGTTTATGACGAGATTAACGGCTTGAGCAACCGCTTCATTATGGCAACGGGCAACCACGATATCAGGCTCCGTCTTTACAGTCAGAGCGTAAGCCGCTTCACCGGTTTCACAAACGCCCTCAACAGAGATGAGAGCATGGCGGAAAATGCATATGCAGAAGGCAAATTTGCATATTCAGAGGTTGTTAACGGCTACAAGTTCATTGTTATGGGTTCCGATAAAACGGAATTTGAAGAGGCATATATCAGCCCCGAGCAGCTTGAATGGCTTGATAATGAGCTTGCAACGGAAAAGGGTAAGCCCGTGTTTGTTGTTCTTCATCAGCCCCTTAAGCTCACCCATAACCTGCCCACCACATGGGGCAACGGCACCAACAAGGAAGCAGGCTCCGTAGGCGATCAGAATGACGAAATCAAGGCTATCCTTGCAAAACATGCAAATGACAGCACCGTTATCCTTATTACAGGCCACCTTCATGCAGGCTTCAGTCAGTACAGCTATGAGCAGATTGAAGGCTTCCACTCATTTAATGTTCCCTCACTTACAATTGAAAACAAAGACGGCGAAGAGGGCGGCAACGGCTCAGGTCTTACATATATTGTAGAGGTTTATGAGGACGAGGTTCTGTTCAGAGCAAGAAATTGCAGAACCGGCGAATGGCTTCCCAAATGGGATGTAGCAGTTCCCGTTAAATAAGCAACAAACGGCAAACAGTCGTTTAAATAATGAAACAATTACTGAAAGGAAAAAACAGAATGAAAAAGAATTTTCTCAGAATTCTCAGCGTTGCTCTCTGCTTTGCAATGCTTGCAACCTGCCTGATTTTCCCTGCATCTGCTGAGGAGGCTGCAGCATCGGGCACAACTCCCACCCGCATTTCGGTTGCCGTTAACGGCGACCCCTCAACTCAGAAGGGTATCACATGGTACACCAATGAAAACACAACAAGCGTTGTTCAGGTTGCCGGCATTGACGGCACTCTTGCCACAAACTGCACAATCACCTATGATGAGGTTTTTGAATGGGAAGGCAAGTATGTTCATAAGGCTCTTGTTTCAGACCTTACTCCCGGTACACTCTACCTTTTCCGCGTAGGCAACGGCACTGAGTTCAGCGAAATCGGAAGATTTTACACAGATAACGATGACGATAAGTTCAGCTTTATCGCAATTGCAGATATCCAGGCAGGCAACCTTGAAAACTTCAAGAAGGGTGCAAAGGTTGCAGGCGCAGCTTTTGCAACAATGCCTGCAGCAGAGTTTATGGTTAACCTTGGTGACTTCACAGATGACAGCACCAACGAGGAATGGGATTATTACGATGAAGCAATGAAGGATATCAACCTTGCAACAACTCTTGTTCCCATTTCAGGTAACCACGACGGCCTCGGCGTTGAGCATTGGTTCAACAACATGTTTAACCTTGACACAAGCGAAAGCGTTCAGATCAAAGACGGCGTAAACTATTCATTCGATTACGGCAACGCTCACTTTGCAGTTCTTAACACAAACGACATTCTTTCAATTTCAATTCCCCAGCTCAACTGGCTTGAAAATGACCTTAACAGCACCGATAAGGACTGGAAAATCGTTTTCATGCACAAGTCACCCTATTCACTGGGCAAGGATGCAAAGTGGCCTGATGCCCTCTATCTCCAGAAGTCACTTACAAAGGTTCTTGACAAGTGCGATGTTGACCTTGTTATGAGCGGTCACGACCATCAGTACCTCAGAACAAAGGCACTCAAGAACAACAAGGTTGATGAGGACGGCACGGTTTATGTTCTTTCAGGCACAGCAGGCACAAAGAGATACGAAGTCCGTGAGTTCCTTGCAGGCCACTTTATGAAGACTGAGTGGATTGATGCCCTCACAATTCAGAAGCACGGCTACGGCAACTATTGGGACGGTCAGGATTGGGATCAGACAAATCAGGCTTATATCGGCGGCATTTTCAACACAATTTCTGTTGACGGCGGCAAGCTGACCTTCAATTCATATGTTCTTTCCGATGCTCCTGTTGATGAAAACGGCGAGGAAATTGAAGGCGGCGAGCAGATTGTATCCCTTCATGACAGCTTCACCCTTGAAAAGGAAACAGGCAAGAACAAAATTACATTTACAGGCGACAATACCACAAGCGAAGCAGAATACAATGCATACATTGTTCCCAGCTTTATGGGTCTTGCAGCATATGCATTTATGGAGTGGCTTCCCAAGTTCCTCCTCATGGTTCCCGCACTTCTTAAGAGTGTAATCGTTGATGATGTATTTTAATTCAAGTGTTAAATAAAAATATAACCACCCGTTTCAAGTTGAAGCGGGTGGTTTTTGTTTGCTGTTTATTATTTATCCTTCTTAATTGTCTGCAGGAACTGATTTGCAAGGCTGATTGCATTGGCAGCGCCCAGCTTTGATGCCAGCTTGCTGACGGGCTTAAGGGGGACTTTGCCAACATATCGCAGGGCCGGGTGGTCAACGGTAACTCCTGCATGGTTGCTGATAAGCCTCTGCACCTCGGAGTTGAACAGAATATCGCCAACCGTGTCGTTGAGCGAAAGTCTGTCGGGGTCAATATCCTCGCTTGAATTGAACCAATTGCGCACAAAAGATTCCGCACCCTCGGGCAGTGAATATGAGAGGTTGGGGATATCCGTGCCGTTAACGGTGATTTTGTGGGTCAACTTGCCTGCTTTTGCGGTGATAATATTTTCGCCTTCTTTGATTACCGCATCAAAAATAAAAATCTTATCGCCCTCAAGCTCGGTTGCTTCACCGTTTACGGTCAGCTTAACCTTACCGCAGTTTGAATAAACCTTGATTTTCTGCTCACCCGTGGGTCTGTCAACAAATCTTTCGCCTGCAATGTGAACGAATTTTTCGTCCGACCAGTGAGCCTTATAAACATAGAAAGAATCTTTCTTTATTTTTCTGTCAAAAGTGACAAGGCCCTTGTTGTTGCGTCCTCTGACGCCGCCTTCGTTGCGCATTGCAGAGCCGAAATCAAACATATTCCACACATATGAGCCCCAGAGCCAGTCTCTTTCTGAAATGGCTTTAGCATAGTGCTCGTGGTAATATGCCTGATATTCCTCGGAGTAATCGCCCTGAACGGGGGTTGCGGAGTGGAGAGCCGTATTTGCCTCTGCGCCGTATTCGGAAAGGCAGAGCTTAACATGGGGCTTTTTAGCATGAAAATCGTCAAGCCATTTGTCAATCTGCTCAACGGTTTGCACATACCAGCCGAAATACTGATTGTAGCCGAGAATATCGGGGATATCGTTGAGTTTTGAGTTGATTGAGCTGAATGTAACCTGTGCCGTTGCGGTGGGTCTTGTGGAGTCAAGAGCATGAGCAATGTTGTTAAGCTCGCTTATGCCCTCATTTATGCCCGAGCCTGCGCCGCCGATTGAAATTTCATTGGCAATGCTCCAGCAGAAGATTGAAGGATGGTTGAAATTCTGCCTGATAAGCTCCTCAAGCATGAATTTTGCCTGCTCCTGCTTTTTTTTGCTGAATCTTGAAATAACGGGAATTTCTGCCCATACAAGGAAGCCCTCTTCATCGCAGAGATCATAGAATTTTTCATCGTGCTGATAGTGGGCAAGACGGATTGAATTTGCGCCAACCTCTTTGATGAGGTCAATATCCTTTCTGTGCTCCGCATAGGTGAGGGCATTGCCGAGGCCTTCCCAATCCTGATGCCTTGAAACGCCCTTCATCTTAACATGTTCGCCGTTAAGGAAAAAGCCCTTTTTGCTGTCAAAATAAAATTCACGAACGCCGAAACGGTCGCTTATTTCGTCAATAACCTTGTCGCCGTCTTTGAGCCTTGCAGTCATCGTGTAAAGATAAGGATTTTTCAATCCGTGCCAAAGGGTAGGCTCGTCAATGAAAAGTTTTACCGCATCAACATCTGCCTCAACCTCTCTTTTTGCAACCTCGTTGCCTTCGGCATCGGTAATAACAAATTCCTTTGTCAGCCCGCTGCAGCCGCCTTCAATCAGGGTTTTAACAAAAACCCTGCCGTCTGCCTTTGGGGTGATATACATTCCGCAAAGGCTTATGTCAAGCAGCGAAAAATGTGATTTTGCAACCTCGCTGATTATGTTAACATCGCGGTAAAGGCCGCCGTAGAATGTGAAATCCGCCATTTCGGGGTAAAGGAATTCGTTGGCGCTGTTATCAACGATAATTCTTATTTCGTTGTCCCCGTCCTTAAGGAAATCGGTGATTTCAAAGCGGAACATCGCATAGCCGTTTTCGTGGCTTCCGATGTAAATGCCGTTGATGAAAACCTCTGCAACGGTGTTTGCGCCGTTGATTTCAAGGTAAACCCTGCCGTCAAAATGGGGGATTACCCTTTCGTAAACACATCTGCATCTGTCATAGGTTTCAGCGCCGCCCTGACCGTCAAGGTTGTTCCATGTGTGGGGCAAATCAACTTTTTCGGTAATGCCGTCTTTGGTAAAGGACCAGCCCTCATTGATGTTTGTGATTTTTCTCATTTTTATTTACCTCAATATCCGTTTATTTCTTTTCTCTGCATCGCACCGAGGATTTTGCTGCGCACATCGCCGTATTTTTTCTCAAGAGTGCCCAGCATTTCCTTAACCTCCTGCCTTTCGGTTGCGCCGTCGGCAGGGCATCTGCTTTTAACCGTAGGCAGGTTTTCTTTTCTGACTACCCTTGCGCAGTCGCTTTCCCTTGCAAAAATCATGGGTCTTATCATATATATATCCTTGCGGGAAAGATAGGTTACGGGCATAAAGCAGTCCAGAGTGCCGCCGTTGAAAAGGTTCATGATAAAGGTTTCCGCAACGTCGTCAAGATGATGACCGAGGGCGATTTTGTTGCAGCCGTGCTCTTTTGCGGCATCGTGCAGGGCGCCTCTGCGCATCCTTGCGCAAAGGCTGCAGGGGTTGCTTTCTTTTCTTATGTCAAAAATAACCTCTGCAAGCTGTGTGCGCTTGACAATGTATTCAACATCAAGCTCTGCGCAGAGCTTTTCAATTTCGGAAAAATCGCCGTCAACGCCGCCGAAACGGGGGTCAAGAGTGATTGCAACAATATCAAATTTTTCGGGGTAAAATCTGCGCAGATTGGCCATTCCCGCAAGCAGGGCAACGGAATCCTTGCCGCCTGAAACGCCGATTGCAATGCGGTCACCCTCTTTTATCATTTCGTATTGCTGGCAGGCGGCGCGCATATGGCTGAGTAGCTTTTGCATACTAAAATCCTCATTCTATTGTTACGGGCTCAATGCTGATTGCCTTGCCCGTTTTGTTGTCAATTTCAAAAATACAGCCGTTCATTATGCATTCGCCCTCGGCTGTGTCAAAGCGTGCAGGCATGCCCGTTTTAAGCCAATCAATTGATATTTCGGGCTTTACGCCGAGAACGGAATTTTTAGGCCCTGTCATTCCGATGTCGGTAATGTATGCCGTGCCTTTTGGCAGAATCGCGGCGTCACCCGTTATAACATGAGTGTGAGTGCCGAAAACGGCGGATACCCTGCCGTCAAGGTAAAAGCCCATTGCTCTTTTTTCGGCAGTGGCTTCGGCGTGAAAATCAACAAGAATAATTCTGCAATCCGAAAGTTTGGGCAGAATCTCATCTGCAACGGTAAAGGGGTTGTTGCATCTGTCCATATAAACCATGCCCGAAAGGTTGACAATGCCAACCTTGGCAAAGCCCAAGTCAATAACGGAATATCCTTTGCCGGGGTTGCCTTCGTGGAAATTTGCGGGGCGGATAATATCGTCTCTTTCGTCGAGCATTTCATAGAATTCCCTGCGGCGGTAAACATGGTTGCCGGTTGTTATAAAATCAACACCGCTGTCAAAAAGATACTGCGCAGAAAAGGGGGTTATTCCGTTGCCAACCGCGGAATTTTCACCGTTTGCGATGCAAAGGTCAATTTTTTTGAGCCTTTTGTAAGCAGGCAGAACGCTGCGGAGAAATTCGCAGCCCTTTGCGGAAACAACATCGCCGATTACAAGAATGTTCATCAATTAATCATCCTAACAAATAAGGGCTGCACAAGGCAGCCCCCATAATAAATTACTTTGCGTAGTCGATAGTTCTGCTTTCTCTGATAAGGTTAACCTTAATCTGGCCGGGATATTCCATGCTTTCTTCAATCTTCTTGGCGATATCCCTTGCAAGAAGAACCATTTTGTCATCGTTGACAACTTCGGGCTTAACCATAATTCTGACCTCACGGCCTGCCTGAATGGCAAATGAACGGTCAACGCCGTCAAAGGATGTTGCGATTTCTTCCAGCATCTGCAAGCGCTTGATGTAGTTCTGAACATCCTCACGCCTTGCGCCGGGCCTTGCGGCGGAGATTGCGTCTGCAGCCTGAACAAGAACAGCGGTTATTGTTTTAGCCTCAACCTCACCGTGGTGAGCCTTGATTGCATGAAGAATGTTATCATTTTCTTTGTATTTCTTAGCGAATTCAACGCCGAGGTCAACATGGGAGCCTTCCATTTCATGGTCAAGGGCCTTGCCGATATCGTGGAGAAGGCCTGCTCTCTTTGCGGTTTTAACATCGGTGCCAAGTTCCGATGCCATAAGGCCTGCAATGTATGAAACCTCAAGTGAATGCTTAAGAACGTTCTGACCGTAGCTTGTGCGGTATCTGAGCTTACCGATGAGCTTAACGATTTCGGGGTGAACATTGTTAACGCCCGCATCGATGAGCGCGTGCTCACCTGTCTGCTTGATGGTTGCCTCAACCTCGCGCTTTGCCTTTTCGTACATCTCCTCAATTCTTGCGGGATGGATTCTGCCGTCGGCAATGAGTTTTTCAAGGGTGAGCCTTGCAATTTCTCTGCGGACGGGGTCAAAGCTGGAAACAGTAATAGCTTCGGGAGTGTCGTCAATAATAAGGTCAACGCCCGTAATCATTTCGAGTGTTCTTACGTTTCTGCCTTCACGGCCGATGATTCTGCCCTTCATTTCATCGTTGGGCAGCGCAACAACGGAAACGGTTGCCTCTGCAACATGGTCTGCGGCGCAGCGCTGAATAGCCGTTGTGAGAATTTCTCTTGCGAGTGTGTCAGATTCATCCTTTGTTCTCTGCTCAAATTCCTGAATTTTAACAGCCTTTTCATGGCTGAGGTCCTCATCAAGGATGTTAAGTATATGCTCCTTAGCCTGCTCCTTGGTGAAGCCTGAAATTCTTTCAAGCATTTCAAACTGGCTTTTCTTAATGCTCTCAATTTCTTCAAGGCGTTCGTCTGCGGCCTTGATTTTTTCATCAAGCACCTCATTTTTCTTTTCGAGGTTTTCGCTCTTCTTGTCAAGAGTTTCTTCCTTCTGTGTAATGCGGCGTTCAAGCCTCTGAACTTCGTTGCGCCTTTCGCGAAGCTCTTTTTCTGTTTCTGTTCTTTGCTTGTGGATTTCATCCTTGGCTTCAAGGATGGCTTCTTTTTTCTTTGCTTCGGCTGTTGAAATGGCGTCGCTGATGATTTTGTTTGCTTCCTGCTCGGCGGAGCCGATGGCAGCCTCTGCAACCTTCTTCCTATGTAAACCGCCGATAACAAAACCGAGAATAAGACCGATTATAAGTGTAACGGCAGCAATAAGAATTGCAATCCAGATTTTCAAGTTTTCGTTTTCCTCCTTTGTAAATAAATTTTTGACTTCTGCATAAAAGTCTTATGAAAAAAGATTAATGAAAATCAACCAATGGTGCTTGAGAACGCAAAAACGCTCATCTTGGCACAATATAACACCATTGTATTAATAGTATACTTTTAAAAGGTTATTGTCAAGTTTTTTATTGATTTTTCATTAAAAAATATATTGACTTTGCCGATAATGAGTGATAATATTAAAGCAATATCAAAATCGTTGAAGCAGAAGGCTGTTTGCAACAGCATTTTTTCAGAGAGCCGCCTCACGGGCTGAAAGGGCGGCAAAATGCCGCAATCCGCTACCGCCTGCCGAGAGCCGCCGTATTCAAGGCGCGCCGTATCAGCTGCGTTAAAGCCGCCAGAGAGCCGATTTTCAAGTCGGAATTACGGGTGGAACCGTGGAGTATATTATGCTTCATCCTGTTTTTGCAGGGTGGAGCTTATTTATTTGTAAATTATGGAAAGGATATGATAAATATGATTAATGTAACACTCAAAGGCGGTGTCGTTAAGGAGTTTGAAAACGGCACAACCGCCATGGAAGTTTGCAAGAGCCTGGGCATGGGTCTTTATAAAGCAGCCTGTGTCTGCAAAATTGACGGCGTTGTATGCGACCTGAGAACAGCCCTTGAAAAGGACTGCGAGCTTGAAATTCTGACCTTTGACGATGCAGACGGCAAGTGGGCTCTGCGCCACACCGCTTCCCATATTCTTGCTCAGGCTGTTAAAAGACTTTATCCCAATGCAAAGCTGGCTATCGGCCCTGCTATCGACAACGGCTTTTATTATGATTTTGATGTTGACGTTCCCTTTACTCCCGAGGTGCTTGAAAAAATCGAGGCTGAGATGAAGAAAATCGTTAAAGAAGGCCTTCCTCTTGAAAAATATGAGCTTGACGCCGATGAAGCAATCAAGCTCATGGAAGAAAAGGGCGAGGATTTCAAGGCTGAGCTTATAAAGGAGCATTCCGACAAGGGCGAAAAGATTACATTCTTCAAGCAGGGCGAGTTTGACGAGCTTTGCGCAGGCCCCCATATCCCCGATACAAGCAGAGTCAAGGCATTCAAGCTGACCTCCTGCACGGGCGCATATTGGAGAGGCGATTCAAAGAATAAGATGCTCCAGAGAGTTTACGGCACCGCTTTCACAAAGAAAGAGGACCTTGAGGCTCACCTTGCAGCAATTGAAGAGGCAAAGAAGAGAGACCACAACAAACTCGGCAGAGAGCTTGAAATTTTCACAACGAGCGAGCTTATCGGTCAGGGTCTGCCCATTCTTCTGCCCAACGGCGCAAGAATAATTCAGCTTCTCCAGAGATTTGTTGAGGATGAGGAGCAGAAGAGAGGCTGGCTTCTCACAAAAACTCCTTATATGGCAAAGAGCGACCTTTACAAGCTGTCGGGTCACTGGGACCATTATCAGGACGGCATGTTTGTTCTCGGCGACGAGGAAAAGGACGACGAAGTTTTTGCTCTCCGCCCCATGACCTGCCCCTTCCAGTATCAGGCATACCTCAACAGAGCGCGCTCATACCGTGACCTGCCTCTTCGCTACAACGAAACATCAACCCTTTTCCGCAATGAGGCAAGCGGCGAAATGCACGGACTTATCCGCGTAAGGCAGTTCACAATTTCAGAGGGTCATCTTATGTGTACCCCCGAGCAGCTTGAGGATGAATTCAAGGGCTGCCTTGAGCTTGCAATCTATATGCTCAAAACCCTCGGCCTTTACGAGGATGTTTCATACCGTTTCTCGCAGTGGGATCCCGATGATACAGAAAAATATATCGGCACTGCCGAGCAGTGGGACGAGGCTCAGGGAATTATGAAAAAAATCCTTGATCACCTTGAAATTCCTTATAAAATCGGTGTTGGTGAGGCTGCATTCTACGGACCCAAGCTGGATATTCAGATTAAGAATGTTCACGGAAAAGAGGATACCCTCATCACAATCCAGATTGACCAGATGCTTGCCGAAAAATTCGGTATGGAATATGTTGCCGCAGACGGCACAAAGAAGAACCCCTACATCATTCACAGAACATCAATCGGCTGCTATGAGCGTACTCTTGCTCTGCTTATTGAAAAATATGCAGGCGCATTCCCCCTGTGGCTTGCTCCCGAGCAGGTAAGGCTTCTTCCCATTGCAGACCGTCATCAGGAATATGCAAATGCAGTTAAGGCAAAGCTCGAATCAATGGGTATGAGAGTAACCGTTGACGAGAGAAGCGAAAAAATCGGCTACAAAATCCGTGAGGCTCAGCTTGCAAAGATTCCTTACATGCTTCTTGTTGGTGACAAGGAAATTGAAGACGGCGCAGTTTCCGTGCGCAAAAGAGGCGAGGGCGATATCGGCGCAAAGACGGTTGATGAATTTGCTGCATCAGCACTTGTTGACATCGCATCAAAGAAGATTTGGTAAAATAAATAACGGCAGGCACACACTTACCGTGTGTGTCTGCCATAATTTTTTTGATTACATATAGATTTTATCGTAACTGCATGCTATAATGAATAAAATAACCGACAGGAGTAAATTTTATGATACTTTCCGATAAAACATTAATGAAAATGCTTGAAGAAGGCAGCCTTGTGGCGGAGCCTGTTGAGCCTGCGCAGATTCAGCCTGCCAGCATTGATATAAGACTGGGCAATACTTTCAGCATAGTCAAGGATTCCTCAACGGGAATTATAAATCTTGAGGATAAAATTGAATATGAAACCATTGAAACGGATACATATGTTTTGCTCCCGGGTCAGTTTGTGCTTGCCACAACAATGGAATATTTTGAACTGCCCGATGATTTGACCGCCTTTGTTGAGGGCAGAAGCTCTCTTGGCAGAATGGGTCTTTTTATTCAGAATGCAGGCTGGGTTGACCCCGGCTTCAAGGGCGAAATTACTCTTGAATTGTTCAATGCAAACCGCTGCGCAATTCAGCTTAAGGCAGGCCGCAGAGTAGGTCAGCTTGTTTTTGCAAAGATGGATGAAAAAGCGCTCAATCCCTACAACGGCAAATATCAGGGTCAGCGCGGCGCAACGGGCTCAAGAGTGTTTATGGATAAGGAAACGAAATAAATCTTTCACGGAAGGATGATATATATGAAATATGCAGTAGTGCTTTATGACGGAATGGCGGATTATCCCGTTCCTGCACTTGGCGGCAAAACTCCCATGGAGCTTGCAAAAAAGCCCAATTTTGATGCTCTTGCAAAAAAAGGCAGGGTAGGTCTTGTTAAGACGGTTGCCGACGGACTTAAGCCCGGCAGCGATGTTGCAAACTTAAGCGTTCTGGGCTATGACCCAAAGGTTTGCTACACGGGCCGTTCACCTCTTGAAGCGGTGAGCATCGGCGTTAAAATGAAGGATACCGATGTTGCTCTGCGCTGTAATGTTGTTACACTCAGCGATGAGGAAAACTATGAAGATAAAACAATGGTGGATTATTCCGCAGGCGATATCTCAAGCGAGGATGCAGCCGAAATAATCAAAACCGTTCAGGAGCATTTCGGCAACGATGAATTCAGATATTACAACGGCGTCAGCTATCGTCATTGCCTTATCTGGAATAACGGCACAACAGACCTCGGCAAAATGACTCCTCCCCACGATATTTCAGGCAGAGTTGTCGGCGAGTATCTTTCAACCGCACCTAATGCTGAAAAGCTCATTGCGATGATGAAAGAGAGCTATGATCTGCTCAAAGACCACCCCGTTAACAAAAGAAGAATTGCAGAGGGCAAGGCTCCCGCAAATTCAATCTGGCTCTGGGGCGAGGGCAGCAAGCCTGCACTTTCCGATTTTGAGGCAACCTACGGCGTAAAGGGCAGCATAGTTTCTGCCGTTGACCTGCTTAAGGGCATTGCAATCTGCGCAGGTATGGGTGTGCCCGAGGTTGAGGGCGCAACGGGATATATTGACACCAATTTTGAGGGCAAGGCTCAGGCTGCCGTTGAAGAATGGAAAAACGGCAAGGATTTGGTTTATATCCATATCGAAGCCCCCGATGAATGCGGCCACAGAAATGAGCCCGAAAATAAAATCAGGGCAATTGAGCTGATTGATGAGCGTGTGCTGCCCATTATCCTTGATTACCTTAACGGCTGCGGCGAGGATTATAAAATTATGATTCTGCCCGACCATCCCACACCCATTGTTACAAAAACCCATGCAAGCGACCCCGTACCCTTTATGATTTATCATAAAAACGGCGAGGTTGAAGGCATTGAAACAATAAATGAGAATACAGCCAAGGCAACGGGCGATTTTGTTGAGGTTGGCTGCGGACTTATGAAAGAATTTCTGGAGGCATAAAAATGAGCTATAAAATTAATACAAAATGCATTTTAAGCGGATATTCACCCAAAAACGGTGAGCCCAGGCAGGTGCCTGTTTATCAGAGCACAACCTATAAATATGATTCGAGCGTTGAAATGGGCAAGCTCTTTGACCTTGAGGCTTCGGGCTATTTTTACACCCGACTTGCAAACCCCACAAATGATGCCGTTGCAGCAAAGATTGCCGACCTTGAGGGCGGCGTAGGCGCAATGCTCACATCCTCGGGTCAGGCTGCATCTTTCTATTCAATTTTTAATATTGCAGGCGCAGGTGACCATGTTGTAAGTGCATCAACAATCTACGGCGGCACATTCAATCTTTTCAATGTTACCATGAGAAAGCTGGGCATTGATTTCACTTTCGTAAGCCCTCAGGCAACGGAGGAGGAGCTTAACGCCGCGTTCAGACCCAACACAAAGGCTGTTTTTGCAGAGTCACTTTCAAATCCTGCCCTTGAAGTGCTTGATTTTGATAAGTTTGCAAATGCCGCCCATTCCCACGGCGTACCTCTTATCATTGATAACACCTTCCCCACACCCGTTAACTGCCGTCCCTTTGAGCTTGGTGCAGATATCGTTATCCACTCAACAACAAAATATATGGACGGCCACGCTACAAGCGTCGGCGGCGTTGTTATTGACGGCGGCAAGTTTGATTGGGCGCAGAATGATAAATTCCCCGGCCTTACAACTCCCGACGATTCATACCACGGCATCACATACACAGAGCGCTTCGGCAACGCCGCATATATTACAAAGTGCATGGCTCAGCTTATGCGCGACCTTGGCTCAATACCCTCGCCCTTTAATGCATTCCTGCTCAATTTGGGTCTTGAAACTCTGCCTCTCCGTGTTGAAAGGCATTGCTCAAATGCACTTAAGGTTGCAGAGTTTATCCGTGACAGCGGCTGCGCTCTTGAGGTTACCTACCCCGGCATGAAGGGCAGCAAGGGCTATGAGCTTGCACAGAAGTATATGCCTGACGGCACAAGCGGCGTTATTTCATTCAGAATCAAGGGCGGCAGAGATGCTGCAACAAAGTTTATGGATAGCCTGCAGATTGCGGAAATTGCAACCCATGTTGCCGATGCCCGCACCTGCTGCCTGCATCCTGCAAGCACAACTCACCGCCAGCTTACCGCACAGGAGCTTATTGATTGCGGCATTTCGGATGACCTTATCCGCCTTTCCGTCGGCATTGAGCACGTTGACGATATTATTGCCGATGTTAAGCAGGCTCTTGAAGCATCGCAGAAATAATTATTGGCGAAATAAAAATGAGGAGGGTTTTCAATGTGGGCAAAAATAATTGAAGTTCTTCACCTGAGCATCAGAGAAGTTTGGGCAATAGAAAAATTCTTTGAGTATTTCGGCAGCATTTTCACTTCCTTTTCCCCTAAAAAAATTATTGCAACCCTGCTTGCAATGGTTGAAATAATTCAGATGCTTATTTTCGGGCTGCCCCTTACTCCGAGAGGTCAGCAGCTTGATTTAACGGGCTATAACCTTGTTGTTTGTGATGAGTTTGAGGGCGATACCCTTAACGAGGATTTGTGGGATATTCGAGGCAACGGACCAAGAAGATGCGGATATAATTACTCAAGTCAGGTTGACGTAAGAGACGGTAATCTTGTTATTACGGGCGAATACCTTGAGGACGGTTATTACGGCGAGGGTTGGTACACCGCCGCTGTTAAGCTCAAGGAAAGGTATAAGCAGGGTTATTTTGAAATCCGTTGCATCTGCAACGACAGCCCCGGCTATTGGAGCGCATTCTGGATTCAGGCGGATTCACCCTATACCGCTTCGGTTTCAAAGGGCGGCGTTGGCGGCGCAGAGCTTGATATTTTTGAATCCTACTGCTATGACGGCGATAAATATGCCGTAACCAACACAATTCACTGCGCAGGCGTTGACGGTGTGCAGGAGGGCTTCCAATCCGCATTGCTCGGCAAATTCAAGGGCAACAACATCACCAAGGAATACAACACCTACGGCCTTGAATGGACAGAGGATGAGTATATTTTCTACGTAAACGGTGTTGAAACCGTGCGCTCATCATTCGGCAACGGTGTTTCGCAGGTGCCCGAGGATGTTATAGTTTCTCTTGAAATTCCCGATGCAGAGGCTTTGGAGGGCTTTGACAAGGCAACCTTTAAAACCGAATTCATCGTTGATTATGTGAAGATTTATCAGAAGTAAAAGGAGATTGCGCAATGGAAAAAAAGCTGCGCTCGGTTACTCAATACATTGCCGTTGCCGTTTTTCTGGAAACGGCGGTGAATGCGCTTTTTTCTGCGCTTTTTCACGGGTTTCTGAAGTTTTTCTATTCGGATTATGCTCACCTGACTGTGTGGGGCGATGTGGTGGCCATTGTGTCGGTTATAATTTCATTTATGATTTATGACAGTTTTGCTCACGCCGCTTATCACAACCGCAGGGACAGACTGATGTTTCTCGGTGTAGTCTATGTTGCATCAAAGGCGGCAAGCATTATCCACTATTTCGTGGGAATCCTTGCAGAGCTTTTCCCTTTGTTTACGGGCGAAACGGCGCAGAAGGTCATAGCGGTATTTCTCGTTTTGCTTGAAATTGCGGTTGATGTTATTGCTGCCGTATGGCTTATGGGCTATTTTGATAAGAAATTCAAAAAAGAAGAAATCAAATGAGAAAAACGGGTCGGAAATTCCGACCCGTTAATTTTTTATTCTTCGATAGCCTCAATTAATTTATCCATTGCATCCTCAAGCAGCTCAAACTGAATGTTGAGAGGAGGGAGAAGACGTACTTTTGTTTTTGCGCTTAAAACAAGCACTCCCTTTTCCATTGCTGATGCAATAACTTCCTTTGCAGGCTTTTCGCATTCAATGCCCAGCATAAAGCCCTTGCCTGAAATGCTTTTAACCTTGCTGCAGGCTGAAAGCCTTGAAATAATATATTCGCTTTTCTTTGTAACGTCCGTCATCAGGTTATCGTCAATCCTTGAAAGGATGCTGATTGCGCCTGCGCAGCAGATAGGGTTGCCGCCGAAGGTTGAGCCGTGGCTGCCGGGAGTGAGGATATCCTGAACCTTTTCGCCAAGCATCGTGCAGCCAAGGGGCAGGCCGCCTGCAAGGCCTTTTGCTGTTGAAACGATATCGGGCATAACGCCGTAGTGCATGTAGCTGTAGAGCTTGCCCGTTCTGCCGTTGCCCGTCTGCACCTCGTCGATGATAACAAGCATATTTTTCTCTTTTGCAAGGTCAAAGACGCCTTTTACAAATTCATCGGTAAGGGATAGAACACCGCCCTCGCCCTGAATTGTTTCCATCATAATTGCGGCGCAGCTGTTGGCGTCCGCAAGCTCCTTTACGGAGTCAATGTTGTTTGCCTCGGCATAAACAAATCCCTCTGTGAAAGGCCCGAAATCTGTGTGGAAATTATCCTGACCCGTTGCGGCAAGGGTTGTTATTGTTCTGCCGTGGAAGCTGTTTTTGAGGGTAATGATGGTTGAATTTCCTTCGCCCTTGTTTTTGAGTGCCCAGAGGCGTGCAGCCTTTATTGCGCATTCGTTTGCTTCTGCGCCCGAGTTTGAGAAGAACACCTTCTTCATTCCCGTTCTTTCGCAAAGCATTTGTGCCAATTCTGCACATGGCTTTGTGTAATAGAGGTTTGAGGTGTGGCCGAGCAGAGAAGCCTGAACGGTTACTGCCTCAACCCATTCTGCATCTGCGGCGCCGAAGGTGTTAACTGCAATGCCGCTGCCGAGGTCAATGTATTCCTTGTCATCCTCGCCGTAAAGCAGGGCACCGTTGCCCTCTGAAAGCTCAAGGGGAAAACGGGCGTATGTGCCCGCAATGTATTTTTTATCTGTTTCAAAAATGCTCATAATTCTGCCTTCCTTCTTATCCCTGAACAAACATTGTTCCCAGACCTTCGTCGGTAAGAGTTTCAATCAGCAGTGAATGGGGTACGGTGCCGTCAAGAATAAACACCTTTTTAACGCCCCTGCGGATTGCCTCGCCGCAGCAGTCAATTTTGGGAATCATTCCGCCCGAAATAATGCCCTCGTTAACAAGCTGGGGAATATCGCTTACATAAATTTTGGGGATAAGGGTTGAAGGGTCTTCCTTATCGCGAAGAATGCCTGCAATATCTGTCATTGAAATAAAACTTTCCGCCTTAAGTGCGGCAGCAATTTTTGCGGCTGCTGTGTCTGCATTGATGTTGTAAATATTGCCCTCGCTGTCGCAGGCAGTTGTTGAAATAACGGGAACATAACCCTTTTCAAGCAGGTCAAGAATGGGTTCGGGGTTAACATCGGTGATTTCGCCAACAAAGCCAAGCCTTTCGTCCTTTACCTTTGCGGTGATAAGATGTCCGTCTGCGCCGCAAAGTCCGATTGCATTGCAGCCCAGCCTGCCCAGCAGAGCAACAAGGCTCTTATTAACCTTGCCTGCAAGCACCATCTGAACAACGTCAACGGTTTCTTTGTCCGTCACTCGCAGGCCGTCAACCCACTCGCTCTTTTTGCCGATTTTGCCGAGCATTTCGTTAATTTCAGGGCCGCCGCCGTGAACAAGCACAACCTTGACACCGATAAGCGAAAGCAGAGCAACATCGCCCATAACGGCATTTTTAAGCTCCTCGTTGAGCATCGCATTGCCGCCGTATTTGATAACAACAACTTTATTTGAATATTTTTGTATGTAGGGCAGGGCCTCAACAAGCACCTGACCTCTGAGAAGATTTGAGATTTCCATTTTATTATTCATCCTTATGTTCTGTAGTCACCGTTAATTTTAACGTAATCATATGTCAGGTCGCAGCCCCATGCTATTGCGCCGAAATCGCCGCTGTTAAGGCTGATGAGCACCTGAATTTCTTTTTCGGAAAGAACTTCCTTTGCAATTTCCTCGGAGAAGTCAATGCCTGCGCCGTTTTTGCAAACATCAATACGGCCTGCAGCAGATTTGAATGAAACATCGATTTTGTTAACATCAACATCTGCGCCGCTGTAGCCGATTGCGCAAAGCACTCTGCCCCAGTTTGCATCTGCGCCGAACATTGCAGCCTTGAAAAGTGATGAGCAGATAACGGATTTTGAAACCGTAACTGCAATTTCCTTTGAAGCTGCGCCGTCAACAATGCATTCAAGCAGCTTTGTTGCGCCCTCACCGTCACCTGCAATCATTCTGCAAAGGTGGGTTGTAACAGCATTAAGTGCCTTGCAGAATGCATCAAAATTCTCGCCCTCTGCGGTGATTTCATCGTTGCCTGCAAGTCCGTTTGCCATAACGGAAACCATATCGTTTGTTGATGTGTCGCCGTCAACGCTGACCATATTGAATGAGGATTTAACATCCTCGCTGAGTGCCTTCTGAAGCATTTCGTGTGAAATTGCGCAGTCTGTTGTAACAAAAACAAGCATTGTTGCCATGTTGGGGTGAATCATGCCCGAGCCCTTGGCAATGCCGCCGATTCTGCATTCCTTGCCGCCGATTTCAAATGAGTAGGAAACACATTTTTCAACCGTATCGGTGGTCATAATTGCTGCCGCAGCGTCATCGCTGTCTGCCTTAAGCTCCTTTACAAGTGAGGGAATACCTTCTGCAATGGGAGTGATATCAAGCACCTGACCGATAACGCCCGTTGAAGCAACAATAACATCCTTTTCGCTGATACCCAGCTCCTTTGAAATGAGAGCGCACATTTCTTCTGCGATTTCAATGCCGTTGGCGTTGCAGGTGTTGGCATTGCCGCTGTTGCAGATAACTGCCTGAGCATAGCCGTCGGCAACATTATTTTTGGTAACGGTGATAGGAGCGCCCTTAACAAGGTTTGTTGTGTAAACGCAGGCAGATGTTGCCTTTTTCTCGCTGAAAATAAGGGCGAGGTCTTTTTTTGTTTTGTTTTTTCTTATTCCGCAATGAACTCCGCTTGCGGTGAAGCCTTTTGCGGCGCAGATGCCGCCCGAAATCTGTTTCATATCTTTTGTCCTTTCAGAATCAAAGGGAGAGCCCTGTTTTGGGGTCAATTCCCATAAGAATATTCATGCATTCAACGGCTGCGCCCGAGGCACCTTTGCCGAGATTATCATATCGGGCAAGGAGCAGAATTCTGTCCTCATTACCCTTAACGAAAATTTCCATTCCGTCATTACCGCTCATTTTTTCCGCACAGAACATTGCATCGGCACCGGTATCCTCGGTAAACTTAACGAAATCGGAATTATATGTATTTTTATAAACCTCAATTATATCTTCAATTCCCTTGCCCTCGCAAAGATTCTGCTTGAAAATGGGAACTGTAACTGCCATTCCGCTGTAATAATCGGAAACGATGGGGCAGAATACGGGAAGATTTTCAATTCCCGTTATTGCCTTCATTTCCTTGAGGTGTTTATGCTCCTGAGTGAGGCCGTACTGACGGGGTGAGTTGAGAAAAGCCTCTCTTGAAACATATTCATACTGACCTATCATTTTTTTGCCGCCGCCGCTGTAGCCCGTGATTGAATGGCAGGTGAGCAGTGCATCGGCAGGAAGGATTCCTGCGGCAATAAGAGGATAAACGAGGGCAATGAAGCCGCTTGCATGGCAGCCCGGCACGGCAACACGCTTTGAAGCCTTGATTTTCTCAAGGTGAGCAGGTGAAAGCTCGGGGAAGCCGTATGCCCAATCGGGCAGAGTGCGGTGAGCCGTTGAGGCATCGATTACCTTTACATCGGGGTTATCGATAAGTGAAACCGCTTCGATTGCTGCTGCATCAGGCAGGCAGAGAAAAGCAATGTCGCAGGAATTAAGCGCCTGCTTTCTTGCGGCTGTGTTCTTGCGCAGCTCCTCGCTGAGTGTCATTATTTCAACATCGTCACGGTTTGCAAGGCGCTCGAAAATGCGCAGACCCGTTGTGCCTTCCTTGCCGTCTATAAAAATTCTGGTTTTATTCATAATTATATACCTCTGGCGTGATATGCGAATAATTATACAGAAAAATCTGCATAAAGTCAAGGAATAAATGCATAAATTTGGGCTATTTGTGAATATTATGCAATAATCAAACTTGCTTTACTCTGTTTTGTGCAAAATGTATGCATAAAATCATCCTTTCGGTTCACCCGAAAGGATGAAAATGTTATTTCAGCTTATGGATAAAAAGTCCGCTGAGCAGCTTGGGCTCAAACCATGTTGACTTGGGAGGCATAATCATGCCTGCATCGGCAATGCTCATAAGTTCCTCGAGAGTTGTGGGATACATTGAGAATGCAAGGCACATATCCTCGCTTGCCCTGCGCTCAAGCTCGCCGAGACCTCTGATTCCGCCAACAAAATCAATTCTTTTATCCGTTCTGGGGTCGTTGATACCCAGAATTGGGGAGATGAGATTATTCTGCAGAATTGAAACATCAAGTGCTTCAACGGGGTCGACGGCGTTGAAGGAGCCTTCTTTTGCGGTGAGCTTATACCATTTGCCGCCGAGAAGCATGCCGAAGGTGTGGGCGCTCTCGGGCTTATACGCCTTTTCGCCTGCAGGCTCAACGGTAAATTTTTCGCTTATTTTTTCAATGAATTCAGCCTCTGTGTTGCCGTTAAGGTCTTTTATAACACGGTTATAATCCATTATTTCAAGTTCGTTGCAGTCAAAAAGCACGGCAAGGAAATAATTGAATTCCTCGCTGCCGTCATAATCGGGATACTGCTCTCTGCGCTTAAGGCCGACTTTTACTGCGGAGGCGGCTCTGTGGTGACCGTCGGCAATGTAAAGATAATCCACCTTTGCGAAAAGTTCAGCAATTTCAGCGTTTATATCATCGGAATCAATAATCCATACAGTGTTTGCAATTCCGTCGTCGGTAACGAAATCATATTCGGGCTTGTGAGATGCGCACCAATCGGCAACGATTGAGGCAACCTTAGCCTGAGGACGGTAGGTCAGAAAAATCGGGCCTGTGTTTGCATCGCAGTAATCAACATGGTTGATTCGGTCTGCTTCCTTGTCTGCTCTTGTAAGCTCGTGCTTTTTGATGATGTTGCTGATATAATCATCAATGGAAACACAGCCTACAAGACCCGTCTGGCTTCTGCCGTTCATAATCTGGCGGTAAATGTAAAATCTTGCCTCGGTGTCCTGAGCGCAGATGTTTTTGCTGACCAGCTTGCCGAGATTTTCTTTTGCCTTAAGGTAAACCTGCTCAGAGTAAAGGTCGGTGCCGTCAGGCAGGTCAATTTCAGCTTTGTCTACATGAAGAAAGGAATGGGGATTGCCCTTTGCCATTTCTGCGGCTTCGCTGCTGTTCATAACATCATAGGGGAGTGCAGCAACCTGAGAAGCGAATTCGGGGAGAGGGCGCACAGCCTTGAAGGGTCTGAAAACTGCCATATATAAAATCTGCCTTTCATAAATATAATTAATATTATTATATATTACAACACTGTGAATTGTTTGTCAATTTTTCTTTGGGTATTGATTTTTATTTTCGTTAATTGTATAATAAATCCATAATGAACAAGGAGGATAAATTATGTATTGTTCCAAATGCGGCAGGGAAATTCCCGAGGGCTCATCCGCTTGTCCTGCCTGCGGACCTCAGGTTGAAGAAAGGGTTAGTCCCGATAGAGAGAAAAAGCAACTGTTCAAAATGCCCGGCAAGGGCTCGAAAAGCTATGCGGCGCTCGTAACCGCGTTCATGGTGTTTCCCGCAAGCATATGTGTTGCCATTGACCTTGCTTTTGACAGGTATGACTATTGGTTCGGCTATGTTGTTGGTGCGTTGATTGTTTCATGGGTTGTTTCAGTGCTTCCCGTCCTGAAGGTAACTCCTCCTGCGGTGACCGCCCTTATCTGCTTCGGCTCAATAATCGGCTATACTTATTACATAATGAGCAAAACGGATATGTTCGACTGGCTGCCGGAGTTCGTTCTGCCGTTGTTTATTCTTGCGGCCGCCTTTATTGCAATGGATATTTCTCTCATCGGAGGCCGAAAAATCAAAGGATTGCATATTTTCTCAATGCTTTCTCTGCAAAGCGCAGCTTTCCTTGTTTGCTGGGAGGTTGCATGGGATAATTTCCGCAGAGGCGAAATCGACCTTCAGTGGTCTCTTATTCTTGCCTGCGGCTTTATTTCGGTTATCGCAGTGCTTGAAGCATTTAATTATGTTTTCAAAATCAATAAAAAATAAACAAAAATTTCCGACTGCATTTTGTGTGCAGTCGGATTTTTGTTTTTTAATCAATATCTGCAAAGAACTCCTCGGTTTTCGTGACGCTGTATCTGCCGTTGCTGACATCAATGAGCTTTGCATTAAAGCCGTCAACAATTTCAAGAGGCATTCTGAAAACAAGGGTAACGTTATCTTCAAAAATCGTGTCCTCAATTACCCCGCCGTTTTCGGGCACAAGGGATGAGAGCTTGCCGTAAAAATAATAATCGCAGGTAACCTTAAGCCTTGCGCACATTGCACGGGTAACGATTCCGCCTGCGGCAACGGCAATTGACGCGGAGTGGGAATAAGCTCTCACAAGACCGCCTGCGCCAAGCATTATCCCGCCGAAATAGCGCGTAACAACCACGGCGCAATCGGTAACTCCCGTTTTTTCAAGCACGTCAAGCACGGGAATTCCGGCGGTGCCCTGAGGTTCACCGTCATCGGAATAGCGCTTGATTCCGCCCTCTCTGATGATGTAAGCATAAACATTGTGAGTTGCATCCCAATGCTTTTTGCTGACCTGAGCGATGAATTCCAGCGCTTCCTCGGCGGTTGTTACGGGCTTTATGTGCCCGATGAATCGGGATTTTTTTACGATATATTCATCCTGCGCTGCGGCTCTTATTGTTTTGTAGCTGTTCTGCGCCATTATTTCACCTCTTGTTCCGTTTACCGATTTACAGTTTTTGAGTGTTATGGAGTTTGCAGATTGCGAGGCTTTTGCCTGAAGGTGTATGTTGTAGATACATCGAGTGGCGAAAAGCTCGCAATATGTGGGCTCCAGAGCGCTCAAAAAGCAAAAGCGGCGCAAAATGCACCGCTAACTTTGCTATTATTTGTTGTTGAGATTGAAACGCTTGTTGAAGCGATCAACACGTCCGCCGGTATCAACGAGCTTCTGCTTACCTGTGAAGAACGGATGGCATTTTGAGCAGATATCAACACGAAGATTTTCCTTGGTTGAACCGGTCTTGATAACCTCACCGCAAGCGCAGCGGATTTCGGTCTGTTCGTACTTAGGATGGAGACCTTCCTTCATTAGTGTCACCTCTTTCGATTTATACATAACATAACGAATGGATTTTATCACATAAAACGTAAAATTGCAAGTATTTTTTGAAATTTTTTTGGAGAGGGCATATTTTTATTGAATTTCAACAGTTTCGCCCAGCCTGAAAGAGTAAATAAGAGTCTGTTTAACGGGAAGACCGATAACCTCTGCAAGGCAGCGGCGGTAAACGGAAAGCTGCTCTCTGTATTTTTCGGCAAGCTCTGCACCGCTTTCAACCTTATCCGTCTTGAAATCGATGATAACAAGCTGACCGTTTTCAATAAATGCACAGTCTGCAACGCCTTCAATTATTATAACCTCGCCGTCAGCTTTGATTTCAGGCTCCATTTCCTGAAGAGGGATTGCGGCGGTGAATGCATATTCTTTATATATTTTTTCCGATGCAAGCAGCCGTCCTGCAAGTTCGCTTTCAAAGAATGCGGAAATTGCTTTCCGGTCAACAACGTCGGCCTCGGCGCGGGTCAGCATTCCCTGCCCAACAAGCCTTTCAAGTTCGCCTGAAACATCATTGCCTGCCTTTTCATAGTCGGCAAATTGCATGAAACGGTGGGTAGCAATGCCTCGCTGGGCAGGAGTCAGCCTGTCCCTGCTGACAAATGAGGGTTTGCGCGAGGCGAAATATTCGCCTCCGATTTCATTGCTGTCCAGCTTTGAGGCAATGCGCTTTGCAACAACTCCGTTAAGATGGGAGTAGGGATACACATAGCTGAGCCTGCGCTCAATTTCCCTGACGGTTTCTTCGTCCGCCTCGGGGCAGAGGGGCTCGGCCGGGGCAACGGTACCGTGGGTATCAGCTTTGATAATCTGTGTTTTCAGCAGCGTTTTGCAGGGAAGGGCAACCGACGGAGAAATGCCTGCCGCATTGCGAAGGGAATGGGCATCGGGGTGCCTGATAAGTGCGGAAAGAATGCACTCGCTGTAGCTTGAGAAGTTAATTACGGTAAAGGGGTCAATGAGCTGCTCGCGGCGGATGTTTGCGGAAATTTTGGAAAGCTCCTTGCTCCAATCCGGCGCAGATGAAAGGATAATCAGTTTTTCCTTGGGGCGTGTAAGAGCAACATAAAGCACACGCAGCTCCTCGGAATGCTCGGCTTTCTTTATTTCCAGCTTTGCGGCAATTCTTGCAAGAGTGTCATATTTTGCAGAGCCGCAGACGGTTTTGATTCCTATGCCGCATTCGGGGGCAATCATCAGATCCTCTTTGAGAGAAAGGTCGCTGTATTTCTTTTCGCAGGCGCCGATAAAGCAAACGGGGAATTCAAGGCCCTTGCTCTTATGAATTGTCATAATTTTAACCGTGTTTCCCTCGTCGGCCTTTGACTCGCCTGCAATGTCGCCGCCGCTTTTGACAATACTGTCAATGTAGCGTATAAAGCCTGAAACGCCTTTTTTGCCCGAGCTTTCATATTTGTTGGCAATGTCAATCAGATAGTTAAGATTTGCCCTGCGCTTTGCGCTGTCCTTCATGGCTGAAACAATTGCTCCATAGCCAGTTTCTTCAATCAGGCGGCGCACAAGCTCGCCTGAGGAAACCGTTGAAGCAATGCGGCGCATATCCTTGATTCTGCCGAGAAAAGCGGCGGATTTTCCGTTGCCGCCTTCTGCGGATTTAACAATGCACTGGTAGAGGGAGCCTTTGCGGTTTGCTGTTCTCATAACGGCAAGGTCATCGGGCGTGAAGCCGAAGGCAGGGGAAAGCAAAACCGTTGTAAGCGGAATATCGTCAACGGGGTTATCAATGATTTTCAAGAGGGAAATCATAAACATTATTTCGGGCGCTTCAAGAAAACCGTCGCCCGTTTCGCAGGTGAAAGGAATGCCCCTTGCGGTGAATTCATCAACAAATTCCCTTGAGCTTTTCTTAACGCTTCTGAGAAGTATGCAGAAATCGCCATAGCAGGCTTCACGCTGAACGCCGCCGTCGGTGAAGGTCATTCCTTCGGCAATTGCTTGTTCAATGTAATCCGCGGCATATTTTGCCTGCGCTTTCAGGAAATCATCCTTCTCGGCTTCGATCAGGCAAACCTCGGTGTCCGCGCCTTTGATTTCGGGGTAGGCTGCGGCAGCTTCAAGAAATTCGTTTTTATCGTAGTCAAGCCCGCCTGCATCTCGGCTCATAAGTGAGCTGAAAATAAAGTTTACTGTTTCAGTAACGCCGTTGCGGCTTCTGAAATTTTTGCCCAGAGTAACCTTTGCAGGGTAATTTCCGTTTTCATATTCCTCCATGCCGTCGCGGCGTGCGAGGAAAATTTCGGGCATGGCCTGCCTGAAGCGGTAAATGCTCTGCTTGACGTCGCCAACCATGAACAGGTTGTTTTCGTCCCTCGAAAGAGCGCTGAATATCATATCCTGAGCCTTGTTAACATCCTGATATTCATCAACAAGGATTTCCGAATAGTTTTCGGCAAGGCCGAGAGCAAGTGGAGATTTGGCATAGCCTTCGTCTGTGGGTTCAACAAGGAGCCTCAGCGCAAAGTGCAGCGTGTCGCTGAAATCGGCGCCGTTTTCCTGCTCTTTAAGCCGCGAGAATTCTGCGGAAAATTTTTTGACTGCGCCGATAAGCTCGGCAATAACGGGAGCAAGCAGCTCCGAATCTTTTTTATGGTCATTTTCGGTTATGCAAAAAAGATTTGCCAGCTTTTTGACGCGGTCTTTGTATGCGTCACGGGTGCTCCTGCAAATTTCCTTTCCGGAACTTTCGCAACCGGCAGGCGCACGGCCTATTGTTGACCACTTGATTTTAGCAAATTTTTCAATTTTTTCGTCCCAGCCGCAGGAATGAAGATTCTCAAGAAGCTGATCAAGAAGCTGTCTGTCCGCCTCAAAGGTGGGGCGGTATTTCGCTTCAAGGTCAGGCTCGTCCGCAAGAACTTCAATGCAGTGCTCCGTGTCCGCAATGCAGGTGTTGATAAGTTGCTCCGCGTGGGAAACAATGGTTTTTCCCCAAATGCTTTCTTCCGCTGCAACGGGGGTTTCAAAGGCCTCCGCAAGGGAATCAAGCCATTTTTCGGGGAAGGGGTAAGCCATTGAAAGGTTGTATAATTTCAGAATGGCATCAACCAGCTTGCTGTCGTCCTTCTTGTCGCTGATAAGCTCCGAAAGGATCAGAAAACTTTCGGAATGCTCCTCGTGCATTCTGTCAACAACGGTGTTAACCGCCTGAGAGCGCAGAATGGTCAGCTTACCTTCATCAAGGAGAGCAAAATCGGGCGAAATGCCGAGAGCATGGAAGTTTTCGCGAACAAGGCCGATGCAGAAGGAGTCAATTGTGCAGATGTTTGCGCAGGGCAGCATAAGCTGCTGGCGGCGCAGGCGTCTGTCCGAAGGATTTTCGGCAATCTTTTTGCCGATGGCGGCGTGGATTTTTTCTTTCATCTGTGCCGCTGCGGCGTTTGTAAAGGTAACGATGAGGAGATTTTCAACATCGCAGGGGTTTTCGCTGTCGCAGATTCTTTGGATTACTCTTTCAACAAGCACGGCGGTTTTGCCCGAGCCTGCCGCTGCGCTGACAAGCAGGGTGCCTTCCCGCGCATCAATAGCCTTTTGCTGGTCAGTTGTCCACTTCATCCTCCTCATCTCCTTTCTCAAGATTTTCAAGCACAGTTTGCAAATCGTCGTCGATAAGCTCCCTGACGGGAATGCCTTCTTCGTATGAACAGACGGATTTATATTCGCAGTATTCGCATACTTTTTCGTAATTATCGCCGTAACCGGGATATGCGGGAATCTCGCCCGAATGGAGAGAATCCGCCATTTCCGCAAGGATTTTATCCGCTTTTTTCTTCAACTTTTCAAGCTGATGAAGACCGATAAGCGAGCCTTTCAGCGAGCCCTTTGAAATCTTCGCGGGGGCATAAAGACCGCTGAGGTTCTCATCCATTGCAACAACAACGTCGATATCGTTCAGGATTATGCCCGTCATGCCGCATTTTTTCTGAATTTCCTTTTCAACGGCGTCCTCATCCGCATTTCTGTCAACGGAAACAACGGGGGTTTTTGCCGAGCAGTAAAGCACGCCTGCAGGGGTGAATTCGCCGAATTTTTCGCCGCCGTTCTGCCAGAGGGCGAAAAGATAAATCAGCATCTGCATATTAAGACCCTGAGTAACGTCGCTGAGAGAAAAATCCTTTCCCGAGGACTTGTAGTCAATGATTCTTACATACTTTTTGCCGTTGATTATTGCCTCGTCAACTCTGTCAACCGAGCCTGAAATAACAACCTTTCCGTCAGCGCAGGGCACTTCGTAGGGTGGGATTTCTCCGTCGTTGCCTATTTTCAGTTCAAAATCAACGGGCGTGAATTTGCTTTGTGAAAGCTCTTTTATGAGCCTCTGCGCAACGTCGCAAACGGCGCTTGTCAATTTTTTGAAGAGATAAATAAATCTTTCGCTGCGGTTTGCGCCGTCAAGGCAGGTGTTGAGATATTCTGTCAGCAGCTTATCAAAATATTCAAGCAGCTCGGCTCTGCTCATATTCATGAGGGAATCGCGGTCAAAGGTTGTGAGCAGCATTTCCAGGGCATAGTGGATAACCGTACCCCGCTGCATGGGGTCAAGCTCTGCGATTTTCCGAGGCATGGCTTTTATTCCGTAGCGGCAGAAATATGCAAAGGGACACTTATGATAGCTTTCAACCCTTGATGCGGACATGAACATTTCTCTGCCGAAAAGGGACTTTGCAACCGATGCATCCTCAATTCTGAATTCTCTGTTTCCTGAGGCGCGTTCAAGGGCAGCAAGCCTTCCATTATAGCTTTCGCTACCCGAAAAATATGAGTGAAGCGAGGAATAGAGAGCATTATTTTTTCTTTTGTTTGATGCAAGCTGCTCAAAGGCAAGCTCACTGCCTTCAACGTAATAGAGCCCGTCAAGCTCCTGAGCGAGAATTTCCTCGCAGGAGGGGAACAGGTCTTTGATTTTTGTGTAAAGCTCCGAGGGTGCAAGCTGCTCGCCCTTTGAATTCCTTTCGGGGCAGCAGACAAAGAGCATATCCGACGCGCAGCAGAAGGCATTGTATGCAATGAGTTTTTCCTCGGCCAGCTTGTATTCGCCGAAGTCGGAAAGCTCAATTCCCATTTCGCTCATTCTGCGGCGGTCTTTATCCGTCAGAGCTGAGCCCGTGAAGGGCAGAGCAGGAAAAACGCCGTTGTTTGCGCCTGCAATAAAGACAATTTTGGGCGAAGCGGTGCGTATTCTGTCCGCCGAGCCGATGGTGATTTCATCAAGCCCCTGAGGCAGACTTCCCACGGTCTGCACTCCGAGCATAAGCTCAAGGGTTTCAGCAACTTCTTTCGCATTTACGTTTTTTTCGGAAGAAAGAGCCTCAAGGCTTTCAAGAAGGTCAATAACAACCTCCCACATACGGTCAAGTTCAAGGGCAAGACCCGTTTCTCCCTGGTTTTCAAGAGAAATCGCAAGAGAGCGGATATTTTGGGCGGCATTGATGCTTTCAAGGAAGGCAAAAATTGCTTCAGCCGCACCTGCGCCCGTTGTTTCTCTCAGCTTTTCGCGCAGGGTATAAAGAGGAGCAACAATTCTTTTTCGTATGCCGTTGAGGCGCTCAAGCTCCGCAATGTCACCGTCCGTTATTTTTTCGCCGAATCCGCGGGGGTTCTGCGACCAATCCGAAAGCCATGATGAACCGCTTAAATTCCAGAGGTAGCAGTAATTTTCAACATCGGAAATCTCCTCGGTGTCAAAGCCTGCAAGCCCCGTTTTCAGATATCTCATCAAGGTTTCTGTGTCAAATCCTGAGGCGGCAATGCCGGCCGCGCTGCTGAGAAGTGCAATAACGGGTGAAACATCAACGGGCTGCCTGCTGTCCTCAAAAACGGAGATTCCGCATTTTTTCAGAGCGCTTCTCAAGGGTGCTTCATAGCCTGAGCTGTCGCGCGCAATAACCGCAATGTCTTTGCATCGGTATCCCTTTTCGCGGATGAGTTTTTTTGCCGTGCAGGCAATGAATTCACATTCGGAATATATGTCGTGAGCCTTGCAGAGAGTTATGCTTTTGCACTCCTCTTCATAAATATTGGGAGTAGGCGAAAACAACTCCTGCTCAAGAGCTGCAAGCTCGGGAGAATTGAATCTTTTGATTTGGGGAGGAAAATTGTTGAATTTGCTCCGCATTGAAAGATACTGCGGCTTGGCAACGGGTGTTCCGTTTTTCTTTGCAGTTTCAATGAGCCTTTTTGCGGTGCGCTTTGTGTGGGCAAAAAGGTCGGTTTCGTCATCACTGTTGGTAAGGTTATCCGTGCAGAGAGTAACATAAACCGCGGTTGCTTTTTGCAGCATATGGGAAATTATTTTATATTCTTGCGCAGTGAAGCCTCTGAAGCCGTCAATAAAAACAATTCTGCCGCTGAAATAATCGGTGTCGGGCAGAATTTCGCAAAGCTCCGTCAGCAAATCGTCTGGATTAAAATAACTTCCTTCAACCGCCGCATCATATGCATCGAGCACGGTGATGATATCGCCGAGCTTCATTTTCAGCAGACTGTTTTCCGATTCTGCAAGGGCAAGGCGCACGGAATCCGTTGAAAGAGAATTCTGTTTGAATTCCGAGGAAAGGGCAACAAATTCGGAGATGACGGACCTGCGGGAGGTGTGTTTACCGTAGAGGGTCAGCTTATCCTTAACGCTTTCAAGGGCGTTTTTCATGAGCACGGCTTTTGCACTGTCGCTGAGACGCCTGCGCTCATGAAGGGCCGGCTTACCCACCAGCTTTTCTCCGAGGCTTGTGAAGCTGTGAACATCAATATCGGCCATGGCCTTGGGGCCGACCTTGCTCAGCATAGTCTTTTCGCTTGTGAAAGAAAACTGCTCAGGCACAATAAGGCTCAGCTTTTTGCAGCCTCCTGCAGAAAACTGCTCAATGAGGTTCATTATATGTGTTGTTTTGCCGCCGCCTGCCGCGGCAAGAATCAGATAAAGCATTGCAACCTCTCCCGAAAATTTATATTTGACATTATACCACAGTTGAAATGATTTGTCAGCATAATGTTATTGTTTTTTCTGTACCGAAAAACGGACATTGTTCTGTTTTGGCCCGATTTCGGGCATTTTCTGCTCAAAAAATGCATTTTTGTCGGTTAGGGGTGGTGTATTTTGTTCGCAGTCCGCATCATCAAATTTATCTCAGGCTTTGCGATATTGACACATCGCTTACAATATGGTATTATTATTCCGTTATTTTTATAAATGAAAGGAGCTAATCCTGAATGGATGACCCCGGACCTGTGATTCAGCTTGCAGCATCGGCTGAAGTTTCCGCAGACCCTCTTTCTATTATGTTAAAAGTGCTGCTTTTGTTTGTCCTTATTATTGTCAACGCTTTCTTTGCAATGAGTGAAATCGCAATTATTTCTCTCAACGACACAAAGATGCAGCGCCTTGCCGAGGAGGGCAACAAAAAAGCAAAACAAATTGTTAAACTGACTGAAAACTCAAGCAGATTTCTTTCAACAATTCAGATCGGAGTTACTCTTGCAGGCTTCCTGACCTCAGCATCGGCATCGCAGAACTTTGCCGATATGCTGACGAATGCCCTGATGAACACTCCTGTTGCGCAAATCGGCTACAGCGTTATCAACGGTGTGTCGGTTGTACTTATCACAATTATCACTTCTTATTTCTCCCTTGTTTTAGGTGAGCTTGCACCCAAGAGAATAGGAATGCAGATTCCCGAAAAGGTAGCCTTCAAGGTTGTGGGAATCCTTACCTTTGTTGCAGCGGCAACAAAGCCTTTTGTTAAGGTGCTTGCCCTTTCAACCAATGCAATCGTCCGTCTTTTCGGCTTTGACCCCAATGCCGATGAGGAGGAGGTAACAGAGGAGGAAATCCGCCTTATGGTTGATGTGGGCGGCGAAAAGGGCGTTATTGAAGATGCTCAGAAGGAAATGATTGACAATATCTTCGAGTTTGACGACCTTGATGCAGGCGATATTATGACCCACAGAACCGAAATGACCGCAATTGAAGTGACCCGTTCGCTTGAAGAAGTTGCGGAGCTTGCAGTTGAAAACGGATATTCAAGAATCCCTGTTTATGAGGATGACCCCGACAGCATTGTAGGCGTGCTTTATGCAAAAGACCTTCTCAAATATGTCGGTCATAACATTCCCTCAGACCTGACTATCGACAAGGTGATGAGAAAAACTCTCTACGTGCCTGAAACTCAGAGCTGCGGCGACCTTTTTAAGGCAATGAACGAGAGCAGAACTCAGTTTGCGGTTGTTGTTGATGAATACGGCGGCACTGCGGGCATTGTTACCCTTGAGGATGTGCTTGAATCCATCGTCGGAAATATTCAGGATGAATATGATGACGAGGAGGAAGAAATCAAGAAGATTAATGAAACAACATTCACCGTTGACGGCACAACGAATATTGACGAGGTTGACGAGCTTGTTGGCACTTCCCTGCCCGAAGGGGATTATGATACCCTTGGCGGCTTCGTTATCAGCCTGCTGGGATATCTTCCGTCTGAAATAGGCGAAGAACCGATTGTTGCAGAGCATGAAAATCTCCGTTTCACCGTGCTTTCAATCGATGAGCGCAGAATAGATGAAATAAAGGTTGAGATTCTCCCGAAGTCTGAAAAGACCGAGGAAGAAAAGGATGATTAATATTCAACGGGTTGCAGAATATCTGCAGCCCGTTATTGTGATTTTTACGGGAGATAAGATATGAAGCGAATTAACGTTATTCCCATGCCGAACAAGGTTGAATTTCTTGGCGGCGAGGCAGAAGCAGACCTGAGCAGGCTCAGTGTTTCCATTGATGAAGGGCTGGGCGAGGAAGAGTACACCCTGACCGTTGATAAGAGCGGCATTCAGCTTTGCGGCGGCTCCGAAAAAGCGGTTTTCTACGGCAGGCAAACCCTTCGCCAGCTTGGAGAAACCTGCCCCTGCATCAGAATTGAGGATAAGCCCGCTTTCCCTTACAGAGGCTTTATGCTTGATACCGTGCGCCATATTTTCTCTGTTGGTGAAATCAAAAAGCTGGTTGATGCTGCGGCAAGCGTTAAAATGAATGTTATGCACTGGCATCTGACCGATGACCAGGGCTTCCGTCTGTATTCTTCGCGCAGGCCCGATGCTCATATAAAAGGCTCTGTCAGGAAAAGCTCCGATTTCGGAAGGCTTAAGGAAACGGGAGAATACGGCGGATATTTCACCCATGCGGAAATGAAGGAGATTGTTGATTACTGCGCGGAAAGATACATAACAGTTATTCCCGAATTTGATGTGCCGGGCCACACATCTGCTCTGCTTCACGCGTTTCCGCAGCTTTCCTGCAAAGGAGAGGCGGTTGAGGTTAAAACCTCTCAGGGCATTTATGAGGATATTCTTTGCGCAGGCAAGGACGAAACTCTTGAGGTTGTGTTTGACATTCTTTCGGATATTCTTGAAATTTTTCCCTCGGAATATATTCACATCGGCGGCGATGAGGCGCCCAAAACCCGTTGGAAGGATTGCCCCCATTGCCAAAAGAGAATTCAGTCGGAGGGGCTTCGGAATGAAGAAGAATTGCAGGGCTGGTTCACAAACCGCATAGTGGATTTCCTTAAGTCCAAAGGCAGAAAAGCCATTGTCTGGAATGAAAGCCTGCGAAGCGGAATTGTTGACGGCAGCGTAACCGTGCAGATGTGGATGGACAGAAAAAAGGATTCCGTTAAGTTTGCCAATAACGGCGGCGTAATGATTAACTCGGACTTCTTCCATTATTATCTCGATTATCCCTATTCAATGACGCCGCTTATCAAAACCTATAACTATAACCCTGTTGACAGAAAAATAAGGGATAAAAGCACCGTTGCAGGCGTTGAATCCCCAATCTGGACGGAATATATAAATAACTTTGATTACCTTTGCCGTATGCTCTTTCCGAGAGTTACCGCCGTTGCGGAAACGGGATGGACCGAAAGCAAAAACAAAAATGCGGCTGATTTTCAGCGCAGGTTCGGAGTTTACGGAAAAATTCTTGATGAAATCGGCATAAGCCCTGCACCTGAGGAAGAATGGAATCCCTCTGCATATGACAGAGTAACAAAAACCCTGCATTTTTTCACGGGGCTTCTCAAAAGAAAAAGTTAACAATTTGTTCATAATTTTCTTAAAGGAAAAAGCGCAAAAAAAAGCGTATTGAGTTAATGAAGGGGTGATAAGGATGAATACTATCAGAGAAAAGACCTGCGAAAATGAACGGAAGGTTTTATCTCCCCGTGCCGCATTTTCGGACAGCAGCCAAGGCAGGCTGCGCCCCGAGGAGGAATGCCCCGTAAGGACTGTTTATCAGCGTGACAGGGACAGAATCATTCACTGCAGCGCATTCCGCAGGCTGAAGCATAAAACTCAGGTTTTTCTGTCACCCGAGGGTGACCATTACCGCACACGCCTTACCCATACCCTTGAGGTTTCCCAGATTGCAAGAACAATTTCGGGCGCGCTGATGCTTAACTGCGACCTGACCGAAGCCATTGCTCTGGGCCATGATCTGGGCCACACTCCCTTCGGCCATGCAGGCGAAAGAGCCCTTAACGATGTTTGCCCCAGCGGCTTCAAGCATTATTCTCAGAGCATGCGCGTTGTTGATGTGCTTGAAAAGGAGGGCAAGGGTCTTAACCTGACCTTTGAGGTGCGCAACGGAATTGAGCGCCACACGAACGGCGAAAAGGCGGTAACCCTTGAGGGCAGAACAGTCCGCCTTGCAGACAGAATTGCTTACATTAACCACGATATTGACGATGCCATAGCTGCGGGCATAATGGGCGAGGGAGACATTCCCCTTGCAATCCGCCATGAGCTTGGCGGAACAAAAAGCGCAAGGATAAACACCCTTGTTCTGAGCTGCATTGAAAACAGCGAGGATGATATTCTCCTTGAAAATGGAATTCAGGAAGCCTTTGATGAGCTGCATACCTTTATGTTTGCCAAGGTATACACAAACCCCGCCTGCAAAAGCGAGGAAAAAAAGGCAGTGAATATGATTCAGCAGCTTTACTATCATTTTGCAAAAAAGATGGAAAATCTTCCCCCTCAGTTCCGCGGCATTGCGGAAAGGGACGGCATAGGCACCGCCGCCTGCGATTTTATTGCAGGCATGACGGACAGATACGCTGTCAGAGTGTTTGAAGGGCTTTATATCCCTCAGGCATGGAGCAAAACAGACGATTGGTTTTAATTTGACATAAAATTTACGGAAAGGAGAGTGCCTTGTGAGGATAAACGAAAGGTTTATTCAGGAATTGCAGGATAAAGTTGATATTGAATCTGTTATTTCCTCAAGCATAAGCCTTAAGCGCAGGGGCAAAAACCTTGTTGGTCTGTGCCCGTTTCATAATGAAAAAACACCGTCATTCACAGTTTATCCCGAAAACAACTCCTTTTATTGCTTCGGCTGCGGCGCAGGCGGAGATGTTATTTCATTTGTTCGCAGAATGGAAAATCTTGACTATATTGAAGCGGTCAAAGCAGTTGCGCAGATGGCAGGCGTGTCCATGCCCGAGGACGGTTATGACGACACTCTTTCAAAGCAAAGGCTGCGCCTGCTGAATGCAAACAGAGAGGCTGCGAGATTTTATCACGAATGCCTGATGAATCCCAAAAACCGCAAAGCATTGGATTATTTTCTCAAAAGAGGCCTTGACATTAGCATAATCCGCCGTTTCGGTCTGGGCTATGCCCCCGATGATTGGAGTGAGCTTATAAATCACCTTAAGTCAAAGGGCTTTACCGAGCAGGAGCTTGTGCATGCAAACCTTGCACGGCGTTCCGATAAAAACGGCAGAGCCAATTATTACGATAATTTCAGAAACAGGGTTATGTTTCCCATAATTGACCTTCGGGGCAATGTTATTGCCTTCGGCGGCCGTGTTATGGACGATTCAAAGCCCAAATACATAAACACATCAGACACGCTCGTTTATAAAAAAAGCAACGGTGTTTTTGGCCTTAACCTTGCGAAAAACGCCAACGACAACAAGTTGATTCTTGTGGAAGGCTATATGGATGTTATTGCCCTTCATCAGGCAGGCTTCACAAATGCCATTGCCTGCCTTGGCACGGCTTTCACAAATGAGCAGGCAAACCTGCTGTCCCGCTATGCGGATGAAATTATTATCTGCTACGATAACGACGGCGCAGGCAGAACGGCAACCGCAAGGGCGCTGGGAGTGCTCAACAAAACGGGGCTGAAGCTGCGGGTTGTTCAGATGACGGGCGGCAAGGATGCGGATGAAATTATCCGCATCCACGGCAAAGAAAGATTTGCGGATTTGCTGAAATCAGCCGCAAGCACAACGGAATACAAGCTCCTTGAAGCCCGCGCAAAATATGACCTTTCAACTGATGACGGAAAGGTTGAATTCCTGATGGCTGCGGCGCAGATTCTTGCGGCGTGCAGCATTGTTGAACGCGATATTTATTCAACGCGCCTTTCCAATGAACTGGGCGTTGGCGCAGACAGCATCAAGGCACAGATAAAGCTGGCGGAAGGGAAGCTCAGGCGCATTGCCGAAAGCAACAAGCGCAAGGAAACGGAAGCAATGCTTGCCAAGAGCTTTGAGGATAAAAACAATCCCGAAAGAGCCTCAAATCTGAGGGCCGCAAAGGCGGAGGAAACGCTGATTGCTTCTTTTATGCGCAACCCCGATTTTTATAACAAACTGAAATCGCAGATTTCTTCACGGGATTTCATAACCGCATTTAACCGCAGAATTATGGAATGCCTTGAAAAAGCCTTTGAAAACGGACTTGAGCCCAATTTAAGCATTTATTCCTCGGATTTCACTCCTGAGGAAATGGATTCGGTAACAAGGATTTTTCATCTTTCCGCAACCCTCGGCAACACGCTGAAGGAATGCGAGGATTGCATAAAAGTCCTTAAAGATAATTCGTCACCGCCCGCAACGGATGCATCTTCCATGAGCGATGAAGAATTTTTAAGATTGTTCAAGAAAAAATAAAAAATATAATTTAGGATGTGAGATTTATGGAAGGAACAGAAAAGAAGACCCCTTTCAAAGCGCTGGTGGAAAAAGGAAAGGCGGCAGGCAAGCTGACAACTCAGGACATTGACACCGCTATTGTTGAAATGGATCTTGAGCTGGAGGATCTTGACAAGCTCTATGAAACCCTTGAGGCAAATAACATTGAGGTTGTTGACGATTTATCCACGGCTGCTCTTGAAAACTTTGATGTTGATATCCCTAAAACCCTTGATATCGGCGGCGGAGACGACAAGGGCATGGCGGTTGATGACCCCGTTAAGGTTTATCTTAAGGAAATCGGCAGAGTTCCTCTGCTGACTCCCGAGGAAGAAATTGAGCTTGCTATCCGCATTGCGGATGACGACCAGAAGGCAAAGAAGCGCCTTGCAGAGGCCAACCTTCGCCTTGTTGTAAGCATTGCGAAAAGATATGTGGGCAGAGGTATGCAGTTCCTTGACCTCATTCAGGAGGGTAATCTGGGCCTTATCAAAGCGGTTGATAAGTTTGATTACACAAAGGGCTTCAAGTTCTCGACCTATGCAACATGGTGGATCAGACAGGCTATTACAAGAGCCATTGCCGATCAGGCAAGAACAATCCGTATTCCCGTTCATATGGTTGAAACCATCAATAAGGTTAAAAAGACCAACAGCCAGCTTCTCCATAAAAACGGCAGAGACCCCTCTGCAGAGGAGATTGCGGCAGAACTTGGCATGCCCGTTGACAAGGTAAGAGAAATTCTCCGTGTGGCTCAGGAGCCCGTTTCCCTTGAAACACCCATCGGCGAGGAGGAGGACAGCCACCTTGGCGATTTCATTCCCGATGACGATGCTCCGGCACCCGCAGATGCAGCTTCAATGCTTCTGCTTAAGGAACAGCTTAACGATGTTCTTAAGACACTTACTCCCAGAGAGGCAAAGGTGCTTGCTCTGCGCTTCGGTCTTGAGGACGGCCACCCCCACACCCTTGAGGAGGTTGGCAGCGAATTCGGCGTTACCCGTGAGCGTATCCGCCAGATTGAGGCAAAGGCTCTCAGGAAGCTCCGCCATCCCAGCCGCAGCAAGAAGCTGAGAGATTTTATTGATTGATAGAAAAACGGAAAGCCGTGTAATCTCCGAGTGAGATTTACACGGCTTTTTATTATGTTAATCAACTATTATATATCCCATCGGAAACGGCTCAACCTCGGGGCAATCCGTAAGCGTTTTCAGCACAAGGTAAAATTCAAAGGTGCGCCCTTCGCGTCCGTTGCGGGTTTCCCAATCTCTGAGCTCAATTTTGCTTTTCAGCAGGGAAATCAGGTCGCCGTTTTCATCTGCCGCTGATTGGGTGTGAACATAGTCGAAGTCGGGCAGGCGGAACATTTCGGCATAATCCTCACGGCTGAATCCCGAGGGCATAATTGCGCCCCTGTCATTATCAAGTGTCCAGTAAGCAAGCTGCTTTTTAAACTCGGCTTCGCTTAACATTTCTGAAATCATTGTTATATTCCAAGCTCCCTGCAGCAGTCCGCAACGATTTTCTCCATTTCGGGCAGCTTCTTTTCGATATCCGCAACAAGGGCAAACTGAGTGCGGCATCTGACAAGATTGTGCTCGGGGTAAGCGGTTTTGAAGTAAACATCGCCGTTAAGATAGTCACCGAGGAAACGCATGCCGCATTCAAGTGTCATCAGCTTTGATGAGAATGCAAGCTGATTAATTTCCTCAGTCTCAAGACTTTTGCCTGCGGCGGCAAGATAGCCCTCGGTGTATGCCTTAAAGAATTCAAGGCTCAATGAAACCTTGGAAACATCCTTTTCATCCTCTGCTGCGGTGTTTGCGCCGAAGCGGATGCTGTCGCCGAAATCATAAAGGGAAAGTCCGGGCATAACCGTGTCAAGGTCAACAACACAGATTCCTTCGTTGGTTTCGTTATCAAACATAACATTGTTGAGTTTTGTGTCGTTATGAGTAACCCTCAGGGGCAGTTTGCCTGCATTGAGCAGGTCAAGAAGCACGCCGCAGTCCTTTTCACGGGCAAGAACAAATTCAATTTCTTCCTTAACCGTGTCTGCTCTGCCGGAAAGATTATCCGCAACAGCCTTTTTGAAATCTGCAAATCTGGAAACGGTGTTGTGAAAATTGGGAATGGTTTCCGTCAGGCTGTCAATGGGATAGTCTGCAAGCATCTGCTGAAATTTGCCGAAAGCCTTTGCGGCGTTATAAAAGGTTTCTGCGCTGTCAACGAATTGGCAGGAGTGGGTGTCGTAAACAAAGTTGTAGCATCTCCAGCAACGGCCTTCGCCGTCAATGTAAAAGGGTTTATCGTCCTTTGCAGGGTAAACACAGAGGCACTCTCTTTTTGTGTCACCGCCGTTTTCCGCAACCTTTTTCTGCATATGTGCGGTAACGCCGAGAACGTTGTTCATAAGGCCCTCGTGGTCCTTGAAAACATAGGTGTTGAGCTCCTGCACAAGGTATCTGTTAAGCTCGCCGCTTTCGCCGCGGAAATCAAATCTGTATGTATTGTTTATATGTCCGTCGTGAAGCTGAGTAACATTTTCAAGCTCACCGTCAAATTTAAAGGCTCCGAGAAGCTCTTCAACATTAATTCTGTTTTCCATTTAAAATCATACCTTTCCGATGATTATTTTGCCGAAGCGTTCGGGATTGTGAAAACCCAATGCGGCGGTTGTAACGGGGAAATGCGCTCCGTAATGGGGAGTAACGGAATAATCGGCGCATTTATAGAAATTACCTCTGATTTTGCATGGCTTTACGGCGTAATCCGTGCCGTAAAGTGCGGAGATAAATTCCTCTGTCAGCACTATTTCGCAGCCCCACGCCTTGCCGTTTTCATCCTCGATTTCCATGGGGGCGATAATGGGCTCAAGGTCGGTTATATCCTTAACGAAAGTTCTGTTTTCACGGATTTCGCCAATCTGGGCGAGGTAAACGCCATCGGGGTTAACCTCAACGTTAAGGTAACGGCTGTCACCCTCAACGGGCATAATAAAAAGCTCAAGACAGCTGTCTGTGTAAACGGGCTGATAATTTTCCGTGCATTGGCAGCGGATGTTATCCTCAAATGACCAGAGCAGCGCATGCAGACCCTCGCCCTCAACGGCAAAGAGAGCCGCATAGCTTTCGGGTCGCGAATAACCTTCCTTTTCCCAATGGAACGAATCAATTGCAACTACGGGAAAATTGCGGGCATCTGCGGCGGATTTATAAATCGGAGCAACGTATTCCAAAACAATCCCTCATATAATTATAATTATTAAAACATTATACTATACCGCCGCAAAATAGTCAACAAATAAAAAGGAGTACGGTAAAAACCGTACTCCGAAAAAATTTTTTACATAGCCTCAACGATAGCCTTTGTATCTCTTGCGATAACAAGCTCTTCGTTGGTGGGAAGAACATAAACCTTAACCTTTGAGTTTGCGGTTGAGATTTCGCCTTCCTTGCCTCTGCGCATGATTTCGTTTGCTTCTGCATCAAGCTCAACGCCAAGGTAGCTGAGGTTGTTACATACATCTGCACGAAGGTCAAATGTGTTTTCGCCGATGCCGCCTGTGAATACGATAGCGTCAACTCCGTCCATAGCCGCAACGTAGCTGCCGATGAGCTTGCGCACCTGATATTTCTGAATGCTTCTTGCAAGGTGGGCTCTTTCGTTGCCGTTTGCCTCAGCAGCGGAAACGTCTCTGTCGTCACTGCCTACGCCCGAAACGCCGAGAACGCCTGATTTCTTGTTAAGAATTGTGTCTGTTTCAGCGGGTGTCCAGCCTTCCTTCTGCTGAAGGTAGGTGATAACCGAGGGGTCAACAGCGCCGCAGCGTGTGCCCATGATGAAGCCGTCAAGGGGAGTGAGACCCATGCTTGTGTCAATGCACTTGCCGCCCTTGACTGCGGTGATTGATGAGCCGTTGCCGAGATGGCAGGTAACAATCTTAAGATCCTTGATATCCTTGCCCATAACCTCTGCGCAGCGTGCGCTCACGAAGCGGTGAGATGTGCCGTGGAAGCCGTAGCGGCGGATAGCGTACTTCTCATAGTATTCGTAAGGAATGGGGAACATATATGCCTCAGCGGGCATTGTTGAATGGAATGCATTGTCAAAAACAACAACCTGAGGAACGCCTTCGCCGAAAACGTCAACGCAGGCTCTGATGCCCTGAATGTGGGCAGGATTGTGGAGAGGAGCAAGGTCGCAGAGGCTTTCGATACCCTTGATAACCTCGTCTGTTACAAGGGTGCTTTCCTTGAAGAGAGCGCCGCCCTGAACAACTCTGTGGCCGATAGCTGAAATTTCGCTCAGGTCGTCAATAACCTTTGAAGCGCCCTCTGTAAGAGCCTTCTTAACCTGAAGGAAAGCCTCGGTATGGTTAGCCATGAATACGGGGGTTTCAAACTTTTCGCCGTTTGCGGAACCGCCGATGAAGCTTGTTTCGTTGCCGATTTTTTCGCAGTTGCCCTTTGCAAGAACAGCTTCGTTTTCCATGTCGAAAAGCTGATACTTGAGTGATGAGCTTCCGCAGTTGATAACAAGAATTTTCAATTTTAACACTCCTAATCGGTGAATATTTGCTTGATTTGTTTACATAACTGTTATATTATATATCTTGCAAAGAAATTTTGCAAGTATTTTATTCAAGAAAGGCAGAATTATGCTTGTAGCGGGAATTATAGCCGAATATAATCCTTTTCATAACGGACATGCTTTGCTGATTGAAAAAGCAAGGCAGGCAGGTGCAACTCATATTGTTGCCGTAATGAGCGGCAATTTTGTGCAGAGAGGCGAGCCTGCTTTGTTTCATCATTCGGTCAGAGCAAGTGCAGCCCTGAGCGCAGGAGCTGATTTGATTTTGCAGCTTCCCGTGCCTTATGCGGTTTCGGGGGCGCAGAGCTTTGCCCGTGCAGGGGTGGAAATTCTTAATGCATTCGGCTGCGATTGGCTGGTTTTCGGCAGCGAATGCGGCAATGCGGATATTATTGAAAAAACCGCAAATGCAGTTTATTCCAACGAGGTAAATGCTCTTGTTGCGGATGAAATAAAAAAAGGCATATCCTTTGCTTCGGCAAGGGAAAACGCTTTGCGCGCGATTAATCCCGGTTATGCCGACATAATTAAAAGTCCGAATAATATTCTCGGCGTTGAATATGCGGCAGCCATTCATCGTGCAGGCAGCGGAATGAAGCCCGTTACCTTTATGCGGGAGGGTGCAGCCCACGACTCCGACGAAGAGAATTCGGATATCGCATCGGCATCTCTTATCAGAAGAAAAATTCTCGGCAATGAGGAATGGGGCAGATATGTGCCCGATGCATCGGTTTATGACGGTCGGGAAAAGGCGGATATCCGCAACATTGAAAAAGCTGTTCTTTATAAACTGCGCACGGCAGGCAGGGATGAGCTTGCATCTGCGCCTGATATAAGCGAGGGGATTGAAAACAGGATTCTTTCCGCGGCGCAGCAGGCAAAAAGTCTTGAAGAGCTTTATGCATTTGCAAAAACAAAAAGGTATTCTCACGCGCGTATAAGAAGAATTATAATCAATTATTTCTTGGGCATTACCGCAGAATTGTCCGGATTTTCCGTGCCTTATATCAGAGTTACGGGCTTTAACGGCAAGGGTGCGGAGCTTCTCAGAGAAAACAAAAGCAGGCTTCCCGTAATTACGAAGGCGGCGGATGTTGCCCCTCTCGGCGAAGCGGCGCAGAGCATTTTCGCCGCCGAATGCAGGGCAGGGGATATCTATGCTTTGTGCGGCAGCGGCGCAAGAGCCTGCGGAGAGGAAAAGAGCCTGAGACCCGTAATAAAGTAACGGCAAAGGACTGTTTTCGGTGCGGAAACAGTCCTTTTTCAGCCTATAAAATGATACGCTCGGAACAGTTGATGAAAAATATGGGCATTTTTCACAAAACCGAAAAAATCATGCACAAATAACGGTTGGCGAAAACAACAAAAATCGTATAATTGCACAAAGTTATGAAATAAGGGTTGACATATTGAAGAAAAAAGAATAAAATGCTACTCTGTCATTATAATGGAATTTATTACCCTATAATTTAAAAAATATTGCGCATAATTTTTATATTATAGGTGTGAATTCCGGCAATAAAATTCGGAAGATCTAAAGAAACGGAGTGATTTAGCCTAATGCTGAAAATGAATCCCGTTAAGCGCGGAAGCTGCACACGAATGAGCTTTGGAAAAATCAAAGAGGTTATGGATATGCCCAACCTCATTGAAATCCAGAAGGCTTCCTACAAATGGTTCATTGAGACCGGCCTCAAAGAGGTTTTCCGTGATACGGCGGACATCACGGATTACACAGGCAACTGGGTGCTCAGCTTTGTCGACTACAGAATGGACGACAAGCCCAAGTACACTGTTCGCGAATGCAAGGAGCGTGACGCAACCTACGCTGCTCCCATGAGAGTAACCGTTCGCTTGCAGAACAAGGAAACAGGCGTTATCAAAGAGTCAGAGGTTTACATGGGCGATTTCCCCATCATGACTGAAAGCGGCACCTTTGTTATCAACGGCGCAGAGAGAGTTATTGTTTCTCAGCTCGTCCGTTCACCCGGTGTTTACTACGGCATGACTCACGATAAAACCGGTATCGAGCTTTACACAAGCACAATCAACCCCAACAGAGGTGCATGGCTTGAGTATGAAACCGATGCCAACCACATTTTCTATGTCCGTATCGACAAGAACAAAAAAATCTACATCACTGCGTTTATCCGTGCTCTCGGCTTAAGCTCGAATGATGACATCCGCCGTTTCTTCGGCTATGATGAAAAGCTGGAAGCCACAATGGAGAAGGATGAAACAAGGAACACAGAAGAAGCCCTGATGGAAGTTTTCAAAAAGCTCCGTCCCGGCGAGCCTGTAACCCTTGAATCCGCTCAGCAGCACATAGATAATCTCTTCTTCGACCCTCACAGATACGATATCTCCAGAGTAGGTCGTTATAAGTATAACAAAAAGCTCTCAATGCTTAACCGCCTTCCCGGCTGCACCGTTGCTCAGCCCGTTATCTCCGATTACACAGGCGAGCTTCTTGCAGAGCCCGGTGAAGTGCTCACAAAGCAGAAGGCTCTTGAAATCGAGCAGGCAGGCGTTATGAGAGTTGTTGTTGCCTGCGAGGACGGCACAGAACTTTTCGTTATTTCAAACGGAATGGTTTATGCCGATGCGCTCCTCCCCGACAGCATCTCAAAGGAAGAGCTCGAAGCAATCGGCATCAATGAAAAGGTTCGCTTCTCCGTTCTTCACGAAGTTATCGAGAAGTGCGGCGATGATAAGGCAGCTCTTCTTGCAGAAATGGCAGAGCGCTGCGATGACCTTATTCCCAAGCACATTATCGTTGACGATATTCTGGCATCCGTCAACTATGTCAACTGCCTCACAAAGCATGTCGGTAATGTTGATGATATAGACCATCTGGGCAACAGAAGAATCCGCTCCGTCGGCGAACTTCTTCAGAATCAGTTCAGAATCGGTCTTGCAAGAATGGAAAGAGTAGTCCGCGAGAGAATGGCTATTCAGGCTCAGGATGAGGATGAAAAAATCACTCCTCAGACCCTTATCAATATCCGCCCCGTAATGGTAGCCATCAAGGAGTTCTTCGGTTCATCGCCCCTTTCACAGTTCATGGATCAGACGAATCCCCTTGCAGAGCTTACTCACAAGCGCCGTCTTTCAGCCCTCGGCCCCGGCGGTCTTTCACGAGACAGAGCAGGCTTCGAGGTTCGTGACGTTCACTATTCTCACTACGGCAGAATGTGCCCCATCGAAACCCCTGAAGGACCCAACATCGGTCTTATCTCCTATCTTGCAACCTTCGCAAAGATTAACGAATACGGCTTCATCGAAACTCCTTACAGAAAGATTGACAAGGAAACCGGCCGCGTTCTTGATGAAGTTGAATATATGACCGCTGACACAGAGGATGATTACATCGTTGCTCAGGCTAACGAAGCCCTTGATGAAAACAACTGCTTTGTCAGAGAAAAGATTACAGCCAGACACAGAGATGAGTTCATTGAAATCGACCGTTCAAGGGTTGACTACATGGATATCTCTCCCAAGATGGTTGTTTCGGTTGCTACCGCAATGATTCCCTTCCTTGAGAACGACGACGCGAACCGCGCTCTGATGGGCTCCAACATGCAGCGTCAGGCAGTTCCCCTGCTCAAGACCTGCGCTCCCATCGTCGGAACAGGTATGGAATACAAGGCTGCGGTTGACTCAGGCGTAACCGTTCTTGCAAAGCAGGCAGGTATCGTTACCAAGGTCAGCGCAGACAGCATCGACATCAAGAATGATGACGGCTCAAGCGACCACTATGAGCTCATCAAGTTCATGCGCTCCAACCAGGGCACATGCATTAACCAGCGCCCCATCGTGGCTATCGGCCAGAGAGTTCAGCAGGGTGAGGTTATCGCTGACGGTCCCGCAACCGACCACGGCGAAATCAGCCTCGGCAAGAACGCTCTCGTAGGCTTCATGACATGGGAAGGCTACAACTACGAAGATGCTGTTCTTATCAACGAAAAGCTCGTTCGTGACGATGTTTATACATCCGTTCACATTGAAGAATACGAAACAGAGGCAAGAGAAACAAAGCTCGGCCCTGAAGAAATCACAAGGGATATTCCCAATGTCGGCGAGGATGCACTTGGCAACCTTGACGAGCGCGGAATTATCAGAATCGGTGCAGAGGTTCAGTCAGGCGATATCCTTGTAGGTAAGGTTACACCCAAGGGCGAAACCGAGCTTACCGCAGAAGAAAGACTTCTCAGAGCCATCTTCGGCGAAAAGGCAAAGGAAGTCCGCGATACATCTCTCAAAGTTCCCCACGGTGAATACGGCATCGTTGTTAATGTTGAAGTGTTCACAAGAGAAAACAGCGATGAGCTGTCACCCGGCGTAAACAAGGTTGTTCGCTGCTATATCGCTCAGAAGCGTAAGCTCTCAGTCGGCGATAAGATGGCGGGCCGCCACGGTAACAAGGGCGTTGTTTCAAGAATTCTTCCTCAGGAAGATATGCCCTTCCTTCCCGACGGCACACCCCTTGATATCGTTCTTAACCCCCTCGGCGTTCCCTCGCGTATGAACATCGGTCAGGTTCTTGAAGTTCACCTCGGCTTTGCCGCAAGAAATCTGGGAATCAATGTTATGACTCCCGTTTTCGACGGCGCTCACGAAGAGGATATCACCGAAGCATTCAAGGAAGCTAACCGCGTTGCTATGGAAAAGGCTGAGCAGGAAGCAGCAGAAAAGGGCGTTGAGTTTGACCCCTCAAAGGTTCCTCAGCTCCGCCTCGACTGCAAGTCAATCCTCACAGACGGCAGAACAGGCCGTGTGTTTGATAACCCCGTAACAGTCGGCGTTATGTATTACCTTAAACTCCATCACCTTGTTGACGATAAGATTCACGCCCGTTCAACAGGTCCTTACAGCCTTGTAACACAACAGCCACTTGGCGGTAAGGCTCAATTCGGTGGCCAGCGTTTCGGTGAAATGGAAGTTTGGGCATTGGAAGCATACGGCGCAGCAAATATGCTCCAAGAAATCCTCACAGTTAAGTCAGACGATACAATCGGTCGTGTTAAAACTTACGAAGCAATCGTTAAGGGCGAAAATATTCCACCTGCAGGTACTCCTGAAGCATTCAAGGTATTGTTTAAGGAGCTTCAGGCTCTTGGTCTTGATACAAAGCTTTACGACAAGCACG
>JAZUON010000013.1:0-33775 GCA_045604685.1 Acutalibacteraceae bacterium
CTATGTTCAGGGCGTTATAGCAAGCACAGGTACAAAGGGCACATATGCATACATCTTTGATGATGATACCTGGGTTTACAGCTGGACATACAAGGTAAAGGACGGCCTTACAGACGGCACAACAGGTACAACAAAGACCTATGCAGGTTTCTGGAACTGTGACGATGCAACAGCAGATTCAAAGTCAACAAACTGGAGACAGAGAAAAGGTTCAATCAACATCGGCCAGGGTCCTGCTACCGATGCTGCAACAGAACAGTCGGCAACAGCAACATCATACGTTAACTATGATCTTATCGAGCACTTCCTGTTTGATGACCTTGAGCATACCTTCACAATCGGCGCTAACCCCAGTGCAGGTGCAGGCGTTAAGAAGTATGCGGTAACATTCCTTGAGAATGACGGAACAGAAATTTCATCAGCAGAGTATGTTAAGGATGCAGCAGTTGCTGTTCCTGCAGAAGTTGACGGCCAGATCGGCTGGGCAGACACAGCAACAGGCGCTCTTGCTGATCTCACAGATTACAAGGCAACAAGAAAAGCTGAATTCAAGCGTGTTCTTGATACAGATGAGTTCACTGTAACTCTCAGCGTTGACGGCGGTGCAGTTGATGCAGCAAATCTTCCTGATAATGCAGAAGTTGATGCTAACGGCAACATCGTTGTTAAGGCAGGCTTCAACGAAGATGTTAATCTTAAGGATATTCCTGCTCCCACCAAGGACGGTTACACCGGCGCATGGAATGCAGAAACAGTAAAGATTGATAACATCAACGGCAAGTCAGCAGCAGTTGTTTGGACTGCAAACACCTACAAGGCAACATTCTATGCAAACAAGGGCGATGCAGAAGCACTCGGAACTCTTGATGCAACATACAATGGCAATGTTTCCTATAAGGCTGAGAAGGAAGGCTACAAGTTTGCAGGTTGGATGGATGCAGAAACAGATGAACTTGTTTCAAGTGCAGAACGTTTCTCATACAAGTTTGCAAGCGACAAGAGCTTCTATGCAGTATGGACAGCATACGATTCATCCGTAACATTCATGATCAGAGATTATGAAAACGGCAGCGGCTGGAAGGTTGCAGCAGTTAAGTACGGCGATGCAGGCAAGAGCCTCAGCAAGAACGATATTACCAAGGTTCTTTCCGCAATCGAATCAGAAAACGGCGTAAAGGTTTCAACATCAGGCGCACTTACATTCATCTACAGCGATGAAGCACTTAAGACTTATGTTGACACAAGCTCAGGCGTTGCTTATGACGGCAGCCCCGTTCTTTATGTAGGTACAACACTTAATTTTGATATTACCTGGAAAGTTCCTGTTTATGAAGACGGCGAGGCAACAGGTGAATTTACAACAACCACCTCAACAGCCAAAACCGCAATGACCGGCACAACCGGTATCTATTCAACATTTGCAAAGACAAATGCTGACATAACCGCTCCCGGCGGATACACATTCAAGGGCTGGAAGAACGAAGCAACCGGTGAAGCAGTTGAATACACTGCAAACGGCATTGTTCTTGACGGTAGCTTTGCACGCGAGATTACCTTCGTTGCAGACTTCCAGGAAGCTGAATACACAATTAAGTTCAGCATGCATCGTGAAAACAAGTCAGCAGATGTTCTTACACTTGTTGAGGGTGTTAAGCTCGGCGAAGCAATTGACCCCGCAAACGGAACAGTAATAAATGCAGACGGCAATGAAGTTGAACTTCCCGTTATCGGCAAGGAAAACTCAGAGCTTGCAAATCCCTTCATAAACAACTATGGCTTTAAGTTTGTAGGTTGGAAGATCGGAGTCGGCGCAAGCGCAGAAGATATCACAATCCCCGTTGCAGAGCTTACCGCAGATATGATTGAGAAGTTCGCATCAGGCGAAACAATCACCATCTATGCTCAGTGGGAAGCACTTGAATATGAGCTCAGATTCTTCTATGCAACAGCAGAAACAGATATGTCACTTCCCGTTGCAGACAGAGAGTATGCAGAGCCCATCGTTGTTAAGTATAAGACCGGCGAAACAATCAAGCTCACTCTCGGCGGCGAAAATCTTAAGCTCGTTGAGGATAACACTCCCGAGGGATACAGATTCTCCAACTTCAAGCAGCTTGCAGAAGGCACAGTTACCGAAATGCCTGCTTACGGCCTTGATGTTTACGCAAGATATATGGCAAAGTCAATCAGCATTTATGTTGATTATAACAACGGTAAGACCGATGAAGAAGGCAACCTTCTTCCTCTTAAGGACACCCTTGTAACTTCACCCATTACCAGACTTTATCCCGTTTACTACGGAGATGACCTTGAAAGAGCTGAAGATATTGAAAACAATATCGCGCTCGGTACAGGTATCCTCGTAACCAGAGAAATTATCACAGACGGAGACAGACCCGGTGATAAATATGAAGTAGTAAACTGGAATACTTATCATGTAGATGATGGTGCAGATATCTACGATAAGGCAAATTGGAAGCCCGGCATCAACGATGAAGGCTCAACAATTGCAAAAACAACAGTTATCTACCAGCCCGAGTGGAAGCATCATTCCGAGTTCTTCTTCAGAGTTTACGGCACAGACGGTAAGATCTACATGGCACTCGGCAAGAACTTCAAGCTCTACTACTGGAATAATAACTATGTATGCGAGAGAGGCGACACAACTCTTAATAAGGACAAGGAAAACCTTGTTGTTCTCCTCTTCAAGATCGCATTCGAAACCGAAGGCGGCCTTACCATGCGTCTTGATCCCATCTATGCACCCAAGAGCATGTTCACAATTAAGTCAATGATCGCTCTCTTCGGAGCTCTCGGCAACCTTATCAAAGGCCTCCTTTAATCCGCACTGATTCATAACTCAAGCCCCCGTACCTTGTGTACGGGGGCTTTTGACTGTTGTAATCCGTGTTCAGTTTTTTTCTTTTCCAAATAATATTTTTCCGGCTTCGCCCGTAATCAGAGGAATCAGCGAAAGAGCGCCAACGGTGAGCCATTGGTGAGATGTCATTGCTGCAACGCCGAAAAGAGCCGCAAGAGGAGGAATAACAACTACGGATGCCTGCACGGCGCAGCAAACCAAAGCCGCCGCAGTCATGGCTCTGTTTGAGAAAAATCCGACTTTGTAAAGCGGCTGAGTTGATCGCATGTTTATTGCATGGGTGATTTCGCAGAAGCTGAGGGTGCAAAAAGCCATTGTTCTGCCGAGGATAAGGCTGCTTCGGTTGCCAAGCAGGAAGGCAAGAACGGTTATTGCACCAACAAGCAGACCTTCAAGGGAAATATCAAGCCACATTCCGTCTGAGAAAAATCCTTTTTGTGGCGAAATGGGCGGCCTTGTCATTATGTCACGCTCACTTTTTTCCGTGCCAAGAGCCATTGCGGGCAGAGAATCCGTAACAAGATTTACCCAGAGCAATTGAATGGGAATCAGAGGCGCTTCAAGGCCGAGAATCGATGCGGCAAAAACGGCGAGAATTTCGCCGATATTTGTGCCAAGAAGAAAATGCACCGCTTTTTTGATGTTGTCATAAATTCCTCTGCCCCTTTCAACTGCCTTAACGATTGTTGCAAAGTTATCGTCTGTCAGAATCATATCCGCTGCATTTTTTGCAACATCTGTTCCACCCTTGCCCATTGCGCAGCCGATATCGGCTGCCTTCAGGGCAGGGGCATCGTTAACTCCGTCGCCGGTCATGGCCACAACCTCGCCCTTTGCGCGGAAAGCCTTAACGATTCTGACCTTGTGTTCGGGGCTGACTCTTGCAAAAACTCTGCAGTTTCCGATTGTGTCGGCAAGCTCGGCGTCGCTCATCCTGTCAAGCTCGCTTCCCGTTACGGCAGTGCTGCCTTTCTCAAGGATACCCAGCTTTTCAGCAACGGCACGGGCGGTTGTGATATGGTCGCCCGTAATCATAACGGGAGTTATCCCTGCCTTTTTGCAGGTTGCAACCGCCTTTGCTGCTTCGGGGCGGGGCGGGTCAATCATACCGATAAGGCCAAGAAAAACAAGGCTGTTTATGCCGCGGTCATGGGCACCTCCGCATTCGCGACAAGCAACGGCAATAACCCTTAAAGCATCCTTGGCCATTTCTTCATTGTGGAACAGAATTCTCTGCCTGACGGCAGGGGTAATAGGTGACCCCGATTCCGTTTTTGAGCAGGCGTTGAGAATAATATCGGGAGCACCCTTAACAATCAGCATTGTTTTGCCCGAAACCTTGTTTACGGTTGCCATCAGCTTTTTTTCGCTGGAAAAAGGAGTTTCCGACAGACGCGGATAATTTTTATCAAGCTCAAATATTTTTTCTCCCGTGTTTTGCGCAGCGCAGAGAATTGCTGTTTCTGTAGGGTCACCGCTGAAGGTGATATTTTTGCCTTTTTTGCAAGCGCGTGCATTATTGCAGATTGCGCCGAATGTCAGAATTTTTTTTGCATCTGCGCCTCCTTCGCTGAGCAGGCCGCTAATGCCTCTGACCTGAGTGACGGTCATTTTGTTTTGTGTCAGAGTACCCGTTTTGTCGGAGCAGATAACCGTTGTTGCGCCCAGTGTTTCAACCGCAGGCAGGTGGCGGATAATCGCGTTGCTTTTTGCCATGCGCTGAACGCCCATCGAAAGAACAATGGTCACAATTGCAGGCAGACCCTCAGGAATTGCGGCAACTGCAAGGCTGACCGATAACATAAAAGAAGGAAGAATTCCGCTTTTGCGGATAATTCCCATCAGAAAAACAAATGCGCAGATAACAAGAGCGCCAATGCCCAGAGCCTTGCCGATTTTGCCAAGCCTTATTTGCAGCGGAGTCTGAGGTGCCTCCTCATCGGCGAGAAGATGGGCGATTCTGCCAACCTGAGTTTTCATTCCCGTTTCAGTCACAACGGCGCGGCAGTTGCCCGCAAGAACCGTTGTTGATGAAAAAATCATGTTTTTTCGGTCTGCGGGGGCGCAGCCTTCGGGGAAGATAAGCTCGGCGCTTTTCTCGCATGGTTCAGACTCACCCGTCAGCGCACTTTCCTGAACCTTAAGGGAATTTGCCTCAATCAGCCTTGCGTCCGCAGGAACCATATCTCCGCTTTCAAGGAGAATAATGTCGCCTGCAACAAGCTGCTCGGCAGGGATTTTTTGATTTTTACCTGAACGGATAACCGTTGCAACGGGGGCGGACATTTTTTGAAGTGCCTCAAGGGCGCGCTCAGCCCGTCTTTCCTGATAAACTCCGATTGCAGCATTGAGAACAACAATAAAAAGAATCACCGCAGGTTCAACAAAATCGCCCTTACCCTCAATAAATCCTGTTAAAAAGGAAATTATGCAGGCAATAAAAAGGATGATAACACAGAAATCGGAAAATTGCTGAACAAACTGCTTCAGCAGAGAGGGCTTCTTCCTGCCTTCAAGCAGGTTTTTGCCGTTTTTAGTCAGCAGGTTTTTTGCTGCCTGCTCTGAAAGACCGTTTGTTGCGCTTGTTTTCAGGGCGGAGACCGTTTGATGAAAGGTCATTGAATGCCAATCCATATATTTCCCCTTTCGGAACAGTATTTTTATTCAAATATATTCACAAAAGGATAAAAAAATCCCCGAACAGCACAAGCTGAACGGGGAGAGCGCAATATTATTCGCCTCTGAGCTTTGCAAGGCAGTTTTTGCACACAAACTTGCCTTCAAAAGGAGTAAGCTCTTCGTTTGATTTGCAGAAGCAGCAATCGTTAACCGCTTTTTTGCAGATGAGCTGTGTGCCGTCGCAGAAAAATTCAATCTTGCTGCCGGGCTCAAGGATATCAAGCTCTTTTCGGAGCTGCTTGGGGATAACAATTCTACCTACGTCATCAATTTCTCGTATAAATCCGGCGTACATTTTGTTTACCTCCGTCAAAAGTTTGTAAGGTATTTATACCATTAATCGGCACAAAAGTCAAGAAAAATTAACAATAATTGTCAATAAAGCCCAAAAACTGTCAAAAATTTAAAAGGTGAATTTTTCTTCTTAATCAATGTTCAAAAAATGATTATTGAAATTCATCGACGGATAATATATAATTACTCCAAATGCAATGAAAGGAGAATTCGATGTTAGGAATAATTGACATCGGCGGCGGACTTCGCGGCGTTTACACAAGCGGAATATACGATTATCTTCTTGATAACGGAATTGATATAGAATATTGTCTGGGCGTTTCCTCAGGCAGCGCAAACCTGATAACCTATGTTGCAGGGCAAAGAGGGCGAACAAAGAGGTTTTATACCGAATATTCCTTTGAAAAAAAATATCTTGGCGCCGGCAGCTACATAAAAAACGGAATGCTCATAAACCTTGACTACATTTATTCCGAAATAACAAACAGCACGGGCAAGGACCCTCTTGACTATGAGGCAATCATAAATTCGCCGAAACAATTTAACTGTGTCACAACGGTTGCAAAAACGGCGCAGCCCCGTTACTTCACAAAGTACGATATGAAGCAGGATGATTACACCTTGCTTAAGGCCTGCTGCGCAATGCCCGTTGCCTGCAGAAAGCCAATAAAATTCAAGGATGACCGCTTTTTTGACGGCGGAGTTTCAGACCCGATTCCCTTCAAAAAGGCTTTTGCGGACGGCTGCGATAAGCTGATTATCTGCATAACTCTGCCCATAGACTACAGAAAAACTCCCATGCCCGAAATTCTTGTTAAGCTGCTCCTTGCAGGCTATCCCAAGGTCAGGGATAATATTCTCACGATGCATAATATGTATAACAACGGCATTGAGGCGATTCTGGAGCTTGAGAGGCAGGGCAAGGCGATAGTTATTTACCCTCGGGAATGCTTTGATGTAAACACCATTTCGGGTGAAAAGGAAAACATGGAAAAGCTCTATCAGCTTGGCTATGAGGATGGCAAAAGGATAGAGGAATTTGTTAAAAATTACAGAGCAGAAAACGGCGCCGGAGTTTAACCTCGGCGCTTTTCTTTTTTTAAAGCATACAGCCGCCATGTGCACCTTAAACACAAAGCGGCTGTATGAGCAGGAAAAAGCATAAAATCAAAATAGAAACTTATTTTCGGTTTGTTTTGTTTGTAACAGAACTGCTTATGATGTAAACAACAGGGAAAAGCACTCCTGCAACGGGCCATATAATCCAGGTGAAGCTCCAATTGTTTGTAGTAAAGCTCCATGCAAGGTATATTGACGTAATCCCAAGCCAATAAATGGCAGCAACGTTACTTTTGACGCTGTATTTCTTCTTGCCTACCTCGGAGAATTCTACCTCTTTCAGCAGCCTGTGCATGCTGCGGCTTCGCACGGTACCTATTATATACAGCATAACCGCAATACCTACTATGGCCAGCGTCACCGAAATGCATACACAAACATAAAAACCGTTTGCAAAAAATGCGGAAACAAGAATGGGTGCAGGTGAAATAACACAAAGGCAGGTAGCGATAATATTGGTTGCGATGCCGAAAGGGGTGAATTGGTTGTCCTTTTCACGTACCATACCTGCAACGCCGTATTCGGTTTCAAATTCTCCGTCCAGATACCTGAAAGCGGCGTTTTTAAATCCGCAATACGAAAAAATGCCTATGGCTGCAGCAACAAAGAGCAGAAGAACGATAATTCCGATCAGCACTGCAAAGCCAACAGGTATATTGAAATAGAACGGAGCTGCAGACAGAATAATCAGTGCAGCAGGAGACATAATGCAAAGAAAAACGCCCAGTGCAATCAGCAGAGATGCTTTACGCCTGTGTTCAATATATTCGTTTGCCTCTGCAAAGGTTACTCTTTTAATGTCCGAGGATGAATTATCGTTTGTGAATTCCTCGTTTTCTATTTCATCCTTAAGCAGATAATCTAAGGTAACGCCGAAAAGTTCGCCAAGCTGCAGAATTTTTTCAAGCTCGGGCACGCTTTGCGCACTTTCCCATTTTGATACGGACTGCCTTGAAACATTCACCTTTTCTGCAAGCTCTTCTTGTGACCAGCCGTTCTTTTTGCGCAGCCTTATTATTTTATCAGCCAATATCATATTGTTCACCTCGCTTAAGTTTGATTTCTGTTTTAATTATAGCTTTTTTCACGGTCACACACTACCAACTGACGGGTTGCAATGTGTCAACCTGCGGTTGCATTGTGAATTTTTGTAACCAAAGCCCCGTACCAATCGGTACGGGGCAATTTCATTTCATTATTTCTTCTTTGCGGCTGCACGCTGAATTGCTTTAACGATTTCAACAATGGGAATTACAAGGAATGCAAGACCGATTGAAATGCCGTAAGCCTGAGCGTTAAGGTGAGCAAAGTCAAACATCTCTGCGAGGAAGGGGATTTCAATGATAGCGGTTGTCAGTGCGAGAGAAGCAATCATTGCGCCGTAGAGCACAAAGTTATGAGATTTTTGTGAAAAAATCATTGAAAGAACTGAGCCTCTCTGCGAGCGCATATTGAATGAGTGGAAAATTTCACACATTGACATAGTGAGGAATGCCATTGTCATGCCTTCCTTGCAGTCTGCAATGTTTGTGAACTGCCAATGACCTGTTTCAAGGAATTCGCCGATGAAGAATGCGGTGAGAGTAAGCAGGGTAACAAGTACGCCCTGATAAGCTGCATCAAAGCCGAGACCGCCTGCAAAAATGCCTTCCTTGCTGTTGCGGGGCTTGCGATGCATGATATCTTTCTCGGGCTTTTCAAGGCCAAGAGCAAGGGCGGGAATACTGTCCGTTACAAGGTTAATGAAAAGCAGATGAACGGGCTTGAGAATTGTGAAGTTAAGAATTGTTGCGGCAAAAATTGAAAGAACCTCTGAAAGGTTTGAGCCAAGAAGGAACTGAATTGCCTTTCTGATGTTATCATAAATTCTTCTGCCTTCGGAAACTGCGGAAACGATGGTTGCAAAGTTATCGTCAGCAAGAACCATGTCGGCAACATTCTTTGTAACATCCGTGCCGGTGATGCCCATGCCGATGCCGATATCGGCGCTCTTGATTGAGGGGGCATCGTTAACGCCGTCGCCTGTCATTGCGGTAATCATGCCCTTTGCACGCCATGCATTAACGATTCTTGTTTTATGCTCGGGCTGAACTCGGGCATAAACTCTGAATTCGGTAACTCTTTCAGCAAATTCCTCGTCGCTGATTTCGTTGAGCTGAGCGCCGGTGATTGCGCCTGATGCATCTTCAATAATGCCAAGCTCCATTGCGATTGCAACGGCGGTGTCCTTATGGTCGCCCGTAATCATAACGGGGGTAATGCCTGCTGAACGGCATTCTTCAATAGCGGCCTTAACCTCGGGGCGAACGGGGTCAATCATGCCCGTAAGACCAACGAAAACAAGGTTGTTTTCAAGGGCTGCAGGTGCAAAATCTGCAGGCGCAGAGTCGTATTTCTTAAGAGCAACGGCAAGAACTCGCAGAGCCTTATCCGCCATTCTCTTGTTGTTTGCGAGAACTTCGGCTTTGATTTCCTCGGTGAAGGGAACAACCTGACCGTTAACAAGAGCGCTTGTGCAGAGCTTGAGAATTTCATCGGGTGCGCCCTTTGTGTACTGAACGATTTCGCCGCCGTCATTATGAACGGTAGACATCATCTTTCTGCCTGAGTCAAAGGGAGCTTCGCCGATTCGGGGAGCCTTTGCCATAAGGTCATTTTTATTAAGACCAAGCGAGCTTGCATAGTTAACAAGAGCAGCTTCGGTGGGCTCGCCGGTAACGGTGCCGTCCTCATCAACGGTAACGTCGGTGCAGAGCGCCATTGCCGTGGCGATAAGGTTTTCATTGTCGCCGTAGTGGTCAACAACGGTCATCTTGTTCTGAGTAAGTGTGCCTGTTTTATCGGAGCAGATTATCTGAGCGCAGCCGAGAGTTTCAACGGCGGTGAGCTTTCTGATAATCGCGTTTTTCTTGGACATGTTTGTAACGCCGATTGAGAGAACGATGGTAACAACGGCGGCAAGTCCTTCGGGGATAGCGGCAACTGCGAGTGAAACCGCAACCATAAAGCTGTTAAGAACGATGCTGAAATCAAGGCCGCCCTTGAAGTAAGCTGTAATCATCTGGAACGCGAAAAGGAAAACACAGATACCGAGAACCAGCTTTGTGAGAATTTTTGAAAGCTGAGAGAGTTTAATCTGAAGGGGAGTCTGCCCCTCTTCTGCCTGAGCGATTGCATCAGCAATTTTGCCCATTTCGGTGTTCATTCCCGTGCCAACAACAACGGCCTTGCCTCTGCCGTAAACAACGGTTGAACCCATGTATGCCATGTTCTTTCTGTCGCCGAGGGCAACCTCGCCCTTATCGCCGCCGTTAAGAACCTCAATGATTTTACCTACGGGAACGGATTCACCCGTCAGCGCCGCTTCTTCAATTTTCATGCTTGCGCTTTCAAAGATTCGGCAGTCAGCAGGAACCGCGTCACCTGCCTCAAGAATAACGATGTCACCAACAACAAGGTCTTCGCTGCGAACGGAAACCAGCTTGCCGTCGCGCAGAACCTTTGATGTTGCGGCGGACATTTCCTGAAGCGCTTCAATGGCAGCTTCAGCCTTGCTTTCCTGAATAACGCCGAGAACGGTGTTGATAACAACAACAACCAGAATAATTACCGTGTCGGTGGGGAAACCGAAGCCATGCTCAACCCATTCGGTAATTGCTGAAATAACAGCAGCTACGATAAGAATAATAATCATCGGGTCGGAGAGCTGCTCAATTATTCGCTGAAATGTGGTTTTCTTTTTGCCTTCTTCCAGCTTGTTTTTGCCGTTTTCGGCAAGGCGTCTTTCTGCCTCTGCAGTGGACAGACCCTGCTCCGAGCTGTTGACATGGCTGAATACGGAGTCTGCCGGTTCAAGATAGAACTTCATTTTTGCCAATCCTTTCAAATTAAATTTGCAAAGTGAATATTTTACTTAATATAAAAAACCTTTGACAGAGAACGTTGCATTTCTCTGTCAAAGGTCTTGCTTCCCCATTGTTTGGGCCGTTGCCAGATGCGGAATGCATCGGTTGTTGACAATCGGTTATGACGGAGCCATTAAGCTACTCCCCTTTAACTTTATCTATATATTACCATATAATCAGTCGGTTGTCAATTACCGAAAAGTTCAATTTAAACTGAATAGAACCCCGCAAGGCTGTGAACAAGCTCCGCGCAAAGCTCATCATGCATAAACTGCTCAAAGCCTTCTTTTTCAAGCAGATTAACTCTTTGACCGCTGCTGTTTGAAATGTCTGGATATTGTTTGAAGGCATCGCCGCTGAAGCGCACAAGCGCCGTTTCACCGTAAAGGGCGGCAACGCCGTCAATTGCATCGGTCAGCTCCGCAATTTCTCCCTGAGCTTCCTTGGCGAGAAAATTGATAAGATATATATTTTCGCTGCCGGGAATTCGCGCAACATAGGCCAGCAGCCTGTTGTTTATCTGAGTCCATGTGTTGATTTTTGCCCGTTCTTCCGCAACGGTGAAGGCGGCGTTTTTGCCCTCTGCATCCTTTGTATGCAGTCGGTTTATCTCTGCAAAAACATCCATCATATTAAGTATATCTGCTTTCAGTGCGCCGTATTCCTCGCAGCAGGAAATAATTTCTGACAGGGCAGAGTCAAGCTCGAGGATTTCGACGGAAAGCTCATCGCTGAGCAGGTAGCTTTCTGCATTTATTCTTTGTGCCGTCAGGCTCCATTCTCTGATTTTATCCGGGTTGAACTCCGAAAGCAGCAGGGGATAGTATTTGTTGATTTCAATTCGCAAAACCGCGTAGTCCTTAAGAATATCAGCGCCGTCGCTGCCGGATTTATCTGCAAGGCTGACCGCGGATTTATAGTTGCCATTTTCCGCAGTGTTTTGAGCAAGGGAAAAGAAAATGGCATTTTTTGCGAAAAGGAAAATAATCAGCAGCGCCGCAACGGCAACAACAGCCAAAACCGCGGCAACGTTTTTTTTGTTTTTGCCGTGATTCTTATCGGTTATATTCTGTTTCGGTGTGAAATCAGTCATAAATATATCCTTATTTATTATTAATTACATCATTATATCATAAAATATTCGGATAGAAAATACCCGAAGTGTAAAAAATTTTTTAAAAATATCAAACAAATGTTTGCATTTTCTGAACATTTGTGCTATAATAGTAACGGAAAGGGTATATCTGCCCTTAAAAAGCGTTAAAAATAAGAAAAGAGGATGGATTATGAAACCAATCACCCCTATTCAGCAGAAGATATATGAATTTCTTGTGGAAATGGCAAAGGAGAACATGACCCCCAGCGTAAGAGAAATCGGCGCGGCGGTTGGGTTACGCTCAACCTCATCTGTGCAGGCAAATCTCGATGCGCTTGAAGCTGCCGGCTATATTCAGCGCCCTCCCATGCTCAAAAGATGCATCAAAATCGTGGGTCAGGCGGAGAACATTACCCATGTGCCCCTTCTCGGCACGGTAACTGCAGGCCAGCCTATTCTTGCGGTTGAAGAGATTGAGGGCTATCTGCCTTTCTCAATGCCCGGCGCAGGGGACAAGGAGCTTTTTGCTCTGAAGGTTAAGGGCGAAAGTATGCTCTGGGCAGGAATTCTGGATGGCGATATCGTTATTGTTGAAAGAACTCCTACTGCCCGCAACGGCGAAATGGTTGTTGCCCTTGTTGAGGATTCCGCAACGGTCAAGACCTTCTACAAGGAAAACGGTCATTTCAGACTGCAGCCCGAAAACGATGCCTATGAGCCCATAATCGTTGACGAGGTTGTTATTCTCGGCAAGGTTATTGCCAGCTACAGATATTATTAATTTAAAACGGCTTGCAACGGTAATTCCGATGCAAGCCGAATTTTTTATGCCATTTTTACAATGTGCTGGCAGTACACATAAACATTCTGAATTTTCTTTGCTTCCGAGTCATATTTTGTGTTGATAACGGGCTGGGATTCTGAGGGAGTTATGTATACCTTAAACACTATGGCGTGCTGACCGGCCCTCATATCCGTAATTTTTTTGTATTCAAAATGCTGTCCCTGAATGTTGAGGTATTTATAAACGATTTCTTCAAGAAGGTCGCCCGTGAAGCAGCGGAGAACATCTTTTTCTTCATACATTTCAATAATTGCTTTTGTTTCCTCAAAGGTCATCATTTCGCTTTTGAACTCGCCTTCGTTGATGACGGTGCTCATTGCGGCATTGTCGAGAAGAAGTAACGGTAAATCATGATTTTTCATAGCTGTGGCCTCCTTGGTTGTAATTATTGATGATATTATACAATATGAAAGTTGATATGTCAATACATTGCATAAAATATTTTATATTAATAGAAAATCGCCTGAATTTGCAGGATTGCAAAACTCAGACTGCAAAAACATTAAATCCGCCACACCAAAAGGTATGACGGATTTTTGGGAAATATTACTTTTCGTCCATATAGTCAAGCACACGGTCAATAAGGTTGAGCTTGTTCTCTCCTTTAAGCATTTTAACCGCAATGTGGGGTTTGCCGCCCCCTGCGCTGACAACGAATCTGCCCTTGAAATGAGCCGAGGCTTTTGCGATTTTTTCCATATCAAGCTGGCTGATTTTGAAAATCAGACGGTCACCCTGAGATGTAATTTCATAAATTTCGTGCCTTGCCGCCTTGCCTCGCAGCAGGGCAATTTTTATAAGTCCTTCAACGCTTTCGGGCGGGTCGCCGAAGCGGTCACAAAGCTCGTCAATAACATCGGAGGCGTCCTCGTTTGTTTTGATATCTGCAATTCTGCGGTAAATCTGCAGGCGCTGGGGCACGCTTTCAATATATTCATTGGGAATATGAGCGTCAATGGGCAGGTCAACAATGCAGTCCTTTTCGGGCTCGGAGGGCTTTTCGCCTTTTTCTTCGCAGATTGCCTGTTCCAGCAGCTTAACATACATTTCGTAGCCTACGGATTCCATATGACCGTGCTGAGATGAGCCGAGAACATTGCCTGCGCCCCTCAGCTCAAGGTCGCGCATTGCGATGTGGAAGCCGGAGCCGAATTCCGTGAATTCTCTTATTGCATCAAGCCTGTGCACCGCAATTTCGGAAAGCTGCTTGCCTCTTGTGAAAGTGAAATATGCGCTTGCTCTGCGCGATGAACGGCCAACCCTGCCTCTTATCTGGTGGAGCTGGGCAAGACCCATCCTGTCCGCATTTTCAATAATCAGAGTGTTGGCGTTGGGAACATCAACGCCCGTTTCGATAATTGTTGTGCAAACAAGGATATCGATTTCGCCTTCAAGCAGCCTGCGCCATACTTCGCTGAGCTCATCCTCGCTCATTTTGCCGTGGCCTATGCCCACGTTTGCATCGGGCAGATGCTCTTTGATTTCGGCAGCCTTTTTCTCAATATCCTCAACACGGTTATAGAGGTAATAAACCTGACCGCCGCGGCGAAGCTCCTGCTCCATGGCCTGAACAAGCACGGGCATATTGTGTTCAATAACATAGGTCTGAACGGGCAGTCTGTCCTGCGGCGCTTCTTCAAGCACGGACATATCCCTGATGCCCGTCATGGCCATGTTGAGGGTGCGGGGGATGGGGGTTGCCGTAAGGGTGAGCACATCAACAGCAGGGAAAAGCGCCTTCAGCTTTTCTTTTTGTGCAACGCCGAAGCGCTGCTCCTCATCAATAATGATAAGACCCAGATCCCTGAACTGAACATCTTTTGAAATTATTCTGTGGGTGCCAACAACAATGTCAACCGAGCCTCTGCGCAGGCCGTTGAGTGTCTTTTCAATCTCTTTTTTTGTGCAGAAGCGCGAAAGCATGCCCGCTTCAATGGGGAAGCCCTCAAAGCGGCGCAGAATGGTCTGATAATGCTGCAGGGCAAGGATGGTTGTGGGAACCATTATTGCGCACTGCTTGCCGTCGGCAATGCATTTGAACACGGCGCGCAAAGCAACTTCGGTTTTTCCGAAGCCAACGTCACCGCAAAGAAGTCTGTCCATAGGATAGGGCTTTTCCATATCCTTTTTGATTTCGTGAATGCAGCGAAGCTGGTCGTCGGTTTCAACAAATTCAAACCGTCTTTCAAAATCGCTCTGCATATCAATATCCTGCGAAAAGGCGTGGCCCTTAACCTGAATTCTCTTTGAATAAAGCTCAATAAGCTCCTTGGCCATATCCTTGACGGCGCTTTTGACCTTTGTTCTGGCCTTCTGCCAATCCTTGCCGCCCAGCTTGCTGAGTTTTAAGGGCTTATCGTCATTTTTGGGGCCTATATATTTTGAAACCTGATCAAGCTGGGTAACAGGCACATAGAGGCTGTCACCCTTGTCATATCTGATTTTGATGTAATCCTTTGTTGTTCCCGATGCTTCAAGGGTCTGGATGCCCTCAAAAATACCGATACCGTGGGCGGCGTGAACAACATATTCACCTCTGTGGAGCTCATCAAGGTTGTTGAAAGCGTTTTTGCCTCTTTTGGTCGAAGCAACCCTGTTTTTGCTTACGGTGCGGTTGCGGTAGGTAATAAGCGTGAATTTTGCCGAGGGATACTCCATTCCGTAGGATGTGCCGCCGGGCAGCACGCAAACGGTTTTCTGCGGAATATCCGCAGGGGGTACGGGGCAGAAAAGGGCAGGTATGCCCTCGTTTTCCAAGTCCTCGGCAAGGGTTTTTGCGGCTTTGTCCGTGCCCGCAAGCACAACACAAGCATGACCCAATTTGTTTTTTACCGCCTGAATATCGTCAACAACCGTTGAAAATGTTCCGTTCCATGGCGCAATCTGCTTTGCCGTAAAGGTTATCAGCTCCTTGACGGGAGTGTCAAAGCTGCCTCGGGGCAGGTTGTCGAGATAAACCGCACCCATTTTTTCATAGCGGTCAAAAAGCTCATAGGGCTGAATAATATATCTGTCAAGCCCTTTGCAAAGAACGCCGTCCTGAAAGAGACCTTTCACAGTTTCGTTCATGAGCTGGCAAGAGGCGGAAAATTTATCTTTAACCGCGAAGCTCTCGCATACAAAAAGCATGCAATCGTTTGCATAGTCAAAAATTCCCGCGCTCTGCGGATAAATGAGTGGCATATATTTATCAAGTGACGAAAGACGGATACCGCCGCGAATGCCTTCAATGTCGGCATTAAGCTGCTTCAAGGCCTCGCCCTTTATTTTCTTTTCAGCAATGAGCTTTTCAATAAGAGCAATGAGAATTTCATCAGTGCAAAGGATTTCCCTTGCAGGGGTTATGCGGATTTCGCCTGCCATATCCTCACGGCGCTGGGTTTCGGGGTCGAAAAGAGCAATGCTGTCAACGGTATCGCCCCAGAATTCAACTCTGCAGGGCTGCTTTGAATCGGGAGGGAAGAAATCAAGAATTCCGCCTCTGAGGGCAAACTGACCGGGGCCGTCAACCTGCTCGCTTCGGGTGTAGCCGCAGCGCAAAAGGTTGAAAATCAGCTCATCAACGTCATATTCCTCACCTGACTCAACGGAAAGGCTGTTGTTCATAAGCATTGAGGGTGGAACGGTAAGCTGGGATGCAGCTTCAGCGGAAAAAACAACGGCGTCAAAATCACCCGAGAGCATTCTGTCAAGCACCTTAAGGCGTGCATGCTCGTATTCCCTTGAAACGGTTTCCATCGTGCGGAATGAAAAATCCCTTGCAGGGAAATGAAGGGCATTTATGCCGAAGGCCTCCATATCCTGCCTCAGCCTTGTTGCCTGCGCTTCATCAGGCACGATAACAAGAGCCTTTCTCATCAGACACCGGCACATCGATGCGATAATATGAGCCTTGTGTATGTGCGAAAGACCCGTCACGCCCGAGGGCAGACGGGTTTTGCGGATTGCATTCGCAAGGGAGATAAATTCGGGTATTCTTTTTGCGGTTTCGCTGTAAAAATTCATATCTGTTTGCCTTTTAAAAAGATTATCAATTCATAATAACATTTTGCTTGCTTTGCCGTCAAGAACAATATGTTGATTTTTGCGGCTGTAAATGATAAAATCAGGTTGTAAGGAGTGTTTTTTATGATTTCGAAAATATTTTCATTCTTATTTATGATTTACATTGCGCTGACCTCTGCGCTGGGAATTCCGCTTAAGGGCTATGAATCAAAACAGCTTTTTGCAGACCCCGATTTCAGAAACGGGTTTACGGTCATGTCGCAGCAAACGGTTAACGGCAACGGCGTTGCTCTGGGCGATTTTACCTACGGTGCACTGACAAAGCCTTCGTGGATGCTTTCCCAATGGGGCAGCGGCAAATGCCTGTGGGCAGACAGGGCAGAAAGTGATGTTTACACAATAACCGACGGCAGCACAAAGTTTGTAACCTATAACCCTGAGGATAAATCCGTGTCAATGCGGCTTAATGCTGCAAATGTTTATAACGGTGCGCCTGCAGGGGAGGGAAGCTGGCCTCACCTGCTTTTGGAGCAGTCGCCAATTCCTTTTGCCGACAGTGAAAAGGCTTTTTACAACTGCTCTTCGGGCAGAATTGTGCTTTCTCTTGATATCCGTCTTTCGGATTTCAAGGCATCAGCAAACCCCGAGGGCGTAAATGCGGCGCAGTACCTTGCCTATTTTTACCTGAAAGGCACAAACGATAAAGACTTCATCTGGTTTGGCGTAAATCTTTTTGACGACAGAGGTTATCAGGATACCTATTGGGCGCTTGATGAAGCAAGCAACCAAATGATTTATTGCATTTCAACTGCCGATACCTACGGAACAAAAGGCAGGTCGCTTTACAGGAACGGCAGGCCCTTTGTTTCTGATGAATGGGTGCATATTGAGCTTGACCTGACTCCTCACCTTGAGCAGGCAATGGCACGGGCAAATGAATCGGACACCTTTGGCAGGCAGGTTTCGTTGAATGATTTTTACATCGGCGGCACAAATATAGGCTTTGAAATTCACGGCAATTATGACTGCACCGTTGATATAAAGAATTTTAACCTGACATCGTACAAAAGAACATAAATAACAGATACGGAGCTGATTTTCGGCTCCGTATCTGCTGTTTATATATCTATTCCTTTTTCAATCATCGCTTTTTTCAGAATTTCAATGTCCCCGTGGTAATAGCAGTGGCCGTCCATGCCAACAGCCCTTGCGCCGTCAATGTTTTTCTGAACATCGTCAATAAAATAGCATTCCTCGGGTCTGAGCGAAAATTTTTCAAAAAGGGCAAGGTAAATTTCTTTTTCGGGCTTGAGCAGCTTATAATCTGCCGAAACAACAACGCCGTCAAAAAGCGCAAGGGCGGGAATACTCTGCCGCCTTTCGTGAAAATCCGACGAGGCGTTGGAGAGCAGATAAATTCCGTAACCCTTTTCCTTAAGTTGCTTTATAAGGTCATGCATCTTTTCAAACGGAGGCATATAGGGGTAGAAATTATTGACAAGCTCCGCGGTTTTTTCGAGATGCTCCGCAGGAATCAAATCCTTTTTTTGCTTCATTATATCCTCGGGAAAAATGATTCCTCTGTCTTTGTCGTTCCATATGGGATTTCTGAAAATTTCGCGCAGAAGAATGTCTGCGGTTTCTTTGTCAAACATTGAATAAAGAGTTTTTTCGGGGTTGTAGTCAATCAGCACGCCGCCCATATCAAAAATTATATTTTTTATCATTTTTATTCCCCCTTACCCGTCTATATTAGCACTTGTGTCGGTTCCGAGTCAAGAAAAAGAACACAGTGTTACTGAAATATATATAACTTTTAAATATTTTATAAATATATTGTTGAAATCATCCAAAATTTATGTTAATATAAGGTGTAAATTTGGATTTTCCAAAAAGGAGAGTGCTAAAAATGAAAAACGGAATCAAAAGAGTGATTTCAATCATTCTGTGCGCAGCAATGCTTGCTTCAATGGGCGCAATAGGCGCTTCGGCTGCAACAAAAACAGAGTGCGGAGGCGACTGCGACGTGTCACCTGTAATCATTCTTCCCGGCATCAACCATTCACCCACATACCTCTATGACGAAAACAATGAGCCCTATCTTGACAGCAACGGCGGTCATGTTGGCGGAACATTGCTTATCCTTGAGCTGAGCAAGCTCTGGGGAACACTGCCTGCACTTGTTGTAAGCCTCCTCGGAACAATTATGCTTCAGCACAGCATAGGCCTTGAGCAGGCTGCATATAAAGCAGCAAAGGCAGCATTCTGGGTTCAGGAATGTGATAATGACGGTAACTTTGTTAATAACCTTCAGACTCAGAGATGGAATCACCCCATTTCCGAAATGACACAGGACGACAAAGATTGGCTCTACAGAATGATTCCCCTTCAGAGAGTTGAAGAGGCAATCGGCGGCGACCATATCTATATGTTCACCTTCAACCTTGTAGGCGATCCCATGCAGTCCGCAGCAGAGCTTGATGAATACATTGATATGGTTAAGGAACAGACAGGCCACGATAAGGTTACTCTTCTCCCCGTTTCACTGGGCGGCACAATTCTTACCGCTTATCTTGACGCTTACGGCCATGAGGATCTTGACCAGATTGTTAACGTTGTTGCCTGCCTTAACGGCACAGACATCGTTGCCGACATGATGGACAGAAAGTGGAACCTTACTGATGAGTATTTCTACCACGAGTTCATCCCCCCCATTCTCGGTGACGATGCTTCTCTCGGCTATCTTATCAACATAGTTCTTCATATTCTTCCCCGTTCGGGCGTTGATGCAATCCTGACAGGCGCAATCAGCGCAATTCTGGATTCAATGATGATTAACTGCCCCCAGATTTGGGCAATGATTCCTTCATACAGATATGATGCTCTTTCAGAAAGATATCTTACCGACCCCGCAAAGGCAAAGCTGAAGGAAAAGACAGACCGTTTCCAGCAGGCAAGGCTTAATCTCGAGGATAACGTTCTTGCTGCCGTTGAGGACGGCGTAAGAGTTAATTCAATCGCTGCTTCAAACCTTGATTTCGGCGAGCAGGATTACACCTTCTTTGCTATCGTTGCTTCTGCAAGCGAACATAACTCAGACGGCATCATCAACCTTTCCTCAACAACAATCGGCGCAACGGGCGCAGCAGGCGACCAGACTCTTGCCGATGTAAACTACACAAAGGCTGCAAAGTGTACAAATCCTGACCACAACCACATTTCACCCGACAATATGGTTGACGTTTCAACGGCTGCGCTGCCCGAGAACACATGGATTTTCCTTGAGCAGCACCATGAAGTAGGCAACAATGACGTTGTTCTTAACCTTGTTCAGGCTATTATTGAGGGTAAGGTTTCAAGCGTAAACGATGACCCCGAAAATTATCCTCAGTTCAACTACTCATGCAACACAAAGTATATCCGCCGTTGGAGAATCCCCGATGCACAGGATCTTCTCACAAACGATGAGGATGAATTTGAGCTTACCCCCGAGCAGGTAGCAGAGCTTGAGGCTGCTATTGCAAAGGGCGAAGAGGTTCTTAAGGCAACTGTTGTTGACCAGGAGAAGTTCAAGGAAGTTGAAGACGAGCTGAATGCTGTTCTTGCAAAGTACGGCAAATATTCATACCCCGAAGAGCCTTCGGATTTTGATGTGTTCCTGGGCAATGCCCTTGAAGGCACCAGCAAGTTCCTTGTTGACACAATCGGCGGCGGCAGCCTTGTTGACTGGATTCTCTCACCTGCACGTAATCTTCTTGGCAAGATTTTCGGATAAAATCCAAAAGGAGAATAAATGATGAAAAAATTTATTTCTGTGCTCCTTTGTCTGTCGCTTCTCTTTTCCGTAGCGGCAATCGGTGCTTCCGCATCCGAGGTTAAGGCGGAGTGCGGCGGTAACTGCGACATCTGCCCCTCAATCGTAGTCCCCGGTATCGGTCAGTCCAATGTTTGGGCTCTTGATGAAAACGGCGATTATCTTCTTGATGAAAACGGCGAAAAAATGAGCTGTTTCCCCGCAATTTTCGATATTCCCACTATCATTAAAAGAGCTCTTGCGCCTGTGCTCCTTACCCTTATCACTCAGAAGGATATGGGCCTTTCGGATGCGCTTTCGGATGTTGTTCTTGATGCTTTTGCAGTTAATATGTGCGATGACAGCGGCAAGAACACAGGCAACTTTGTGGTTGAAAAATATCCCTATTCAGTTGCAGAGTGCAGCGAATACGAAAAAGAGCAGATTTATGATAATGTTCCCCTGCAGGCATATGCAGAGCAGGTTGGTGAGGATCATCTTTATTACTTTGCATATAACTCATTCGGCAACCATCTTGATGCCGTAAACGAGCTTTATGAATTTGTTCAGATGGTTAAAAAGGATACGGGCCACGATAAGGTTAACATTGTTCCCATCAGCATGGGCGGAACAATGGCAAACGGTTTGTTTGAGTATTATCCTGAAGTCAAGAATGATATTAACAAGGTTGTTTATATTGTTCCTGCTCTTGACGGCTCAACAATCGTTGGCGACCTTCTCTCAAAAAGGCTTACCTTCCTTGATAAGGAATTTCTTTACAACGGCTTCCTTGAAACCCTTATGGATGAGGACGAGGCGAGGATGATTGAGGTTATTGCAAGAATCCTTCCCGATGATGTTCTTCTCGGCGCGCTTAACGCCGTTGCGGATACTCTTGTTGATGAAGTTGCGGCAAAGATTACCTGCCTTTGGGCGCTGAGCCCCTCTTCATACTATCAGGAGCTTGCGAAAATCCATCTTGACCTTGATAAGTATCCCGAAAGAGCTGAGCTTAAACGCCAGACTGAAATGTACTATCAGGCTCAGATTAACTCCGATAAAAACATCCTTGAACTCGTTGAAAACGGCGTTCAGGTGTTCAACATTGTTGACTACGATGTTCCCCTTTACTGCATAGGCGATGCATGGAATGACGACAATGCAGACGGCGTTATTCATCTTGATTCAACATCAATGGGTGCTTACAGCGTTAAGGTTGGCGAAACCCTTCCCGAGGGCTACAAGCAGGTGGGAACAAACTGCTCCGACCCCACCCATAACCATATTTCACCTGACAGAGTTGTTGACGCTTCGGTAGGTCTCCTGCCTGACACAACATTCTACTTTGACGGTCAGAACCACGAAAGCACAGCAAGAAATGATATTATCATTTCTCTTGCAACAAGGCTTCTTGCAACCGATGATATTACCGATGTTTATTCAACACCCGATTATCCTCAGTTCAACGGTGCAAGAGACCCCAGAAAGATCAAGAATGAGCTTCTTGTCAACGCTAAGAGGATTGACCCCTCAACCCTCAGCGCCGCTGATGCAACTGAGCTTGCAGCAGCTATCGCAGAGGCTGAAGCCTATGTTAACGGCACGGTTTGCTATGCAGGTCAGGATGAAAAAATTGAAGAAAGGCTCAGAAACTGCCTTGTAAAAGCAGGTATATATGATGCAGAAGAGGAAAAAGAACCCTCGCAGTTCTTCTCAAAGCTGAGCCTCTGGCTTTATGATACCTACGGCACAGCAGGCTTCTCGCAGATGCCTTTCGCTTCAATCGGCCTTATTGCAGACGGAATTGTTGCAATTTTTGCAGATTACATCATAACCCCCATATCCCGTCTTTTCACGGCATTCTAAAAAATTACCCTCCGGAAACCGCAAGGCTCCGGAGGGTTTTGCATACATTATTATTATTATTCGCTGTCCTCGGGAATAACGAGGAACTTCACCGCCTCGTCGCGGTTGATGAGGGCGCAGAGAATGTCTGAAATTTCCTCTGCCGACTCAACCATTCCGTTGTCAAACCACATTCTGAAAACGCTGATTATTGCACCAACATAAAACTGAATGGCGTATCTACCCTCAACTCTGCTGTTAACAACGGGAAAATAGCTCTGAATTCTTTCGCCCAGCAGCGTGTTGATTGACTGAACGAGCCCTGCATCAAAGGCGGCTTTGATAACCATAACATTTTCCTGAAAATATTCTGCTATGTAATAAATCATGCCCTTAACCGTCTGGGCGTGGCCGCCATGAAGCTCTTTGATGAGCCTGTTTTCCTGTTCAAGCAGATGGTTGATGAGAATTTCATCCTTGTTGTTATAGTTGCGGTAGTATGCCATTCTTGAAACGCCTGCAAGATTTGTTATGTCGGTTATGGTGATGCTTGAATAGCTTTTAACCTCCATGAGCCTCAGCAGGGCGGTAACAATGCATTCTTTTGTTAAAATATTGGTTTCACTTGCTCTTTCCATTACATTTTTGCTCCTGATGTAACATTTATTTGAAAAAAAGGAATTTGTTGATGATTTGTTCATAAACTAATGTTACAATCGTAACTGTTACAAGTGTAACACTGCAATTTTACTTTGTCAAGGGGATTTTTTATGCTTAAACTTAAAGACATAGTTAAGGAATATCCTACGGGGGACACAAAGGTTGTTGCCCTCAAGGGTGTTAATATTGAATTCCGCAGAAATGAGTTTGTTTCCATTCTTGGCCATTCGGGCTGCGGAAAAACAACGCTGCTGAATATTATAGGCGGCCTTGACCAGTATACAACGGGCGACCTTATCATCGAGGGAAAATCCACCAAGGACTTCAAAGACGGCGATTGGGATTCCTACAGAAACCATTCCATAGGTTTTGTTTTTCAGAACTATAACCTCATCCCTCATCAGAGCGTGCTTTCAAATGTCGAGCTGGCGCTGACTCTTTCGGGCGTATCAAAGGCTGAGCGAAAGAAAAGGGCAATTGAAGCCCTTGAGAAGGTTGGCCTCGGCGACCAGATAAACAAAAAGCCCAATCAGATGTCGGGCGGCCAGATGCAGAGAGTTGCAATTGCCCGTGCGCTTGTCAATAACCCCGAAATCCTTCTTGCCGATGAGCCCACAGGCGCTCTTGACAGCGAAACAAGCGTTCAGATTATGGAGCTTCTCAAGGAGATTTCGCAGGAAAAGCTGGTTATTATGGTTACCCATAACCCCGAGCTTGCCGATGAATATTCAACCAGAATTATCCGCCTTGTTGACGGCAGCATTGTTAATGACACAAATCCTTACACAACTGAGGAGACTGAGCACAGGGAAAAAACGAAGGCAGAGAAAAAATCCGAAAAGAAAGCGGCAAAGCAGATGCCCAAAAAGCCTTCAATGTCCTTCTTCACTGCTCTTTCCCTTTCGCTCAATAATCTGATGACAAAGAAAATGAGAACCTTTCTCACTTCTTTTGCCGGCTCAATCGGTATTATCGGCATTGCTCTTATCCTTGCTCTTTCAAGCGGTTTTCAGGCTTATATAGATTCAATTCAGCAAGAAACGCTGACTTCATATCCCATGATGGTTGAAAGCACGGCAATGGATATGAATGCAATGATGAACAGCATGACGGGCGTTACTCCCGGCGAGGTTAACCACCCTCTTGACAAGGTTTATTCAAACACAATGGCTGCCAGCATGATGGAATCCTTCTCATCGGAAATCTGGCAGAATGACCTTAAATCCTTCAAGGATTATCTTGAAAGCGATGCAAGCACAATCAAGGATTATGCAAGCAGCGTTCAGTATACCTACGGCGGAAAGCTGAATATTTTCTCCGCCGACACAGCCGGCGGAATCAATCAGGTTTATCCCAGCCCCGTTATTTCCATGATGGAATCCATGATGGGCAGCGTTGACCTTGGCGGAATGCAGATTGACACCTCGATGATGTCAAGCATGACAAGAATGATGAACTCGTGGCAGGAGCTTATTGACAACAGAGCTCTGCTGGAGGAGCAGTATGAAGTTGTTTCGGGTAAATGGCCCGAGGCATATAACGAGGTTGTCCTTATTGTTGATAAAAACAACGAAATCAGCGATATTGCAATTCAGGGTCTGGGTCTTATGACTCAGGAGGAAATGATGCAGGCATTTATGGCCATGCAGAACGGCGAGGAATACAAGGCAACTTCGCATCAGATTGAATATTCCGATATTCTTAACCTTACATTCAGAATTGTTCTTGAACCCGATTATTTCAGCTACAATGCTGAAACAAAAACATGGGACGATATGCGCGGTGACGAGCAGTATGTTGCAAATCTTGTTGCAAAGGGCGAGGAAGTAAAGGTTGTAGGTATTATCAGGCCTTCGGATGAATCCCTTATGGTTACAACAACCGGCGCTGTAGGCTACACCTCAGAGCTTACCGAGCATATCATCACAAAGACCAATGAATGCGAAATCGTAAAGCAGCAGATGGCAAACCCTGAAATTGATGTGTTCACGGGCATCCCCTTTGCCAAGGCACAGGAGCAGGCTCAGGCGCAGATCCCTGCACCTGCCGCGTCGGGTGTTTCCCTTGACCCTCAGGTCAATACACCTGCCCTTACTGAGGGCATGGCACCTGCGGCAAGCTCAATGAAGTTTGACGGCAATGCGCCCAAAACAAGTTTTACCGCTGCGGGAATACCTGATTTCAGCCAGTTCCCTGCAATAACAGAAGAAGAGATTTATGCCGAAATTGATAAAAACTACAGCGGTGCCGAGGCTGAGAAAATGAAGCGCACTGTTGAGCTTATGCTCAAATCCACCCTTTCTATCAGCGAGAGAAAAGAGCTTTCGGGCTATCTTGATGAAATGCTGGCAGGTCAGGAAATTGAAGGAATGGGTCAGATAAGCGGCAGTCAGGCGCTCTCCTTCCTTCAGATGATGGATAAGGAAACAAAGCTCAAAATGCTCAATGCGATTATGAGCGGCGAATTCGGTGATTACGCACCTCCTGCAAACAACGAGAATACGGGGGATACAACAGTCGGCGATGATATGCAGGAAACTCCCGTTGAACCTGAGCCTGAACCCGAGCCCGAGCCCATGCCTCTTGCATCAAGCTATGAGGAGGCGCTGACTCTGCTCGGCGTTGCGGATATTACCACACCTCAGTCAATTTATATTTACCCCAAGGATTTTGAATCCAAAGATATAATTTCGGAAGAAATTGAAAGATATAACGAGAGCAAGGCTGCCGAGGGCAAGGAGGACAGCGCAATCAAATATACCGATTATATCGGCCTTCTCCTTTCATCGGTATCAACAATTATCGACATCATTTCTTATGTTCTGATTGCCTTTGTTGCAATTTCGCTTGTTGTTTCTTCAATTATGATAGGCATTATTACCTATATTTCCGTTCTTGAAAGAACTAAGGAAATCGGTATTCTCCGCGCAATCGGCGCATCAAAGAAGGATATTTCCAGAGTTTTCAATGCGGAAACCCTTATTGTGGGCTTTGTTTCAGGCGCACTGGGCATCGGCTCAACTGTTCTGCTTACAATACCCATCAACGCCATCATTTCTCATCTTACTTCACTCCCCGAGGTTGCAAAGCTCCCCGTTAACGGAGCAATTATCCTTGTTGTAATCAGCATGGTGCTGACCCTTATTTCGGGTCTCATCCCCTCGAAGATTGCATCAAGAAAAGACCCCGTAGAGGCACTGAGAACAGAATAAAAAACAAGAAAACGGTCATAGGCTACTCCTATGACCGTTTTGTTATGTCAGCTTATTTATTATTCTGTCAACCTCTCCCGTTTCTTCAACAGAAAGGTTTGCGATATATCCGTCTGTTTCCGCCTGCGCCTGCTCTGAATAAAGGTCATTTATGCACACGGAACGGTAGTTAACATAAACGCTTTCTCCCTTTTCCTTCAGATTTTCCTTCCACACAATGAAAATGCATTCGTCATATGTGATAACCTGAACGGTGCCGTTTTTTTGCGCTGCCACCCTTTCAAAAAATCCGTCGGGGTAGCCCTCAGCGCCTTTTTTGAGCAAAACGGAGTCTGAAAGACTGTAGCCTGCGGCAAGGACGGTTTCTGCAAATTTTTCAACATCGTTGCCGGCGTTGGCCGCAAGGTTCTCAACAGATGCGGCAAGCTGATTTTTTTCGAGCTGGGTCATCGGCGTTGTGCCGTCAGCCGAGGTGAAATAAGCGCAAACATTGCGGAAGCTGATATAATTTTCATAGAAATAATTCTGAAGAGTTTCTTCTTCCGCCGCGTTGCCCGTGCCTTTATCGTATTTGGCGGCGAAAACCGCATCCTCATAAGCATTGGCGGTCAGTATTTTTGTCAGCGTCTGTTTTGAAACGCCTATTTTGGTGTAGTGGTTTTCAAACCTTACCCAATAATCGTTCACCGTCTGCGAAATCTCAACCTTTTCGGAGGAGGTGAGGGAAAGTCCCATATCCCTGAAAGAGGTGTTGGCGGCAAGGTATTTTTTGCATTCGTTGATTGCTGCCTGCTTAAGGTCGGCTTTTATGGGGTTTTCGGGCAGGTTATATTCAATTGGTCTGCTGATAACCTTGTCAAGGAAATATGTGAAAATTTCACTGTTAATTTCCGTGCCAGCAATCACAAGGGCAGTTTTCTTTTCGCTGCCGCATGAGGCAAGAGAAAATATGAGCAAAACGGCAAGCATCAGCGCCGCAAATCTTTTCATAGAATCAATCCTTTCGTCCACATTATAGCATATAAATCGGCAATTATAAAGCCATCTCCAAAAAAATTTGAAAAATGTCTTTATTAGTTCATTTTTTTGTTGTATAATCTAAATGTATCAAAAAGTTACGGGGTGAAACCATGGAAAAAATAAGACTTTTAATTGCAGGCGAAGAATATAATATCGGCACCGACGATGACCTTGACTATGTTGCTGAGCTGGGCGCAGAGCTTGATAAAAAAATCAGCGCTCTGATGAGCAGTAATGTCAGAATTTCCGTTACTCAGGCTGCTATCGTAACAGCTCTTGAATATGCGGATATGGCGAAAAAGAGCGAAATCACATCCGAAAATCTCAGAGGCCAGATTCAGGAATATCTTGAGGATGCCGCAAGAGCAAGGACTGATGCCGAGGTAACAAAGCGCGAGCTTGAAAGAGTAACCAAGGAGCTTGCAGCTCTCAAGGCTTCAAAATAATGGCGGCGGAAATTCTTGCCCCCGCAGGCAGCATTGATGCGCTCAGGGCGGCGGTGCGCTGCGGAGCGAATGCAGTTTATCTTGGCGGAAAGGCTCTCAATGCGCGCAGAAATGCATCCAATTTCTCCGAAGAGGAGCTGGCGGAAGCCGTTGAATACTGCCATGCAAGGAATGTTAAGGTTTACCTGACCCTTAACACTCTTGTCAGTGACGGTGAATTTGAAACAGCATATGATGCGGTAAAGTGCGCCTGCAGAGTTAATGCAGACGCGCTTATTCTGCAGGATTTGGGGCTCGCCGCAACAGTGCGTCGGGTCTGTTCTTCTATGCCCATGCATGCATCAACCCAGATGTCCGTTCAGAGCATTGAGGGGATAAGAATGCTTGAAAAAATGGGCTTTTCAAGGGCAGTTTTGCCCCGTGAACTTTCCGAAAAAGAAATAATTGCAATATCCTCACAGACCGATATGGAACTTGAGCATTTTGTTCATGGTGCGCTGTGTATGTGCCTTTCGGGCCAGTGCCTTATGAGCTCCGTGCTTGGGGGCAGAAGCGGCAACAGAGGCCTTTGCGCCCAGCCGTGCAGGCTGCCCTTCGGAGTTAACGGCAAGGGAGGCAGCAACCTGAGTCTTAAGGACTTGTCTCTCACGGAAGAGCTGGGAAGGCTTGAAAAAGCAGGGATTTGTTCCTTTAAAATCGAGGGCAGAATGAAGCGCCCCGAATATGTTGCCGCGGCGGTCACCGCCTGCAAAAACATTCTGAACAATATAAATGATGAGCAGATAAATCAATCCCTGCGCGCAGTTTTTTCGCGTTCAGGCTTCACAAAAGGTTATTTTGAAGGCAGATTGGGCAGCGAGATGTTCGGCACAAGGCGCAAGGAGGATGTTGAAGGTGCCTCGGCAGTGCTTTCGGGCCTTCAAAGGCTTTATGATAATGAAAATCCTCTTATCCCCGTTGATTTATTTCTTTCCTTTAAAGAAAATGAGCCAATGACCCTTTCTGCATCTGCATCGGGCTTTTCCGTGCAGGCAGTCAGCGAAAAATGTCCCGAAAAGGCATTGAACAAGCCTCTTAGCCGTGAAGAATTGGCTCAAAGAATTTCAAAATGCGGCGGAACACAGTTTTATGCCGACAAAATTGATATAGATTTCACCGAAGGGCTTAATGTTTCGGCGGGTGCGCTGAATGCCCTGAGACGTAACGCCCTTGAACTGCTTGAAAAAGAGATAACACACAGAGAAACCGTTTCCGCTTTGCCTTTTGAACCGAATTTCAATCCTCATAACGGAAACTTGCGCTCAACACATGCAAGGTTTTTCCGCCAGGAGCAGATTCCCGAAAATCTTTGCGGAATTTCCCGTGCCATTCTGCCTATAGAGGTCAGCGGCGAAACCGTTGAAAGGCTTTGTGAAAGCGGAGTTGAGGTTGCGATTGAAATTCCTGCGGCGGTTTTCTCAAATGCGGATAAATATATTGAAAAGCTCAGGTCGCTGAAAAAACGCGGCGTTACCCTTGCATGGATTTGCACCCTTGACGGCGCAGGAATTGCCGAAAAGGCAGGCTTGCCATTTGCATCGGGCTTCGGAATGAATATTTACAACACCGCAGCGGCAGAGGAAATAAAGCGCTTGGGTGCGGCGGATTGCCTGCTTTCCTGCGAAATGTCCCTTTCCGATGCGGCAAGGCTGGGAGGGGAGTTGCCTCGTGGAGTAATGACCTACGGCAGAATTCCTCTTATGCTCACCCGAAACTGCCCTGTAAAAAACAAGCTGACCTGCGCGGAATGCGGAGGAAAAAGCGTGCTGACGGACAGAATGGGAGTTGATTTCCCCGTAGTGTGCAAAAACGGCGCCTGCTTTGTCCTTAATTCCGTGCCTTTGTGGCTTGCAGATAAAAAAAGTGAGCTGCGGAATATTGATTTTGACCTGCTTTATTTCACGAACGAAACAAAAGAGGAAAGCAGCAGGGTAATCAGTGCCTATAATAATAATGAAAAGGCGCAGGGCGAGTTTACAAAGGGACTTTATTTCAGAAAAGTTTTATAAAATACTTGAATATTGAAAAAATTAGCAGTATACTTTTTTATCATAAATGAGAGGATGTATGTTTATGAGTATCAGAATCGGAATTTTCGGCTACGGCAACATCGGCAAGGGTATTGAATGCGCCATAAAGCAAAACCCCGATATGGAGCTCGCCGCTGTTTTTACCCGCAGAGACCCTGCAACGGTTAAAACCGTTTTTGGCGAAACGCCCGTTGTTGCTGCAAGTGACGTTGAGAGTTATGCGGATAAAATCGACGTTATGATTATGTGTGGGGGAAGTGCAACGGATTTGCCTGTGCAGACCCCTGCAATGGCGAAACTTTTTAATGTTATTGACAGCTTTGATACCCATGCGCGCATAGCAGAGCATAAGGCCAATGTTGAGGCTGCTGCAAAGGCAGGCGACAAAACTGCAATCATCTCTGTTGGCTGGGACCCCGGTCTGTTTTCACTTAACCGCCTTTATGCGGATGCGATTCTTCCGGAGGGAGAGAACTACACTTTCTGGGGCAAGGGCATAAGTCAGGGCCATTCCGATGCAATCAGGCGCATTGAAGGTGTCGCCGATGCAAGGCAGTATACAGTGCCCGTGCCTGCGGCGGTTGAAGCGGTCAGAAGCGGAGCCAACCCCGAGCTGACAACACGAATGAAGCACACAAGAGAGTGCTATGTTGTTGTTGAGGAGGGCGCGGATAAAGCGAGAATTGAGCAGGAAATCAAAACAATGCCCAACTATTTTGCGGATTACGATACAACCGTAACCTTTGTTACCCAGCAGGAGCTTGATGAAAACCACGGCGGTCTGCCCCATCAGGGAATAGTTATCCGTTCGGGCAAAACCGGCGCAAACAAAGAGCATACTCATATCATTGAGTATTCGCTCAAGCTGGATTCAAATCCCGAATTCACCTCAAGCGCGCTCATTGCCTATGCAAGAGCCGCCTACAAGCTCAACAAAGCAGGGAATACGGGCTGCAAAACCGTTCTTGACATTGCGCCGTCATTGCTTTCTCCCAAAAGCGAGGCAGATATAGTGCATTATCTGTAAGAGATGCACTATATATAATGTAATAATTATATACCGAAAAAATTAATCAAAAAAACAGAAAAAAGTGCTTGACTGCAAGGGTGGAATGTGCTATTATAGTTCTACCTCTGCAGGAGGGTTCTTTTTTTGTGCCCGAAAATAAATTGTAAAAATTGTTAAGCAGAGGGAGGCCTGGCTCTGTTTCAGGTTGCCTGATAGACCCGTTTCAGGGCTAATTATTCCAAAAATGGAGGTGCCGCACATGGCTGCTAACGGTAAAAGAGTTAAAATCACACTTTCTTGCACCGAATGCAAACAGCGCAATTACAACACAATGAAAAACAAGCAGAACACACCCGATAGGATGGAGATGAACAAGTACTGCCGTTTCTGCAGGAAGCATACACTCCACAAAGAAACAAAATAAGCGGGAGGATTAAACCTATGGCTAAGAAAGAAGTTTCCAAAGCTGCAGAAAAGGTTGCCGCCGCAGATAAGAAAGAAAAAAAGCCTGCTAACCCCAACGGAAATATTTTCGTGAGAGCCGGCAAGGCAATCAAAAAGTTCTGCAAAGATCTCAAGGGCGAAATCAAGAAGATTGTTTGGCCCGATGCAAAAACCGTTCTTAAGTCAACTGCAGTTGTTCTCGTAGTTGTTGCAGTTTGCGGTCTTGCAATTTTTGCTGTTGACCAGCTCCTTTCACTGGGCCTTTCAGGTCTTAAGGATGTTGCTCAGAGCATCGGCGATTCAGCAAACACAACCACAACCGCTGCAAGCACAGGTATGATTAGCCTCGGCAAATTCTTTATCGGCTGATAAAGGAGGCAAAGAACGATGGCAATTGACACAAGATGGTACGTTGTTCATACCTATTCAGGTTATGAAAACAAGGTTGCAACCAACATTGAAAAGATGGTTGAAAACCGCAAAATGCAGGATCAGATTCTTGAGGTCAAAATTCCAACGGAAACCGTTACCGATGTTGAGAAAAAGAAGGAAGTTGAGCGCAAGCTCTTCCCCGGCTATGTTCTCGTTAAGGTGGCAGTTACACCCGATAGGGACAACCGTCCCGCAATGAGCGATGAAACATGGCTTCTCATCCGCAACACAAGGGGCGTAACAGGTTTCGTAGGTCCCGAAAACAAAGCAATCCCCCTTACCGACGAAGAAGTTATCAGGCTCGGAGTCGAGAAGAGAGTCGTTGAAGTTTCCTATAAGGTTGGCGATACCGTCAACATCATTGACGAAATCTTTGACGGATTCACGGGAGTTGTTGAGGAACTTGATGTTGAGAATAACATGGTCAAAGTTTCGGTATCCGCACTCTTTGGCAAACAGACAACCGTTGAGCTTGAGCTTGATCAGGTTGAGCTTGCTGAATAATCACGGTAATTTGAGGGTTAATCCCTTTCAAATTTAGCGCTTTCAACAGCGCAGTCCGCCTTCAAGGCGCGGCTTCGTGGGAGGAGCATTCAAAGCTCCGCAATTTACCACATTATATGGAGGTTTTTAATTATGGCACAGAAAGTTGTAGGCTTAATTAAGTTACAGATCCCCGCAGGCAAGGCTACCCCCGCACCCCCTGTAGGTCCTGCACTCGGTCAGCACGGCGTTAACATCATGTCCTTCACAAAGGAATTCAATGAGCGCACAAAGAACGACATGGGTCTTATCATTCCCGTTGTTATCACAGTTTATGCTGACCGCACATTCAGCTTTATCACAAAGACACCGCCCGCAGCAGTTCTTATCAAAAAGGCATGCGGCATCGAAAGCGGTTCAGGTGTACCCAACAAGACAAAGGTTGCAACAATTACCAAAGAACAGGTAACTAAGATTGCAGAGCAGAAAATGCCGGACCTTAACGCAGCTTCAGTTGAAGCAGCTGCTAGCATGATTGCAGGTACAGCTCGCTCAATGGGCATCGTAGTCGCTGACTAATGCCCGGGTGGGAGGAAAAATCCGATTTAACCACTCTATAGGAGGATGAAAGACAATGAAACATGGTAAAAAATATGTTGAGGGCGCAAAGCTCGTCGACAAATCAAATCTTTATGATCCTGCAGAAGCACTTGATCTTGCAATAAAGACAGCTACTGCAAAGTTTGATGAAACAATTGAAGCTCACATCCGTCTCGGCGTTGACTCACGTCATGCTGATCAGCAGGTTCGTGGTGCAGTTGTTCTTCCCAACGGTACAGGTAAGTCTGTACGTGTTGCTGTATTCGCTAAGGGCGAAGAAGCAAAAGCAGCTGAGGCTGCAGGCGCAGAAGTAGTTGGCGCAGAAGACCTCGTTGCAAAGATCCAGGGCGAAGGCTGGATGGAATTCGATGTTGCTATCGCACATCCCAGCATGATGGGCCTTGTAGGTCGTCTCGGTAAGGTTCTTGGTCCCCGTGGCCTTATGCCTTCACCCAAGGCCGGTACTGTAACTCCCAACGTAGCTCAGGCTGTTACTGAAGCTAAGGCAGGTAAGATCGAGTACCGTCTTGACAAAACAAACATTATCCACTGTCCCATCGGTAAGGCTTCATTCGGCACAGAAAAGCTTATGGAAAACTTCACAACTCTTCTTGATGCTGTTATCAAGGCAAAGCCCGCTGCTGCAAAGGGTCAGTACATCCGTTCATGTGTAGTTACTGCTACAATGGGCCCCGGCGTTAAAATCAACCCCTCAAAGGTTGGCTCTGCAGCTGCTGAAGTAAAATAATCAGCTGTAAAATTAAAAAAAATACTTGACAAAGGTAATACTTTGCGGTATAATATTTAAGCTGTCCAGCCCTAAGACAGCAGGTGTGAGACTTAAAGGTTAAAATTATTATCCGCCTGCCGAGGAACGGAGCATAATTAATTGATTTAATTTGATTAACTATGTCACCCTTTCTCTCGGTACGAGGGAAA
>JAZUON010000014.1:0-19177 GCA_045604685.1 Acutalibacteraceae bacterium
AGAAGATGACACTTTATCTCAACGCAGGCGATAAAGAGATAGTTATTGATGACATATTAATAGATGAAACAGAGGAGTATTTTGACTCTCTGAATTCTGCTTTAAGCGGTGGTTCTACTGTGGTTGCATCTGTTCCACCAAAAAAGCATCGCAGCTACTAAGCTGCGATGCTTTTTGTTATTTGATTTTATAACCCATTTTGATAATAAGCCGAATGGTTTCCATGGCGGTGTTTCTGTCGAACTCCTTTTCATTTTCGGGGAGCTGGGAATAAGGCTTAAGGCAGGGCGTCTCTTTTTTATCATCGTTTCTTTCTTCGCCGTACACCCAACCCTCTTCTATTCTGCCTGTTGCCCATACCTCATGGGTGTTTTCAGCCAGATCTTCGACCAGATCGAGCAACTCTTTGCTCAGTTCAACATCGCTTGTATCAATGGGTTTCGGGACATATTTTTCCATTTTTTCTATCGCCTCCTGCGGAACAAACAGCTTTATTTCAGCCTTGTCACAACTTGTTTTCAACAGTTGAGTGAAAATCTGCGGTATTTTCGGCAGCAGATTTTTATTTATATCCATGTCGTTTTTGATGAACTTATTTGAATCGTTGTAAAGTTCTTTTCCTACTTTTTTCAGTTCATCGTAGGGAACAATGCAGCCGTGCAGCAAAGCCTGATAGAGTCTGTGCTCTTTTTCAGATTTATCCGTTTTATTCAGAGTTTTTCTGATTTCATCAATGCTCCATGACTTCCAGCCATCCAACAAGTGAAAAACGCTCCATCTGTTATGCTCAAGTTCCGAGAGCTTTTCAAACCTTGTTCTGTTTTCGCCGTCTATTATCATTCCCAGATAATTTCTCAGATATTCGGGCTTCAGCTCTGCCTTGCCCATTTTCGCATATTTTTCGGCAATCTCCGAATCATCGGGGCTGCATTTATGCAGATCAACGCCTGCATCCTTCAGCTTATATACAGCGTGAACGGCAGTTGCATGATTTGAACGGATTTTCGTCTGGCTGATGGTGTGAAGGCCGCTTTTCGGGGCGTTATTGATGTTTGAATAAATCCGGTTAACTTCCTTTGCAATGCATTCAATGGGCCATTTTTCAATTGTTTTCAGGCAATAGACATCGCTGAAGCTGCCGAAAAGGCAGAGAGATTTGTAAACATCGCTTCTTTTCTGAATATTCAGCATTGCCTCGTGATTGGCTTTCTGAGTTATAATCGGAATAATGGTGGGTTCTTTTTCTTCGCAATAGTTGCCGTTTTTCACCGCAGTGCGAATAAAATGTTTGCGGATTGCCGATGCGGTGTTTATTGTTCTTTCGTCATTACCTGTTGAAACAACGATATAGTTCGCATCGAGGCATTCGTTCAGCTTATCCTCAAATTCTGCGCCGTTGACATCTGCCTTCAAAAACTTGCAGTCAACCGAAAGCCCTGCTTTTTTCAGCTCCTCTTTAAAATCGCCGTAGCGGGAAATAAAAAAAGATTCCTTATCCTCTGCATCGATAATCCTGATTTTGAAATCAAAATTATCCATCCTGCCGCACCACATTGCCGCCTTGGCGCACTCCATGCCAACCGTACCTGCGCCGACAACAACAACCGACATCGTTTTTGAACCGCATTTTTCTGCGGCGGCGTACATAGGGTGGTTTATAAGAAGATCATATGCAACAATATGGGAATAGTTGACAAGGTCTATTTTCGCCTTTCCGTTTTTATCAACGGAGTCGATGAAAATTTCCGCACTTTCAAGAGTTGAAAAAACATGAATTTTGCAAGTTTTTTTAATGTGGCGGTTGTAGATATCAATGCCACTCTTAACATTATTTAACTCCTCATTGTCAATCATGTATATGTTGGGTCTGAGGTGCATAAAGCAGTGAAAATCAAGAATTGTTTTCCGGGTGATGATTGCCCTTAAATCCTCCGCCTGACTCAGCAGACCGTCGGAATCTTTTTCAAAAAAATCCTTTTCAACTCCCGTAAACACAATCTGCGAAAATCTTTCGTGATTACGGATATCCTTCGCAAGGCATATTGACCTGTCATTGAGCTCGGAAAAAACATGGGCTTTTATCGGAAAAAGCAATCCGTATCTGAGCTGCGCCATGGTATCCTTGAACAAACTTAAAACGGCGGTAACCGTAACCGCGGGAGTGAATACAGTGATAACGGACAGGTAATTTCTTGCACATCCCTCAAGCTCTGCATTTTCTCCGAAAAGGAAAGCCTGATTTTCCGATGCTGTGTGTTCAAAGGTAAACATTTTTGCTGTTCGGATAACCGCATCAACAAATCCTAAAAAGTCCTTGTCCTCCATGCATTTCGGAATAAAAATTACCAGCGCGCTGAAAAATGTTCCAACTGCAAGGAAATGAATCCATTTAAGGCCGGTTTCTTTCCGTGTTACTTTTGTCAGGGACAATCCGAAGCTGAGAATAAATGTGGCAATCAAAAGAATCAAAGACGGCAAAAACACCCTGCGCACCTCTGCATCGGAAAAACAAAGAGTAACAACATCTTCCATGTTATGTTCACCTCGCTTAAGCTCTCAGAAATATGTAATATTATTCTACAAAAATTGCTATGCTTTGTCAACATTTGCTAAAAAACACAGCTCCTCACCATTATTTGACAACAAGCCTGATTTTGGATATAATCATTAGAGTCTGCATTGCAGGCAATATTGAATGAGGACGGTATTTTTATGCTCGAAAGCATCATTTCATCTGTCAGCAACCTTCTTTACAGTTATATACTTATAATCGTGCTGATTGCAGGCGGACTTTTCTTCACAATCAGAACAAAATTTTTGCCCTTCAGGCTTTTCAAGGACCAGCTCCGTGCCGTTACGGAAAAGAGCGACGGCGGCGTTTCATCCTTCCAGGCACTGATGATTTCAACCGCATCCCGAGTAGGCACGGGCAACATAATCGGCGTTTCAACAGCAATCTGCCTTGGCGGCTTCGGCTCGGTTTTCTGGATGTGGCTTATTGCAATTATCGGCAGTGCATCTGCATTTATTGAAAGCACCCTTGCACAGATTTACAAGAAAAAGGGCGCAGACGGCTGCTACGGCGGCCCTGCATATTACATTGAGGCTGCCCTTAAAAACAAGACACTCGCCATTATTTTTTCTGTTTTTCTTATTCTTACATACGGCTTCGGCTTCAATATGCTGGCCTCATACAACCTGCAATCCACTTTTTCGGCTTACAGCTTTTACGATGAAAAAACAACGCCCTGGATTATCGGCTTTATTGTTGCGGCTGCTGTTTGCTACTGCCTGCTTGGCGGCGGCAAGCGAATTGCAAAAATAACAGAATTCCTTGTTCCCGTTATGGGCATTGCATATGTTGCGGTTGCCTTGGTTATTGTTATTATGAATATCAAATCCCTGCCCTCTGTATTTGGCAGGATTTTTGCGGAAGCCTTTGATATGCAGGCGATTTTCGGCGGATTCGGCGGCTCCTGCGTTATGTACGGCATTAAGCGCGGACTTTTCAGCAACGAAGCAGGCGTAGGCTCAGCACCCAACGCTTCGGCATCAGCCGAGGTAAGCCACCCCGTAAAGCAGGGCCTTGTTCAGGTGCTTTCCGTGTTTATTGATACAATTCTCATCTGTTCCGCAACCGCATTCCTCTGCATGTGCTCGGGCGTTGAGCCTTCGGAACAGCTTTCGGGCGCAGCATATGTGCAGGAGGCTCTAAGAGTTTCTCTCGGCGGCTTCGGTCCCGTATTTATAACCGTTGCAATGATTCTTTTTGCATTCACAACCCTTCTCGGCAACCTTTACTACGTTGATAAAGGCATAACCTACATTGCAGGCAGGGAGCTTGGCAAAAAAACAATGACGGTTATACATATTATAATGTCGCTGGTTATTTTCGTCGGCGCAGGCTTAAGCGCAGGTTTGCTCTGGGATATTGCGGATATTCTTATGGGCGGAATGACGCTGATAAATATTCCCGTTATTCTCATATTGAGCAAATATGCACTCAGGGCGCTGAAAAACTATGAGGAGCAGAAAAAGGCAGGAATCAAAACACCTGTTTTCCGTGCAAAGGATATTGACCTGCCCCACGATGTTGACTGCTGGAAATAAAAAATTACGGCTTGCATAATGCAAGCCGTTTTTATTTTACCTTGTGAGAAGCACAATGCACTCTATATGGTTGGTATGCGGAAACATATCAACGGGGCAGATTTTTTTGACCTTATAGCCTTTTTTTGTTATCATCTGCAAATCCCTTGCAAGGGTTTCGGGGTTGCAGGAAATATAGACAACCCTTTTCGGTGCCGCAACCGCAAGGGACTCAATGAACTTTTTGCTGCTGCCCGAGCGGGGAGGGTCCATAAATACAACATCAAATCTTTCGCCGTTTTCCGCAAGCTCCTGCATAAAATCTCCTGCATCGGCGCAGTAAAAGCGGGCATTTTTCGCATTGTTGCGCTTGGCGTTGGAAATTGCATCCTTAACCGCATCGGGGTTAAGCTCAACGCCCATAACATTGCCTGCGGTTTTTGCCGCAACAAGCCCGATTGTGCCTATGCCGCAATATGCATCAAGCACCTTCGTGTTTTCATCAAGCTCTGCAAGCTCCATTGCCTTGCCGTAGAGCTTCTCCGTTTGCACGGGGTTAATCTGATAAAAGGACTTGGGCGAAATTCTGAAAATGCAGCCGCAGAGGGTGTCCTCGATGTATCCGTTGCCGTAGAGCACTTCTTCCCTTTCACCAAGAACAAGGTTGGTGTCCTTGGGGTTGATATTCAGCACAACGGTTGTAATTTCGGGGTGCATTTCAAGCAATGCGGCGGTAAACTTCTTTTTCATGGGGAAATATCCGCTCGCACCAACGATTACAACCATAACCTCGCCGCTTGCAAAACCTCTTTTAACAAGCACGTGGCGCAAAAATCCCGTGCCCTTATCTTCATCATAAGTCCATATTTTGAATTTGGGCAGCATGTTGCGGATATCAACAATTATTTTATCGGCGGTTTCATCCTCGGTCATGCAACTGTCCACCATAACGATTCTGTGGCTGCCCGACTGATAAACGCCCGATATGATTTTGCCGCTTTTGGTTCTGCCGAATGCCGCCTGAACCTTGTTGCGGTAGTGATATGGATTATCCATACCGATTATTTTTTCAACCTTGCCGAATTTTTTCAGCAGGATTTCGCACCTTGCCTGCTTCCATTTAAGCTGGCGTTCATAGCTCATATTCTGAAGCTGGCATCCGCCGCACTTTTTGGCAAGCGGGCAGGCGTCGGGGTTTGTTTTTATATTTGATTTATGTGACATAAATTCACCTTTTTCCAAAAAACGGCCTGCAAATGCAGACCGTTTTTGTTTTAAGCATTGGGGTTGGTTGTGTTGGTTGCCTGTGCCGCAGCCTTAGCTGCTTTCTTTGCCTCTCTCTTCTGCTTTCTTTCGGGTGAACCGAGGTTGTTGAGAAGCATTACACAAAGAATGATGATTCCCATAACGATGAAAATGCCTATCATACCCTTGCCCATAATAGGAGCTGTCTGTGCAAGATTTTCGGGAGTAATCGCAAATTCATACTGCATTTCCGCTGCTGTTGTTGCAACTTCTGTAATTACTGTTGTATCCATTATTTTCCCCTCCTATTACTTAACAAGTGCGCCTACGAGTGTAAGGATAAGACCGCCGGCGATAACCGAAGCAACCTGACCCGAAACGTTAACGCCTACGGAGTGCATAAGCAGGAAGTTCTGGTTATCCTCTGCAAGACCCATCTTATGAACAACTCTTGCGGACATGGGGAATGCTGAAATACCTGCAGCACCAATCATGGGGTTAATCTTATTCTTTGTGAAGAGGTTCATAATCTTTGCAATCATGATGCCGCCGAAGGTATCAACGATGAATGCAACAAGACCGAGAACCATAATGAGGATTGTTTCAAACTTGAGGAAGTCCTCTGCAACCATCTTTGAAGCGATGGTGAAGCCGAGGAAGATTGTGATAAGGTTTGCAAGAACGTTCTGCGCGGTTTCGGAAAGTGAGTTAAGAACGCCGCACTCTCTGATAAGGTTGCCGAACATAAGGAAACCGATAAGGGCAGTTGCATCGGGAGCAACAAGGCCAACGATGATTGTTACAACGATGGGAAAGAGGATCTTTGTGAGCTTTGAAACCTTCTTGCCCGTTGACTTCATGCGGATAAGGCGTTCCTTCTTGGTTGTGCAGAGCTTGATGATGGGGGGCTGAACAATGGGAACAAGGGCCATATATGAATATGCCGCAACCATGATAGCCGCCGTATAGTTTGAATTAAGCATATTTGCAACGAAGATTGAGGTGGGGCCGTCTGCAGCGCCGATGATAGCGATTGAAGCAGCGTCCTTAAGCTCAAAGCCGAATACGGATGCAAGGCAAAGGGTGAAGAAAATGCCGAACTGAGCCGCCGCGCCGAAAATCATGAGCTTGGGGTTTGTGAGAACGGGCTCAAAGTCAATCATTGCGCCGATACCGATGAAAAGAATGAGGGGGAAAAGCTCGTGGCTGTCAATACCGATTTCAAAGAGGAAATCAATAACAGCTCTTACGCCCGAAACCTCGCCTGTTACTGCAGGGTCGGGGATAGGCAGGTTAACAAGGATTGCGCCGAAGCCCATGGGCAAAAGAAGCGTAGGCTCCATTTCTTTTTTGATTGCGAGGAAAATCAGCAAGCCGCCGATAATCCACATTACGACCTGTTCAGGCTGAGTGTTTGCAAGGTTGCCGAAAATATCACTCAAAATACCCATTTTAAAGTTCCTTCCTTTCTTAAAACACATTCTCCGCCATTATAGCGTTTTATTTTACCGTATAGGATTATAAAACAAGACAAGGAAAAAAGCAAGCCAAATTTTAGCTTTTTGCAGTATTTTATTTGTCTATTTTCTTTTTGAGCTCCTCATAAACGCTTGAGGGCAACTCAATCTCGCCCTTTGAGTAGGGTGAAACGTACATATCCCCAGCTTTATCCTTAAAAGTGCAGGTCGTATCGTTTCTGAATTTATCTCTTTCCGCCTTTTCGCGCAGGTCAGGGATATCCATGGGAATTCCCCCTGCAAGAATTGAACGGTAAGCAAAAATTCCCGGCAGGAACATGTCCATGGCCTCATAAACATCAATTATATCCGCATCCGCTTTGCCCCTGAGCTTTTCAATGAAGTTATACATTATATAATAGTCCGAGCCGCCGTGGCCGAATGCAGCGCTTTGCTCATCGTCGTGAACGGGCTCATAGCATTCAACAACATCGTCTCTGTCATACTGACCCGAATAATCATCCGCATTAACATAGATTCTGCCTATATCGCCGTTTTTCGCATCCTCTCTTGCGGATTCCATTCTGCCCTTTGCGCCGTAAAGGCAATACCACACGGAATTTTTGTAAAGTCCGCCGTGAAGGCTTTTGAAAATGCTGCCGTTATCAAAACGAATCATTTCCATGCCGAACTGACCCTGCTTCCTGCCCATGCGCAGGTTGCGTTCAATCCTTGTGCCTTCATAACCCGTAACGGAAACGGGTCTGAGTCCTGTAATATGAACAATGGGACCGATTGAATGGGTGCAGTAAAAGGTTGCGCTCATGTTGTTGCGCCAATGGTCGGGGTCAGCTTCGGTAAGATTTGCCCACATATGTTCACAGTTGTGAACATACTCACCCTCCGCATATTCAAGCTCACCGATTTTGCCCTGACGGTAGAGCTTTTTCATTTCATAGGGCGCGGCCATGAAGCAATAGTTTTCTGCATATGCATAAGTGAGACCCGATTTTTCAACCGCTTCAATAAGCTCAACGGCCTCCTTCATGTTGGCGCAGGGAAGCACCTCGCTGAGAACATGCTTGCCCTCCTTAAGGCACCTGATTGCAAAGGGCGCGTGCTCATGGGCATAGTTTGCAAGCACAACGGCATCCATGTCATGCTTAATAAAATCCTCAAAATCAGTGTAGTAGGCAATTGAATCGTCGTTGAATTCTTTCTTTTTCTTTTCAAGACCCTCAACCCACTTGTCGCAGATTGCAACAACCTGAGCATTTCCCGCCTCAAGGCAGTAGTGAATCATGCTTGCTCCGCGCTGAACTCCGAGAACGCCGACTTTTATTATTTTATCCATAATTTTCTCTCCTTATCTATCTTTGACTAAAGAAACAACTGTTTCCACATGGCCCGTTCTGGGGAACATGTCAACGGGAGTGACCTTTTGAGCGGTATAGCCCAGATCAAGGAGTATTCCGCAATCCCTTGCAAGGGTTGCAGGGTCGCAGGATACATAAACTATTCTGTCGGGCTTCATCCGCGCCGCGGTTTCAAGCATTTCGGGGCTGCAGCCCTTTCTGGGCGGGTCAAGAATAATCACATCGGGTTTTGTCCCCTCATTTTCAAGCACCTTTGCCGCTTCGGCTGCATCGCCGCAGATAAACCGCGCATTTTCAATGCCGTTAAGCTGCGCATTGATTTTTGCATCCTCTATTGCTTCGGGCACTATTTCAACGCCGATAATTTCCTTCGCCTTATGCGCCATTGAAAGTCCGATTGTGCCTGCGCCGCAGTAAAGGTCAAGAACGGTTTCGCCGCCCGTCAATGCTGCATATTCAGCCGCTTTATTATAGAGCTTTTCCGCCTGATTACGGTTGACCTGATAAAACGAAAGGGGAGAAATGCGGAATTTAAGGCCGCAGAGAATATCGGTTATGCTGTCGCTGCCCCAAAGGGTGCGGCATTCCGTGCCCAGAATAACATTTGTATCCTTTGTGTTGGAATTTACGATTATGCTTGCGATTGATTTTTCTTTTTCAAGCAGAGCGCTGACGAGGGCTGCTTCGCTGGGTAAAGATTTGCCGTTGATTACGGCGCAAACCATTATTTCGCCGCTTGCGCTGCCTTTTCTGATGTAAATATGCCTGAGCAAGCCTCTGTGGGTTGATTCATCATAAACGGAAACGCTGTTTTCTTTAATGTAATCCGCAAAAACGCCCAGAATTCCTTCAAATTCCTTGGGCTGCAGAAGGCAATCGGGGCAATGGATAACCCTGTGGCTGTGGGGCGAATAAAAACCCGTTTTTATCTCGCCGTTTTCCGCCGCCACGGGATACTGCGCCTTGTTGCGGTAGCGGCAGTCGCTTTCCGCCGCAATAATCGGCTCAAATTCAGGGGTAAGCCCGCCGATTCGCCTGAAGCACTCCGCAACATGATTTGCCTTTATTGCAGATTCCGCCTCATAGGTCATATGCGAAAAAACACATCCGCCGCATTTAAGATAAACGGGGCAATGCGGCTCAATTCTGTCCGCAGAGGGAGTGATTACCCTTTCAACCTTTGCAAAAGCATAGCTCTTTTTCACCTTCAGAATATGGGCGGTTATTTCGTCGCCTACCGCCGTAGCAGGTACAAATATTGCCATTCCGTTATGCCTGCCCACTCCGCTGCCGTTTGACGAGCAGGATTCTATTTTCAGATTTATTCTGTCATTCTTTTTAAGTTCCACGGGTATGCCTCCGATATTTGATGGTAACATTATAACATAATCCATGCCCTGCCGCAAATATAATTTCTCAACAATTGTTTGCAAAATGTCATAATTATAAATCGGGCTTGATTTTGAATTTCTTTTGTGATATTATATGGTGTAAAAATTTTGATACGGAGGCAAATAATGAAAAAAACAGCAACTAAATTCACTGCAATTTTCTTTGTTCTTCTTTTTGTGCTTTCAAACTTTGCAACTGCCGTTTATGCAGCCGATGAAGCTGCAGGCACTGACGAAGGCGCAGGTCATGCACTTGTGCTTACAAGCGACAGTCTTTCAGTAACAAAAGGCAAAAAAATTCATATGACCGCAAGCGTGACCAATGTTGAAACCCAGCCTCAGATTCTTTGGGCTTCGTCGGACACAAGCGTTGCAACCGTTGATTCAAACGGCGTTGTTAAAGGCATTGAAGCGGGCAGGGTTATCATCTCTGCAACTGCTCAGGTTGACGGCGAAAAGCTCTATGGCGAATTTGCAATCAATGTTGTAACAAGCAGCAATTTTCTCAAGGATTTGCTTGAGGGTCAGCAGATTCTCAGCTATCAGTACAGTTATGTTGACGACTATTACTACACCAACGATAAGGAAGCATGGCAGTATAACTTCGGCTTCGGCAAGATTTATGACTTTGTTTCACCCTATCTTCTTCTTGAGTATGACTACATCCGCGTTTTTTTCACCTATGAGGATAAGGACTGGATGCTTCAGATGTGGAAGGGTCAGTACGGCATGGTGTTCTACGGCGGCGAAATCGGTATATATAACAGACCCCATGTTGACGACGGCATGAGCGAATGGACATTCTTCAACTGCCCTGCGGAGGAAGATTGGCTTAATATGGAAATGACCCTCTGGCACGAGGAGATTGACGGCACATGGAAGCGCGAATTCACCAGAGAATACGATAAATACTGGTGGTGCACAGGCTTCAAAAACGGCCATCTCCGTCAGGAAGAGCCTGCTGACGAGCTTCGCCTTACAGGCAGAATCACCTTTAAGGATGAGGAAATGACTGCCCTTGTTGCAGACGGCCTTAAGGAATGCGGCTTCGGCGTTGCAGATTCAAAGGACGGCATCGGCCTTGACGAAATTTATGTTGAGGGCAGTGACATCAGCTTCTGCTGGCAGAACATCAACGAGGCTGAAAGCACAATGTTTATTAAGGTTAATATGGGCGCTCTCTATGCACTCAGCCTCATGCCTTTCTGGCCCGTAATTATGCCCTTCATCAACATTTTTGTTATACTTGTTTTCCTTGTATCATTTGTTCTTTAAAATACGGCTCCGCCTTTTGGCGGAGCTTTTTTCTTTGCAGAGGTTGACTTTTGGATGTATTTTTGGTTAAATAAAGAAGTAATCTCTATTCAGGAGGCATGAAAATGAAAAAGTTCAAAAAAATTCTCGGCATTACCCTTGCCGCGCTGATGATTATGCAGCTCGGCGCAGTTTGCTTCACCGCAGGCGCAGCAAACGACTACACAATTGTTTCCCCCTATGAGGACGTTATCTGGAGCGGCGACGGCGCGTGGGGCGCATACAAAGGCTCACTCCACTCACACTCAACCTACAGCGATGCAGACGACACCCTTTCCGTTATGGTTAAAGAGTCATACAGACAGGGCTACGATTTCCTTTGTGTTTCCGACCACGGCGTTACCGGCGTTGATTGGGACGAGGCCCCCTTCTTCCACCCCCTTTATGCTTATCAGTTCATCATTGACAACCCCTTTGAACACCTGACAACAGAGGAATACGAGGCAATCAAAAACGGCACATATGAGAGCAGAGGTAAAAAAATGGTTCCCGTTCTCGGCGGTAACGAGTTCAACAACCTTTCACTCACAAAAAACCACGTTAACGGCCATTTCCTTAAGGCTGACGAAGGTAACGGATTCCCCGGCGCAGAAAACGAGCTTGGCTATGAGCAGGCACTTGCTTACATTGACGAGCATGGCGGTCTTTCATACATTAACCATCCCGGCGACTGGCTTGATTCAAACTCCAATCCCGACATTGTTAACGATGAATATTCCGTAAAATTCTTCGGTGACCTTATCCTTAAATACGACAGCTGCCTGGGCATCGAGGTGTTCAACGAGAGAAACGGCACAACGGGCTATGACAGAATTCTTTGGGATAACCTGCTTATGCATACCCTGCCCTACGGCAAAACCGTTATCGGCTTCAGCAACTCCGATGCTCACCACACAGGCACCGTTGACAGCTCATACAGCATCTTTATGATGAAAGAAAACACTGTTGAAAACATCAAGGCAACCATGCAGAGCGGCGCATTCTTCGGAATTACAAGAAAGCTTCGTCCAAACGACACCATCGGCCCCGATGCAGAAATTGATGTTATGAACACCGATATTCCCTATCCTATGTTCTCGGAGCTTACTGTTGACGGCCACAAGATTACTGCAGGTGTTACCGATGCAACCTATGTTCAGTTTATCGCAAACGGCAAGGTTATTGCAAAAATGCCCGTCAGCGGCAACGGCACCGTTACCCTTGACCTTGACACAATCGCAGGCGCAGAGAATTTCCAATATGTAAGAGCTGAAGTTTTCGGCGAAGGCGGTCTGTGTGTTTCACAGGCAATGATTATTGATAACGGCACAGCTCCCCTTGAATTTAAAGCTGAAGAGCCCACAATCATTGACAGACTTGTTAATTGGTTCAAGGGCACAAAACTTTATGCAATTGCAATTGAAATCTCCAGAATCTGATAAAAAGGACAGCTTCAATTCAGAAGCTGTCCTTTTTAATGAGCCAAAGAAAAAGAGCTGCCCTTTCCGGACAGCTCTTTATGTTTTGTGCAATAAATTAAATTATGCAGCAAAGCCCTTAACGAGCTCTACAACCTTCTCAACGAGAGGCTTAACCTTTGCGATAAGGCCTTCAAAGTCGATGCCCTTAACAGCGTCAACAACCTTGTTTGCAAGGCTTGCCCAGTCAACTGTCTTGAGAGTGTCAACAACCTTGTCAACAACAACGCCTGCTACATCCTTGGTATCGCATGTGTGGCCCTTTGCATCTGCCTGAGTTGCAAACTCCTTGCCGCACTTGTCACACTTGCTTGCGCCCTTGGGGCAAGTAAGTTCGTGTGCTTCGAGGTTGTCTGTTGCAACCTTAGCTGCGCAGTACTGGCAATCCTTGAAATCAACAAGGCAGCCGCCGTTCTTGTGAGCAGTAAGATCTTTCTCGCTGCCAAGAACTGCATGGCATACATCACATTCGTAGTCAGCTGCGAATGCAACTGTGCATGCTGAAAGAGCAAAGATGAGTGAGAAAACGATTGCTAAAAACTTCTTCATTTCGGTCTGTCCTTTCATATTTTTTTGTCCCCGATGATTAAAAATAAACATCAAAGATACCTAATATTAGCACTTTTTGTTCAGTCTGTCAACGGTCACAAGCGGTTTTTTAACGAAATAAAAACAAAAAAATTAAATTTTTATTCGAACATAGGGGTCGAAAGGTATCTTTCGCCGCCGTCGGGCAGCAGCACAACAATCTTTTTGCCTGCATTTTCTTCTCTTTTGGCAAGCTCTGTTGTGGCGTGAAGCGCGGCGCCCGAGGAGATGCCTATAAGAATTCCCTCTGTTTTTACCGTCAGTCTTGCTGCATCATAAGCCTGCTCTGTGGTGACGGTTATTATTTCATCGTAAATTTCAGTGTCAAGCACCTTGGGCGCAAAGCCTGCGCCGATGCCCTGAAGGCCGTGTGCACCTGCTCTGCCCTGCGAAAGGAAGGGTGAATCCTCAGGCTCAACGGCAATGATTTTTACATCGGGGTTTTGTTCTTTGAGGTATCTGCCGACGCCCGTTATCGTTCCGCCCGTGCCCACACCTGCCACAAAAATATCAACCTCGCCGTCGGTGTCATCCCATATTTCGGGGCCCGTTGTTTTGTAGTGCGCCGCCGAATTTGCAGGGTTATCAAACTGCGCAGGGATGAAGCTGCCCTTAATCTCTGCGGCAAGCTCACTTGCCTTTTCAATTGCGCCTGCCATTCCCTTTGTGCCCTCGGTCAGCACAAGCTCCGCGCCGTAAGCTGCAAGCAGCTTTCTGCGCTCAAGGCTCATAGTTTCGGGCATTGTGATAATAACCTTAAGCCCCATCTGCGCCGCAACGGAGGCAATGCCTATGCCCGTGTTGCCGCTTGTAGGCTCAATAATAACGGAATTTTCGTTTATCTTACCCTCTGCCATTGCGGAGCGCAGCATTTCATAGCCAACTCTGTCCTTTGCGCTGCCTGCAGGGTTTCTGTATTCAAGCTTCGCGAGGATTTCGGCCTTTGCATCTGCCTTTTCAGCATATGCCGCAAACCTGACAAGGGGAGTTTTGCCGATTGTTTCGGCTGCATTATTGTAAATTTTCAAATCAATCGCCTCTTATGTGAATATATTTTGATTATATCAACACCGCAGGTTTCCGTCAAGCGTATTTAATTTGAGTTTTTTGTTAAATTTAACTAAAAATTCGGGTTCAAGATTTACACCTGAGAAAAACATTTTTTCTTGATTTACTGTAATAAAGTATTATAATAAAAATGAATAGGCGGATATTCCGTAATTTGATTTTAAGGAGAAATTAATATGGCTGAAAAAGTAAAAATCGGTATAATCGGATGCGGCGGCATCGCAAACGGAAAGCACCTTCGCGCAATTTCAAACATTGATTTCCTTGAGCCCGTTGCATTCTGCGATATTATTGAAGAAAGAGCAATCGAAACCGCTAAAAAATACGGCTCGGCTGACGCTAAGGTTTACACCGACTACAAAGAGCTTCTCAAGGATGAGAGCATTGTTGCAGTTCATGTTTGTACCCCCAACAAGTCCCACAGCTTCATCACAATTGACGCCCTTGAGGCAGGCAAGCATGTTCTTTGCGAAAAGCCCATGGCTAAAACCTATGCGGAAGCAAAGGCAATGTATGAGGCATCCGTAAGAACGGGCAAGGTTCTTTCAATCGGCTATCAGTCACGCTGGAGAGGCGATTCCCTCTACCTTAAGGAATGCTGCGAAAACGGCGAATTCGGCGAAATCTATTATGCAAGAGCACTTGCACTGCGCAGGCGTGCGGTTCCCACATGGGGCGTATTCCTTAATGAAGAAGAGCAGGGCGGCGGTCCCCTTATCGATATCGGCACCCACGCGCTTGACCTTACCCTCTGGATGATGGATAACTACAAGCCCAAGATGGTAGTAGGTACAAAATATAAGAAACTCGGCGACCAGAAGAACACAGCAAATGCATGGGGCGATTGGGACCCCGAAAAGTACACAGTTGAAGATTCGGCGTTCGGCTTTGTTGTTATGGAAAACGGCGCAACAATCAGCGTTGAATCAAGCTGGGCAATCAACATTGCAGACCCCTGCGAAGCATCAACTCTCATTGCAGGCGTTAAGGGCGGCGCAGATATGCTTGGCGACGACCTCCGCATCAACTATGTAAAGAACGGCAGGCAGGTTATTGAAACTCCCAGCTTTGATGCAGGCGGCGTTGCGTTCTATGACGGCGCAAGCGACAAGCCCGAAGAGCTTGAGTGCCGCGCATTCTACGATGCAGTGCTTAACGGCGCAGAGCTTCGCACAAAGCCCGAGCAGGCTATGGTTGTTACACAGATTCTTGAAGCAATCTATGAATCTGCAAAAACAGGCAAGCCCGTTTATATCAACAACGACTAAGGAGCGCATACAATGAAAATTGCAGTTCAGGTTTATTCTGTAAGAGAACATATAAAGGACACAGCAACTCTGCTTGCAGCCCTTGAAGAAATCAAAAAAATCGGTTATGACGGCGTTGAGTTTGCAGGTTATTTTGATACCGATGCCGCAACAATCAAGGCAAAGCTGGATGAGCTTGGTCTTGTTGCCGTCGGCGGCCATATCGGCCTTGATGATTTCAAGGCCGACAAGCTGGAAAAGACCCTTGAATTCCAGAACACCCTCGGCGTTAAGGCTATCGGCGTTGGCGGCGCTCCTCACGACACTATGGAAGAGGCAGAAAACACGGGCAAGGTGCTCGGCGATGCTCAGAAATATGCAATGGAAAAATACGGCATGAAGGTTTATTACCACAACCATTGCGAGGAGTTCAAGCCCCTTGAAAACGGCTTGCTTCCCATTGATGTTATCGGCGGCCTTTGCTCGCTGGAGATTGATACATATTGGAGCTTCCATGCAGGCGAGGATAACTACAAGCTCATCACCGAAAAGAAGGATAACATTGTTTACCTTCACGTTAAGGACGGCATTGACGGCAAGCCCAAGGCGCTCGGTGAGGGCAACTGCGATATTCCCGCCGTTGTGAAGGCTGCAAAGGATATCGGCCTTGAATGGCTTATTGTTGAAAACGATGACCCCGTGCCCACCGGATTTGAGGATATCGCAAGAAGTATCAAGTATCTTAAGAGCATCGTTTAATCCGTTGAAGATTAAACGAGTGAATAATGAATAGCGAAAAATGAATGGTTAAGGAAGGGCTTTGCCCTTACCCAAATATATTCGGTCATAGGCGGAGCCTATCCGAAACTCTTCACTATTCACTCTTATCTTTTCACTTTATAAGGAGAACAACATAATGAAACTCGGAGTATTTACAACATTGCTTTCAAACCTCTCACTTGAAGAAGCTCTCAAATATTTCAAGTCACTCGGCATTGAAATGGTTGAAATCGGCTGCGGCGGCTACCCCGGCAACGCTCATGCAGACCCCGAAACCCTGCTCAATGATGAGGCAAAGCTTGAGGAATTCAAGGCTCTGCTCAAGAAATATGATGTGCAGATAAGCGCGCTTTCCTGCCACGGCAACCCCGTGCACCCCAACAAGGAAATTGCAGCGGATTTCGATAAGACAATCAGAAACACAATTCTGCTTGCAGAAAAGCTGGGTCTGAGTCAGATTAACACCTTCTCGGGCTGCCCCGGCGATTGCGAAACCGCAAAATACCCCAACTGGGTAACCTGCCCCTGGCCCAACGATTTCGGCGAAATCCTTGAATGGCAGTGGAACGAGGTGCTCATTCCTTATTGGAAGAACCTTGTTGAGTTTGCAAAGGCTCACGGAGTTAACAAAATCGCCCTTGAGCTTCATCCCGGCTTCTGTGTTTACAACACGGAAACTCTGCTTAAGCTGCGCGAGGCTGTAGGCCCCGAAATCGGCGCAAACTTTGACCCCAGCCACCTTATCTGGCAGGGTATGGACCCCGTTGCCTGCATCCGCAAGCTGGGTGATGCAATTTTCCACTTCCATGCGAAGGACACAAAGATTGATAAGTATAACACCGCAGTCAACGGCGTGCTTGACAACAAGCCCTACGGCGACGAAATCAACCGTTCATGGATTTTCCGTACAATCGGCTACGGCAATGACAATGCATATTGGAAGGATATTATTTCCAACCTGCGCATGGTCGGCTATGACTACGCCATCAGCATTGAGCACGAGGATTCGCTTATGAGCCAGAACGAGGGGCTTTCAAAGGCTGTATCGTTCCTTAAGAATATTATTCTCACTGAATCCACAGGCGAAATGTGGTGGGTATAAGAACAGTTTTCAGTTTTACAAAGGAAGCGCATATTATGATTAACAACAAATTCGGCTGCGCGGTTATCGGCTACGGCGGTATGGGCAGCTGGCATGCAAGAAAAATAAAGGAAGAAATGGGCGGATTTGCCGAGGTTGTTGGTGTTTATGATATCAACCCTGAAAGAGCAAAGGTTGCCGCCGAAAACGGTGTGTATTTCTTCAGTTCCCGTGAGGAGCTGCTCAGTGACAAGCGAATTGACCTTGTAACAATTGCAACTCCCAACGATGTTCATAAGGAAATTGCCATTGACGCCATGCGCCACGGTAAAAATGTTATCAGCGAAAAGCCCGTCACCCTCAGCACGGCAGACCTTGAGGAAATGATTGCCTGCGCCGAGGAATGCGGCAAACTTTTCACCGTTCATCAGAACAGACGCTGGGACGAGGACTATCTGACAATGAAAAAGCTCTTCGATGAAAATACCCTCGGCAATGTTTTTCGCATTGAATCCCGTGTTCAGGGCTCAAGAGGTGTTCCCGGTGACTGGCGCAATCAGCCTCAGCACGGTGGCGGAATGGTTTATGACTGGGGTATTCACCTGCTTGACCAGGCGCTGATGATGACTATGCCCAGAAAGCTGAAAACCGTTTATGCGGAGCTTACCAACGTTACCAACGAAAACTGCGACGACGGCTTCCGCACAACCCTGATTTTTGATGACGGTCTGTCATTCTATGTTGAGGTTACAACGAGCAACTTCATTGAACTGCCCTTGTGGTATATGCTCGGCGAAAACGGTACGGCTGTTGTTAACGATTGGCAGTGGAACGGCAAAATCGTTATGGTTTCCGATTGGGAAAACAGGGATGCTGTGCCCATTGTTGCAGGTGCAGGCATAACCAAAACAATGGCACCCAGAACAGATGACACAATTCAGACTTATCCTCTTGATGTCCAGAAGGCCGATTGGGGCGAATATTACAAAAATGTTTTCGCTCACCTCAGGGGAGAAGAAAGTATTATAGTTACTCACAATCAGCAGCGCAGGCTTATGCGCCTTGTTGAGGCGATTTTTGAATCGGGCAAAACAAATAAGGTTGTTGAGTTTGATGATATTATATAATGTATATAAAGAGCCGCCTTTGGGAGACGCTTTATGGGAACAACATGAAAATTTAATTGAAATTTAACAAAGGCAACCAACAAAAAATCCGACCTGATTAAAAATATCAAGTCGGATTTTTTAGTGAAATATTTTACACAAACAAAAAAACAGAACTAATGCAAATGCATCAGCTCTGTTCTTGGCGGAGAAGGGGAGACTCGAACTCCCGCGCCGGTTTCCCGACCTACGCCCTTAGCAGGGGCGCCTCGTCACCAACTTGAGTACTTCTCCAAATCAGTAACTTATATATAAATGTAATTAAGTTTTAAAATGGCGGAGAGAGTGGGATTCGAACCCACGGTACCCGTAAAGGTACGACGGTTTTCAAGACCGTTCCGTTATGACCACTTCGGTATCTCTCCGTAAAATGCTTTAATATATTATCATAACATTTTGCATCTGTCAATAGTTTTTTGAAAAATTACAAAAGTAAAAAATAAACCGATGAAAAACTCAAGATTTTCCGCAAAAAGGCATGGGCGTTCTTTGTGCGCCTGATTTCAAAAAAGCAGATTCAGCGTGGGGCAGTGGCTTGTTCATGCAGTGGAAATCTGTTTAATTTATTGGCAACAGCGTAAGGACATCTTTGAATTCCGGTATTCACTTAAAAATATAAATGATTAAAGAAAAAATATGTCAATTACTAATATAAAACAAATAAAATCCCATAAAAAAGAAATAAACAGCAACCCTGCAAACCGCCCAACCCCTTGAAAATCAACGGGATTGTGGATTCCGGAGATACTAAACACACGGCGTAGTTGAGAAGAGAGGCAAAAAAGATTGAAAAAAGGTGTTGACAAAAGGGAAATGATTTGGTAATATAGTCGAGCGCTCTGAAATACAGCAGCGCAAACGCACCTTGAAAATTAAACAACGATTGATTAAAAAACCCTTGAAGATTAATTTGAGTAT
>JAZUON010000015.1:0-50249 GCA_045604685.1 Acutalibacteraceae bacterium
TAGTCGGTGTTGATGACGTTGAGGGTCCACCCGTTCCCATCCCGAACACGGTAGTTAAGCTCAACAGTGCCGAAAATACTTGGCTGGAAGCGGCCCGGGAAGATAGGTCGACGCCGACACTTTTTAATTTAGCTGCCCAAAAGGGCGGCTATTTTTTTTGAAATTTATCTGTTATTGCGGCAAAATATATGGTATAATGAAAATATAAACAAACGGGAGGTACATTATGAACCTTTTTGAAAAAACAACAGAGAAAATTTATGTCTATGAGGGCAAAATCATAAATGTGCGCCGCGATAAGGCGGAGCTTCCCACCGGCAACCCCTGTGTGCGCGAGGTTGTTGAGCATAACGGCGGAGTTTGTGTTGCCGCTTTGACGGAGGAAAACGAGCTTCTGTTTGTTCGTCAGTTCAGATATCCCTATATGGAGGTTATTCTTGAGCTTCCCGCAGGCAAGCTGGAAAAGGGCGAGGACCCCTTTGAGGCGGGCAAGCGTGAGCTTGAGGAGGAAACGGGCTACAGAGCCGAAAAATATGCCGATTTGGGCAAGTTCTATCCCACTCCCGGTTATGTTGGTGAAATAATTCATCTTTATGCAGGCTGGCAGCTTAAGGAAACGGGAATGCACCTTGATGAGGATGAATTCCTTGAGGTTGAGCGAATTCCCCTGAATAAAGCGGTTGATATGGTTGTTAACGGCGAAATTCCGGACGGAAAGACTCAGGCGCTCATTATGCGCGTTGCGGAAATGCAGCGCAGGGGCATTATCGGCGGAGGAAAATAATGAAAAAGATTATTCTTGCATCGGCATCGCCCCGCCGCAGGGAATTGCTTGAAACCGCGGGCGCGGAGTTTGAAATCTGTGTTGCCGATGTTGATGAAAGCATACCTGAGGGCACCCTGCCCGAGGATGCGGCAAAAATGACAGCAGAAAAAAAGGCTCTTGCCGTTGCGCAGAGCCATAAAAACGATATTGTTATCGGTGCGGATACCATTGTTGTGGCAGGGGATAGAATTCTGGGCAAACCCAAGGATAAGGCAGATGCCTGCGCAATGCTCGCAATGCTCTCGGGCGCTGAGCACAGGGTGATAACGGGCGTATGCCTTACCTGCGGAGATAAAAAAATAACCTTTGCACAGGTCAGCAAGGTTAAATTTTATGATCTTACCGATGCCGAAATTGAGGCTTATGTTAAAACGGGCGAGCCTATGGATAAGGCAGGTGCCTACGGAATTCAGGGCAGAGGCTGTGTGCTGGTTGAGAAAATAGAGGGCGATTATTTCAACATCGTCGGCCTGCCCGTGGCACGGGTTATGAGAGAAATCGGCAAAATAATGTGATTTGCGGTTGACAATCCGCCGCAAATATCATAAAATATATAGCTGGTAGCGCAAGCGGAGAGTAAAAATAATCTGCTTGCAGGCAACCAATCTGCAATTAAATAAAATCGGGGTGTGGCGCAGCTGGTAGCGCGCGTGGTTTGGGACCACGAGGCCCAGAGTTCGAAACTCTGCACTCCGACCAAAAGATGATAATCCGAACCCTCTCCTTAAGATTGGAGAGGCGTTCGGATTTTTCATTTCTTACAGTCTTTTAGAATGAGAAAAACGGGGATGAAAATCATCCCCGCCGAATATAGATTTATGTTAATCCGTACTTCGTTTTCTTTCGGCTTTCCACTTTTCAAAGGCTGCTTTGCCTTCTTCGCTTTTCTCCTTTCTGAGTTTTGTCAGATAGGAGGTTTCTTATGAAAAATTTTACTCACCTATATTTATAGAAACAAATTTAATGTTTGTCAAATTTTTTATTGCATCATTTTACGGAAGCGTTTTGGAAAAACAGAACCGCAAAATCAAGGGTAAAGGTCAAACTATATGCACCCTGAAGTTGCCACACTTTCAATCCCTTATGTGTCAACGGTTTCAGAAGCTACTTTTCACACGTTTTTATTTTATTGATAAGGAGATTTACTTTTATGAAAAACATATTTTTGTCATAATTTAATTTTTTTGAAATTTAATGTTGACTCTCACCTTAAATATAGCTGAAATGACAAGAAAAAGGGTTGTGATTTTTTCACAACCCTTTTGTTGGCAATTCGTTGATTTTTTTGAAATAACCTATTGACAAGTGCGGTGGCAATAGGTATAATTTGAACATATTCAATATTGAGCGTGTTCAAATTAACGGTAAAGAGAGGGATTGCTATCAGAAGGCGAAAGGTTAATACAACCCGAATGGAAATTATTCAGGTTGCCTTAGGTATGTTCATTGAAAAGGGCTATTCAGCAACAACCTTTAAAATGATTGCTGACGAACTTGATACAAGCTCGGGGCATGTTGCTTTCTATTTTCCGTCAAAGGATGCTTTGCTTGCTGTTCTTGTTGAAATGCTTTGCAGCTTTCAATGGAAGCTTATGAAAAAAGAAGCTAATGACGGCGTGAGCGCCCTGCTTGCGATTTGTCTTGAGCTTATGTCAATGGCAGCAGCCTGCGAAGAAGACGAAATTGCAAAGGACTTTTTGGTTTCGACATATCGGAGTGATATTTGCCTTGCAATTATTCAGAAGAATGATTGCAGCCGTGCAAAGGAAGTTTTTGCGGAATACTGTCCCGATTGGACGGACGAACAGTTTAAAGAAGCGGAAAGCCTTGTTGCGGGGATTGAATACTCAACTCTGAATGCTGTTGATAAATCTGTTCACCTTGAAACACGTATTGCGGGAGCACTGAATGCAATTATGACGATATACAATGTGCCCGAAGAAATCCGCAAGAAAAAAATCGAAAAGGTTATTGCGCTGGATTACCGCAACGTGGGCAAGCGTATATTTAAAGAGTTCAAGGAATATATTGAACAAACAACTGAGCAAGCGTTTGATGAGTTGCTTAAATGAGTGCAGAGCAGCACTGAAAAAAGCGGGAAAGGGCTAACAGTCTTAATAAAATTTGCATACATATACACGTATATCTAGGAGGTTTTTTAAAATTATGAAAAAACGAATTATCAGCGCGGTGCTTGTTGCGGTTATGCTTATCGGAATAGCACAGATAGGCGTAACCAAATGGGACATTCAGCTCGGAAATTATGCTCAGGCAGCTGAGGGAGAGAGCCTTCTCCAGATGCTTGACATTAATGACACGGCTGTTAATGTTCCCAACGATAAGGACAACCCCTACGGACCGGGAAGCTTTAATATGTTCCCGAGAATGGAGCTTATGTACTACGATAACGTACATAATAACAATTCTGTATATTACAGAAGAGTTTATGATTATGACCAGAGAAAGCAACCTATAATCTGGGATAATCAGGAATACTCCAGTACACCCGCAAGGAAGTTTGAGGCTTCGCAGAGCGCGGCATTTGACCCTACAGGTGTCGGCAAACAAAATTATGTTGCAACCGTGGGCTATGTTGCGTGTGATGCTCCCAATGGCGGCAAAGGTCTGCAATATTATCTTCAGGTTGAAGACAGCTTCGGTAATATTTTTGCTGAATATGACCTTGGTCAGATTTATGATACTTTAGACCAGGATGATTATAATTTACCTGACGGATATGAGATAAACGCTTTTCTTGCCATAACAAGCGGTGACTTCAATGGCGACGGTTATGAGGAAATTGCAGTTTATGATCTTGATCCGACCACGAGTAATTGCGCAGTAAAAATATTCTCATATAACAATAGCTCCAAAACGCTTACACAGAAAAATAGTTTGCGGGTACGTAACGCTTGCTATGGCGGATCTCTTCCCGTAAGAATTACAACTAACTGGCCCATAGTTCAGCTTACTACAAGCGATCTTGACAAGGATTTTAAAGATGATCTTATTGTTACATCATCCTTCCCTCATAGAAGATACACCAACACCAGAAACACAGATTATGCCATGCCCAGAACTTCTGTTGTTTCATATAACGGAAGCTTCGGTTATACGGTTAATGCGACTTTTGAGCACGCATGGGATTATTCCGAATTTGATTCGGGTAACACAAGCGAAAAAGCTCAGATAAGCTGTTACGGCTCGGCGGCTGTAGGTGATATTGACGGCGATGGCAGAGATGAAATTGTTTATGCCGGATATGACCTTTCAACAGACGAGAGAAACAGCACAGACTCTACGGGAATTAATAAGAGTTATGCCAATGTAGGCGTTATTGAGTATTCCGACGGAGTATATAAGAAGGGTGCGGGCGGAGTTTGCCAATATGTAAAAATCAACCCCAATATCGCAGCCGGCCTTTATGAAAATAACGGTCAGTCACCCATAGCGCTTGCCTGCTTCAACCCCGTAGGTACAGGCGGCAAAGATTATGTATTCATCGGCGGTTCGGTTTATTCCTTCCGTACCGACGGCGGCAGCAAAACTCCCGTTGCCCTTTCTCATAACCACCCTGCGGCGGACTATGGCTTTAAACTTGAATATGAAGCATCGGATTGGGATTCAATTTATTCGCAGAGTACGGAGGATTGGTACGGCAATAAAAAGACTACCCATCACAATATCTGGATTGAATCCGTTGCAACGGGCAACTTCCTCAATGATGAAAATGCGGGTGAACAGCTTGTGTTCATCGTTGGCAGAAAGTCAAGCGAAGGTCACAACTTCAGGCATGATGTAGTTCAGATTGCAACGGATGCAAGTGACAAGCTTGTTGCATCAAGATTTGCAATCAATTACAAGACAGGCACAAGCTATAAGAGAAATATGACCTATACGGCAATGGATATTGATGATGACGGAATGATTCTTCAGTTTGTGGAAAAGGATTCATATTTCTCAGACCCGAATGTTGTTGCAGTTCTTCAGGCAGCTCCCTATTTTCAAGACCTTGTTCTTCTTAATGAGGATTACTGTGAAGACGGCTCAACCGTTTTCGGTAAATCATCAGGCTCAGGAACCTCGGAAACTCACGGCTTTAACGTTACAGCTTCAATTATCACAGGCTACGAGCAAGATATCACCTGCTTCGGAGTTAAACTCGGCGGTGTTGATTTTGAGGTTGAAGTAAGCGCTTCGGTAGGCGGTGAATGGGAAGAGGCAACTGAAAAAACAACTTCAGTTGAATACTCTTCACCGAGTACGGAGGACAGAGTTATCCTTACAATGACTCCGTATATCCGCTATGTTTATAATATGTGGACACCTCAGTTCACCACTCCCACAAAGGATGAATATAACGCAACTTGTGCATCACTGAAAAACGATGCTGCATCTCTTGCGAATTACAAGAATGAGGTTATAAGAACTACCAATACATATGGCTGGGGCAAAACAGTTCCCGCCGGATGGTCAAAATATATAATGTGTGTTCCCGAAACACCCAGACTTTCAATGATAACCGTAACCGAGTTTGATAAGGTAGCTGAATCAACCGGTGAATTTGAGGCTATCAGAGGCAATGTCTTGAATCACAGCATAGGTGATCCCTCAACATATAACCATAGTGAATCCGGCCTCAGAGATTTTTCGGGCGGCAGTGACGTTGTAAGCGAAGGTCTTGATATGAGCGATTCCGATTATATCTGGGTTTCCAAGGGCGGCGGTACCGTAACTCAGAGCATTGAAGAAATGTCCTCAAGCGCCTCATCGGTTACCTGGGGTGCAGGAATAACAACAACAATGGTCGGCAACGCCGGTGGCGTTAAAGCCGGTGCTTCAGCCGGTGTAGAGTACACGGGCAGTTATACCACTATGAATTGTTCGTCAACCTACATTGCCGGTACTGTTGCAGGTATGCCATCAACAGAAAACGGCGAAACTGCAGGCTTTGATTTCCAGTGGCGTTTTGGCAGCTGGAAAGAAAAACTCAACAATCAGGATTGCCTTGTTCTCGGTTTTATAACCAAGAATGTCAAAATGCCTCTCAAATCCCCCAAGAACCTTGCAATCAAGGATTCAACCGCAACAACCATTACCCTTAACTGGGAAAAGGCAGGCGGAGACTGGACTCAGGTGTATATGATAACGGATAATGAAACAAATCCGTATTTCCTGATTGATACCATTGATTCGGATAAAAACGAATATACGGTTGAAGGACTTAACCCTAACACAAAATACACGTTTGCTCTCAGAACAACAGATAACCTCGGCTCAGAGGCAAGTATTTATACCGCCGCTGTTTCGGGCAAAACGAAATATGCCGAAGGTGTAGAGGTTCCTCATGTTGACCATATAAGTGATATTCACGCTCTTTCCGGCTCGGATGTTAATATTAAGGCTGTTGCAACGGCAGTTGACGGCGGAAGCCTTACTTATCAGTGGCAGGAGCAGGTTGAGGAGAATGATGTTTACGTATGGCAGAACATAAAGAATCAAATCAACGCCACGATGCCTATAGTTGATGTAACCGATGATTATAACGGTAAAAGATATCGTTGCGAGGTAGGTCAGCTTATTGACGGCGAGGTAGCGTATGTTTATTCAAACACCGTAACCCTCTATGTAGGTCAGGGCGGCACAACAACCTCTCTTGCAATCAGCGAGCCTTATGGTGCTGCAAGCGGCTCATATCAGGTTGAGAATGTAAAAGTAAACACGGCGGTTGCAGACCTTACCGCAACGGTAGGTGCTGACAGCTACAGCATTGCGAAGCTTACAGACGGCAACTATATTCTCACTCTTAAGGAAGAATCAACCTCTGCTGTTTATCAGTATATTGCAAATGATACTGCCAAAACAGCTATTGAAACAGCCATAACAAACAAGCAGGAAACGGTTGCTCTTGATGCAGCAAATCTTGCAGAAATCGTTACCTATTCAGAATATGCAACCGAAAACGGAGTTTCAACCGGCATAGCCGATGATGCCGCTTTTGTTCAGGTAAACGAAGAAGATGTTGCGGCAGGTAAGAACACTTTCATTCTTAAAGAAACTGTTTATATTCCTGATCCCAACGATCCGGAAAATGAAACTGCCGGATCAACAGAAACGATTGAGCATACAGTAACATACAACAAAACATATACCGAAGGCACAAAAACTCTTTATGTTGTACCCGTTACGGAGGAAATTGAGGGCGTTGACGATGAAGGAAATGTCATAACAACCTCAAGAAGTTTTGATACATATTACTATATTGACTCCGCAGACACAACGATGACCGAGCCTGTTGAAGTTACCGTTCAGGTAATGGGCTATGCACAGGCAGCAGATTCTTCAAAAACCTACACAATGGAAACAGAAACGGCAGTTGTTACTGTTGAAAAGGAAATAAAAGAAACATATTACACAACAACTGTTGTTGCAGGTGATACCGTAACTCTTGCGGCTCTTGTTGAAAGCACAAGCGTTGGCATGAATATGGTTCCCACAGGCAATGTCTGCTTCAAGATTTCTCTTAACGGCGACTCATCAAAAGAAACAAAACACGAAATTCCTCTCACAGAATACAGTGAAACTCAAGGCTCTGCAGTTGCAGAATGGACTCCTTCAGAAGACGGAACCTATACAATCGTTGCAACATATTACGGCAACAGCAGACTCCTTTCATCTTCATCTGAAAGCCTGACCTATACCGCTTATGAAGTATCGGGAGCAGGAACTAAGGAAGTAAAGAGCTTTGTTATAGATTGCAATGATACCGTTATCAACAACACTTCCATCAATCTTGCACCGGCTCTTAATGTTACTTCTGTTACATGCAATGACACGGGGCTTGAAGAGGTTGTAACTACACCCTACAGCCTTGAATCTGATAACACCATTGTTTATGAAGTAAGAATGGAATACGGCGAAGCTCCCGAGGGCAGCTATATTATTGAAAACAATGTTTTCACAGCTACCGTTAACGGTACTTATTTCATAACCGCAACATACACAGACGGCGAAGGCGCTGATGCTCAGACCTTCACCTACACCAAGAAAATCAATGTTGTTACAACAGCGGGTGAACAGCAGCCCATCTATTTCCAGAACTCATCAATAACAGTATATACGACTCAGAAAACTGTTAAAAATGAGCTTTCAAACTTCAATGCAGGCGCAACAGTAAGATATAAGAGCACAGATGAAAGCGTTGCAACCGTTGATGACACAGGCCTTGTTACAATTCATAAGAGCGGTGTTACAAGCATCGTTGCAACCTCCAGCGTTTCAGGTAAAGATGATGTTGAGGCAACATATCTTCTCTATATCAACAAGCAGCCCCTGACTCTCTCCGTTCCCGATGATATAATTGTAACATACGGTCAGACACAGGAAGAAGCTCTTGAAATTATTGCTGCAAGCGGTCTTGTTGTTAAAACAAACGGCGGCGTGGTTGATAATATCAGCTATAGCGATATAACCGGCAAAGCAAACGATGAACCCACATACAGCATCACATACAAACAGGGTTCGGGTATAGGCAGATATTCGGTAACAATCAATGAGGTTTCATCGGTTCTTTATGATGTAACGAATATCGGCGGATATTTTGAGGTTGTTCAGAAAGAAATAGGCAACGATGATATTGAAAGTGTAAATGTCGAAACCAAGGACTATGACGGCACAACCGAAGCTGAGCTTTCGGTTACTTTCAAGGAAGGTGTGCTTGTAAGCAACGATGTTGTTGAGGCAGAGGTTGAAGGCGAATTTGATACTTCTGAAGCAGGCGAAAATAAGCTTGTAGGTTACAAAATTACAGATCTCACCGGTCCGAACAGCGGTAACTATGTTCTTGCGGCAAATGTAAGCGGAAATTCAACCGGAACAATAGAAAAAGCTCCTATTTCCGTAACAATGCCCAGAACTACATCAGTTGTTTATGACGGTGAAATCAAGAGTGTTAATGTTCTTGCTTATTCAAACGGTCTTTATTACAACGAATTCACCGTTAAATATGTTGATGAAAACGGTGTTGAAACAACTGAACCCGTAAATGTAGGCAAATATAATGTTGTTATTGAGCTTACAGACTCCGATAATTTCACAATCAAAAATGCATATGAAGCATCTCTTGTTATAAAATCTGCAACTCAGGATGTATTCACCGTTGAAGGAATCCCCGAAACAGTTACCTATGGTGATAGGTTTGAAGTACAGACTGCGGGTGCGCAGGAAGGCGGAACAATTGCCTATACCGTTTCAGGTGTGGGTGTTGACGGCAACCCCGCCGATATTGCAAAGCTTGAAACCGTTGACGGCAAGACCTATATCGAAATTACAGGTATGGGTACAGTTACTGTTAAGGCAACCTCATCGCTTGCCAACTATAACGATAAATCCGCTATGAGAACCTTCGCCGTTGGCAAGAAAACCCTTGCGGTTAAGGCAACTCCTGTTGCAAGAACATATGACGGCACAACAGCTGTTGACGTTGTTGTTGAATTAGACGGACTTCTTGCAGGTGATGAAGGAATCACAGCAACCGCAAACGGAACTCTTGCAACTCCCGATGCCGGTAAGTCAAAGACTGTTTTCATCAGCGATATCACACTTTCAGACAGCAGCAAATATCAGTCTGCAATAACATCCACTCAGGCGAATGTTGACATTGAGAAGCTTGTTATCACAGGCTTTGAAATTACGGCAGAGGATAAAGTTTTTGATAAGACAACTGCTGCAAATGCTACAGTTACAAAGATTTATGATGTTCTTGAAGCTGACGCGGAATATGTAAAGGTCAACGGCTCGGCAGAGTTTGACACAAAAGACAGAGGCGAAAACAAGACAGTTACATTCACTGCAACAGGTCTTTCAGGCGATTTGAGTTCAAACTATGTTCTTGCAGATACAGCAAAAACTGCAACCTGCAAGGCAAGCATCGTAGCAGCATCTCCCAAGGATTTCTATGTAAGCGGACATCACAGCAATGTTGTTGTTTCCGAAGAATTCACACTCAGAGCCTTCTATACAAATGAGGTAACTGAAGTTGTATGGTCAAGCAGCAACGAAGCTGTTGCAACTGTAGATCCTCAGACAGGTGTTGTTAAGGTGGTCGGCGCAGGCTCGGCGATTATCTATGCAGCAATCGACGAAGGCTACGGAATTGATCCCGCTCAGTTCCCGCTTAATGCATCCAAGAAGACCATTCAGCTTTATGCAACTCCTGAGGAGCTTATCAAAACTTATACAGGCAGAGTGCAGATCCCTGAAATTCTTTCATCTGATCCAAAATTTGTTCCCGATGATAATAACGTTCAGCTTAAGTTCGTTTGTGAAAGCGGCGCAGACACTGTCTTTGCAGACCCGATTAATGCAGGTAAATATAAGGTCTATTATGAAATAGTTGATACCGAATTTGCAGGCACAGGCTACTTTGACATGGTTATCAACAAGGGAAAGATTGTTGTAAAAGCGGCAGATATTGAGAAGCTTTACGGCGCAACACCCGTTTATGCTCCCGTAATTACCGAGGGCGACCATATCGTAAATGCATATGGCGAAATCAAGGATATTGTTGTTTATACAAGCGAAGGTGAGCCCGCAACTGCGCCTGTCGGCGTTTATGACATCAACGTTTCTCTCACAATTGCAGAAAATGATAACATCAGATTCTATGTTGATGAAGAAGTCGGCAAGCTTACGGTAAATCCTGCACCTCTCACTCTTTCGGTTAAGGATGCCGTTCGCGAATACGGTTTTGATAACAAAGACCCCGAATATGAATATGTCGGCTTTGTTAACGGTGAAGACTCAAGGGTTCTTGCAGGCAGTCTCACATTCAAGTATGACAGCTCCGTGACCAAGGAGTCTGCTATCGGCGAATATGAGGATGTTATAACCGCAGATTCTCTTGCAACAAGCGATAACTATACACTTACAGTTGTTTATCCGGACGGTAACGGTGCAGACCTTTCAATTGTTAAGGTTTCGGTTAAAACAATCATGGCTCCGCTTGACGGCGTTACCGAAGATAACGTAACCTCGGACAACAAGGAAACAATAAACGAAGTTATTGCCGAACTCAACGAATTCACTCCTGAGAACGAAGAGGAGCAGAGGCAGCTTCAGGAAGCTCTTGATAAGTGCAACAGCCTTCTTGCGAAGATTGAAGAAGCTCAGAAAGCTCTCGGAGAAGCTGAGGAAGAATCCGCCGTGCTTGATAAAGAGAGAGCGACTGTTTTCTGGGAGGATGATATTAAAGAATTCCTTGATAGAATCAATTCTCTTCTTGAAAATCCCAATATGAGCCCTGCAGAAATTGTAAAACTTGAAGGCTACAAGGCGCAGGCAGAAGAAATACTTGAAATTATCCACACTCCCAAAGAATACATTTCACTCCGTTTCTTCTACCTCATCCGGGACTGCTTTACTTGGAAATACAACGGCATTGGTTGGATGTTCTCAAATTTATTCAATATCGGCTAAACTAAACAAAAGAGCCTGCTGAGAAATCAGCAGGCTCTTTTTTGTCACATAGTTTTGCACAAAAGATGCTTTTTAAATGTTTTTTGCTATACCCCGGAGAAACGATTACATCAACATATCTTTCCTTTAATATTACCGTTTTGTTTATAGGTTAATGTGTTTGACATTACAACATATATTGTTTCATCCTTCATAGGAACCATATTTCTAATATGCAAATATTTCACCTCGCACATTGATTATAAAAATCAGAATCCAAAACAATGCATAGATGATTTTATCAGCGTCATTATTCTGCTTTTAATTACGTTTTTTCATTTCTGTCAACTTCCGATAAGCTCATTGTTACAATGCCTGAAAAAGAAAAAGCGGGGATATTTTTTGTGTGGTCATTGACGGTATGAACTGAAATAAACAGCATTTTTGCAATATCGCCGTTACTGTAACCACCCGCAATCAGGTCAACAACCTCAAGCTCTCTCTTTGAAAGAACAGCGAGCACGGATTCGGAATTAACGTCTGCGCTGATTTCTGCTTTGGTTTCAGGCATAAAAAAGGCTCACTGCAAGGTGAGCCTTAATTTTATGCAACAAGGAACTTATATTTTGCAACGCTGTAGAGGGGGATGAAGGGCACCATAATGGGAACCTTTTTAACATATGCCTGATATTCGGGGTCATCGCCGTAGTTCTTATTCTGCCTGAGCTCAAGGCGGCGTGCGCCGCTGAACATAACAAAAATAATGCCTATGTAACCGATGAGGGCAAGAATCCACTGGCCTGCGCCCTCAAGCACATTTGCGCCTGAAATAAGAACGCCCGTCCAGAAAATCATTTCGCCAAGGTAGTTGGGGCAGCGAACGATTTTATAGAGTCCCGTGTCGCAGAAGCGGTTGGGATTCTTTTTCTTTGAAGCGTTTTTCTGCATATCGGCAACGGATTCGAAGATAATGCCGAAAGCCATAATAACAAGACCTGCAATGCACCAGCCGTCGGTTGCTTTGCCGTTAAGCAGGCGGTAGAATACGGGCAGCACCTGAGTTACATAAAGGGCTGCGCAGGTTACCCAGATTGCACATTTAACGCCGAATTTCATTGTTGAGCCGTCTTTGATTTCTCTTTTCATTGCGCTGTTGTATGCGGCACTTTTAAGCTCACGGACAAGCAGGTAGCCGCCAAGGCGGATGCCGTAAATAAAGAAGAGTGCGCAGGCAATAATTGTGCCGACGCTCAGGCCGTCACGGAAAAGGATGAGCATAAGCACGCCAAGGCCTGCGATTGAAAAGCCGTAGCCGAGGGAAATGAAGTAAACATACTTGTAAAAACCGATTGCGCTGATAAGCATTGCGGCGGCAAAAAGCAGCCAGAATGAAAGGGGAATAACTGCGGACATAATAACGCTCCTTTAAATGTTTTATACAATGATTATACGCTTTGCAGTTGAGATATTCAAGATACTTTACCGCAAAATTTGTCACATTTCAGATTTTATATCACATACACGGTATATAGACAAATCAAATTTTTTATGATATATTTATAATGTATAATTATATCCCCCGAAAGGAAGATGAAAATGACAGAACTCAAGTATTGGGAAAATCCTTATATCATTAAGGAGAATAAAGAGGACGGCCACAACACCGCCATGCCCTATGCAAGCGCAAAGGATGCCCTTGAGGGCGGTGCCGCACCCACCAGATTTTCGCTGGCAGGCACATGGAAATTCTATTGGCAGCAGGGCGTTGACGATTTAAGAACGGATTATTATGCCGAGAATTATGACGATTCCTCATGGGACGATATCGCCGTTCCCTCCCTATGGCAGCTTAAGGGCTACGGCAAGCCCATTTATCTTTGCAGCTCGCTGCCCTCTGCACTTTCATCCGTCAAGGGCGAAATCCCCAAAATCAACCACAACCTTAACGAAATCGGCATTTACCGCCGCAGCTTTGAAATTCCCGAGAGCTTTGACGGCAAGGAGATTTTCATTCATTTCGGCGCGGTCAAGGCAGGATTTTTCCTTTATATCAACGGCAGGCAGGTAGGCTATTCACAGGGTTCAATGACCCCTGCGGAATTCAGAATCACCGACTATGTCAATATCGGTCTGAACAAAATCATGGTTGAGGTTTACCGCTACACCGACGGCACATACCTTGAGGATCAGGATATGTGGTTTCTTTCGGGTATTTACAGAGATGTTTATGTTTATGCCGAGGAAAAGCTCTGCATCCGCGATTTCTTTGCGGATACTTCACTTGACAATACCTACAAAAACGGCACGCTTGACCTTGAAGTGACCCTTCAGAATTACGGCGAGGATGCCGACTGTACCCTTGAGGCGGCGCTTGTTGCCGACGGCAAGCCAAAGAAAATCGCAGCCGAAAAAATCACCGCAAAAAGCGGCAAAACCGTGCTGAATTTCAGCCATATCGAAGAAAATGCAAGGCTCTGGTCCGCAGAGGAGCCCAATCTTTATAAGCTGGTGCTTACCCTTAAAAACGGCAGAAAGGTGCTTGCCGCAAAATGCATCCGCATAGGCTTCCGCAAGGTTGAAATCAAGGGTAATGTTCTTTATATGAACGGCAAAAGGGTTATCATCAAGGGCGTTAACCGCCACGATTTTGACCCCGATAACGGCTGGAATGTGCCCACCGAAAGATACTATCAGGACCTTCATCTTATGAAGCGTGCCAACATAAATGCAATCCGCACAAGCCATTATCCCAACGCGGAATTCTTCTATGAAATGTGCGATGAGCTTGGCTTCTATGTTATGGACGAGGCGGATGTTGAAAGCCACGGCGTACGCCGCAAGAATTGCCCCGGCGATAACCTTGAATTCCGTGAGGCCGTTGAGGACAGAGCCGAGAGAATGGTGCTGCGCGACAGAAGCCACGCCTGTGTATGCTTCTGGTCATTGGGTAATGAGGCGGGCGACGGCGAAAACTTTGTTCACGAAAAGAATGCAATCCTTGCTCTGGATAAATCAAGGCCCGTTCACTATGAGGGCGATTTTGACTTCAGAAAGAGCGATTTCATCAGCCGTATGTACCCCGTTGAATATGTTGTTGAGGCTATGCGCAACCAGCAGGAGCTTAAAATCAGCCCCTATGAAAACATTGCAAACGTGCTTGCGGCGGATAATAAGCCCATCCCTGCAGAAATTTATAAAACTCACCCCGTAATTTACTGCGAATATGCCCATGCAATGGAAAACAGCCTCGGCAACTTCAAGGAATATGTTGACGACTTTGAGAAGTATGAGCATATGTGCGGCGGATTTATCTGGGACTATGTTGACCAGTCCATCCGCAAGGTTGAAAACGGCGTTGAAAAATGGCTTTACGGCGGCGACTTTGACGAGGGTATGTCAAGCTACTACTTCTGCGCCAACGGAATTATCACTGCGGACAGAATGCCCCAGCCCTCATACTACGAGGTTAAAAAGGTTTATTCAAACCTTGATGCCGTTGACAGCGACTGCAAAAACGGAAAAATTATAATCAGAAATAAAAATCTTTTCATTTCAACTGAAAATTATGATATCCGCTGGAGCCTTACCGTTGACGGCGACGAGGTTAAGGGCGGCGTGATTGATAATCTTGTTATAGCTCCTCTCAGCAGCGAGGAAATTCAGCTTCCCGTCAGCCTTTCGGATTATGCCGAAGGCGAGGTGATTCTCACAATTTCATTTATCCTCAATAAGGATATGCCATGGGCAGAGGCGGGCTTTGAGCAGAATTTCTGCCAGCTTGTTCTCCGTGAGGCAGTTGCGGCAAAGCGCAAGCCTGCAAACGGCAACCTCAAATACCTCAAGACAGGCAACAATGTTAACATTATCGGTAACGGTTTCACCGCAAAAATTACAGCAGGTGCGCTTTCGTCCCTTGTTTATGACGGCAACGAGATTATTGAAAGCGGATCACCTCTGCGCCCCGATTTCTTCAGAGCGCTTACGGATAATGACAGAGAATACCTTAACTTTGCCCCCTTCTTCACGGGCATTCATCCTCTCTATCAGTGGAGAAGAACAACCGCACAGACAGTTGCGCGCTCCGTCAAGGCGGCGTCAACTCCCTCGGGCGTTGAGGTAACGGTTAAGTGGAATGCCCCCTTTGTTGCAGGTGTTTCAACAACCTATCTTTTCTCACCCGACGGCGATGTGACCGTTAAGCACAGCGCAATGGGTCTGCTGCTGCCTATGCTTAAGGTTGGTATGCGAATGGGCATCAAGAGCACCCTTGACAATGCGGAATGGTACGGCAGAGGCCCTCACGAATCATATCTTGACAGAAAAACAGGCGCAAGAATCGCAAAGCATGAAATGAGCGTTGCAGAGCTTGAGCACAGATATATGCGACCTCAGGAAAACGGCCACAGAACGGATGTCAGAAATCTCACCGTAACCGATGCATCGGGCTTCGGCATCAGGATTGATGCAATGGATAAGCCCTTCGGCTTCAATCTCGGCTATTATAACCCCGAAAAGCTGGATAAGGCAAAGCACCTTTATGAGCTTGTTAAGGATAACCACATCACCCTTTGCATTGACGGCGCAATGAGAGGCGTTGGCGGCGATATGCCCGGCTGCGCCCACCTGCACAAGGAATACAGGCTCAACAGCCACAAGAAAATTGAATTCGAATTCAGGATTTCCAAGAAGTGATTTTATGACTAAAACCAATGCAATGCGCTTGCTGGAGGCGGCAAAAATTCCCTTTGAGATTATGGAATATGCCGTTGATGAAAGCGACCTTTCGGGCGTAAGCACTGCAAGAAAAACGGGCAAAGACCCGTCGCAGATATTCAAAACCCTTGTTTTCAGCGGCGAAAAGCAGGGATACGGCGTGTGCTGCATCCCTGCCTGCGAGGAGCTTGACCTTAAGAAAACCGCAAAAGCATTCGGCGAAAAGAAGGTTGAAATGCTCCATGTCAAAGACTTGCTGAAAGTGACGGGATATATCAGAGGCGGCTGTTCGCCCGTAGGAATGAAAAAGCAATTCCCCACGGTAATTGACGAAACTGCAGCCCTTTTTGACAAAATTTATGTCAGTGCAGGTGTGCGCGGCATAATGCTTGGCATTGAGCCATCCGCCCTTGCGGAATATGTAAGCGCAAAACTGCTTGATGTAACGGTAACAGAATAAAAAAATAACGGGTGTGCAGATGCACACCCGTCTTTTTTGTTAAATTATTCGTCGCAGTCGTCGCAGCCGCAATCGCAATCGTAGTCGATTTCAAACTCAAGGAGCTCATTGCACTTGGGGCAGTTGATGCTGCCTTCCTCAAGAATGTCGCCGTCAACGCAGATAACCTCGCCGCAGCTGGGGCACTCAACGTCGTAATATTCTTCTTCCTCGTCGTCATCGCAGCAATCATCGCAGCAGCAATCGTCGAGATCCTCGTAAACGAAGCCCTCAAGCTCGTCAAGGTCCTCGTCAACAGCGTCAAGCTGCTCGCTGATGAGGTCAAGTCCGTCTTCAAGATCGCTTACTGAGAGAGCAATGTCGTCAAGAACATCAATCATAGCCTTAATGAGCTTTGCCTCGGGCTTGCTTTCATCAAGTGCAAGACCTTCTGCAAGACCCTTGAGGTATGCAACCTTTTCAGTAACAGTCATTTTTGTTTCCTCCGTTAAATATAATTATGCACGGCTGAGATATTCGCCTGTGCGAGTGTCAACAACAATCATCTCGCCCTCGTCGATGAACAGGGGAACCTTAACCTCTGCGCCTGTTTCAAGAGTAGCGGGCTTTGTTGCATTGGTTGCAGTGTTGCCTGCAAAGCCGGGGTCTGTCTTTGTTACCTGAAGAGTAACTGAGTTGGGGGGCTCAACGCCGAAAACGCTGCCCTTGTAAGAAAGAATACGGCAGGTTTCGTTTTCCTTAACGAACTTGAAGTTCTCGGGAAGAGTGTCTGCACCGATGGGAACCATATCGTAGGTTTCGGGGTCCATGAAGTAGTAAAGGCCGCCGTCCTCATATGAGTATTCCATTTCCTTGCGCTCGATGTAAGCGGTGGGGAACTTGTCAGTGGGGTTGAAGGTGCGCTCAACAACTGCGCCGCCGATAACGTTTCTGATCTTTGTTCTAACGAAAGCTGCGCCTTTGCCGGGCTTAACGTGCTGGAATTCGATAATCTGATAGACCTGACCTTCCATTTCGAAGGTTACGCCGTTTCTGAAATCGCCTGCTGATACCATAAGTTTATTTCTCCTTATATATATGTTTTCGCAATTATTTTATACTATTCAATAATATTTTTCAAGTCTTTTTTATGAATTATCGGTCTACTTTAAAGAATTATGAGGTTTTTCGGGCTTTTTGTGAGGTTTTCAAAGCCGTTTTCGGTTATAAATGCCATATCTTCAATGCGGACTCCAAATTCATCGGGCAGATAAATGCCGGGTTCAACGGTCACAACATCGCCCGCGCAAAGGATTGCCTCGCTTTTTGGCGAAAGACGGGGAGCCTCGTGGATTTCAATTCCAACTCCGTGACCTGTGCCGTGGCCGAAAAATGCGCCGTAGCCTGCATTTTTTATTATATCCCTTGCGGTAGCATCCGCATCAAAGCAGCTTACGCCTGCCTTAAGGCTATCAAGGCTTTTGAGCTGGGCATTAAGCACTGTTTCATAAACCTCCGCCTGCTTTGAGGAAATTTCGCCAACCGCAACGGTGCGGGTCATGTCGCTGTGATACCCGTCAACAACGGCGCCGAAATCCATTGTTATAAAATCGCCCTTTTCAATTTTTTTATCGCAGGGCACACCGTGGGGCATTGATGAATTTTTGCCGCTGACGGCGATTGTTTCAAACGAAACTGCCTCTGCGCCGTTTTTCAGCATATAAAAATCCAGTTCAAGAGCGATTTCACGCTCTGTTACGCCGATTTTTATAAAATCGAGGATTCGGTCAAAGGCTTTTTCAGCAATAGACTGTGCGGCAAGAATTTTTTTCTTTTCTTCATTTGTTTTTATGCGGCGCAGGGAATCAATTGCGCCGTCTGCACCGCCTGCAATGCAAGGACAGCCTGCAAGGTTTTTTATTTTTTCAAAATCGGCAACGCTCAGGCGCTGAGCCTCGGTGTAAAGGGCGGTTATGCCCATATTTTTAATGTATCCGGGCAGCTGCTCCGTAAGCGAGGTCAGCAGCGCGGCCTCGCAAGCGGTAATTTGCTTTTGCGCTGCCTCAATGTAGCGGCTGTCAACGAGAAATACCGCCTCGGTTTTTGTTATGAGCAGGTAGCCGTCCGACGAAGCAAAGCCCGTAAGCCAACGTCTGTTTTCGGGGGATACAATAATGTAAGCGCCGCCGTCGGTGAGGGATAATTGCAGGTTTTTAATGTTCATTGTGTCACCTCGTCACATTTCGGGCTTGAACATGGGCATAAGCTGCAGCTTGAAAAGATTAGCCTTGTGCTTTCTGTCAATAAGCTCTTTTTTCTCGGGGTCGTCAATTTTGCCCGTGCGGATGTAAACATCAAGTTCCGCATAGGTGAAGCCGAGATTTTCTTCATCGGTTTTGCCGCAGAGGCCGTCAATGGGAGTTTTTTCAACCAATTCACGGGGCAGGCCAAGCAGATGGCCGATTTCCTTTACCTCGGTAACGGTCAGGTTGCACATGGGCGAAAAATCGCCTGCCGCGTCGCCGTAGCGGGTTGAATAGCCCACCCAATCCTCGGAAAGGTTGCAGGTATTCACAACTCTGCCGTTAACAGACTGGCTGACGGCATAAAGGGTGGACATCCTTATGCGGGGAGGCAGGTTGACCCTTGATTGGTCGGAAAGGGGCAAATCCTCGGGAAATGCGCCCAGAATACCTTCCATTGCATCCTTGATGTTGATTTCATAGTGCTTTATGCCGAGATGATTGACCAGCATATATGCGGCGTCAATATCGTGCTGCACGCCCTGAGGCATAAGCACGCCTATAACTCTGTCCTTGCCGAGGGCTTCAACACACAGAGCAGCCGCAACGGAGCTGTCCTTGCCACCCGAAATGCCGATAACCGCATTGCAGCCCTTGCCGTTTTCTTCAAAAAATTTTCTTATCCATTCAACACATTGATTTTTAATCTTAAGCGCATCAAACATATCATTCACCGCCATTAATATATTGTATTATGCCGCAAAGAATGCGGAATATCAAACGGGAGTAATCTCATAAAACACAACCGCGTGAGGGTCAAGAGTGATGCTCAGGGCGATTTCGCCGTTTTCAACCGTTGCGGTTTCCGTAACGGGAATGAGCTTTGAGCATTCGTAATATTTCGGCTTAAGCTGAGTGAAATAAATTTCCCTTGCCTTGGGATTCTGAAGTGTTGTGGGGTTATCAATCAGAGGGTCATCGGGGGACCAGCCGAAGCAATCGTCGCCGATGCCGTAGGTAATTCTGTCCTGCTGCCATTCGTCAAAATAATTGCAGTTATCGTCTATTACATAGGCTGTTATTTTAACGTTCCTGCCGTCAAACTGCGGTGCTTTCACAGTAAAAGCAAGGTCGGCAGGTGCGGTGTAATCAACCTTGTTTTTGAAATTATATGCCATAATGTGCAGGGTATTTGTATTTTCATTGAATGCTGATACTGCATCAACCTCTGCCTTGGGCACCCAGCCGCGGCGGGTTTTCTCTGTCTGCGCAAGCCTTGCACCGCCGAATTTTGCCGCGTTGCTTGCAACATGGTAGCTTAATGTGGGGTTGCCGTCCAGCAGACCGTTTGAAAGATAATACCATGAGGAGAAATAGTTGATGTCATTCATGAACATCGTGCGGTACATTCTTGCATCATAGGCCGCCTGATAGGTGAAGCCGCAGGTTCTTGAAAGAAGCTGGTCGCTGTCTGCGCCGCTTGTGTTGCCGCAAAGGATTCTGCCTTCGTCAATGCCGTAAATCAGGTCTTTCAGCCCGTATTTCTCAGCGGTTGAGCGCAGGTAATCTATTGTTTCCGCAAGGGTTTTGCCGTCTGTGTAGTCACCCGGTGTTGAGTCATAAAACGAACCGGAAAGATAGCATATGCGGCTGCCTTTTTTGCCCGTTTTGCAGTTTGTTCCTTCTGCGCAGTGGCGGATAAAATATGCCTCATCCCACAGACCTTCGGTAACGGTCATTGAATGTGCGCCAACGAAAACATCCTCGCCGATAACATCAATAAGTGCCGCAACGGTGTAGTCATAGAGCTTGCAGTATTCCTTGGCGGATTCATCGGGGTCGCCGCCGTTTGCCATAAACCATGCAGCGTTTTCGTATTCCGTCATAACTCCGAAGCGCCAGCTAAGCACCTCATCCCTGCCGAACTCATCAACAAGCGCCTGACAGATGGCCGCAATATAATTGTAATAAACATTGTAATCATCGGGGGGATAGATGTTGGTTTCAAATTCCGCATCCGTATTTGATTTTGCGGAATATTTAAGAGGCACGCTGCCAAGTTTAAGCATAGGCTTTGCGCCAAGCTCAAGAACGCCTCTGCAGTTATCAATCAGAACGGTGAAATCATAATCGTCAAGAACCGTTCTGTCCAGAGGGTCAAGGAACAAATCTCTTTGAGCATTGCCGCCCGTGCACTGCATGAACTGAACATAATTGACAAAATCAAAAATGTCATATTCTTCGTTGTTTTTCTGATTTACAAAAGGATTTCCGTCAATTGACCAGACATTGACGTTGCTTGCAGGGTTTACGAGCGCCGAGCCGCACTGCGAGGCATCAACGGTGAATTCGTAGTTGTTCACACGGTCGGTAATGTTGGCGGAAAGAGTGCCGAAAAATCCGATTATCGCCGCAAGAATTGCGGAAAGGATTTGTTTCATAATGATTCTCCTTTATCAAAAAATCCGTCTTTCGACGGATTATTTTTTATCTCTGCACCTCGCCCGTAATGGCGTTGATTACATTGTAATACACTGCAATGTGGGAGTTGGAGATATATTTATCAAGATGCATTGAGCCGAAGAACCAACGCCTGAAAACGCAGGCTTCGGAAAGCTCCTCAAGGTAGGTGTTAAGGCCTGTTACGCTTGCTGTTTCGCTGTCCTTGAGCTTGAGGAAGCCCTTGATTTTAACGGGGGGCTCGTGGGTGATGACATAATCCACCCTGCAGTTGAGTTTTTCAAGATTTGCGGCGCCCTCAAGCAGCTCCTCGCGGCTGGGGAATTCATATTTTGACCATGCTTTTTCTTCAAAACGGATGTCAATATCGGGGCTTTCACCGCCGCCCATCGTGAAAAAGGTCATGTTGTCAATTCTGAAAACCTGACCTCTCATCAGGTGGTAAAGGTTGCCGCAGATGTGGTGAACCTTGCCGCCGTTCCATTCTGTTACGGGGTAGGCGTTGAGCAGCTCAAAATTTTCGTGAGTGCCGTCAATAAAGCAGATGTTGAACTTTTTGTTGCCCAGCTTTTTCAGAATTTTCTGCTCGATTTTGCTGTTATCCCAGACAAAGCCGAAATCGCCGCAGACAATAAGGGTATCGCCCTTTTTAAGCTGTTTTATTGCAGGGGAATCAAAGCGCGAAATATCGCCGTGCATATCACCTGTTACATATACCATAAAAGCACACGCTCCTGAACACTGTTTAATCCATTTAAATATACCCTAATGTGCAAAAAAAATCAAGGCGGATATTGTTAATTTGTGTGTTAAATTAAAATTAACAGATAAAGGGTATTTATTTATCGGGAATTTTGTGATATAATTACTTTCGTCTGTGACAAAATATTTAATTTACGGTGTTGAAAGATGAAAAAGATATTAAGCATAATAATGATAGCTGCGGTGATGATTTGCAGCGTGCTTCCGCTGAGCGCAGGCGCCGCTTTTGATGAGGAAATGAAGTCCCTTGGGCTTTATTCCGACTGCCTGCTGCTTGTCAGCGCCGATAACGGCGAGGTTGTTTTTGAAAAAAATGCAGGCAAGCAAACTCCCCCCGCAAGCCTTACGAAGGTTGTAACCGCCATTGTTGTTCTTGAAAACTGCACTGACCTCAATGCAACCGTTACCGTTGCGGAATCCTGCATCAGAGAGCTGGACGGCACGGGAAGCTCGCTGGGCGGCCTTAAAGCGGGCGAAAATGTGACGGTTTATAACCTGCTGGCAAGTCTGCTTATCCAGAGCGCAAATGAGGCGGCAACCGTTCTTGCGGATTACATAAGCGGCGGCGACAGAACAAAGTTCATTGCAATGATGAACGAGGTTGCGGGCCGTCTGGGCTGCATCAACAGCCATTTTGTGAATCCTCACGGACTGCATCACGATGACCAGTATGTTACCGCGGAGGATATGGCAAAATTCATTCTTCATGCAATGGAGTTCCCCGCATTTGCGGAAATTGTTGGCAAAACCTCATATAAACTGCCTGCAACCAATCTGCAGGAGGAGCGCAACGTTCTGAACACAAACTACCTGATGAACAGTGCATATAAGGATTACTACTGCAAATATGTCAAGGGAGGCAAAACGGGCTCAACCTCCGATGCGGGCCGCTGTGTTGTTGCGGTTGCATCGAAGGACGGTTATAACTATGTTGCGGTTGCCCTCAATTCGGTTTATGAGGATGTTGACGGCGACGGAGTTAACGAAAACGGTTCATTTCTTGACACAAAGGAAATGCTTGAATGGGCGTTCAAAAACATTGAGCTTGTTGCAATTTCAGACACAACCAGAATTGTTGGTCAGGTGCCCGTAAAATACGCCAAAACAACGGATTATCTTACTCTTTCGCCCGGCGAAACAGTTTACAGCCTTGTGCCTGCAGGCACGGATTCCGGCAGCCTGCTTGTTGAGCCCATTGAGGAAACAGTTCCCGAATTTGTGAAGGCTCCAGTCAAAAAAGGCGAGGTTATCTGCCGCGCAAGGGTGCTTTATGCAGGCAATGTGATAAAGGAAATTGACCTTGTTGCAAGCATGGATGTCAAAAGAGGATTTTTTGCAACAATCGGAACGGTTGCAAAGGCGATTTTTTCAAACTGGATATTCAGAATTGCCGCAATAGCCATCATTGCGGTGCTGATAGTTCTCATATTTATGAAGCGCAGAAGAGATAAGGCGTCAGCCCGTTCAAACGGCAAGAATTACAGAGTTCTGAATTACAACGACTTTATGAAAATGAGGTAAAAAAGCATGGAGATTTACAAGGGCTTCGGCTGTAAAAGCGATGAGAAGCAGCTTATTGAAACTCTGGATGATATTTTCTTTTCCGAAGAACCCCATAACAATTTTATGGACCTTCTGCCCAAGCTCTACAAGGATAAGTATAATTGCGGCGAGAGAAACCTGCTCATAAAAGAGGATGGTGTTATCAAGGCTGCTGTGGGCTGCTTCCCCGTTGATGCGGTTGCGGCAGGCAGAAAGCTGAGGATTATGGGCATAGGCAATGTGGGCGTTGCGAAGGATTGCCGCCGCAAGGGCTACATGATTGAGCTGATGAATGCGGCAACGGAAATGATGGTCAAAGAGGGCTATGACTATTCGCTCCTCGGCGGTCAGAGGCAGAGATATGAATATTTCGGCTATGCTCCCGCAGGCAGCGCGTTGCGCTTTGAAATCAATATCGGCAACATCAGACGCCTGAGAAACGGCAACACGGAAACAACATTTACCGCAAGGCAGCTTACGGAGGCCGATACCGCCGAAATTGCAAAAATCAGGGAGCTTAACGAGGCTCAGCCCTATTATGCATTGCGCTCCGAGGAGGATATGATTGATATTCTCAGAAGCTGGAAATGCACACCCTATGCAGTCCATGATAACGGCGCATTCAAGGGCTATTTCACCTATTGCGGAAAGGGTCAGCCCACTGAAATCAGGGCGGTTGACACCGATTATTTGTTTGATATTTTCCTTTGTGCAATGAAAACAATGGAGAGCGAAAATCTTTCGTTCGCCGTTCCTGTTTATGACACTGCCGTGTGTTCTTATATGTCAAAAATCTGCAGCGGAATGTGTGTTTGCCATGTTGACCAGCTCAACATTCTCAACTATGCAAAATTCATTGAGGCTTTCCTTGCGGTTAAGGCGGAAAGGGTTAATCTTTGCAGCGGCACGCTGAATGTGCTTGTTCACGGCTTCAGAAAGGACGAAAACCTGGCAATCACCGTTGACGGCAGAAATGTTACCGTTACCGAAACCGATGCAAAGCCCGATTTAGAGCTTGACCACCTTGAGGCGGTTGCATTCTTTGCAGGTCAGTATTCGGGAAAACGCCTTGCTCTGCCTGCATTTGCACAGAATTGGTTCCCCGTTGACTTTTATGCAGGCCAGCAGGACAATGTTTAATGCATAATTATATGACAGGAACAACTCTTGTTGAAATTTGTTTAATTTTGAATTACTCTATTGACTTATCAAAAAAATAAATATATATTATATGTGTATATTATTTCAAGGAGGTTAATCCCGATGAAAGTATTTATGATTGGCGGCACAGGTCTCCTCGGCAGCGAGGCAGCAAGAATCTTTATTGAAAGAGGCCATCAGGTTAAGAGCGTTGCTCTTCCCCCTCTCCCCGAAGGAGCTCCCATCCCCGAGGAAATGGAGCTTGAATTCTGCAATATTTATGCAAAGTCAGACGACGAAATCAAGGCCATGATGGCAGGCTACGATTGCTTCGTTTTCGCAGCAGGTATTGACGAAAGAGTTGAGTTCCCCGCACCCGTTTACGATGCATATTACAAGTATAACATTCAGCCTCTGGAGAGAATTCTTCCTCTCTGCAAGGAAATCGGCATGAAGAGCGCAGTTATCCTTGGCTCATACTTTGCTTATCTTGCAAAGCAGCGCCCCGATATGAAGCTCACAGAGAAGCACCCCTACATCAGAAGCCGTATTGCTCAGGAAGAGGTTGCATTCTCATTTGCTGACGAAAACTTTGACGTTTCCGTTCTTGAGCTTCCCTACATATTCGGCACTCAGCCCGGCAGAAAGCCCGTTTGGGTTATCCTCATTGAGCAGATCAAGATGATGGATAAGCTGCCCATGACAATGTATCCCGGCGGCGGCACAGCAATGCTTACCGTTCGTCAGGTTGGTGAGGTTATCGTTGGCGCAGCTGAAAAGTCAAAGGGCGCAAAGGCATGGCCTATCTCAATGTATAACCAGACATGGAAGGAATTCCTTAAGATTGTTTACGCTGCAAGAGGCATGGGCGAGAACAGAAAGATTCTCAGCGTTGCTCCCTGGATGATGCGTATGGGTCTTGGCAAGGTTAAGAAGGAATATGCTGCAAAGGGCATTGAAAGCGGTATTGACGTTGACGGACTTGCAGATATTATGGATATCAACCTTTTCATCGACAGAAAGTATGCTGTTGAGCTTGGCGCAACAGAGGATGATATCAAGGCAGCTATCACAGATTCAATCAAGGTTAGCCAGGCGTCATATGACGGCACGGTTAAGCTCCTTGAAATGAAAGGCGAATAATTTTTGATTCCGCAGGGGCTGTTTATACAGCCCCTTTTGCACTAAAGGAGATACCATTATGGCACAGTTAAAAATGTATTGGCTCAAGGGCACTCCCGTTAAGGAATACGAGCTGCCCGAGGGTTACTCAATCGTAAATTATAAAGAAGAAGCAGATAAGGCAGCCTGGGTTGAATGCTGCAAGAACGGCCTTGTTGCCGATGACGAAAAGCCCGAATTCTTTGATGAATGCGTTGGCGGACGTGACGACGTTGTTTACGAAACCGACGTTTTCTTCCTTGATTATAACGGCGAGCATATCGGCACGGTTACCGCTATAAGACACCCCGAGGGCAACCACGGCGAGGTGCATATGGTCGGCATCAAAACCGAACACAGAGGCAAGGGCCTCGGCAAATATCTTAACAGCGTTGCCGTTAAAAAGCTCAGCGACCAGGGCGTTGATTATATTGAGCTTACCACCGACGAGTGGCGCAAGGGCGCGGTTAAAAGCTACCTTACAGCAGGCTTTATCCCCGTTGAATACGATGAGGATATGAAGGCTCGCTGGGAGTGGATGCTTTGCGAGCTTGATGTTGACAGCGTTGATATGGTTTATGAGGATTGCTCATTCTGCAGACGGGTTGAAAAGGCACCCGTTGTTAAAATCGGCGTTGTAGGCGTGGGCAGAGGCAGAACAATGATTAACCATTGCGATAATGTTAAGGGCGCAAAGACCGTTGCTATCTGCGATAATTACGATATCCTGCTCAACAAGGCAAAGAAGGACTATGCCGACAGAGATATCACTTTCTATGACAATTATGAGGATTTCCTCAATCACGATATGGATGTTGTTGTTCTTGCAAACTTTGCAACAGAGCATGCACCCTTTGCCGTTAAGGCGCTTGAAAAGGGCTTCCATGTGCTCAGCGAAGTGCTTCCCGTTCAGACAATGAAGGAGGCTGTTGAGCTTATCGAAGCAGTTGAAAGAACAGGCAAAAAGTATTTCTATGCAGAAAACTACTGCTATATGGGCGCTCCCAAGAAGATGAGAGAGCTTTATCTTGAGGGCGAGCTTGGCGAATTTGAATACGGCGAAGGCGAATATATGCACAACTGCGAGGATATCTGGCATAACATCACCTTCGGCGACCCCGACCATTGGCGCAACACAATGCACGCTTGCTACTACTGCACCCACTCAATCGGTCCCCTTATCCACATTACGGGCCTTAAACCCGTTAAGGTAACAGGCTTTGAGCTTCCCTTCAACGCCAGAATGGCAAGAATGGGCGCAAAGGCAGGCCCCGTGGGCATTGAAATGATTACCCTTGAAAACGGCGCTGTTCTCAAGAGCATCCACGGCGTTGGCCCCTCAAGGAACTCCGTTTGGTACAGCATCTACGGCTCAAAGGGCAGAATGGAATGCGCCCGTGAGGACGTTTGTGAAAGTGACCACGTTAACAAGCTCTATGTTAACCTTGATGAATTTGAGGGTCAGAACAGAAACGAGCCCGAAGAAGTTTCAACCAAGGACTGCTTCTCACGCCTTGCAGCTCCCTCGGGTCACGGAGGCTCCGACTGGTATGTAATGCACAATGTTGTTGAAACCGTAAGAGGCAGAGATAATATGGATGTTATCGATGTTTATGAGGCAATGGATATGTTCCTGCCCGGTATGTTTGCTTACCGTTCGGTGCTTCAGGGCGGAATTCCCCTTGATGTGCCCAACCTCCGCAACCCCGAAGAGAGAGAAAAGTGGAGAAACGATACGGAATGCACCGTTGCCAAGGTTGCAGGTGATATGCTTGTGCCCAGCTACTCAAAGGGTAATCCCGAAGTTCCTGCAGAAATTTATGCAGGAATCAAGGAAAAGTTTGAGGAAGAATGGGCAAAGAAAATGAAAGAATACGAATCGTGAGAAAGGACTGTTCTTAATGGAAAACAAGAAGTACGTCAGCAAAAAAGAGCTGTGGATGTATGCTCTGGGCGCAGGCGGTCAGGGCATGATATACGCTATGATGTCCAGCTACATCAGTGACTACTATGTAAATGTTCTCCAGCTTCCCCTTATGTTTGTTCTCGTTCTTATGCTCGGTGCAAGAGTATGGGACGCAATCAACGACCCCATGATGGGCATGATTGTTGACAGAAGGTCAATGAAAAACGGCAGAATGAAGCCCTACATCATTATGGCAACGCCCATTATTGCCGTGCTCACAATTCTTATGTACCTGAGCCCCGATATGGATAAAACTCCGCTTATGATATTCTCGGCGGTTGTTTATGTTCTCTGGGGTATGGCATACACAATGGCGGATGTTCCTTTCTGGACTCTCCCCAACGTGCTTACTCCCAACTCCAAGGAGAGAAGTGACGTTATTTCGTTCACAAAGATTATAAACAGCATCGGCTCGGCGCTGCCTGAGGTGCTTTTCCTTGCAATCCCCCTCATTCTTAATTCCATTTATGCAAAAACAGGCAATGAGCCCAACCCCCTTGATTTTGAAAAGAGAAAATATTTTCTCATCGCGCTTTTCGCTGTTGTTATCGGCGGAATAATGTATGTTAACTGCTATTTCCACATCAAGGAAAGAGTTACTCTGCCTGATAAGAAAAAAATTCCCGGTCAGCCCGGAAGCCTTTCAAGAATTTTCCATTGCAAGCCCCTTATGCTTGTTGTTATGATGGGTATTCTTTCAAGCGGCAGATATCTTGTTCAGGCTGCGGCAATCCATGTTGCACGTTATTCCTTCTATATCGGACCTGATAATCCCACTCAGGCAGATATCCTTAACAGCATCAGCCTTGTTAAAACAATATTCCAGGTGTGCACAATCGTCGGAATGTTCGGCACAACTCTGATTATGCCCATGCTGATGAAAAAGTTTGACTATAAGAAAATCGTTATCACAACCTGCCTTGCAGGCTTTGCTGCAAGCGTTGTAACAACGGTTATCGGTTACACAACGGGACTTTCAAGCATTTATGTTCTTGCACCGTTCATCGTTGTTCAGTCAATTCCTCTTGGCGTTATCAACGTTATTTCCTATGCAATGATTTGCGACAGCCTTGACTATATGGAGCTTACCACGGGTCACAGAGAAAACGGCCTGGGCTCAGCCTGCCAGGGCTTCATCAACAAAATCGGCAATGCTTTCTCAACCTGCGGCATCATCGTGCTCTATATGGCTATTGATATGGACCCTGCCGCAATGCTTTCAAAGGAAGCAATTATGGTTGCAACAGACGTTGCATTCAATCAGAGATTTGCAATGTTTACCCTTGTTTCGCTTCTCCCCGGCATAAGTATGCTCCTTTGCTCAATGCCCATGTTCTTCTACAAGATTGCAGGCAAGGAAAAGGAAAAAATGCTTTCAGCCCTTGCAGAAAAGCGTGCAAACGAAGGATTTACGGTTGAAGAATAACATTTTACAGAAAAGGTGACCCCATTGTCCAACAAAAAAGATTTAAGAAATATTGCTATCATTGCTCACGTTGACCACGGAAAGACCACCCTTGTTGACGAAATGCTCAAGCAAAGCGGCACTTTCCGTGATAACGAGCAGGTTGCAGACAGAGTTATGGACTCCAACGACCTGGAGCGTGAAAGAGGAATCACAATCCTTTCAAAAAACACATCGGTACACTACAAAAGCACAAAAATCAATGTTGTTGATACCCCGGGCCACGCTGATTTCGGAGGCGAGGTTGAGCGTATCCTTATGATGGTTGACGGCGTGCTTCTGCTGGTTGATGCCTTTGAGGGCTGTATGCCCCAGACGAGATTTGTTCTCAAAAAGGCACTTAACCTTAAGAAAAAGGTGCTTGTTGTCATTAATAAAATTGACCGCCCCAATGCCCGCCCCTATGAGGTTGTGGACGAGGTGCTTGATTTGTTTATTGACCTTGGTGCCGATGAGGACCAGCTTGAATTCCCTGTTGTTTATGCCAGCGCAAGGGACGGCTATTCAAGCCTTGACCCCAACAACAGAGAGGGCGATATGCAGCCCTTGTTTGATGCTATTCTTGAAAATATTGACCCTCCCGAGGGTGACCCCGATCAGCCTCTGCAGGTGCTTTTCTCAAGCCTTGATTATGACGATTATGTTGGCAGAATCGGCGTTGGCAGGGTTGAAAGAGGCAGAATCAAGAAAAATCAGCAGATTACCCTTTGCAAAACCGACGGCACAACACAGAACGTTAAGGTTTCAAGGCTTTATCAGTTTGAGGGCCTTGCCCGTGTTGAATGCGAGGAGGCCGAGGCAGGCGATATCATCTGCGTTTCGGGCATTGAGGGCATCAATATCGGCGAAACCGCATGCAACCCCGAATGTGTTGAGGCTCTGCCTTTCATCAAGATTGACGAGCCTACAATTTCAATGAACTTCATTGTTAACGACAGCCCCTTTGCAGGCAAGGAGGGCAAGTTTGTAACCTCAAGAAATATCCGCGACAGGCTTTTCAAAGAGGTTGAAACAAATGTAAGCATGAGAGTTGAAGAAACCGAAACAACGGATACCTTCAAGGTTTCGGGCAGAGGCGAGCTTCACCTTTCGATTCTTATTGAAACAATGCGCCGTCAGGGCTATGAATTCCAGGTTTCAAGACCCAAGGTTATCTTCAAGGAAATCGACGGTCAGCTTATGGAGCCTATGGAATTGCTTATTGTTGAAGTGCCCGAGCAGTATGTGGGCGCAGTTATTGAAAAGCTGGGCTCCCGCAAAGGTGAGCTTGAAAATATGGGCTCCCGTGAGGGCGGCTCAACCCACCTTGAATTCAAAATCCCCTCAAGAGGTCTTATCGGCTACCGTGCGGAATTCCTGACGGATACCAACGGCAACGGCATTATGAACCAGCTTTTTGACGGCTATGCACCCTATAAGGGCGATATCCAGACCCGTGAAAGAGGCTCAATCGTTGTTCACGAAACGGGCGTCAGCACCGCATACGGTCTGTTCAACACTCAGGACAGAGGCAGGCTCTTTATCCCTGCAGGCGTTGATGTTTATGAGGGTATGATAGTTGGCGAATGTGCCAAGAATGAAGATATAGTATGCAATGTTTGCAAAACAAAGCATCTCACAAATACCCGTGCATCCGGCTCGGATGATGCGCTCAGGCTTGTGCCTCACAGCGTTCTCAGCCTTGAGCAGTGCATGGAATTCATAAAGGATGATGAGCTGCTGGAGGTAACTCCCACATCATTAAGGCTTCGCAAGCGCATTCTTTCAAAGGAATTGCGCATGAAGCAGCAGTTCAGGAAGAAATAAATGGCAGAAATTAAAACAGCCGTCACGCTGGGCAGCTTTGACGGCTTACACAAGGGACATATGACGGTTATTGCCTGTGCTTTTGACATGCAGCAAAAGTACGGGCTTTTGCCCCTTGTGCTTCTGTTTGATAAGCACCCTATGCTTGCACTTTCGGGCAAGGCACCCGATATGATTCTGCAGCCTTCGCTGCGGGATGAAATCATCGGGCAGACGGGCGCAGAGAGAAGAATTGTTGCTTTCGATGTTGTCAGAAATATGACCTGCCGCGAGTTTTTTGAAAAAATTCTTATTGAAAAGCTCAATGCAGGGGGAGTCTGCTGCGGCTGGAATTACCGCTTCGGCAGGAATAACGAGGGCGGCATTGGAGAGCTTCGCGCTTTATGTGATGAATACGGAGTTATGCTCAAAATAAGCGAACCCGTTAATTATATGGGCAGCCCCGTCAGCTCAACCCGAATCAGGCAGGCTGTTGAGGGGGGCAATATTCCTCTTGCAAATGCAATGCTTGGCAGGGAATTCCGCTACAAGCAGACCGTTGTTGACGGCCAGCACAGAGGAAGACTTATCGGCGCACCGACCATAAATCAGCGCTTTGACAACGGCTTTGTAAAGCCGAAAAAGGGAGTTTATGCATCGGTTACGGTTGTTGACGGCAGGGAGTATCCCTCCGTTACAAATATCGGCCTGCGGCCCTCATTTGAAAATGAGGATTTCCGCAGCGAAACCTGCATTTTAGGCTTCAGCGGCAACCTTTACGGCCTTGAAATCGAGGTAAGGCTGCTTGAATATCTCCGCGACGAGGTTAAATTTGAAACAATAGAGGAACTTTCGGAGCAAATCCATAAGGATGCCGAAAAATCCGAAAAAATATTTGCTGACCGAGGTGAAAACGGCAATGTATGAAAATTGGGAACAGCTTAAGGCTGACTGTATGCAATGCAGAAAATGCGGACTTTGCGAAACAAGAACAAACCTTGTTTTCGGCGTAGGCAACGAAAATGCTGAGGTAATGTTTATCGGCGAGGGCCCGGGCGAAAACGAGGATTTGCAGGGCGAGCCCTTTGTAGGCAGAGGCGGCAAGCTCCTTGATAAATTCCTGGAGGCAATTGACCTTGACCGCAAAAAGAACATTTATATTGCCAACATGGTAAAATGCCGCCCACCTAAAAACAGAGACCCTCTCCCCGAAGAGCAGGATTGCTGCATTGAATGGCTCAGGGAGCAGACAAGGCTCATCCGCCCCAAAATCATAGTCTGCCTCGGCAGAATTTCGGCTCAGAGGCTTATTTCCAAGGATTTCAAGGTTACTCAGCAGCACGGTGAGTTTATTGAGAAAGGCGGAATACTCTTTATGGGCACATTCCACCCTGCCGCACTTCTGCGCAACCCCAACCAGAAGCCTGATGCCCTTGAGGATTTTCTTGCACTTCAGAGAAAAATAAAAGAAATTTGTGACCATACATATTAAAAAAGACACCCGAGAGGGTGTCTTTTTTTGTTATTTTTTTATCGCCGTGCCTACGGCCCGGAGCAGGGAATCTTCATGGGTTGAGGGCAGGTCGCAGTTATAATGCCAGATCATTACTCCGCCGAAACCGTTATTGATGGCAAATTCCGTTTTCTTTTCAACATCCTCGGGAGAGTTGAACCAGAAGTCCTTGCCTGTGTTTTCGCAGTGATACCAGCCGTTTTCGTCAATCGCGCCGTAGCAGCCGTTGTAGCCGTACCAATATGCGGACATATCCGTGGGGCGTGAATAGAAGGCAAGCCCGATATTCACCTTTTCAAGGGGTACTCCGTAAAGACCAACCTTTTGCGCAAGCTCTGCCGTGCCTTCGTAAGTGGCGTGCCTGCCTTCGCTGTCAATAAAGTCATAAACCATGAGCTCAAAGGTGTCAATTGCCTCAATGGCTGCGGTTGTGAACTTGATGTTCCAGTCATTTCCCGCAACGCCGAGGCTATAATCTCCCAGCTTTTTATCAAGGGAAACAAGGAATTTGTTGTAATATTTCCACGCCTTGTCGGAAAGGGGATATTCATAGTCAAAATGAACGCCGTCAAAGCCGTATTTATCAAGAATGGCAATGATATTATCCTCAAGAACGCCGCTGGTGAAGGCCTTGTTGTGCTCATCGCTCTGAGCCTCCATCTGCTCTTCCCAGACATCGGAATCCGTGTTACCCCACGGGCCGAGAAGGTTAAGGGTGATTTTTACATCCCTTTCGCCGATTGCCTTTCGGATATTGCCCAGCGCGGTTTCGAGCTTTTCCTTGTCATATATGACTTCGCCTTCGCTGCTAAAGAAAGCGCATTCAAAAAGAATAACATCGGTAACAATATCAAAATCTTCGGCATAAAGGCTGCCCTCCGACTGAACATAGTCACCTCTGATATAAGTTGTAACCCTGAAGTCATCAACCTTTCTGTTGCAAATGCCTCCGCTGATTCCCAGGAAGTTCGCGATGATGATTGCAAGCGACATAAAAAATGCAATTATTCTTTCAATAAAAACAATCATTTTGTTTACCTCCGATTTCTGTCAACAAAAGGGAATGTCCCTGTCAATCGAATTAAAAATGTCCGCCTCTGATTTCAACAACAACTGCATCTATCTTCATGTAAATAAGACCCAGAAGTTCAATAGCCTTGTAAAGAGTTGAGCGGATAAATTTGCTGACGGGTTTCGCTCTGAAATCCTTGGTCTTTTCAATGGTGATGCTGTCAAGAAGCTCGCTGTTATCGCCGCGGAAGGTTTTAACTGTCATTGTTGTGTCGGTAAATTCAACTGTTGAGTATGTTGTAACATCCGCATTTTCAAAGGCGTATGCGGTGTGAGGCCAGCTTTCCATATCCTCCATTGAGCCCTGGTCGCAGCAGGCATTTGTGTTGAGATAAATAATGCCGTTGGGGTCGGTGTAGGTTTTGCCGCTTTCCGCCTTGCCGACTACAATGCCGTCGCTGATGAAATGGCTGCGGCCCTGCATATGGGTGTGACCTGTGAAAACAATGTCAAGGTCATACATTGTGAATATGGGCTGGAAAACAGCATTGAGAAGAATGCCCGTTTCAGGCTCAAGGGCTGCAATGCCGGGGGCATAAAGACCCTGATGCATAACGCCTATGCGCCATTTTGCATCGGGATTTGCGCTGACGGCTTCCTCTGCCATTGCCTTGTGGTCTGCCGCAGAGCCTGAGCAGGCGTCAAATACAAGGTAAAGCACATCGCCGTAGCGGAACCAGAAATCACGGTCAAGCCCTGTGAAATATTTGCCGAAAAACTCGTTGGGCATATGGGTGTAATATTCATACATCATACCCTTTTTGTCGTGGTTACCGATTGCAAGAGCCATGGGCAGGCTTCTTGTGTATTCGGGCATAAGCAGCGTCTGCCATTCGTCGGCAGCCTTGCCGGTTGAGGTGTTGTCGCCGGGGGAGAGCAAAAAGCTGATGTCGGGGTTTTTGGTGAGAGCCTCGTCAAGAACGCTCTGCCATACATAACCGATTCTTGACTGCTCCTCGGGGTTGTCCGTTGACTGGCCGCCAATCTGAATATCGCCGATAACCATCATTTTGTAGCTGCCAAAGCCCTTTGATTCATACTTATAAGGCTCGCTCCAGCCGTTTTCGCCAAGCCACTGATAATAATAGGTTGAGTTTTCTTCAATACCCGTCATTGTAACGCGGCAAACAAGCTGCTCGTCATTTTCAGCGGGAGTTGTTTCGCCCGTGAATTCAACATAATCTGCCATTGCTGCATTCTTTGCAAGCCTGACCTTGGGCTGAGCCTTGTTCTTTGCTGCATGCCAGCAGAGATTGAGCTGAGTTTCATCAGCGCCGACACAAAGGGCGGGCAGAGTGTTTTCGTCACGAAGGCTTGCATATACTCCGTTCCATTCTTCCTGAGTCAGCGACTTATCGTCAAATGCCGCAAAGGCTGTGGCGCAGAGGCCGGAGAGCATTGCCGCGGTGAGAAAGAGCGCAATAATTTTTTTCATAATATCTCCTCCTTAATGACTATATTCTATCAAAGGAAAAAAGAAAAGTAAAGCATATTTTTCTTCGCAAAAGGCTTTACAAATAAGGAAATTTGTTACATAATATATAATGTTAAATTGTATTAATTTATATAAATGAGGAAATGAAAATGGAAGAGAAAAAAAGCAGAAAAGGCAATACCCAAAAGAACATTGCCCTTATCAAGCGGTTTTTTCCTTATCTGAAAAAGCATATGGGCACGGAGCTTGTTGTGCTCGCCTGTGCAATGATTTCCGCCGCTTGTGAAATCATTCTGCCCCTTATCGTCAGGCGTATAACGGACACGGGCGTTAACGACCCCGCAGGGCTTACCAATTCCCTGATTCTTCAGATTTGCGCCGCCTACATTGCGCTCAGAGGGCTGGACAGCCTTTCCAGCTTCTGCCAATCCTTCTGGGGCCACAAAATGGGCACAAAAATCGAAAATGCAATGCGCGAGGATATGTTTGACCACCTTCAGACCCTCTCGTTCACTTTCTTTGACAACACAAAGGTCGGCCAGCTTATGAGCCGAATGACCTCCGACCTTTTTGATGTTGCCGAATGGGCGCACCACTTCCCCGAAATGGTGCTTATGACGGTTATAAAATTTGTTGCCAGCTTTGTGATTTTTGCATCAATGGATATCCGTTTTGCCCTTGCAATATTTATCCTTATGCCTTTTATGATTATTTTCACCAAGAAATCCCGCACAAAAATGCGAGACACCTTCAAGCAGGGCCGCCATCAGGCGGGTGAAATCAATGCAAGGATTGAGGACAGCCTTCTGGGCGTGCGCGTTGTCCGCTCATTCACCAACGAAAAGGTTGAAAAAGAAAAGTTTGCAAAGGGCAATGAGCAGTACGTTGTAATCAGAAACAGAAGCCACGGCTATATGTCCAAGTTCCATGCAACGGTTAAGTTTATTGACGGCATTACATATATAATCGTTGTTGCAATCGGCGCAATTCTTATGAGGGAGGGCATAACCTCCGCAGGCGATTTTGCCGCAAGCCTTCTGCTTATTTCAACCCTCCTTGGCTCAATCCGAACAATCGTTGATTTCAGCGAGCAGTTCAGCCGCGGTATAACGGGCGTTGAGCGCTTTGCTGAAATTATGGAAGAGGAGCCCGATATAAAGGACAGCGAAACAGCCGTTGATATAGGCACGGTTGAAGGCGAAATTGAATTTAAAGATGTATCGTTCAGCTATGTCAAGGGTGAAAAGGAAATTCTTCACCACCTTAACCTGCACATCAGAAAGGGCGGTAATGTTGCTCTTGTAGGCCCCAGCGGCGGCGGAAAAACAACTCTCTGCAACCTTATTCCCCGTTTTTACGAAGCGGAAAGCGGCGAAATTCTGCTGGACGGCAAGAATATCAAGGATATAACCCTGCGTTCATTGCGCTCAAACATCGGCGTTGTTGCTCAGGATGTTTACCTTTTCTCGGGAACAATCCGTGACAATCTGATTTACGGCAAATCGGATGCAACGGATGAAGAAATCGTTGAAGCTGCAAAGAAAGCAGGTGCTCACGAATTTATAAGCTCCCTGCCCAACGGCTATGATACATATGTTGGCGAAAGGGGCGTCAAGCTCTCGGGCGGCCAGAAGCAGAGGATTTCCATTGCCCGAGTATTCCTTAAAAATCCTCCCATTCTGCTCCTTGACGAGGCAACATCGGCTCTTGACAACGAAAGCGAAAAGCTGGTTCAGGAATCCCTTGAACGCCTTGCAAAGGGCAGAACAACCCTGACCATTGCCCACAGGCTTACAACAATCCGCAATGCGGATGAAATTGTTGTGCTTACCGAGGACGGCATTGCGGAGCAGGGCAGCCACTCCGAGCTTATGGCAAAGGACGGCATCTACAGCAATATGTACAGTATGTATGCGACTATGTAATAAAGAAAGGATAATCATTATGCTTAAAAACATCTCCCCCATCATCTCTCCCGAGCTTCTTAAAATTCTTATGGAAATGGGTCACGGCGACGAAATCGTTATCGGTGACGGCAACTTCCCCTCAGCTTCAATCGCACAGCGCCTTGTTCGCCTTGACGGCCACGGCGTTGACGAAATTCTTGCAGCAATCCTTAAGCTGATGCCCCTTGACACCTATGTTGAGGCTCCCGTTGCACTTATGGATAACGGCGATGCATCGAACCCCCCTCCCATCTGGAGCGACTACAAAAAGACAATCACCGCCGAGGAAGGCGATAAAAATATTGAGCTTGTTGAGCGTTTTGCGTTCTATGACAGAGCAAAGAAGGCATATGCCGTTATCGCAACGGGCGAAACCGCAATCTATGCCAACATCATTCTCAAGAAGGGTGTAGTAATTCAGTAATGGAAAAAAGAGTTTTAGCCATTGACTTCGGCGCGTCAAGCGGCAGAGCCATTATCGGCAGCTTTGACGGCGAAAAAATAAGCCTTCAGGAAGTGCACCGCTTTTCAAACGACCCCGTTAAAGTGGGCGATACAATGTATTGGGACGTTCTGCGCCTTTTCTATAACATAAAGCAGGGCATCATCAATGCAAAGCTGGCAGGCGGCTTTGACAGCATCGGCATTGATACATGGGGCGTTGACTTCGGCCTGATTGACGAATTCGGCTGCCTGCTCGAAAATCCCGTTCATTACCGTGACGAAAGAACAGTCGGCCTTATTGAGGAATGTGCAAAAACCGTTCCCAACGACGAATTTTACGGCGCAACGGGCATTCAGTTTATGGAGCTTAACACCGTTTATCAGCTCTATGCCCTCAAAAAATACCGCCCCCATATTCTTGAAAGAGCGGACAGACTTCTGTTTATGCCCGACCTTTTCGGCTATATGCTGACGGGCAAAATGACAACCGAATATTCAATTGCAACAACCTCACAGATGGTTGATATCAAAACAAAGGGCTGGGCAACGGGCATTCTTGACAGACTCGGAATACCCTCACGCCTGCTTGGCGAAATCAAGCCTTCGGGCAACGTGCTCGGCAAGGTGCGCAAGGATATCTGCGAGGAATGCGGCATTGACGAGATTGATGTTATCAGCGTTTGCGGCCACGATACACAGAGCGCGCTGACCGCCGTGCCCGCCGAGGAAAAGGATTTTGCCTTCCTTTCAAGCGGCACATGGTCGCTTTTCGGCACGGAGCTTGACGAGCCTGTCGTTAACGAAAAATCCGTTGCAATGAACGTTACCAACGAGGGCGGCTACGGCTCAACCGTAGGCTTCCTTAAGAATATTATCGGACTCTGGCTTATTCAGGAAAGCCGCCGCCATTGGAACAGACACGGCAGCGACTATTCCTATGCAGACCTTGAAAAGCTGGCCCTTGCGGCAGAGCCTTTTAAGTGCTTTATTGACCCGGATGCGCCCGAGTTTGTGCCCCACGGCAACATTCCTCAGCGCGTGCGCGAATATTGCGAAAAGACGGGTCAGCCCATTCCCGAAAGCGTTGGCGAGGTTATGCGCTGCATCTACGAAAGCCTTGCAATGAAATACCGCCTGACCCTTGAAACCCTTGAGGACTGCACGGGCAAAACCTACCCTGCAATCCACGTTATCGGCGGCGGCACAAAGGATACCCTGCTTTGTCAGATGACGGCATCCTCCTGCAACCGCAAGGTTGTTGCAGGCCCCATCGAGGCAACCGTTCTCGGCAATATTGCCGTGCAGCTTCTCTCCTGCGGTGCACTCGAAAGCATTGAGCAGGCAAGAAGGGTTGTTAAGGCAAGCGAAAAAACTGTTGAATATTCTCCCGAAAATGCCGAAGCCTGGGCAGAGGCATACGAGAGATTCAAAAAAGTAATAAAATAAATTCACCAACATAGAAAGGAAGATTACAATGGCAAAAAGCAGACTTATCGGCGATTATCCCGTTATCGGTATTCGCCCCGTCATTGACGGAAGAAGAGGACCCCTTAAGGTAAGAGAATCCCTTGAGGAGCAGACCATGAACATGGCAAAAACAGCTAAGGCTCTGTTTGAGGAGAATCTCCGCTATTCAAACGGCGAGCCCGTAAAGGTTGTTATTGCTGACACAACAATCGGCCGTGTTGCAGAGGCAGCAGCCTGCGCAGCAAAGTTCAAGAAGGAAGGCGTTGATATCACCCTTTCCGTTACTCCCTGCTGGTGCTACGGCTCCGAAACAATGGATATGGACCCCACAACAATCAAGGGCGTTTGGGGCTTCAACGCTACTGAAAGACCCGGCGCAGTTTACCTTGCATCAGTTCTTGCAGCTCATGCACAGAAGGGTCTGCCCGCATTCGGCATCTACGGCCACGAGGTTCAGGATGCTGACGACACAACAGTTCCCGATGATGTTAAGGAAAAGCTCCTCCGCTTCGCAAGAGCAGCTGTTGCAGTTGCTACAATGAGAGGCAAGAGCTACCTTCAGATCGGCTCAATCTGCATGGGTATCGCAGGCTCATCAATCGACCCCGACTTCCTTGAGGAATATCTCGGCCTTCGCGTTGAATCAGTTGACGAGGTTGAAATCATCCGCCGCATGAGCGAGGGTATCTATGACGAAGCTGAATTCCAGAAGGCTCTTGCATGGACAAAGGCAAAGTGCAAGGAAGGCTTTGACAAGAACCCCGAATTCGTAAGAAAGAGCGACGAAGAAAAAGAAAAGGATTGGGAATTCGTTGTTAAGATGATGTGCATCATCAAGGACCTTATGAACGGCAACCCCAACCTCCCCGAGGGCAGAGAAGAAGAAATGGTTGGCCACAACGCTATTGCAGCAGGCTTCCAGGGCCAGAGACAGTGGACAGACTTCTACCCCAACGCTGACTTTGCAGAGGCACTTCTCAACACCTCATTTGACTGGGAAGGCACAAGAGAGCCTTACATCCTTGCAACAGAAAATGACGTTCTCAACGGCATCGGTATGCTGTTTATGAAATTGCTCACCAACAGGCCCCAGATGTTTGCAGACGTTCGTACATACTGGAGCGGCGACGCTGTTAAGAGAGTAACAGGCTACGATATCGAAGGCAAGGCAAAGGATGCCGACGGCTTCATTCACCTTATCAACTCCGGTGCTTGCTGCCTTGACGCCTGCGGCGAAGCAAAGGACGAAAACGGCAACGGCATTATCAAAGAGTGGTATAACGTTACCGCAGAGGATGCAGACAAGATTCTTGAGGCTACCACTTGGAATGCAGCTGATAACGGCTATTTCAGAGGCGGCGGATATTCATCACGCTTCCTTACAAGAGCTGAAATGCCTGCAACAATGATTCGTCTTAACCTTGTTAAGGGTCTCGGCCCCGTTCTTCAGATTGCTGAAGGCTGGACAGTTCAGCTTCCCGATGAGGTTTCCGATGTAATCTGGAAGAGAACAGACTACACCTGGCCCTGCACATGGTTCGCACCCAGATGCAACGGCGAAGGCCCCTTCAAGTCAGCATATGACCTTATGAACAACTGGGGCGCAAACCACGGCGCTATCTCCTACGGCCACATCGGTGCAGATATCATCACAATGGCATCAATGCTCCGTATCCCCGTAGCTCTCCACAATGTTCCCGAAGAGAAAATCTTCCGTCCTGCAGCATGGGGCGCATTCGGAACAAAGGACCTTGAGGGCGCAGACTTCAGAGCTTGCGGCACATACGGTCCCCTTTACAAATAATTAAAATGATTTTGGCCTGCACGGATATTTCTCCGCGCAGGCCATTTTTTTGAAAAACGGTTGAAATTACCGCTATTGGTGATATAATATTTTCATTCGGTAAAAAGGAGAAAATAAAAATGATACTTAAGATCCTGCAATATCCTATCAAATTTATACCCACGCTTATTTCGCTGATTGTTGCCTTTGTTTCGCTTTTTCCTGCAAGCACCGCAAGGCTTGAGCAGGATATTGCGGAGCAGGTGAGCCGCATTGCTGCCCTTGAGCAGGCTTATGCAAGCGGTGAAATTGCCCCCGTTGACGAGGCGTCTTTTTTTGCAGGTGACCTTGAGGCGGAGCTTGAAGAGGGGATAAAATTCAATGAACTGAGCTTCATTGCAACCCATAACAGCTATCAGGCACCGGCCATTGAAGAAACAAAGGAGGTTTACCGCAACCTTTCTGACCTTACCTTTGGTGCAATTGCTGCAAATACGGGGGATTTCTGGAGTGAAACTCTCTCTCAGCAGCTTGATAGCGGAATCCGCAGCTTTGAAATGGATATTGAGGTCTTTGACCGTGAGGGTGAAATCTCGTTCACCTGCATGCACAGCCCCTATATTGAAATGGCCACCTCCTGCTATGATTTTGCCCTTGCGATGAAAGAAATCGCAATGTGGTCGGATAACAACCCCAACCACCTGCCCGTAACAATAATCATTGAACCCAAAAGTCTTTTCATCCCCTTTGAGGATATGAAGGCGTTTAATATTGATTATGCCGATGAATTTGACAGCCTTCTCAGAGAAGTGCTTGGCGAAAAGCTCTTCACCCCTGCGGATATGCTCCGCGATTATGCATCCTTCGGGGAAATGAGGGCGGCGGATGACTGGTGCAAGGTTAAGGATATGCAGGGCAAGGTGCTTGTTCTTCTGCATGAGGGTGGAGCTACCGAAAAGTATATCAAACTTGACCCTTCAATCAAGTCTCAGGCAATGTTCCCCATGCTCAGACCCGAGGATATTGACCGTGACTGCACTTCATTCATCCTTTGCAATGACCCCGAGGAGCTGCTTGAAATCAAAGAAGAGGTTGAGGAGAGCAGAATTATTGTGCGCACCCGCGCGGATAATTTCACTTCGGTTACCGAGGAACGCCGTGAGCAGGCGTTTGCAAGCGGAGCGCAGATAATTTCAACGGATTATCCGCCCCGAACGGACTCAACGGACGAAAGCTATATCGTTTCGTTCGGAGAAAATACAACTGCGAGAAAAATAAAGTGAAAAATCCCCCTGAATTCTCAAAAATTCAGGGGGAATCATTATTTTAGAATGTTTTAACAAGTTCCTTAAGATATTCTTTAAAGCCTTCGCCGATTTCGGGGTGGTCAAGCGCAACCTCGCAGTTGGCCTTCATAATGCCCAGCTTGTTGCCCATATCGTAGCGCTTGCCGTCAAAATCATATGCAAGCAGCTTGCCGGCCATGCCGAGCTCTGTGAAAACATCGGTAAGATAGAATTCCTTGCCCTCAGGAGTGGCGGCAAGGCCTTTTTCAATCAGCTCAAAGGTTTCGGGGGGCATAACAATTCTGCCGAGAATTGCATAGAGTGAAAGAATCTGGTCGGGAGTGGGCTTTTCGATGATTCTTGAGCAGTTCATTGCTCTGTCTTCGCCCTCAATGGGTGAAACGTCAAGGGTGCAGTAAAGCCTGATAAGCTCCTCGGAAACCTCTTTAACGCCTACAACGCCCTTGCCGTATTTTTCGTAGCAGCGTGTAAGCTGTGCGGTAACGGGGTCCTCGGAAATAATAACGTCATCGCCGTAAAGCACTGCGAAAGGCTCGTTGCCGACAAAGGATTTGCCGCAGAGAAGAGCGTGAGCAAGGCCCTTTGTTTCCTTCTGGCGGATGAAATAGATGTTTGCAAGGTTTGCAACCGCCTTAACATCCTCATAGAGCTTTTCTTTTGAGGGCACGCCCTTGAGACCTGCCTCAAGTTCAAATGAATGGTCAAAATGGTCCTCAATTGCGCCCTTGCCTCTGTTGGTGATAATAAGGATATCCTCAATACCTGCAGCAACAGCTTCTTCAACAATGTACTGAATTGCGGGCTTATCAACTATGTTGAGCATCTCTTTGGGTACGGATTTGGATGCAGGCAGAACTCTTGTGCCAAGGCCTGCGGCGGGAATAATCGCTTTTCTGACTTTCATATAAATCTCCTCCGAAAGTTAAATAATTCCTTTAATAAAATCTGCAATAACGTAAAGTGCATTAACCAGCATTGTTTCGCCAAGCACGCTTGCGGTGAATGCAAGGGCGGAAAGACCGCCTCTGCGCGCAATCATCATCCTTTTCATGTGGTTTTCCTGAACGGTTTCGCTGATGAGCTTCATATCGTCAAGAATTTTTTTGTAATAGAGTCTGTCTGCCATAAGGGCGCAGATAAGGCGAAGAATTACCGTAACTGCGGTTGTTATGAGCAGAGGCTTTTTCACCTTGGCGTAGAATTCGGAAACATATTGTTCAAGCTCAGGTTCAATGGCGGCGAGCTCCTCTTCCGTTATTGTTTCGCTGCCCAGCGAGGCAATTTTGCTGCTGTATTCATCCGCAGCGGCGGCAACCTGACCCGTCAGCCCCGAAAGAAGAATGGATGCGGTCACAAACGCCACAAGGAAGAATGCGCCTGCCTTGTAGAGCTTTCTGTAGAAAAACCAATAGGGGGCGAAGAAAAAGGCTGCAAAGTTGAAGCTGACCTTTTTGCCTTCCTCAAATTTTTTGAATTTTTTGATGTATTTATGAGCGCTTGCCTGAACATAGGTTGCAAGGTCGCCTGCGGTATTTTCGCCTAATTTTTCATCTGCAGGGATATCCGAGCCTGCAACGTAACGGGCGCCGCCGAATGCTTCGCCGAGAGGCGCGCCGCACTGATTGCAGTGAAGAGCGTCATCGGCATTTTCCTTGCCGCAGAATGCGCATTTTTTATCGTGTTTTTCCGCCTGACCGAAAAGGGCGCCGCAGTTGCCGCAATGGAGGGCATCTGCAGGGCTTTCGCTGCCGCAGATGTGGCATATGCGCATATCTCCCTGATTTTCCTGCACGGGAGCTTCGGGCGCAGGCTCATTTTCTCTTTTCCAGACATAGCCCGATTGGTGAAAGTCATCGTTTGCGCATCTTCCGTTTGCCATCCAGCATTCTCTGTGCTGCGGGGTTGCGCATACGGGACAAACAACAATATCTTCGCCGTCCCTCAGGGGATTTCCGCATGCGGGGCAGGGCGTATTTTCATAATTCACGGGCTCTCACCTCACTTTTAGGATACGATAGCATAATAATACATTTTATATTTTACCTAATTATTACAAAAAAAGCAATTAATAATTAAAAAATAATTGTAACTTCTTTACTTTTCCTATTTTTATAGTTATAATATACTATGAAAAATTATGCATCAGGAGATTATTTATGGTTCAGTTTGAAGAATTAAGACTTTCGCTTCTTGAATATGAGGAAAAGCTGACGCAACTTCGCGAGGCACTTGGCCTTGACGATATGGTTAAGGAAGTTGAAACCCTTGAGGCGCAGACCGCCGAGGAGGGCTTCTGGAATGACCTTGCGAATTCCCAGAAGGTTCAGCAGAGAATCAGCCAGCTTAAAAATAAGGTTGGCGCATACACTGCCCTTGAAAATGAGTTTAACGATACCCTTGTTCTCATTGAGCTTTCCAATGAGGAGGAGGACCTTGATATGCTTGAGGAATGCAAGGCAGGCGTTGACAGCTTTGTTGCAAAGCTGGATGCAATGACTCTCAGCACCCTGCTTTCAGGCGAATATGACGCCAAAAATGCAATTCTCACCTTCCATGCAGGCGCAGGCGGAACCGAGGCGCAGGATTGGAACCAGATGCTTGTCAGAATGTATCAGCACTGGGGTGAAAAGCACGGCTTCAAGGTAAGCATGCTGGACTTTCTTGACGGCGACGAAGCAGGCCTTAAGTCTGCGGTTGTTCTTGTTGAGGGCGAGAATGCTTACGGCTACCTTAAGGGCGAAATGGGTGTTCACCGCCTTGTCCGTGTTTCACCGTTTGATGCATCGGGCAGACGCCATACCTCGTTCGCATCCCTTGAAGTTATGCCTGAAATTGACGACACCGTTGAGGTTGAAATCAACCCCGATGACCTGAGAATTGACTATTACCGTTCAAGCGGTGCAGGCGGTCAGAAGGTTAACAAAACCTCATCCGCAGTCCGTATTACACATATTCCCACGGGCATTGTATGCGCATGTCAGGTTGAAAGAAGCCAGCATCAGAACAGAGATGTGGCAATGAAAATGCTTAAGTCAAAGCTCATTGAAATCAAGGAAAGAGAGCATCTTGACAAGATTGACGATATCAAGGGCGAGCAGAGAGAAATTGCATGGGGCAGCCAGATACGCTCCTATGTGTTTATGCCCTACACTCTTGCAAAGGACCACAGAACGGGTTTTGAAGCAGGCAACATAAACGCGGTTATGGACGGCGATATTGACGGCTTCATCAATGCCTATCTCAAAATGGAATCCCTTAAGGACAGCGGAAATTAAAACCCGAAACGAGGTGTGGCTGTGAAACTGATTGATATTTCAAGGAAATTCTTCGGCGGCGAGGTTTACCCCGGTGACCCTTTGCCCGAAGCGGAGCAGATTGCCGAAATCGGCGCCGAATCCGGATGCAATCTTTCCGTTATTCACGCCTGTGTTCATAATGCAACCCATGTTGATGCTCCGTTGCATTTCATCAGCGGCGGAGATTCGGTTGAAAATCTGCCCATCGAGAGCTTCATCGGCCCCTGCACGGTTATACAGGTGCCCGCGGGAGTTATAACGGGCGATTATGTTGACCGCCACTTCCCTAAAAAATGCGAAAGGCTGCTTATCAAAGGCGGCGGAAGGGCATTTTTTATGGATTCATCTGCTCAGGAGCTTGCGGAAAGAGGACTTGTGCTTATCGGAACGGATTCCCTTTCTGTTGGCTGCAAGGGCAACCAGACCGGCCCACACAAAGCATTTTTGCAGAATAACGTTGCGGTGCTTGAGGGGCTTGACCTTTCGCAGGTGCAGGAGGGCGAATATTTCCTCTTTGCTCCTCCCGTTTGTTATAACGGTTTGGAGGGTGCTCCTGCAAGGGCTGTTCTGATAGAAGACTATGTTTTCTGGTCAGGGTCAAAAAGAGGTGTGAAATGAAACGAATTTTTGATTTTACGGTGAGCCTGCTGCTGATTTTGCTGCTGCTGCCTGCATTTCTGATAATCGGCATAATCATTGCCATTGATGCAGGCAATCCCGTTATCTATAAGCAATACCGCGTGGGAAAGGATAACAAGCTGTTCTATATCTATAAGTTCAGAACAATGAAGAACAACACAAGGCTTGCCGCTACAAAGGATTTGACCGAGGCGGACAGTGTTATCACCAAAAGCGGAAGAATTCTGAGGAAAACAAGCCTTGATGAGCTGCCTCAGCTTTTTAACGTGCTTAAGGGTGATATGAGCTTTGTGGGCCCCAGACCCCTTATCCCTGAGGAAAAGGAAATCAGGCAAATCCGCAAGGAATACGGCATTTATTCCGTGCGCCCCGGAATAACGGGTTGGGCGCAGGTCAACGGAAGGGACATGCTTTCTGACGAAGAAAAAGCCCTGTTTGACAAGGAATATATTGCCAAACAGAGCATAGCTTTTGATATTAAAATTATGGTTAAAACCGTTATGGTTGTGCTTAAGAGAGAGAATATTGCCGAGGGCGGCGAGCCCGATAACAAACATAAGATGTAAGTGAAAAGTTTCGGATAAGCTCCGCCTATGACCGGTTATTTGAATGGGTAAGGGCAAAGCCCTTCCATAACCATTCACTGTTCATTCACTTTGCACTCAACTCAAGCAACCCCTAAATATTCTTCAAAGCACTGGCCGCTTGCCTTCATGGCCTTTGCGGCGTCAACGCCTACATATCTCCAATGCCAGGGCTCATAGATTATTTTTGTGATGTCCTGCTTATCTTCGGGGTAGCGGAGAATGAAGCCGTAATCGGCGGCGTTTTCGCTGAGCCACTTGAATTCATCGGTGTTTTCAAAGCTCTCGTAAAGGCTGCAGATATCCATTGCAAGGCCTGCATTGTGTTCGCTTGTGCCGGGGGGGAGAATAATTGTTGCCGCCATCTGGGTGGCTTCAATTTTTCCGTAGCCCTCATTCATATATTTCTGAATCTTGTTTTCAAAATTATTTTTCTGTCTTTCAACCGAGCGGTAGCCCGAAACGGGAGTCAGCTCAATTCCGTCCTCAAGGGCGGCGAGGTACATCTCGTTGTAATGGGGTGCAACCCTGTAATCCAGCTTAAGGCTGTCGGGGTCGTCGGTAATGCAGGGGGCAAGAGTAACCTCATAGTCCTCGGGCAGAATGTAATCTCTGTTAACAAGCAGCATTTTCCAATCGCTGATGTTTATGTTGGCATAAGCCGGTGTAAAGCCCGCATAGGCATAATCATAATCCTCAATAATATTTGTAACGGTCTGGGCAATTTCGGAAGTTGTTCCGATTATGTTGTTTTCCGTTTCCGAACCGGCAGGAAAATCGTCGGTTGTGTCAATTGCAGGGTCAGGCTTATCCGTCAGGCATGAAATTCCGTAGCCCAGCAGAACAACGGCAAGAATGCCAAGCAAAATAAGTGAAAGATTTTTTTTCATATAATCAATCCTCCGTGGATATTATTCTAATCCAAAAAAACACGGTTGTCAAATTAAATTTGTTTATATAAAATTCAAAAAGGGAAAAGCCCGAGAAAGGAGAGTTTGTTGTGAAAGCAAACGAAAGCGTTAAAAATTATGAATCAACGCGCCGTATGTATGCAAACTATGCCGCAAGAAGCATAAAAAAGGTTTGCAAGGAAATCGGCCCCAGATTCGCAGGCTCCGAGGAGGAGAAAAAGAGCATTGAGTATATGGCAGAGGATTTGAAATCCTGCTGCGACGAGGTGAATATTGAGTCGTTTCCCGTTCACCCCAAGGCGTTCCTCGGATGGATACCTCTTTCTGTTGTGCTGATGACAATTTCCTGCGCCCTTTTCTTTGCAGCTCAGTTTTTTGCAATCGCGCCGCTTTTCTATGTGTCGGTTGCGCTGACGGTTATCTGCCTTTTCTTCATTATCACGGAATTCCTTTTCTACAAAGAAACCCTTGACCCGTTTCTTCCCAAGAAAACCTCACATAACACCTACGGCATAAGAAAGCCCTCGGGCGAGGTTAAACGCCGCATAATTTTCTGCGGCCATGCGGATTCATCAATGGAATGGCGCTTCACCTATTGGGGCGGACCCAAGCTGGTTATTCCCGTTATCGGCGGCAGCCTTGTTGGAATTGTTGTTTCTCTTGTTTTCGGCGTTATTGCCGCGGTAAAGTGCGCAATGAGCCCCGAATTCATAAATTCAACCGTTCTGGATATTTTCAGCTACGTTCTGCTTGCATTTATCGTTCTTTTCCTTGTTGCTTCCCTTTTCTACGATAAAAAGCGCATCGTTGAAGGTGCAAACGATAACCTTACGGGCTGCTTTGCTTCAATCGCAATTCTCAAGTATCTTCAGGATAACCACATCAGCCTTGAAAACACCGAGGTTGTTGCCCTTTGCTCAGGCTCCGAGGAAATCGGCCTGAGAGGCGCAAAGTATTTTGCCGAAAAGCATGGCAAGGAATTCAGCGACGTTGAAACCGTTTTTGTTGCTCTTGATACTCTGCGCGATTATGACTTCATGGCTATCTATAATAAGGATATGACGGGCACGGTTACAAATGACACTGATGCCTGCAAACTTGTTAAGGAAGGCGCAAAGCTGGCAGGCTTTGATGTGCCTTATAAGACCGTTTCTCTGGGTGCAACCGATGCCGCCGCAGTTACAAAGAGCAAGTGCGGAATAAAAGCCGCAGCCTTTGCTGCAATGGACCCCGCTCCTGCACGCTATTATCACACAAGGCTTGACACCCACGAGAATCTTGACCTTAAAACCATTGAGGCCAGCCTTGATATCTGCCTCAACACCCTTTTCCTTTATGATGAGAAGGGCCTCAATATATAATTGTTAGGCATTTTATACAAACAAGCGCAGCCTAATTTTTTCACTTTCCACAAAAATTTTTATTTCATAAAAATTGGATGTATTTTGTTTTGTAATATGATATAATACTTTCATTAATAAACAGAATTTGCTTAATGCAAGCGGAAAAACCGCCTGCGAAAGGAGATTTACCAAAATGAATAAGAAATTAATGGCAGCTATCAGCATGATTCTTGTGTTCTCGTTCCTCTTTGTTTTTGCAGGCTGTGACAGCACAGGCGGCGAGGATGAAACAACAACCACAACAATCAATGTTAAAACTCCTCTTCCCACAGATATAACAACATCTGTTGACGAAGAAAGCCAGGTTATCACAGACACAACCTATTCACCCGAAGCACTTGCTGCAAACACTGTAACAATCTTTGAGTATTTTAACCTCCACATCAACGAGCTTAAGGGCGTTAAGGCGAAGGTTGAAATGGGTCAGGATAAGAGCATCGGCAAGGTTAAGGATGCCGAGGGCAACGATGTTGCAATGAGCGAAAACGATTATGTTAACGCTGCAATCACAAGCCTCGACAGCTATATGCTCCACAATGACGGCGCAACAGCTGAATACGGCGATGACCTTGTTCCCTTCCTTCCCGTTAAGGGCGCAGCTTATGTAAGCGCAATCACTCTTGACGAGGTTGAAAGCGCAACCTGCGTTGACGACGGCACTCAGAGAACAATCACCGTTACTCTCAAGAACACTCCCAACCTGCCCGCAACCCTTGAAAAGGCTTACGACATGGGCAATGTTGAGGATGTTATGACCGAGTTCAAGAAGGCAGATAAGTATCTCACCGTTGCAGACCCCACTCTTACATACAAGGATTGCCAGATTATCATTATTGCAAATGTTGAAACCGACGAGGTTCACACAATCAAGTATGTTAAGAATATTGACGTTGCAACAGAGGTTACAGGTCAGGGCTCAATTGCAGATATGGGCACGGTTCCCGTTCAGTTCCGCTACAGCAACACAGTTACCTACACTCTTGACAGAACTGCTCCCGAAACCACCGCAGCAGCAGAATAATTAAGCAAAATTTATCCCCCGCTGAATTTCAGCGGGGGATTTTCTTTGTTTTACTGTCTTGTGCCGCCGCAGCACTTTTTGTATTTTTTGCCGCTGCCGCAGGGACAGGGTTCGTTGGGTCCCACTTTTTTGCCTTTAACCACGGTGACGCCCTTGCCTTGTTCAGTAGTTTTGCCCGGCTGATCGTGGACCTTGACGTGGGACATTTTCAGTCTGCTTGCCAATGCCTTACGGGCGTTTTCCGCCCGGACGAACTCGTCCAGCCGCAACACGTTGACCGCCCACGCCCGGAACATACGAAGACAGTCGAAGACCGCCCGTTCCCGGATGGCGTAGACCGTTTCCCGGAACATCTCGTCGCTTTCCAGCTGATATTCCACCAAAGGATTCTTATTGCCGTAGGCCTGCAGGTTGATGCCGTGGCGCAGATCGTCCATAGCGTCGATGTGATCCATCCAGTAGGCGTCGATAG
>JAZUON010000016.1:0-112646 GCA_045604685.1 Acutalibacteraceae bacterium
GACAATTCATTCTTCGATGTAACTCAGATTACAACAACAGCACCCAACAGCAACGGCTATTCCGTTGGTGTTACAGGTACTGTTAATGCTGAGAACCCTGTACATAAGGCAAACGACATTTCAGTAGGTCTTACATCAAAGAAATGTGCAGACGAAAACTGGATTGTTAACAGATCAGGCTTCACAGAGGAAGAACTTGCAGCCCGTGACTATGTTCAGGGCGTTATAGCAAGCACAGGTACAAAGGGCACATATGCATACATCTTTGATGATGATACCTGGGTTTACAGCTGGACATACAAGGTAAAGGACGGCCTTACAGACGGCACAACAGGTACAACAAAGACCTTTGCAGGTTTCTGGAACTGTGACGATGCAACAGCAGATTCAAAGTCAACAAGCTGGAGACAGAGAAAAGGTTCAATCAACATCGGCCAGGGTCCTGCTACCGATGCTGCAACAGAACAGTCGGCAACAGCAACATCATACGTTAACTATGATCTTATCGAGCACTTCCTGTTTGATGACCTTGAGCACACCTTCACAATCGGTAAGGCTCCCGCAGGCGGCTCAACCTACACTGCAACATTCGTTGCTGATGGTACAACAGTTTCAACATCAACTCTTGCAGCAGGTGCTGAAATCGCAGCTCCTGATGCTCCCTCAAAGGATGGCTACACCTTCAAGGGCTGGGCTCTCGAAGGCACAACAGACGTTCTTACATTCCCCCAGACAATGGGTTCAGCTAACGTAACATACGTTGCTATTTATGAAGAAGTTGCTAAGTACACAGCAACCTTCGTTTCAAACGGCGCAACAATCGCAACTGCTGAATATGCAGCAGGCGCAACAATCTCATTCCCCGATGCAGGCACAAAGACAGGTTACAGCTTCACCGGTTGGTTACCTGCTTCAACAACAATGCCCGCAGCAGACACAACATTCACAGCTCAGTGGAGTGCAAATACTTACACTGTAAGCTTCTACGCTGAGAAGGGCGATGCTAATGCATACCAGACTCTCAACGTAACATTTGACGGCGCATACACAACACCCGCAACACCTCCCACCAAGACTGGTTACACTGCAGCAGGTTGGGTAGATGCTGACGGCAATGCAATGCCCGCAAAGCATACTGTTGACGGTAACGTTTCCTACTATGCAAACTGGGTAGCAGGCACATATACCGCAACCTTCAAGGCTAACGGCGGTGTATTCGCAGACGGCACAGATACTTACACTGTTGATGTAACCTTCGGTCAGGCTATCACAGCTCCCGAAGCACCCACAAAGACTGGTAACGTATTCAAGGGCTGGTCACCTGAAGTTGGCAACATGACAGCTGAAGGCATGACCTTCACCGCTCAGTGGGAAGCAGCTAAGATTGCTGTTTACTTCATGGACGGTACAGATGTTATCGAAGAGAAGACCGGCGATTACGGCTCACAGATTTCACCCAGCGGCACACCCACCAAGGATGGTTACACATTCGCAGGCTGGCAGTATGCCGACGGTTCTGCAGCTTCATTCCCCATCACTCTCGGTACAGAAGCAGTTTATGTTTATGCAACATGGAATGCTAAGTCATACTACATTGAATTCTATGCACCCACAGAGAACGATTGGCTCGACGGCGGCAACCAGCTTTGCGGCGATCCTATCGCAGCTCCCGATGCACCTGCACAGACAGGTTATGAATTCGTAGGCTGGTTTGATGCAGCAGGCAATGCAATGCCCGAAACAGTTCCCGCTATTGATAATCAGGTTTACTATGCAAAGTATAACCCCATCCTCTACAAGGCAACATTTGATGCTGACGGCGGCATATTTGCAGACGGTGAATCAACATATGTTTACGAAGGCGCTTACGGCAGCACAATCGTGAAGCCCGCTGATCCCACAAAGGTTGGTTACACCTTCAACAAGTGGTCACCCAGCGTTCCCACCAAGATGCCTGCAAGTGACAAGACTTACACAGCAACTTGGACAGTTCAGAGCTTCACAATCGAGTACTACATCGACGGTGTGCTCAAGAACACAGAAACTTACGAATACGGCGCAGCAATCACTGCATGGACACCCACTCTTGAAGCCGGTGTTACATTCAGCGGTTGGGGCGATCAGGTTCCCGCAACAATGCCTGCTGAAAACCTTAAGGTTTACGGTACAACAGGCGCAGACACCTTCACAGTAACATTCACCATCAACGGTGAAACATACACAACCGTTCCCGTAGCATTCGGCGCTGCAATCACAGTTCCCGAATACACAGCTAAGGAAGGTTACACATTCTCAGGCTGGGATGTTCCCGCAACAATGCCTGCTCAGAACATCACTATCGATGCTACTGAAACAATCAACACTTATAACGTATACTTCTACATTGACGAAAATGCTGAAGAAGCATATGCAGTTGTTCCCACCGTATACGGTGCTGCAATTGATCTTCCCGATGAACCCACAGTTCTCGGTAAGAATTTCGAAGGCTGGGATAATGTTCCCGCAACAATGCCTGCAGGCGATGTTACCGTTTACGGTACATGGTCAGATATCGAATACTTTGTAGAGTTTTACGATGCTGAAGGCGAAATCGTTTACGAAGTCATTCATTACTGGGGCGATGTAATCGCTGCAGAGGATGTTCCCGAAGTTACCAAGGAAGGCTTCGAATTCAAGTATTGGACAATTAACGGCACAACCGTTACATTCCCCTTGACAATCGACGAAGCTATTGCTGATAACGAGAGCAACACACTCGCATTCGAGCCTTACTTCTCAATCGTAGGCTATGACGTAATCTACTATGTAGACGGTCAGCTTTATAGGACTGAGACTTATGAGTACGGCGCAGCTGTAACAATCCTTCCCGATCCCACAAAGACAGGTTACACCTTCTCAGGTTGGGATAAGCAGCTTCCCGCAACAATGCCCGCAGAAGATATCGTTGTTAACGGTACATTCACAGTTAACCAGTACAACGCTAACTTCTATGTAGACGGTTCACTTGTTGCTACAGTTCCCACAAACTACGGCGAAGTTCCCGTAGCTCCCGACGTAGCAAATGCAAAGCCCGGTTACACATTCCAGGGCTGGAATCCTGCTCTTGCAGCAATGGGCACAGCTGATGTTGATTACAACGCAGTATTCACAGCAGCAGGTGATACACCTTACACCATTGAGTACTTCACAATGGATACAACAGGCGCATACGGTGCACCTGAAACCGAAACAAAGACAGGCGCAACTGATACAGTTGTAACTCTCAATGTAACAGCTCCCACAGGCTTCACACTTGATGTTGATGCGAGCGTTCTTGAAGGTACAATCGCAGCTGACGGCAGCCTTGTTCTTAAGGTTTACTACATCCGTAACCAGTACGACTTCACATCAGTTGTAGACGGCGTTGAAACAAAGGCTACCTACTACTATGATGCAGCAGTTACTGCTCCTGCAGATCCTGCTAAGACAGGTTACACATTCGACGGTTGGTCACCTGAAGTTCCCGCAACAATGCCCGCTAAGGACGTTACTGTTGAAGCTCAGTGGACAATCAACCAGTACACAATCACATTCGTTGATACAGGCGACGTTGCATACGAATCAATTACTCTTGATTACAACGCAGCAGTTGGCACAATCAAGGATCCCGTTAAGACCGGTTACACCTTCGACGGTTGGGATGCTGAAGTTCCTGCTAATATGCCCGCTAACGATGTAACTCTTACAGCTCAGTGGACAATCAACCAGTACACAATCACATTTGTTGATACAGGTGATGTTGCTTACGAGGCAATTACTCAGGATTACAACACTGAAGTTGCTCCTGTTGCTGATCCTGTTAAGACAGGTTACACATTCAAGGGTTGGGATGTTGAAGTTCCCACAGTTATGCCTGCAGCTAACACAACTGTAATAGCTATCTGGGAAATCAACTACTACAATGCAAACTTCGATATCAACGGCACAATCGTAACAAAGAGAACAGCTTACAATGCAATGCCCGAAATTCCTGATGCTTCAAGAATCGGCTACACATTCGACGGCTGGTCACCCGAAGTTACAGCAATGCCCGCAAACGACGTAACTTATGTTGCACAGTACACTGCTAACACATATGCTGTTATCTTCGATGCTAACGGCGGTGCATGGGCAGATGGCGATGCACAGAAGTCATTTGACGTTGTATTTGACACAGCTATCACAGCTCCCGCAGAAGAGCCCACAAGAGAAGGTTATGTATTCGCAGGTTGGGACCACGAAGTTGGCAACCTCACATCTGTTGGTGACACCTTCAAGGCTGTATGGACTCAGGACCTTAACTTCTGCCGTATTTCAAAGGTTGAGCGTGTAACTCCCGTTACAAGCGCAGCTCTTGCCAAGTACGAAATCACAGTTAAGGAAAGCCCCATCAAGGTTCAGATTGCTTGCACCGACGGTTCAGGCTATACATGGACTTATGACAGAAACGACAACAAGGTAGCAGGCGACCTTAGCGTTGGCGGCCTTGTATCAGTTGTTTCCTATGATGCAAATGGCGCAGTGCTTACCGCTGATGATATCGCTGCAGGCGCAGTTGTAGCAACAGAAGTATGGACCATCGTTACAATCATTCCTGAGGGTAGCTACAAGGTTCGTGCAAAGGTTAACTACAGCTCAGATTCATGGGAAGACATCAATATCGCTTATGACTTCGTTCATGTTTATGATGAAGTTGTTGCTGAGGAAGAAATGATTGTTTCAGTTGCAGTTGCTGCTCCCGCGGTTAAGCGTGGTACAGTTAACCCCGTAACAATCGTTACAAGCGATAAGGTTGCAAGACTCAGAATCAAGATGACTGTTGACGGCGTAACAAGAACTGTTTCTTACACAACCAGCAGTTCAGTAGTTGACTGGACTGATAACGGTGACGGAACAAGCACTTGGGTTCTCAACATCAAGTTCACATACTCAGGCACTGCTGACGAGCAGATCCAGAACTGGACTATCTGGTATCGTGAAGACGGCTCAACAAAGTGGATCGAAACTGACGAAACATTCGAAGTTAAGGTAACTAAGTATGAGCCCGTTGTTGAAGATGATACAACAACTTACGATCCTTACACAGTTATTTCAGTAAGCGCTGCAGCATCAGTTGCTAAGGCAACTTACACACCCATCACAATCGTTGTAACTTCAGATGCAACTAAGATCCGTATCAACAACCAGGCCGGCAAGGCAACAACATACATGGAAACTTCCAACAATGTTGATTCAGTTGTTGACAATGGTAACGGCACAAAGACCTGGACCATTAATTACAGATTTGCAACTGCAGAAACAAGAACATGGGCAGTAGAGTGCCGTGGTAATACATGGTCAGCTATTACTGATGCTTCACTCTTCACAATCACAGTTACTGAATAATTTGTAACCGCTGATTTCGCAAACTAAATGAAAGGGCCGCAGGGGCTTGCTCCTGCGGCTTTTTTGCGCGTTTAAGTGTTAATGTAAAGAAAAAACCTTTACAGAACGAAAACGGCAATCAGAGCCATTTAAAGCCATTTTACGGACATATCAAAAACAAGCGACATCTGTAGGGCAACCTTTACGGTTGCCCTTTTTTGAATTTATGATTGTTTTGCAACACTTCGCATGCGATTGAATGTATATAAAACTGTAGGGCAGGGGATATTTTGCTGCAAAACATATCAAAATTCTGCAGCAACAACCTTTGAATTTCTCTTTTTAATGAGATTGCATAAAACAAATGAATAATGTATAAAAATTGCATAAATAATGAAAAACAAGGATAGAGCAGCGACAAAAAACAGCAAACATTGATTCTGAAAGCAGAAAATGCACGCTGAAAATCACAATTTTGTGACGCTCAAGTCATAATTTGTTAATAATTACACCGTATTTTGCAAGAAATGAATAAATATTCATAGGTTGTTTTGCTACTTTTGAGGTACATCTGAGCGTCATTTATTAGCAGGAAATGAATTTTCTCTGATTTTGAGCTTTCACCAAAATGTGATTTTGTGATATTCAAATGTGGGCAGAAAGAGGAATTAAAAACGCTTTGTCATGATAAAATTCAACGAAAAAATGCCGTTCAGGAGGCGAAAAAATCGGCAAAAAAGTGTTTCAAAAAGTGATAAAAACGATGCAAATCACTGTAAAAAAGACATAAACGTTATTGGCTTAACCCCGAAAAAATGCTCTGAAATCTGCCGCAAACTCCTTACAAAACCTCCCTGAAAACGGCAATAAAAGAAGATTTTTTTCGTTGTGCAAAAGCGTTGTTTCAGGGGAAAGGGATAAATAAAAGACACCCTTGTTCACAGATTAGTAAAGATAAATTTATGAATTATTTCCATTGAGTTAAAAATTTGTATATAGGCAAATTTACCAAAAATAAAAACTTTGTTTTGTGCAGAAATGATATGAGATAGAATTTTCGGAGCAAATTTTATATATTATTATATAAAAAGAGTTTTGTTATTTTATTGACACATAAGGGGCGCAGTGATATAATAACACTGTGTAATAGTGACCATCTATTTCATGTTCAAAATTCTAATTTGGAGGGATTATTTTTGAGCAAAGCAAAGAAGATCATCAGCATGCTTCTGGCAGTTGTCATGGTGTTGACTGTCGCTCCCGTTTCGGGTCTCGCTGCTCTTGCAGATGACGGCTACGAATACGTGACGCCTACGTTGACTCCCGTAACCTTCTCGGTTGACACAACTGACACAACAGAAGTAACCCGTATTGCAGCGGGCACAGGTTCGTTCTCTCTTCCTGACGGATCAGCCCAGGCCCCCAATACGATCGTCAGCGCAACACCGTCGGGTGTGCCTTCAACAAGCGGTCCTTATGCAAGCATTGCTTTTGCAGGTGAAACACCTTCGTATCCGAAGCTTGTTTTCAAAATCACCGGTGCAAAGCTTGACGACAACCCCGTAATCACACCTTCGGCATCCGACGTTGTTGTTGGTTCTCTTGATAAAACAGAGAGCGGCGACACAGTAACCTACACCTACACAATCACAGGTTCAGGTTCATCGATTGCCGTGGGTACCGACATCGTTTATGACATTGATTACGTTGTCAACTCCGTTTCATATCAGGCATATGCCTATTCGCATGTTGAGAACATCATCGTTATGAACGGCTTCCTGTCCTACCGTGACAAGAAGAACGATTCAGGTGACCGTACCCGTCAATCAATCATCGGTCAGTATCAGTCTGCCAATATGTATACCCGTATGAACGGCGCTGACCTCAATGTAAGCACGGGTTACGAAACCGACACTAACGTAAGAACTGTTTCAAACCGTACTCTCGGCTACATCAACTATGCAGCGGGAAACATAACGGACGGCGGCGCCATCCAAGGTTGCGGATCGGCAGATGACCTCAGTACCGAAACAACCGCATACGGTTCGGCAGCTCCCAACGCTGCAATCGCAGGCACTGAGCAGGAGGCTCTTATCAAGCACGTTAATGAAAAAGATGCGACAACCAGAAACATGTGTACGGATAACGACACAAACCGCGGTGAGCCTGTTATCTACCTTGATGCTACCGACACTCTCAGCAGCATCAACTTCCGTTTCACAATGCAGAACGCTGAAATCAGCGACTTTGCAGGTGCAACTCTTAACAGTTTCAGATTCGTTCAGCCTAATGATGGATCTGATTCTTACGACCTTAACGAAGATCAGGCTATCGATGATAACATCTATACACAGACCGGTACTGCAGTTCCTTCATCAGAGATTTCGGTTCTCGGACTTAACTACGGTACTGTTACAACGATTCCTGCAAACGACTATAAATCATATGCCATGGCCAAATTCGGCGGCCCCGGCCCTGCGGCAAGCACGGACCTCAGCAACAACTACACCGTGTTTGCTTCGTGGAACACCGCGGCATCGGGTAACGGCGAAATGCAGACAACCGCAGGCATGAACATCATCTTCAGAAGATATGACACAAGAGACCTTCGCGCTCTCTATGAAGGCATTCTTCTCGGTAACGGTTCAACCTACACCTGCATATCAACCTCATTTGCAGGTGCCGTTATCGAATTCAACAAGGGCGTTAACCCCCGTGCTGATATGTATGTTATCGACAGCACATATCAGGCTGATGACGGTTCAGGCAACATTGTTACATATTCATATGCAACAGGCGAAACTGACTGGACAATGTTTGAAAAGGCAATGAAAACTGCCGGTTCACTTCTTGCAAGGCCTGACCTTAACCAGACTCAGATTGACGCGGCAGCTCTTGACCTTTACAATGCATATAACCGACTTGAGGGCTACAGCGATGAGTTCTATGTTGAAATTCACCACTGCTATGCAGGAACAGAAACTCCTATTACAGTTAACGGCACTCAGCTTATTCAGCGCGTTAACGGCGGTAACCCCGTTGCATCAGGCCAGACGATTTCGGCATCGGCAGCAACAATCAAGGGCTACAAGGTAGTAGGCGAGTCCATTAAGAAGGAAGATATTTCAGGTAAGATGACAGACGGCACCAACACCCTGAAAATCTACTTCAAATATGAACCTGTTGATTATTACATCACAGTTGCTCCCAATAACCCCGGCAACAGCAACTATATGCTGACCTACGGTTATGAAGAAACTGTTGACCTTACCGCTACTAATGACGACGGTTCACTCGCATTCAATCAGGGCAGCAGAGATTTCTACACATTCCTCGGTTGGAAGCGCAGCGACACAGGCGATGTTTATGATGTTCTCAGCAGCAGCGGAACAAAATCTTTCGCAATGCCCGGCAACGACCTTACCCTTACCGGCCAGTGGGAAATCACTCCCCTCAAGGTTATCGGTATTCCTGTAACCAACAAGGGCGTTGTTTATGAAGGCAAGCAGCTTGGTGATAATGTTGTTTTACCCGATGAAACAACAGCGGTCACATTTGCAGAGCCCACAAAATACGTAAGCTCGGTTGCAGCAGACGGAACAAAGACATATGCAGACGGCAGATATCTTAATGAAGGCTTCCTCTTCGGCGGATATTACGAAACATATGATTCTGAAACCGGAACATTCAGCAACCCCGTAAGCTGGCCTCTTACCTTCAATTTCCGCGATTCAGACAAAACAATCTACATCCGTTGGGTTGACGTTAACGGAACAATCTCTTTTGAGTCAAACGGCGGAACACTGATTGACGATATTACTTATAGCACAACTCCTGCAACTGTAACTGCTCCCGATAACCCCACCAGGAAGGGTTATGATTTTGCGGGCTGGTACAGCGACGAGTCTCTCACAACTCAGATTCTTGCAGATGACGGCACCGCTTGGACTGCAGGCAAAACAAAAACCATGCAGACCCAGACCGGTTTCCTTGCATATGCAAAGTGGAACGCTCAGCTTCATACTATTACATTTAATATGGGCGACCCCACTTCTGATTTTGACACAACAACGGCTCAGATGCCTGTTCTCCAGGGCTATTCTGATTCACCCGTTGATGTGAATGACATTCCTCCCGAACCCACAAGATACGGAAAGACATTTGCTCAGTGGGTTATCCAAGGCACAAACACTGTTTACAACTTCGATAAATATCCTCAGGAGGATATCGTTCTTGTTCCTATCTGGAACGATACAAAGTATTCAGCATTCATCTCAATCGGCGCTTATGAAAAACTTGCTACCGGTGAAACAACTCTTGTTGCACCCACAAGCACGGATATCGGCTCCGCTCAGGCTGGCGATGTTGTTACTTTCAGAATGACATCACTCACCAACTTCTATGTTGGTTCTTCGGTGTTCGTATTTATGTACGACAAGAACTTCTATGACCTCGTAGCAGAGGGCACAAGCGCATTTGTGCTTAATTCAGAAAATGAATATGTTGCAGGCATTGAAGCCTCCGCAGTCGGCGTTACAAACGACACTACAATGGGCAGAGTATGGCCCGCATCTCTTACAGAGCAGGGTGTACGTGAGGATTACAATGCAATGATGGTCACCATTGACCCCACGGTTACAACCACTAACTATAACTGTGAACCTATGTCGGACGGCAAGTGGCTCGTTGAGTTCAAGCTCCGCGTTAAGGAAACTGCAACAGAGGGCGACAGCGGCACGGTTTACATGAGCAATGAATGGACCAGAACTGCCGATAATATTATGGGCACAATGTTCTACGGCTGGGCTGAAACAGGCGATGCAAAGGTTACCGAAACCTACAACAACGTTGTTACTCCCAACCTCAGCACTGCAACTGCTACCATTCAGATTGACCCCACTCCCGCAGTTGACACAACTGTTAACCTTATGGCTAACAGAACAAGCGAAAGCGGCGGCGCATGGGCAGACGGCGATGTAACCAAGACCTACACCGGCAGAGAAGCAACCGAAATTCTTGATTTCGCAGCTCCCACCCGTGAAGGTTACACAATTGCAACAGACGATGCAGGCAATAACATATGGTATAAATATGATGCTGCTACAGACACTGTTGACGAAAGCGTAACATGGGTAGAAGGCTACTATGCAACTGCTGAAACAGACGGCCTCACCTTCGTTCCTGCTTGGGAAGGTATCCCCTACACAGTTAACTACTATGTAGATGAAGGCGGCGAGTTCTGGGATACAGAAGAAGTTGTTTACGGCGAAGCAATAGAAGGCCCCTTCTACGATGTAGAAAAGACCGGCTATAAATTCGTTGAATGGCAGGATGCAGACGGCAACGTTTATGTTGAAGGCGAAACACTCGTTCCTCTCGGCGGCGTTGACCTCCATGCAGTATGGGCTCCCGGCGAAGTAAACATCAGCGTTGTTATACATTATTATGATAAATCTACTTCTACAGATAAAACTCACACCACAACCAAGACTGCTACAACAGAGTCAAGAGTTGAACTTGTTGAAACTGCAGGCACAGAAGAAGGCGTAACATACATCCTTTATTCAGAGCTTGCTACAATCCGTGGTTATGAGTTTGATCCCACAAATTCCAACAATGAATTTGTAATCGCCAGCGTTGCTGCAGACGGAACATCATCTATCAATGTTTACTATAAGGCTGCAACAATCACCTACACATTCGATGCTACCGATGGCGGTATATTTGAATCAAACGGTGAGCGTTACATTACCTCCGTCGGCGAATTCGGCGATGCTTTTGATGCAAGCACAATCGAAATCCCTGTTAAGGACGGCTATGACTTCAAGAGCTGGACTCCCAACCCCGCTACAAGCTACAATGCAAGCAGAACATACACTGCTACTTGGACAGTTAAGCAGGTTGCAATCACCTACGATGCAGGCGACGGTAACTTCGGCACAGATACAGACGGCAATGAAATTAAAACAACTACCGCAAGCGTAAACTACGGCAGCTCAATTTCAAAGCCCACTGCTCCCACTCGTTCGGGTTATAACTTCCTCGGCTGGTCAGCAACTGCAGACGGCGACGTTATTACAGATGCTACTCTCGGCACTGCAACCGATTTCACAAACGGCCATACATTCTATGCTATTTGGGAAAAGGCCTCCTACGGCGTAACCTACGTTGCTGACGGCGCAGTTTACGGCGAGGTTGAAACAGTTACTTATGAAGACACAGTAACAGTAAGAGATTTCCCGGCTGATATCACCGGTTACACATTTGTTGGTTGGACATATAACGGCACAACATATGCACCCGGCGCTACATTCCAGATGCCTGCAGGCGCAATCACCCTTGAAGGTGAATTTGTAGCAGATAAGTATGATGCAGTGTTCGATGCAACAGGTGGTTACTTTAACGGCGACGAAAGCGCAACAACAAAGACGGTTGAAGATGTAGAATTCGACTCCACCGCAGCATCACCTGCAAAGCCCGTAAGAAACGGCTATGAGTTCCTCGGCTGGACTCTTACATCAGGTTCATCAACAATTGACCTTGCCGAAAATGCAGAATTCACAATGGATGCAGAAGGCAAGACATACTATGCAGTATGGAAGGCAACAATTGCTGACTACACTGTTGAGGTTTATGAAATGGGTACAGACGGAAAGTATCCCGCAACAGCAACCTCATCAACAACAATGAGCGGTCAGGTTGAAGGCACAGTAACTGCTCCCACACCCGGCAAGACCGGCTTCACGGTTGACACCGCAGCAAGCACACTTTCAGGCACAGTTACTCCTGCTCCCAACAACCTTGTTCTTAAGGTTTATTACAAGAGAAATCAGCACACAATCACATGGACTGATTATGCAGGAACAACAACTCAGGATGTTTACTTCGGTGCAGCAATTACCGCTCCCACAGCTGCAGATAAGCCCGGTCACAGCTTCTCTGCATGGAGCCCTGCATTGGAAGACACAATGCCTGATAATGACCTTTCATACACCGCAGTTTACACTGCTAACCTTTATCCTGTAATCTTCTATAAGGAAGAGACCGATAAGACCACTCCCGTATACAATAATAGTATTGCTTACGGCACAGCACTTTCAACAGTTACCTTCACCGCTCCTACCAAGGCTGGTTATGCTCTCCTCGGCTGGGCATATGAAGGAACAACAGAAGTTCTTAATCTTGCAACGGTAACAGTTCCCGAAGGCGGTGTAACCCTTGTTGGTATCTGGGAAATCCAGAGCTACACAGTTAACTTCAGAGGTAACAACGGTACATATGATGACGGCTCAAACGTTAAGACTATCTCCGTTGTTTACGGAAACGCTGTTGCAGCTCCCGAAATCCCCGACAGAGCAGGTTACACATTCACCGGCTGGATGGATAACGCTACAAAGGTTGTTTACGGCGTAGACGAAACTCTTCCCGTAATGACAAATGCTGTTGTTAACTACCTTGCACAGTGGTCACAGGAAACCTACACAGTTAACTTCGTAATTGACGGAACAACAATTACCGAAAAATATGTTTACGGTGCAGATATCGCAGTTCCCGATGAAACACAGACTGTTAAAACAGGCTGGACATTCCAGTACTGGATGGATGCCGAAGGCAATGAGGTAACTCCTCCCACCACAATGGAAGATATCGGCGATAACGGCGCATCTGTAACATACACCGCATACTTCACAATCGACAGTCACACAGCAACCTTCGTTTCAGAAGGCACAACAGTTGAAGAGAAGTCCTACAACTACGGCGCAGCAGTTGCTAAGCCCGCAACCGATCCCTCAAAGACCGGTTACACATTCAAGGGCTGGAAGGCAGCAGACGGCACACTTTATGATGCAGCTACCGCACTTCCCGCAATGGGCGCAGCAGATGTAACCTACACTGCATACTTCGAAATCAACACCTACACAGTAACATGGATATTCGATAACGGCGCGGCAAATCAGGTTGACAGCTACCAGTACGGTAAGACAGTCACCAAGCCCTCCAACCCCTCAAAGACAGGCTACACCTTCTCAGGTTGGAAGGATGCATCAGGCGCTATCTACGCTGTAGGCGCAGATGTTCCTGCAATGGGCGCTGAGAATGCAACCTATACCGCACAGTGGAATATCGATAGCTACACAGTAACCTTCGTTTCAGAAGGCTCAACATACGAATCCAAGTCATATGAATACAACTCGGCAGTTGCAAAGCCTGCAACCGATCCCAAAAAGACAGGTTACACCTTCGTTGCTTGGGTAGGTGCTGACGGCACAGAATATGATAAGGACACTGCACTTCCCGCAATGGGCACTGCAAACGTAACTTACACCGCTAAGTTCGAAATCAACCAGTATGTAATCGTATTCGATGCAATCGACGGTTCATTCACAAACGGCAAGTCAACCTACACAATTGAGCAGGACTACAACACAATGGCATCCAAGCCTGCTGATCCCACTCAGACAGGTTACACCTTCAAGGGTTGGACTACAGTTGAAAACGGCACAGAAGCTGATGTTGTAACAGTTCCCGCAACATGGTATATCGAAGCTGAAGATATCACATACTACGCTGTATGGGTAATCAACAGCTACACAGTAACATTCCTTGATGCAGAAGGCGAGACAGCTTATACAACCACTCTCAACTTCGGCGCAACAATTCAGGAACCTGAAGCATACGATGCAGCATTTGTTGATCCCACTCTCGAGCACTACACCTTCGAGGGCTGGTCGCTGACAGAGGTTGCTCTTGAGCAGAGCAAGGAAGAGGTTGCAGCTTATGTTATCGACTTCGCAACCGCTGCTCCCACAGTTCCTGAAGGCGGCATCGTAATCTATCCTGCATTCGCAAGAGTAGTTGTTACCCTTGCAATCCCTGAAGGTTCAACAGCAATTGTTGATCTTGACGACGAGGCAACAGACCCCGTAGTAGGATACATTACAGGCCTTGAAACACTTCTTGATGAAGACACACTTCGTTCGAATTATCTCGCAGTTGAAGGCGATGGCAGACTTGAAGTAACACTCACCAAATATATGGTTTGCGGCACAGGCACCAGAGTTGATGTTATAGATAATGTTACAGAGGAAATCGTTGAAACATACTATCTCATCATCTACGGCGATGTGAACGGCGACGCCGGCATTGATGCAACAGACGCGTCAATGGTTTACAGCGAAGCAGCAGGCCTCACAGCATGGTCACTCGAAGGCGGCAACTCATATGACTACTGCAAGGTAGTTGCAGCCGACCTTGCAAGAACCGAATATGAAGCATTCGGACTTGTTGAAGCAAACGATGCAACCGCAATCAGCGATATCGCTCTTATGGTTGCTGATGTTGACCAGCAGACAGGTGACGTAGAATTCTTCTACATCTGATAAGCCTTACTCAAAATCATAGTCCTGCGGGCGGAAGCCCCGTCCGCAGGTGCCTTCGTGAAGTTCGATTGAAGTAACACCATGTGCATATATATATATTAATGTATATATAATATTGAACTTTACGGAAACGAGATAAATTTTCAAGGAGGAAATAGAAGCATATGACACATGTTAAAAAAGTCGTTGCTGTGATGCTTGCTTTTTTGATGATTTTCAGTTCGGCTTCAGTGCTTGCCTCGGCTTGGGATGCCTCAAACGATGACGGCTTCAACCTGAATATCGAAACAAAATTCTTCAAACAAGTTGGCGGTGAGTGGGTAGAAACCACCAAAGTTAAGCCCGGCGACACTGTCGAAGCAAGAGTATATCTGGGAACAGATTACTATTCAAACGACAGCACCCTGCTTTTCTTCTACGACAAGGATTTCTTCACACATAGCTACACAGCTTCTCCTGTTAGATATGCAGTTGATTCTGAAAACACAGTTCTCAATGCAAATAACAGCTTTGTAACAACAAACGATGTTACAGTAAGAGTTGCGGCTAACCCCAGCCTTACAACTCAGATTGATAACGGCTACATTGATTCAGATTTCACAAATGATTATGCTGCAATCAGCGCAGTTGTTGAAGTTAATGCTGACGGCGAAAGCAACGTAATGTATGACGGCAGCGATTATATCCTTGCTTTCACACTTACAGTTGCAGAAAATGCAAGCGGAGAGGGCGACTTCTTCGTTAAGGACACAACAGTCCAGAGCGCAGCAAGCAAGAGAGCACTCGTTAACGTTCCCAAGGGCCCCGCAGACGGCACAGATGCTGACCTCTGGGCAATGAGACTCTGGGATGCAAACGTAACTCTCGCAAGCCAGCCTGTTTCAACACAGAGCTCGGTAACATTCAATGCAAACACAGGTATCTTTGCAGACGGCACTGAAACAGTTCTTGTTGAAGGCGCTATTGATGCCAAGATTGCAGAAATCAAAGAGATTCCTGAAGTAACCAAGGACGGTTACGCATTCATGGGCTGGATTGATGCAGCAGACACAACTCCCACTTATGAGGAAACAATCTCTGCTCCCGTAACAATCCCCGAGAACGACCTCGTTCTTAATGCATATTGGATGGAAACCGTTGATATCACATTCGATACAGACGGCGGCTCAAACATTCCCGCAATCATAGGTGCAACTCCTTATGCTGAGTTTGCAGAAATTGCAAATCCCACTAAGGACGGCTACACCTTCGTTGGTTGGGATGTAAGAGGCAATATGGATCTGCCCGAAACTTATCCCGATGTTGACACAACCTATACAGCAATCTGGGCTAAGGATGTTGTTGTTTCATTTGACACAAACGGTGCAGATGCAATCGCTCCCATCAGCGGCGTTGCAGGTGAGGAGTTCAAAGATGAAAACGGTGACTATTATAAAGATATAATTGATGACCCCAAGAAGGACGGTCACTATTTCATCGGTTGGTCACCCGCTCTTCCCACCGTATTCCCCGAGCAGGATACAACCTACACAGCTAACTTTGAAGCCTATGCATACATCGTTTCATATTATGTAGACGGCGTTCTTGCTGCTCAGACTCAGGTTGAGTACGGCATGCCCATCCCCACAGTTGTTCCCATTATTGAGGTAACAACAGGTAAGATTCTTGACGGTTGGTACACAGATGAGGATATGACCGCAGCTCTTGCTGCAGGCACAACAATGCCTGTAATCGATCCCGCAGATACAGACGGTTACAGCCTCTATGCAAAAACAACCAATGCAACCTACGATGCAATATTCAGAGTAGACGGCAACGTTTATGCAACTGTTCCCACTGAATATGAAGCAAACATCTTAGCTCCCGGCGACGAGGATTCAACAATTGCTGCTCCCGCAAAGGAAGGCTATGTATTCGCAGGTTGGGATCCCTATCCCGGCACAATGGACGAAGCCAACGATATGTACTTCGATGCAGTATGGACCGAAGCAATGAACACAGCTATCTATGTTGTTGACGGCGGTCAGTACGAAAAGTTTGAAGGCATCGCTTACGGCATGGATCTTGAAGTTCCTTCAGATCCCGATAAGGAAGGCTACACCTTCCTCGGCTGGGCAGAAACAGCAGATGCAACAGAAGCAATCCAGCTTCCCGAAAAGATGCCCGCTGATTCTGTAACATACTATGCAGTATTCAAAATCAATACCTATACCGTAACCTTCAACACCGGTGACGGCGCATTTGAAGACGGTGAAACAAAGGCAGAGGTTCCCTACGAATACAATGCAGATGTTGAAAAGCCCGGAGTACCCGTAAAAACAGGCTACACCTTTGCAGCTTGGGTTGACGATGCAACAGGCACAGAGTATGCAGCAACAGCAGTTCTTCCCAAGATGATTGCTGACGATGTTTCATACACTGCTAAGTACACAATCAACAGCTACAAGGCAACCTTTGTTTCAGAAGGAACAACTGTTGAGGAGAAGTCATATGACTACAACACAGCAGTTGCAAAGCCCGCAACCGACCCCACAAAGACAGGTTACACCTTCGTTGCATGGGTAGGAGCAGACGGCACAGAGTATGATAAGGACACTGCACTTCCCGCAATGGGCACAGCAGATGTAACATACACTGCAAAGTTCACAATCAATACCTACACAGTAACATGGGTATTCGATAACGGTACAACCGAAAATCAGGTTGATTCTTACGAATACAGCAAGGAAGTTGCAATGCCTTCCAAGCCCGAAAAGACAGGCTACACATTTGCCGGCTGGAAGTACAGTGTAACAGACGAAATCTTTGCAGACGGCGCAGCGGTTCCTGCAATGGCTGCTGAGCATGTCACATACACTGCACAGTGGAGCATTAACACCTACTATGTAACATGGGTTTATAACGACGGCGTAACAGCTGATGTTAAAGTTCCCTATGAATACAATGCAGAAATTCAGACTCCTGAAAAGCCTGACAAGAAGACAGGTTACACCTTCGTTGAATGGTCACCTGCAGTAGACAAAAATATGCCTGCTCAGGATGTAACCTACACCGCAACATGGGATGCAAATTCCTACGATGCAGTCTTCAATGCAAACGGCGGTTACTTTGATAACGACACAACAGTAACATCAAAGACTGTTCCCACAGACTATGATGCTGATATCGTTGCTCCCGCAGCTCCCAGTATGACAGGCTTTGTCTTCAACGGCTGGGAACCCGAGGTTGGCAAGATGAACAGCACAAGCGGCCTTACCTTCACAGCTAAGTGGATTAACGCTACCGATACAAAGTATACGGTTGTTACTCACACAATGAAGGCTGACGGCACATACGAGGAGAAGAGCGAAATCTTCACCGGCGAAACAAACGCTCCTGTTGATGTAACTCCTGCAAATGTTGAGAACGGATTCAAGTTCAATGCAGAAAAGAGTACCGTAACAGGCAACATCCTTGCTGACAGCAGCCTCGTTCTCGATATTTATATTGACAGAGAATCATATGCATTCACAACAATCGCAGGTGATGAAACCAACACAACAAATTACCTCTACGGCGCAACAGTTGTTATGCCCGCAAAGGTTGATAAGGTTGGTTACACCTTCAACGGTTGGTACGATGGCGATACCAAGTATGCAGCAGGCGCTTCAACAACAATGCCTCTCAACGGTCTCACAGTTGAAGCAAAATGGGATGCAAATACAGATACTGTTTACAAGGTAGTAGTTAACTACACCGACGCTGCAACAGGCGTTCATGCTGAAGAGACCGAGCTTACCGGTACTTCAGATTATGCAATCGTATTTGTTGACGAAGCTCCCGAAACCGAAGCAGAAAATACAATTTACCTGCTTAAGAGCGACTACGCTGTTAACCATTACACTCTTGATGAGGCAGCAAGTGACCTTACAGGCACAGTTGCTCCCGACGGTTCAACAGTTCTCAATCTTTACTACACACCCGTTAAGTATGTTGCAACCTTCAACACCGATATCGGTGCATTTGAAGATGGCTCAAAATCAGCAACAGTAGAGCTTGCTTACAACACCCTTGTTAAGCCCAACGCTCCTGCTGATCCCGTTAAGGAAGGCTACACCTTCACAGGCTGGTCAGGTCTTAACGATGCAACAAGACTTACCGGTAACAGAACATTCACAGCACAGTTTACAGCTGATCCTAAGACTATCACTTGGGTAATTGATACCGATAACACTCAGGTTCAGAATTATGTAACCGATGCTCCTGTTTATGCACCTGCAGATCCCGTAAAGACAGGCTACAAGTTCCTTGGTTGGTCAGATAAGGCTGATCAGACAACAGAGGATGCTAAGGTTGAAATTCCTGCAACAATGCCTGCAGTTGACAAGACTTACTACGCTATCTGGGAAATCCAGCAGTACACAGTAACCTTCTATCAGGATAAGGGCAGCGACACGGTTGTGTTCACAACAACTGCTGATTACGGCACATCGTTTGACGTTCCCACAACCACCAAGGAAGGTCACACCTTTGCTAACTGGCTTGATGCAGCAACCGATACAGTTGTAACCTTCGGTGCAACATCAACAATTCCTGAAAACGGCGCAGAATACTATGCAACATGGACTGTTAACAACTACACAGCAACATGGGTATTTGATAACGGCGATGCAGATAAGGTTGAAACCTATGCATATAATGCAGTAATTACTAAGCCCGCAGATCCCTCAAAGGCCGGCTACACCTTCAACGGTTGGTCACCCGAGGTTGCATCAAATATGCCCGCAAGCAATGTAACATACACAGCTCAGTGGACACCCAACGAATACACAATCACATTTGATGCAGATAACGGCACAGAAGCCACAACAGTAACTCAGGCATATAAGACCTCTGTTGCAGCTCCCGCAGACCCTGCAAAGAGCGGCTACAGCTTCAAGGGTTGGGCAACAACAAAGGGTGTAACAGATCCTGCTCAGGCAGTTGCATTCCCCGTTGAAATGCCTATCGGCGGAACAACCTACTATGCAATCTGGGTTGCAAATAACTACACAATCACATTTGACAGCAAGGACGGCACAGCAGTTGCTCCCGTAACTCAGGCTTACGGCACATCCGTTGCAGCTCCCACAGCTCCCACCAAGGAAGGCCACACCTTCGGCGGCTGGTCAGCAACAGACGGCGGCACAACAGCGGTTACTTTCCCCGTAACAATGCCCGTTGACGGCGCAACATACTATGCAATCTGGACTGTTGAAACCTACACTGTTAACTGGGTAAATCTCGGTGCAACAGCTAAGTCAGAGTCAGTTGCTTATAATGCAGCTCTCACAGCTCCCGAAGTAACAAGAACAGGCTACACACTTGAAAAGTGGGTAGACGATAAGGGCAACACTGCTCCTGCAACCATGAACGATATAGGCGATAACGGTGCAGCCGTAACCTATACTGCAGTCTGGACAGCAAAGCAGTATAATGCAATCTTCAACGCTAACGACGGCGCATGGACAGATGGCGACAAGACAAAGACGGTTCCCACTTACTTTGATCAGCCCATCGTTGCTCCTGCAGATCCCGCAAGAGCAGGCTACACCTTCAACGGTTGGGAGCCCACAGTTGGTAACATGACCGAAGAAGGCATGACCTTCAATGCAACATGGCTTGCAAACGGCGGCATCACTTACACCGTTATCACCTACACAATGGGCACAGACGGTCAGTATGATGCAGGCGTTTCAAAGGCTTACGAAGGCGTAACAGATGCAACAGTAAATGTTAAGCCCGCAACAGTTGCAGCAGGCTTCAAGCTCAACGATACTCTCAGCGTTTACGAGGGCGTAGTTGCTGCAGACGGTTCACTCACTCTTAAGGTTTATATCGACAGAGAAACCTATCAGTTCAACACTTCAGTTACCGCCGGCACAACAACCGAAAAGGTTGGCTATCTCTATGGTTCAACAGTAGTTGTTCCCGCTGAGGAAACCAAGACAGGTTACACCTTCAACGGTTGGTACTACGGCGACACCAAGTATGCAGCAGGCTCAAACTTCACAATGCCTGCAAACGATGTAACCCTTACCGGTTCATTTGATATCAATAGCTACACTGTAACATGGGTATTTGATAATGGCACAGCTGACAAGGTTGAAACCTATGTTTACAATACCGCTATCGTTGCTCCTGCAACTCCCGTTAAGGAAGGCTACACCTTCACAACATGGTCACCTGCAGTTGCAACAAACATGCCCGCTGAAAATGTAACATACACTGCTCAGTGGAGTGCAAACGATTACACAATCACCTTCAACACCAACGGAGGCAACACAATTGCTCCCATCACCCAGGCTTACGGTTCAAGTGTTACTGCTCCTGCAGATCCCACCAGAACAGGCTTCACCTTCGCAGGCTGGTATTCACCCGTCAGCAAGGAAGAGGGCGGCAGCAAGGTTGATGTTCCCGCAACAATGCCTCTCAACGGTATGACTCTTGTTGCTGACTGGACCCGTAACAGCTACACAGTAACATTCTATGAGGATGCTACCAAGGCTAAGGTTCTTCAGCAGACAAGCAACCAGTACGAAGCTGCAATTTCAGCTCCCGTTGCAACAATAGAAGGCTACGAGCTTGAAGGCTGGTACAATGCAGCAACAAATGAGAAGATTGATTTCTCAACAACAGTTACAACTCCTGCAAATGACCTTGAAATCTATGCGAAGTGGACAATTCAGGACTTCACAGTTAACTTCAGAGGTAACGGCGGTCTCTATGCAGACAACAAGAACCTCAAGACAATCGAAGTAACATACGGTGAAGCTGTTGTTGCTCCCGAAATTCCCGTTCGTGCAGGTTACACCTTCACAGGCTGGAAGGATAATGCTACAGGCATGGTTTATGCAGAAGGCGCAACCCTTCCCGTAATGATTGCTGAAACTGTTAACTATGTTGCTCAGTGGCAGCAGGAAACCTACACAGTAAGCTGGATCAGCGACGGTCAGGTTGTTACAGGCGATGAGTTCGTAACATCCGCAAAACACGGTGACGAAATCGCATCACCCGAAATGACCAAGAAGGGCTACACCTTCAACGGCTGGTCATACAACGGCACAACATATCCCGCAGGCGAAATGTTTACAATCGTTGATGCAGGCGAAAACGGCGCAGCTATCACAATCACAGCTGATTGGACAGCTAACCAGTACGATGCAATCTTCAACGCCAACGGCGGCGCATGGACAGATGGCGACAAGACAAAGACAGTTCCCACTTACTTTGATCAGCCCATCGTTGCTCCTGCAGATCCCGCAAGAGCAGGCTACACCTTCAACGGTTGGGAACCCACAGTTGGCAACATGACCGAGGAAGGCATGACCTTCAATGCAGCATGGCTTGCAAACGGCGGTATCACTTACACAGTTATTACCTACACAATGGGTACTGACGGTAAATATGATGAAGGCGTTTCAAAGACATATGAAGGCGTAACAGATGCAACAGTAAATGTTAAGCCCGCAACAGTTGCAGACGGCTTCAAGCTCAACGATACTCTCAGCGTATATGAGGGCACAGTTACTGCAGACGGCAAGCTTACTCTTAAGGTTTATATCGACAGAGAGAGCTACGAAGTAACAACAAAGGTTGACGGCGAAGTTAAGTCAACAGCAACCGTTCTTTACGGTGCAGAAGTAACCGTTCCTGCCCTTGAGGTTAAGGAAGGCTACACATTCAGCGGCTGGTCAGTAAACGGCACAGCTTATGAAGCAAACGCAACATTCGCAATGCCCGCAGAGGCAGTTGAAATCAGCGGTACATTCACCGTTAATCAGTACGACGCCAAGTTCTATGTAGACGGCGCGCTTATCGCAACCGTTCCCACAAACTACGGCGAAGTTCCCGTTGCTCCCACAGCAACAAAGACCGGTTACACATTCAAGGAGTGGTCACCTGCACTTGCAGCTATGACAGTTAACGGCGCAGAATACAATGCAGTATTCACCGCTAACACAACCACACCTTACACCGTTGAAATCTACACAATGGGTCTTGACGGCGTATACGGCACTCCCGAAACAGAATCATTCACCGGCACATCAGACACAACTGCTACATATGTTCCCGAAACTAAGGAAGGCTTCACAGCTGAAACAGTTTCAGGCAACATCGAAGCAGACGGCTCACTTGTTCTTAAGGTTTACTACGAGCGCCAGAAGTTCAGCGTAACTTATAACGTTGACGGCAGCGAGTATAACACCAAGGAATACTACTACGGCGCAGATGTTGATGCAACTCTTGCAGAGCCCACCAAGACAGGTTACACCTTCAGCGGTTGGGATGCACAGGCTCCCGCAACAATGCCTGCAGAGGAGGTAGTAATTAACGGTACATTCTCAATCAACACTTACACCATCACCTACATGGTTGACGGCGCAGAGCACAAGGTTGAGAGCTACGAGTACGGCGCAGCAATCAGCGGCACTCTTGCAGAGCCCACCAAGACAGGTTACACCTTCAGCGGTTGGGATGCAGCAGCTCCCGCAACAATGCCTGCCGAAAACCTCGTAATCAGCGGTACCTTCTCAATCAACACCTACACTATCACCTACATGGTTGACGGTGCAGAGCACAAGGTTGAAAGCTACACATACGGCGCAGACGTAACTGCTCTTGCAGCTCCCACTAAGGAAGGCTATACCTTCAGCGGTTGGGATGCACAGGCTCCCGCAACAATGCCTGCCAACAACCTTGTAATCAGCGGTACATTCACAGTTAACCAGTATGACGCAACATTCTATGTTGACGGCGCACTTGTTGCTACAGTACCCACAAACTTCGGTGAAGTTCCTGCAGCTCCCGATGTAACAACTCTTAAGCCCGGCTACACCTTCGTTGAGTGGTCACCCGCTCTTGAAGCAATGACAACCGCAGGCAAGAGATATGATGCAGTTTACAGTGCAAACGGCGGTATCGTTTATAAGGTTGAAACTTATATGATGGATACAGAAGGTAACTATCCAGATTCTCCTGCAACCACAGAAGAGTTCACAGGTATCGCAGGTGACACTGCAACATACGGTGTTAAGACTTACGAAGGCTTCACCTTCGTATCAGGCACAAACTATGACGCAGATGCAAACACAGTCAGCGGAACTATCAACGGTGATGGCACAACTGTTCTTGAAGTTCGCTACTCACGTAACAAGATTACTGTTGACATCAACGGCGATAAGGATGATTACTACTACGGCGAAGAAATCGAAGAGCCCACAGCTCCTGAAGAGCCTGAAGGTATGGACCATACCGGTTGGGTTGACGAGGACGGCAACGAGGTAGACTTCCCCTACACAGTTCCCACTGACGAAAATGATGAAATCATCATCACTCCCGTATTCACTCCCATCAACTACACTGCAACCTTCATTTCAGAGGGCGCAACAGTTGAGGAAAAGACCGTAGCTTACGGCTCAGCAATCAACGCTCCTGCAACTCCCGCTAAGGAAGGCTATCGCTTCGTAGCTTGGGCAGATGAAAACGGCACATTCCTTAAGTCAGGCGAAACAACAATGCCTGCAAAGGATGTAACTTACACTGCAGTATTTGAAGTTACAACATCAGGCGTTAACTACTATGTAGACGGCGTTCTTGTAGGCGTAGTTTCCTGCGAATACGGCGATGTAATTTCAACAACAGTTCCCGGTTACACAGTTCCCACAGGTTATACATTCGACGGTTGGTACACCAATGCTGATTGCACGGTTGCATTCGTTGAAGGCACAACCTACGGCTCAGGCGTAACAGATCTTTATGCAAAGACAACTGTTAATTCCTACAATGCAGTATTCAATGCAAACGGCGGTCAGTTCGCAGACGGCACAGATACTTACACAGTATCCGTTCCTTATGAGAGCAACATTACTGCTCCTGCAGATCCCGTAAGAGAAGGCTATGACTTCCTCGGTTGGGATCCTTATGTAGGCACAATGGATGAAGAAGGCATGACCTTCAACGCTATCTGGCTTGAAACTGTTGACGGTTACACAGTAACCTACATTGTAGATAACGAAACATACGATACATTTGATGTAGCTCTTAATGCAGACCTTGAAGTTCCTGCAGACCCCGATAAGGAAGGCTACACATTTGAAGGCTGGGCAACAACTCCCGATGCTACAGCAGATGAAGTTGTAGATCTTACCAATGCTAAGATGCCTGCAAACGACCTTACCTACTATGCAGTGTTCACAATCCATACTCATACTGTTAACTTCTATAACTACGAAGCAGAGGTTGCTTCACCCTGGAAGTCAGCTGATCCCGTAGTAATCCACACTCACGATTATGACTACGATGAAATAATCGCATTCCCCGCAGATCCTACCAACATTGACAGTGCATACTGGACCTTCGTTGGTTGGTCAACAGAGGAAGACGGCGAGGTAATCGCAGACACATCGGCAGTTAAGATGATTGATGCAGATGTTAACTACTATGCAGTATATGAGAAGGTAGCAGTTAAGCTCGTTCCCACCGAAGGCTCAACAACAATGATTGAAAGAAACGGCGCTATCGAGTCCTATAACGACGGATACACCGTATCGGCAGATCCCGTTGAAGCAGCAGACGGCGAAACCTTTGATAAGTACCTTATCTACGGTCTTTCAGTTGGTCTCAGAGATACCGCTCTTGCAACCGAAACAAGCACAGTTTGGGTTGAAGTACAGGGTGACGGTTACACAACCGTAACTCCCGTAACAAGAGGCCGTCTCGGTACAGGTACTGTAGTTGCTGTTTACGACAGAAACGGAACAGCAGATACCGCAGACGATATCCTTGTTGAGCAGTTCTATGTTGTAATCTTCGGTGACCTTGACGGTAATGCAAGACTTACAGCAGGTGATGCTACACTGCTTAAGGGCGAGATTGCAAATCCTGTTTGGTCAGGAAGAACCAGAACAGAATATCTGTTCAGAGCTGCAAACCTTGACGGCAACAGAAGAATCACTTCAGGTGATACAACCAAACTTCTCAATGCATTGTCAGGTTCAACAATTGATCAGGTAACAGGTACTGTTAGCTGATAAAGTAAAAGTCTTTTAATTGAATCAATTCCACGGAGGAGCTTCGGCTCCTCTGTGGGCAGCGTCATAGTTAAACTTTAGTTTTGCCCAAAGCAGGGGTCGATGCTTACATCGCCCTAAAAGGTCGGTGCAGGCATCGGCCCCTGCAAAAGGAAAAAATTAATTTTTGCTGACGAAATTTTGCAAAATGCTTGTTTAAATCAGGCTATTATGGCAAGTGAAGCAATTCGCTTGCTTTATGCAAATAGATATTCCTTAAAATTAAGGGAGGAAAATGCATGAAATTATTCAAAAAATCGGTTTCCGTTTTTCTCGCTATCCTTATGATTTTTGGTTCGGTTTCACTTCTTGCAACTGCTGCTGATGCAGAGTACAACTGGGAAATCGATACCAAATTCTATCGATACGACGGAACCGAGTGGGTAGAAACAACAAAAGCAGCGAGAGGCGAACCGGTAAAGGCGAGAGTCTTCGTAAAAACCGATTTCCAGCTTGGTCCCACTGACTTGTTCTTCTTCTACCCCACAGAGTTCTTAACTCACGACACAACCAATTACAGTGCAGGTAGTAATGCTGGCAGCTATATGATTAATTTTAATTCCGACACAACTAATCCGGTTGGTGCTAATGCATATAGCGGCGAACTTACCTACGGCACAGATAATTCCGGTCAGTTTGCCAATATGGTTGATTGGGAATATCTTACAGAAGCAGACCTTGAAGGCAAAGGTTGGCTTTTTGCTAATATCTTTGGTGCACAGGAATCCATAGTGCTTGACGGCAAAAACTGGCTCTTTGAGCTTGATTTTACTGTTAATGAAACTGCAACGGAAAAAGGTCAGTTCTATCTTTCAACAGAATGTATTTCGGACTATGATTTGTGGATGGCAGCGACTGTTATTTCAGCTAACCCTGACAATGACGGAGATTTCGCAAACTATTATTCAAGTTGTGACGAAGCATATCTTGGAGAGTTTGGTTACACCCTCAAAGACACAGATGAAGACAGCTCACTCTCATGTGACAACAACGTAATTTTCACAACTACAACAGGCACAATTTCCGGTACTGCTGAATACACAGGCTATATCGGCAACAAGCTGTCAACAATCTCAGGCTTCTCGCTTCCCACAGCTTCGGCTGACGGCAAGCAGTTCCTCGGCTGGTCAACAGACGGCTCAACCGTTCTTACAAATGACCAGATTAAAGAACTCACAATCGGTTATGAAACCCTTAACCTTAAGGCTGTATTCCAGGCTGCTGAAGCAACATATAAGCAGAATATTTACACAATGGGTACAGACGGTGAATATCCCGAAACAGCAGAAACATCAAACATCGGTGCATCAACAGGTGCAACAGTTAATGTTTCAACCTACAGCGTTCCCGCAGGCTTCACTCTTGATACAGCTAATAGCACGGCAGGCGATGTAACAGTTACTGCTGACGGCGCTGCTGCTCTTGATATTTACCTCAAGAGAGATCAGTATAAGGCAACCTTCGGCGAAGCATCATCCGATGATGTTTACTACGGTGCTGATTACGCTGCTCCTGCAGGCCCCGCTAAGGAAGGCTATGCATTTGCAGGTTGGAAGAACGGCGATGTTCTCCTTCAGGAGGGCGACACCGCAACAATGGGTCTTGCAGATGTAACCTACACCGCAACCTATACTCCTGCAGCTAATGTTGCCAACATCGTTATCAACTATGTTGATCAGAAGTCAGGCGAGGCTGCAACAAAGACAGTTGAAATTGCAACAGTAACAGAAAATACTGTTACAATCACTGAAGCTGCTGAAGCAGGCGACAAGGTAACAAACATCCTCTTCAGCGATGAAAGACTTGCTCTTGAGCATTATAAGCTCAACACCGAAGCTGCTAACGAAACTTCAGAGGTAGTTGCAGCAGACGGCAGCACAGTTCTTAATCTCTATTACATCCCCGAGCAGTATACAGCAACCTTCGCAGGTGCTGATTCTGTAACAGGTGATTACTATGCACTCAAGAATGCTCCCGCAGGCCCCGATAAGGATGGCGAAACATTCCTTGGTTGGTCACTTGACAACAAGACAGTTGCTCTCACAGCAGGTCAGGAGTTCAGACTTGAAGGCAATGCAGCTTACACTGCACTTTATGAAGCAACCGATTACACAGTAACATATGTATTCAGCGGCACAGCTCCCGCAGGCGTTGATCCTTCCGTTTATTCAACAACAGCCAATATGGGCGATGCTGTTGAACTTCCCGAAATGTCAGCTGAAGGCTGGACCTTCAACGGCTGGACAGTAACAGGCGCGGTTGCAGGCGATGCAGCAGGCGAATACAAGGTAGGCACTTCAAATGTTACCGTGACAGGTACATGGACAAAGAACACCTATGTTGTTAACTTCTGGCTTGACGATGAAATGACTGAGCTTTATGACAGCCAGGAATATTCATTCGGTGCAGCCGTAACAACACCCGATGCTCCCGCAGATGAGCTTCTTCCTACTCCCGGTACAACATTTGTAAAGTGGGATAAGGAAGTTGCAGCAATCAACGCTGATGCTGTTTCCATGTATTTCATTGAGGATGATGATGAAACAACAGTTGGCGTATATGTATGCAACATCACCGCTTCTGTATCCGATATTGAATACACCGTAACTGTTAAGTATGTAAATGTTAAGGGTTATATTGATGACTCCGAAACAGCAGAAGATGAATCAATAGTTGCAACATTTGAAGGTTTCTATTACGGCGACGAAATCACTGCAGATGATCTTGCAGAGTTTGAATCAGTTGAAGGCTATGATTTCGTAGAGTGGAGAATCACCGGCGCAACAGCCGCACAGTTCCCCTACACAGTAACAGGTGATGTTACAGTTCGTGGTTACTTCAATATTCAGAAGTATAATGCAATCTTCCATGCAAACGATGTTGGAGAAACAGGTGGCGCATGGCTTAACGGCGACACAGAAAGAACCGTTGAAGTTGAATACGGCGCACAGATTACTGCTCCCTCAGAAGATCCCATAAGAACAGGCTATACGCTTGACACAATGAAGTGGGCTCCCGAGCTTGGCACAATGTTCACCGAGGATCAGGATTTCTATGCAGTATGGATTGCAAACACCTATAAAATCACTTTCGTTGTTGAAGGTACTTCAACCGAGAGCACCCAGACCTACGGCAAGAAGCTTGCTGTTCCTGCAGAGGTTGTAACAGACGGCGTTAAGGAAGGCTACACCTTCTCAGGCTGGACTGCTGATGGCGGCGCAACCGTTATCGCAGACATCACAACAGTTGATGTTCCTGCAGCAGATACAACCTACACAGCAGTTTACGTTCCCAGCGAAGGCGGCGTTGACTACACTGTTAACAGATACCTTATGGATACTGATGGTAACTACGGCAGCACACCTACCGAGACCTTCACGCTCCATGCAGTTGCTGAAACAAAAATCACTTATGCTGAAAAGATAAGCGGCTTCGAGCTTGATACCGAACTCGGCGACCTTACAATCACCGTTGCAGGTGACGGCTCATCAGTTATCAATGCTTACTATGCACGTAATAAGGTAACCGTTGATGTTAACGGCGACAAAGACGAATACTTCCAGGGCGAGGAAATTGACCTTCCCGATGCACCCGAGAAGGAAGGCGAAAGCTTCGACCATTGGGAAGATGAAAACGGCAACACAATCACCGATCCTTATGTAGTTCCCAACGAAGAGGATAAGGAAGTAATCCTTACTCCCGTTTATACAAAGAATGAGTACACTGCAACCTTCATCATCAGCGCTGAAGGCACATCAGTTACTTACACAACAACAAAGGCTGACTATGAGTCACCCGTTGTTGCTCCCGCAGATCCCACAGAATCAGATGTTCCCGCAGGTTATGTATTCAAGGGCTGGGCTAAGACAGAAGGCGCAACAGAGGCTCTCACAGACCTCGGTTCAATGCCTGTTAACGGCATCACCTTCTATGCAGTTCTTGAATCAAAGACCGATGTTAAGTACAACATTGAAAAGTACTTCATGGGTACTGACGGCACAACATATACTCTTGATGCTGCAAAGTCAGAAACCAAGTATGACGGCGTTGCCGGTAAGGAAACAACTCTTACCCTTGCAGCCGATGAATACGAAGGCTTCACACTTAACACTGCACATGCAGACAGCGTTCTCACAGCAGTTGTTAAGGGCAACGGCACAACAACCTTCAAGGCTTACTATGACCGTAACACCGTTAAGGTAACAATTAACGGCGAAGAAGAAGAGAAGTACTACGGCGAGGAAATCACCGAGGACGATATGCCTGATCATCCCGAAGCTCCCGAAGGTATGGAACCTGACGGCTGGGTAGATGAAAACGGCGATCCCGTTGAATTCCCCATTGAAGTAGGTACAGAAGATATCGTTCTTGAGCCCAACTACAAGGCATCAGAATTTGAAATCACCTTCATGAACGGAACAGAAACCGTTCAGAGCGGCAAGCAGACTTACGGCGAGGTTCTTGCAGTTCCCGCAGATCCCTCACTTGCAGGTCACAGCTTTGACGGCTGGTATGCAGGCGATGTTAAGGTTGTAGCAGGAACAACAACCGTTCCCGCAACCGCAACAACCTACACTGCTAAGTTCACAGCACTTAACTACACCGTAACATTCATCGCTGACGGCGAAACCGTTCAGACAGGCGAGTATGCTTTCGGAACAAAGATTTCAACAATCGTTCCCGCTTACACAGCTCCTAGCGGTTATGAATTTGGCGGCTGGTCAACAGACGGTTCAACCAAGGTTGAATTCACCGATGACGTAACAGTTCCCGTTGACGGCGTAACATACCATGCAATTCTTACTCCCGCTTCAGGCACAGCTTACACCGTTGAGACATACGTTATGAATCCCACAGGCGTTGGCTATGCTAAGTCAAGCGAAACAAAATACGATGTAACAGATACCGTAATCAACTACCAGCCCGCTGATAAGACCGGCTTCACCGTTAACGGAGAGAAGTCAGTTCTTACAGGCACTGTAACAGGTGACGGCAAGATGGTTATCAAGGTATTCTATGACCGTATTAAGGTTAAGGTAACAATTGACGGCGTAGAAGGCGAATACTACTACGGTTCGGAAATTGAGCAGGAAGATCCCACTCCCGATGAAGGCTACACCTTCGAAGGCTGGGTAGATGACGAAAGTAACACAGTTACATTCCCCATGACTGTTCCTGCTGAGGATATCGAAATCACTCCCGTTTATAAGCCCATTAAGTACACAGTTACCTTCAAGATTAAGGGTCAAATCTATGCAACCGGCGAATACGACTTCGGTTCAGCAATCGTAAATCCCGGTGATCCCACCGAGGCTCAGATTGCAGGCTACACCTTCGGCGGCTGGTCAAAGGACGGCAATACCGCAGTTAACCTTGCAACCGAAACAGTTCCCGTTGACGGCATCACTTACACCGCACTTCTTACAGCAAAGACAGATACTGCTTACACAGTTAAGAAGGTATTCCAGAATACCGACGGCCTCACATGGGGCGAGCCTGTTGATGATGTAAGATACGGTAAAACAGGTGACACAGTAACTCTCGTTGCTGAGGATGAAGCAGTTACAGGCTTCGAGGTTTATGAAATCGAACCCGCAACCGTAACTATCGCAGGCAACGGCTCAACTGTAATTTACATCTACTACACCAGAAATACAGTTTCCGTAACAATCAACGGCGACAAGGATGATTACTACTACGGCGAAACAATTGAAGAGCCCGAAGAACCCTCTAAGGACGGCTACACCTTCGGCGGCTGGGAAGATGAAGACGGCAATCCCGTAAACTTCCCCATCACAGTTCCCGAGAAGGATCTTGTAATCACTCCCGTATTTGATGCAAACACAGTAAGCCTCAGCTTCGAGGTTGACGGCGTAGTGGTAGAGGGTTATCCCGTAGATGTTGAAGTAGATTCAACAATCACTGCTCCCACAGCTCCCAAGAAGGAAGGCTACAACTTCGTTGATTGGTATATCAAGGGCACAAACACTGCATTCAACGGCACAATGCCCACAACTAATACCGTTTACGAAGCAAGATACACCGCAGGCGCAAACACCAAGGTTGCAATTGAAATCTACACAATGAATACTGAAGGCAACTATGAAAAGACCGTTGCTTACACATTCGGCGTAACAGATACAACTGCTTGGGTTGAGCCTAACACAGACCTTACCGGTCTCACACCCAACCTTGAAAAGAGCGTTCTCAGCGGCGTAGTTGCAGCAGACGGTTCAACCGTTCTCTCAATCTACTATGACAGAGACCTCTATGAGGTAACATGGATTGTTGACGGCGTTGAAACAACAGACGATGTTTACTACGGTGCTGAAATTGTTGCTCCCGCAGATCCCGCTAAGGATGGTTACACCTTCGCAGGCTGGACACCTGAGGTTCCCGCAACAATGCCCGAAAGTGACCTTGAGTTCACTGCAACATGGGCAGAAGCAGCTTACACCGTAACATATGTTGTAAACGGCGAAAAGACAACCGAAACTTATAAGTACGGCGCAACTGTAACCGTTATGGACGCTCCCGAAGTTGAAGGCATGACCTTCGACGGCTGGTTCGACGGCGAAACAGAATATGTTGCAGGTTCAACCTTCACAATGCCCAACAAGAATCTCATCATCGTTGCAGACTTCTCAACAGGCATCTACAAGGTAACCTTCCTTGATGCAACAGGCGCAGTATTTGCAACTGAAATGGTTAAGTTCGGCGACGAAATTCCCGTTCCCGAATCAGAACCCACCAAGGAACACTATGAGTTCAAGAACTGGAACATCATTTATGATACAATGCCTGCTATGAACATCACAGTAGAGCCTGTATTCGAGAGAATTCCCGTTAAACTCATTCCCATGGCCGGTTCAACAACAATTATTGACAGAGATATCAACGTTATCACAGGTCTCAGAGAATACATCCTTTCAGAGGATATTCTCCGCAACTCATACCTTGACGTAGAAGGCGACGGCTTCTTCACCGTAACACCTGTTGACGTTAAGTGCTACGGTACCGGCACAAAGGTTGAGCTTTACGATAACCTTGATCCCACAACACCTATTGAAACATATGTAATTGTTATCTATGGTGATATCAACGGCGACTCAATTGCACAGGCTATCGACAGCACATATGCTGATGACGAAGGCCTTATGCTCACAAACTGGTCAGAAGAAACCGTTTATGACGAAGCAACAGGAACAATGGTTGCTAACCCCAACTATGATCCTTATAAGGTTATGGCGGCTGACCTCAACGGTGACGGAATTATTGATGCAACTGATGCCACAATCATCGGCGATGCAACAATAGGCATGATCGTAATTAATCAGGTAACAGGAAGACCCGCCTGATTAAAGCAAACTCTAACCTGAAATCACTTGGCAGAGGGAGCGACCCTCCCTCTGCCCAATGAGGAGATAAAACCCCGCGTAAATATGGCTCAGGGGGGCAGGAGCCTCTCTGTTCCGAAAATTCCGTCGTGTGCAAGGCGGAATAATAAGCAAGGAGGAATTCTCTAATGAAAACAATGAAAAGGTTAGTAGCTGTTGCTTTAGCTATTTTAATGGTTTTCGGTTCTTTCTCAATGATTGCAAACGCATGGGATGCAAACACTGATGACGGAAAAACATTAAGCATCACAACCAAGATTTTCAGACTGGTTAACGGAACATGGACCGAAACAGAAAAGGTAAAGCAGGGCGAAGAAGTCAGAGTCAGAATTTATCTGAACACTGATTATTACACTAACTCCGGTAACCTCCTGTTTTTCTATAATAACGATTTCTTCACTGATTCGTTTGGCGCAAATACGAATGACATAACCGTTAATTCGTATTATGCCGCACTTCCTTACGGAATAACAGGAACATTTGTTGGCGACGATTCAAATTCGGATGTTGAATCATTTATGATCGGCAACGGCAAGATCACTTCAGATTTTGCAAACAAGCATGGTTTTGCTTATATTTCTTACAAGTTCGCAAGCGGCGCAACAAACCAGAAAATAAGCGATTCACAGTGGCTTTTTGAAATTCCGCTTACTGTAAGAGCGGATGCAGCATCAGGCACGGGTATCGGTGATTTCTTCGCAGTTGAAGAAACAACCCGTTCAACAACCTTCAAGAAGGGCCGTATCAATGTTCCCAAGGGCCCCTATGACGGCGTTAATGAAACAATTACGGGTATGTCCAATTGGGATGCAGTTCTTGATTATGAGAGCCAGCCCGTAACACTTTATCAGAACTTCGTAACTGCATCATTTGATACCGGTCTCGGCGAGTTCGGTGATAAAACAACAACCTTCTATGCAGAAGGCGATGCAGGCGATGCACTTACAGTGCCCACACCCATCAGATCAAACTATAAGTTTGTGGGATGGAAGCTCAAGGGCGCTGATGACAGCACTGCAACCGAAGTAACCGTATTCCCTGATGATTCGGCAGAATACGAGGCTGTTTGGCAGTCAACAACAAGCTCAGGGGAAGAGCTTACATTCATCACAAAAATTTACAGACAGGATCCCGCAACAGGCGAGTGGATTTATACCGACAGAGTTCAGCCCGGCGAAACAGTCAGAGCAAGGCTTTTTGTTGATACTTCTTACTTCACCAATGCAGGTAACCTGATTATGTTCTATGACAGTGATTTCTTCACTGATTCATATTCCTACAACGTCAAGAATAATCTTCTTCCAAACACAAGCACATCAAGCTCTGCTTACATCAACGGCGTAAGCGGTGACTTTGCGAAGATTGATGATACCAACTATTCGCTTCAGAATCTTGTAACCTACGGTTACATTACTCAGGATTTTGCTGATACTCATGAGGCTATCACTGCAAGATATCAGTTCACTCCCTCAACCAGCAAGATGATCAGCGGCGATGAGTGGTTTATCGAATTTGAGCTTACCGTTCTTGAAACCGCAAGCGGAATGGGCGAGTTCTTTGTTGTTGAAGAAACAATCAAGAATTCAGGCGACGGCGTTTATGCTTACATCAACATTCCTCTCGGTGAAGAAGGCGGCGCAAAGGAAGAAACAACAAGTATGCACCTTTGGGATGTAAACGCAACAGTCAAGAGCTATCCCGTTTACATTGAAAGCAGCATTACTCTTCAGGCTAACGGCGGCGCATTTGATGCAGCAGATGACTCTTCCTTCGTAATTGAAGGAACAATCGGCGATGCAGTTGATTACAGCGTTGTTCCCGAGCTTGCAAGACCCGGCTACACATTCAAGGGATGGGTAGATGCTTCAATTGAAAATCCCACAGAAGCCGATATCGTTGATCTTCCTGCAGAAATGCCTTATGACGATGTTACATACAAGGCATTCTGGACAGACGATGTTGAAATTACCTTCGTTATCAATAACGACGGCACAAACATCAACAAGACCGTAACATCAGGCGCTCCCTTTGAGGCTCCCGAAGACCCCGAAATGGAAGGTAACATCTTCATCGGTTGGTCAACAGACCGAACAGGCGCAGTTGTAACAGGTCTTCCCGATGTTTATCCCACAGAAGATACAATTTACTATGCAATTTACGATGCAAGAACATATAATGTAAATTACTATGTTCTCAATCCCGAAACAAATAGATTTGAAATTGTTAACTTTGGCTCGGTAACCTACGGCGACACAATAGTTACCGTTCCCGGCAACTATGAAGCACCTGAAGGCTATGCACTTTCAAAGGCATATGCAGATGTAGGCCTTTCAACCGAATTTGCAGAAGGCCAGAAGATGCCCGCAGCAGATGTTAACATTTACTATTACCTTGAAGAAGTTATCTACGATGCAGTATTTATGGTGGACGGCGTTGAATATGCAAGAGTTCCCGTTATGTACGGCAGAGATGTAGAAGCTCCCGAAGACCCCTCAAAGGACGGCTATGATTTCGCAGGCTGGGATCCTTATGTAGGCACAATGGATGAAGAAGGCAAAACATATGTTGCCATCTGGACTCCTGCTGAATACACGGTAACATGGATTGTTGACGGCGAAACATACGAAGAGTTTGATATAGCTTACGGCGCAGATATGGAAGTTCCTTCCGAGCCTGATGTTGAAGGCTATGAATTCCTCGGCTGGTCAGAGGATGAGGCTGCTGCCGCAGCAGGCAACGTTGCAGCAACAATGCCTGCAAACGATGTAACCTATTATGCAGTTCTCAAGGTTAATCAGTACACAATCTCCTTCACCGAAACAGGTGACAGCAAGATTGACGATATTACCCAGGATTACGGCACAGAAGTTATTGCTCCTGCAGACCCCGTTAAGGAAGGTTATACCTTCAACGGCTGGCTTGATGCAGAAGGCAACAAGACTTCAGTTCCCGCAACAATGCCCGCAGAGAACGTTGTTCTTGAGGCAGATTGGGTAATTAATGAATACACAGTAACATGGATATTCGATAACGGAGAAGCAGATCAGGTTGATACCTATGATTATCAGGAAGCAATCATTGCTCCCGATGCTCCCGTAAAGGTTGGCCACACCTTCAAGGAATGGTCACCTGCAGTTGAGGCAAATATGCCTGCTATGAACCTTACTTACACCGCAGTATATACCGTAGACAGCCACAATGCTATCTTCGATGCAAACAGCGGCGCATGGGGTGAAGGCGAGGCAGCCGAAACAACAAAGACAGTTCCCACCAATTACGGTGAAGAAATTGTTGCACCCGAAGCTCCCGCAAAGAAGGGCTATGTATTTGCAGGCTGGGATAACACAGTCGGCGTAATGGGCACTGTTGATCAGACCTTTACCGCTCAGTGGGATGCCGCAACAGATACACCCTACACAGTTGAGTATTACACAATGGATACAACAGGTGCTTATGATGAAGCAAATCCCGTTGTTGACAACAGAACAGGTGTTACAGACTCAACCGTAACCGCAGTTACAAATGTTACAGAAGGCTTCTATGTAGATTCCGCAAAGAGCGTTCTTTCAGCAACAGTTGCTGCTGAAGGCAACACAGTTCTTAAGGTTTACTATGCAAGAGAGCTTTACACAATCACATTTGATGCTGACGGCGGAACACTTGAAGGCGCAGCCTCGGCTGATTACTTCTACGGCGCAACCGTTGCAGTTCCCACCGCTTCAAAGACAGGTTTTACCTTCAAGAGCTGGGATAAGAACGTTTCAACCGTAGCAGTGGCAGATGCCGATTACGTTGCACAGTGGACTGCTAACGAGTACACAATCACATTTGATGCCGACGGCGGCTCAGCAATTGACCCCGTTAAGGCAGCATATGGCTCAGAGGTTAATGCTCCTGCAGCAGTAACAACCAAGGAAGGCTATACCTTCGGCGGCTGGTCTGAAACAAAGGGCGAAACAGATGCATCAAAGGCTGTTACATTCCCCGTAACAATGCCTCTTGACGGTGATACCTACTATGCAATCTGGACTCCCAATAAGTACACAATCACATTCAATACAGATGGCGGCTCGGCAATTGACCCCATCACTCAGGATTATGCAACAACGGTTACAGCTCCTGCTGACCCCACAAAGACAGGTTATGACTTTGCAGGCTGGGATAAGGAAATTCCCTCATCAATGCCCGCTTATGATATGACAATCACTGCTCTTTGGGATATCAAGAGCTACGATGTAACATGGAATGTTGACGGCGCAGAAACAACCGAAAAGGTTGAATTTGGCGCAGCAATCGTTGCTCCCGCAGATCCCGAGAAGGAAGGCTACACATTCGCAGGCTGGACACCCACCGTGCCCTCAACAATGCCTGCAGGAGAACAGACCTTCACCGCAACATGGAAAGCAAATGAGTACACAATCACATTTGATACCGATGGCGGCACAAAGGTAGATGATATCGTTGCCGATTATAAGGCTGATATCACAGCTCCTGCTGATCCCACAAAGACAGGTTATGACTTTGCAGGTTGGGTAGATTCAGAAGGCGCTGCAGTTGCAGTTCCCTCAACCATGCCTCTTAACGGTATGGAGCTTAAAGCAACATGGACTCCCAAGAACGACACACCCTTCAAGGTTGTTGTAAATTATACTGATTTTGCTACAGGCGAAGCAATGACAGAAGTTTTCGATGCTTATACCGGCACAACCGACAATGCAATCGAAATCGTTGAAGCTGTTCCCGCAGAGCCCGCAGCAAACACAGACTATGTTCTTCTCGGCGACCTCGCAGTTGCTAACTACGAGCTTGACCCCGAAGCAGCAAATGAATTCACCGGCGTTGTAGCAGCAGACGGTTCAACCGTTCTCAATCTCTACTATGTTCCCGTTAAGCGTACAGCAACATTTGATGCTAACGGCGGCGCATGGGAAGACGGCGATGCAGCAAAGGCAGTTCAGGTAAGCCACGGCTCACTTGTTAAGCCTGCAGCTCCCGCAGATCCCGTAAGAGAAGGCTACACATTCAAGGGCTGGAACGGTCTTAATGACACAACCAAGCTCACAGCCAACAGAACCTTCACCGCAGCTTGGGAAGCAAACACCTACACCATTACCTTTGATGTAGACGGTGTAACAACAACAGATCCCTATGAGTACAATGCGCTTATCAATAAGCCCGTTGATCCTCAGAAGGAAGGCTATGAATTTGCAGGTTGGGAGCCCTCAATTCCCGATAATATGCCTGCAGAAAACATCACAGTTACAGCAACATGGACTGTTAACAGCTACGATGTAACATGGAATGTTGACGGCGTTGAAACAACCGAAAGCGTTGAATACGGCGCAGCAATCGTTGCTCCCGCAGATCCCGAGAAGGAAGGCTACACCTTCGAAGGTTGGTCACCCAGCGTGCCCTCAACAATGCCTGCAGGGGAGCAGACCTTCACCGCTCAGTGGGCAGTTAATCCCTACACAGTAAGCTACTATGTTTATGAGCCCGCAAACGGCAAGTTTGCAGCAGCAGGAACTGCAACAGTTGATTACGGCAAGGTTATTCCTACAGACCTTCCCGCAACTTACACTCTTCCCGCAGGCTACAGCCTTATCGCTAAGGCTTACACCGATGTAGCTCTCACAGCCGCTCTTGCAGACGGCGCAACAATGCCTGCAGAGAACATCGCTCTTTACTATGAGCTTAAGGCTAACACCTACGATGCAGTATTCAATGTTGACGGTAAGGAATATGAAACCGTTCCCACAGAATACGGCAAAGAAATCGTTGCTCCTTCAGATCCAACTAAGGACGGCTACACCTTCGCTGGCTGGGAACCCGAAGTTGGAACTATGGATACAGTAGGCGGAGAAACCTACGAAGCACAGTGGGAAGCAAAGACCTACAATGCCATCTTCAAGGCAAACGGCGGTCTCTTCGCTGACGGTGAAACAACAACAGTTGTTCCCACAAAGTTCGGCGAAGCTATCGTAGCTCCCGCAGCTCCTTCAAAGGCAGGCAATAAGTTCCTCGGCTGGGCAGAATCTGCTACAGCAGCTGCAGCAGGCACGGTTGCAACATCAATGCCTGCAAACGATGTAACATACTATGCAATCTATAAGGTTGAGCAGTATACAATCAAATTCAACACAGACGGCGGCACAGAAGTTGCTCCCATAACTCAGGACTTCGGCTCAGCTATCACGGCTCCCGCAGCACCTACAAAGACGGGTTACAGCTTCGCAGGCTGGGATGCACTTCCCACAACAATGCCTGAAGGTGGCGCAACAGTCAAGGCTCTGTGGACAAAGAACAACTACACCGTAACGTGGAAGGTAGACGGCAGCGTTGTTAAGAGCGAAACTCTCGCTTACGGCGCAGCAATTGTTGCTCCTGCCGATCCTGAAAAGGAAGGCAACAAGTTCGGTGGTTGGACTCCCACACCCGAAAAGACAATGCCTGCTTACAATGTTGAATACACTGCAGTATGGACAACAGAGCAGTACACTGCAACATTCGATGCCAACGGCGGTAAATACGCTGACGGCACAACAACCAAGACTCAGAAGTTTGATTTCGGCGCAGCCGTAACAGCTCCTGAAGTTCCCACTCAGACAGGTTACACCTTCGCAGGTTGGGAACCCGCACTTGGCTCAATGCCCGCTGCAGACACAACCTATAAGGCTGTATGGACAGTTGGCGATGCAAAGGCTTACACCATTGAAATTTATACAATGGATACAACCGGCGCTTACGGCGCTGCTCAGACAGAAACCAAGACCGCTAAGATAGGCGAGGTAGTTAAGGTTACAGCAACTCCCGGCGAGGGCTTCTATCTTGACACTAACGAAATCAATGTTCTTGAAGCAACAATCAAGGCTGACGAAACAACCGTTCTTAAGGTTTACTACGGCAGAAATAAGTACACCATTACATTCAACGGTAATGAAGGTACGGTTAACGGCCAGGCAAGCGTAACAGCTCCTTACTATCACGGCGCAACAGTAGTTGCTCCCGAAGCAGCAAGAACAGGCTATTCGCTCACAGGCTGGAGCCCCGCACTTTCAACAGTAGCAGTTGCTGATGCAACCTACGAAGCACAGTGGGCAATCAACAAGTACACAATCAGCTTTGATTCAAACGGCGGTTCACTTGTTCTTCCCATCACTCAGGAATACGGCACAGATGTAACAGCTCCCGCAGAGCCCGTTAAGGAAGGTTATGTATTCAAGGGTTGGGTTGACTCTGAAGGTAACGGCATTCCCGCAACAATGCCTGCTGAGGACATAAGCCTCACTGCAGTTTGGGAACTTGATCAGTTCACCGTAACCTTCTATGAAGACAGCACAATGAACAAGGTTCTCCAGCAGACAGAGAATAACTACGGCGTTGGCATTTCAGCTCCCGTTGCAACACTCGAAGGCCACAACTTCACCGGTTGGGTTGATGATGCAACAGGCAAGGTTGTTGATTTCAATACCGCAGTAACAACTCCTGCAAGAGACGTTAATTACTATGCTACATGGGAAGTAATCGAGTATAAGCTTGTTTACAGAACCTATAACGGCGTTTACGAAGAGTATTCGGTTGCTTACGGAACAGATAAGGCAGATATGCCCGTTCCCGCAACAGATCCCACACAGCCCGGACACACATTTGACGGTTGGAGCCCTGCTCTTCCCGCAACAATGCCTGCAAGCCAGGTTGTTATCCGTGCTCAGTGGACTAAGAACACCTACAATGCAAACTTCTATAAGGATGCAGGCGATGCAGAAGCATACGACACTGTTAAGGTTCCCTATGAGGATGCTATCACCGCTCCCGAAACCGATCCCGAAAAGGACGGCTATAAGTTTGCAGGTTGGTCAACAGACGGCGTAACCGTTCTTGATGACCTTGGCGCAATCGGTGCAGCAGATGTTGATTTCTATGCGGTATGGACCGAAGCTACAAATGTAGAATATAAGGTTGAGCATTACTACATGGATGTTAACAAGGCTTATCCTGACGAAGCAACCAGAGTAGATACCTTCAACAACGGAACAACAAATGCAACCGTAACCGCATCTCCCGATGCAGCAGATAACTTCACAGTTGATAATGCAAAGTCAGTTCTTGAAGGCGTTGTAGCCGCTGACGGTTCACTCGTTCTCAAGGTTTACTATGAGCGTGAAATCAACACATTGAAGATTGATGTTGACGGCGCTGTGACTGAGGTTGAATATCCCTACGAAGCACCCGTTGCTCCCGTAGAGACTCCCGTTAAGGAAGGCTCCACCTTCAACGGTTGGGTTGATGAAAACAACAATCCCGTTGATGTTCCTTCAACAATGCCCGCTGACGATGTAACAATCAAGGCAACATGGACAGTTAACAAGAATAACGTAACTTACATTAACGAAGGCAAAGTTTACGACGGACCTGCAGCTGTTGAATACGGCGCACCCGTTCCCGTTCCTGCTCAGCCCGTTAAGGCCGGATACACATTCGGCGGCTGGTTTGATGCAGACGGCAAGCAGCCTGCAGACTACACTTCAATGCCCGATAAGGCACTTGAATTCACTGCCAAGTGGACTGCAAACGGCAATGTAAGCTACATTCTCGAGGTTTACGAGATGGATACTGAGGGCGCATATCCCGCCGATGCAACAGAAACCGTAACCTATAATGACGGTGTTGTTGACACAACAAAGGCTGTTGAATATGCAGTTCCCGAAGGCTTCACTCTTGATGCTGAAAAGAGCGTGCTTTCAGGCACAGTTCCTGCAGACGGAACACTCGTTCTTAAGGCGTACCTCATCAGAAATATCTACACTCTTACCGTTGATGTTGACGGCGTAACAACAACATTTAACTACTACTACAACGAAGCAGTTGATTCGGTAGCTGATCCTGAGAAGGATGGCTATGTATTCAACGGTTGGGCAGATGAAAACGGAGCTTCCGTTGCTGTGCCCGCTATCATGCCTGCAAAGGATGTAACGGTTTATGCAACATGGAAGGAAGATTCCTTCACCGCATCATTTGATGCAGGCGACGGTATCTTTGAGAGCACAGGCGAAACAACATCCGAATCAGACGTAACCTTCGGCGACGATATCGTTCCTCCCACAGAGAAACCCGTAAAAGAAGGCTATGAATTCGGCGGTTGGGCAACTCCCGATGCTCCCGAAACTCCTGTTACCGACTTCGGCAAGATGGATTCAGACGGCGCAGACTTCATCGCAATCTGGATTAAGACCGACTTCACGGTAACATTCTATGATTACAAGCCTGCAGAGGGCGGACCCATTTCACCTGATGTTAAGTATGCTTATGCAACATCAACAAAGCAGATGGGCGACGAAGTAACACTTCCCGGTGCTCCCTCATTTGAGCATTATGTATTCCTCGGCTGGTCAGAGATTGAAGGCGACAAGGCTCACATCATCACCGCAGACACATTAACAATGCCTGCAAAGGATTATGAGCTTTATGCAATCTACGAGCCCGTTAAGGTAATGCTTATTCCCAAGAATGACACCTGCACAACTGTTATTGACAGAGCAGGCGGCACGGTAGACGATTATGATGCTGCAACAAGCAGATGGTATGTATACGGCCTTAAGGAATACCTCAGAGAACCTGAGCTCCTTGAAAAGTATATTGACGTATCAGGCGACGGCAGAATTGAAATTATCTATCCTGAAAACGGTCTTGGCGGAACATGGAATTACACAGGTACAGGCACAGTTATCAACGTTTATGACAGAATGGGAACTCCCGATGATACAAGCGATGATATCCTTGTTGAATCATTCCACATCATCATATTCGGCGATATCAACGGCGACTCATGCATTGAGGCGATTGATGCCACATATGTATATGATGAAGCTGCAGGTCTTACCTCATGGAGTATTCCCGATTCCAAGAAGTATGTTCACTACTATGCAAAGGCTGCCGACATCACAGGCGACACATTTGTTGAAGCTATTGACGGCACCTACATCGGCGACCACACAATCGGTATTGAAAAAATCGATCAGGTAACCGGCAGACTTGTAGACTAAAAGAAAAGGGCTCTCCGACGAATGTCGGAGGGCCCTGATTGTTTTTTGTATAGGTGCCGTAAAGTGAAAACCCTTTACGAAAAAGCGCGAAAACTGAAGGATTATCGGTGCGAACTTGCAAAAATAATTCACAATTTTATACGGTATATACTGCATAAAATAGTTCTCAAAAAGAACTAAAAACACTTGTAAAGTGGAAAACTTTACGGTTTTAATGCTGTTTTGAGAATAAAAAGGGGAGTTATCCACATTTTCCACTGAGTTATCCACATATGCAAGGAAATCACTTTACAAACAAAATTTGTAAAGTGATTTTGCTTTACTGCATATATACATGCATATTAAATTGACTATGCAAAATCAGCCGGAAAAGCCTTGCAAGAAACCCTTCAAAACAGGCTCAGACCAGCCTTTTTCCCTTAACAAAAACGGCTTTTATTTCCTTGAAATCTTTGGAGAGAATCAGCAGGTCGGCGTTTTTGCCAACCTCAATACTGCCTGTGATTTTATCGGCACCGATTGCCCTTGCAGGGTTAATTGTAACAGATTTGATTGCCTGCTTAAGGGGGATTCCGAAGGCAAGAAGATTCTGAAATTCTTCAAAAAGATTTGTTGCGCTGCCTGCCAGTGTGCCGTCGGGCAGCCTTGCAGCGTCGGTCTTTATAACGCGCTGACCGCCAAGAGTGTATTCGCCCTCTTCAAGGCCTGCTGCCATCATTGCATCGCTGATAACAACGGTGCGGTCATCGCCCAGCGCCCTGAAGGTTATTCTCAGCGTAGCGGAGCAGATGTGAATTCCGTCGCAGATTAGCTCGGCGGTAACTCCCTCGCTGTCCAGCACTGCGCCAACCATACCTGCCTCTCTTGATGTAAGTCCGTTCATTGCATTGTAAAGGTGTGTTGCATGGGAAACTCCCTGAGCAATTGCTTTTTTACCATGCTCATAATCTGCGGTTGTGTGTGCGGCGGAAACGGTGCAGAGTTTTGTTGCTTTTTCGATAAATTCTTCGGCTCCCTTTTGCTCGGGAGCAATGTCAACCAGCCTTACGGGGCAGATTTCGTTCAGCTCGCTGAATACCTCATAATCGGGAGCGAGAATATGTGCCGCATCCTGAGCGCCTTTCTTTTCAGGCGCAATGAAAGGTCCTTCCATGTTTATTCCGTGGATATATGCGCCCTCTTCCTTGCCCATTGTGTCCGCAATGTAGCCGAAGCATTTCTTCAGCAAATCAACGGGCAGAGTCATTGTTGTGGGACAAAAGGAGGTTATGCCCTGAGTTGCCAGCCACTTGCTCATTTTTGCTGCAGAATCGGGGTTGCCGTCCGTAGCATCGGCCATGTTGCAGCCGTGAATATGAATGTCAATAAATCCGGGCAAAGCTACACAGCCTGAAAAATCAAGGCCTTCCGCATCTGTTTTGCCAATGCTTTTTATAATTCCGTTTTCGATTTCTATGTCTGCGGAGCAGGGGGTAAAGTCTGCACCGTAAACGGCAGCGTTTTTGATAATCATAAAATCACCTCTGAATATATTTTAGCATACCGATTTGCATATGTCAAAAAAATAACCTCACAGCCCGAAAGCCGTGAGGTTAAATGTGACTCAGATTCTGTCCTCAATGTAGGTTGCGAGGTCGCCGACTGTTTTAATCTTGTCAAGTGCCTCATCTGAAAGCTCAATGTCAAACTCGTCTTCGATTGACATTGCAAGGTCAACAAGGTCAAGGCTGTCTGCGCCGAGGTCGCCTGAAATTGTTGAGTTTTCTGAGATGATGCTCTGGTCTACTTCGAGCTGCTCGCTGATAATCTTCTTTACCTTTTCAAATACCATTTCTGTTTCTCCTTTGAAATAATGTTTTGTTCCCCCCGGAAACCACAATATATATACTATTAATTCAGCCCTGATTTGTCAATAGTCAAAATTTTAGAAAAAGTCGGGAATATCCGCCGCATGTTTACCGATAATAAACAAAAAGGACTGGACGGTGGATATGGATACTGTAATCGACTTAGTAAAGGCATTTGCGGTTGGCGGTTTTATCTGCCTTATCGGGCAAATTCTTATTGACTTAACCAAGCTGACTCCGGGTCGCATTCTGGTTGCCTTTGTTGTGGCAGGCGTTGCGCTGACGGCTGTTGGAGCCTATGAGCCCCTTGTTGAATGGGCGGGCGCAGGGGCAACCGTGCCTCTGACAGGCTTTGGGTTTACAATGGCAAAGGGTGTTGAAAAAGCCATTGCGGAGCAGGGGATAAGAGGCATCCTTACGGGCGGCCTGACTGCAGCCTCTGCAGGAGTTACCGCCGCAATTTTTTGCGGAGTAGTTGCCTCGTTCCTTGCGAAACCCAAGGAAAAATAAAGCCTATTCAATATAATATCGGATTTTGTCGTCTTGTCAACTCAAAGGCGGCGGAATTAATAAAATCTTAAGAAAAAGCCCCTCCGCCGAAAAGCGAAGGGGAAGCAATGATTTTATTGAATTACTGAGCCTCGCAGCAGGAGCAGGAAACGTAATTTTCTTCACAGTCTGCAGCCTGATTTTTCTTTTCGAGGAACTTTTTAACTGCGAAGTAAATGCCAGCGGCAACACCTGCAACGGCAATGATGATGCCGATAATCTTAAGAGCCTTTTTCATTTTTACAACCTCCGAGTTATATTTGGATAGGTTCATTATACCCTACATGGAGGATAATGTCAATAATTTAATAACCGCAGTTATAAAAAATTTACAACTGCGGTCATCTGTTAGTTTTGTTTTTTACAACAACTTATTTAATAAGCTGTGCAAGGGCTGACTTCTTGTGAGCAGCGTTGTTCTTGTGGATAAGACCCTTAGCGGCAGCCTGATCAACCTTCTTGATAGCGTCTCTTACGAGAGCGTTTGCTTCGGGTGAGTTTGCTTCAACAGCTGCATGAGCCTTTTTGATAGCAGTCTTGAGAGCAGTGTTGCGAGACTTGTTTCTTGCAGCTCTGGTCTTGTTAACGATAACTCTCTTCTTAGCTGATTTAATATTGGGCATAGTGGCACCTCCTTCTTCATACAGGTGAATATGATAGCACATTTTTTGCCTAAATGCAAGGCTTTTTTAAAAATAATTTCAAACTTTTGCAATTAATAATACTAAATTTTTGATGAAAAATCAAGAGGAAAATAAAATTATGAATTTCAGAACGGATCTTGCACTTGAAAGGTGCGAATTTCTGGGTAAAAAAACCCTTGAAGGAATTGAAATTGACAGCTTTAAGGCCCACAAGGCAAAGGTAACAAGAATTGACGTGCTTAATGCTGAGGGGGCAGATGCGGTGGGCAAGCCCGTGGGCAGGTATGTGACCGTTGAGGTCAGCCCATTTTCAAAGCATGCCCAGTTTATTGATGAAAGCCTTTCTGCTCTGACGGAAGAAATAAGGCGGATAATACCGCCCTCGGGCAGCGTGCTTGTTGCAGGGCTGGGCAACACAAAAATAACCCCCGATGCTCTGGGACCGAAATGCGCCTCCATGATTTTTGCAACGAGGCATATTACGGGCGAGCTGCTGAAGGCAACGGGGCTTTCCGGCCTGAGATGTGTCAGCGCATTTTCAACAGGCGTGCTCGGCGAAACGGGCGCGGAATCCGTTGAGATGATAAAAGGTGTTGTTCATTCGGTGAAGCCCGATTTTGTTATAACCGTTGATGCTCTTGCTGCCAGGAATACCGAAAGGCTGGGCACTACCGTGCAGATGTGCAACACGGGAATTGTGCCCGGGTCGGGAGTCGGAAATGCAAGGGCCGAGATAAGCGAAAAAACCGTTGGCGTGCCTGTTGTTTCAATCGGAGTGCCTACGGTTGTTGATGCGGCAACCCTTGTGCTTGATTGCGGCGTTTGCGAGGATGAGCAAGCGCTTTATGAGCAGATGGGTAACATGATGGTTACTCCCCGAGAGGTTGACCTGATGATTGAACGGGCATCAAAGTTGACGGCACTGGCGGTTAACTGCGCTCTTCAGCCTGAAATTGCTCCTGAGGATATGCTGATTTTAACTTCATGAAAATTGCGGGCCGTTTTGCGAAAAACGGCTCGTTTTCTATATCTTGTGTGCAAAAAAATCTGACACACAAGACGATATCAAAAATGTCAGATAAAATGTGAAAATTCCTTTAAATTTTTTTCATAAACCCCTTGATATTCAGGGAGTTTTTATTTATAATAGGAAATGCTAGGGAGACAAAGGAAGCAAAAGGGAGATTTTTTCAAAGAAAGGAGGAATGCGCCATGTCAAAGTTGCAAGGCAAAGAATTAAGAAAATTTGATCAGGTCAGCAGAATGTCGCTTCCTCCGAAGTACAGAAGAATTCTGGGTGATGAAATTGTTGTTCTCAAGCCCGTTCACGGCGAGCCCTGCATAATGCTTTTTTCCGAGGCAAGCTGGGACGAGTTCTATGAGAATATTCTTGAATGCTTTGAAGGCGCTGAGCAGGCGGAGGCTGAAAGAAGAATTGCCAACAGATGTGATGTTGTTATTCCTGACAAGGCAAACAGAATCACAATCCGTGACGACTTCAAGGCATATGCAAACCTGACAGATGAAGTGCTTGCAATCGGCGTTGGTGACAGAGTTGAATTCTGGAACCCTGATAAGTGGGAAGAGCTTTACGGCGATAAACCCGAGGAAAAGCAGAAGGACGATGAGGACTTCTTTAAGGCGGTTCCCTATGCAAGGTCAAGGAGCAAGAAATGAGCATAAATCCATCTTCATTTCATCACATTCCCGTTCTTTTCAACGAAAGCATTGACTCCCTCAACATAAAGCCTGACGGAATTTATGTTGACTGCACATCGGGCGGCGGCGGTCATTCAACTGCCATTGCAAAGAGGCTCACAACGGGCAGGCTTATTGCCGTTGACAGAGATCCTCAGGCAATCGCAACCCTGAAAGAAAGGTTGGGCGGCTTTGAATGTGTAACTCTGGTTCACGATAATTTCTTTAACATAAAATCAATTCTCGCAAATCTGGGCATTGACGGCGTTGACGGCGTGCTTGCTGATCTGGGTGTCAGCTCCCACCAGCTTGATGAGCCTTCAAGAGGCTTTTCCTTCCATCACGATGCGCCTCTCGATATGAGAATGAGCATTGAAGGAATGAGCGCAGCTGATGTTGTCAATAACCTTTCTCAGCGGGAACTTCAGAAAATAATTTTCGATTACGGCGAGGAAAAATTCGCGCCGTCAATTTCGCGGGCAATCGTGAAGGCAAGAGAAGCGAAGCCTATTGAAACAACCTTTGAGCTTTCGGATATAATCAAATCCGCAATGCCTGCCGCTGCGAAGCGGGACGGGCATCCCGCGAGAAAAACTTTTCAAGCAATTCGAATTTTCGTAAATTTCGAAATCGAGGGGCTTGGGGATGCGGTTTCGGATATGTTTGACTGCCTCAACAAGGGAGGAAGAGTCAGCGTAATAACCTTCCATTCCCTTGAGGACAGAATCGTTAAGCAGCAGCTTGCACCCCTTGCGAAGGGCTGCACCTGCCCCAAGAATTTCCCCGTCTGTGTTTGCGGTAACACACCTAAAGCAAAGGTATTCAAGGCGGTTTCTCCTTCGGAAAAGGAGCTTGCCGATAATGCAAGAAGCCGAAGCGCAAGGCTCCGCACCGCAGAAAAGCTCTGATTTTAATAATTGACCGTTGCAGGTTTGGATGGCCTTGCAGCGGTTTCACCTCCATTCCTTATCGGATGGCTGTGACATTTGCTCACTATAACTAATAAGGAGAAAGAAAATGGCTGATTACAACCGCAGCGAGGCATATGACCTTTCGCTGTATGATATGCCTCCCATGAGATCATCGGCGGCACCCAAAATAGATAGTGAAAGACCTGCGCAGAAGCAGCCTGCCCGCCCCAAGCAGGCAAAGACGGCGGCTCAGGCAAGAAGGGAATCGGTTGAATCTCTTAAGCGCACGGTTAAGCTCTTTGCAGTTTCATTAACTCTTATTGCGCTTTTCGGCGCGGTTCTGTTTTCAAACATCAGCCTTGTTCTGCTTGAGAATGAGGCGGCAGCAATTGAATCTCAGATCGGCGATGCCGTCAGCGAAAACACAAGGCTTATTGTTGAACTCAATTCCAGAGTTTCTCTGGAAAAGGTTGAAGCCTATGCGGTGTCGGTTCTCGGCATGAACAAGCTGGAGCGTTATCAGGTGCATTATTTCGATAACGGCGATGCCGACAAGGTGGTTGTTGCAGGCGGCGAGGCGGTTGAAGAGGGAGTTAAAGCGGGCGGCTGAAATTAAGCGGCGGCTTTATCTTGTTTTTGCTGCATATGCAGCCGAGTAGCAAGCATATATATTGATTATAATCAAGGCTGTCTCAATTTTGGCGAGTTCAAATCTTTCCTGTGTTTTCTGACGGGATTGTTGCGGTTTGCACGCTTTATTTGAGGCAGCGATTTTGTTATTTATTGAAAGGAAGAATGTTTTGAAAAAAAAGATGACCCCTAAAACAAGGCTTTCCTACAGGGCGGTTTTGGTTTTTCTTGCCCTTACAATCGGGCTTTTCGGTGTGACAAGCGTTAACCTTGCCCGCATTCAGCTCATTGACTATGAGCAGTATAAGCAGAAAGCGGAGCAGAATCAGCTTCACGACACGGAAATAACAGCAGAGCGAGGAATAATCTACGATTCCAACATGACCATGCTTGCAAAGAGCGCATCGGTCTGGAAAATTTACATAAAGCCCAACCGTATTGCGGATACGGAAAATGAGGGCTATAAGGCAGAGGTCTGCCGAAGGCTTGCGGAAATAACGGGCATTGACGTTGAAACAATAAAGTCAAAGGCTGATAAAAGCCAATACGGCTATCTTATCATCAAGCGCCAGATAGAATATGAAGAAAAAGAGAAAATCAATCAGCTTCTCGGCGATTACTATGAATACACGGTTTACAAAGAAGATAAAAAGGGTAACAGTGTGCCTGAGGAAAAGCAGATTTATTTCAGCTATGCAATCGGCCTTGACCCCGATGTGAAGCGCTATTATCCTTATAACACTCTTGCATCAAATGTTATCGGATTTACGGGCACAGACGATGTTGGCCGTTCGGGAATAGAACTTAAATATGACAGCGTGCTGACGGGCACTCCCGGCAGAATTATCACCGCTCAGAACGGTAAAAGCGATGTTATGAGTCAGGAGTTTGAAACAATTTACGATGCGGTTCAGGGCACAAGCCTTGTGCTGACAATTGACGAGGTTATTCAGCGCTACCTTGAGGATTCCCTCAGGCAGGTTTATGTTGATTCAAAGGGCAAGGGAGCTTATGGCATAATTATGGATGTTGATACCGGCGCAATCCTTGCTATGGCTTCGATGGAAAATTATGACCTGAACAACCCTCAGGCGCTTACCGATGAGGAAAAAGCAGAGCTTGAAGAGGCTTATCCCGATGAAGCGAAAAGAAGCGCGGCGAGAAATAATCTTTATTATTCGCGCTGGAGAAATTTCATCGTCAGCGACAGCTACGAGCCCGGCTCGGTTTTCAAAATCATAACTGCAGCCGCAGCGCTTGAAGAAAATGCAGTTGAGTCGGGACCGGCGATTTGCACATGCACGGGTAAAATCAAGGTTTCGGACAGAATAATAAAGTGCCACAAGCGCGACGGCCACGGCACTCAGAATCTCAAGGAAGGACTTATGAATTCCTGCAACCCTCTGTTCATCACCGTAGGACAGAAGCTGGGCAAGGAAAAGTTCTATGAATATTTTGAGGCTTTCGGCTTCACGGAGAAAACAGGCATTGACCTGCCTGCGGAAAGTGCGCCTGTTGCAGGCGTAACCTATCATTCGCTGGACAGCATGGGAATCGTTGAGCTTTCCAGCTCATCCTTCGGTCAGACATTTCAGGCTACACCCATTCAGATGATTACAGCCATCAGCGCCATTGCAAACGGCGGCAAGCTGATGACTCCTTATCTTGTGCAGAAGCAGCTTGATTCAAGCGGCAATGTTATCAGCGAAACTCAGCCTACTGTAAGAAGGCAGGTTGTTTCCGAGCAGACGGCACAGACAGTTGCAGATATGATGGAAGCTGTTGTTTCAGGCGGCACGGGTAAGAATGCTTATGTTGCAGGCTACCGCGTTGCAGGAAAAACGGGAACATCGCAGAAAATCGGAACGGCTCAGGGCGAATATGTTGCATCATTCGGATGCTTTGCCCCTGCGGATGACCCTGAAATTGCAATGCTTATTATTGTTGATGAGCCTGTTGGCCAGATTAACGGCGGCCAGATATGCACCCCCGTTGCGGCTCAGGTTATGGAAAAAACCCTTGAATATCTGGGCGTTGAAAGGCAGTATACGGAAAAAGAATTGGGAATGCTTGACACAAATGCCCCCAACCTTGTGGGCAATAATGTTAATGATGCAAAAGAGCTTCTTGAGCAGGAGGGCTTTGAGGTTAAAACCGTGGGTCAGGGCTCAACGGTTATCAGTCAGGTGCCTGCTTATAATCAGAGCATGCCCAAGGACGGAATTGTTGTTCTTTACACGGAAGCGGATGCCGAAAGGCTGACGGTTACCGTGCCCGATCTGAAAATGATGACGGTGTCTCAGGCAAACAGCGCCGCCCTTGCAGCAGGGCTGAATATTAAAATATCCGGCAATGCACTGAATGCATCGGAGCTTATTTCATACGACCAGAGCCTTGAAGCAGGCTCGGAGGTTGAATGCGGAAAAACCGTAACAGTTTACTTTAAATCAAACACCGGCGTTGACGATTATGCAAGTCAATGACGGTAATAATCCGAAAACAGTTCGGAATACCCTATAAACGGAGGACAAAGGATGAAACTCAGGGAGATTATAACGGAGCTCGGTGTTACCGGCGCTTTTGATGACAGAGAGGTGACCTTCATAACCGATAATTCGGCCAAGGTTGCCGACGGCTGCATATTTGTTTGCATCGAGGGCAGGCGATTTGACGGCCACACAAAGGCTCGGGAGGCTCTTGAAAACGGCGCGGTTGCAGTTGTTGTGCAAAAGGATTTGGGGCTTCCCAATCAGATTCTTGTTGAAAACACAAGAAGCGCATATGCTTACATCTGCGCAGCTTTCTACGGCCACCCCGAAAGAAAGCTGAAAATTATCGGTATAACGGGAACAAACGGAAAAACAACAACCTGCTTTATTATCAAATCGGTGCTTGACGGAATGGGTCATAAAACGGGACTTATCGGCACGGTTAAAAACATTGTCGGCGATAAGGAATACCCCGCCTCTCTCACAACGCCCGATTGCTATGAACTTTTCTCCCTTTTCAGAGAAATGGCGGAAAACGGATGTGAATATTGTGTTATGGAGGTTTCATCTCAGGCGCTTGACCAGCGCAGGGTTGACGGAATTCATTTTGAGGCTGCGGTTTTCACGAATCTGACTCAGGACCATCTTGATTATCACGGCACCTTTGAAGCCTACAAAGCCGCAAAGCATATGCTTTTTGAAAATTCCTCAATCGCAGTTGTCAATATTGACGACGAAAATGCAGAATATATGCTTGAGGGCACATCCTGCAGGAATGTAACTTTTTCAATCAACAGCGATAAATGCGATTATTCGGCAAAGAATATCAGAATTTCCGCATCGGGTGTTAAATATGAGCTTCTCGGCACGGGCGGAATAGGCAGAATTCATTTTGGCGTGCCCGGAAAATTCTCGGTTTATAATTCAATGGGCGCCGCTGCCTGCCTTGTTGAAATGGGCATGGATTTCAGGGCGGTGCTTGATTCGCTGGTTGCCTGCAAGGGCATTCCCGGCAGAATGGAGGTTGTGCCCACAGACACACCCTATACCGTGATTATTGATTATGCCCACACTCCTGACGGGCTTGAAAATGTTCTGAACTGTGTGCGCGAAATTGCCGAGGGCAAGGTTATAACTGTTTTCGGCTGCGGCGGCGACAGAGATAAAACCAAGCGACCTGTTATGGGCGAAATTGCCGCAAGGCTTTCGGATGTTGCGGTGGTTACTTCCGATAACCCCAGAAGCGAGGACCCCGAAACAATTATTGAAGATATAACAGCAGGAATCGGTAAGCACGATTCAAAGGTTATTGTGGATGGCGACAGAAAGAGCGCAATCAGAAAGGCTCTTGAGATTGCCCGCGAGGGTGATGTTGTTGTGCTTGCAGGCAAGGGTCAGGAAACCTATCAGATTCTTGCAAGCGGCAAAATCCATTTTGATGAGCGCGAGGTTGTTGCAGAAATTCTTTCCGAAAAGGCGGCAAAATAATGAAATCACTGACTTTTAAGGAAGCGGCGGCAGCCGTCGGCTCGGAAACGAGGCTGGGCGGCAGCTTCAATGCCGTTTGCACAGATACAAGAAAAATAACAAACGGATGTCTGTTTATTGCAATAAAAGGTGAAAATTTTGACGGCCACGATTTTGCCGCAAAGGCGGTTGAAAGCGGAGCGCAGGCGGTTATTGTTGAAAAGGACTGCGGGCTTGAAGAAAGGCAGATTGTTGTTGAAAGCACAAGGCAGGCGCTGCTTGACCTTGCAGGCTATTACAGAAGCCTTTTCAACATCCCCGTTATCGGCATAACGGGCAGCGTGGGCAAAACCACAACCAAGGAAATGATTCATGCGGTTATGTCGTCAAAATATAACACCCTTAAAAATGAGGGTAACCTTAATAACGAAATCGGCGTGCCGCTGACCCTTTTCAGGCTTGAAAAGACCCATGAGGCGGCGGTTATTGAAATGGGAATGAGTAATTTTGAAGAAATTGCAAGAATGACAAAGGCAGTTAAGCCCGATGTTGCCGTTATTTCAAACATCGGCGTTTCCCATATTGAAAATCTCGGCTCAAGAGAAGGTATACTCCGCGCAAAGCTGGAAATTCTCGGCGGAATGAAGGCGGATGCACCCGTTATTCTTAATGCGGATGATGATATGCTCATCACTGTCAGGCCGGGCGCCCATCCCGTGATTTATTACGGAATTGAAAACGAAAAATCAATGTTTAAGGCATTAGAGATAACCTCCAAAGAAGCTGAAACCGAGCTTGCCGTCGGTTTCAGAGGCGGCTCGGCTTCGGTGAGCCTGCCCTATCCGGGCCGCCATAACGTTTATAATTCACTTGCAGCCGTTGCGGCGGGCAGTCTTTTCGGCATTGAGCCGAGTGACGCCCTTGAGGCGCTGAAAAATTATGTGCCCGCAGGCATGCGGCAGCGGATTAACAAAAAACAGGGCATAACCTTTATTGAGGATTGCTACAATGCAAGCCCCGATTCTCAGGCAGCGGCTCTTGCCGTGCTGGGCGGTATGAATGCAAAAAGGAAAATTGCCGTTATCGGTGATATGCTTGAGCTGGGTGCTGTCAGCCGTGAGGCTCATTACGGAGTGGGCGTAAAGGCGGCTGAAAACGGAATTGATGCCGTTTTTACTTACGGAGAACGCTCTCTTGAAACCGCAAAGGGTGCAAGGGACGGCGGAGTTGCCGATGTGAGGAGCTTTGAGGATAAGCAGCAGCTTTCCGCAATGCTTTCGGAATTCCTTGAGGAAGGCGATGCGGTTCTTTTCAAGGCCAGCAGGGGAATGAAGCTGGAGGATGTTATCTGGTCGGTTTACGATGCGCTTGAAAAATAATTTCTGAAAGGAATGCCCTTTTTATGAACACTGCTGCTGCAATAATAACCGCATTTGTTGCGGCTTTTGCCGTAACCGCCTTGCTGGGATTTGTTATGATTCCGTGGCTCAGGCGGCTGAAATTCGGGCAGACTATTCTTGATATCGGCCCCAAGTGGCACAGCAGCAAGCAGGGCACGCCCACAATGGGCGGAATAATGTTTATTATCGGAACGGTCAGCGCAATTCTGCTGACCGTTGTGACCGATAAACTGATGGGCGGCGATATTGTTGCCTCGGGCAGCCTTGTTCCTCAGGAAATGTATACAAAGCTGTCGGGCGGCGTCATAATGGCTCTTGCCTTCGGGTTTATCGGTTTTGTTGATGATTACATCAAGGTTGCGAAGCGTCAGAATCTTGGCCTCACAATAAAACAGAAATCCCTTCTGCAGCTTCTGACCTGCATTGCATACCTTACGAGTCTTTATATGGGCATGCAGGGCGCTCCGTTTATGTTTGTTCCTTTTATCGGCAGCGTTGAAACGGGATTTTTTCACTGGATTTTCGGCATAGTATTTATTTATGCAACGGTCAATTCCGTTAATTTTACCGACGGGGTTGACGGCCTTTGCAGCAGCGTTACGGTAACGGCGGCTGCGGCAATAGCAGTTATTGCGGCGCTGAAGGGGCTTTTTGGATTTTCGGCGGCGGCAGCAGCCCTTGCAGGCGCCTGCATCGGCTTTGTTCTCTGGAACAAAAACCCTGCAAAGGTTTTTATGGGGGATACGGGCTCAATGTTCCTCGGCGGAATGCTTGTTGCTCTTGCTTATGCAATCGGCTGCCCGCTGATTATTCTGCTTGCAGGGCTTGTTTATGTTATTGAAGGCGCATCTGATGTTATTCAGATTGTTTATTACAAGGCTACGGGCGGCAGGCGGATATTTAAAATGGCGCCCCTTCACCATCATTTGGAAATGTGCGGCTGGAGCGAAAAGAAAATAACTCTGGTCTTTACTGCGGTCAACATCCTCGGCGCTGCAGCAGCAGTTGCCGTTATGTATTACGGAGGATATATATTAAGATGAAGCTGGATGCAAAAAATGAATTCAAAGCTCATTTCGGGGTTTTCGGCATAATTGCCGATCTTCTGAGACGTAGAAAAAAATTCAGGGATTTGTTCAACACAAGCCCTATGGATATAACCTTTCTTGCCCTTGTTATTGCCGTTCTTACAATCGGCATAATTATGATGTTTTCGGCAAGCTATATCAACGCGTGGTATGACTCAAGCCCGACGGTTAACAACGACCCTTATTATTACATCAAGAATCAGGCAAAATTTGCCGTGATCGGCATTGTGATGATGATGATTCTTTCTTTTGTGAAGACTGATATTTACCGAAAATCGTCGGCAACAATAGCAGTTATTGCCCTGATTCTTCTGGTCTATGTTCTGATTAACCCCTATGTTATTCCGGGCAAAGAGGAATTCAAACGCTGGATGTGGGTGCCGGGCATCGGCTCCTTTCAGCCGTCTGAAATTGCAAAGCTGGCGGTTATAATGATTATTTCATTCAGCATGGAGCGCTACCATAAAATTGTTGAGGAAAAATGGTGGATTTTCATTCCTTACGGTGCGGTTGTTCTTCTTTACTGTGTTCTCGTTTATGCGGAAAACCATGTTTCGGGAACCTTGCTTATTCTTGCTATCGGCGTTGTAACCATTTATTTCGGCGGTGTAAGGATTCATAAGGCTGTTTATATTATCGGCGGCGTGGCGATTGTTCTCCTTATTGCTGCTGCGGCGCTGAATGCGGATAAGCTGCTTGAGGGTTATGCAAGCCAGCGCGTTGCTGTCTGGCTCAAGCTGCTGACGGGCGAGGAGCTTACCCTTGCCGAAAGGCAGGATTCGGGCTGGCAGAGCTTGCAATCCCTTTATGCCATTGGCTCAGGCGGGCTTTTCGGCCTTGGCTTCGGCAATTCAAAGCAAAAGCATATGTATCTCCCCGAGCCTCAGAATGACTTCGTTTTTTCTGTTGTTTGCGAGGAGCTTGGATTCATAAGGTCATTTCTTATTATAGTTCTGTTTGTTCTTCTTGTTGCAAGAGGCTTTGTTATAGGCTTAAGGGCAAAAACCCGCTTTGAAGCCATGCTTGCAATGGGAATCAGCTTTCAGGTAGGTCTGCAGGCGGCGCTGAATATGGCTGTTGTTACCGCAACAATTCCCAACACGGGCATCAGCTTGCCGTTTTTCAGCTACGGCGGAACATCGCTTATAATGCTTCTCATGGAAATGGGAATTATTCTTGCTATATCGAGAAACGGCGAAAGGAAGAAAAAAGATGCTTGATAACAAAAAAATTCTGATTGCCGCAGGCGGCACGGGCGGCCATATTAACCCTGCTCTGGGCACTGCGGGATATATCAAAGAGAAAAATCCCACGGCGGAAATCGCATTTGTGGGCACTGCGGACAAAATGGAAGCAAGGCTTGTGCCTCAGGCTGGCTATGAGCTGAAAACCATTGAAATCAGCGGCTTCCGGAGGAGCTTTTCACCCGATGCAATAAAGCATAATATCGGAACGGTCAGAAAGCTGCTCAGGTCATCATCGCAAATCAAAAAAATAATCAAGGATTTCAAGCCCGACCTTGTGATTGGCTTCGGCGGCTATGTCAGCGGGCCCGTTCTCAGAATGGCGGCCAAAATGGGTATTCCCACCGCGATTCATGAGCAGAATGCTTATCCCGGCGTTGCCAACAAAGCGGTTGCAGGTCAGGTGGACAGAGTTATGCTCACTGCGCAGCAGGCAGAGCAATATATGAAGCCTAAAAATCCCTGCGTTGTAACGGGTCTGCCTATCAGAGGCGATATTCTTAAGGCGGACAGAGATTTTGCCCGCGCAGAGCTTAACCTCGGCAATAAGCCTCTTATTCTTTCAATGGGCGGCAGCCTTGGCGCAAAGCCCGTTAACGATGCAATGCTCGGCGTAATTCTCAATAAATATAAGGCCAATGACTGTGTGTTTCTTCATGCAACGGGCAAGGGCGGCGATTGGTTCACTCAGGAGCTTGAAAAGGCGGGGGTTGACCTTGCGGCAAATCCCCACATAAGAGTGGTTGAATATATTGATATTCCCAAGTGTCTGCCTGCGGCTGACCTTGTTGTGTGCCGTTCGGGCGCAAGTACTCTCAGCGAGCTTCAGGCCCTCGGCAAGGCATCAATCCTCATTCCTTCGCCTTATGTTACGGAAAATCATCAGTATCATAATGCAATGGCGCTTGTTAATAACGGTGCAGCGGAAATCCTTGAGGAAAAGGATCTCACTCCCGAAAGCCTGACGGAAAGGGTCAATGCCCTTCTTGCCGATGAGGCAAGGCTCGCTCATATTGGCGAAAATGCAAAGAAAATGGCGGTTATTGACGCCACAAACCGCATTTATGAAACCCTTTGTGAAATAATAAAGTAATTCACCAAAGCATGCTTCTCTGAATAGTATGGAACAGAGCGTTCAATGCTTCAAAGGAGCGTGGGTTATGAAAAATATCGTTATCAACGGCGGCAGACGGCTTGACGGAAGCGTGCAGCTTCAGGGCTCAAAAAACAGCGCACTGCCCATTCTTGCGGCAACTGTTGCTGTTTGCGGAACAAGTGTTATACATAACTGCCCCGACCTGACTGATATATCGGCGGCTCTTAAAATACTCAGGCATCTGGGATGTAAGACGAAGCGGGAGGGGCATACTGTTATTGTTGATGCATCGGGTGCATGCAGCTTTGATATTCCCGAAAAGCTCATGCGCGAAATGCGCTCGTCAATCGTTTTTCTCGGCGCGCTGATTGCAAGGTTCGGCAGGGCGAGCGTAACCCCGCCCGGCGGATGCGAAATCGGCCTGCGGCCCATTGACCTTCATCTTGCCTCCCTCAAAGGGATGGGTGCGGAGATTGAAGAGAAAAACGGCAGGCTGGAATTCAGCGCAAAGGGCGGCGTTAAAGGAACTCATATCAGCCTTTCTTTTCCCAGCGTCGGTGCAACGGAAAACATAATGCTTGCCTCAATGGCGGCGGATGGCGAAACCGTAATCACCAATGCGGCAAGGGAGCCTGAAATTGTTGACCTTGCGGATTTCCTGAACCGCTGCGGCGCAAGGATAAGAGGTGCAGGGCAAAGCGTTATTCATATCAGCCCCGCAAAGTCGCTTTTGCCTGCTGAGCATACCATTATTCCCGACAGAATTGTTGCCTCAACCTATATGGCGTGTGCAGCGTCGGCAGGGGGCACGGTTGCTGTTAACGGCATTATCCGCGAGCATCTTACGCCCGTCATAAGCGTTTTTGAGTCGGCAGGCTGCAATGTTATGCTCAGCGGAAGAGAGCTTATTATCAGAGCTCCCCGCCGTCTTTCAAGGATAAGATATATGCGGACAATGCCTTATCCGGGATTTCCGACGGATTCTCAGGCTATTATTATGGCAATGCTTGCAACGGCAAACGGCACAAGTGTCATAACGGAAAAAATATTTGAAAACAGATTCAGGCATGTGCCTGAGCTTGTCAAAATGGGTGCAGACATAAGAGTTGAAAACGGCTGTGTTGCGGTTGTTGAAGGCGTTGAAAGGCTGCGGGGCGCAAATGTTGCGGCAACGGATCTTAGGGGCGGATGTGCCCTTGCTGTTGCGGCGCTTGGCGCAGAGGGAGAAACGGTAATCAGCAACATTTACCATATTGACAGGGGATGCGAAAATTTTGAATCGGGCTTATCTCGGCTCGGTGCGGATGTTAAAAGAATTCAGTAAAACGGTGGAGTGGAAATGGACAGAGAAACAAATCAGGGTCAGCCCCGCAGGCTGACTCCCGAAGAAAGAGCAATAAGGAACAAAAAATTAAAAAGAAAAAAGCGCGCGAGGATTGCAATCGTTATTGCAGGCTTTGTGCTTCTGGTCAGCCTTGTGGTTGTACCCATTGTAATTTTTGCCCTGTTCAGGGTTGACGGCTTTGCAGTTGAGGGAACAAGCCCTTATTCAAAGGAAGAAATCATCAACGCCAGCGGAATCGAAAAGGGTAAAAGCCTTGTGCTTATTGATATTGATGAGGCGCAGGCGGCCATTGAAAAAAATCTGCCTTATACCGATGAGGTTGTGATTAAAAGAAAGCTGCCCGATACGGTTGTTATCCGCTACGGCGAAACAACAAAGTCCTACGCTATGCAGGTGAACGGCGGCGCATATGCGCTGACGGACAGCAGCCTTAAGGTGCTTGAGCTTGTTTCCGAGGTGCCTGAGGGAATAACACTCATTAAAGGTGCGGTGCCCGTTAATGCAGAGCTTGGAACGGTTATGAGCTTCGCTGATGAAACAGAAAAAAATGACGGCGCTCAGGCTACGGACAGAACGCTGGATGTTATCCTCAGGGTGCTCGGTGCAATTCCTGCTGAAGAAACCGTTAATATCAACATGGTTGATTTTTCATCGTTTAACAACATCTACCTTATCTACAGGGAGAGGGTAGTTATGCGCTTTGGCGAAAGCACGGATATTGAGCCCAGAATTGACCTCGGATTCAGGAGCCTTGCCGTTGAAATCGGCATTGACCCATCGGTTACGGGAATTATAACCTCAACGATTCCTAAGGAGGCGTCCTTTAACCCTCAGGACCCCGATGACATAAAGGAGCTTGTGATTTATAACGGCGGCGAGTGGGAGGAGCCCGAGCTGCCCCGAAACCCCGAACCCGATGCCGAAGAATCAACGGAAAATGAAGAATAAGAGATGATTTTTGCCCGAAAAAGCGCAGAAAACGCGCCTTTTCGGGCAAAATATATGTAATAATGCAAAAAAAGAGTTAAAAATAAGAGTTTTTTAAAAATTGTTCTTGTTTTTTTAATAAATATATGGTAATATAATTCTGTTTTATTATACCTTAATAATATAGGGGGTCAAAGAAATGGCATTCGAAATTGACAATGATTTTGAAAGTGCGGTTCAGATAAAGGTAATCGGCGTCGGTGGCGGCGGCGGAAATGCAGTAAACCGTATGATCACTCAGGGTGTTCTCGGTGCAGAGTTCATCACTGTTAACACAGACAAGCAGGTTCTTGTTCATTCAAAGGCTACTCACAAAATTCAGATCGGCGAGAAATCAACTCACGGTCAGGGCGCAGGCGGCAAGCCTGAGGTTGGTGCAAAGGCTGCAGAAGAGAGCAAGGATGCAATTGCTGATGCTCTTAAGGGCACAGATATGGTATTTATCACCGCAGGCATGGGCGGCGGCACAGGCACAGGCGCTGCTCCCGTTATTGCTTCGGTTGCAAAGGAAATGGGCTGCCTCACCATCGGCGTTGTAACAAAGCCCTTCAAATTTGAAGGCCGCAGAAGAATGGTTCAGGCTCAGGAAGGCATTTCAAGGCTTGCCGAGCATGTTGACAGTCTTATTGTTATCCCTAACGACAGACTCCGCGCACTTGACGACAGAAAAAAGACCATTGCCGAGGCTTTTGCAGAGGCAGATGAAGTTCTTCTTCAGGGCGTTAAGAGCATTTCGGAGCTCATTAAGATTCCCGGCTTCATTAACCTTGACTTCGCAGATGTTACAAGCGTAATGAAGGATGCAGGCTATGCTCACATGGGCGTTGGCCGCGCAAAGGGCAAGGACAAGGCAGAATGCTCTGCAAATGCAGCAGTATCCAGCCCCCTTCTTGAAACATCAATCGCAGGCGCAAAGGGCGTTATCATCAGCATCACCGCTTCCGATGACGTTGACCTCGAGGATGTTGAGAATGCAGCAGAAATCATCACCAACAAGGCTCACGAGGATGCAAACATCACTTGGGGTATTGCATTTGATCCCGACCTTGATGATGAGATGGTTATTACCGTTATTGCTACAGGCTTTGATTCAACTCCCAAGGCTCCCGAAGCACCCGTTGCAGCAGCAAATCCCTTTGCAGCAGTTGCAAAGGCTGCAGCACCCGCAGCTCCTGCTGCTCCCGTTGTTAAGCCTGCTGCTCCCGCAGCACCCGCAGCACCCGTTGCTCCTGCAGCACCTGCTGCACCCAGCATTCCCAACTTCGGCTCAAACAACAGCGGCAATGATATTTCAAGCACATCCGCTCCCGCAGCACCCGCTGCACCCAAGAGCGAAGGCAGCTTTGATGATGACCAGTTCTACATTATGATTAACGACATCATCAGAGGCAACGACAATAAATAATTAAAAAATCGCTCCCGTTGAAAAACGGGAGCTTTTTCATTGCAAACAACAACGGGCAGTTAAAAACCAACTGCCCGTTAACTGTTATTTATTCTTTTTTCTTGCAGCTTTTTCAGCCCTGAGTTTTTCGCCGTATGCCTTTTCTTCCGCTGCAATACGCTCAGCCTCTGCTGCTGCATCAGCCATAGCCTTTTCGTGGCGGATTTTTGCCTCGTCATACATTGCAGCAATTTCATCAAATCTTGCATAGTTTTCGCTCTGAGTAACGAGCTTTTTAGCCTTGATTATGGGCCTTGCCGCACGGTTATAAACAGAGTTGTCGTTGGTAGCCTGCTTGATTTTGCTCTCAACATTCTTCTGCTCTGCTTTAATCTCTTTGATTTTCTGTGTGTAGAGGGCAACTGAATCTTTATCCTTTTCATCTCTTGCATTGTAGAGCTTCTGGTATGTTTCTTTCAGCTCTGCATCAAGGGCATCTTCTTTTTCAAAGAGCTTTTCAAAAACGGAAACATCAAACCCAACAATATTGTTTGCAAAGTATTTTGCGGCTGCCTTTTTTGCATCAACAAATTCTCTGGCAGTTGAAATGCATTCTTTTCTGTATTCTTTTTCTTCAGGTGTTGATGCGGGAAGTGCCTTTGCTGCGGCAAGCTCCGATTTATCATAGTAATAAATTGCTTCGTAGCCTGCATTTGCAGTGCGGCGTGCATTCTCAAGCTGTTTTCTGCCGGAAACGGTGTTGAAACGGTTCATTTCGTCAATAACGAATTTTGAAATTTCAATATTCTGATTAAATTCAACAGCATCTTTATAGGCTTTTTTAGCAGCTTTCTTATCGTCCTTGCCGGAGGCGTGCCTTTTTGCTGCCTTAAGAGCTTTAAGGTCGGCAGGCTGAACATCTGCAAGAGCGTTTGCTTCCCTGATTATTTCCACGGCCTCAACAAGATCTTTATCTTTGAGAATACCGTTGCCGTAGTCTTCGAAAAGCGCTCTGATTTTAAGAACCTTAATCATGCCTTGCTGCTTGATTTCAGACAGGTCATAGAAGAAGTAGGGGATAACGTTCATTGCGGCGCCAAGAACAGAAACCGCAATAAGAACGCCGAAAATGCCTATAAATGTTTCCTTGTGGTAAAGAACATTGTAAACATTGGTGGGGTCTAAAAGCTCGCCCTCCTGAGCAACAATCTGAGGAAGAAGCTCATTGAGCTTTCTTTCGTTGAAACCGATTTTTTCATAAATTGCAGGGAGAACAGAGCTTGTTGCCATTGTGATAATGCTGCCGATAAGACCTACTGCAGCAAACATACCGTCAATTCTTTCGCCTGTGATATACTGCTGATAGTCGCGGATATCGCCGTTGAGGCTGGGTGTGAGAATATGTGCAAACGAGCCGAAAAGGGCGTTGAACCACAGGCAAATCATAACAAGCCATATCATTATGCTCATATCCGCATATTTAACTACGGGGTAAATAAGGGCAATGAAAACTATGTTCATGGTGTTTATAAGAACAAGAGTATTCTTTTTGCCGATTTTCTTGATTGCAAGGGGTGCAAGAAGCATGCCCCAAAGGGAAGCGTTGCCGTAAATAGTAACAATCAGAGAGTATTCGCCGCCCGAGCAGGCGTGCTGATAGGAATAGAGCCAGTTGAGGATGCTGCTGTAAGAGCCTTCAAGGAATCCTAGCCAGCCGGCAAGGGAGATAACCCAGAAGTATTTATTCTTCGCAACAGCTCGCAGGGCATCCATGAATTTAATCTGAACAACGTGAGTTTTTGCCTGAACAATTTTTTCTTCGGTGTTTACATATACAATAACGCTGAGGAGAAAACCGAGAATGAGGATGGGGGGCCATATGTATCTGTAAAGTCTGATGTCGTTAAGGTTATTGGTGCCGATAATTGATGTTGCAAGAAGGGGAATAATGGCGTTTGTAATTGTGGGTGCAAAAGAATCGGTTACCGATTTGATTGAGGAAACATTGGCTCTTTCCTGCGTGTTGGGAGAAAGAACAACAATGTAATTATCATAGGCATCATAAAGGAAGTTATAGAAAAACTGGAAACCGATGTTGAAAAGAAGAACAACGGCGCATTTCATAAGCTGGCTGCCCATTTTTTCATAGGGCACCCAGAAATAGCCTATGGCAAGAATAATGGTGGGCAGACCCATGGTTAATATGTAGGGTCTGTATTTACCCTTTCTGTTGCGGGCGTTGTCAATAATATAGGCTCTGAACATTGTGAGAGGAAAGCTGATTACAACCGCAAGAATATATATGAAATACATATTCATGGGCTCAATGCCTATTGTGTTGCCAACAAAAACGTTTGTTGCTGAAAGCAGAACGGCAGAAATACAGGTTATGATAAATTTAACACCGATTCCTCCGCCTGCAAGAGATACGATTTCTTTGAAATTCATGTACTTTCCGAGAGGTGGTGTTTTCCAGTATGTTTTTACCTTTGAAACACCCTCTTTGGCGATTCCGACCAAGCTCATGATTTTCCTCCTTTTATTTTATATAAAATTAATTATAACAAAACTGATATAAATTTGCAACATATTGAAGCGTTTTTGTTGAATTTTCATTTTTATTTAAAGCCTTGACGGCGCAGAGGCTTTTTGATATTATTAATATAATAAACTTTCTGACGGAGAGTGATAATATGGAAAATATTAAAAAAGCTATTGCATCGGGGCAGACTGCTCTGGGCATTGAATTCGGTTCAACAAGAATAAAGGCAGTGCTTATCGGCAAAAATCATGAGCCCCTTGCATCGGGCAGCTATGATTGGGAAAACACCTATGATAACGGCGTCTGGACTTACCCCATCGGGCAGGTGTGGGAAGGTCTCCGCGGCGCATTTGCAGCCCTTAAAAAGAATGTTGCCGAAAAATACGGCGAAAAGCTGATAACTGTCGGTGCGCTTGGCATCAGCGGCATGATGCACGGTTATCTGGCTTTTGATAAGGACGGCAATCAGCTTGCTCAGTTCAGAACATGGAGAAACACAATCACCGCAAAATCCGCCGAGGAACTCAGTGCACTTTTTGATTTCAATATTCCTCAGCGCTGGAGCATTGCTCACCTTTACCAGGCAATCCTGAACGGTGAGGAGCACGTTAAGGATGTTGATTTTATTGCAACCCTTGCAGCCTATGTTCATTGGAAGCTGACGGGCAAAAAAGTTATCGGCGTAGGCGAAGCATCAGGTATGTTCCCCATTGACAGCAACACAAATGATTACGATTCAAAGATGCTCGCTCAGTTTGATGAAAAGGTTGCTCCTTACGGCTTCCCTTGGAAAATAGCGGATATTCTTCCCGAGGTGCTTGTTGCAGGCGAAAATGCAGGCGTGCTGACAGAGGAAGGCGCACTTCTCCTTGACCCCACGGGCGAATTCAAGGCAGGCGTTGCCCTTTGTCCTCCCGAGGGTGATGCAGGCACGGGAATGGTTGCCACAAACTCCGTTGCAGTGAGAACGGGCAATGTTTCCGCAGGCACATCAATCTTTCTTATGGTTGTTCTTGAAAAGGCGCTTTCAAAGCTCTATCCTGAAATAGATATGGTTACAACTCCCGCAGGCAAGCCCGTTGCCATGGTGCATTGCAACAACTGCTCGGGCGAGATTGATGCATGGGCAGGAATGTTCACCTCATTCTGCAAGGCTATGGGCATGGATGTAAGCATTTACAAGGTGCTTGACAAAATGTTTGAAAAGGCCCTTGAGGGCGATAAGGACTGCGGCGGCCTTGTTGCATATAACTACCTTTCAGGTGAAGTTATTACAGGCCTTGACAGCGGCAAGCCCATGTTCTTCAGAGGCCCCGACAGCAAGTTCACTCTTGAAAACTTTGCAAGAGTTCAGCTTTCATCCGCAGCGGCAACCCTCAGCATCGGCATGGAAATCCTTGAAGATGAGGATGTTAAGGTTGACCGTATTCTCGGCCACGGCGGCTATTTCAAGGCTCCCGTTGCAGGCCAGAAGATTATGGGCGCAGCGCTCAATGCACCCGTATCTGTTATGAAAACCGCAGGCGAGGGCGGCCCCTGGGGCGTTGCAATCCTTGCAGAATATATGGTAAGCAAGGCAGAGGGTGAAAGCCTTGACGAATACCTTGAAAGCAAGGTGTTTGCAGGTCAGGATTCAACGGAAATTGCTCCCGATGCCGATGATATCGCAGGATTCAAGGCATTCCTTGAAAACTACAAGAAGGGTCTTGCAGCTGAAAAGGCAGCAGTAGAGGCTCTCTGATACACAATGCAGAATTTGTAACGCTGTGTTGACTTTTGCAATAATATACAGTATAATTCATATGCAATTCAAATAAGTGGTGGAGTCTGTCATAGAACATATATTGTTCTATTTGTTTGAAATTGTGTTTTTGGTTTGCATTTTATGCATTAATCGGAAATACGGCAGAATCCGTTTTGTTGCGGGTTCTGCTTTTTTCTTTGCATTCTTTCCACCGAAAGGAGTAATTTATGGCACCTATCACAATTACGGCACTTATCATTTTCGGTATCACTTACATACTGATGCTGGCATTTCAGAAAATCCGCCCCCATGTTACCGTTGCTTCGGCGCTGATTTTCATTGCTCTGGGTATTATTTCTGCAGTAAATCCCAACCTTTTCGGCGAAAGTTTTTTTGTGCTTGAAAACGGCTCAACCTATGCCTACGGTGCTCTTGAAGCCCTTGGCGAAATTGACTGGAACGTTATTATGATGATTGCCGGCACAATGGGCACGGTTTATCTTTTCATCGAGTCCAAAATGCCCAACCTTATGTCCGATATACTTATTTCAAAAATGCCCAATATTAAATGGGCTGTTGTAGCAATGAGCCTTTTTGCAGGTATAGTTTCCGCTTTTGTGGATAATGTTGCAACCGTGCTTATGATAGCCCCCGTTGCCCTTGCTTTCTGCAAAAAGATTAATGTTTCACCCGTGCCGTCAATTATCTGCATTGCGGTTTCCTCAAACCTGCAGGGCGCGGCAACCCTTGTTGGCGACACAACCTCAATCCTCCTTGCAAAGCAGGCAAACCTTGACTTCTCCGATTTCTTTGTGCATGACGGCCACGTTGGCATGTTCTGGGTTGTTCAGGCAGGCGCAATAGTAAGCGCGCTTATTATTCTCTTTATGTTCCGCAAGGATAACAAGAAAATCAGCTTCAATAACAGAACCGTTGTTGAGGATAAATTCCCAACATTCCTGCTTGTCGGCACGGTTGTTGCCCTTATTGCGGTTTCGTTCATTCCCTATAAGGACAATGCAAACGGCGAATTCTACAAGCCTGATATCACAAACGGCATTATCTGCATCGGATTTTTCCTTATCGGCATTATCCGCGAGCTTTTCGTTAAGAAAAACAAGGATATCGTTAAGAATGCATTCAAGGAGATTGACTACTACACAATCGTTCTTCTTTCGGCTCTGTTTGTTGTAATCGGCGGCGTTAAGAGCGCAGGCGTTATTGATGTTATCGGCAATGCCATTGCAAGCCTCGGCTCAGGCTCCGTATTTGTTGTTTACACAATCATCGTTTGGATGTCCGTTATTCTTTCGGCGTTCATCGATAATATTCCTTACACGGCAACAATGCTTTCAATTGTTCCCGTTATCGCATCAAATATCGGCATTGACCCCACGCTCCTCTATTACGGTCTGCTTTGCGGCGCAACCCTTGGCGGCAACCTTACCCCCATCGGAGCCAGCGCAAACATTGCGGGCATCGGCATTCTCCGCAAGGAGGGCCACGAGGTAAAGGCAACCACATTTATGAAATTCGGCGTACCCTTTACCATGGCGGCGGTTATAACTGGATATCTTCTCCTCTGGGTTATCTGGAGATAAAGAAACACGGCGGTGCATTTGCATCGCCGTTGATTTTTTTCTTGACAACAAGAATATATACTGCTACGATAAAATTAAGAATGGGGTGAGAAAATGGAAGAAATAAAAAGAAGATTTGAGTTTTATTCCCATTGTGACTGCACGGGCATTGAAAAGCACCTTAAGAAAATGGCGGAAAAGGGTTGGATGCTTGAATCAATCGGCACATACTTTTGGAAATATCGCCGCATTGAGCCTCAAAGCCTCGCTTTTTCTGTTGTTTATTATGCGAAAAAGGTTGATATGGGTGAAATCACTGCCGACAGACAGCGGTTTATAGATGAGCATTCCGTTGCAGGGTGGGAGTTTGTTGCAAACTACGGCAAAATACACGTTTTTTGCAATAAAAGCGAAAACCCCGTGCCTCTTGAAACGAATGCTGCGGCACGGGTAAACAGTATTCATAAATTTGCAAAAAGCGAAGTTACTACATCGAATTTTCTTTTTCTGGCTTTGAGCCTCGCTTTTACCCTTTGGTTTGCATACAAAATTACCAAAACCCCAATTGATATTCTTTCGGAAATGCTTTGTAAATATGCTTTTTTGCCTCTTTACATTCCTTTTTCGCTGGGCGGCATTATAAAGTATTATCTGTGGTATAAAAAAGCTGCAGTTGCTGCCGAGGTCGGCATTATTACAGAAACAAAAAGAATTTTTCCATTTGATAAGCTGTTTTTTATTTTGTGGATTTTGGGCGGCGCGGTAAAAATTTACACCTTCCTTTCGCCTGCGCAGATGGTTTTTGGCGCAGTTGCTGTGATGTTTGGCGTTCTGCTGATTATTCTGTTCAAGGCTTTGCGCAGGGCATATCTGAAAAAAGAGATTGCTGAAAATGCAAAAAGGGCATTAACCGCTGTGACCGCCATTGTTCTTATCGCAGGCTTTGTTGCAGGCTCATTCGGGATTTACGGCCTTTTTCCGAAAAGAAGCGAGAAATTCAAGCGAAAATCGGAATACAGCAATAATATGATAAATGTTACTGTTTACTATGACAAAAATCTGCCCCTTGATTTGGAGGATTTGATTCCCGTTGAGGGTGTTGTTTCCAAATACAAAAGCAGTGAGTGGCTGGGCTTTGTCAACATAAAGGAAACAAGTCAATTTGTGCTTGATAAAGAAAATACGGATTTTTATTGCGATATTTATTACATAAACTGCCTGCCTTTATACGATGCCTGCATTGAAGAAATCAAGGGTATATTCAAGGATGATTATGTTTCTGTTGACCCTGCGCCGTGGGGTGCGAATGAGGCTTACCGTATCCTTTATGACGATGGTTACGGCAACAGATTTGTTATCTGCTGGGATGACAGAATTGCGGAAATGGTCTTTTCGTGGAATCCCACGGATGAACAAATTGCAATTGCAAGCGAAAAAATTATTAAATCCGATATGTAAAAGCAAGCAGCCCCCATACCTTAAGGTGTGGGGGTTGATTTTTTATCTTGTTCTTTTTTCAATTTGTTTTTTGATAATGTTGGCAATGATGTTGATTATCATACCAACGGCAATTGCAACCACAAGGTCAAAAACAACCGTCAGCACAAAGGTTACAACAAGCACAAGAATATCGCTTTTAGGTGCGGTTTTGCAGATTTTAACAAACTGCCTCCATTCGCACATGTTGTAAGCCACAATAAACAGAATTGCCGCAATAATCGGCATGGGAATCCACGCCGCATAGGGCATAAGCACAACGAGGATAAGCAGAAGCACTGCCGCATGAACAATGCCTGCCACGGGAGTTCTGCCGCCGTTTTTAACGTTTGCCGCAGTTCGTGCAATTGCGCCTGTTGCGGGAATTCCGCCGAAAAGGCCTGAGCATATGTTGCCGAAGCCCTGAGCAATAAGCTCTGTGTTGGAGTTATGGCGGTCATTAATCATTCCGTCGGAAACAACGCAGGAAAGCAGGGATTCTATGCCTGCAAGGATTGCAATTGTGAATGCATTGGGCAAAAGCTGCTTTACGGCATCAAGGCTGAAATCGGGCAAAGCAAATTTGGGTAAATCCCTTGAAATTGTGTAAAGGTCGCCAACGGTGTTAACGTTCATGTTGAGAGCCTTAACCATTATTACGCCTATAACAACGGCAATCAGCGAGCCGGGAATTTTTTTGCTGATTTTGGGCCAGACAATCAGAATTGCCATTCCTGCCGCACCAACAGCAAGCGCTTGCCAATTGAATGTGCCTATGGATTTTGCAATTGCCTCAGTCTTTTCAAGCGTTTCAACCGTAGGCAGGGCGGGGTCAAAGGTAAGCCCGAGGAAATCCTTGACCTGACCGATAACGATTGTCAGCGCAATGCCCGAGGTGAAGCCTGTTGTGATTGTGTGAGGGATGTACTTTATGAGTGCGCCGAATTTAAGCAAGCCCATAAGAATGAGAATAACGCCGGCCATAATTGTGGCAATTATAAGGCCGTCCGTGCCGTGCTGCGCAACAATGCCTGCAACGATTGTTGCAAAAGCCGCCGTTGGGCCCGAAATGTTAACATTGCTGCCGCCGAGGAAGGCGATAACAAAGCCTGCCACAATGGCGGTATAAAGTCCCTTTTCGGGGGATACGCCCGAGGCAATGGCAAGGGCGATTGAAAGGGGCAGGGCAATAATTGCAACAATAACGCCTGCCACAAGGTCGTTGATAAACTGCTTTTTGCTGTAGCTTTTCAGCAATGTGAAGAGCTTTGGCTGAAAAATGTTCATGTTTTAACTCCGTTAAATTTTATTTCCAAAGTAATATTATACAAATTTTTGCACCCATTACAAGGTAAAAACGCCACAAATTTTATTTTTGGAAATTTGCACGGCAAACGGTGTTCAGCGGCGGATTTAATGGTTAAAATTACTTATGTTTTTGTTGCAACCAAGCGATACATATGATAAAATCTTAATTGAATACACAACCGAAAGGAAGTTTGTTATGAAATTAAGAGCGCCCTCAGTTCCGCTTATTGCCATAGACCCATATTTTTCCATCTGGTCACCCGATACGGAGATAAACCACTCCAATACAGAGCATTGGACGGGCAAAAGCAACTCAATAATCGGCACGGTTACCGTTGACGGCAACAGATATCTTTTCCTCGGCTATCACAGGGATTATCACAAAATCAAGCAGGTGTCCCTTGAAATTGACGCTCTTTCCACAACCGCTGTTTTTGAAAATGAGCAGATAAGGCTTAAGGCGGTGTTTACCTCGCCCGTGCTTGCTGATGATTACCGCCTGCTGACCCGCCCCGTGACCTATCTTGAGGTTTCCTATGAAATTCTTGACGGTGCAGAGCATGCCGTCAGCATCAATATTGCAGCAAGCGAGGAGCTTTGTCTTGACAAGGCAAGGCAGAATGATGTTGTTACGGAAAATGTTGAGCTCGGCAAGGTTAAGGGTCTGCGCATGGGCAACTCGGAGCAGAAGCCCCTTAACCGCAGCGGCGATGATGTGCGGATTGACTGGGGTTATTTTTATCTTATGACCGATTTGCCCGAGGCCGAAATAAGCGTTAATAAGATATGGGGCGATGTTCACCTTAACATCGCCGCAAGCCCCAAGGCAGGCGAAAGGCTGATGTATTATTTTGCTTACGATGATATTGAGAGCATTGAATATTTCGGCGCTCACCTGCATTCCTATTGGAACAGAGGCGGTCAGAGTATCCTTGAAGCAATAGACGAAGCGGCAGGGGAATATGACGAGGTTATGAGCCGCTGCAAGGCATTTTCGAAGAAGCTCTATGCCGATGCATATGAGGCAGGCGGCGAAAAATATGCCGAAATGCTTTCTCTTGCTTACCGTCAGGTTATTGCCGCCCACAAGCTGGTGCTTGATGAAAACGGTGAAATTCTTTTCATCTCCAAGGAATGCAATTCAAACGGCTGCGCCGCAACCGTTGACGTTTCTTATCCCTCAATTCCAATGTTCCTGCTCTATAACCCCGAGCTTGTCAAGGGTATGATGCGCCCTGTTATCCGTTATGCAAAGAGCGATAGCTGGATTTTTGACTTTGCGCCCCACGATGTGGGTCAGTATCCTCTTGTTAACGGTCAGGTTTACGGTCAGAATGCCCTTAAATATCAGATGCCTGTTGAGGAGTGCGGCAATATGCTTGTTATGGATGCCAATGTTGCCATTGCCACGGGCTCGGCAGATTTTGCCAAGGAGCATCTTGACCTGCTTGAGGGCTGGTGCAATTACCTTATTAAATACGGTGCAGACCCTGAGGACCAGCTTTGCACCGATGACTTTGCAGGCCACCTTGCCCACAACTGCAACCTTTCACTTAAGGCTATTATGGGTCTGCAGGGTATGTCGATTATCACCGATATGCTGGGTGACGGCGAAAAATCCGCATTCTATCGCAGCGAGGCGGAGAAAATGGCGGCTAACTGGATGAAAACCGCCCTTAATGAGGACGGCACATCAAACCTTGCCTTTGACCAGCCCAATACCTATTCAATGAAATACAATATGGTTTGGGATAAGGTGTGGAAAACGGGCCTTTTCACGCAGGATTTTATGGATGCGGAAATTACCGATAATAAAAAGCATTTCAATAAATACGGCATGCCGCTGGACAGCCGCGCGGACTACACAAAGTCCGACTGGCTTGTGTGGACGGCATCAATGGCTTCGGATAAAGCAGATTTTGAAGAATACATTGCACCTCTGTGGAAGGCTTATGACGAAAGCGTTTCAAGAGTGCCTATGACCGATTGGTATGATACCGTCAGCGGCAGGTGGGTATCCTTCCGCCACCGTTCGGTGCAGGGCGGCTTGTTTATGAGATTATTGATGAAATAAAAATACGGGACTTATGAATGCTCATAAGTCCCGTGAATTTTTTGTTTATGCTTTTCTCCTTATGCCTCTACGGCTGCATTTGCCTGCTCAACGCTGTCGGCAACTGCCTTGCGGCGTTCTGCAAGCTCGGAATACATTTTGTCGCGCATTTCGTTGTTGATGGGGTAGAACAGCTTGGGAATAACGCCGAAGCAGCTTGTGATGATGGGGATGCCCGTGCCGAGAGCAAAGAGCCACCATTTAGCTCTGTCGCTCTGTGTGCCGATAGCCTGACCCTGAACATAACCGATTTTTGCAAGAACAAAGCTCTTGAAGGAGTTCATAAGAACGCTCTGAATCTTTGTCACAAGGCCCTTTGCAACGCCGGTCATAGCCTCAACACGGTAGCCGTTTTTCCATTCGCAGTAGTCCATAGCCTCGTTGCGGAGTTCATCGGGAATAACGTGGCGAAGGCCGTAAACCATCATTTCAAAAAATTCTTCGATAGCCATTGTGGGAATCATAAACTTGCGGCTCATAAAGTTTTTATTAATCGAGCCTAAGCCGAATACGATAAGCCAGCAGGCGTCGGTCCATAAATCTTCAAACACCCAAAGGGTTTTTGAGGTGAATTTTCTTCTCAGGGGAGCAACCCATGTGTAGCTCAGGTTAAGAATGGGATATGCGGGAATGCCGACGATTGTCTGCAATGAAGCGGAACCGAGAACATCTATGTAATAGTCGGAGCGGCTTTGCGAAATTCCGAAGCCTGAAAGGAATTCGGAAAGGGTGATGATAAGAAGAGGCTTGTTGTTCAGAATTGCCTTGAAGCCCTGAATAACGCTGGGCTTTTCAATAGACTGCATAACACGCTCTCTTGAAACCGTGTAGAACCAGAAGGTCATTGCGGCGGAAAGAATGCTTGTTGCGGCGCCCATTCCGATAAATATGTTCCGGAGCTTCCATTTAACGGTGTTGGTGTTGATAAGGTCAATGAGAACACCCATCACCCATTCGGGAATTTTTTCGCCAAGGAAGCGCGAGAACAGCTTTGCCTGAGAGATAAGCCGCACTCTTTCTTCAGGGTTCGGCGTAATGGTGGAAAGCAGGCCCGTTTGCGAAATCGACATGAACGTTCCTGCGGTTTCGTTGATTATGCTGAATGCAAAATAATAAATCAGCTTGGGAAGATAATCCTGAGCTGTGTTGGGGAAGAATACGGGCATCAGCCAGTAAAACATTCCGAAAAGCGTAAGAGGAATTTTCATCCATATAAGATAAGGCTTGAATTTACCCCAACGGGTTCTTGTTCTGTCAACGATAGCGCTTATGATTGTATCGTTGATGATATCCCAGGCGCCGGTGAACAGGGTAACAATACCTGTGATATTGAAGTCAATGCCTACTACGTCCCAGATAAATCGGTTCTGATATTTGCCGATTGAAAAGCTGTCCGCAAAGTCCTGCGCAATGTATGCGGCGGTTTCCATTCTGCCAACGTAGCGTCTGTTAAGCATTTGCTCCTTCATGAATCAACCTCCTTTTTTCATTTATACAATATAATTCTACAGTATAGAAAGAGTATAGTCAAGCACTCACGGGAGTAGAAAAACAATTTGGGCAAAATGTCAAAAAAAGTGCTGCCCGAAAGCAGCACTTCAATTAAAAGCATTTTCCGTTTTTGCAGTCCTCGGCAACGCCCGTTTTGCAGCAAAGCTCGTTGGGGCACTGAGCATTTTCAAAGAATCCCGAAAGGTTTTTAACCGTTGTTTCCGCAATGTTTTCAAGCGCCTCCTCCGTCAGGAATGCCTGATGGGAGGTAACGATAACATTGGGCATTGAAATAAGGCGCGCAAGGGTGTCATCCTCAAGAATGTGGCCCGAATTATCCTCAAAGAAAAGGTCGGATTCTTCTTCGTAAACATCAAGGCAGGCGGCGCCCACCTTGCGCGACTTAATGCCTGCAAGCAAGGCATCTGCATCAACAAGGGCGCCTCTTGAAGTGTTAAGAATGACAACGCCTTTTTTGCACTTTTCAAGGGCGGCTTCATCAATTATGTGGTGTGTTTCGTTTGTCAGAGGGCAGTGGAGCGAAATAATATCGCTCTTTGCGAAAAGCTCGTCAAGCTGAGCGTATTTTACTGTGTCGCCGTTATCAAGCCCTTCGGCAGGGAATTTGTCATAGGCAAGCACCTTCATGCCGAAGCCGCGGCAGATGTCAATAAAAACTCTGCCTATTCTGCCTGTGCCTATAACGCCAACGGTTTTGCCGTGAAGGTCAAAGCCCGTCAGCCCTGAAAGGCTGAAGTTGAAGTCGCGGGAGCGTATATATGCCTTGTGAATGCGGCGGATTGATGTGAGGAGAAGGGCCATGGTATGCTCCGCAACGGCGTAGGGCGAGTATGCAGGCACTCTCAGCACATGGATTCTGCCGTAGGCGTGCTTCATATCAACATTGTTAAAGCCTGCGCAGCGCAGGGCGAGCACAGTAACGCCCATTGAATCAAGGCGGTCAATAACCTCGGCGTTCACCGTATCATTAACAAAGGCGCAGACTCCGTCAAAGCCCTGAGCAAGGTCAACGGTATCCTCATTGAGCTTGGTTTCAAAAAATTTAAAATCTATTCCGTAATCCCTGCCGTATTTTTCAAAGGCAGGCTTATCATAGGGTTTTGTGTCAAAAAAAGCAATTTTCATTTGGTGTTCTCCTTGTTTTTACATTGTGTTTACTGCTTGATAATACCACAAAGTATGTTGTGTTTTCAACAATTCAAAGCAACATTTTTATCTTCTGTAAAATTATCGGTTTTTTCTGCAAAAAAATTCAGAATATGCATTGTTTTTGCAAAATTTAGATGATATAATCTATAGCTGACTAATGTTCCCGAAAGGAAGTATTTTATGCTTACGGACAGACAGATTGAGCGTATGCTCAAAAAGCTCAGGCGATTTGAAGATACCCTTAACCCCATGCTTTTCAAAAAGGAAGCCTTTATTGATGAGGTCAGCTTTTATGAAACGGCAGAAAGGCTTTACGATATACCCGATGAATCTCTTTGCACAACCTTGAAAAACGGCGAAACATGGGGCAGCGAGGAGGCGTTCGGCTGGTTTAAGGCTGAATTCACCGTGCCTGCCGAGCTTGACGGCAAAGACATCTTTATTATGCCCCATACCGAGGGCTATGAAACCCTGCTTTGGGTCAACGGCAAGCCCTTCGGCACCTTTGCAACCAAAATTGTTTTCACGGGTCACGGCAACCATTATTGCGACCTGCTTGTTCAGAATGCCAGGGCAGGGGATAAAATAGAAATTGCCCTTGAGGTTTACACGGGCCACACCCATTACGGTTGCGCACCGCTTGAAAGCAACAGACTTATCAAGGATTATACATATAAATTTACGGGCCTTGATATCTGCACAAGGGACGATTTTATTCAGGAATTCTATTTTGACCTGAGGGTTATCAATGACCTGACTGAAAGCCTGCCTGATTCATCATTCAGAAAAGGCGAGCTTATAAATGCTCTTTATGAGGTGCATAAAAGGCTTTACTATGCTTACGATGACATTGACGAAGAAGCATTCAGAGCCGCAATGGCTCAGGCTCAGCCTTTCCTCAAGGAAGTGCTTGCGGTTAAAAACGGCCCCGATGCCCCCGAGGTTGGGGTTATAGGCCATTCCCATATGGATACGGCGTGGCTCTGGAAAACAACGGAAACTATCAAAAAGTGCGCAAGAACATATTCCAATCAGCTTTCCCTTATGGCGCGCTACCCCGAATTCAAATTTGTTCAGAGCTCTGCCTGCCACGGCAATATGCTTCTTGAACATTATCCCTCTCTTTTTGAGGATATTAAGCAGAAGGTTGCCGAGGGCAGATATGAGCCCAACGGCGCTGTTTGGGTTGAGTGCGATTGCAACATTACCTCGGGCGAGGCAATGGTAAGGCAGTTCCTCTGGGGTCAGAGGTTCACAAGGAAGCATTTCGGCTTCACATCAAACAGCTTCTGGCTGCCCGATACCTTCGGCTACAGCGGCGCAATTCCCCAGATTATGAAGGGCTGCGGCGTTGACTATTTCCTCACAACCAAAATTGACTGGAACGACACAAACCACTTCCCCTATGACACCTTCTATTGGCAGGGCATTGACGGCACAAAGGTTTTCACCCATTTCAACAAAACCCTCGGTCTGCTCACTCCGCTGACCCTGCGCGATACCGTTTCAGGTGATGTGAAGCATTATAAATCAATAAACGAAAGAAGCGTTACAAAGAAGCGCCTGACCGCATTCGGCCACGGTGACGGCGGCGGAGGACCTCAGTTTGAAAGCATTGAAATGGGCAGAAGAATGGCAGACCTTAACGGCTGCCCCAAGGTTAAATATCAGACGGTTACCGAGTATATGAAGGAAATGGAAGCAGACACCAGAAATCCAAGCACATATGCAGGCGAGCTTTATCTTGAGCTTCACAGAGGTACACTGACCAACCAGCACCGCATCAAGCGCAATAACAGAAAGTGCGAGCTTGCTCTGCGTGACCTTGAATATCTGACCGTAAGCAATGCCGTTAAGGCAGGCAAAACGGCGAGCGATGAAAAAATTCATCCCCTTTATGAAAAACTGCTCATAAATCAGTTCCATGATATTCTGCCCGGCACCTGCATCCACTCGGCACATGAGCTTTCTCTTTTGGAAACCGATGAGGTGCTTGAAACCGCAGGCAGGCTCATTACCGAATACACAAGCGGCGAGGGTGATTTTGTAACCGTTACAAACACTCTTTCATATGACCGCTGCGGCCCCATTTTCCTCGAATGCGATGAGGGCCTTGTTGCGGATATGCCCTGCAAGCAGCAGGCTTATAAAAACCTTGACGGCAAGAATATTCTTGTTATCAGCGGCGTAACCGTGCCTGCATTTTCAACGGTAAAAATCAATCTTGTCAAGGGCTGTGCGGATGCAGAAAGCGAAATCGCAGTTACCGAAAACGGCGTTTCAACTCCTTTTGCGGATATCACCTTTGACGAAAAGGGCTATATTTCATCCCTTGTTGATAAGAAATGCGGCAGGCAGGTGAGAGGCGAGGGCTATGCTCTCAATACATTTATCATTGCCGAGGATTTGCCTCAGTCATGGGATAACTGGGATATTGATGCGGATATCGAATGCAAATTTGCGGATAATTCGGAGCTTATCAGCCGTCAGGTTGTTTCCCGCGGTGCGGCGGCGCTGATTATCAGAAGCACCTACAGGATTTCGGCAAAATCAACGGTTACTCAGGATGCAATTTATTTTGCGGACAGCCCCGAAATCCGTTTTGACACACTTATGGATTGGCAGGATAATCACCGATTCCTCAAAACCGCATTTGACACCTCAATTCAGAGCAATTTTGCCCGTTTTGAGATTCAGTACGGCAATGTTATGCGCCCCACAACAAGGAACGATTCCGTTGAAAAAGCAAAGTTTGAGGTTGTTAACCATAAGTATATCGACCTTTCCGAAACTCGCTACGGCGCTGCAATTCTCAATGACAGCAAGTACGGCATCAGCGTTGAGGGCGGCAAAATGCGCCTTTCACTTCATAAGGGCGGCACAAGGCCCGACATTGAGGGCGACACTGGCCTGCACAGAACGGTTTATTCCTTCCTGCCCCATAACGGCGGCTTCAGCGCGGAGAATGTTATCAGACCTGCCTATGAGCTGAATATTCCCGTTGTTCAGGGCAAGGGCGGCTTTGAGGCAAAGGCACTTGTCCTGCCCGAGGCAGCAAATGTTATTGTTGAGTCAATCAAGCCCTGCGAGGATTGCGAAAAGGCATTTATTGCAAGGCTTTACGAGGCTGAGGGCACATTCACAAGCTGCCCCGTTAAGTTCTTTGAGGGTGCAAAAAAGGTTGAAATCACCAACATGCTTGAAGAAGTTCAGCAGACCTTTGAGGGCGATACCCTCGCTTTCAAGCCTTTTGAAATCAAGACACTCAAAATTACATATTAAAAGAAAGACCTTCGGTGCTTGCCGAAGGTCTTTTGTTATATCATATCCGTTTCCGTAAGTTTGCCGTTTGAATAACTGAAAGTTTTTACCTCAAATGCGCCGAGGGTAATTTCAAAAACCTTGCCCTCAATGCCGAAATTTGTTTCTGCAGGCTCATCCGATGAATTGTAGAGTCTGACAGTTAAATCATTCTCGTTTTGGCGCAGCCTTGAAAGAATAACAAGGGGATTGCTTAATTCCACTCGGGTATTTTTTGCTTCACCTGCGCCCGAGGGGAAGAACGAAAGGGCAATGCAGGGCTGGTTGAACATCTCGGCCTGCATATCAATATTTTCCGCGTCGGCGGTAAGCCTGAATTCAAATTCACGCTCGCCGATGTCAATTCTCTCGTGGTTGCGGTCGCTGTCGGCAAGAGGTCTGTCGCCGATGGGATGCGCGGAATAAACGGGTGTGCGCAGCAATGAAATATTGAGTTTGTTTCCGTCAACGCTGCCGCCGTATGTGCCTTTGTTGAGCACAGCAAGGCCTTTTGCTCCGTCAAAAACGCCGCACCATTTCTGGAAAACGGCTTCCTCGCTGCCCATTCGCAGTTTTTCCGTGCCGAATGCGGTCTGTCCGTAAAATTCGGGGGAATCAAGTGCGGTATCAAAGCCCAGCTTATAGAATCTGCTGCTGTCGTTGGAAAGCATTTTTATTTTTATATCAATGCAGTTGCCGTTTTTGGGCAGGGTGTAGGTCACAACGGCAAAAGATTTTGAGCAGCCGAAAATCGCCTGAATCTTAAGGCGTACTGCGCCGTTTTCAATAACTCTCACATTTGCAAGGCTTTCCTCGGGATAGCCGTTGAATGCATTTGCCTCGGCATCGCTCAGCAGAGTGAATTCGCCTGCATATTCGTTGAAGCCATCAACGGTCATTCCCCATGGGTCCTCGTTATCCGCATATGCAGTTATTTTTGCGCTTGCACCGCCCAGCATATCAATGCCGTTCACGCAGTATTTTTCAACAAGACCCGTCTTTTTGCTGATGAGCGCCTGCATTCTGCCGTTATCAAAGCTGAAATGCTCATCGGTCTGAGTGCAAGGCTCAATTTTACGTCGGGGATAATTCTCAACATGCAGCTCGCAGTCAAAGCGGTTAATGCTCATAGGCTCAAGCTCCGCCCTGAAGCAGACGCGCTTGCGCCAGTCAAGGCTGAATGTGCATGCCTCTTTTTCGTTCTGCGAGGGCAGGTAATTGCCCTTGCTGTCGCGTACGGTTACAAGGGTAACCTCGTTTTCGTTCCAATTCTGGTCCTGAAGCTGGAATTCAACCTCAACATCCTGAACGATTTTATAGGGATGAGGATTGAAAACAAGAACGGGAATTTCGCCGTCCTTTGCCTTGGGCTGACCCTGACAGAGCCTGAAGAATGCTTTGGTTTTGTATTTCTCCGCAACCTCGCTGCCGTAGGCAAAAAGGCGCAGGCAGTCATCCTCCGCAGGTTTGATGCTTGTGCCGGGGAGTATATCGTGGAATTCGCAGAAAAGCAAGGCCTTTTCTGCTTTTTCAAGCTCGGTTTTATCATATGTAACGCCGCTTAAAGCAAGCATTTTTTCGCAAACTGCAAGGTCGTTTTCAAGCCGTCTGTGAGCCTGCTTGATGCGCGCCATGGTTGTGTAGCAGCCCACCATTGTGTAGTTAAGGGACTCGTCAAACTCTTTGAGCGCGGATTTATCAATGCTTTCAAAATATTTTTCGCAGTATGAATGGCGAAGTCCGTTTTCGGGGTGAGCCTTCATATATTCCGCAATGGCAATAAGGTCCTCTCTCGACGGCCCGCCGCCGTGGTTGCCTATGCCCCAGAACATCATATTTATTCCGTCGCCGTATTCACGCTCAAGGGCGCGTTCAATTTTTGAAAGGATTTTTCCTTTGCCCGAATTATAGCCCATATTCATTTTATGGGTCAGTATTTTGCTGCCGTCAAAGCCTTTCCAAATAAAATCGTGGTCGCATTCAATCCACGAGGGGCGCATGAAAACATAGGATTCATAGCCGCATTTTTTGAGAATCTGCACAAGCCCCCTTGAATGACCAAAGGGGTCAAAGTTAATGGCGGTAAGGGGTCTTACGCCGAATTTTTCAATAAAATATTTTGTGCCTGTTTCAATCTGCCTTATGAATGACTCGCCGCAGGGCATAATGCAATCGGGCTGCAGATACCAGCCGCCCATAATGCGCCATTTTCCTTCTTTTACAAGTCTTTGAATTCGGGCAAAAAGCTCAGGTTCATTTTCTTCAACCCATTCGTAAAGCACCGCCTCGTTGTGGTTGAAAACAAAGCCGTCAAATTCCTCGCAGAAGTCTGCCGCCACCCTGAAGGTTGAAATAGCCTCGGCAATGCCCTCAGGCCTTTGCCAGAGCCATACGGGGTCAAGGTGAGCATTGCAAATCATATGTAATTCTTTCATTTTTATCACCTATTCTGTCTGATATGCGCCCCTTGCATAAAGTATCCACTTTGAACGGTCAAGGGGATTAACGCCCCGTCTGGGGCTTATGTGTTCCAATCCGTCACGGCATTCTCGATAGCCGTAGAACGATTGGTTAAGCACCGCTTTGCCTGAGGATAAAACCGCAAGCCTTGCAGGCAAATCCATTGAGGTTGCAACGGGAACTGTTGCTTCAAGCGTAACGTTGCCGCCAAGGGTCAGGGGCGTGTCATATTCGCCGCCTGTTTTGACGATTTCCGACAGCAGCCTGCCCGATAGCTCCGCAGGGGCGGTAATTCTGATTTTAAGCAAGGGTTCAAGGATTGTTGAGCCGATTTCCGCAAGTCCGTTCATGAATGCCATAGGCGTGCACACAAAGAAATCCAGCGGATGGGTGTGGATTGTGTGATGCTCGCCGCCAACAAGGGTGCATTTGAAATCCGTAACCTCCCAGCCGTAAAGCCCCTGCTCAAGGCAGGTGTTGAATGAGGTGCGGATGTGGGACTGATATCTGTAAAAGCATTGGTTTGAGGGAAGTCTGCCGTGGTAGGATACGCCGTAGCCGCGTGGCATGGGCTCAAAGAGAAATTCAACCACAGCCCAGCAGGGCTTTGGCATTGTGTAGCTTGCCCGCGCACAGCCTGTGCCCGAGGGGGTCTCTTTATAAATTACGGTAGGCGGCGAGAATTGAGCCGTAAGGCCGTATCTCTCCTTAAGCAGGTTATCCAGCACCTCAAGCTGAATTTTGCCCGTGGTGCTGATTGTGATTTCCTTTTGCCCGTTTTCCCATTTTGCGTCAATGTAAGGCTCCTCGTCGGAAAGCTCGCCCAATGCTGCCGCAAGGGAAGGCACCTTAAGCGCATCGCCGTCAGCAGGCGTAACCTTTACTCTTAAAAATGGGTTTACCAGCCTTGCACTGTCGCTGACTGCAAGGGAGCCGACGAAAAATCCCGTTTTGGCCGAGGGGAGTCCGCATACAGCGGCAATATCGCCGCTTTTAACGATGCCCGTGTCCGTATATTTTGCGCCCGAAAAGCCCTTGATTTGGGCAATTTTTTCTTTGATTGCAGGCTTTTCTTCAATTTCAACCGCATCGGAATCCGCCGCGGATTCTGAGGCAGGGGAGAGAAGCTCAATTTCATCGCGGTTGGCAATTTCACCGCCGAAAAGCCGTATATGCGAAACCTTGCCGAGAGCTTTATCATGCTCAATTTTAAAAATAATTCCGCATAAATCCCCGGTTGCTCTGCGCTCTGCAGAGGGCATAAGCTCAATAAGCATGTCAAGAAGCTCCTCAACGCCGATTGAATGCTTTGCGCTGCCGCACATAACGGGGGTCAGCCTGCAGGCGGCAATTTCATCGCGAACAAGCTCCGATGCACGCTCTGCCGAAAGCGTTGCTTCGCTTAAAAATGCATCAGCCGCTTCGTCGCAAAGGTCGGCAAGGGCGCCCGTTGCCGCAAGGGCAAAATCATTGCCCGTAAGCCTGCTGACCGTGGGATTTTCAAGCCCTTCATTTTCCGTTTCAGCAAGCAAAAGGAGCTGCCGCGGAGAAACTTGCTTCAGTTCATTTATAACCGCACGCGTATCTGCGCCTGCTCTGTCAATTTTGTTAATGAAAACCGCATAGGGCAACCTTGCGGTGTCAAGGGATTTGAGAATTGCCTCCGTGTGGGCGCGAACTCCCTCAACGGCGGAAACGATAACAACCGCATAGTCAAGGGCTGCAAGGGCGCGCTCAACCTCGCCTGCAAAGTCAACGTGACCGGGGGTGTCGATTATGTTAACCGTGATGCCTTTCCATTGGGTGCTTGCCGTTGCCGTGCGCACGGAAATGCCCCTTTGCCTTTCAACGGCAAGGCTGTCTGTTGCGGCAGTGCCCGAGTCAACGCTGCCTGCACGGCGTATTGCACCCGTAAGGTAAAGCAACTGCTCCGTAAGCGTTGTTTTACCCGAGTCAACGTGCGCCAATATTCCGATGTTGTGGATTTTGTTCGGCATTGCGGTTCTCCTTTAATTAATGTTGATATTATAAAACATAATTCCGTATTTTTCAATATAAACACATCTGCGCCCGAAAATTTAATTCAAACTGATGACAAACTGAAAAAAATGATATATAATATCAGCATATCCGTGAAAAGGAGAGTAATTATGAATGATAAATTTATAAAAGTCGGCGTTGTAGGCCTTGGCAGAGGTACTGCTGTTGCAAGGTGCCTCAAGGGTCTTGCAAATGCAAAGCTGGTTTCCGTCTGTGACCATAACCCCGCCATTCTTAAATCGGGCTACGAAGAGCTTTCCGAGGTGCTGAACGATAAAAACCTTATTCAGTTCAGCGATTACGATGAATTCCTTAAATCCGATATTGATGCCGTTATTGTTGCAACGGAGGCTGTTTACCATGTGCCTATCGTTATAAAAGCGTTTGATGCAGGCAAGCATGTCCTTTGCGAAATTCCTTCCGTTAACTCCGTTGAAGAGGCAAGGGAGCTTAAGGCAGCTGTTGCGGCTCATCCCGAGCTTACATATATGGCGGCTGAAAACTGCTGCTACTGGGCATTTATCGAAACTTGGAAAAAGATGCATGAGGACGGCCTTTTAGGTGAAATTGCCTATGCGGAGGCGGAGTATCTCCACGCCCTTGACCCCAACGAATTTTCGCCCACATATTATCCCGAGGGCCACTGGAGAACATATCAGCCCGCAATCCGTTACCTTACCCATGAGCTCGGCCCCCTGCTTTATGTCATGAATGACCGTGTTGTAAGCGTAACCTGCATGGAAGCCGATGTGCATTATGACCCCTATACCCCCGAGCGCAAGGAAACGGGCGTTGCTCTTTTCAAAACCGCAAAGGGCGCGGTTATAAGGCTGCTTGTCAGCTTCGGCGCATACACAAGCTATGACCATAATTACCGCATCTGCGGCACAAGGGGAACTGTTGAAACAGACCGCAGAAAGGTTGTTGACGAAGCACATACCCTTGCAAGCCTTTACAGCGTGCCCGGCACCTTCAACGCAAATTCAAAGATTGATATTCCCGTTACCACCTGCTATGAGGGCGAGGATTCAAGCGGCCACGGCGGCGCGGATGCAAAAATGGTCAAGGACTTTATCAATTGCCTTGTTGAGGGCAAAAAGCCCGTTCTTGACGTTGACTTTGCAATCAATATGACCCTGCCCGGCATTCTTGCCCATGAATCCGCAGTTCAGGGCGGCGTTCCCATCCAACTCCCCGAAATATAAAAATTGCCCCGCAACCGAAATTTTCGGCTGCGGGGTTGCTTTATTCTTCACCGTGTGTCTGATATTTTTCTGCCTGTAGGTTGAACATATAGGCATATTTGCCGCCGAGTGCCATCAGCTCCTCATGGGAGCCGCTTTCAACAATTTCGCCGTTTTCAAGCATATAAATAACATCCGCCATAACGGTGGTTGAAAGTCTGTGGGAAATGAAAATAACCGTTTTGTCCTCGGCTGCCCTCGTCATTGCCTCGTTAAGGGCATATTCGGAAACGGGGTCAAGGTTTGCGCTGGGCTCATCAAGAATTGCAAAGGGACATTTTTTATAGAACGCTCTTGCAACGGCAACCTTCTGGGCTTCGCCGCCCGAAAGGGAAAGACCGCTGTCATCAAATTCGCGCAGCAGCATTGTGTCGGAGCCGTTTTTCAGCTCCTTGCCGAAGCTGCTTTCCTTAAGCGCATCAAGCACACGCTTTGCATCGGGTTTTTCGTTCATGGCAACGTTTTCGCCAACGGTTGCTCCGAAAAGGGAGAAATCCTGAAAAACCGCGGCATAATTCGAATGATATGCGGGAATATCCCATTCCCTGATGTCAACGCCGTCAAGGGTGATTTTTCCTTCGGTAACGTCATAAAGCCTGAGCAGCAGGTTCGTGAGGGTTGTTTTGCCAGCGCCGTTGTAGCCAACAAGGGCAATTTTCTGATAAGGCTTTATTTCAAGGTTGATGTTTTTGAGAGTGGGTGCATCGTTGCCGGGATAGGTGAATGAAACATTTTCCAGCTTCAGCGAAACAGGCTTTTCGTAAACGGTTTTAACCTCGCCGCCGATTATTTTTTCTTTTGCGCCCATGAAACGCCTGAATTTTTCAATGTAGAGGGCATTTTCTCTCAGATTAATGGAAAACCAGCTTGTCAGGTCAAAAACACAGCGGCTTACAGCGTTTGCGCCGTTAAAGGCTGCGGCAAAATCGCCAAGGGAAATTTCTTTTGTAACAATAGCCTTGTGGCCCATGAAAAGAGCAATTCCCAGATAAACAAGCAGGGTCATGGGCAGAGCTTCCTGACAGAAATAAAGCTGCCACTGCCTGCGAAGGAAGGGCGAAATTGTTGAAATTCTGTCCGTTATGTTCTGATTGTATCTTTTTTCAATCATTCTGCCTGCAGGGTTAAGCCTCAATTCCTTTGCATAATCCTGCAAATAAAATACGCGGCTGAAATAAAGATTTTTGCGGTCAAGGGGAGTCATGGCCTCGGTGCGCTTTACGTTGACCTTGGCAATAAGCCTGCCTATGGGCACCATTATGCCCACACAAAGGAAAATGAAAACAAGGCAGATGGGGTCAATGGAAGCGATAACCGCCGTGATTGAAAGAATTGATGTGAGCAGCCTGGCAATATCCTGCGCATCGGAAATAACGCGGTCAACCCTTTCGTTCATGGAATTCATTGCAAGAACAAGGTCGTTGTAATAAGCGGGGTTGTCGTATGCCTCATAGTCCATTTTTGCCGCTTTTTCATATATTTCGGAGTACAGCTTGAAGTGAAGCCTTTCTCTTTGCTTCGGCAGGAAAATTTCATAAAATACCGTGCTGCCGATTGTGCCCGTGATAACAAGGGCTGCAAAAATTCCGCAGGCAACGCCTATTCTGTAAAGCTCAACCCCTGAGGTAACAACATCAATTATGTATTTGAGAAGAACAACATTTGAAAGTATCCACGGCACATTGGTCAGCACATCAAAAAAGATGTGGAAGAAAAGAAGGCTGGGCGCGTTTTTTGCAATGAAACCAAGCATGAACAGGTTGTTGCCGAGGGTGTTGGTCTTTTCGGTGTTTTTATTCTTTTTTGCAGCCTTATTCATTTTCGTCGCCCTCCTCTCTGTAGCCCGATGCCTGAAGGGTGAACATTGTGCAGTATTCGCCGCCGAGAGCCATCAGCTCATCGTGAGTGCCCGTTTCAATGAGCCTGCCTTTTGCAAAAACAAGAATTTTATCCGAGCGGGTTGCGCTGGAAAGGCGGTGGGAAATGTAAAATACTGTTTTTCCCTGCGTGCCCTCCATCAGCGCGTCATACATTTTGCTTTCCGCAACGGGGTCAAGGGCGGATGAAGGCTCATCAAGAATGGCAACCTCAAAATCCTTTGCAAAAAGCCTTGCAATGGTAACCTTCTGGGATTCGCCGCCCGAAAGCAATGCGCCCGAATTGTCAAATTCCCTTGTGAGCAGCGTGTTTTCGCCCTCGGGCAGGGTTCGGATTTTATCGTAAACGCCGCTTTGCGAAAGAGCTTTTTTAGCAAGTGAAATGTTATCCTCATCAACTTCGCGGATAAGAACATTTTCTGCAACGGTCATTGCAAAAATTCTGTAGTCCTGAAAAACGCTTGCAAATTTTTCTCTGTATTTCAGCAGGTCATATTCCCTGATGTTGATGCCGTTATAGAGGATTTCGCCCTCAGTAACATCATAAAGGCGCATAATCAGCTTTGAAAGCGTGGTTTTGCCTGCGCCGTTATGGCCCACAACTGCAAAGGTTTCGCCCTTGTTTATTCTGAATGAAACATTGCTGAGGGTATCCTTTTTGTTGCCCTCGTAGCGGAATGAAACATTTCTGAATTCAAGGCTTTCAAAATCAGTCGGTTCAATGCCGCCGTCCGTGAGCTTTGGCTCATAATCAAGAAAATCGCGCAGATTCTGAACCCAGAGGCAGTGCTTCTGCTGCATTGCAAAATATCTTGCAAGCTGGTTGAGCTTGTTTCTTGTGTTGGTGATTGCGGAAATGAGAACGGAAAAATCCGCAATTTCAAGGTTTTGCAGAACGATAAGGCGGTAGCAGCCGTAGCCGAAGCCGCCGCAAACGGGAATAATTTCGCCGAAGAAATCCGCAGCCGCCTCCAGCAGGGCGGTTCTCCATCCGTATTTTTTGATGATTTCTATGTTCTTTTCAACCGCAGCGTTGAATCTCTTTTTTACAACGGCAAAAATGCCCGTTGTTTTGATTTCCTTTGCGAAATCCTTCAGCAGAATGGTTCGCTTTGTGTAATCCTTCTGCCTTTCAAAGGGGGTCATTTCCTTTTCTTTTTCAAGCTCAAGGTTATTTTTCTTGGTGCGGATTGCAATAACAACCGTTGGGCAAATGATGAAAAACAACAGAAACGGGTCAATGGAAATAAGATAAGCAACAAGAAAAACGATGCTCACAACTGAGCCTATTGTCCATGCAGAGCCTTCGATTATGCGCTTGAAGCCGCCTTTTTCAACAACCCATGTTGCCCTGTTGTAGTTATCAAAAAATTCGGGGTTTTCATAGCAGCCCAGCTCAACCTCCTGAGCCTTTTTGAATATGAGGCTGTTTATGTAGCTTTCGCATTTGATTTCAAATTTTGTTCTGACGGTATACATGTCAATGTAGGCAAAAAGGTCAACAAAAACCTTGCCGAAAACGATGATGCACATTTTTATTGCAAATTCTTTGAAAGTGCCGTTGCCTTCGATGATTGAAAGGGCGGTCTGCAGAAACATAACGCTGATAACAACGGAATAATAAACATTCTCAATTATGTAGGCAAGGTAAATTATAATCAGCGAAAGGGGAGCGCTTTTCCACGCGCATTTCAGCATGAAGGCGGTGTTTCTGAAAATATGGGCCTTCTGTTTTATTTCCTTTTTCATTTTCTCCTCCGTAATACAAATACAAAAAAATTTTACTCCCCGCGACGCCAAAAGTCAAGGTCAATATGTGTTGTATATATGAATATGGTTGTTGCAAAATTATTTTCTGTGTTGTATAATTAATATGATTAGTTTAAAATTACGGAGGTCATTATGAGAGTTGTTGAAAATATCAATGCACAGTGGCTTTTTTCAAAGGATGCAAAATCCGCGCCTGCTTCGCTGCCTGAGGGCTGGAACGAGATTAACCTGCCCTACACTTGGAACGGCACCGACGGTCAGGACGGCGGTAACGATTATTACAGAGGCACCTGCTTTTTTGCAAAGTCAATCAAGGCAGAGGATATGCCGGAGGGCAAGGAGATTTACGCTCAGTTTGACGGTGTGAACTCCTCCTGCGAGGTTTATTGGAACGGCGAAAAGATTGCGGAGCATCACGGCGGATATTCCACCTTCAGAGCGAAAATCAAGGATATAAAGGCAGAGAATATTCTTTCCCTTGCCGTTGATAATTCACCCAACGACAGAGTTTATCCCCAGAACGCGGATTTCACCTTCTACGGCGGAATTTACAGAGATGTTACCCTTATCGGCGTGCCAGAAAATCACTTTGACCTTGATTATTACGGCTCACCCTCGATTATGGTAACGCCCGAAATCAAGGGCAAGGATGCCGAGGTAACAATAAAAACCTTTATCAAGGATGACGATGACTGCAAGGTTAAATATGAGATTATTGCAGAGGGTCAGGTTATTGCAAGCGCTGAGGGCGATGAGGACGACGAGGTTAAGCTCACAATCGAAAACGTTCGCCTCTGGCACGGCAGAAAAGACCCCTATCTTTACACCGCAAAGGCAACTCTTGTCAGCGACGGCGAGGAGATTGATGAAATCAGCACCCGCTTCGGCTGCCGTACATTTGAAATTGACCCCGAAAGGGGCTTCATCCTCAACGGCGAGGAATATCCCCTCAGAGGTGTATCCCGCCATCAGGACAGACCTGAAATCGGCAATGCACTTCTCCCCGAACATCATAAGGAGGATCTTGACCTTATTCTTGAGGTGGGCGCAACAACCATCCGCCTTGCCCACTATCAGCATTCGCAGGTTTTCTATGACCTTTGCGACGAGGCGGGTCTTGTTCTCTGGGCAGAAATTCCCTATATTTCAAAGCATATGCCCAACGGCTACGATAACACCGTTTCTCAGATGAAGGAGCTTATCGTTCAGAATTATAACCACCCCTCAATCGTTGTGTGGGGTCTTTCAAATGAGATTACCATTGCAGGCGCGGCTGACCCAGACCTTATCAGAAACCATAAAAAGCTCAATGAGCTTTGCCATGAAATGGATAAAACCCGCCCCACAACCGTTGCATCGGTTACAATGTGCCCCATTGATGCGGAATATGTTCATATCAGCGATATTCTTTCCTATAACCACTATTTCGGCTGGTACGGCGGCACAACGGATATGAACGGCCCCTGGTTTGACGATTTTCATAAGAAATATCCCAAGAAGCCTATCGGCATCAGCGAATACGGCTGTGAGGCTCTTGATTGGCACACCTCAAACCCCATTCAGGGCGATTACACCGAGGAATATCAGTCATATTACCATGAGGAGCTTATCAAGCAGATTATGGACAGACCCTACCTCTGGGCAACCCATGTGTGGAATATGTTTGATTTTGCAGCCGATGCCCGTGCAGAGGGCGGCGAAAACGGCATGAACCACAAGGGTCTTGTTACCTTTGACCGTAAGTATAAGAAGGACTCCTTCTATGCATACAAGGCATGGCTCAACCCCGAGCCCATGGTGCATATCTGCTCCAAGCGTTATGTTGACCGCGTTGAGGATGTAACAAAGGTAACCGTTTATTCAAACTGCTCCGAGGTTGAGCTTTTTGCAAACGGAGTAAGCGTGGGTAAGCAGTCAAAGGGCAAATATCCTTTCTTCTGTTTTGAGGTTAAGAACGAGGGCGAAACAACTCTCACCGCGAAGGCAGGGGAGCTTGAGGATACAGCAAATATCCGCAAGGTTGATAAGCCCAACGAGGCTTATATCATGAAAGAGGAAGGAGAGGTTATCAACTGGTTTGATATCACCATGCCTGACGGCAGATATTCAATCAACGACACTATTGGCGATATCATGTCAACCCTCGGCGGCAAAATAACAATGGTTAAAATCCTGCTCAAGGTTAAGAATGCAATGACTGCAGGCAAGGAGAAGGACGGCAAAAAGGGCGGCGGCCTTGAGGTTGCAGGCTTCCAGCTGAGCGTAGGAATGATTAAGAACATTTACGGCATGGCCAAGGGCTTCACCGTTAAGCGCGTGTTCTCAATGCTGGGCGGCAAGTTCACCAAGGAGCAGATTCTTGAAATCAACGCCATGCTCAATAAGGTGAAGAAACCCGCCAAATAAAAATTGAAAGGAAGATGCCTGTGAAAAACGGAAAACGCTCTGGTTTATCCGCTTTTGTTGCGGCAGTGCTTGTTTTTGCAATGCTGCTCGCTGCGGGTTGCGGCTCAAAGGAAAATTCCGTAAATACCGAAACAACAACTGAATCTGCATCCGATGAAACTCTGCCTGCTCAGGTTGAAATCACCGCGGAAAGCAGCAGTGCGGATGAATCTCAAAGCCTTGCAGGTGATATGACCGAGGCGGTAACCGAAACAACCGTTCAGCCCACTTCACCGCAGACGGTGGCCGAAATTGTTGAGCTTTTCAACAAGTCTGCCAACAGAATAAAGCCTGAGGCTACAAAGGTAACAAAAAACTACGAAAAGCGCATTGTTGACGATGAGCAGCTTGTTGTGCCCGAGAGCCTTGAATCAACGGCCAAAAGCCTTATGGATACCTTTATGAAGGACGATACCGAGCCTATAGTTTATTCAACGAGGGAAGAAATAAATTCGGAATTCCTTGTGCCCGGCCAAAGCTATGTAAGCAGGCTTACCGCAGATGCGGTTGCAGGCGCAACCTGCACGGATAAAGGCGAAACATATGAAATCTGCATAAAGCTCAAGAATGAGAAAAACCCAACCGCAGGCAAGGGCGTCGGCGCAGTATGCGACGTTATTGAGGCGGCAGAGGTTGCGGAAAAGGCATCCTTCGTTGAAGAATTTTCAACGGAATATTATAACTGCGAGGTTAAAGTTACAATCGATAAGGCAACGGGCAGGGTTGTTCATGCAATCTACAAAACGCCCCTGCTGCTTAAGGTGAGAGTTAATCTGTTCGGCACTCATAACGGTGCCGTTGGCCTTACCTTTATAAAAAACTACACAATTACCTATTGATTTTACAGGAGAAATAATATGAAAAAACCAACCCTAAATTTCGGCGAATTCAAACAGTATGACAAGGTTTTCATTACATCCGAAAACGGCATTGACCCTGCAGAGGTCACATCCGTTGCCTTTGACGGCGAAGCTCTTTACATAGCTCATTCCGAGGGCGTTGCTGAATATGCAGACGGCAAAATCAAAAAGCTGCCCATCAATGCGTCAAAGCTCTTTTCCGCAGGGGGCAGGCTTCTTGCCGCTTCGGGCAACTCCCTTGCAGAAATCAAAAAGGGCAAGGCAAAGAAAATTGCGGATTTCGATGCGCCCGTTGTTGATGTTTCCGTTGCTCTTGACGGCTCATTCTGGCTTGTTACGGAAAAGGCGCTTTATCTTGAAACAAACGGCGAATTTGCGGAAATCGTCGGCGTGCCCGAGGATACCGTGTGCCTTGCAGCCCTTGATAACAAATCAAAATACGGCGAAACCGTTTATATCGGCTCAACCTCTGAGGGCCTCCTTTCAATGAAGGGTAAGCGTCGCCACTGGGCTGAAATGACCCCCGATATGTCGGGCGTGCTCAGCAAGGATATCAGATGCGCCGCAATTGATGCTATGGGTCACCTCTGGGTAGGCACAAGCGAGGGTCTCAACATCTATGACGGCAAAAATTATTGGTTCAACGGCAATGATTTTTATTCCGTGCCCGACGGCTCATTCAACGATATGTGCTTTACGGCTGACGGCAAAAAGTATTTTGCAACCGATACGGGCATCATCACCCTTGTTGAAGGCAAAATCAGCTATTATTCCTACGGCGTATGGCTTATGCACCCCACGGTTACTCAGATTGCCGTTTCCGACGGCGGAGCAATGGCTGCGGTTACTCCCGAGGGCATCAGCCTTATCACCTCAAAGGATATGACTCTTGAGGAAAAGGCTGCCCATTATGATGCTCTTTCCGAAAAATATTTCACCCGCAACGAGGGCTATCATGTTACAAGAAAGCTCTCAAAATACGGCGACCTTGATTCGGGCTGGCTTCCCAATTCCGATAATGACGGACTTTTCACGGGTCTTTACTGCGCCAGCCAGTGCTTCCGCTACAGCGTAACGGGGGATGAAAAGGCAAAGGCAAATGCCAGAAGAGCGGTTGAGGCTATGATTAAGCTGACGGAGATTACGGGCAAGGCAGGCTTCACCGCAAGAGCAACAAGATATTCCCATGAGCCTGAATTCGGCACCGAAAGCAGAGAAGAATGGCACTATTGCGAGGATAACCCCGATTGCGAGTGGCTGGGCGAAACCTCCAGCGATGAAATGACGGGCCACTATTTTGCCTACGGCATTTATTATGACCTTGTTGCCGATGCAAAAGAGAAGAAGAAAATCGCAAAGGTTGTTAAAACAATCACCGACCATATCATTGATAATAACTTCCACCTGACGGATGTTGACGGAGTGCCCACCACATGGGCAAACTGGGAGCCCGACCTGCTCAATAATGACGACAGATGGTATTATGAGCGCGGCACGAACTCCCTTGAAATTCTCTCATTCCTCAAAACAACCTATCATGTTACGGGTGAGGAAAAATATAACGATGTTTATGAAATGCTTGTCAGAAAGCATCACTATGCAATGAACTGCATGCAGTATAAATGCGAGGACGGCCACGTTGCCCATATTGATGACCAGCTTGATTTTGTTAATATTTATCCTCTCATTGTTTACACCGATAATAATGCTCATAAAGAAATATTCAAGATGGGTCTTACCCATCATTGGGAATATGAAAGAGTTGAGCGCTCGCCCTTCTTCAATATCGTTTACGGTGCATTGACCGAGAATTACTGCGATATTGAGAATGCCGCAAAATCCCTTTCCGAAATGAATCTTGACCTTGTCAGATGGCCTGTTTACAACAGCTACCGCAAGGATATCGTCTGGGACACCGAACAGGAGGCAATGGGTATCCCTCCCCAGCTTAAATATCCCGTTGAGTATTCCTCAAGGGTGCTTGTTCACTATGACGGCAACCCCTTTGTTTGCGATTCGGGCGCTGAAAGATTTGTTGATATCAACAGCAAAAACGTTAACCGCACCTTAACTCTGCCCGGCACGGCAGGCGCAAACGGTATGAAAGCAATGATGCCCTATATTTATCTGCTTCCCTATTGGATGGGCAGGTATCACGGCCTTTTGGGTGATTGATATGGCTGCAATATTTTTAACAATCAAAAATATTTTTCACGGCTTTGTTGCCGCCGCAATGCTCATTCCCGTTCTGCTTACAATGGGCGATGCAGGCGACCCTTCAACACCCGTTGAACAGTATCCCGAAAGCAATAATCCTTATATAACCGAATACCTTGACCCCGATATTGCGGCTCACCGCTCGGGTGCAGGCACTGCGCCGCAGAATACCCTGATGGCATTTGAGAATATCGTTGAAAATTCGGATTGCGTTGATACCCTTGAATTCGATGTTCAGATTACTGCCGACGGCGAGCTCGTTCTCCACCACGACCTGACCTATGACGGAACGTCGGATGCGGTTGAGCTTTTCGGCAAGGAAAATGTTTATGTTTCTTCGCTTACCCTTGAAGAAGCAATGCAGCTCAATATGGGCGAGAATTTCAAGCTGAACGGCGAATATCCTTACAGAGGCCTGAGAGGGGATGAAATTCCCTATAACCTGCGCATTGCCACCTGCAACGGAGTTATTGATTATGTTGAGGCAAATGCGGATAAGGAATATAAGTATGTTATCGAAATAAAGAGCATCGGTTCCAACGGAAAAAAAGCGGTTGATGAGCTTTATTCAATCATTACCGAGCGCAATTTGCAGAACAGGGTGATGTGGTCAACCTTTGCTCCCGATGTTTCGGGCTATATGAAGTCCGAATACCCTGAAATTGCAAGAACGGCGGATGCCATTGAGGCAGTTCAGTTCTATTTCTATTTCAGAATGGGCTGGGATTTGCAGGATGTAAGCCCCTCATATGCGGCTCTGCAGATTCCCTACGGCTCAAGCGCACTTGATAACCTGATTAATCTGGGAACAAGGGAAATGCTGAACTATGCTCACAGCAACAACATTGCCGTTCAGTATTGGACTATCAACAGCGAGGAGGAAGTGAAGCTCCTCACTCAGAACGGTGCAGACTGCATAATGACCGATTACCCCGAAACGGCGTATGCTGCCGTGGCTTCAATTCGCAATTCATAATGCGCAATTCGCAATTATTTTAAAGCATGGGCGGCCTTGAACGGTCGCCCTTTTTTGCAGGTGCAGTCCTTTTAATTTGCCGCAACAAACTTTGTTTTACTTCTTGACATTAAACGCTAAATATCTTATTATATTCGTGTTGATATTATTTAAAAAAGGATGTGTTTTCAATGGATCAACAGTATGAAGCATTGTTTACCCCATGGAAAATAGGTAATGTGGAAATCAAGAACAGAATCGTTATGTGCCCCATGGGCGGAACATCTCTGTTCGGTTGGTTTGAACTTGGCGGTTGCCACTTCGATAAGGAGGCTGCAAAGCTCTTCATTGAAAGGGCAAAAAACAATGTTGGTCTCATTATCCCCGGCATCGCGCCCCTTCGCGATACCTTCTGGGGCAAATGGCTCTGGCAGAACCCCAAAATGTTTGAAGAACTTAAAGAATTTATGGATGAAATCCATAAGACAGGCGCAAAGCTGTTTGTTCAGCTTACTGCAGGTATGGGCCGTTCATGGGCTATTACCGAGCTTGTTGCTCCTCTTCACAGAAATAAATTTACCCGTGCTCTTGTAAAGCCTATTATCGATACTTCACATGAGCTCGCTTCACCCAGCGCTCAGCCCGCACGTTGGGCACCCGATATCATCTGCCCCGAAATGACGGTTGAGCAGATTCATGAAATCATTGAAGCATTTGCAAAAACCGCAAAGCTCTGCCGCGATGCAGGCGTTGACGGCGTTGAGGTTCACGCTGTTCACGAAGGCTATCTTCTTGACCAGTTTGCAATCGAATTCTTCAATAAGCGTACTGATGAATACGGCGGCAACTTTGAAAACAGATATCGTTTTGCTGCTGAAGTTGTTAAGGCTATCAAAGAAGCCTGCGGCAGCGATTATCCCGTTTCGCTCCGTTATTCGGTTGAATCAAAAATGAAGGGCTTCTGCGAAGGCGCAATGCCCGGCGAAGATTACACAGAGGTTGGCCGTGCAATGCCTGAATCCGAAAAGGCTGCAAAGTATCTTCAGGATGCAGGCTACGATATGCTCAATGCGGATAACGGTACATACGACTCATGGTATTGGGCACATCCCCCCATGTATATGCCTCAGAACTGCAACCTTGAAGATGTTGCACACATCAAGAAGTTTGTTGATATTCCCGTTGTCTGCGCAGGCCGTATGGAGCCTGATGTAGGCGCAAAGGCAGTTGCGGAAGGCAAAATCGACGGCGTAGGTATTGCCCGTCAGTTCCTTACCGACCCCGAGTGGATTACAAAGCTTATTGAAGACAGACTTGAGGATATCAAGCCCTGCATCTGCTGCCACAGCGCATGCTTCAACTTCTCCACCTCAAAGGGTCATGCAAACACTCAGGACCTTACCGACACAATGGGTCTTTCACGCTGCGCACTTAACCCCGAAACAATGCAGTCAAAGAAATACAGCATCAAGCCTGCCAAGAAGGCAAAGAAGATTGCAGTTATCGGCGGCGGTATCGGCGGCATGGAAGCAGCAATCGTTTGCGCAAAGAGAGGCCACACCGTTGACCTTTACGAAAAGACAGATAAGCTGGGCGGCGTATTCATTGCAGCCGCAGCACCCTCATTCAAAGAGAAGGACCGCGACCTTATTGCATGGTATAACCGTGAAATCAGGAAGTACGGCGCAATCACCGTTCATATGAACACAGAGGTTAAGGATGTTGCAGCCCTCGGTGCAGACGAAGTTATCGTTGCAACCGGTTCAAAGGCAAGGTCAATTCCCGTTAAGGGCGCTGACACAGCTGTTGAAGCCGTTGACTACCTTCTCGGCAACAAGACCGTTGGTGAAAACGTAACCGTTATCGGCGGCGGACTTACAGGCTGCGAAATCGCATATGACCTTTACCTTCAGGGCAAGAAGCCCACAATCGTTGAAATGCAGGATGACCTTGTTACAACTCCCGGTGTTGCTCTTGCAAACACAAGCTATCTCCGCGATTTCTTCAAGGCAAACAAGGTTCCCGTTCATCTTGAAACATCACTTTGCGAAATCGGCGAAGGCAGCGTAACCGTTAAGGGTAAGGACGGCAAAACCTTTGAAATTCCTTCAGACTCGGTTATTATGTCAGTAGGCTATGTTCCCACACCCGTTGCACCCAAGAGCAAGCATGTTCACGTTATCGGCGATGCTGCAAACGTAGGCAATCTCCGCACAGTTATCTGGGGCGCATGGGATGTTGCAATGAAGCTGTAATTTCTCAGCTCCTGTAAAATTACATAATAATAACCCCACACCTCAGTTGTTTCTGCGGTGTGGGGTTTGTTTTGTTAATCAACAATTTCAACCATCTGATGAATATTAACCTCGGGCACGGTGAATTCCGCCCTGCCGTTAATGAATTCAAATTCAAGCTCTTCGCCTGAGGGCGCAAGGGCTGTTTTTGACGGCTTTTTTTCGCATTTAACGCTGCATTTAACGTTGAAAAGAGGAACGGTGTCCTCAATAACCTCCGTGCTTTCGCCTCTGACGGTTGTGTGAGCAAAAAGCAGGTGAAGAATATTTCTGCCCTCTTTTTCCTGTCTTGTGTATGTAACAACCGCTCTGTCGGGCATTTTTGCGGTTACGGTGGCTTCGCTGCCCAGCATTTTGTTCATGATATGGGCAAAAAGCTCCTTGAAGCAAAGGTGGCCGTGGGTGGCGTATGCGGTGAAAATATCCCAGCCGATATATGCAACGTTGCCCTTTATTGTTGCGGCGGGGCAGGTGCATTCGGGGTTGTTGGGCGCGTGAGCATGGGAGCAGAAATGCTCCGCCGTTCTGTTGAAATAGGGGTTCTGCATGTATGCGGCAATTTCGCCGTCTGTTGCTTCGATTCTGAAGGAATTGCATCGCATAATGTATTCCGTGGCGCCGTTAACTGTTTCGTAGCAGGGGATAAGGTAGGTGGGGCTGAATTCGTTTTTGCCCGCGTATTCCGCGCCTGCATCGAGGAAAAATCTGCCGTCCTTTACCAACGCTTCACCGCTTGCAATAACCCTGCCGCCCTTTGCGGCATATGCCTTGATTTTTTCAATCATTTCATCGCCGAAGCCTGCAACATCGGGCAGAATAAGCACTTTATAACCTGAAAAATCCATTGCGGGGTCAATGAAATTATAAAGATAATTGCCCTCAAGCAGCATTCTGTTTGCGCCGATATCCGCCTTTGAATCGCGGCGGCCCGTAACTGCTTCCGCGCTTAAAACCGCAATGTCCGCAATGTTGAGCGCTCCGTTAATCCAGGGCTCTTTTTCCTCAACAAGGGAGTATGCCTTTCCGATGAGGTTGTAGGTTGCCGTGTTCATTTCGCCGAGGGGGTGCATCTGGTCGCCTATGGAGCAGCCTGCGCCGTTTACAATGCTCAGGGATGTTTCATAAATGAGGGCGTTGGGATGCTTGAAGCCGCCGAATTCGCCCCAGCTTTGGTGGAATTTACCCGTCATTCCGAGGAAATCCGCATTCTTAAGTGAGCGCACATATGCTGCCGAAAGGGGGAAATGGTCGTAGCCCCAGCCGCCCGTGGGCAGGCTTTCAAGCTCAAGGTGGGTGTTGGCTTCAATGAAGCTGTAATCGCCCTTGGGAATGTGGCCGCTGTTGTGGAAAATCGTTGCGGTTGCGCTGTGTTTCCTGACGGCGGCGTTGGTTGCTTGAGTATATTTGTTGAGAGTCATAACCGCAAATTTCCGGCGGTCATCCTCGTTTTCAATGTCCATTCCCAGAGCTTTCATATCAGCGCGGCATTTGTCGCAGTAGCAAACCTTGGGCGAAATAATGTCAAGGAAAATTCCGCAGGGGTTATATTTAACCATAACCTCTTCAATCTGGGCGCAGAGGAAATCAAGGTAGCCCGTGTTGAAGCAAAGCAGGTGGAAATGAACTGCCTCCGCATATCTCTTCTGCTCTTCCTTATCGGGCGAGCCGAGGTAACGCCATTCGGGGCGCTTTTCATATTCTTTTTCGTCAAATCCTGCTGAAATGTAAACGGGAGCGTTAACATCAATCTCCCTGCAGGCTTCAAGCTGAGCGCCCAGCAGGTCAAAATCAAGCTCGGGGTGCATTTCGTTAACCTCGGTGGGGTGGTATGACCAGCCGTGGTGGCATTTTGAAAAAACTGTTATTGAGTCAACGTGGCCTGCCTTCAGAGCTGCCTGAAATTGCTCCTTTGAAAAGCTCTTGCCAACGGGCAGAGAGCCGTTTGTGTGAAAATCAAGATGAACCTGTCTTTTTCTGAGCATAGTGAAATCTCCTGTTATTTCATAAATACTTTGATTTTTATTCTATCATATCGTCCCGAAAAGAGCAAGGGTGGGAAATCTTAAGGAATTCTTAATAATTCAGCCGCAACAAATTGCCGGAAAAACAACACATATTAAACGAAAGGTAAATTTTTCCGGAAAGGAAAATTTATCACGGGGGATTAAAAAATTAAATGTTATAAGGGGATAAAAGAAATGACACTCGGAAGCAAAATCGAAAATCTTATCAGAATGAAAAATGCGGGGCTTCCCGTGCCTGAGTTTGAAACTTTTTCATTTGATGAGCTTGTTTCGTCAAATGAAAAAATCGAAGCGGCAATGAAAGAGGCTCAGGGAAAATCCGTTGCGGAAAAAAGCAGGCTTCTCAAAGCGGCGGTCAGGCAATCCGTTGCCGTTAAGCGCGAAATCAGCCTTGACGGCGAGCTTTTTTCGGTTCGTTCATCCTCCTGTGTTGAGGATTCGGCGGATAACAGCTTTGCAGGCCAGTTTGACACCTTCCTCAATGTTGAGCGAGGAGATATTGAATCAAGAATAACCGATTGTGTATGCTCGCTTTACAACGAAAATGTTCTGACCTATATGGAGCAGAAGGGGCTTGATATCAGCCTGCTGAAAATGAATGTTATTGTTCAGCGCATGGTCAATTCCGATGTTTCGGGCATTGTTTTCACCGCAAATCCGCAGGGTATTCTCAATGAAACCGTTATTGTTGCGGGCAGGGGACTTGGCGAAAACGTTGTGTCCGACAGAATAGACACCACCTCATATTATTACTCCCTGACCGATGATATTTATTATTATGACGGCAAGGAGAATCTGCTCAGTGACGAGGATGTTCACGGGCTGATTGAAGCGTCGAAGGCAATCTGCGCCCTTGTGGGCAAATATACGGATATTGAATTTGCCGTTGAAAATGGCAGGCTTTATATTCTTCAGGCAAGGCCCATAACAACAATTTCCGACGAAAAGCCGCTGATTTTTGATAACAGCAATATTGTTGAAAGCTATCCCGGGCTTAGCCTGCCTCTGACGGTTTCGTTTGTTGAAACGGTCTATGCGGGGGTGTTCAAGGATGCGGGCCGCAGGCTGCTGAAAAACAAAAAAGAGCTTGAAAAGCGCTATGATATTCTTGAAAACACCGTCGGCACCTCAAACGGCAGAATATACTATAATCTCAACAGTTGGTATTCGGCAATCAAATTCCTGCCCTTCAGCAAGCAGATTATCGCCGTCTGGCAGGAGCTTGTGGGCGTTAAATATAAGGAATATGACGAGGGCAAAAACGAGATTAACCCTCTTGTGAAGGCCTCGATTTATTTCAACACTTTAACGGAGCTTATGGCTACGCCTTCAAACATGAAAAAGCTCAACGAAAAATTCATTGAAATCAAAAACTATGTTTACGGCAGGTTTAAAGAGGAGATGACTGCCGCAGAAATCCTTGAGCTTTTCGATAAAATTCAGGATAAGCTGCTTTCCTGCTGGGGCATAACTCTGCTCAACGATACATACGCGTTTATTTTCACTGGTCTGCTCAAGGCAAGGCTCAAAAAGAAATATAAAAATCACGAGGAGCTTGCCAATGCTTATATATCGGGCATTTCCAATATTGAGAGCATGAAGCCTGTCAGGGAAATGATTCGCATCGCCGCTGAAAAAGATAAAATGACCGATGAGGAATACCGCCGCCGAGCCGCTGAATATATTGAGGTTTACGGCGACAGATGCCTTGAGGAGCTTAAGCTGGAAACGGAAACCTTCAGAACAAATCCCGAAATGTTTGATGCGAAAATCCTTGAATTTGCCGAGGATAAGGAAAAGCTGATTCCTCTGCTTGAGGATAGAGAAAGCGGCATTGACCTGAAGGGCGACCTCGTCACAAAATTCCTGAGCAAAAGATGCATGCTCGGCATCGGCAACCGTGAAATTCAGCGCCTTAACAGAGGCAGAATTTTCGGAATGGTCAGGGAAGCGGTGCTGCGCCTTGGCGGAATCTATGCAAAAAGCGGCCTGATTGAAGAAAAACGCGATGTTTTTTATCTGACTCTTGACGAGGTGCGCTCCCTTGCGGAAAATCCCGTTGATATGAAGGAAACCGTTGAAAACCGCAAAAGGAAATATGAAATGTTTGCTCTTCTTCCCGCTTATTCGCGAATTATTTTCAGCGCAGAGGCTTTTGACAAAAACCACCGCAATGTTAATATGAATGCCGTCAGCTGCGGCAAGGATGAAATGCTGGGCGTGCCCTGCTCCAACGGCGTTGTTGAGGGCGAGGCCTGCGTTGTTACGGATGTTAAGAATGTTGCAACCGTAAAGGATAAAATTCTTATCACAAAAATGACCGACCCCGGCTGGGTTTTCCTTCTTGCGGAGGCAAAGGGCGTTGTCAGCGAAAAGGGCTCCCTGCTTTCTCACACGGCAATCATTTCCCGCGAGCTGGGAATTCCTGCGGTTGTTGGCATTGATAACCTGATGTCAACGGTAAAAAACGGCGATATTGTCCGCCTTGACGGCGCAACGGGCGTTGTTAAAATCATCCGCCGCGTTTCCGAATGAGCCTTCTCAGAGTTTCTCCGCCTTGACAAAATATTCCGTGATTGGTATTATATTTTTATAAATAATATAAGGGCGGTGCAATATGAACGGCAAAAGATTAGCGGCAATTCTTCTTTCGTTTATTATGGTTTTTTCTCTGACTGCCTGCAGGGATGGCGGCGAGGCGGATATTTCTCAGGAGAGCACAACCTATAGCGCAGGCGATGAAAACGGCAGCGCTGTTTCTGATGATATCCCCGTGATAACAACGGTTTTGACTCCCGAAGCGTCGGAAACCGTGGCGGATATGACCGAGGAAAATACCGATGACCCTGCTTTGTGGACAAGGGCGCAGGTAGTTGAGTTTTATAAAAAAGCGGCGGTGAAATCAAATTCAACCGCAAAGTCAAATCAGGGAATTGAGCTTAAGAAAATTTCCGTTAACAATGGCGAATATGAAGGGCTTTTTGATTTTATAATGCCCATAATGTCAAAGCTGCTTGCCAATAATTCCAAGGAAAATGACGGCATAACGGGCGGCTTCAACAACCTTTCCGAATCGGATGTTGCCTCAGCCAAGGCATACAGAAGCGGCAATAACATTGCCGTTGAAATGGTTATGAGAGAGCAGACCGCAGGCGCAAGCGACGATGCAAATTCGGGCACCGTCGGCCATGCAATAACCGCCGTAGGCGATATCGGAGTTGTCATAAATCAGCTCAAGGACCTTGGCCTTCCTCTTGAAATTTCGGAAAAGGATACGAAAATTTACTACACAAAGCCCGTTGTTAAGGTGCTTATCAACGGCAACGGCGAAATTGTTAACGGAACATGGCGCTATACCGTTGAAATCAGCATGAATAATTACAAAGCATTCGGCAAGGCTGTTGAAACAACATCGGTAGTTATGGATAATGTTATCACCGTTAACGGAGGATTCAAAAAATAACAAAGGCGGCTGTCTCATTTTGTGAGGCAGCCGCTTTTAAACTTGCGCTTATTTATTTTTATCCGTTTTCTTGAGCAGTTGCTCATAGGGCATAAGCATGCCTTCGTTCATTTTGTTGCCCATTTTGGAAAGAATTTTTTCGCTTGAAAGCATGGCGCCTACTGCATACATAAGCATGGCCTTTCCCTTGTTCTTCTGGGGGAAATCATAAATTCCCTGCTTTTTGTAGAATTTATGGTCGGCGCGCATCATGCCGCGCATCTGATAAATAAGGTCGCGGAAGATTTTCATTCCGCCCACTCCCCAGAAATTCTGCGGCGCAGTGTGCTTCGTTTCCAGCGCATAGGCAAGAGTTTTTGCAAGGGTGTCAATCTGTTCATCGGTGTTACATTCGTCCGTTGCAACGCCCGAAAGGAAATTGCCGCCTGTTTCGCATCGGGCTTCAATTACCGTGCGCAGGTTGTTTTCTGCTGAGTAGTTGCCCGAAACAAGGTAGCCCACGGGCATGCCGACGGTTACGGTTCTGTGGCCGTTGCAGAAGTTTCTGTCGTCATACATCTTGAAGCGTGAACCCATTGAATGGTCAGAAACCGTGAAGGCATAAACAATGGCGTCGGCCTTCTGAATGTTTTCGCGCAGGAAGGTGTCAAAGCCGTCTTTATAAACACATTTTTCGCTTACTGCGCAGCGGAAGCAGCCAAGGCATCCGCCTGCAAGGGGATATTCGGAAATGTTAACAATCCGTGTTTCGTAGCCGAAAACATTACCAAAGCGGTTAATCATTGCGCTTAAGTTGGAATTGGGGTCGGTTTCATCTGTGAGGATAATAACATCTTTATCGCTTTTTTTGCTGCCGTTCTGCGGTGCGGCGGTTGCAGGCACGGGGGAGTAGCTGCCGCTTTTTGAAGGCGCAGAGGTGTAAACCTCCTCCTTAACCGACCAGAGAAAGCGGTCAAAGAATTTCTCGGCATCCTCTCTGCCTTTTTCTTCAAGCAAATCCTCCATGTCAGCCGAAAGGCCGCGGATATAGCGCATGCCCAAATCAAGAGAGTTTTCTTCTATGTATTTGTGGGCGGTTATGTCATAAAAATGCTTTGAGGTGGAAATCTGGGTTGCATATTTACCCGCAACATTAACGCCGTTTGCCTTTGCAAGCTCAATGAAGCGGTGAAGCTGCGAGGGAGCAAAGAAAGTGTAAACGGGGTATGAAAAAAGAACCGCATCGGCAGACTCAAGCAATTCCTTCGCCTTTGAAAAATCCTTTTCAAGCGCCTTTATTTTCTGGCCCGCATGAAGAACGGAGAATTCATGCCCGGGGTATTTCTTTTCAAGATAAAGCACGGTCTGGAGCGTGATGCTGTATTTCCCTTTGGGGCTGCCGTTAATAACTGCTATTTTCATAATTAACTTCCTTTTTTGATTAGTTGGGTTTATGCTTGATTTTGCATTGCAAATTAATTAACCATAAAGTAGATGAATGCGGCCAGGAAGCCTGAAGCTGTGGCAAAGTATACCAAAATATTACCGAACGAAACCATACACTTTAAAATAGAAAAGCTACCGCCTGAATAATTTTTTATCGGCATATCAAACGGCTTCACCGTTTCCTTATGCGCCGCAACATCTTCATAAATTTTTCTGAGCCGTCTTTCCATTGAAAGGAATCTTGAATCCATAATCCAAAACATCAGGGTAGGAAAAATTGCCATTAAAAGAAAATACGGATTCGGCCCGTCTGCTTCCTTGAAAGAATTTGCAAAAATTGTCAGAATTGCAGTGTCGATGGCAATCAGCCAACCTTTTATCTGAAACTGGTTTGACGACATTCTGGTAATGGTGGACTGAATATAATCCAAATGCTTAAGTTCATCAGGTGTCATAATATCATTCCTTTCAATTATATCTGCACATATAAATCACGGTGCTTTGCTGATTGTTAAGCCTGTTATTCGGCGAACAGAAAATCACAAACAGCTTGTCTTTTGAAATTTTGCAGGTACAGCTAATATTCGAAAAAGGCACCGTCATAAGGCTGCTGACAGAAACGGTACGATGTAGTTTATCCACAACCACTATTTTGTGGGCAGAGCCTTTTGGCGTTTTTTCGCTTACAACAAATATGTAGTTGCCATTAACCTCATCATAAAGCATGGTATGAGGAATATTGCCGTTAAACACAGGGCTTTCTGCAAAATATTTTCTTGTAAATATCTCCTGCCTGCCCTCAAATGTTTCGCATATAACGGTACCGTTTTTATCTAACGAAAGCACAACGCTGTTTTTCAGCAAATATACATTTTGGTAATTTTTCTCAAATATAGTGCAAAGATTTGTTCCGAGCTGAGTGCTGATAACCTCAAATCCTCCGTTGAACTCTACGGAATAAAGGGATCCGTCATGGCTGAGCAAATTATTGACATCCACAGCTTTTTGATTATCCTGATTGAAATAATTCTGAATAACCTGAATGAAATCAGGGTTATCTTTAACCTTAAAGATTTTTTTGTTCTGCAAATCAAGCACACACAGCTCATTGTTTGTGTTACAAAACAGAAGCAAATTCATGCTGTTGTTTTTGAAATATTCTGATACGGTGCAAAAATTAAAAGGTGCCAGATTCCAGTCTGCATTACATTTGTCCTTTTCAAGATCGTATTCAATCAGGCGGGTGAAGCATTTGCCGCTGCGCAACATCAGATATGTAATGTTTCCTGCTTTTGGTTCGGCAATGCTGTAAATACACTCATCCTTTGAAAGTTTGATATTCTCGCCTTTTGAAAAAAACGAGGAGTTCCACTTGCGCTTTTCAATATCGTATATGTGCACTTTGTTGCTTTTGATATAATAAACATATCTGTTGTGCGGGGAATAAAAAATTCTGCTTGCGGTCAGATTTTCAGGATTTTCGCTGAAAGCTGTAATGGTGAAATTGATGTTATCAGTGTCACGGACTTCAAACATTTTGTTGCTGCGGTTATACAGACAAATCCTGCTCATGTCCGATGATAAATGAGCATCGTTAAGGCCGAGATACATAATGCTGTTGTCCGTAGAACTGCTGAACAGATTCATTTTGAGCTCTTTCGGCTGAATTGTGCTAATGGGCCGGGAGGACCGGGCGGTGCTGCCTGAAGATAAAAGAAGATTTACGCTATCTTCGATTTCTCTGGTCAATTCGCTTGTTGAAAGGCTTCTTCCATAACCGATACACTGCCTGGATATCACATCTTGATACCAAAAATCCAACGAGTTCGGAATATCTTTGTTCTCATCGATTTCCTCGATATATACAATGATAATTTTTTTGTTTTTCCTCAATGCTGTTTTATATTCCATAACAGGAAAAGATTTATCTCCGTGTTTTAAGAGCGCTTTAGACAGGAAAAAAATAACAGCTTTGCTCTTTTCCAAGTGGTTGGATATGACTTCGCTCCATGATTCATCTCCGCCGTTAAGGCCATAATCATACCATACATCGAAGCCAAATTTGCTTACAATTTCGGTAAGAATATCAGCATCCTCTTTTTTGTATGACAAGAAGAAATAATCGCCGGAGTCGTTTACGTTTTTACCGAGATAAATAGCCACCTTTAACACCTCTTGCTTTTTCCTGTTTGCAGTTTCTGCCAAATAAAGTATATATCACCCGAAACACATCTGTCAAGCGCGGCAAGCAATTTAATGGCTTTGATGCAGGCGGCGTTGATAACTTATATTCAGGTGGAAATTTTTGCAATAAAATCTGTTGCCAAAATGTTGACATTTATGTTGAATCATTCTTTTTATTGTCTTGATGAGATGCTGCTCCGTGTTTTACGATAGTAATTAATATCCTTGAAAATATTGTATAATAATGTTATAATATATACATTATTCACTTGGGAGTGACGGATGATGAAAGAAAACGCAACGATAATAGCTCTTTCGGGCAAAGGCGGAGTAGGTAAAACCTCAATTTCTGCCGCAATAGTCAAGCTCTTGGTTCAGGCTTATCCTGATAAAAAGATACTTGCAATTGATGCCGACCCTGCCGTAGGCCTTTCAACAGCTCTTGGTATTGATGTTAAAATGACAATTGATGATATCCGCAAAGAGATTGTTGAAACCGTTGAAGACGGTCAGACAAAGGCGGCAATCGAGCTTCTTGGCGATGCAAGATATAAGATTTTCGATGCCCTCGTTGAAACAGACGGATTTGCTTTCATTGCAGTCGGCAGACCTGAAAGCGCAGGCTGTTACTGCAAGATAAACACCTATCTCAAAGAAGTAATCAGCATTCTTTCAAATGAATTTGATTATGTTGTTATCGACGGAGAAGCAGGCATTGAGCAGATAAACCGCCGTGTTATGGAAAAGGTTTCCCACCTGCTTCTCATTACCGATGCAAGCAAAAAAGGGACTCAGGTTATTTCAACAATCAAGAGTGTTGCCGATGAGCTTGTAATGTATAAAAAAATCGGTGCAATCGTCAACAGAATTCCTGATGAAAGCGTTATTCCCTATATTGATACAAACGGTATACCCGTTTTGTCTTACATACCGACCGATTCAAATCTTGCGATTTACGATATCGAAGGCAAGGATATTACCAAACTGCCCGACGATTCAAACGTTGTTGAGGGAGCAAGAAAAGCTCTTGTTGAAATGGAGATTTTAAAGTGAGAGATTTAAAGCATCTTTATGAATTTGAAAACCTGCTTCAGGAAGCAAATAACGCTCTTGTTCAGCAGGCAAAAAACGAGGGCGGTATTGCACTCGGCTACACTTGCTACCATATTCCGGAAGTTCTTCTGAATTGCGGGAACTGTTTTTCGGTAAGACTCCGTGCTCCGAGAACGGGTTCAATTGATATCGCAACATATTATATGAGCAACTTCCTTTGCGGTTATTCAAAAGCAATTCTTGAGCGTGCCATCGAAGGCGGATATAACTTTCTTAATGCGCTTCTTGCATCTGAAACCTGTTCCGAAATGAACAGAACCGCAGAACACTTTGAATTGCTCAATCTTGTTGAGAATGATAAGTTTTTCCTGACCTTCCTTGATATGCCGTTCAAAATTGCCGACCACACGGTGAAGCATTATGTTATGCAAACAAGAAATAAAATCCTTAACAAAATAACTGAGGTTTACGGCGTTGACACTTCTGATGCGGCACTTATCAAGGCTGTTGATGAGCATAACGAGGTCTGCCGTCTGATGACAGAAATAGGGGATTACAGAAAAGAAGAGAATCCCCGTATAACCGGATATGAATATCATATTCTCAGCCTTGTTACATATTGCTGCCCTAAGGCTCTGATTTTGCCTATGCTTCGCGAGACCGCAGAAGAGCTTAAAACAAGAGAACCCGATGCAAAAAAGAATTTCAGAGCAAAAATTGTTGTTGTCGGCTCGGAAATGGACGACCCCGATTTTACCGCACTTATCGAAGACAGCGGCGCACTTGTTGTTGCAGACAGATATTGCTTCGGTTCGATGCCGGGCAGAGAAGAAATCAAAATCAATCCTGATGAGGATGTTTTAACGCAGATTTGCATGCATTATCTGAAAACAAGCCAATGCCCCAGATATATGAGCCACGAAAAGGTGCAGGAGCGCAGAGATTACGTCAAGCACCTTGTTGATGAATATCATGCAGACGGCGTTATGTATGAACAGCTTAAATTCTGCGAGTATTGGGGCTATGAAAGAGCGCTTGCATCTTATGTTATGAGCAACGATTACGGTGTGCCGACTGCAGCGGTTGACAGACAGTATACCGCGTCTGCTTCGGGACAGCTCCGTACAAGGGTTCAGGCTTTTGTGGAAAGCCTGGAAATCAAGAAAATCCAGAAGGAAAGGCAGGCGAAAGAAAATGGCTGACCTCGGCAAGCTTTATACAGATGACCGCAAAGCTCTGTTGAAACACAGAGAATGGCGCGGATTTAAAGACACGATGTATGACTATTATCGCTGGCTTGTAACGTGGAAGGATATGATTGTTATGGTGCTGAAAGCACCGATATCAACCGTTAAAGGTCTTTGGCGTTACCGCTGGATGGCATCATATCTTTCAACGCCTTCGTTTATTGACAGACACACGGCAGGCTTGAGAGGCGCACACCTTCGCATTGTTCATCTTCACTTCAATATGATTGTAAAGCATGCAACGGGTCTTATTCATACATCTTTTGTTGCGGATGAAAAAATCAATCCTGAGAATAAACTTTCAAAAAAGATTGTTCTTACCGATGAGATTATTCCGAATGAAATTTTTTCGGGGTTTCCGAATCTTACCGTTATTCCTTTGCAGACCATTCCCATTTTCCTCACCTCTATGGTTGACCAGCAGATAACCCCGCCTTACCTTGAAGTTACGGAAAGTTTTGGTGTTCCTGCCGATGTCTGTCCGCTTCCAAGCGCCGAGGCAGGCGTTGCCATTGAGGATGATTATCCCAAAATGGGTTGCTGTATGGTTGCAACTAATATGCCCTGTGATGGCTCTGTTATGAACTCAACATTTCTTGACAGGCGTCTCAATCTTCCCGTTCATCTTTTCAATATTCCGCTTCGTTATAACGATGAGGATGTGCAGGAATATGCGGTTGAAGAAGTAAAAGAACTTATTAAGTTTATCGAAGAGCAGACAGGCGAAAAGTTTGATTGGGATGTTTTCTTTGAAGCGCTCAGAAATTCAAACAGACAGCTTGAGTATGAGCTTGAAAAATGGGATATCAACAAAACGCCGTATCCCCAGATGACAGGTGCGGCATTCTGGCTTTACAGAATCTATTATTTTAATCTTTCGGGTGGCGTTGATAAGCGCTTCCTCAAGGTTGATAAAAAAGTCAACAAGCTGATGCTGAAGGCTTACGAGAAGAAAGCTCCCGTTTCAAAAGAAATGCGCCACCGTGCGGTTGTGTGGAGCTGCCCCGCAAACTACTACACAAGCTTTGCCAACTGGCTTGAAAACTGTTGGGGTATGAATGTTGTTATGGATATGGAAACAATGATTTCCTATATTAAATATAACACCGAAGACAAAGAGCAGGCGCTCAAGGATGTTGCAAAAACATATCAGCGCTCAATTATGCGAAAGCATACAAAGGGCGGTTACAGAAACGTTGTTGATGAGCTTTGGAGAATAGTTGAAGAATACGATGCCGACACGGTTATTATGTATGACCAGATTTCATGCAAGGGTATGGACGGGCTTGCAGGCATCTTTGATGACCAGGCAAGAGAGCGCAACATCAATTTTATCTGGGTTAAGCAGGATTTGATGGACCCCAGAACAATCTCAAGAAGAGATATGCGGGAACAGGTCAATAAATATATGCAGACCGTTCTTCAGGAGGAACCGCTTGACCCCTCACTTGTAGACTTCGAAGACGATTTGGCTTGGTAAAGGAGAATGTTACTATGAAATATTTCGGCGGATGCGACGTCGGCTCAACCTATACAAAATGCGTTATTCTTGATGAAAACGGCAAGATAGTTGCCAACGTCACAAACAGAAGCAAAATCAACCCCGTTGCAAGTGCCGAAATCGCTTTGAACGATGCGGTTTCGCAGGTTGACGGTCTTAACTCGGCAGAAGAGCTTACATACCTTATCGGTACCGGCTACGGCAGAAACAAAGTGCCTTTTGCAGATGAAAACATATCTGAAATCAGCTGTCATGCAATGGGAGTTCATGTCACCAATCCCGAGGTTAAAGCAATTATTGATATCGGCGGTCAGGACGTTAAAGGCATTTCAATCGATACCGACGGCACTGTAAAAAACTTTGCAATGAACGATAAGTGCGCCGCGGGTACGGGCAGATTCTATGAAGCAATGGCGAATGCGTTTGAAATGACTCTTCCTGAGTTTTCAAAGCTTTCGCTTGAAGCAAAAAATACAATTCCCATCACCGCTCAATGCACCGTTTTTGCTGAAAGTGAGGTTATCTCACTTGTCGGCGAAGGCAAGCCTATGGATGAAATTGCAGCGGGTATTCAGCTTGCGGTTGCAAAAAGATGTTTTGTTATGGCAAAAAAAGCAGGCGCAACCGACAGCATAACTCTTACCGGCGGATGTGCAAAAAATGACGGCCTTAAAAAAGCAATCGAAAAGGTGCTTAAAATCAAGGTTGTTGAGCTTTCAACCGACCCTCAGCTTATGGGAGCTCTCGGTGCGGCAGAATATGCACGCCAGAAAGGTCTGGACAAATAATATGGAAGTTGTTTTTATAATTCTCGGCGTTTTACTTGCATTTTTTATTGTTACGTTCACAATCTATTTTTTGAATCTCGACATGAAGCTTATCCGCAAAATTTATGACCTTCTCGGTAAGCATTATGACACTATGAAAAGGGATAAAAAGCTCTGATGAAATTTTTTGATTCATTGATTCTTGAAACCGAAAAGCTGATATCACCGTTTCCGAAAAAAGAGTTTTCAAAAGGTGTTTCCAGACGCGAGTTGGGCCGGAATCAGATAATAATGAGGCGTGATACCGCTTTTGAGCTTGATGGAGTGGGATTCAATCTTGTTACAACGGATGAGATTTCCGACGGCATAATTCTTGTCGGTGATGACCTCGGAGAAATCAAAGATAACCGCAGATTTGCCCGCATAACCCTTGTGCAGATTGAGAATAAGAGTGATGAGCAAAAGGCATATAATCTGATAAAGAAGATTGACTATGTGAAATATCACACTTTTCCCGACGGATATATGATGCGAAGCACCTCCCGTTCACACAAAGAGGCGGTGCGCGTTTCAAAAAAAGCAATCAAAGACGGAGTGAATTTCTGCGAAATCGGCTCGTTGCTTATTGAAAAATATAAAGAAAATCCTGCCGTTAAGGGTGTTAAGGTGATATTTATAACCGCACCAGATGCGGATTATCCCGAAACAGAAAAAATCGCAGAAAAGAACTATGCAATCGCAGAAACTCTCAATCATGTTATGAACAGCATCGTTTTTGACTGCGATACCTGCAATCTCAAAGCCATCTGCGATGAGGTTGAGGGGATGAAAGAACTTCATTTTAATAAAAAAGATAAATAACCGACACATAAAAAACAACCACTTCATCAATGCTTGATGCAAAATGAAGTGGTTTGATTTTTATTGGTGTTTTTGCCTGATAGCAAGTTGCATTCAAGTAAAACTTTAAAGTAGATTATAGTAAGAATACGATGTTTATTTTGACTTGAATTTGACGTGAATTTATGATTTAAAATGCGGTTTTTGGTTTAAAATGGCGCACTTTTCGGAAATAAAAATAAAAAAGAAAAAACCTTGAAGTCCTTATTTTTCAAGGATTTCAAGGTTTTTTCTGTTGGTTGCGGAGACAGGACTTGAACCTGCGACCTCCGGGTTATGAGCCCGACGAGCTTCCAACTGCTCTACTCCGCGATATCTCAGGCACTCGCTGAGTGCCTAAGTATTGTACCACAGAGAAAATTGATTGTCAACCATTATTTTCTGTCGTATTTTGACGGTCAGATCGTTTTTTTCGCGGTAACAGCCCCGAAACGGGCGTTTGTCAACCGGCCAACTGCCTTACCAACAAAACGCTTGCAATCAAAGCAATTATGTGATACATTATATTTGTGAACGGGGACGGCACCCATGACAAAAAACAGCATCACAAAACTGAATATTTACAGCAAAGGGGATGACACCCATCGAAAAAAACATTATTGTTGTAGATGAAAACGGTAAAGAATATGAGGCTACCTACCCAAAAAGGGCGAAAGGGCTTGTAAAAAATGGCAGGGCACGCTTCATAGATGAATATACCATATGCCTTGCGTGTCCGCCAAATACAGAATTGGAGGACAAGAATATATCAAACACATCAGAAAACACAACAAAACCAAGCAAAAAGTTTACAATCAATTATGTTCTTAACCAAATTGAACAAATAGTCAAAGATAATGCGTATATTCATAACGCTTTGGAACAACTTGCTTTCATGCCACAATCTTTCCCTGGCGATATACAAGGTCAAGAAAAAGCAAAAGCCATTGGCGACATTGTTAGGTGTAGGGAAACAACAAATCAACAAGCATTAAAATTCTATGAAAAAATGTATGATGATTTGAAATCTCGAGAAGAAAAAGTATAGCGCTGGTAAGTAAACGCCGCCGTGGGGGGGGCAGATGCTCCCGCCGGGGTTTTGTCTTTTATGGTGGAGATTGCCACGTCGCCGCCCTTGGGCGGCTC
>JAZUON010000017.1:0-52482 GCA_045604685.1 Acutalibacteraceae bacterium
GATATCTATTACCATGGTGCCGGAATAATTAAAATGCTTTCTGCCGAAGAAATGGAAGAAGCGTACCAACAGCATATTTCAAAACAACATAAAGCAAAAACGGCATAGCCGAAGCTATACCGTTCAAATTACAATTATTAAATTTTACTGCAAGAGCCGCCTTGGGGTAACTTCCTTATGGAAGGTACCCCAAAGCCGTCTTTTTTTATTTTATCTTTTCAATAACCTCGCCTGAGGTGGGTTTTGTTTTGTCGATGAACTCCTGAACAGCCTGAGCCGAGGGCATTGCCGCCGAGCAGCTGTGAGCCGAAACAAGCATTGATGCGGATGCGGTTGCAAATTCAAGCGCATCGGGAACACTCTTGCCGTTAAGGAGAGAATAAATGAATGCGGATGCATAGCCGTCGCCGCCGCCGAAGCCCTTGAGCATCTTTACGGGGAAGGGCTTGACCTTATAAGCCGAGCCGTCGTTGAGATATGCTACGGAGCCTTCCTTGCCGTGCTTGATAATAACTATCTTATTGCCGTAGGAGAACCAGCGTGCAGCGGATTCCTCGTCGCTTGCGCAAACGCCTTCAACAGCCTCGGTAAGGTCAAATTCCTCTCTTGAGCCGAGAACGATGTCGCTGTTCTTTGCGGCAATTGAATAATAAAGTGAGATTTCGTCCTTGTTCTTCCAGGTGTAGCTTCTGTAGTCAATATCAAAAATAACAACTACGCCGTTTTTCTTTGCAAGGAAAAGAGTTTTGAGAGCAGCCTCTCTTGAGGGGCTTGCGCAAAGAGCTGTACCCGAAATAACAACAGCCTTTGCCTGCTTGATATATTCCTCGTCAACATCGTCAACACAAACCTGAAGGTCTGCAACGCCCTCACGGTACATAAGAATACTGCTCTGTGTGGGGCTGAGGATTTCGGTGAATGTAAGGCCGAGATTTTCGCCGTTTTCGCATCTGAAAACGTGGGAAACATCAATACCGTCTGCCTTAAAATAATTTTCAACATAATCGCCGAACTGGTCGTCGGATACCCTTGCGATAAAGCCGCACTTTGCGCCCAGCCTTGCAAGGCCAACCGCAATATTTGCAGGCGAGCCGCCAACATACTTATTGAAGTTGCTGCTCTGGGAAAGGGGCATATTCATGTCGGTAGGGTTAAAGTCAATGGCAATTCTTCCGATGGGAATTACATCAATGGGTTTTGTTTTATCAAATTCAATGTAGCTCATTTATATCATCCTTTCAGGCTTTGTTTGCGCAGCCGAATATTTCTATATGCTTCATTGCGTTGCGGTATGCACCCTCAACCTCTGCCGTCTGCAAATCATAGTAGCCTTTTATAGTCGAGTTTTCATAGGCTGCCCTGACGGACTGCTCAACGCTGTCAAAGGTTGCGGTTGCAATGTTTATTTTGTTTATACCCAGAGAAATGCATTTTTTGAAATCCTCGGGAAGAATTCCCGTGCCTCCGTGAAGGACAAGGGGAACTTTGACGAGGCCTGCTGTTTCTTCAAGAATATCAAAGCGGAGCTTTGGCGCCTGCTTATAGTTACCGTGGGCATTGCCGATTGCAACGGCAAGGGCATCAACGCCCGTTTTTTCATAAAATTCACGAGCCTGCACAGGAGATGTGCAATTAATTGCAATATCCTCACTGCCGTCCTCACTGCCGCCTACACAGCCGATTTCGCCCTCACAATCCGCACCGTATTCTGCGGCAAGCTGCTTTGTGGCGGCGGTTATTCTCGCATTCTCCTCAAAGGGGAGATGAGAGCCGTCCAGCATAACGCTTGTAAAGCCTGTATCAAGGGCCTGCTTTATTTTTTCAGTTGTTTTGCCGTGGTCAAAATGCACAGCAACGGGCACAGAGCTGTTTTTTGCCGCAGCAACCATAAGAGGGCCTATGACCTCAAGGGGAGAATGGTTAAGCCTTACCTCTGCTATCTGAATGATGGCAGGGCTTTTTGTTTCCTCAACAGCCTTCAGCACTCCAAGCACCATTTCCATGTTGGCAATGCTGAAGCTGCCTACTGCATAGCCGCCCTCCCTTGCCTTTTGCAGAAGGGGCGCCATATTAACGAGAGGCATTTGCTTTTTCCTCCTTGCTGTAATAGATTGCGGCACACACTGCGCTTGTCAGCGGTAAAGTGAGCAGCATACCGAGGCTGCCTGCAAGAGCCTGCAGAATTTCCGCAACTATCATTTCTTTGTTGACAACCTGCTCAATGTTTGCATTATAAGCAACAAGCAGCAAAACGCTTGTCAGCGAGCTGCCGATATAAGCAAGCACAAGGGTGTTTGCCATTGTTCCCATCATATCCCTGCCTATGGTGAAGCCTGATTTCATAAGCTCTGCAGGCCTGATATGAGGGGATTTTATGCGCAGTTCATAAAGAGATGATGAAATGGACATCGAAACATCCATTACCGCACCGACTGCGCCGACAATTATCATGGCAAAAATAATCGCCTTCAAATTGATAGGATTATCAGGGTAAAGCTGGATAAGGTAAACCGACTCCTCCTCCAGCATACCCGTCATATTTAAAAATTTATCTGAAATGAGCACCGTCAGGCCTGCACACAGCACGCCGCACACACAGCCAATGCCTGCGCAAAGGGATTTAACGTTAAACCCGCTGATAATGCTCAGGGTCATAACCGTTATGAAAACACAAACGGCTATTGACCAGAAATATATGTTGTGGCCGTTAAGAATGGCAGGAATAAGCACAACGAAAACGGAAAGGCAGGTAAAGCCAAGAGATACAACGGTTTTAAGCCCCTGCATTCTGGAGAAAATGATAACCAGCACACAAAAGATTGCAAGCAGCCACAGCAACGGAGTTATGCGCACATAATCGCCGAAATAATAATGGGTTTCGCCGTCCGACGTGTAGCCCTCAACAAGGATTTTATCGCCCTGCTCAACCTGCTTGGGGCAGAAAATATAGGATTTGTCAATCTCCTGCACAATATCAAGGGTTTTGCCTCTCAGCGCCGTATTGAGTGCCTGTGCCTTAAACGTGACGGTTACAAATTCATTTTCACCGCTTACGTTATCCGTTCTCACATCCGTAACACGGATAACCCTGCATCTGACGGTTTCGCCCTCCATTTCACCTTTGAAAATCGGGGCACCGCCTGCCACATAAAGATAAGCAAGCAAAATAAGCAGCGCCGACACAAACGCGGCAATTACCTGATAAACAGACTGCTTATTTTTCATTTGCTCACCTCAATTTCTTATTTTACCGATTTTGCTTTTCTTGCTTCGATTTCAGCTACCATCTGAGCCTGCTTCTTCTCTGTGATTGTGTAGAAGAACATGGGAACAGCGCAAGCAAACATACTTACGACGCCTGAAATAATAAGAACATTCCAGAGTGCATCGGGGTTTGCAACCTCATATGTTCTTGCATTGATGCCTGCGATGCTCATTGAAAGAACGCCGATAAATGCGCCGACTGCCATACCGATTTTGTTGATAAGGGTCTGCATTGCAAAGCAGATGCCTTCGCCTCTTTCGCCCGTTTTCCATTCAAGGTAGTCAACGGTATCACCAATCATAGCATATGTAATGATGTTGTTAACACCCTGGGGAATGCCGAGGAGAACAAGGCCGATAGCGCAAACTGCCATCTTCCAAGGTGCATCGTAGCCTACGAAATACATAATCGCCATTACAACGCCGCCGAAAAGGTGAACGGCAATATATGACCACTTCTTTGTGAATTTCTTTGACATCCAGGGAACAAGGATTGATGCAACAAGGCCGCCGGGAACAACAAGCAGGGTGATAATGCCGTAAAGACCTTCGTTGTGAAGAATATATTTTGCGAAATAGAGGCCGCCGGTGTAAGAATAAACCATTCTTGCGCCGCCGAGCACGCCTGAAAGAACGATGAGAAGAAGCTCTTTATTCTTAAAGAGGAGCTTAAGGTTATGGCCGAATGAGGGAGGATTTTCATCCGATGTGAAGCGTTCCTGAGTGTTTTTGAAGCCGTAGAAGAACATGGGAATAGCCGCAACAACAAGAACAACGGCACTGATGAAATAAATCCACTTAAGGGTATCTGCATTTGCAATTTCCATGCCTTCCTTAACTGTGCCGATAAAGGTCTGAACGGCAGCATCTGCATCAATGCCCTGGTTTGCAATCATGTTTGCAATGGCATCAGCCTTGTGCTCGGCAATAAGTGCTCTGTCAGCAGGAGTATCCGCATACTTGAACTTTTCTGTAAGTGCGCCTGTAATCATGGGGATGAAAACAGTAACAATACCTGCGCCTACCGTACAGAACATACGGGCAACGGTAAGAATGTTACCTCTGGTTTCCGTGTTGTTTGTAAGGCAGGTTGAAAGACCCCAATAGGGCACGTCTGCGATTGTGTAGAAAACGCTCCAGATAACATAGATGGTTCCGATTGTAGCGAAAGCAAGGTTTGTCTGTGAGCCGTTATAAATTGCTTCTGCGCTGAATATGGGCAGGAAGCAAAGGATAGTCATAACGCCGATGGGAATTGCCATCCATTTAAGATAAGGGCGGCACTTGCCCCACTTTGTTCTTGTCTTGTCAACAACGCTGCCCATAATGGGATCATTGAGAGCATCAAAAATACGGGCGGCAAGCATAAGAGCTGCAACGGCAACTGCACCGTTTACACCGCCAACCATAACGCCGTCAGCACCGAAAAGAAGTGCATCAGTCATAAACACGGTTATGTATGAGCCGATAATGGTACAGATAAAGTTCTGACCGAAGCCTGCGATGCTGTAAGCAATCGCTTCTTTGGGCTGTACGCCCTTGCCCGGAGTTGTTCCGAACAGCTTGTGTAAAAATCCTTGTTTCATTCCATAGACCCTTTCTTATAAAGATTTATAAAATTCAAGCGTTTTGAATCTTTTGCCCGTCTGTGAAAGCAGGAATCTTTCACACACCTCGGCAAAACGCTTTTCATCCGTAGTTGGGAGAGAAAACGAATAAATTTTCTCAATTGGGCTTGCGCAGACATGGCGCATAGCAGCCAGAACGGTTGAGTTTATTCTTTCGCCGCTTTTACCGCTGCTTTTGCAATAAATGCAGCCATCTGCAATATTGAACACCATTTCGCCCTCCGCCTCTCCGCAATGAGAGCAGGCAGTAAGATCAGGCATAAAGCCCGAAAAAACCATAAATTTAAGCTCCGTAACAGCTTTAAGAAAAGCGTTGGAGCGTTTCTGCTTTTCAAGCAGGTGCAATGAGTTAAGAATAACCCTTAAATAATCCCTTGCAGGCTCCATTTCGGGCACAAGCTCTGCCGCAAGGGCACAAAAATACTGAGCGAGGGCCAGCTTTTCAATATCGCCCCTTAAGCCAAAAAAAACTTCCTTTGCAACCGCATCGTCAACTATGTAGCTGTCCCTGCTTTTATAAACGGAAAAATCACCGTAGCACAGGGACTGGGTTGCGCCGTGCATTTTGCTGTTTATCTTTTTTGCTCTGTTTGCAAAGGCTCTGAGCACCCCGTATTCGGCGGTAAGCAGAGTAACAAGGCGGTCACTTTCCCCCGTGTCCGTTACCTTGAGCACCAGAGCGTCGGTAGACATTCTCATTTTTTACTCCTGCCGTGCTGCAATTAATGCAGCCCTTGAATTCAAGATAATCCGCAACCGAGCCTGATTTCATAAATTTTTGCCAAGCCTTTTCGTTTTCCATTCATATCATCTCCCGTTAATAATTTAACTTGTTTAAGGGAGTTTATGAAAGGAAAAATTTATTTTTGAAAGGCGAATAATCAGCCGCCTTTATCGCAAGCGAATAAAATCAATCAAGTCCGAAATTATGAATAATACCCTCTCTGTTGCGCCAGCCTTCCTTAACCTTGACCCAGCACTGCAGGTTAATTTTGCATTGGAAGAAATTTTCCATATCCACCCTTGCTTTTGTGGAAATACGCTTGAGCATATCGCCCTTTTTGCCGATGATGATGCCCTTGTGGGTATCCTTTTCGCAATAGATTATTGCCTCAACATCCATAATGCCGCCCGTTGGCCTTTCACGCATTTTTTCAATGCTTACGGCAACGCCGTGGGGCACTTCCTTATCAAGAAGAAGCAGCATTTTTTCTCTGATGATCTCGCCTGCAAGCACTCTTTCGGGCTGGTCGGTGAGAGTATCATCGGGGAAGAAGTGGACGGATTCATAGGTGAGCTTTTTAAGCTCCTCAATAATAACATCCACATTTTCATTCTTAAGTGCGCTGACGGGCACAACCGCCTCAAAATCAAACTCGTTGGTGAGCTTTACGATTTTTTCCATCATAAGCTCTTTTTGCTTAACGGTATCGATTTTATTGATTGCAAGCACAACGGGTGCCTTTTCCGCCTTGAGGCGTTTGAGCAGCTCAAGCTCCGTATCTTTTATGTCGCCCTCCGGCTCCGTAACAAAAAGGCAGGCGTCAACGCCCGTTATTCCGTCGCCCACAGCTTTAATCATTTTTTCGCCCAGCTTGGTTTTGGGTCTGTGGTAACCCGGAGTATCCGTAAAAACAAGCTGAATTTCGCCCATGGTCAGCACGCCCATAATCCTTGTTCGTGTTGTCTGGGGCTTCTGGGTAACAATAGCAACCTTCTGACCCAACATTCTGTTGAGCAGTGAAGATTTGCCCACATTGGGGCAGCCGACTATTGCAACAAATGCGGTTTTTGTCATTTTATTTTCCTCATTTAACGTGATTTTTGAAAAAGCTCTTTATCCCTTTCGGCCCTGCAAAAACAAACACAAGGCTTGCAATAAAGCTGATAACAAAGCCGATTAAGACGGGAATATTTTCTTTATAGTATTCAAACATCCTTGCAAATGCCTCAGGCTGATAAAGAATTGCAATGCCTGCCGCAACAGAGCCAATTGCCGCAATAAGCACCGCGCCTGCCGCCGCATCCTTGGAGATTTTTGCAAGCTCATGCTGCTCCTTGGTTACAAGGTCAACGGCCTTTTCAACCGCAGTATTAACAGCCTCAAGTGCCATAACAAGAGCACAAAGACCTATAAGCACCGCGAGCTGACCTCTGCTGACCTCAAAAAAATCGTGAACAGTCAGAAAGCCCAGCATATATGCAGTGAAGCAAAGGTGAATGCGCATATTGCGCTCGTTGCATATGCAGTAAAATATACCCTTAAAGGCATAAACAAAGCTTTTAAGTAAGTCCTTCATATGTTTTCATCATCCATATAATAGCTGGAATTTCTTTTAAGACCCAGCTTTGTGAGCACGGTTTCTTCCTTTTCTCTCATTCTTACGCTTTCCATTCCGCCGTTGACATGGTCATAACCCAGCAGATGAAGCATTGAATGAACGGTCAAAAAGCCGATTTCACGCTGAAGTGTGTGGCCGTATCTGTCTGCCTGGTCAACGGCGTGGGGAATTGAAATAACAATATCGCCAAGCAGCTTTGCGCCAGTATCGTTATTGATGTCATAAACGCCGTTTTCGCCCAGGGGGAACGAAAGCACATCCGTTGCCCTGTCAATATTTCTGTACTGCTTATTAAGCTGATGAATTGTTTCATCGTCAACAAAGGTTACGCTTACCTCTGCCGCACCCTCAAATTCTTCCTGAACAAGAACCGCCGTGCAGCAACGGCGAACAAGAAGGCGAACGCCCGTAGGAATCCTGATTTCATTCTGCTCGTTTGAAATAACTACCTTTACCTTGCTCATTTCTTTTTACGCTCCTCATCCTGTTTCTCATAGGCTTTGATAATATCCTGAACAAGCCTGTGGCGCACAACATCCTTTTCACTGAACCTTACGGTTCCGATATCTTCTATATTCTTAAGGATTCTTACTGCTTCCTTAAGCCCCGAGCGCTTGCCGTCAGGCAAGTCAATCTGCGTAACGTCACCCGTTACAACCATTTTTGAGTTAAAACCGAGACGGGTCAGGAACATTTTCATCTGCTCCGCCGTGGTATTCTGCGCTTCGTCAAGAATAATGAAGCTATCGTCAAGGGTACGGCCTCTCATATAGGCAAGGGGGGCAACTTCAATGTCTCCCCTCTCCTGATGCTTCTGAAAATTCTCTGCACCGAGCATATCAAAAAGTGCATCATAAAGAGGTCTTAAATACGGGTCAACCTTGCTTTGCAGGTCGCCCGGCAAAAAGCCCAGCTTTTCGCCCGCTTCAACCGCAGGCCTTGTGAGAACGATTCTGTTAATTTCCTTTGCCCTGAACGCGGTAACCGCCATTGCAACCGCAAGGTAGGTTTTACCTGTGCCCGCAGGGCCTATTCCGAAGGTGATTGTGTTATTGCGGATTGTTTCGATGTATTTCTTCTGTCCCAATGTTTTGGGCTTCACGGGCTTTCCCTTTGAGGTGATGCACACACAATCTGCCGCCATATGAACCAGCTTATCCTCGTTGCCGTCGTTAACAAGCGAAAGCACATAGCGAACATTCTGGTCGCTGAGGGCTTCACCCCTGTTAATAAGTGTCAGCAGGCCGTTGATTGCGCGAACGCCCTTTTGCACATTTTCAGGCTCACCCGTCACCTTAAGCTCCGAGCCTCTGCTGATAACGGAAACGGAAAACTCCTTTTCAATAAGCCTGATATTCTCATCAAAGCTGCCGAAAAGGCTGACCGCCTGCTCCATTCTGTCAACATTGATTATCTGTTCAAACATACATTCACCTCTTGGGTTGCACAGTTGTAGTTTAGTATAACACATTAATCGGCAAAAGTCACTATATAAATAAATATTTTATTAAAAATACTGCTATTGATATTAACAGTAAAGTATGTTATACTAATTCTATATTTTCAACGAAAGGACGTTTTTACAATGACAGAAATCACAAAAGATATGAAAATCGGCGAAATTCTTGACGCTAACCGCGAGCTTGCTCCCTTCTTTCTTGAAATGGGAATGCACTGCCTTGGCTGCCCCTCCGCAAGAAACGAATCCGTTGCGCAGGCCTGCATGGTTCACGGCGTTAACGCTGACGAGCTGATTGCAAAAATCAATGCATTCCTCACAAAATAATGCTGAATCTTTCAGAAAGAATGCTCATGGCGGCGAAGATGGTGCGCAAGGGTAATGCAGTTGCCGATATCGGCACCGACCATGCCTATCTTCCCGCCTATCTCATTTTAAACGGTATCTCGTCAAAGGCTCTTGCATGTGATGTGCGCAAGGGTCCGCTTGAGAATGCCCGAAAAACCGTTGAAAACTACGGAATCGAGGACAAAATAACTCTCAGGCTTTCCGATGGATTTGATGAAATTGAGCCCTTTGAAGCGCAGGATTTCATTATGTGCGGCATGGGCGGCACGCTTATGGAGCAGCTTGTTTCGAGAGCATATTGGCTTAAGGACAAGACCAAGCGCATTATTGTTCAGCCTCAGTCCCACGCCGAAGATATACGCAGATTTTTTGTTGAAAACGGCTTTGAAATTCTCTTTGAGGATGCCTGCACCGACGGCGGTAAGCTCTATTGCGCCATGGCTGCGGAATACACGGGAGAAACAGTGCAAAGACCCATATCATACATATATACGGGCGAGCTTCCCAAGTGCGCAAAAAAAGAAGCACGCCTTTACCTTGAAAACACCGTTGCACGGCTTCGCAAAAAGCTGGAGGCGGAGCGTTTGCACGGCTCGGCTGAATACGCCGATTATCTTGAAAAAATCGCCCTTGAAACGGAGGAAATCATCAATGGAATGCAGACCGACGGTTAAGGATATTTACGAATATATCAACGGCATTGCGCCCTTTGAAAACCAATGCGCATGGGATAACAGCGGATTGCTTGTGGGCTGCAAGGAAAATGAGGTTAAGAAAATCGGCGTTGTGCTTGATATTACACCTGATGCCGTAAAATTTGCCGCTGAAAACGGAATTGACCTTATCATAAGCCATCATCCCGTTATTTTCAGGGCGGTGAAGCATTTCCTTGAGGGTGATATTCCCTTCACGCTGGCCAAAAACGGCATTTCGGCAATCTGCGCCCACACAAGCCTTGATATTGCCAAGGGCGGCGTTAACGATGCCCTTGCGGCGGCGCTCGGATTTGAAAATATTTCGGATTTTGCAGAATGCGGCGAATTATCAATGATAAGAGTTGCCGAAATTGACGAAACCGACGGCGAAAGCCTTGCAAAACACGCTGCTGAAAAGCTCTCAGCAGGCGTACGCCTTGCAGACAGCGGCAAAAGAATCAGAAAAGTTGCCCTTTGCGGCGGTGCAGGCGGCGATTTTATTGCCGACGTTGCCTCATCGGGATGCGATGCATACATTACAGGTGATATTTCTCACCACGAATTTCTCTGTGCCCTTGAAATGGGTCTTACACTCATTGCCGCAGGCCATTTTGAAACGGAAAACCCCGTTGTTGACGTGCTTGCAGAAAAGCTGAAGAATAATTTTGACGTTGAAGTTGAAATTATTCCGCAGAATTCACCTGTAAAATACTTTTAATTCAGAGGATTTATTATGCCCCTTGACGGAATTACTTTAAATTTATTAAAGCAAGAGCTTTCGCAATATATAATCGGAAGCAGGATTGAAAAAATACACCAGCCCTCAAAGGATGAGCTGGTGTTTCACTTGCGCTCCCGTGAGGGTGCGTACCGCCTGCTTGTTTCCGCATCAGCCAACAGCCCCAGACTGCACCTGACGGCAAATGCACCCGAAAACCCTGCCACACCCCCGATGCTCTGTATGCTTTTCAGAAAGCATCTGACAGGTGCGGTTATAACCGATATCCGCCAGCTTGGTCTTGACCGAGTTGTTTTTATTGACCTTGCAGGCACAAATGAAATCGGCGATGCAGTAACTTTCACCCTTTGCATTGAAATTATGGCAAAGCACAGTAATATTATCCTCATTAATTCCGAGGAGAAAATCGTCGACTCTGTAAAGCGAGTTGACTTTACACAATCTTCCGTAAGGCAGATTTTACCCACATTTAAATATGAATTTCCGCCCCGTCAGGGCAAGCTGAATTTAACGGAAATTGAGCCTGCAGAAGCGGTAAAAGCAATAAAAAAATGCACAGGCAAGCGCCTTTCGGGTGCAATTCTGGAAACCCTTGAGGGCGTTTCTCCCTTGATAAGCCGAGAGATTGCGGCTTTTGCCTGCGGTGCGGACATAGGCACGGCGGAAATGAACGGAATAAATGAGGAAAGGCTTGAAAGCAAGCTGATTGAAATCAAAAACATGCTTATCTCAGGCAAAGCCAATCCTACTATGCTTATCCGTGAAGGTGTAAAGCCTTATGACTTTACATTTGCTGATATTATGCAGTACGGCTTTACGGTTACAGCAAAGCCATACGACAGCTTTTCGGAGCTCCTTGACAGCTTTTATTACGAAAAAGACCGCTTCGAAAGAACAAGGCAGCGCAGCCAATCCCTGCTGAAGCTGCTCACAAATGCGGCTTCAAGAGCAGCCCGAAAGCTGCAAAGCAGGCAGGCGGAGCTTGAAGCCTGCGCAGACCGTGACACACTGAGAATCTACGCCGAATTAATTCTCGCCAATCAATACCGCCTTGAAAAAGGCTCGCTTTTCTATGACCTTGAAAATTTTTACGACAACAACAATGTTGTTCGTATTCCTGCCGACCCTGCACTTTCGCCCTCAGCAAATGCTCAGAAATATTTCAAGGAATACCGCAAAGCAAAAACTGCCGAAAGCATGCTTGGCGAGCTGATTGAGCAAAGCGAGCAGGAGCTTGCTTACCTTGAATCGGTTATAGATGCTGTTAACCGTGCCGACGGCTACACGGAGCTTGCAGAAATCCGCAATGAGCTTTACGAGCAGGGCTACCTTAAGCGCGCAAAAAACGATAAGACCAAAAAGGCAAAGCCCATGCCGCCTATGGAATATGTTTCAGATGACGGCTACACAATCCTTGTTGGCAGAAACAATGTGCAGAACGATATTCTCACATTCAAGACCGCTGCAAAGGATGACTCATGGTTCCACACTCAAAAAATCCCCGGCTCTCATGTTGTTGTTATCGGCAACGGCGATATAATTCCCGAGCTGACCTGCCGTCAGGCGGCGATTCTTGCGGCATACCACAGCGGAGGCAGAGAATCCTCGCAGGTTGCAGTGGATTACACCGAGGTACGCTCCCTGAAAAAGCCTGTTGGCGCAAAACCCGGCAAGGTAATTTACCACACATATAACACAATGTGGGTTACTCCCGACAGAGAGCTTTGCGAAAGGCTGAAAAAGAAGAAATGAAAAATTAACCGCTGACTGTTCAGTCAGCGGTTTCATTTTACTGTATATCGTCCGAGTCGCCTGCGGTGATTGCGGTTTCCGATTCTCTGAAAAGCAGGGAAATGCACCAGATACCCGCAAGGGCAACAAGAGTGTAAACAATTCTGCTGAGAATTGCTCCCTGTCCGCCGAAAATCCAAGCCACAAGGTCAAACTGAAACAGACCGATACTGCCCCAGTTAAGCGCACCGATTATCACAAGGACCAGTGAAATTTTATCAAGCATTCGTTTCAACTCCTTACTTGCTTTTCATGCATAGTATGAGCAGAATTCAAAGGCTTTATTCAAATTTTTTAAAATTTAAACTTAACATCGCTGTCATTAAGCAGCGGTGCCTTTTTATCTTTTTCGGAAAGTATGGGGTCTGTTACTCCCCATTCAACGCCTATTGCAGGGTCGCTGAAGCATACGCTTCGGTCATCTTCGGGGGAATAAAATTCATCTACCTTGTAGGCAATTTCTACATCGTCCGTCAGGGTAACAAAGCCGTGGAGGCAGCCCTTGGGAATAAAGAGCATTTTTTTGTTTTCTTCGCTCAATTCAACCGCAACCCACTTCATATAGGTGGGCGAGCCCTCTCTTATGTCAACGGCAACGTCAAGAATTCTGCCCTTGATGCAGCTTACCAGCTTTGCCTGCGCCATAGGATTTTTCTGGCAGTGCAGACCTCGCAGAGTGCCTTTTTTCGCAGAAAAAGAACGGTTATCCTGAACAAAATCCGCTTTTATGCCTGCCTTTTCAAACTCTTTTTTTGAATATGTTTCGCAAAACCAGCCTCTGTTATCGCCAAAAACCTGAGGCTCCGCCTCAAAAACGCCCTTGACCGCTGTTTCAGTCAGTTTCATAGTTTAAGTTACCCTCCGCACCCCAGCACGGTCTTTCGCCGGGTTTGCCGCCCGTATAAAGAATTTTGCCCTCTGCAACGGAGCGCAGATGCTGACCGTAGGATGATTTTCCGTATTTTTCAGCCGAGCGAAGCAGCGCTTCGCGGCTTATCCAGCGCATATTATATGCAATCTCTTCGGGAGCCGAAATCTTGATTCCCTGCAGCTTTTCAACGGTTTTGATGAAGTTTGCGGCGTCCATCAGATTTTCAACCGTTCCCGTATCAAGCCAGGCAAAACCTCTGCCCATAAGTTTAATGTCAAGGTCGCCGTTTTGCAGATACATCTGGTTGATATCCGTAATCTCAAGCTCGCCTCTCTTGGAGGGCTTAAGGGATTTTGCATATTCAACAACTCTGTTGTCATAAAAATAAAGGCCCGTTACGGCATAGTTTGACTTAGGCACCTCAGGCTTTTCTTCAATGGAAACGGGCACACCGTTTTCATCAAATTCAACAACACCGAAAGCCTGAGGATTATCAACATAATATCCGAAAATTGTTGCTCTGCCTTTATTTTTTGCAGCCTGGCGGAGCATATGCCCAAGGCCGTTGCCGTAAAAAATATTATCACCAAGCACCATTGCAACATCATCGTTGCCAATGAATTTTTCGCCGATGATAAATGCCTGAGCCAATCCGTCAGGGCTCTCCTGCACGGCATAGGAAAGATTCAGGCCAAACTGCCTTCCGCTGCCGAGAAGCTCCTCAAACTTGGGAGTATCCGCAGGGGTGGATATAATTAAAATTTCCCTGATACCCGCAAGCATAAGGGTTGACAGGGGATAATAAATCATAGGCTTATCGTAAACAGGCAACAGCTGCTTACTTGTGACCATAGTCAAGGGATAAAGCCTCGTGCCTGAGCCGCCTGCCAATATAATTCCTTTCAAACAAAACACTCCGTTTCTGAAGAAGTAGATTTGCCGCAAAACAAATTTTACCACAGTTATAATATCACTATTTGTTGAAATTGTCAACAAACATTGCCGCAATCAGACAATCCTTTATGAAATATGTTAACTTTCGCAATAAAGTTGTAATAATTAAAAATAACAGTTTACATTTATAATTATTTATGATATAATTTATTAGAACATTTGTTCATAGTATGGAGGGCAAAATGGATAAATTTGTGCTGAAATCAAAATACAAGCCTATGGGCGACCAGCCGCAGGCAATTGCCGAGCTTGTTGACGGCATCAACAACGGCTGCGCGGAGCAGACTCTGCTTGGCGTAACGGGCTCAGGCAAAACCTTTACAATGGCAAACATTATTGAAAAGGTTAACCGCCCCACCCTTGTGCTCGCTCATAACAAAACCCTTGCGGCGCAGCTTTGCTCGGAATTCCGTGAATTCTTCCCTGACAACGCCGTTGAATACTTTGTTTCATACTATGATTATTATCAGCCCGAGGCATATATTCCAACAACGGATACTTACATTGAAAAAGATTCCGCCGTCAACGATGAGATTGATAAACTGCGCCATTCCGCAACCTCCGCACTTTCTGAAAGGCGCGATGTTATCATCGTTGCCAGCGTATCCTGCATTTACACCCTCGGCGACCCCATTGATTATCGCAGCATGGTTATTTCCCTGCGCACGGGCATGGAGAAAAGCCGCGACGAACTGATTGAAAAGCTGGTTTCAATTCAGTATGAGCGCAACGACATTGACTTCAGCCGCAACAAATTCAGGGTCAGGGGCGATGTTGTTGAAATTTTCCCCGTTTACTCAAACGAAAACGGCATAAGGGTTGAATTTTTCGGCGATGAGATTGACCGCATAAGCGAGATAAATGCCCTGACGGGTCAGGTTAAAAGCGTGCTCTCCCATGTTGCAATTTACCCTGCTTCCCATTATGTTATCGCACCCGATAAAATGGAAAAATCCATTAAATATATATACGAAGAAATGCTGGACAGAGTTAAATACTTCGAAGAAAACGGCAAACTTCTTGAGGCTCAGCGCATAAGGCAGCGCACGGAGTATGACATTGAAATGCTGCGAGAAACGGGCTTCTGCAAGGGCATCGAAAACTATTCAAGAGTTATGTCGGGCAGACCGGCAGGCTCTGCACCGTTTACCCTGCTCAACTATTTCCCCGAGGATTTTCTGCTGTTTGTGGATGAATCCCATGTTACTCTGCCGCAGGTAAGGGCGATGTACGGCGGCGACAGAGCGAGAAAAGAAAGCCTTATTAACTTCGGCTTCCGCCTGCCCTCGGCCTTCGACAACAGACCGCTGACCTTTGACGAGTTCTATGAGCGCAGCGGTCAGAAGATATTTGTCAGCGCAACCCCAGGCGAATTTGAAAAAGAAAAAAGTGCACACATTGCAGAGCAGGTTATCAGGCCCACAGGCTTGCTTGACCCCGAAATTTCCGTACGCCCCACTGAGGGACAGATTGACGACCTTGTTTCCGAAATCAACACCCGCACCGCCAAGGGCGAAAGAGTGCTTGTAACAACCCTCACAAAGCGTATGGCGGAGGATTTGACGGATTACCTTGAAAATCTTGACATCAAGGTGCGCTATATGCACCACGATGTTGACACCATTGAGCGAATGGAAATCATCAGGGGCCTGCGACTGGGCGAATTTGATGTGCTTATCGGCATCAACCTGCTGCGCGAGGGTCTTGATATTCCCGAGGTATCACTTGTTGCGATTCTCGATGCAGATAAAGAGGGCTTCCTGCGCTCCGAAACCTCCCTTGTGCAGACAATAGGCAGAGCCGCACGAAATGCGGAGGGCACGGTTATAATGTATGCCGACAGCGTAACCCCATCAATGGAAAGAGCAATAGGAGAAACAATCCGACGCCGTGAAAAGCAGATGAAATATAATGAGGAACACGGCATAACACCGAAAACAATTGTTAAGGATGTTCACGAAATAATTGAAATTTCCGCAAAGGGCGACGACGAAAAAGCAATCTCCAAAATGAGCAGAAAAGAGCGCGAGGCTATGATTATCAGGCTCACTGCTGAAATGAAGGCGGCTGCAAAGATACTTGAATTCGAACATGCCGCATATCTGAGAGATAAAATCGAGAAGCTTAGAAAGGGCAAATAAAATGGCAATAAAACATCTTACCGTCAAGGGTGCCAAAGAGCACAACCTGAAAAATGTTGATATAACTATCCCCCGTGATAAGCTGGTTGTTTTCACGGGTCTTTCCGGCAGCGGAAAATCTTCACTTGCCTTTGACACAATATATGCCGAGGGTCAGCGAAGATATGTTGAATCCCTTTCATCATATGCAAGGCAATTTCTCGGTCAGATGGAGAAACCCAACATTGAAAGCATTGAGGGCCTGTCCCCTGCCATATCCATTGACCAGAAAACAACATCAAAAAACCCCCGTTCAACCGTTGGCACGGTAACGGAGATTTACGACTATCTGCGCTTGCTTTATGCAAGAATCGGCATTCCCCACTGCCCCGAATGCGGCAGAGAAATAAGCAGGCAGACCGTTGATGACATCACAAAGCAGGTGCTTGCCCTTGAGGAAGGCACAAAAATTCAGGTTATGGCGCCCATTGCCAGAGGTAAAAAGGGCGAATTCGTAAAGGAGCTTGAGCATATCCGCAAAACAGGCTATGCAAGGGTCAGAATTGACGGCATAATCTATGACCTTGCGGAAGAAATCAAGCTGGAGAAAAATATTAAGCACAACATTGAGGTTGTTGTTGACCGACTTATAATAAAAGACGGCATACGCTCAAGGCTCGCTGATTCAATCGAAACCGCAACAAACCTTACCGAGGGCCTGCTGCTGATTGATGTTGCGGGCGGCGAGGAGATGCTTTATTCCCTCAACTACGCCTGCCCCGAGCACGGAGTAAGCATTGAGGAGCTTGAGCCCCGTTCATTTTCGTTCAACAATCCCTTCGGCGCCTGCCCGAAATGCACGGGCTTAAGCGTATTTATGCAGGTCGACCCCAAAATGGTTGTGCCCGACCCCTCGCTTTCCATCCGTCAGGGTGCAATCAAGGCCAGCGGCTGGTCATCCTCCGACGGCGGCACAATTGCCCAGATGTATTACGAGGGACTTGCCAACGCCTATGATTTCAGCCTGGATACACCATTTGAAAAGCTGCCCAAAAAGGCAAAGGATGTTGTTTTTTACGGCACGGGCGGCAAAAAAATCAAGCTGGAGCGCAGAAGCGAATACGGAAGCGGCACATATATGACGGATTTTGAGGGTATAGTCAATAACCTTGAAAGGCGTTACAGAGAAACCACAAGCGAGTATTCAAGAAACGAAATTGAAGCATACATGTCAATAGTCAAATGCCCCGAATGCGGCGGCGCAAGGCTGCGCAAGGAGTCCCTTGGCGTTACCGTTGGCGGCATTAATATTGACGAATTTACAAACAAATCCATAAATGATGAAATTGAATTTCTTGATAATCTTCAGCTTTCCGAGCGTGATTCGATGATTGCCGAGCAGATTATCAAAGAAATCAGAAGCAGGCTTGATTTCCTTTCAAGCGTCGGTCTGGACTATCTGACCCTTGCCCGTTCATCGGCTACACTTTCGGGCGGCGAGGCGCAAAGAATCCGCCTTGCAACGCAGATTGGCTCATCCCTTATGGGCGTGCTTTATATACTCGATGAGCCGAGCATCGGTCTGCACCAGCGTGACAATGCAAAGCTGCTGAAAACCCTGCATAATCTCCGCGACCTTGGCAACACGCTGATTGTTGTTGAGCACGATGAGGAAACAATGATGGCGGCGGATTACATTGTTGATGTGGGCCCGGGCGCAGGCATCCACGGCGGTGAAATTGTTTGTGCAGGCAGCGTTGATGACATCATGAACTGCGAAAAATCAATTACGGGACAGTATCTCAGCGGCAAAAAATTTATTCCTCTTCCCGAAAAGCGCAGGGAAGGCAACGGCAAAATGCTGATCGTTCACGGCGCAAGGGAAAACAACCTAAAAAACATTGACGTTGAATTCCCTCTCGGCAAATTCATTTGTGTAACGGGCGTTTCAGGCTCGGGTAAATCATCCCTCGTAAATGAAATTCTCAACAAACACCTTGTTACGGAGCTGAACGGCGCAAGGAAGGTTGCAGGCGCTCACGACAGCATTACGGGCACCGAGCACCTTGACAAGGTTATTGACATTGACCAGTCCCCTATCGGCAGAACTCCCCGTTCAAACCCCGCCACATACACGGGCGTTTTCAACGATATCCGCGAGCTTTTCGCTTCAACCGTTGATGCAAAGAAAAAGGGCTACAAGGCAAACCGCTTTTCATTCAATGTTAAGGGCGGAAGATGCGAAGCGTGCCAGGGCGACGGCATTGTAAAAATTGAAATGCACTTTATGAGTGATATTTATGTGCCCTGCGAGGTGTGCAAGGGTCAGCGCTACAACAAAGAAACTCTTGACGTTCGCTACAAGGGCAAAAACATTCACGACATACTTGATATGACCGTTGAGGAGGGAATGAATTTCTTTGAAAGCATTCCTAAAATTCACCGCAAGATAAAGACTCTTTATGATGTTGGTCTGGGCTACATCAAAATCGGTCAGCCTGCAACAACCCTTTCGGGTGGCGAGGCGCAGAGGGTAAAACTTGCAACGGAGCTTTCAAGGCAGTCCACGGGCAGAACGGTTTATATTCTTGACGAGCCTACTACCGGCCTGCACACAGCCGATGTTCACAGATTAATCGATGTACTTCAGAAATTCGTAGATAAGGGCAACACGGTTATTGTTATTGAGCACAACCTTGATGTTATAAAAATTGCCGACCATATTATTGACCTTGGCCCCGAGGGCGGCAGCGGCGGCGGCAAAATCGTTGCTCAAGGCACACCCGAGGAAGTTGCAAAATGCAAAAAATCCTATACGGGTATGTATCTAAAAAAAGTGTTGAAATAAAAAAATACGCTATGCGATTGCATAGCGGATTGCTTTTTGTAAATTACTGCTCAACTGCGTAAACGCTGACCTTCTTGCGGTCCTTGCCCATACGCTCGAACTTTACTGTGCCGTCGATGAGAGCGAAAAGAGTATCATCTGAACCCTTGCCAACATTGTTGCCGGGGTGGATGTGTGTGCCTCTCTGTCTTACAAGAATGTTACCTGCAAGAACGAACTGACCGTCTGCTCTCTTTGCGCCGAGTCTCTTTGACTCTGAATCACGGCCGTTACGGGTTGAACCCATACCTTTCTTATGAGCGAAAAGCTGTACATTTATCTTAAGCATTCTTTACACCTCCGTAGATTATTTTAATGTTTTGGGGATACTGCTTTGAAAGCTCGGTTAAGTGAAGCTCCAGACCCCTGAGCACTGCTTCTGCCTGCTCATTGGGCTGATTAAGCTCAACACACATTGATGCTTCCCCTGCCTCTGCCACGGCATTTGCGCCGATAACATCGGTTATTGTGTTGGCTGCCATATAGGCCGCCGAGGAAACTGCCGCGCAAACAACATCGCTGCCGCTTGCCGCAAACATCGCGTGACCGCTTATTTCAAAGCCTTTCAGTTGCCTGTTACCGACTTTAAACCTGACCTTTATCATAGGTCGGTCAATTATGCGTTGATAGCAGAGATTTCAACCTTAGTGTAAGGCTGTCTGTGGCCCATCTTTCTCTTTGAGTTCTTCTTGGGCTTGTAGGTCATAACGGTAATTTTCTTGCCCTTGCCGTTCTTGACAATCTTTGCGGAAACGCTTGCTCCGTCAACATAGGGAGCGCCAACGGTGATACCGTCGTCGGTTCCAACTGCGATAACCTTGTCAAAGGTGTACTCGCTTGCTTCTTCTGCGTCAAGCTTTTCGATGAATACTACATCGCCGGCTTCTACCTTGTACTGCTTGCCGCCTGTTTCGATAATTGCGTACATCGGAATATCATCCTTTTCTTTAAGACTCGCTATTCTTGTAACACTTATAACTGGGTTACCTGAGGCACAGAGAACCTGTTTTTGGGCATAGCTATACCCGCCCCGAATATGCGGCATATGAGATTATATCACAACATTCAAGCGTTGTCAAAGGTTTTTTTGCTTATTTTAAAAATATTTTTATTCGTTATTGCCGTCAACGGGCTCATAGTTTGCTTCCTGATAGGGAGTCTGATCGGTGCTTTCAGGCTCTTCGGGAATAATCAGCGCAGCAATGAGATAAATAACAATGGGGCAACCGAGAACAAAGAGCGAAAGCAGAACATATACGATTCTGAGAACAGTGGGGTCTATGTTAAAATATTTTGCGAGACCGCCCAACACACCGAAGAACTTTCTGTCGGACTTGCTTCTGTAAAGTTTCTTTGCCATTTTTCATTTCTCCTTATAAATCATTTTGTATTTTAGCCGCCGCGAGAGTATTTCTCATCAGCATTGCAATTGTCATCGGACCCACGCCGCCGGGAACGGGAGTTATCATTGAGGCCTTTTCCTTAACGGCATCGTAATCAACATCGCCGCAGAGCTTGCCGTTTTCGTCTCTGTCCATACCGACATCAAGAACAATTGCGCCGTCCTTAACCATATCAGCCTTAACAAATTTTGCGATACCAACCGCCGCAACAAGGATATCCGCCTGCCTTGTAATTTCAGCAAGATTAACCGTTTTTGAATGGCAAACGGTAACCGTTGCATTCCTTGCGAGCATAAGCATTGCCATAGGCTTGCCCACTATATCGCTTCTGCCGATGATTACACAGTGCTTACCCGTGGGGTCAACGCCCTCATATTCAAGCATTTTAACCATTCCCATAGGTGTGCAGGGAACAAGGCCGCCGTTGCCTATGCAGAGCTTGCCCACATTTTCGGGGTGGAAGCAGTCAACATCCTTTTCGGGCAGAATTCTTTCAAGCACCTCGTTTTTGTTGATATGCCTGGGCACGGGAAGCTGGCAGAGAATGCCGTTAACGGATTTATCCGCATTCAGCTTGTCTATAAGCTCCAGCAGCTCCTCGGTTGTTGTTTCCTCCGGCAGGGCAAATTCAAGGGATTTCATTCCCGTTCTTTCGCAGGCCGCCTTTTTGTTGTTAACGTAAATTCTTGATGCAGGGTCGCTGCCGACGATAATAACCGCCAGGGTGGGCAGTATGCCCTGAGCCTTAAGCTGCTCAACCTGCTCTGAAATTTTATCAAGGTTAAATTCTCTTATAGCCTTGCCGTCAATTATTTTAGCCATCTTTTTTCACTCCTTATAACTGCATTCACGCCTCTGTTTTCGCATCGGGCCCGGCATTTTCTTCGATAACTTCTGCCGCTTTTTCCTCTGCATTTTCCGATGCTTCCTCAACCTTTGCCGATTCTTCCTCGGGGAAGTAATCAATGCCCTCGATGGGCTTGGGATTTTTGGTGTATTTTATCAGCAGAATAACAAGAAGCGCCGCGCAAACAACCACAAGGGCGGCTGAAAGCGCCTGAGAAACACGGATTGTTGTGTCGCCTATATAAAGACTATCCGTGCGAAGGCCTTCAACAAAGGTTCTTTCAAGACCGTACCATATGCCGTAGCAAAGGGCAATCTGACCGCTGAATTTTCTCGCCTTGCGGCAGATAATATAAAGCACAAGAACGCCAAGAAGGCACCAGATTGATTCATAGAGGAATGTGGGATGCACGGGGAGAGTGGGGTCAACGCTGAAGCCCTTTTCCGCATATTCCGCCTGACTGCGGATAATATCGTTGGCAATTTTTTCGCTCCACATGCCCCATGGCAGGTCGGTGTTGACACCGAAGGCCTCCTGATTGGTGAAGTTACCCCATCTGCCGATGCCCTGACCGATAAGCAGGCTCATTGTTGCCATATCAAGCAGATTCCAATAATTCAGCTTTCTGATTTTGCAAACAAAATACGCCGCAACAAGGCCGCCGATAATTCCGCCGTAAATGGCAAGGCCGCCCTCCCAGATTTTCGGAATTTCGGAAAGATTTGCACTGTAATAATCCCATTTGGAAAAAACATAATAAAGCCTTGCGCCGATAATTGCAAAAATCGTTCCGTAAATCAGCACATCAATCATCTTGTCAAGGCTCATTTTCCATTTGTAAGCCATTCTGCCGCCAAAAAGCACCGCAAGCAGGAAGCCGAATGCAATGATTGCGCCGTAAAACCTGATTTCAACATTCATGCCGAAAAGGTTAAAATCCGCAAGCACTGCAGGCACACTGAAGCCTCTGTCAATGCCGGTAAAATAAACAACGGTATAATCGGACATTTTATCGTTCCTTTCTTTTATACATTATTCTATGGGGCTGATAACGGAAAGCGCCGAAAACTCATCCTTGACCGCCTCAAGCCTGCTCTGCACCTTTTCAAGGGTCAGCTTTTTGCACACGTCAAGCTCAGCAAAGGGCTCATAGCCGCTGAAATAGAGATTCATCATAAGGTTGGCAACGTCATCAATATCGTTATAGCTCATAACATATCTGCCGTAGAATTTGCGCTTTGCCCTTTCAAATGCCGCAGCGTCAATGCCCTCTTTTTTGCAGCGTTCAATTTCTGCTTTTATTATTTCGCAAGCCTTTTCGGGGTCTTTGCTTGAGCCGCCCAGCATTATGCAGGAAAAACCAAAGCCGTTGAAAACATCGCCGCCAAAGCCCATATCAACAAGCTCTTCATCCAGCAGCCTTTTGAAGAGCGGAGAAGATTTGCCTGCAATTACCTCAACCATAACCTGAGATGCAATTTCATCTTCAAGGGTCAGCGCAGGCTCTGAAAGCTCCTCTTTGTAGCCGAGAAGAAACTGCTTCTGAGCAACAGAAAGCTGCTGCTCAACATATTTCTGAACGGGAATTCCGCTTTCCTTAACAAACTTTCTTTCAGTAGCCTTGCCCTCGGTTTTCTTAATGCATCGGTCAACGATACCGAAAACCTCCTGCGGCTCGATTCCTCCCACAACACTCAGAACCATGTTGGCAGGGTTATAAAAATTATTATAAAGCCTGTAAAGCAGGTCGGCATCGATTTTTGCAATGGACTCCTGAGTGCCCGCAATGTCAATTCTTACGGGGTGATCGCTGTAAAGCGCCTTGAGCAGGTTGAACATTACCTGCCAATCGGGCAAATCCTGATACATCCTGATTTCCTGGCCGATAATACCCTGCTCCTTTTCAACTGTCTGCTGGGTAAAATACGGATTCTGAACAAAATCAAGAAGAATTTCCAGAGATTCTCCGATATTCTCCGAGCCTTTGAAAAGATAAGCGGTTTTTTCAAAGCTGGTGTAGGCATTGGCGCTTGCGCCCGTTTTGGCAAAGCGCTCAAATGCATTCAGATCCTCGCTTTCAAAGAGCTTGTGCTCAAGAAAATGAGCAGTGCCCTCGGGTATAGTTTCAAAATCACCGTTTTCATTTTTAACGGCAGTGTCTATTGAGCCGTATTTAACGCCGAAAACAGCATAAGCGGAGGTGTAGCCTTTTTTAGGCATAACCCTTATTTCAAGGCCTGAGGAATGGGTTGCGCAATAAACGGTTTCTCCCAGCTTTTCATTTGTAAGCTGCTTAATTTTCATTTCCGCTTTCCTCCCCTTCCTGAGCCTTAAGCATATAAATTGTATCTATAGACAGCTTCTTTGCCGCCTCGCAGACCTGCTCCATTGTAACGGCCTCGATTCCGCCGATTGCGGACTCAGGTGTTTCGATTTCATTCTCAAGCACCTGAGAAGCATACCATGAGCAGATTCCTTCGGGGGTTGTGAAGGTGTATTTTTCTTTAAGCGAGCGTTTTGAGGATTCAAGCACCTCGGGGTCGGTTTTGCCGTTTCTCAAATCCGAAAGCTGGCTGAGAATTTCCGCAGAAACCTTCTTTTCCTTATCCGTATCAATGCCGCCCTCAACAAGAACAATACCCTTGCTTGAAATAAGCCTTGACCAGCAGTAATAAGCCAGGCTCAGCTTTTCACGGACATTCATAAACAGCTTTGAATAGGTGCCCATTCCGAAAATATCGTTCATAACGGTAACGGCGTGGATATTATCCCTGCCATGCTGCATTCCTGCCCTGAAGCCCATAACCAGCTTGCCCTGATTAACGGGGAAACTCTCTTCGTATCTGTTGAAGCGTCTGCCCTTCTGAATGAACACCGTCTGAGGCTTCACGGGGCTGCGGCCGATTTTCGAAAAGCGTTTTTCAAATATTTCCGCCACTCTGTCCGCATCTGCGCCGCCAACAACGGTTATCTGAAAAATTGCGGTTGAAAGCATATTTTTCCATGCGGCATAAACATCCGCCATTTTAACCGCCTGAATTTCCTCAACGGTGCCGTATTTGGGCCTGCCGTAAGCCTCGGAGTCACACATATGCTCAATGCATTTATTGAAAGCATAGGCGCGCTTATCGTTAAGCTCCTCCTCGATGCGCTGAATGAGAAGCCTTTTTTCGGTTGCAAGATTATCTGCACCAAAGCTGCCGCACTTGCAGTTGGGGCTGAAAATCAGACTTGCAAGAAGCTGAGCGCACTGCTCAACAATGCTCTCATCCGTCAGCGCAAAACGGTCATCAAGGCAGGTTACGGAGAGGGTAAGCACCTGCGATTCTCCGATTTTTGAAACGCCTGCGGAAACCGCCGCGCCGTAAAGCTCGTCCAGCTTGCCGTTAAGAACGGAAAAATCGGGATACTCCTTGCAGGAACGCTTTAAAAGATAAACAAGCAGTGAATTTGCCGCCGTATTTTCATCCATAGGCAGAGCAGCGGAAACGGAAATCCGTCCCGTTTTGAAGCGGCTTGTCTGTTCGGAAACAAGGCGCACCTGATCTGCTATCATTCTGACCTGAGGCATTGTGTCACTTCCTTAAACATTTTTATATATTATTCCGCAATCAGATATCGCAATTCGCAACATCCTCATAAGTTTCACGCCTGATAACCAATCTTGCGGCGCCGTCCTTAACCATAACAACGGGAGGACGGGGAATTCTGTTGTAATTTGAAGCCATTGAATAGTTATAAGCACCCGTTGAAAGCACGGCAAGAATGTCGCCGGCTTCAACCGACTGCAGCTTTGTGTTTTCTTGAATAAGGTCGCCGCTTTCGCAGCATTTACCCGCAACGGTAACAACCTCGCTTCTTTCCTCGCTCGCCTTGTTGGCGCAAACGACCTCATAATCCGCATGGTAAAGGGCATATCGGGGATTATCTGCCATGCCGCCGTCAACCGAAACATAGGTGCGGATATCGGGAATCTTCTTAACACAGCCAACGGTGTAAAGGGTAAGACCTGCGGCACCAACAACGGAGCGGCCGGGCTCAATGAGCACGAAGGGCATCTTAAGCCCCAGCTTTTCGCAGTATTCCCTTACAACTGCGGAAACACTCTTCATATATTCGCCGTAGGGCTTGGGATTTTCGGATTCAAGATATTTTATGCCGAAGCCGCCGCCAAGATTAAGCTCCTCAAGCTCTGCGCCCGTTTCATCCTTGACCGCTTTGAAAAGCTCCAGCATAACCTTTGCCGCAAGCTCAAAGGGATCAATATCAAAAATCTGGGAGCCGATGTGGCAATGCAGGCCCCTCAGCTTAACATTTGGAGTTGCAAGCGCTTTTTTAACAGCATCCATAGCCTCGCCCGTTTCGAGGGCAAAGCCGAATTTTGAATCAATCTGACCCGTCTTGATAAAATCATGGGTATGAGCGTCAATTCCGGGCTTTATTCTGAACATAATGCCTGCGGTTTTGCCCTGCTCCGCCGCTATTTTGCTGAGCATTTCAAGCTCATCAATATTATCAACAACTATTCTGCCAACGCCGTTCTCAACCGCGGCGCAAAGCTCTGCATAAGTTTTGTTGTTACCGTGAAAAACAATGTTTTCTGCAGAGAAGCCCACGGAAAGAGCAGTGTAAAGCTCGCCGCCCGAAACAACGTCAATGCCCGTGCCCTCCTGAGCGCATATGCGGCACATTTCCTTGCAGTTAAAAGCCTTGCTTGCATAAACCGCAAGGCCGTTGCTGCCGTAATATTCGTTCATTGAATCTCTGAAGGTTCTGAGATTCTTCCTTATTTCATTTTCATCAAATGCATAAAGGGGCGTGCCGAATTTCTTCGCAAGCTCAACGGTATCATACCCACCGAGGGTAAGATGCCCCTCATTATTTATACCAATGCAATCCGATACATACATTATTAATTTCCTCCTATTTTAAGGTTGCCTCAATGGCAGCCTTAACCGCTTCAACACCCGTACCCTTAACGGCTGAAAACTCAATTCTTGTTATATCCGAATAATCCCGAAGCTCCTCATTGAGAGCCTCTCTGCGCTTTTCGGTTTCGGTTTTATTCAGCTTATCGCACTTTGTAAGAGCAATCACAAAGGGTATTTCACACTCCCTGAGGAAGTTGAGCATCATCATATCATCCTCCGACGGCGGATGGCGCATATCAATAAGCTGAATTACAAGGGCGATATTTCGCTCCGAATGGAAATATCCCTCCATAAGCTCCGCCCATCTTCTTCTCTCGCCCTGCTCACGCTTTGCATAGCCGTAGCCGGGAAGGTCAACAAAATAAACTCCGTCTCCCTTAAAAAAGTTAACCGTTATGGTTTTGCCCGGCACGGAGCTGACCCTTGCAAGGTTTTTTCTGTTGAAAATCTTGTTAATCAGCGAGGATTTGCCCACATTTGAGCGCCCCGAAAAAACAATCTCAGCCATATTTGAAGGCGGAAGCTGCTTCGATGTGCCGTAAGCTGCAGTAAATTCTATTTTATCAAATCTCATTTTATCTTTTCCTTATCACTGAGTTATGGATGTTCGCGCAGGCTTGCCCATTTCAACGGGAGCGCTCTGCTTTTTTGCAGGTTTTTCATCCTTTTCAAGAGCAATTTCCCATACCTCTTCAACCGATTTAACGGGTTCAAAGGTAACTGCCGCCTTAACCTTGGGGTCAACCTCGTCAAGGTCGGGAATATTGTCATGGGGGATAACAACGGTTTTTATTCCTGCTCTGTAAGCCGCCATGGACTTCTCTTTAAGTCCCCCGATTGGCAGCACCCTGCCCCTGAGAGTGATTTCGCCCGTCATTGCAACATCCTTGCGCACCTTTCTGCCCGTCAGAGCTGACACAAGTGAGGTGGCTATTGTTACGCCTGCGGAAGGGCCGTCCTTGGGCGTTGCGCCCTCAGGCACATGAATATGAATGTCACATTCTTTATAGAAATCAGCGTTAACGGGCAGTGAACCCGCCTTTGAACGGATGTAGCTGACCGCTGCCTTTGCGCTCTCCTGCATAACATCGCCCAAAGAGCCCGTAAGCTCCAGCTTACCGCTGCCTCTGAGCACTGCGGTTTCAATTTCAAGCATATCGCCGCCCACGGAAGTCCATGCAAGGCCGTTAACCACGCCAACCTCGTTTTCGCGGATTATTGCATCTGCCTTGAATTTTCTCGTGCCCAGCATAGCCTCAAGATTTTCGGGCTTAACGGAAACCTTCTCCGCATTGCCCTCAACAATTTCCATAACCGCCTTTCTGCAAAGGGCGGCAATGTTCTGTTCAAGGGCTCTGACGCCCGCCTCTTTTGTATAGCCTTCAATAACAAGCCTTATTGCTTTATCGGTAATTCTGAAATTCGCCGCTTTAAGACCGTGGCGCTTCATCTGCTTGGGAATCAGATGCTTCTTCGCAATGTTGAACTTTTCTTCCGCAGTATAGCTGCCAAGCTCAATGATTTCCATTCTGTCGCGCAGAGGGGCGGGAATATTTGCCTCAACATTTGCCGTTGTGATAAACATAACCCTGCTCAGATCAAAAGGCAGCTCAATATAATGGTCTCTGAACGTTGCATTCTGCTCGGGGTCAAGCACTTCAAGCAGCGCCGATGTGGGATCGCCCTTATAATCCGATGAGAGCTTGTCAACTTCGTCAAGCAGGATAAGGGGGTTGCTTGTGCCCGCCTGCTTCATTGCATCAATAATCCTGCCCGGCATTGAGCCGATATATGTTTTTCTGTGACCCCTGATTTCTGCCTCGTCCTTAACGCCGCCAAGGGAAATGCGAACATATTCCCTGCCCGTTGCCCTTGCAACAGAGCGTGCAATTGATGTTTTACCAACACCCGGAGGGCCTGCAAGGCAGATAATCTGGCCCTTGATATCCGGCGCCATAACGCGCACGGCAAGATATTCCAGAATTCTTCTCTTTATTTTTTCAAGGCCGTAGTGGTCATCCTCAAGAATTTTTCTTGACTTTGCAATGTCTGAATTTTCTTCCGTCAGGTTATTCCACGGCAGAGCAATGCAGGTTTCAATATAATTTCTGCTGACCGCCGCCTCAGGCGAGCTTGGAGAATATTTCTCCAGCCTGTCGCACTCCTTGAAGAGCTTTTCCTTAACCTCATCGGGAGCTTTCATGTTGAAGATTGTTTCGCGGAAATAATCCAGCTCTTCTTCGTGGGAAACTCCGCCGCCAAGCTCTGCGGATATAACCTTCATCTGCTCGCGGAGATAATATTCACGCTGGTTTTTATCAATCTGCTCCTGAACCTTATCGCCGATTTCCGCTTCAATGGAAAGCAGGTTGCCCTCATTGGCAAGCATAATGCACATTTCTTCAAGCCTCTTGACAGGGTCGATGAATGAAAGAATATGCTGCCTGTCCTCATATTCAAGCATAATGTTGCCTGCAATGTAATCCGCAAGCTCACCTGCATCGTTTTTCTGCATAACGCCCGTAACAATATCCGCAGGGAGCTGAGGAGCGCAGTCTGTGTACTCAGCAAAAATATCCTTGGTGTGGCGCACAAGCGCCTTTGCATAATCCGCTTTTTCCGCACGGATTTCAGGCTCTTCAATCGGAAAAACCATTGCTTTGAGGTAATTTCCGCTGCCGGGATTAAGGCCCTGAATAAGCCTTGCCCTGCGGATTCCCTCAACAGCAACGCGAACATTGCCACCCTTGCCGGGGAGCTTGAGCACCTGCTTTACGGTTGCGATAACGCCGATTTCATAAAGGTCGCCGTAATCGGGATCATCAACGGAAATATCCTTCTGAGTAACAAGAAAAATTTCCTGATCGGTATCCATTGCCTTTCTGAGCGCATTTATGGATTTTTCTCTGCCTACATCAAAATGAATGAACATATTGGGGAACACAACAAGCCCCCTGAGCGCCACTGCAGGCATCAACATCAAATCTTCTCTTTCGATCATATGTATCTCCTTATGTATGAACTCCGCTAAAACGGTATATGTTAAAAATAATACTTTCTTAACATAGTATTATATAATAATTAAGTCAAACCGTCAACCTTTTAAAAATTATGATTTTGTAAACTATGTTGATACATCAAAAGAAAGGAGCCTCCGCCGAAGCGAAAGCCCCCATTTATGGGCAAAATTTATTTCATGCCGTTTTCATAAGCCTCGATCATCTTCTTAACCATCTGACCGCCGACTGAGCCTGCTTCTCTTGCTGTAAGGTCGCCGTTGTAGCCCTGCTTAAGGTTAACGCCTACTTCACGTGCAGCTTCCATCTTGAACTGATCAAGAGCAGCTCTTGCCTGAGGAACAACTGAATTGTTCTTTGACATTTCTCTTACACCCCTTTGAATTCAATTTGCGTTTGCTCTATTATTTTTGCAATCCATTCAGAGTTTATTAATGTTAATTTTTTGATTAATTTGAAAGTTTTGAAGTTGAAAAGCTGACGGGGTTTTAATCCGTCGGCTTTATTGATTTAACAGGTTAATCGAGTTTTCCGAACATCGGTTAAAGATGAAAGCGAAATGATTTATATGTAAATATTCATTGATATTTATTACCATTATATGTTATAATAATTTTTAACAGCCGTCGGTTGATTATTATGAAAATGGGGGATTAAAATGAGCGCGTGCACAAAAAACAGAATTTTGGAAATCGACCCGTATTTGGTACCCTTTGAAAATGATATTGATTTAAGAACCGAACTTTTTATCAGCAAAAGAAAAGCGCTTTTAGGCGGCTGCAAAAAAATAAAAAATTACGCTGACGGTCATAAGTATTTTGGTTTTCACCGTACTCGCACCGGCTGGGTTTACAGAGAGTGGGCTCCTGCTGCCGATGAAATGTACCTCACGGGCGATTTTAATAACTGGAATATTGAAAGCTGTCCTATGACCAAGGTTGAAAACGGTATTTTCGAAGTGCATCTCAGGGGTAAAAATGCACTTAAAGCGGGACAAAAGGTGCAGGTTATTGTTATAAATTCAGGGCGGATACTGCGCCGCATTCCGCTTTATGCTACGCGCGTTGTTCAAGATCCGGATACATATCTGTGGTGTGCCGAAATTGAAGATACCCATGAAAAATTCCCTTGGACCGATAGGAACTTTATACCTGAAAAGACGCCTTTCATTTACGAATGTCATATAGGCATGGCGCAGGAAAACGGAGCTGTAGGTACATATAAAGAATTTACCGAAAACATTCTGCCGAGAATCAAAGAATTGGGATATAATACCATACAGATAATGGCTATCATGGAGCATCCGTATTACGGCTCATTCGGATATCAGGTTTCTAACTTTTTCGCCGCTTCTTCGCGTTACGGCAGCAGCCGGGACTTGAAAGAGCTTATAAATACAGCTCACGAAATGGGCATTGCCGTTTTGTTGGATGTTGTGCATTCTCACGCGGTAAAGAATACCAACGAGGGACTCAATGAGTTTGACGGCACGGTATATCAGTTTTTCCACGAGGGAGAAAAGGGCAACCACAGCGCTTGGGGAACCAAACTTTTTAATTACGGCAAGAATGAAGTGCTGCATTTTCTGCTTTCAAATCTTAAATATTGGATGGAGATTTTCCATTTTGACGGCTTCCGCTTTGATGGAGTAACTTCTATGCTTTATCATGATCACGGATTGGAAAGTGCATTTACAAATTATAATATGTACTTTTCAATGAATACCGATACGGATGCAGTTACATATTTACAGTTGGCAAATGAATTGATTCATGAAATAAACCCTCATGCAATTACAATAGCAGAGGATATGTCGGGTATGCCGGGAATGTGTATTCCCATTCAGGATGGCGGTATCGGCTTTGATTACCGTCTGTCTATGGGTGTTCCTGATTTGTGGATAAAGACAATCAAAGAAAGCTCCGACGAAAACTGGGATATCGGCAAGCTCTGGTACGAGCTTACATCCCGACGCCCGCAGGAGAAGAATATAGGTTATTGTGAGTCCCACGATCAGGCTTTGGTTGGGGACAAAACAATAATGTTCAGACTTTGCGACGCTGAAATGTATACCGGAATGAACAAATTCGGCGAAAATTTTGTGATAGACAGAGGCATTGCGCTTCATAAGATGATACGCCTTGTTACCGCATCCTTGGCAGGTCAGGGATATCTTAATTTTATGGGTAATGAATTCGGCCATCCCGAGTGGATAGATTTCCCGCGCGAGGGCAACGGCTGGAGCTACCACTATTGCCGCAGACAATGGAGTCTGGTGGATAATCCTGACCTCAGATACAGAGAACTCAATGATTTTGATAAAGCTATGATAAAATTGCTCAAAGAAGAGGATTTGCTGGCTTTATCAGCTGAAAACAGATGGCTTCATCAGGATGATAAGATCCTTATCTATACTAAGGGAGATACCGTGTTTATTTTCAATTTTCACCCGACGAAATCCTTTGACGGATATTTTGTGCCCGTGGGTGAAGAAGGCACATATAATGTTGTTCTTTCTTCGGATGACGGTGAATTCGGGGGCTATTCCCGCGTTGACACTTCCCTTCAATATAAAACCTTTACCACGCCTGTCGGCTGGGTAGGTTTTAAATGCTATCTGCCCAACAGAACCGCTATTGTTTTGAAGAAAGAAAGATAAAAGAACCGGCAAAAAATCGGACAGTATCTTCAGAAATTTAATGTAAAAAACTCCTTGTGTTCCGACAAACAAGTCGCTTATGCAAGGAGTTTTTGTCTTTTCCGCCGGTGCAGTGCAAAAATCTTTCAGATTTCCGTAAAAACGCGGTGTTCTATGAATTCAAAGCAGTCGGAAATGTATTTGTGTGCATAATTTAACAAGCAAAGTTTTAACTGCTCTGCTTGGAGGTGGTTGTTGTTCCCTCCGATAATTCCGCTAAATTAATCATTCGTACGGGACAGATGTTCTCGTCGGGATATTAATATTAATTTTTTGATTTTAAGGCAGATTTTGAATTATTTATCGCCCTTGCATTTAACTAATGATTCTGTTAGAATTTATGCATAACATCTAAGGAGAGCAGCCATGATTTATGTTATGAGCGATATTCACGGCGAATACGATAAATACAAAGCTATGCTTGAAAAAATAAATTTCAGCGATGAGGATGAGCTTTATATTCTCGGCGATGTTATTGACAGAGGACCTGAGCCCGTTAAAATTCTCGCCGATATGTCGATGCGCCACAATGTTTATCCCGTTTTCGGCAACCACGAGCTTATGGCGCTGGATGTGCTCCGTGTGCTTGTTGCCGATGTGACGGAAGATAACTATGCAACTCACCTTACAACAGAAAGCATTAACAAAATGTATATCTGGCAAAAAAACGGAGGCGACGTTACTCTCGCTCAATTCAAGGCTATTAAGCCCCAGAAAAGGCTTGAACTGCTTGAATACATGGAGGAGTTTGCTCCCTATGAGATTTGCGAAATCGGCAGCAAGAAATTCATTCTTGTTCACAGCACTCTTGGCGCGGATTTTGATGAAAGCCGGCCTCTCGACTCCCTCAACTATGCATTCCTTGCCTTTGACAGAACAAGCTATAACCGCCGCTTTTTTTCAGATGACAACACCTTTGTTGTTTCGGGTCACACACCCACAATTGCAGTCCACGGCTCCCCTACGGTTTACCGATGCTGCAACAACATCAACATTGACTGCGGTGCGGTTTTCGGCGGCAGGCTTGCCTGCCTTTGTCTTAACACGATGAAGGAATACTATATTTGAAAAAACACATAAAAAAAGACACCGCCTCAAACAGGCAGTGTCACAAAAACAAGCGAATATCACGCAAATTATCAATTACATAATCAACAGGCAAGCCATCGGTTTTTTGTGTTTTATTTTTATCAAAATAGCAGGTTTTCAGTCCGAAAGTGATTGCTCCTGCCATATCCGACGAAAGCGAATCGCCAATCATAACAATCTCCGAGGGATGAATTTCCCGTTCACTCTGACTGCCGCATTCAGCGTTCAATTCCCCGAGGCAATGCAAAAAGAATTCTTGGGACGGCTTAGAAAAGCCTATGCTTTCAGAAATAAAGAGCTTTGAAAAATCAGAGAGCATTCCCGCTTTTTTCAAACGGTTGACTTGCTGCGCATAAGGTCCGTTACTTGCAACACATAAAATATATCGCTCTTTCAGATAAACCAGAATTTCATCAGCGCCGTCAACGGGAATTGCACTTTCAAAAATATATTTTCTGAAATATTCTTCAAAAACACGCCCATCAAAAGAAGCATTCAGCTCTGAAAAAATTATGTTCCAACGCTCCTCCAGCAATTCCTCATAGGTCATGGTGCCAAGCTCAATTTTTTGCCACAATCGGGAATTAACACGTTGAAACACACCAAACACGGAATCATCATAGGAGCATAAACCGAATTTTTCAAATCCGCCCTCTATCGCTTTTTTAACACAGGCATCAAAATCCAGCAAAGTATTATCAATATCTATCAGAACAGCTTTAATGGCCAATTATTTCACCTGAATTTTAAAAATTTATAATACAATAAAATGGCTTGCATAGGTTGGTTTCCTATGCAAGCCACTCTTTTTTTAAGCATTAACCTCTTCTTTTTTCTCCGCTGCAGCATCTTCTGCCAATTCATTTTCAGCAGCCTTTTCAGCAAGAGCTTCAGCCATCATTGCATGAAGAGTTTCCTTATTTGTGCCTTTTTCAACAAGCTCAAAATATTCCTCAGCAGGAATACCGCCTACATAGCACTGCTTATACTTAACATTAATCTTATTAACGGTGAGATAAATGTTAACACAGAGAAGAATAACAAGTGTGCCGAGATAAACAAAGCTGCCGAAGCCGATTGATGCATCGGTCACAAAATCAGGGAACACGGTTGTGATATCCTTTGCGAACTGATTGAACATAAAAATTGAAACAACCGCTGCAACAATTGCAAGGGAGTTCATGATAATGTTTCTGGGGCAGCCCTTAGGCGAACATGCAAGGGTAAGCAGAACAAGGCTGAGAATAACAAAAACAAGGGAAAGAAGAATTCCCACAAGCGCGCCTGCATAACCGATAAAAGCAGAGCCTACAACGCCCGAGCCGATCATCGTGAACAGAGCGTCAAAATCAAGGGATGAAACTATGTTGTAAATTTCAATTGCATTTACGGATGTTGTTGTTGCTTCTATGTAAGGACCGTTGAAGCTCACAGAAGCAAGGGGCAGCATAAGAGCCGCTATGGGAAGAACAGAAAGAATAATTCTTACAATTGCCAGCTTTGAGCCAACAAACGAAGCCTTAAGCCTATCTATTCTTTTCTGAAGGCGGGCATGCTCTGCTTCGGCGTGGTCAGCCTCATCCATCAATCTTTCTTCCATTCCGTAATAAACAAGGTTAACTCCGCAGTCGGGGCAGTTGGGTTTCCAATCAAAAAGAGTCAACTTGCGGCCGCATTTAGGACAATTTGCCATGTTCCTTCCTCCAAACAAAAAATTGCATTAATATATATTAAATTCTAACACATTACTTTTCTTAAATCAATAGTGAACTATAACTAAAAAGTTGGCCGTTTTTTCGGCATATTGACCATTGGAACTGCCTTAAGTGAGTCCGCCGTCCGCCGCAATGACCTGCGCCGTAACATAATCCGAACCGCTGCCCGCAAGAAATGAAACAACTCCTGCAATTTCGGCCGCCGTACCGAACCTGCCCATGGGAATTTCCTGCGCAAAGGCAGCCTTATCCTCATCGGTCAGATTGTTGTTCATTTTTGTGTCGATTGCGCCTGGCGCAATGCAGTTAACCTGAACATTGCTGGGTGCAAGCTCACGGGCAAGAGCCTTTGTAAGCCCTATAACAGCAGCCTTTGTTGCGGAATAAACCGTTTCGCAGGATGCGCCGCAAATGCCCCACATTGAGGAAATATTGATTATTTTTCCGCTTTTCTGACTAACCATAAAGGGCACCGCGCATTGGCAGCAATTAAAAACGCCCTTGAAATTAACGGCAGTTATGCGGTCAAATTCCTCCTGAGTTATGTCCGTGAAGAGCTTTTGCTGAGCAATGCCCGCATTATTGACAAGCACAGAAACGCCCCCGAAAACCTCGGCGGCGTCTGCAAAAACTTCTTTGATTTTTTCATAGTCGGAAACATCGGCTTTATAGAGTCTGTATTCCGCATCGGTTTCCTTAAGCCTTTTTTCAAGCTCAAGAATTCCTTTTTCATCGGAGCAATAGCAGGCGGCAATGTTAAACCCGTCTTTTGCAAGCCTTAAGGCAATTTCACTGCCTATCCCGCCCGATGCACCCGTAATCAAAGCACACTTTTTCATATCAATACATTGATTCAAGGTCAAAATTTGATGAGCCCATAACCGTTGTAAGGTCAAAATAGTTCTTGGGCAGCTTGAACTTTGATGTGTCGCACTTATCGGAAATCTCGTTTATTTCCATAATGGTAACATCTTCACCGGAAACGGTTTCAACTCTCCTGAGCTGGTCAGCATCGTAGTAATACTTGATTTCGATGTCTCCGTCCTCATACACATCGCAGGTGTAGGTTTTGCCGTCAACCTTAACCTCACGGGTTTCAATGTATGTGCCGCTTGCGGCAGTATCCTCGGTAATGATATCATTGGGGAAGATATCGCCAACAGCTTCGCCGGGCATTGTCATATAAGCTCTCATTGCAGGGAAGATGATGTAGCAGTTACCGTCATCCGCAAGGAGCATGTTAAATCTCATTGAGCCCTTGCCTTCAACAGGCATAACTGCCTCAAAATAAACCTGCTGACCGTTACGCATTGCAACAATGGGAAGCTTTATTTCTTCGCCGCCTGTTTTTGTTTTAATAACAACATCAATGGTAAACTTATCGCCGTTTATGATTTCAGTGTAATTATCGTCAAGACCGCTGTGGTCGGGTCTGCCGTTTTCATCAAGTTCAACCTCAACCTTGCTTGAATTACTGTCGTCAATGAGGTCCTCACCGAATTCCATGTCGGGAACTTCAATTTCTTCCTCAAGCATCTGCTCAAACTGCTGCTCAATTTCGGCAGGGTCAGTGGAATCAAATGAATTAAGGAAATCCTCAAGCTCGGGCGATACGGTTTCACCCTCACCCACAAGCTCGGCATACTTATTTGTTGTCGGGTCTGCCTCATAGCTGCCCTCAGGCAGCTTTTTGCAGGCGGCAAAGCATGCAATCAGAGCAAAAACAAGAATAATTGAAACTATATTTTTCATATGTTCTCCTCCACAGTCTCATTGCATTTGCAGCGGACTGATTTACTTCGTTATTAATAGAATATCCGATTTCCGCGTTAAAATCAAGTGGAGTTTCGTAATATTTGTTAACTATTTTGTAAAGGTTTTATTTCCAAATTGTAACCAAACCGTATTTTTGGCTCATTTTTAGAAAATCTTTAAGATTTAAAATGTTGAAACCGCATAGTTAAATATGTATAATATACCTATTGTAAATTCAGCGAAGGGAAGAAAAATTAAAAATGCTTCAGTTTTTTCTGTTTCTGAAAGGTATAATACGAACGGTAATTGCCGTGGTTATGGTCATTCCTCTGGCATCAACAATGTGCCTGCCCGATATGCCGTGGGTCAAATATGAATCCACCGAAGATTGTGTTAACCCTTACATAACCGAATATGCCGACCCTGATGTTTCCGCTCACCGTTCGGGCGCGGGCATTGCGCCGCAGAACACGCTCATGGCATTTGAAAAGGTTATTGAAGAAAACAACACGCTGGGCGTTGATACATTTGAATTTGACGTTCAGATAACCGCAGACGGCGAGCTTATTGTGCTCCATGATTTAACCTATGACAGCACAACAAATGCCGTTGAATATTTCGGCCGCGAGGATGTTTATGCATCGGAGCTTACATTTGAAGAGGCGCAGGTGCTTAACCTTGGCGAAAACTTCTGCATTGACGGCGAATACCCTTACAGAGGCCTGAGAGGAGACGATATTCCTTATAATCTGCGCGTTGCAAAATGCGAGGACATAATTGACTTTATTGAAGCAAACAGCAACGGCAAGGAATACAGATATATAATTGAAAACAAAGGCGAGGGTGAAGACGGCGAAAGAGCTGCCGACAGACTTTACACCGTTATTACCGAAAGGAACCTTCAGGACAGAGTAATATGGGCGTCGGACGAGCAGGATGTTTCAAAATACATGGAAGAAACCTACCCCGACATCGCACGCTCTGCAAATGTTCTTGAGGTTTTCAATTTTTATGTGTTCTGCAGAATGAATTGGGACCTTGATGACCTTGACCCCACTTATGTTGCCCTTCAGATTCCCTACGGCCAAAGCGCTGCAGGCGGAATAATAAACCTTGGCACAAAGCAGGTTATCAATTATGCGCACAAGTATGACATTGCCGTTCAGTTCTGGACAATCAACGAAGCGGAAGATGTTAAGTACCTGACGGAAAACGGTGCAGACTGCATCATGACCGACTACCCTCAGATGGCCTTTGAGTCTATTGAAGAATGTAAATAATCAAAAACGGAGCATCCGGTTAACACCGTTTGCTCCGTTTCATTTTAACTGTTCATTTCCGCTTCTATAAGCTCCGTTATGCCTGCCGTTTCATAATCCGCAATATCCTTGATGGATTGAACGGCATTTGCCATTGCATAGGAACGGAATTCAGCTATCATATGGGTATCGTTGATATTATCGCCAACGGTAATCAGGTCATCATAGCCTGCGCCCGCAAGCTCCAGAAAATTATAAAGCCCCTGCGCCTTGTTCATATTGGCAGCAACAATATCAATGCACCTGCCGTTTTGCAATGGATTCAGCTTTCCTGCGAAGCGCTCCTTTATCAGCGCCGTTATCCTTGCCGCCTCATCATCATCGGGCAAAATAGTGCTTATCTGGTTAAAATATGGAATTTCAGGCAGGGTTTCAAGTGTAAATTCATCCTCAAAGCGTTCGTCGTCACGCTCATCTATGATGCACCTGAAATTTGTATGAACGCTTGCCCAATAACAGCCAAGGCTCATAAGATATTCAAGAAGGGGCATTGCAAGCTCGCCGCTGCAACGGGATTCGCCAAGCACCGTGCTGTCAGGCTTAAGTATCACGGCACCGTTGGAGGCAAGCAGAAAATCGCATTCAAAATTGTGCTTTTCGGGTAATTCAAGGAGGTCTGCTGCTCCCCTGCCGCTGACAAGGCCGAAAAGATTGCCTGCCCTGCGCCAGCGCTTTATTGCTTCTCTTTTGGCATCGTCAATTCCGCCGTGGTTAAGGGTGCCGTCATAGTCACTCGCAATTATTTTCACCGTAATCATCCTTTGTTAATAGATGATTATAATATAACACAGGGTAAAATTGATGTCAAATCCGTCACTCAATAAGCACGGCTGCTTTAACCTTTTTGGAATAGGGCAGCTCCCTGTCGTTATATGTCATATCCAGGCCGCCGGGCTGGCAGCTGATTGTGTTGCCGATGATGCTGCCGTGAATATTGAAATCGCCCGATGCGAGGGCAACATTGCCCTTGGGGGCATAAACAATACCCCACAGCTCAAAGCCGCCTTGCTGGGAATACAGAGTGATATCACCGCTTCTTGAATAAATTGAAAGGGTTGCGCCGCTTTCATTATAAGTATGTGTACTGCCGCCGATTTTAATATCACCCTCGGCTATCATGCAGCCGCTTAAGAATATGCCGCTTGAACCCTGATTGGTTGAAAGCGAGCCTCCGCTGTAAACAATGCCCTTTATCATATATGTGCCCTGACCCGAAAGGTTAAGGGCGCCTTTTCTGTTATAAAGGTCACCGTTGAGAGTAAGAGGGCCGCATATGTTTGCTGCCTCATCGGAATCGGATGCACTTTTGCCGTAAACATACACATCGCCGTTAACCGTTGTGCCCCCGCTTTGCCAATCCAGCTTTTCATAGGCATAAACATTGCCTCTTATGCTCATTGCGGTGCTGCCGCCTTTAACGAAATCGCCCATGCAGTAAACTGCGCCGTTGAAGGTTGACGGACCGTCCAGGGTCATTTTTCCGCCCACATAGGTTTCACACTCACAAAGCAAGCTGTAGGTTGAGCCCCTTGTAAGGCTGCCGCCGGTGTAAAAATATTCGCCGTATATGCTTGTGCTGCCCTGAAGGGACGAATTGCCCTCAACATAAAGGTTACCGCCCACCTTCAAATCCTTGCCCCATGCGGTTGTAAGATTGCCGCCCACATAAACGTTACCCGTAACATAAACGGGACACTGGGGGTAAAAATCACCCTCCACATAAAGGTCGCCGTAAACCGTCATAAGCTCCGAGCCGTAGCCCGTTGCAAGGTTACCCGAGCAATATGTGCTTCCGTTTATTGTTACAACGGAGTTAAGGGTTGTGCCCGAGGAATATTTATTTGTATAAAATCCGCTGCCGTTTATGCGGCTGTAGTTTTTTTCAAACATCGCCTCACTTGCCGTTGGCGCAACAGACATAATCATCTCGTCAAAATCAGGCATTTTCTGGCTGCCCGTATTGCTTTTAATGCCGCCTACGGTAACACTGTACTGATTATAGGTTGCATTCTGTGCGGAAAAGACGGTGCCCGTCACCTTGCTGCCTGCGCCGCCATCGGCATTAACATCACCGTTGCCGAAGATGCTGCCGCCTATATTGTAGCTGCCGCCCAGATTAAACCGTGAGTTTTCGCCGTAAAACATAAGATAATCAAAATCCACCGCCATATTTTTATCAACATATTTTGCGGCTGCCTTTGCTTTTATCTGCACGGAATCCGTGTTAAAAAGGGTTGCAAAAACCGTTTTACCCTCTATTGCATCGGACACCCTTACAATTTCATTTGTAGGGAATTCAACAACAACGCTTTCGGCAGAATAACCGTTTTTTTCAACATATTCAAGGGCAACGCTTCTTGCCTTTGCCTCATCGGGCATATATCTTACCGCTGCAAGCGCTGCGGAATCCATTGCGCTTTGCAGCTTGCTTTTCTGGTGGTATTTAAGCCCCATATCCGTTACAAGCGAAACAACGGAAAGAAAGGCCACAAGGCTCAATGCCGCAATAACCATTACGGCGCCGTCCTCTGCTTTAATTTTCCTTTTTATTTCCTCAAGCATGGTGCACACACTCCTTTTCAGGGCGGTGAATCAGTCCGCAAAGGACTGCTTTATCTGCTCTATTTGTTTTGCCAGTTCCGCAAGGGTTAATTCTGCCTGACCTATGTGATAGGCGTGCAGCTTTTGCTCCTTTTGCATTGCAAGCCTGCCTGCGGCACACTCATTTTCAAGAACGCTTATTCTTTCCGCGCTTTCGTAGGCCTGAGTTTTGTTAAGCTCTTTAAGCCTCAGAATTTCCTTTTCTTTCTCCTCCGCGCGCTGAGTAAGCACGCCGTTTTCAGCCTCAAGCTCAGCAAGCCTTTTCTTTGAATTTTCGTTTTCTTCCGAAATTTTTTGAATTTCAGCAAGCCTGCCCTCAAGCTCCGCCGATGCTTCCGCAAGCATCGCCTCTTTGCCTTCACGCTCCGCTTTAAGCTGCTCAAGCTGCGCAACAACTGCGCCGTAATCAGCTAAAAGCTCATCGTATTTCTGCGCTTTTACGCTTAATTCGCCGTTTTCACGGCTGAGGATTTCGGCCTTTTTATTGAGCGCTTCATTTTCCTTTGAAAGCTCTTTTACTGCATTTGCATTCTCTCCGCCTTCAACACCGTGCCGCGCAATTTCTTCTTTTGCCTGCTCAAGCTCTGTTTTGTAACGGGCAATAATTGCTTCATATTCATCATCCCTGCTTTCCGCAGGCTTTAAAGGCTCTTTGGCGGATGAATCCTTGCTTGCTCTGTACTTTTCGGCATAAAAATCCCTTTCACGGTTTGAAAGAACAAGCTCCTCCTTGATTGAGGACAGCTTGAGCTCGTAATTTTTTGCGGATGCTTCTGCCGTATGATTCATTTCGCCGATATATGAAGCGACCTCATCGGGGTCGTAGCCATACAGCACCTTTTTGAACGGAAGCCCGTTTTCCTCAGTATCCTTGCTTCGTATTTTTTCCGCAGGCACGCTTACGGACTTTTTCTCCTTTTCGTGCTTTGCTCCGTTTTTAATATTCTTCATATAAAATCCCCCTGTTACTGCAGAGTTTGAATTTCAATAATATCACCCTCACACAGACCGAGCCTGCGGGCGCAAAGGCTGTTCATTTCAATAACGCTTGCGGCATTTTTAACCGTTTTGCAGATTTTATTCGGTTTCACATCGCTTTCAATTTTCACAACTTTACCCGATTTATCAAGATAAATAACATCAATGGCAAAGCGCATATTCAGCATATGTATCTGATTGCAGGGTATGATGTGCAGAGCGTAATCCGACGGAATTGATTTTCGGAACATAAGCCCCATAAACCGCCTGAAAAAGGAATCCGCAACCTCTGCATTGCCGGTAATAACCGTGCCGTTCTTTTTAATCACTGCTTTTTTCATAGCCGTTACCCAATCAAAATGTTTCAATAATATTCAGAACCGTGGGGCCCATAAGAATAATGAACACAACGGGGAAGATAAACAGCAGCATCGGAAGCAGCATTTTGATTGATGCCTTCATTCCCTTTTCCTTTGCCTGCTGGCTTCTTTCAATTCTCAACTGCTCGGACTGAGCTCTCATTACATTATTAATAGGTATACCCAGCTGCTCCGCCTGAACAAGAGCCGAAGCAAAGGTTTTAAGCTCCTCAAGGTTCGTGGCATCGCAAAGATTCTGCAGCGCCGCCCTCCTTGTTCTGCCCATCTGAATTTCTCTGTAAACAATAAGCAGCTCATCAATAAACGGGCCGCTGAGCTTCTGAGAAACCTTAAGCAGCGCCGCATCAAAGCTGAGGCCTGCCTCAATGCAGACACACAACAAATCCATGGCATCGGGAAGCTGCTTTTTAATACCCGTCTGGTGGCTTGTAACTCTTGACCGGAGATACATCGTAGGCCCCATTACGCCTAAAAGCACTCCGCACACCAGCACAAGCAGCATTATAAGCGGCTCCATTTCAACCGCAATAATTATAATCAGCGTTACGAAAACAGCGGCTATAAGCACCGCATATTTAATGAACTGAAAGTCCGAGGGCTCCATAAATATGCCTGCATAGCGAAGCTGCTTGCGGATAGCCTCAAGAGTTTTGGTTTTGTTGGCGTTTTTCTTTTTGGGAGCAAATCTGCCCAGCTTTTCGGAAAGAAATTTTACACCCTTACCGAAAAACCTTTGGTAAAACGAGAGCTGAAGCTCCTGATAAACGGGTTGAGCAACGGAATCTTTGATTTTATCTATGCGGCTTTGCTTTTTATCGCTTCTTTTGCCCCATGGGGATGCAATAAGCACAACGAGTATAAAAGCAAGGAACGAATATGTAATAACAAGTATTTCCAAAAAGCTCACCTCCGCATTAATATTCTATGGTAACTACCTTTCTTATGGCGAAGAATCCCAGAACCTCCATAATCACGGAAACAATAAGCATTATATTGCCTGCCGAGGTGTTGAAGAAGGTTTTCATATAATCGGGGTTAACCACCATAAGCACAGCCGCTATGCAAACGGGCAATGCGCCGATTATCATGCCCGACATTCTGCCCTGAGCGGTAATGGAATTTATTTCACCCTTGATTTTAATTCTGTCCCTTATGGTCTGCGATATGGTTGTAAGAATTTCCGAAAGGTTGCCGCCCGTTGTTCTCTGAATAAGAACAGCCGAAACCACAAGCATTAGGTCGGGGCTTTTAACCCTTTCAACCATATTGTTCAGCGCCTCCTCCATGGTTGCGCCGTATCTTATTTCGTTGCACACTCTGCCGAATTCAATGCCCATGGGCGCAGGCATATCGTTGGCAACATTCTCCATTGTCTGCTGGAATGAAAAGCCCGAGCGCAGGCCGTTGCACATCATAATCAGCGTATCGCCGAGCTGAGCCTCAAAGGCCTTTATGCGCCTGCCCTTTTTCACCTTTATGTAAATAATCGGTGTAAATGCGCCCACAACGGCAAGAGTTACCGATGGCATAAGCCCGAGATGAAAGAGCGCCGCAAGACCCGAAGGCACAAAGGTGAGCACAATCCATATCATGCTGAATTCCTCAGGCTTCATCATAATATCGGCAAGAATAAGCTCGTTGAAAATTGTATCCATAAGTTTTTTACGCTGCACGGATTGCTTGCCGCCCGTTGCACGTTTTATGATTGCGGATTTGCGCTTTTTCTTTTTCTCCTGAATCTGCAGAGTCAGGCCGCTTTTTTTATCCGCAATTCTGCCTACTCTTTTTTCAACGGTGCGCCTGCCCTGAGTTACCGTGCCGCCTATGCTTACAAGCAGAAAGAAACTTAAAAGCCCGAAGGAAACCGAAAGAATAAGAATACTAATCTGTAAACCATTCATTTTTTACCGTCACTCCGTTTCCTCTTATTTTTTCAAGGCAGTTTGGTCTTACGCCCGTTGCACGGAATTTGCCGATAAACTTGCCCGAGGCATCAACCGCGCCGTCGGTTTCGTAAACAAAAATATCCTGCATACTCACTATATCGCCTTCCATACCCACAACCTCGGTTATGGAGGTGATTTTTCTTGTTCCGTCGCGCAGACGGCTTTGCTGAACAATAAGGTCAATGGCCGATGACACCTGATCCCTTATGGCTCTTAATGGCAGTTCCATACCGCTCATAAGCACCATTGTTTCAAGCCTTGAGACTGTATCTCTCGGCGAATTTGCATGGGTTGTTGTCAGCGAGCCGTCGTGACCCGTATTCATAGCCTGAAGCATATCCAGAGTTTCCTCCGAACGAACCTCACCAACAATGATTCTGTCCGGCCTCATACGAAGGGCATTTTTAACAAGATTTCTGATTGTAACCGCACCCTTGCCTTCAAGGTTTGCAGGCCTTGCTTCAAGGGTTATAACATGCTCCTGCTTAAGCTGAACCTCGGCAGCATCCTCAATGGTAACAATTCGTTCGTCCTCGGGTATGTAGGATGAAAGCACATTAAGCAAGGTTGTTTTTCCGCTGCCCGTACCGCCTGCAACAACAATATTCAGCTTGCCTTTTACACAGGCTTCAAGAAATTGCAGCATATCGGGAGTAAGAGAGCCGAATTGCAGAAGCTGCTGTGCGGTAATGGGTTTTTTGCCGAATTTACGGATAGTCAGCACAGGGCCGATAAGGGAAAGAGGAGGGATTATTGCATTAACACGGGAGCCGTCCGTAAGACGGGCATCAACCATAGGGCTTGCCTCATCAACGTGACGCCCCACATCGGAAACGATGCGGTTAATAACATTCATCAGGTGCTCCTCGTCCCTGAATTTAAGCTCCGTAAGTTTAAGTTTGCCCTTTTCTTCAACATAAATTTTATCGGGTCCGTTAACCATAATTTCGCTGTATACAGGGTTCTGAACAAGCTCCTCAATGGGACCATAGCCCATAATATCGTTGAACAAATCCGTTGCAACCTTCGGCCTGTCCATTCGGGGAATCATAAACTCGTCGTCATTCACCCTGTCATCAACAATTTTAAACATTGCCTCGCGGTCCGTTATGACCTTGCCGCTTTTGTTCATCTCATCTATTATTGCCGAGTGAATGCGCTGCTTGACCTCAAGATAGGGGTCATCCTTTATTTCTTCGGCCGTTGATTTTGCTGCCGTTTCCTCCGCCTCCGCTATCATCTGAGGCTGCAGCTTTTTCTGGCCGTCTATTTTATCCAAAAGTCCCATATTCAAACCTCTCAATGCTTACCGAATTTGAATAATGCCTTCTTTTTCTCCTTGTTTTCAATGGGAACTATTCCCGTGTGAAGCTGTATTATTTTATCCGCAATTTGAGTTATGCCCTTTGAAATTTCCGATTTCGGCTGCGCCACGGTTACTGCAAGGCCTTTATTAATGCTTGCAAGAGCTGCGGCATAATCCGCAGGAACGGTTGCAAACATTTCCGTATGAAACATTTCTTCAAAATCCTCAACCTTAACAAGACCTTTTTCAACCTTGTTTATGATGAATTTTATTTTGTCGCGCTGATGCAATTGGTCAAGAATGCAGTAGCACACCTTTGCATTATTCAGCGAAAGAATTTCGTTATTGTAAACAAGGTAAAGCTCCTCGCAGTTTTCGCAGGCGGTTATTGTGGTATCGTTGAAAGCTGCAGGCAGGTCAATGATTATGTACTCATAGTACGGCCGCATAATATCAATAATTTTTTCAACATGGGCCGAGTTGATAAACTCCGCAAATTCCGAGCTTTTCGGGGCGCAAAGAACGCTCATGCCCGTGCTGTGCTCAACCGCAAATCCGTTGATATTCTCAATTGTTATGCCGCCTCTGTCCTGCACAAGATCAACGATTGAATTTTTTGTGTCAAGGTCAAGAGCCATTGAAATATCGCCGAACTGCAAATCCAAATCAAGAAGCATAACCCTTTTGCCTGCCTTTGCAAGCTGAGCCGCAACGCCGATTGCAAGGGTTGTTTTGCCTGTGCCGCCCTTGCCGCCAAAAAAGCCCAGAGCCTTGCAGCGCACCTTTTTGCTTTCGTTGTTATCCAGCACACGCTGCTGCTCAAGTTTATATGCAGTGCTTATGCCTGAGGAAAATTCGCTGCTGCTTATTCCGTCAACAGGCAGCACCTTGCGAATGCCGTATTGCGCGGCTTTGTTGACAAGCTCAACGGAAATTTTATCGTTGGCAAGCACAACCACCGTGCCTCTTGCGGCGGTAAGCAAATCCTGCACAAAACCGAAAACCGATTCGGGCACCTCGCCCTTTACGGCACAAAGCACTACCTCGGGGTATTTATTGACTATCTTGGTTTTGCCTTCTTCGGTAAAACCCGAATAGCCGCTGATTGCAAATTCCTCATCGGAAACAAGATTTTTCATTTCTATCCGCAGGTCAAGGTCATCGGATAATACAAGCAAATTTATTTTATCCATAACATTACCCCTTTTTTATTCCTCCGACTCGGGAGGAGCCGTTGTGATTTCACCCATTCCGTAATTTGTAACGGGTTCGGCATTCCTTGTTTCGGGCACCATTGCATTTGCAATATCATCCGCAAGGCTGTGACCCTCAACATAAGAAACAAGAACAATTCTGTATACTCCCTGCTGCATAAGCAAGGGAATCTGATCCTTTGTCAGAGCAAGAGTAACGCTGACATAAGAGAGGATTTCCGTACCGCTTTCTTTCTGCTCGTTTGCATTGTAATCGCCAACCTTAAGCACGGGCACATTCTTGAGTACGGGCTCAGAAGAGTTAGGAGCATAAATATTAATAACATCATTTTCTTTTATGAAATATGCAACCGCATTTTCTTCTTCAACGGTAATTGTATAGGCGTACATACCGTTTGCAAGCTGATAGGAAAGGCGGTCCTTTGCATTCTCCTGACCTATGGGCACCAGCTTCCTTGCCATAAGCTGCTCACCCTTAAAAATATTTTCCGTTGCCATGTAGCCGACTACATCTTCTATATTGCAAACCGTGCCGAAAGAAACTGCATTTGCCGGCAGATTAACCTGCTGAAACATTTCCTTGGTAAGAATTGTATCCTCATCAATATCCTCAAGGGCTATAAGCACCGTTGCTTCGTCAACGCCCGTTACTATTTTACTTGTTTGCAGCTCGGTTGCGAAAAAATAGGTTGCAACGCCTGCCGCAAGGGCAATAACAGCCGCTATCAAATAAATCTTTTTCATATTTCTGCCTTTCTATGACTCAACCTTCATTATTACGGTTGAGGTTATGGTTTTCTCCTCGCCCAGAACTGTGCTCAGCACAGGGGTGAAGAACGAAATATCCGCTTCCATAGTAACCGTTATATCGCCTGAGGTCGGGTCACCCGGCGAGCTGTACTCTATATCCGTTCTGACTCCGCCGTTGGCAAAAACGGTGGTTGTTGTGTTTTCAATGTGGTTTATTATCGCCTGCGTATTTGCGCCTTCCGCAGTATTGACAACAGCGTATCTTGCGCCCTCACGGCAAGCGTTATTCAGCGAAAGCTGATTATAAAACAGCCAGCCGAAATCAAGAATTCCGCACAGAATCAGAAGAAATATGGGCAGAATCAATGCAAACTCAACCATTGCCTGGCCGTCCTCACCCTTGCCCTTCTTTGATTTGAAACCCTTTTTCATCTGCACCGTCACCTCCGCACGAACGCTGATTTTTTTCTTTTTAAAAATTAAAGGGTAAGCTCGCTCAGCGAGCGAACTTACCCAACGGGTTACTTAATATTTATATTGGAGGGGTTAATTGCGCTGTTATCAGGTTGTGCCGCCTGCTGCTGTTGTTCCGCCGGTGGCCGCTTTGTCAAGCTCTTCGTTTACCTGATCGAACATATCACGGATCTTCGGTCCAAGTGCAACAAGTGCAACGATTACAACAACTGCAATCAGGCCGATGATAAGACCGTATTCAACCATGCCCTGACCTTCTTCGTCTTTAAACCATTTTCTTAACATGATGTTACCTCCGTTCATTTTTTCATTTTCTCTTTTTGTTTTTTCATTTGATTTTCTCTTAAATGCTTCTGTTTCTCTTTCCCTTTATAAGTCCCTTTGCAAAGGCTTATGTTGTGCCGCCTGCTGCTGTTGTTCCTCCAGTGGCCGCTTTGTCAAGCTCTTCGTTAACCTCATCGAACATATCGCGGATCTTCGGTCCAAGTGCGACGAGTGCAACGATTACGACAACTGCAATGAGGCCGATGATGAGACCGTACTCAACCATGCCCTGACCTTCTTCGTCTTTGAACCATTTTCTTAACATAACAATGCCTCCTTTTATATTTTTACCCTTTTCCGGGTATTATGGCCGATTTAAAAAAACTGTGAGAACACGGAATCCGAAAGCTCACCGAATATGGGGAAAAGCACCGTAACTATAACTCCCAGCGAAAGGTACGGGCCCATGGGAACTGCCGTTTTAAGCGAACCCTTTTTTGTGGCTACAAGGTAAATCAGATAGATAACCAGGCCTATTGCCATTATCAGCGCCGCCTGAAGATAACCGAAGGCTCCGAGGCAGTAGCCGATTGCGGAGCTGTATTTCACATCACCCGTTCCGATGGGGATTCCGAAGAACATCGGAAGCTGGTAAAGGATGAAGCCTGCCGCAAGGCCAACCAGCGAGGGTATCAGCGTTTCCTTAAGCGGCGCTCCCTTTGCTATTGCAAAAATCAGAGCCGCCGTTCTGATGAGCAGGAGTGCCAGAACCGAGGGGTTAGGGATTTTCTTGATGTCAAGGTCAACAACCGCTATTGAAATTGCAATCGAAATGTAAGCAATTGCCTCAAGCCGCTGCGCCGTTTCTTTCATCGTTGCGAAAACCGCCGCAAACAAAACACCGGAAACCAGCATCCATATCACTATTGCCGCCGTGTTTTTTACCGCTTCGATTTTGGCATTTTCATCAGTTCTTTTTTTTACCTGAAAAATCGAAATTCTGTTAAACGCCAGTGCCGAGAGGAGCCCGAGCACGCCGCCGTAAACAACGTCAATCATAGGGTATCACCTCTGCTGTTTTTTGCCGGAAGGATTTGTCTTTTTCCTTTCCGCACCCTCATGATAGCACCACTTTTTGACAAAGTCAATAGAAGTTTTTTTGAGTGTGGAAAACTTTTAGTCAGATTGCACAAAGCCCGTCAAACCTTGTAAAATCAAAGGCTAAAATCACGCTTTAAAGCGTGATGACCCAAAGAAATTACGGTTAAAACAAAATTCCGTGATATTCCGTTAAAAAAAATTTCACATTTTCAACAAAGAATTGTTAAGATTTTTCTAATTTCGGATAATTATTCACTTTTGCGCCGAATTATACAAAGCACAATTTTTTATTTATTAAAAAGTTATGAATCAGATTACGAATAATCTTTCACAAATCGGCTTGAATTTTGAGCCGACCCGCACTTTTTTCAAAAAACTTTTTTGCTTGTGCAAAGAAAAAAACTATACAAAGCACAAAACAAATGCTATAATTCAGGCAGGTGATACATATGAAAAACATTATTTTAATCGGAATGCCCGGTGCAGGAAAGAGCACAATCGGCGTTTTGCTTGCAAAATCCCTGCTTATGGATTTTGTTGACACTGACCTGCTTATCCAAAAAAAATATTCCTCAAGCCTTTGCGACATAATAAACAGCAGGGGCATTGAAGAATTTCTGAAAATTGAAAACGATGTTATCTGCTCATGGAGCTTCCTGAATTGCATTATCGCCACGGGAGGCAGCGCAGTCTACGGCGCGGAAGCAATGGAACGGTTAAAGAAGGACGGAATTACCGTTTATCTCAGACTGACGCCGGAAGAAATTGAAAAAAGAATCAATAATATACATACCAGAGGCATCGCAATGAAAAAGGGCACCACCATCGCCGAGCTTTACGGCGAAAGGGCACCTCTTTACGAAAAATATGCGGATATTGTTATTGACTGCGCAGGGCTGACCCCCGAGCAGTGTGTTGACGCCATTGCGGAAAAATTATAAATATCTTTTCAGATTCTTCAAAGACGGGTTATCAATAACCCTGCCGTCAACGTCAAACCTCGAGCCGTGGCAGGGGCAATCCCAGCTTTTAAGTGCAGAATTGAAGGTCAGGCGGCAGCCGAGATGAGTGCAGTTGGGGCTGACCGCGTGTATTATTTCGTTTTCATCTTTATATGCGGCAACGGTTTTGCCGTTGTAGTTAACTATGGCACCCTCACCCTTTCTCAATCGGGAAACGGTTTTGGAGGGTGCTTTTAATTTTTTGAGCAGCAAGCCGTCAACGGAATGCATTCCGTTGCTTACAAGCTCCCCTGCCGCAGCCGAAATGCTTCTCTGCGGTGAAAAAACGGAGCAATATTCATTTGCTCTGCCGCAAACCATATCAGATATAATATCTGCCGCAACCATCGAGCTTGTCATTCCCCATTTCTGAAAGCCTGTTGCAACATAAAAATTGCCTTTGCCTGCCGAATATTTTCCGATATAGGGCACGGAATCGGGCGGCATACTGTCCTGCGCCGACCACCTTGCGCATTCCTTCGCATCAGGAAAAATTGCCCTTATCTTCTCACTTATCATTGCAAATTCGTTGCCCTTGCTTTCACCGCTATGGTGTGTACCGCCCGAAGCAACAAGCAAATTGCCGTAATTCCTGAATGAAAGAGATTTCGGGTCAATACCGTAATACATGCCCTCAATTTCTCCGCAACCCTCAAAGGCCATTGCATATGACCGCGCTCTGTGCATGCGTAAAAAATAGAATCCGAAGGAATCTATAAAAGGATAATTGGAGGCTATAACAATATGCTTTGCACGGATTTGACGTCCGTTGGCCCTGATTGAACCCTTGCCGTCATAAACCGCAAGTGTGTTTTCGTATATTTTCAGTCCCCGTGCGATTGCCGCCGCAAATTCAAGAGGATTGAACTGCGCCTGATTTTCAAAGCAAAGAGCATTTTTTATTTTCACGGGCAAGGGCATACCGTCCGTCATATATGAGTCAATACCCAGCTTTTTTGCGGCCTCATATTCCTTTTCAATCGCCTGAACATCGGCAGAAGTATAAAGATATGATGGCTTGCGCTCAAATGAGCAATGTATGCTTTCCCGCAAAACAATATTCTCAAATTCATCGATTGCCTTACTGTTGGCCCGGGCATAAAGCCTTGCTTTTTCTTCACCGAAAGCGTTTATAAGCCTGTCATATATGAGGCCGTGCTGGCAGGTTATTTTTGCGGTTGTGTTTTTAGTCTGACCCGAGCAGATTTTTTCTCCCTCAAGCACAACCGTATCAACGCCCTTTTCTTTAAGACGATAAGCAGTCAGCAGCCCTGCCAGACCACCGCCCACAACAACGGCTTCCGACTCAATATTCTCATTCAGCTTTGCAAATTCAGGCATAACAGTGCCCTTGCTCCAAACCGATTCCATATGCCCTCCGTTTTGTGTTTTTATTATTATTTCCGAAAAGCAGGGCAATATCAGCAATAAAAAAAGACTGATGTTTTCACATCAGTCTTTTGTCGTGGTGACCCGGACGGGAATCGAACCCGTGTTACCGCCGTGAAAGGGCGGTGTCTTAACCGCTTGACAAAGGGGCCAAATGGCTCCGCAGGTAGGATTCGAACCTCCGCCCGCTCGGTTAACAGCCGAGTGCTCTACCACTGAGCTACTGAGGAATAATAATATGGGCGACTCTAACTATCAACCTGACACTTATCAGAAGTGTGCTCTAACCAGCTGAGGTATAAGCCCGTTATGATATTTTTTGGAGCGGGTGAAGGGAAACGAACCCCCATCATCAGCTTGGAAGGCTGAGGTTTTACCACTAAACTACACCCGCATCTATGAGACGACTGGTGAAAATCGAACCCACGAATGTCGGAACCACAATCCGATGGGTTAACCGACTTCGCCACAATCGCCATATTAATTGGCAGGGGCAGTAGGAATTGAACCCACACTGGAGGTTTTGGAGACCTCTGTTCTACCTTTAAACTATGCCCCTATTATAAATGGTGGAGGGGGGCAGATTCGAACTGCCGAACCCGAAGGAGCGGATTTACAGTCCGCCGCGTTTAGCCACTTCGCTACCCCTCCGATATTAAGAGTGCCGGCAAGAGGACTTGAACCCCCAACCTACTGATTACAAGTCAGTTGCTCTACCAATTGAGCTACACCGGCATAATATTTAGGAAAAATCATTATTTGTTAAATTTTAATTAATAATGGTGGCTCAGGACGGAATCGAACCGCCGACACAAGGATTTTCAGTCCTTTGCTCTACCGACTGAGCTACTGAGCCAACTTCATTATGTAAATGGCGGTCCGGACGGGACTCGAACCCGCGACCTCCTGCGTGACAGGCAGGCATTCTAACCAACTGAACTACCGGACCATTATGATTGCGGGGACAGGATTTGAACCTGCGACCTTCGGGTTATGAGCCCGACGAGCTACCGAACTGCTCCACCCCGCGATAATGGGAATTTTACTAACGTCACTTTTTAAAAAATAATGGTGGAGGATGACGGGATCGAACCGCCGACCCTCTGCTTGTAAGGCAGATGCTCTCCCAGCTGAGCTAATCCTCCGTTTTTATTGCCTGGCGACGTCCTACTCTCACAGGGACTCGCGTCCCAACTACCATCGGCG
>JAZUON010000018.1:0-40954 GCA_045604685.1 Acutalibacteraceae bacterium
TTCGGGTTTTCACCCATCACTAACTTTGCAAGCAGGGCAAGTGGGTATCCAAATTTGAAAAAATCAAATTTTTGCAACACTCTTTTTGCCGCTTGTTGGGGATAACCCCAATCCCCGGAATTGAAATATTTTTTGCAAAAAAATTTCAAGCGGCGCTTCTCCGAAGCTTATGTTTTTATAAAAAAATAAAATTCTCTGCTTCATCAGCAGAACAATTGTTCGACCGCTTTTATAATATATCTTTTCCGAATTATTGTCAAGACTTACCTTGAAAGAAAACGAGATAATCCTAAAGTCCTCTCGCCGAACGGTACTGATAATGCAACGTTTTTATTCAGCTTCATATAATCCATCAAATATTAAATTATAGACATTTATAGAAAACTCGTCACATTCTTTAATTGCTTTTTTGAGTTTCCTTGCTTCTTCTTTGTTAGGTGGATATATATTATAAGTTGATAAAACGAGCCATTCTCCTTCTTCAATATTATAAGCAGGAGCACTGATAAATCCTAAAAAATCCAAGTACTCCAGATATTGAAGGACAGCCTCTTTGGCTAACGTTGAACGATGTGGAATACCGTTTCTTTGCACTTCAACTGAACATGAATAATCATAGTTTATTTTAAATTCTTTTTGATGTTCAAAAATCCATTTTTCAATTCGTTTCCAATTCAAAGTGTTTTCTTTTTTTGTTGAACGGTAATAAATAAATTTTTCAAAAAGTGCGCCTTGCCAAATTCTTCGGTCACAATTAAAAATCATTTCTCCAAATACAGGAATGTTAATATAAAAAGGAACTCTACCTTTTGTTTTAACATAAAATTTCATGTTTTTAAATTTGTTAAAAAAATCTTCGTCATTCACTAAAGACATTGCAACTTTTTGATAGTGTTCTGGATTTTTTAATTTTTCTGTTTCAACTTTTGCTTTTTCTTTTCGAGCTGCTTTTGCTTTTTGGCGGTTTTCCTCTTTTCTTATGTATTCGTTTTCGATATTTTCACGTTTGGTAAATTCATCTTTTATATATTGAAAATATTCTGCTTTATATTGCTCTTCATTGGGTCTGTATACCCAAGATTTATTGTTAAAGCTATTTACTATAATTTCTTTCAATTCTTCTTTTGATATTGGCGAATCAATAATACCGCTCAAGTTAATTTCCAAGGTAGGAATTTTTAATTTTCTGATTTTTTCAAGTTTTGTTTCATCAATAAAATGAGTAACTGCTATTTCAATAAAAAAAGTTCGGTTTCCGGAAGTCACAACAATATCGGGAATGATATCAGATACCCTTTTCTCTAACACAACAGTTTCACAATTTAACAAGCCTCTTTTTTTGAATATCTTTTTGTCATAACCTCCATAAATAAAATACCCGTTATCTAAATCTAAATCGCTTGTGTCGAAAACAACATCAGGACATTTAATTCTCTTTTCTTTTTCGATAATATCTTTAGCAAGAATATGCAAAGCGGATTGTTGAGCAGATTTCAAATCACATTTTGCATTATTGTGTGAAAAATGCGGCTGTTTTATTTTACCTATTCTCGCTTGTAAAGTCATTCCACATCCGGGACAAATGCAACCGCATTTCAATCCACGTTCATCGTCAGCAATTTCGGAAATATGTACAATTTGCTCTCCTCTGAGACCATATTGAAGTTTAATCTTTGTCGTAGATTGAGTGGTTTCAATATCCATCACTTAACATCCTCCAATATTTTGTAACGTAATAACAATATCACAATTGCTGTACAATAAAACTCTCTTCTAAAATCATAATACATAAAAAACTATTAGTCAAACATTATGAAATAAACATATTGCAAGGTTTACCTTGTCTGATGTAATCAGCGGAACTGTGTTCCGAGAATTTTGAAAAAATCGCAATGGCACCGAAACGGTGTATAATTGCGCACTTTTACAAAGCGATTGTTTTGAAAACAGTTTGAAATTATAACATCAGCAATCGTGCAGTTAAACACTTTTGCATTTAAAATCAACACTTTTGCACAATCGGCGAAAACGGTTGACAAATTTGTTTTGTATTGTTAGAATATAGAAAAATTTTAAAGAAAGGCAGGTGGACAGAATGACAATGTATTATGTGAATTATTTAAAATCGTATATGAAATCAGATGTTATTTTGTCCGCAATATAGCTGTATTTATATAGAGATAATTTTGCGACTCCTCTGATTTTCATATCAGGGGAGTTTTTTTGTTTGGAGAGATTACAATGATAACATTAAGAATAACAACAATTGAAGATGTTAATGCTTTAACAGCTATTCAGCAAAACGCCTTTCTGCCGCTTTACGAAAAGTATCACGATGCAGGTAATCCGTACCTGAGAGATGAAAGAGATATACTTTGCAGATTAAACAATCCGAAGTTTCTGTATTTAACAATTCTTTTTGACGAGAAAATTGTCGGCGGTATTTTATACAGAATCAAGGGCTCAACACCGTTTGTAAAAAATCTTCGTTGGGGCAAATATTATCTCGGAAGAGTATATATTTCACCCGAATATCAGAACAAGGGTATTGCAACAGAGGCGATATTACAATCGGAGAAATTTTTGAAAAAACCGAAAAAATTATATGTTGACTTTCCTGAAGATCTGGATAAAAACAGAAAGTGCTACACCAAGTGTGGCTATAAAGATACAGGCAAGAGGCTTGAAGTTGAGCCGGGATTGATTCTTGCCTGTTTTGAAAAAAGAATTTGAATTGTGAGGATAATATGAAAATCTGTATTTGTGACGATGACTGTTTTACCGTCAGAGAAATCAGGAATCTGCTCGAACCTTTCCGTACCGAAGACGACGGTTTTGACATTTCTGATTTCTCCTGCGGCGAAGATTTGATTGAATTTTATAAGAACGGCGGATGCTTTGATATTGTGTTCATCGACATTGAGATGGGCGGTATCAACGGCGTTGAAGCCGCCGAAATCATAAGAGAATTTGCGCCCGAAACAATCATAATTTTTGTTTCGAGCCATTCAAGTTACATATTCGATGCGTTCAGAATTGAGGCGCTGCATTTTCTTGTGAAGCCGATTAAGGAAAAAGAATTCAGCGAAGTTTTCACAAGAGCGATGAAGAAATATACCGCAACAAATGCGAGCGTTATTCTGAAATGGGAAAGCGTGCGAAACAAAATCTCCATTAATAAAATAAGCTATGTTGAGGGTTACCGCAGACATCTGACCGTGCATACCGCAAGCGATGTTTATGAGGCTGTCGGTAAAATTTCGGAGATATACGAAATTTTGAAACCGCACGGATTTGTGCGTGTTCATCAGGGGTTCATCGTTAATATGAACTACATAAAAAGCTTCGATGCAAACGAGGTTGAACTGACCGACGGTTCAAAAGTTGCCGTCAGCGTTCGGAAGAAGCAGGAAGCATTGAAGGCGTACGATATTTTTATTAGAAAGTGGGGTTGGTAAAATGTTAAGAGTAATCGCATATTTTTTGTTTGCTTGCTTTGAAATTTACACAATGGATATTCTTTTTTCCAACATTTCAAAAAGAAAGCTCAAGGGCGTACAACTTGCTGTATTTATGATTGTTGCAATAATGGTCAATACCGTTGTTTCATATTTCTTTGCGGGTACGGGTGCAATGCTGCTTGGATTGGGTGTTGTTACAGCTTTTGTTTTTGCTCTTGTTTACAGAGTAAAAGTGCATTTTGCCATCATCAGCAGTGTTTTATTTGTTATGATTCAAGCAGGTGCAGAAACAATAATTACCCTCCTGAGCGGTATGTTTATGGGTGAGGAAAGTCTTGATTTTCTTCAAAATGATGAAATTTTTCTTGGTATGGGACTTATATGCAAATTTTTTGCATTTTTCCTTATTTTCTTTGTTTCAAAGAAAATCGGCAAGATTGACCTTGGTGTTTCCGGCGGTCTTTCGGCACTGCTCATAATTCAGCCGATTGCAACGGTGTTTGTAACTCTCGTTATCTGCAAATGCACCTATGAACTTAAAAGCATTCCTGCGATTTTATTCTCTGCTGTTGCAATTCTGATGATTGCCGCAAATCTTGTTACCCTCTTTCTTATTTACAGACAAAAGGACTATGTTGAATCAAAGGCAAAACTTGAATTTGCCAACGAACAAATTAAAAATCAGCTCTCTCACTATGAGGAGCTTTATCGCTATCAGAGCGAAATCCGCACTTTCAGACATGATATTAAAAACAAACTGCTCTCCGTTTCGGGACTTCTTGCCGACGGTCAGACCCAATCTGCCATTGACGCAATAAAGGGCGAAGTGGATTTTCTTGATGAAGCAAACAACGGTGTTATAAATTCGGGCAATCCCGCAGTTGATGCCGTTCTTCAATCCAAACTCGCCATTGCCGAAAGCAAGGGAATCACACTCGATTATTCCGTAAAGATTTCGGATAAAATCAATGTTGATTTGCTCGAACTCGGTGTACTTATCGGCAATGCACTTGACAATGCAATCGAAGCCGCCGAAGGTCTTGAAAACGGCACGGACAAAACAATTTTTGCAAGCATTATCACAATGGGCGGCAGAATTGTTGTTTCCGTTGAGAATCCCGTTAAAGCAGAGGTTGACACAAAACATATCGGCACAGCAAAAGCAGATAAGCTCAACCACGGCTACGGACTCAAAAGCATTAAGACGATTGCTCAGAAATACGGCGGCGATGTTTTCGTTTCCTGCGAGGGAAATATATTCACCACCAGTATAAATATCTGCAACACTTTTGAACATTAAAACAACACTATTGCAGAGCGTATTTCAATCGTTTGATTTTTAATTTATCATTAATATTGAAGCGGCGGAGGCTATGCTTTCGCCGTTATTTTTTATACACCATCGACGTTTTAGATTATAAACAGAAAGGAAGAAAATGAAATACTATTCAATAATAGCCTTTGCTTCTGCGGCAGTTCATTCCTTGCTCGGAATTCTTATCGGCTGCGAAAAACTCAAAGGCTTTATAAACATACTTTGCAAAAATCCCGAACGGTACAAAATCCTCAGCGGATATTTTGTTGCCATCGGTGTGATTATGCTTAGCTGCGGTTTTGCGGCACTTTATGAATCAACGGCTTCAATTATTTATATCGTCGTTTCCGCTGTTTTGGTATCAATATTTATATCGCTCATAAGGAGGGAAAACATATGAAGAAAAAATACAATTATTTCAGCAACCTTAAATTCATGCTGAAAGAGCATTGGAATTTTGACAAATCCTATGTTATTCTGCAAATTGGCTTAACCCCGCTGGGTGCGGTAAGTTCTCTTGTTGCGGCTTATCTTCCCAAAATTGTTCTCGACTGCGTTGAGAGCAAAACAGCCGCTTCTGAATTGCTTTTGAAAGTCGGTCTGATGTCTGCCGTTCTTATTGTTTTCGGCGTTCTTAACAATGTTATGTATAACAAAAGCTACCAAGGAAGAATGCTTACAAGGGATATTATGCTCCATAAGCTTATCTGCAACAAGGTTATGAGCATGGATTACAACAACTATACCTACAACGAAACCCGTGTTAAGCGTGAAAAAGCCTGGAATGCAATTCACGGTTGGGACGGAAGCGTTGCAAGATTCATTGAGCTTAACTGCACGTTGGCTTCGTCAGTTTTCGGTTTTTCGGCATTCACCGCAATTATTGTTGACTGCAATCCGTGGTTTATCCCTATTCTTGTTCTCTGCTACGGCATCAGTATGGCGGGGTGGCTGATTTTTAACAAATGGAAGGACAAAATGAAGGATAAGGTTGCTGAAATCTTCCTTCGTCTGCACTATGTTACCTACCGTTCAAAGGATTTTTCAAACGCAAAGGATGTCCGCATTTACAATATGTCCGACTTCCTTATGAGAAAAATCGATAAGCATCTCGACGATGCGAACGGTTGGAACATTCTGCGAAACAACGGTCACTATATCAACTGTATGCTTGAGGATGTTTTCAAATTCGGTGTCAGCCTTGGTGCATATATCTATCTCATTTATCTCAAGCTCAATTCCGATATGACACTCGGCGATTTTTCACTCTATTTCGGTGCAATAACCGGATTCGGTCAATGGCTTGCAAGACTTGTTGACTCTGTTTCGGAAATCATTTCGGGTGCACATAACGTCAGTGATTTCAGAAGTTTTATTGATATTGAGGACAAAATGAATACCGGCAAAGGCGAAAAACTGCCGTCGGGTAAGGAGTTACCCTGCGAAATCGAGCTTAAAAATCTCACTTTTTCTTATGATGAATCCGAAAAAACCGCTATTGATAATATGTCACTCAGAATAAACAAAGGTGAGAGAATTGCCATAGTCGGCGTTAACGGCGCAGGCAAATCAACTCTTGTAAAGCTCATCTGCGGTCTGTTTGTTCCGCAGGAAGGTCAGATTCTCATCAACGGAATTGACAGCAGAATGTTCAACCGTGACGAATACTATGAGCTGTTCTCAACTCTGTTTCAGGATTGTGCGTTGCTTCCTGCAACGGTTGCAAAAAATATCGCACTCTGCGAGGAAAACAAAATTGACCGTGACAGACTTCGTGAATGTATGAGCCTTGCAGGTATTCTCGATAAGGTTGAAAGTCTGCCACAGAAAGAAAACACTCTGCTTGTGCGTGAAGTTCACGAGGGTGCGGTTGCTCTTTCGGGCGGTGAACTCCAAAGACTTCTGCTCGCAAGGGCGCTCTATAAGGATGCTCCGATAATTATTCTTGACGAGCCTACCGCCGCACTTGACCCCATTGCCGAAAACGATATGTATCTCAAATACAGCGAGCTTACCAAAGATAAAACCTCAATTTACATATCCCACAGACTTTCATCAACCCGTTTCTGCGACAGAATAATTCTTCTTGACGATGCAAAAATTGCCGAAATAGGAACACACGAGGAACTGCTTGCACTCGGCGGCAAATATGCCGAAATGTTTGAAACACAGAGCAGATATTACAGAGAGGAGGCTGTTATATGAAGAAAATTTTCGCGGACTTAAAAGAAGATTTTGAGATAATAAAACAAGGCTTGAAGCTCGTTAAAATCTATCTCGGCAAAAATTATTTTTCTCTCAACCTCATCGTCAAAATTCTCCGTGCTGTTTCGCCTTACATAACCATATACTGCACGGGTCTTGTAATCACTGCTTTAACTGAAAAACAAAGCTTTGAACAGATATTGAAATATGTTCTCATTGCAACAATTACAACGCTTGTTATTGATGTGATAATAAGAACAATCAACCGAAAAGCCCTGATAATGCTCAACAGCTGTTGGGAAAAGCATTCCGCACTTCTCTCCCGAAAAGCTCTTGAACTCGACTATGCAAAAGCTGAAAGCTCATCCGTTCAGGAACTCCGTGGTAAAATTGAAGAGAACGCCAATAACGGAAACGGTCTGACTTGGGTTGCCGAGTGCGTAGCGGAAATGATATCCTGCGTATTCTCGATTATCGTTGCTATTGTTATGATTTCGGGTATGGTTTTCAGCAAATCGCCCACACCGCTCACGGGATTTATGGCATTTGTCGATTCTCCGCTGCTCGGCATGTCGCTTGTTGGTTTCTCTGCTGTTATGATTGTACTTTCGGTTAAGTATCACAGTCTGAGCGAGAAAAAGCAATTCAACATTTTTAACAGAGTCGTGAAATTCAATCCGATTCTTGAATACTATAACCAGAAATATCTCAACGAAAATGAAAGCGGTAAGGATGTCAGAATCTTCAACGAAAAAGGTCTTATCAACGAAGAAATCACCGAGAAAATTTATAACCCCACCTCACAGATGAGAAAGGATACTTTTAAGGTCTGGTCAACCATCGGTCAGGTAAGCACGGTTTCAACAAACCTGCTCGGCGGTCTTGTTTATATTTTCGTCGGACTCAAAGCACTTGCGGGTGCATTCGGTGCAGGCAAGGTTGTTGAATATTACGGTGCAATAACAAAGCTTATAACCGCTTGCACGGATATTGCAGGCAATGCGGGTTATCTGCGTGCAAACAATGTTCAACTTAAGCAGGAAATCGAATATCTGAATCTTGTTTCGGATATGGAAAACGGCACAAGAACCATTGACGGTATTAACCCCGAAAACGCAGTTTTTGAATTTCACAATGTTTCGTTCTCTTATCCCGAAACCGAACCGCTGATTTTAAAGAATTTCAGTATGCAGATTAAATCGGGCGAGCGTCTTGCGGTTGTGGGCATGAACGGAAGCGGTAAATCAACAATGATAAAGCTCCTTTGCCGTCTTTATGACCCCACAGAAGGCAGAATCACTCTCAACGGAATTGATATCCGAGAATTTGACTATGCCGAATATTTAAAGCTCTTTGCAATTGTTTTTCAGGATTTCAAACTCCTTGCATTTCCCGTGGGCGAAAATGTAGCCTGCTCCGATGAATATGACGAAGAAAAGGTTTGGAAATGCCTTGAAATGGCAGGCGTAAAAGACAGAGTTGAGGAATTTCCGAAAAAGCTGAATCAGTCGATTTATAAGCTCTATGAAAAAGACGGCATCGACCTTTCGGGCGGCGAAGAACAGAAAATTGCAATCGCAAGAGCACTCTATAAGGATGCACCGTTTGTTATTCTCGACGAACCCACCGCCGCACTTGACCCCATTGCCGAAAGCGAAATCTATTCACGCTTCAATGATATAGCGGGCGGCAAAACGGCGGTATATATCTCCCACAGACTTTCATCCTGCCGTTTCTGTAGCAGAATCGTTGTTTTTGATAACGGCGAAGTTATTCAGGAAGGCACTCACGAAGAACTCCTCGAAAATCCAAACGGCAAATACTCTGAACTTTGGAACGCACAGGCACAGTATTATGCCGAGAACAAAGAAGGTGAACAAAATGATATTTGACGAAAAGAAAATAATTCTAAAAAACGGTCAGCAAGCAATTCTGAAAACTCCGTGCGAAGAAGATGCCGAAGCAATGCTCGACAACATCAAAACCGCTTGCGGAGAAACGGATTTTCTGACCCGTTACAAAGAATATTGGGATAACATTTCAATTGAAAGCGAAAAAGAATGGATACGCAGTATGCGTGAATCCGAAAACGATCTTGTGATTGCGTGCTATATTGACGGCAAACCCGTCGGAAGCTGTGATATAACTTTCTTCAACAGCTGCAAAAACTTCCACCGTGCGGGATTGGGTATTTCCATAACAAAAAAGTATTGGAATCTCGGTATCGGGTCTGCAATGTTTGAGGCACTCATTGAAACAGCCCAAAATCACGAAGGCACAGAAATCGTTGAGCTTGATTTTATTGAAGGCAACGACAGAGCAAAAGCACTTTACGAAAAATTCGGTTTTAAAATTGTATGCATCAAGCCGAACTATTGCAAACTCAAAGACGGAACATATCAGAATCTTGTCTATATGCAGAAATACTTATAAAAATTTTCACCTCAACCGAATAGGTTGGGGTGATGTTGTCCGTTTTATGACACAGCAAAGAGCGTATAATCAAAGCATAACCCCAAAAGGAGAAATAATATGCTGTATCTTGAAAAATTTACTTTGCCGTCAGACTATACAGAAATCCAGTTTATAAGATTCGAAAACAGAACTTGTTTCAACACGATGTATCCGTTCAAGATTTTTCCCGATAAAGGTCTTGAACGAATAGATTTTTCGCCCGTAACAATATTTTACGGCGGCAACGGCTCAGGCAAAACAACTCTTTTGAATGTTATTGCGCAAAAGCTTCACGCAGCCCGTCAATCCGAGTTCAACAACAGTCCGCTTTTCGGTGAATACGTTGATTATTGCCGTTCGGAACTTGCAAAACGCACGCAGGAAATCCGTTATATTTCAAGTGATGATGTTTTTGATTATGTTCTTGATTTGCGGAACATCAACGAAGGAATTGATACCCGTAGAGAAGAAGCATCCGAAACATATTTTGAACTGAAATCAAAAATTTTCGACCCTGAAGAAAGACGGTTCAAGGGTCTTGACGATTATGACCGTTGGAAAGAAATTCACGATGCTGCGGCAAAGAAAAATTCGCTTTCAAAATATGTAAAAAAGAATGTGGGCAGAAATCTTGATATGTATTCAAACGGCGAAACCGCAATGAAGTTTTTTGTTGACCGCATAGGCGAGAACGCTCTTTATCTGCTAGATGAGCCTGAAAACAGTCTGTCAATAAAATTGCAGACGGAGCTTGCAAATTTCATTTATGATTCGGCAAGATTTTTCGGTTGTCAGTTTATTATCGCAAGCCATTCTCCGATATTCTTATCGATGAAAAACGCACGAATTTATAATCTTGATTCTGTCCCCGTCAGAACCTGCGATTGGACAGAACTTGAAAACGTGAGGGCATATTTTGATTTCTTCGAGCAACACCGTGCAGAATTTCTCAAATAAAAACTCACCTCAGCCAAAACGGTTGGGGTGATGTTGCATACAGAAAATAAGTAGTGTATAATAAAAACAGATTTAAAGGGGTTGATACGATGAAATTACTTGTAATCCGACATAGTGAATCCGAAGCCGATTTGCTTGATGTTCACGAAGGCAGGGCGGATTTTGCGTTGACTAAGAGAGGTCACAAACAAGCTGAAGCAATGGCAAATTATGTTGCCGATAATTATAACATCTCAAAAATATATGCAAGCACTTTGACAAGAGCGAAGCAAACAGCACAGCATTTGTCCGATAAAATCGGAGTTTCTATTGTTTTTGATGAAAATTTAATGGAGTTCAATAACGGACTTCTTGCAGGATTGCCCAGAGCGATAGTAAGAGAAAAATATCCCGAAGTTCCCGATTTGCCGATTGATAAAGCTGTTTACGGTCAGGAATCTCAGCTTGAATTCAGACAAAGAGCAGAGAATGCACTTTCAAGAATTATGAACGAAGCTGAGAACGATGAAACCGTTGCTGTTGTTTCGCACGGCGGAATGATAAATCAGCTTTACCGTTCATTCTTCAATATGCCCGTTGACTGTATGTATTTCTTCAACACCGCCGATACGGGTATTCATATCTGGAGTTTGACAGACAGAGAAAGACGGGTTATCAAAGCTAATTTTGATGAACACACCAAAGGAATTTAAGGTGAGATTATGAGCAGACAAAATATATTTGACAATGAAACATTTTTCAACGGCTACAAAGCGCTGCGTGACAGCGATTGCAACGCCAACGATCTGATTGAACAACCTGCCATGCGGAAACTCTTACCCGACTTAAACGGTAAAACCGTTCTTGATTTGGGTTGCGGTTACGGTCACAACTGCATTGATTTTGTAAACAGAGGTGCAGATAAGGTTGTTGGTATTGATATATCTGAAAAGATGCTTGCCGTTGCAAAAGAAGAATTCGCAAATAATAGAATCGAGTACCGCAATATGAGCATGACCGATATATTAAAGCTCGGCGAAACATTTGATTTTATTTATAGTTCCCTTGCTTTTCATTATGTTGAGGACTTCGACACTTTCGCAAATGATATGTATTCTGTTCTCAACGTCGGCGGTCAGCTTTTGTTCTCACAAGAACATCCGATTATAACCTCAACCGTTGACGGTGCAGGTCATTTCAACAAAAACGAAAACGGAGAAAAAGTTTCTTACACTTTCTCAAACTACAACCAACCCGGCGAACGCAAAATCCATTGGTATGTTGACGGTGTTATAAAATATCACCGCACTTTCAGCAATATTATAAATGCACTTGCAAAAGCAGGTTTTGTTATCGAAGAAGTCTGCGAACCCATACCCGAAGAATGGGTAATCGAAAAAGTACCTGCATGGGTAAAGGAATATATCAAACCGAACTTTTTGATTGTCAAAGCAAAGAAAATATAATTCAGGTGAAATTATGAGAGAAAACTTTCCCATAAAATACGAATATTTCAGAGAAAAGCTCATTGAAAAAGATTCCGTTTGCGAAATCAATTTCAGCATAACTGATAATGAAGATTATCAGGATATCTGGATGGGTTATAGCGATGAGCACAGATTATATTGGTTCAGCAAAATGAAAGGCGCTGAAGAAAACGGATATGATTTCGAAACAGCCGATGAACTACTGAATGCAAAGGTTTTTGACGGCAAATCAATGGCAGAACTTTGGGACAAGGTTGAATTTGATTCCATAAATGGTGTCAGCACTCATACTTGGGTGTGGCGCAGTTGCTGGAACAGTTATACCGCCCGTGAAAAAGATTATGAAAAAATCGCCCGTCTCGCCTGCGAACTTTGGTCTCATCACAGTTTGGATGAAATGTGCGACGAGATGAAGAAAAACATTTCAAGTGAAAATGATATGATTTTCACCTTGTATTGCTACAAAGAAATGGTCGGTTTTGCTCATTGCTCAATCCGTAACGATTATGTTGAGGGTACACATAGCAGTCCCGTCGGTTATCTTGAGGGTGTTTATGTCAAAGAGGAATGGCGTAATTTAGGCTTTGCAACAGAACTTGTTATCTGCTGTCAGAATTGGGCTAAGTCAAAAGGCTGCAAAGAATTTGCAAGTGACTGTGAAATTACAAACGATGCAAGCATTAAACTGCATCGAAAATTAGGTTTTGGCGAAGCATCAAAATTGGTGCATTTTGCAAAGAAACTAGAGGATTAAAAAAAGAAAACCGTATTGGAGTTATACCCACAACTCCAATACGGTTTTTGCATTATGCCATAATGTTACACAACTGCGAAATCACAGCCAGATAGCTGCAACTCAGTGCAACTGTTCTAATCAGCATAATTATTTTCCGAATGCTTTAGACAAATTATATTATAAATTATGGAATGCTTTTTTGAAGTTTTGTTCCCAATTTGCGGAATGGATTATTCTAGCTTTTTGCAGATTGCTTGAGAGTATTTCAGCTTTTGTCAATTTTGAAAACTCTTCCCAATCCTCGTCAAAGATATATGTAGCATTATTCGGATAAATGCTTTCTAAGACAAAAAGTTTTTTTGTTGGGAAAGCAAACACTACATATCCTAAAAATCCAGATTTACCATAAGCAACAAATTCAGGGTTCATCTCTACTATGGTTTCGCAATTTCTCAACATCATTGCTTTTTGCGTTCTGTTGCTTTTTTTAGTCATTTCTTCAATAGTAGGTTTTATTTTTTTCCAGGGATACTCTCCTTTAGGCAAAATATCCCAGTTAACATAAACCTTTTTTATTTCAGCAGGTCTCTCTTCAAAGTCGATGTTGCATTCTCCAAACATACTTAGCACCATGTTTGCGGTATTAATCAGTTTCTTAATATTATCATCGGTATACGGTATCCCTTCTGAAATAACGTATGTGTTATCTTCTTCTTTGACTAATGTAAAATATACAGAAAAAGGACTGTGCCAATCTCTGTGATTTCTTTTTCTACAAATATCAACAAACTCTGTAACTTCTCGAGTCTCACCTTTTCCTGCCCATTCTGTTCGAGTCCAATAAAGGGTCTGAATATACTCTTCTTTGGGAAGCGAACGATTAATGGTGTAATATAGTTCTGCGTTTTTCTTTGAATAGCTATTATAAACGCAAGGCAATATACAGGTTCCATTCTCTGGATTATCATCAAAACCAAAGTTTTTTAGTTTTGTTTTAAATCGTGTTACATTATCAACTTTAATAAAAACAGGCTTATTGGGCACAACTGAAGAAAAGTATTTTTTACTAGTAATTCTGTTTTGTTTAATTATCACATTATCAGCTCCTTCTATTAGATAAATTAATTGTCGTTGTTTATTTTGTTAACAACTCTTGACGTCGGGTATGGATGTGAAGGCTTTGCAGTTTTGCAAAGCCTTCTTTTGATTACTGCTATTTTACTTTTTGTGTTTGGTAATGTCTACCATTACAAATTTTGTGGAACCGCTTGAAGTAGGAGGAACTCTTTTGCCTTTAACAAAAGTGTATTCCGCTTTTTCACCGACTGGTCTATACTGGCCAGAACGAGGAACAACTTCTCCGGTTTTTATGGTTTTTACCATTTTTAACCCCTTTTAAATTTTAATAAATTTTGTGCCTGAACATCTAGGACAAGGCGGAAGTGTATCTGTGCGATCATCCAAAACAATTGTTTGATTGCAATTGATACAAACATAGGTGCCTTTTCCAGGCTTTTCACCTGTTTTATGTATTGCCATTCACAAGTACCCCTCTCTCGGTTGCTATTCAATACTTGACATTTAAGGCTAAAAATGATAGACTTAAGTTGCTATTTCAAGTCGGGAACCAACCGTGTTCCGATTCAAAGCAGTGGTTGTCACAGACCACTGCTTTTCTATTGTGTGATGATTATATCACAAGATTTTGGTGCTGTCAATAGTTTTAGTAAATTTTTTTACCTATAAAACTATTTTGTAAATATGTTGACTTTTTTGCCTTTGGATGATAAAATATATTTCGGAGGTGTTTGCTGTGCCAAGAATTATTATTACTCCAGAATTAGGCGAAGCGATTAAGTCTATTAGATTGCAGAATAAAATAACAGGAAAAAGTGTGGCTGAACACATTCAAAAAAGCCCTACATTTATAACTAGACTTGAAAACGCATCGATCGATACGATAGATGAAAATGATCTTTGGAAAATATTTAAATTTATATGTAAAGATGAGTTAGATCAAAATGAAACAATTGAAAGAATTTACGAAACATTAAAAATCAAATATTCGCCTGAAGAAATACAACAGCAAGTATGGTTTGAAAATTTTGATACAGTTGTTCGTCAAATACCCATACCAAGTGATTTGATAGATGAAATCAACCAAAGAATTACAAATCAAAATATTGACTTGAACTATTTACTCAGAAGAATTAACGCTAATGAAGATTTATCGGAATCTGAAGTTAATGATGATCACCCATATAATACTTGGTGGGCTAGAGATGATGCTCCTACAAATGCTACAAGTATAAAAATTAAGTTGGCGGAAAATGAATTTTATGATATTCTCTCAAAAAAGAAAGATACAACATCATATATATTTATGTTGGCAATAGCTTTTTATCTTATTAAAATTGAAAGATTTAAAGAATTAACTAGCTTTAAAACTGAAGATGATCATAATTTGGTTATGGTTGAGGCAAATAATTTGTTAAACAAATATAAATTTCACACAATATCATTAAGAGAACAACTTCTAGCTAATGCAAAAACCAAAGAAGAGTATAATGAGTTACTAAGTGATTTTGAACTTGATAATATATCGGTTGTAAACAACATTTTAAGATCAATTAGATACTACTCTGAAAAAAACATTAAACTAGCAAATGATCAATTAAATTTGTTTGACGAAAACATACAATGGGATATAGGTTTTATGATAAAACTAGTTAGTTTGAATTTTAATTCACTTGAAAATATTTCTCATGCATGCAAAAGTGAACTTATAAAAAAGATTGAAACATTAATTGAAGAAACGAATCAAATGTCACTCGCCGAAAAAACCATTGAAACCTATTAAATATATAAATGACAAACCGAAACCATTGTTAACTAGAAATGGCTTCGGTTTGTGACTTTTTAGTATAGAAAATTTTACACAGCAAATATAGTTATCTCATATCTGACAACGGAGTATAATCTGTATTATTTCGCAAATATTCTTCCATCTTACCACTTAACAGTAATCTGACATAGCTCATCGGTTCGTTGTAGATGAGATAATCAAGTTCTGATGTTTCATACATATTATTTGCATATTCGTTTTCAACGACAATGCAGTCGATTGACACCATTGAGCCATCGGTGAGTTTGACTTCAACACAGGCGGTATCGATATTAAATTCACAAGAAATAATGTTATTAATCATAAATAAAAAACTCCTTTTGTTAGCTTAAAAAAGTGGAAAAAGTAGGCTTTGAAACCCTTGATATATAAGGGATTGAAAGTGCGGTAATTGAGGGGTACGTATAGTTTGACCTGTTACCCCAATTTTGCGGTTACTTTTTCCACATAACGAACTTTAAGGTTACAAAAATCAACTGATAAAAAACACTTTCATTACAGTTAAAAATTAACCAAATAGAGCTTCTGAAATCGTTGTATATCAACGGTCTCAGAGTGCGGTAATTCAGGGGTGCGTATAGTTTGACCTGTAACCCCGATTTTGCGGTTCTATTGTTCCAATGCCAATTTTTAAATTGTAAGAATCGGGATAATTGCAAATTTGCAAAAAATTGACAAGATTTCAAAATTTGATTATAATATAATTAGATAAGAAATTATCTCAGCGAGAACAAAGACATTCTCTCGGTCGAATAGTCGAGGGGTTCAATACGGCGGGAAAGGAGATTTTAGCAACAGCCAACAAAGCTTCGCCGTTGAATTCCAAATGCAACGTCGAGCTGCCGCAGTCGGTAATCGACTCATTCGCAAGGTTTCTTGTGCCGGAGATACGAAAGTATTATGAATCCGAAGAAGGCAAAAAAGCGTTTGAAAAATGGCAGCAAGAAAATGGGTAAGACAGTAAGACTATGACAACATAGCAACACATAAATAAAAGAGAGCCAAGGCTTTAAACCTTGACTCTCTTTTCTGTTTTGCATCAGATCGGAACCCTTACGGCGAAACCGCCTTTGAAATAATAAGTGTTCATCCAATGCCCGTATGGTGGACCTGATGGGAGTCGAACCCACGACTTCTACAATGCGAATGTAGCACTCTCCCAACTGAGCTACAGGCCCGTTTGCACATGAATTATATATCTTTTGCAGCAGCATGTCAACCGCAATTTTGCAAAAAACTGTGCAGATTTCATCAATTTTATAAACATCTTTGTTTAAAACAACCCAAAATAATTTGCCGTCTTGCGAAAGGGTAAAATAGATGATATAATTACAAAAATGAAAAAAGAAACAAGAAAGTAAAGGTGTATGATGAAAAAGAAGCTGCTTATGATAATAAATCCCCGTTCGGGTCGCAATAAAAGGGTGGATGACCTGTCCGATGCGCTGGAGGTTTTCAGCGCTCACGGCTACGGTGTTACCGTTATGAACACAACCAAGTCCGGCGATGCAACGGAATTTGCCCGAAAATACGGTTCGGACTATGACATTGTTGTGTGCAGAGGCGGCGACGGAACCTTCTGCGAAATGATGAACGGCATTATGACTCTTGACCGCAAGCCGGAAATCGGCTTTGTTCCTGCAGGAACAACAAATGACCTTGCCAACACTCTCGGACTTTCTCCTCAGGGTGGCAAGGCGGCGCAGCTTATTATGAAAGAAGCATCCCGACCCAGCGATCTGGGCGTTTTTAACGGCAGATATTTTACATATGTTGCATCCTTCGGCGCATTCACAAAGTGTTCCTATGCAACGCCGCAGAACCTCAAGAATAAGATTGGCAGAACCGCATATTTCTATGAGGCGGCCAAGGAAGTCAAGGATATAAAGCCAGTGCCCATGCGCTGTGTGGTTGACGGCGTTGAGTTTGAAGGCGCATTTATTTTCGGCTCAATTTCCAATTCATATACCGTGGGTAAAATCATTCACCTTGACGAGGATACAGTTTGCCTTAACGACGGCAAATTTGAGGTTCTTTTTGCCGAAAAGCCTGATAATCTTAAGGGCTGGATGGGTCTGGCGGAATGCATTCTCAAAAAGAACCTTAACCATAAAAACATTAAATTCCTTCAGGGTTCCCATATTGAAATTGAAACTCTTGACGGTTCAAAAATTCCTTGGACGATTGACGGGGAATTTGCAGGCGATGTAAGCAAGGTGACTCTTGCTGTGTGCAAGCACGCCTTTAATATGTACCGCCCGCCGCTGCTTCACGAAATGGAGAGTGCAGATGAAAACCGAGTTGAAAAATAAAGCCGTTGTCTCAAGAGTTGTCTGGGTTGATGTGTTGAGGATTTTCTGCGTGTTCAGCATGATGGTGCTTCACGTTGCCGCAAGCAGCTGGAACAAGGTTGCGGTAGACTCGTTTGAGTGGCATACCTTCAATGTTTATGACAGCCTGGTCCGGTTCTGTGTGCCCGTGTTCATTATGATTTCGGGCGGATTTTTTCTGGATAATTCAAGAGAGCTTCCGCTGAAAAAACTTTTTAAAAAGAATATCTCAAGAATAACAACAGCATTTTTCTTCTGGTCGTTCTGCTATTCGCTTGTTCTTTATTTTATCAGCCCTGCAAAGGATAATTACACCTTCGGCGTTTGGCTGAAGGAATTTCTTTGCGGCAGATATCACCTTTGGTTTATGTTCGCCATTTTCGGACTTTACCTTGCGGCTCCGTTGCTCAGAAAAATAACCGCCGACAAAAAGATGACGGAATATTTTATTGTTCTTGCCGTTATTTTCAGCAGTGTTGCGAAGCTGCTCAAGGCAATAAAGCCCATTGCTCCCACGGTTAACGAAATAACCGCGGATATAGGAATGTATACCGTTTACGGTTATGCGGGATATTTTGTGCTTGGTTATTATCTGAAAAGCGCAGAGCTTTCCGTTAAAACGAGGCGTTTAATCTATGCTCTCGGTGCGGTAGGAGCGCTGACAACCGTAATCGGCACGGCAATATGGTCGAATGTCAAGGGCTCGGCAGTCAGCACGCTTTATAATAACTTTATGCCCAATGTATGGGCTCAGTCTGTTGCGGTGTTTGTGCTTTTCAAATACGGCGTTTCAAAAATAAGATGGAGCGAAAAACAGCTGAAAATAATTTCAGGGATTTCGGCCCTCAGCTTCGGAATGTATCTTTTCCACGACTTTGTGAACATTGCATTCAAAGAATGGGGATTCACAACCCTGCTTTATAATTCCGTGCTTTCCGTGCCCTGCAATTCGCTGATAGTGTTTGCCGTCAGCCTTGCCGTTGCATGGCTGATAAGCAAAGCTCCTTTTATCAGTAAGTATATAATGTAGTGACATGTTTATATAGGGCACCGTCAGCGGTGCCCTTTTCGCATAAAAACTCCTTCGGGCGGCTTTATTTTTATGTTGCCATTACATTTGTAATATGGTAGTATATTAACATAACAAATTGAGGAGATGTTTTTGCATGAACAAGGTTTCTCTCAAAGAAAAGCTGGGCTACGGCGTTGGCGCAATCGGCCTTGACCTGAGCTACGGAATGTTCTATTCCTATCTGTCAATCTATCTGACAAATGCGCTGGGCATTGCCCCCGCATTCCTGCTTATCATAACACCCCTTGCAAGGCTTTGGGACGGCATAAACGACCCTATGATGGGCATGATTGTTGACAAAACCAAAACCAAAATGGGCAAATACCGCCCGTGGATTCTTATGGGTGCGCTTCTCAATGCAGTTGTGCTCTCCTTGCTTTTCAATAACCCCGGTTTTGCCGCAGGTTCAACGGGTCTTTATGTTTATGCTGCAATACTTTACGTTTTTTGGGGCATGACAAACACCCTTGCGGATATCCCCTTCTGGTCAATGGTGCCCTCATTTGCAAGCGAGGAAAAGGACAGAAACCTCGTTTCCACAATTGCAAGAGCCTTTTCGGGCCTTGGTCAGGGAATCATATCCATATTCACACCTATGGCGGTTGCATTTTTCGGCGGAGTTGCAGGCAGCGACCTTGACACTATGACCTCCGACACCCTCAGCAAGGGCTTCGGCAAGTGGTCGATAATAATGTCAGTCGGTTTAATCTTCTTTGCCCTTGTCAGCGTGCTTTCAACAAAGGAAAGGCGCATTGTTGTTAACAACGAAAAGTTCTCCTTCAAGGCTGCAATCAATGTTATAAAGAGCAACGACCAGCTTCTTGTGTTTATGCTGTTTGCAATGATATCCAATGCAGGCTTCTACATGACCTCGGGCATCAGCAGCTATTATTTCACTTCCGTCCTCGGTGACCTTACCCTGCAGTCAAAGTTCAATCTGATGGGTACAATCGGCTCCGTTCTTTCAATTCTTGTTGTTCCTGTCTGCTCAAAGTTTATGAACAACCGCTCAATCTACAAGATGTCACTCAGCATGGCAGCCGCAGGCTACATAGGCATGGCAATTATGGGCTATGTTTTCGGCGAGGGTGTCAGCGTAACAGCTCTTGGCGTGTTCTATATTCTCACCTCTCTCGGCACGGGCAGCATGTTTGTTAATCAGACGGTTATGCTTGCAGACTGTGTTGACTACGGCGAATACAAATCGGGTCAGCGCAACCAGAGCCTCACCTTCTCAATGAAGGGCTTCCTTCAGAAAATGGCTTATACCGTGCAGGCGATTATTATGTATGCAGCCTTTACAATTACGGGCTACAACGGCGAGGCTGCCGTGCAGACACCTGCCGCAAAAAGCGCAATTTCATTCCTTATGTTCATTGTGCCCCCCGTTATGATGATTGTTTCCCTGATTATTTTCTCAAAGAAATACAAAATCCACGGCGAATTCAAGCGTGAAGTGCTTGATGCCGTGAACGAGAAAGCAAAGCAGAATTAATCAACAAAAAATGCCGTCCGAAAAGGGCGGCATTCTTTGCGAAAAATGTTATGAGGAATAGACTAGATGGAGAAATATGATTATGTTCTGTAGTTAGTTGCAACTAACTACATCTGTATAATATCATACAAATTATAATTTGTCAACAGTTTTTTTGCCGGATTGCTCCGTCAGCGCGCAAAATATGCCTGACATCTGCAAAACAGCAAACAAAAAAGCAGCCCTCGGGCTGCTTTTCTTTATTATTTATAATCTTTCATGTATTCGCCGTGGGCTTCAATCAGCTCGTCAACCATTGCCTTGATATCGTCAATGGAAAGCTCGGCGGCTGTGTGGGGCTCCAGCATAGCTGCCATATAAATATCCTCGCGCTTCTTTGTAACTGCGGCGTTAATAGTCAGAAGCTGGGCGTTGATGTTGGTCATGTTCATTGCAGCAAGCTGAACGGGGAGCTTACCGACATGGCAGGGATGAATTCCTTTGCCGTCAATAAGGCAGGGCACCTCAACACAAGCGTCGGCAGGCAGGTTGTCAATGAGACCCGTGTTCAGAACGTTGCCGCCGATTTTGTAGGGGCCGCCGGTAACGATAGCTTCCATAATGTATGAAGCGTATTCGCCCGAACGCTCGTGGGTAATCTGGCCGTTATCAAGAATTCTTTCCTTTTCAGCCTTCCAGCCTGCAATCTGATTAATGCAGCGGCGGGGGTATTCATCAAGAGGAATGTTGTATCTTTCAATCAGCTCGGGATATTTTGATTTGATGTAGAAGCAGTTGTATTCGGCGTTGTGCTCGCTGGATTCGGTGCAGTAATAGCCGAAGTTCTTTATGTACTCAAATCTTACCATATCGCTGTGCTTTTCGGTTGCATTCTTTTCTGCGGCACGGCGGCGGATTTCGGGATAAAGGTCATTGCCGTCCTTATCCTCAATTTCAAGCAGCCAGCCCATGTGGTTAATGCCTGCGATAAGCTCTTTTCTGCCCTCGAGCTTATCTTCCATGCCAAGGTGGTTAAGAAGATCCTTTGAGCAGCTCTGAACGCTGTGGCAAAGACCGATTGTTTTGATTTTTGTGTATCTCTGCATATAGCCGGAAAGGATAGCCATAGGGTTTGTGTAGTTAAGGAACCATGCATCGGGGCATACTTCCTCCATATCGTCTGCGAAATCCTTAAGCACGGGAATTGTGCGCAGGCCTCTCATAATGCCGCCGATGCCGAGGGTGTCGGCAATAGTCTGGCGCAGGCCGTATTTCTTGGGCACTTCAAAGTCGATAATTGTGCAGGGGTCATAAAGACCAACCTGAATAGCATTAACAACAAAGGTTGCGCCGCGAAGGGCATCCTTTCTGTTTTCAACGCCGCAGTATTTTTCAATTTTTGCTCTGCCCTCGTTAACGTTTTTGTTCATTGCGGAAAGGATAATGTAGCTGTCCTCAAGCCTTTCCTCGTCAATATCGTAAAGGGCAATAACGCTGTCACGCAGGGCAGGGGTGCACATACAGTCGCCAAGAACATTTCGTGCAAAAACGGTGCTGCCTGCACCCATAAAAGTAATTTTAATCATAACATATCTCCTTTCGGAATTTGTAACTTTAATATAGCATACCACTAAAATATTTACAATAGCAAAAATAAAAATCGCTCCGATTTCTCGGAGCGATTCGCTTTTTAGTTATTGTCGCCGTGGTTATCTCTTCTCTGTCTGTTGCCTCTGTCGCCGCGGAAATCTCTTCTGGGCTTTCTGGGAGCATCGGAAACTGTGTTTTCGGGAACAAGACCCTCAACCTCAATAAGTGCCTCACGGCGTGAGAAATTGAGTCTGCCCTGGTCATCCTTGGGAAGAACCTTAACGATAACTTCATCGCCAACGTTAACAGCATCCTCAACCTTTTCTGTTCTCTTAACATCAAGCTGGCTGATGTGAACCATGCCCTCTTTGCCGGGTGCGATTTCAACAAATGCACCGAAGCTCATAAGGCGGGTAACAACGCCCTTGTAGATTGCGCCAACCTCGGGGTCGTTAGCAATTGTTTCAACAATGAAGATTGCTCTGCGTGCATCGTCGATATCTGTTGAGGAAACGAAGATGTTGCCGTCCTCCTGAACGTCAATCTTACAGTTGCACTCTGCGCAGATCTTCTGAATAACCTTGCCCTGCTTGCCGATAACATCGCCAATCTTTTCGGGGTCAATCTTTGTTGTAAGCATCTTGGGTGCCCACTTTGAAAGCTCTGCTCTGGGCTCTGCGATAACGGGAAGCATAATTTCGTCAAGAATATAGCATCTTGCGGTGTAAGTCTTGTCAAGAGCCTCTCTGATGATTGCGGGGGTAAGACCGTGTACCTTAAGGTCCATCTGAATTGATGTGATACCCTTCTTTGTACCTGCAACCTTGAAGTCCATATCGCCGAAGAAATCTTCGAGACCCTGGATATCAACCATTGTCATGAAGCGGTCGCCCTCTGTGATAAGGCCGCAGGAAATGCCTGCAACGGGTGCCTTAATGGGAACGCCTGCTGCCATAAGTGAAAGTGTTGAGCCGCAAACTGAGCCCTGTGATGTTGAGCCGTTTGATGAAAGAACTTCGGAAACAACACGGATGGTGTAGGGGAATTCTTCAACTGAGGGAAGAACGGGGATAAGTGAACGCTCTGCAAGTGCACCGTGGCCGATTTCTCTTCTGCCGGGGCCTCTGCTGGGCTTTGTTTCGCCAACTGAATATGAGGGGAAGTTGTAGTGGTGCATATAGCGCTTGCTTTCTTCCTCATCAAGGCCGTCAAGGAGCTGTGCATCGCTCATGGGGCCGAGTGTTGTGATTGAAAGAACCTGAGTCTGGCCTCTGGTGAACATACCTGAGCCGTGAACTCTGTCAAGAAGGTCAACCTCTGCATTAAGAGGACGGATTTCGTTGATGCCTCTGCCGTCAACACGCTTGCCGTCGTCAAGAAGCCAGCGGCGAACAACGTACTTCTGAACCTTGTAAAGGCATTCCTCAATCTTAACTTCCATTTCGGGGTAGATTTCGTCAAACTTCTCGTGAACCTTTTCGTAAACGGGCTTAAGGCGCTCGTCACGGATTCTCTTGTCATCTGTATCCAGAGCGTAGCGGATATCCTCGATTGCGAAATCCTTGATTGCCTCGTACATCTCGGGATCGGGATCGTTTGAGGGGAAGTCAACCTTCTCCTTGCCGCACTCTGCCTTAATCTGATTGATGAATTCAACGATTCTCTGATTTTCCTTATGAGCGAACATAATGCCGTCATACATATCGTCGTTGGAAACTTCGTTTGCACCTGCTTCAATCATTGCAACAAGGTCGCTTGTTGAAGCAACGGTAACATACATTTCGCTCTTTGCTCTCTGCTCAAGAGTGGGGTTGATAACATACTGACCGTCAACAAGGCCTACAACAACGCCTGAAACGGGGCCGTCCCAGGGGATTTCTGAAATTGAAATTGCAATTGAAACGCCGAGCATTGCAGCGATTTCGGGCTGGCAGTCGGGGTCAACTGACATAACTGTTGCAACAACGCCAACATCGTTTCTCATATCCTTGGGGAAAAGAGGTCTGATGGGTCTGTCGATAACACGTGAAGCAAGAGTAGCCTTTTCGCTTGCCTTGCCCTCACGGCGCTGGAATGAGCCGGGGATTCTGCCTACTGAGTAGAGCTTCTCTTCATAGTCAACGGAAAGGGGGAAGAAGTCAACGCCCTCTCTGGGTTTTGCAGCCATTGTGGCTGTGCAGAGCACGTTTGTTTCGCCGTAGCGAACAAGGCATGCGCCGCCTGCAAGCTGAGCCATTTTGCCTACTTCAACAACAAAAGGTCTGCCTGCGATTTCTGTTTCGTACTTTTTGAAAGCTTCAAAAAACATTTCTTTTACCTCTCTGTAAAATTATTATTTCCACAGGCGGCAGGGTTTAGCAATAAATCCAATAACCGAATTTCCGGTTGCTCGATTCACTGCTAAACGGGGAAACAAGCCGCCTGAAAGATGCATTTTTGCGCCGATTTAAAGCGCTGATTTGCTAATACTTTAACATATTAACACTTCCGCAAAAACGACACAAAGCAGGCAAGATGAGTTCCTGCCTGCTTTATTGACAAATTATTTACGGATACCGAGTCTTGCAATGATTGAACGGTAACGCTCAATGTCAACCTTCTGAAGGTATGCAAGAAGGTTTCTTCTGTGACCAACCATCATAAGAAGTCCACGTCTTGAGTGGTGGTCCTTCTTGTGCACCTTAAGATGCTCGGTAAGGTCGTTGATTCTCTTTGTAAGAACAGCGATCTGAACTTCGGGTGAACCTGTGTCACCTTCGTGGAGAGCGTATTCCTGCATGATTGCGGTCTTTTCTGCCTGTGTCATTTCTTTTCACCTCATTTGATTATTTGCCTCGGCTCCCAGAATACGGCAGGTGAATACCTCGCAGAGGTTTGCTCCGAAATCCGAGAAACGGGCATGTGCAAATGGGATTATATCATAAAGGATTGCAAATGTAAAGACTTTTTTCAAAATTATTTGCAATGCCCTTTTTGCCCCTTTGGGCATAGAATGGATTGAGGGCGAACGCCTTCAAAAACAAGGCGGCTGCGTCAGCGGTGGCGTTTTTACACGCCCTTGGGGAGCCTGAAAGACACTTGCAGCCGCCATAATATATTCCTGCGGAATGTGATATCCGTTCCGCAGGAAGCCGGCCTTAGTCGCCCGAACCGACCTTGTTAAGCGCCTTAAGGGGGTCAACATATTCGCCGTCGATAAGCACTTCAAGGTGCAGGTGGTCCTCGTCGCTTATTTCAACGGGAATATGGCCCAGAGAGCCGATTTTATCGTATTTTTCAACCTCGGTGCCTTCGGGCAGGCAGCTTCCGTCTTTCAGCCCGCAGTAGCGCACGGTCATATCGTTGCCGTGGTCAATTTCAACCACCGTACCCCAGAAGCTGTCGTCCGTAACGCTTGTAATTTTGCCCTTTGCAACAGCAACAACCTCGTTGCCTGCGCTGCCGCCGAAATCAACGCCGTTATGCACACGCCAATCGCCCATGGTTTTTGATTCAACCATTTCACCGTTGCTGAAATCCTTGATGATATCCGTGCCCATGGGCAGGGCAAAATTGCCCGAATAGGGCTTGTTTTTTTCGCTTTCTTCCGTAACGGAATAAACACGCTCATCCTCAACGCCGCTGACGCCGATGTTAACCTCCTCGGTCAGCGGCTGAGTTTCTTCAATGCTCCACTGCACGGTTACCCTGCTGAAGGTTTCGCTGTCTGATTCTTTTTGAGGAGATTTGACAAAGCCGATTGCCGTGCCTATTGCCACCGCAACAAGGCAAACCGCAAGGGCAAGATAAATGTTGGGATATTTCTTGATGTTCTTTTTCATTTGTGAAACCTCTTTTCACCGATTTATTTCTCCCATATTTTTGGCATAACGGCAGCGGAATATTCTTTTTGCCTGAAAAATTGAAAAAACAGCCGATATAATTAGGAAAAAATTAAAATTTATACTTGATACTTGTACCGTTTTCTGCCATAATAATGGGGTATAAGTAAAAATAGCTTTGCAAACAACAGTCGCATACGAAATGTTGCATTTCAGACATATGGAATTGTTGTTTGCAAAGCTATCATAGGAGTGTGTTTCTTTGGATAACAAAAAACTTGCAGAGCTTCTTTTTCCCCATATCGGCAAAACTCCCGATTACTATGAGGAGCTCTATCCCGAAAGAGGGCTTGCGGAGGGTGCAAGGGTAACCCGTTTTGCGCCGTCACCCACAGGCTATCTTCATATCGGCGGACTTTTCGGCGCGCTTGTTGATGTGCTGACCGCTCAGGCAACAAACGGCGTTTCCTACCTCAGAATTGAGGATACGGATAAAAAGCGTGAAATTGACGACGGCGTTTCCGCCATCATCAACGGCTTTGATTATTTCGGCGTTGAATTTACGGAAGGTGTAACAGGCTTCGGCACGGAAAAGGGCGCATACGGCCCATACACTCAGAGCCAGCGTGCCGAGATTTATCAGACCGTTGCAAAAAGCCTTGTTGAAAAAGGCCTTGCATATCCCTGCTTCTGCACGGCGGACGAGCTTGCAGACCTGCGCAAAGAGCAGGAAAAGGGAGATGCTCTGATTTGGGGCTACTTCGGCAAATGGGCAAAGTGCCGTGACCTGACTATTGAGCAGATTGAACAGAATCTTGCAGAGGGCAAGCCCTGGGTGCTTCGCCTTCGCTCAGGCGGCAGCGACGGAAAGATTATCTTTGACGATGTTATCCGCGGCAAAATCGAAATGCCCGAAAACATAATTGACGAAGTCCTCCTTAAGTCCGACGGAATTCCCACCTATCATTTCGCTCACGCCTGCGATGACCATTTCATGAGGACAACCCATGTTATCCGCGGCGAGGAATGGATTTCATCCGTGCCCAAGCACATCGAGCTTTTCAAGGCCTGCGGCTACAAGGTACCCAAGTATGCACACACACCTCAGGTACTTAAAATAGATGAGGAAACAGGCGATAAGCGCAAGCTCTCAAAGAGAAAGGACCCCGAAGCAGCGGTAGGCTACTTTGTTGAAGGCGGCTTCCCCAAGGAGAGCGTGCTTGAATACCTGCTGACCCTTATCAACTCCAACTTTGAGGATTGGCGCAGAGCAAATCCCAAGGAAGATATTTCAAAATTCCCCTTCAACCTTAAAAAGATGAGCTCCAGCGGCTGCCTGTTTGACCTTGTAAAGCTCAACGACGTAAGCAAAAACGTTATTTCCGTTATGAGTGCACAGCAGGTTTATGAAAATGTTGCCGCATGGGCAAAGGTTTATGACCCCGAGTTTTATGCACTCTTTACCGCAGACCCCGAATTCTCAACCGCTGCGGTGAACATTGACAGAGAAAATCCCAAGCCCCGCAAGGACATTGCAAAGTGGAGCGAGGTCAAGGATTATTTCTCATATCTTTACAACGAGCTTTATGCTGCAGATTACACCCTGCCCGAAAACATTGCAAAGGCAGATGCCGCCGCAATAGCAGAAAAATACATTGGCGAATTTTCACTTGAAGATGATAAAGACCAATGGTTTGCAAGAATCAAGGATATGTGCGAGCCTCTTGGCTTTACCCCCAATGTTAAGGAATACAAGAAAAATCCCGAGGCATTCAAGGGTCATGTCGGCGATGTTTCAACGGTTATCCGCATTGCCCTGACCTCCCGCAGAAACACCCCCGACCTTTATTCGATTATGAATCTCCTCGGCGAGGACGAAATAAAGGCAAGACTTGCAGCAGCGATTGAAAGTTTCTCTAAGTGAAAAGTTAAAAATTAATAGTGAAGAGTTCCGGACGGGCTCTGCCCGTACCCGAATACAATAAGCGGCGCAGCCCCTTAACTGTTCACTTTTCACTATTCATTATTCACTAAAAATGAAAGGAAAAAATTATGGACGAAATGAACACCACTTCCAATTTCATATACGATTTTATTGACGAGGACCTTGCCAACGGCGTGAATACCCGTATTCAGACCCGTTTCCCGCCCGAGCCCAACGGCTACCTGCATATCGGCCATGCAAAGGCTATCTGCATCGACTTCAGCACAGCCGAAAAATACGGCGGCGAGTGCAACCTGCGCCTTGATGACACCAACCCCTCCAAGGAGGATGTTGAGTATGTTGATGCAATCAAGGCGGATATCGAGTGGCTGGGCTACAAGTGGAACAAGGTGCTTTATGCATCAAGCTACTTTGATTTCATTTATGAATGCGCAATAAAGCTCATCAAAAAGGGCAAGGCATATGTCTGCGACCTTTCCGCTGACGAAATCAGAGAATACAGAGGCACTCTTACCGAGCCCGGCAAAAACAGCCCCTACCGAGAGCGTTCAATCGAAGAAAATCTTGACCTTTTTGCAAGAATGACCGCAGGCGAATTTGCCGACGGTGAAAGAACTCTCCGCGCAAAGATTGATATGGCTTCGCCCAATATCAATATGCGCGACCCCGTTATGTACAGAATCGCTCATGTTCCCCATCATCAGACAGGTGACAAATGGTGTGTATATCCCATGTATGACTTTGCACATCCCCTTTCGGATGCAAGGGAAGGCGTTACCTATTCACTCTGCTCACTTGAGTTTGAAAATCACAGACCTCTCTATGATTGGTTCATCAAGGAAATCGGCTTTGAAGAGCCCCCCAGACAGATTGAGTTTGCCCGTCTTAACCTCAACTACTGTGTAACAAGCAAGAGATACAACCTTGCAATGGTTCAGAACGGTACTGTTGACGGCTGGGATGACCCCAGAATGATTACTCTCAGCGGTATGAGAAGAAGAGGCTATCCCGCAGCCGCAGTTCGTGAGTTCATCAACCGCATCGGCGTTTCAAAGGCAGACAGCGTTGTTGATTACGGTCTGCTTGAGGCTTGTGTAAAAGATAATCTCAACGAAAATGCACCCCGTGCAATGGCTGTGCTCCGCCCTCTCAAGGTTGTTATTGATAACTACCCCGAAGGTCAGAGCGAAGCAATCGAGGTTGAGATCAATCCTCTTAAGCCCGAGCTCGGCACAAGAACCGTTCACTTCTCAAGAGAAATTTTCGTTGAGCGTGACGACTTTATGGTTGAGCCTCCCAAGAAGTATTTCAGGCTTTATCCCGGCAATGAAGTTCGCCTCAAGAGCGCATATCTTGTGACCTGCAACAGCTGGGAAACCGATGAAAACGGCAATGTTACCTGCCTGCACTGCACCTATGACCCTGAAACAAAGGGCGGCGATGCACCTGACGGCAGAAAGGTCAAGGGTACTATTCATTGGGTAAGCGCTTCGGACAGCGTGCCTTGCGAAATCCGCCTTTATGACCGCCTTTTCAGTGCCGAGGACCCCATGGCTGACGGCAAAGAGAATTATCTTAATTATCTTAATCCCAACTCACTTGAAGTTCTTGAAGGCTGCCTTGTTGAGGGCGGACTCAAGGATGCAAAATGCGGCGATACCTTCCAGTTTATGAGGCAGGGCTATTTCTGCGTGGACAAAACATCAACAGATGATAAGCTTGTCTTTAACCGCACCGTTGCCCTCAACTCCTCCTGGAAATAAAATCGAAAGGAAGCAATAAAATGAAGGCTCTTTACAGAATTGTTAACGGGTTGCTTGCAGCCGCAATCTTCCCCGTAGTTGTTTTTGCGGATTTAATTCTTTTCCGCCTTTCAACCTCCATTTTTGATGCAGGTCTTGAAGAAAATATCTCAATCAAATTCATCATTGATGTTATCACGGGCAAGGAAAACTTCTGGCACGAAATGATTATCAAAAACTCCTCGGGCAACTTTACCTGGCCCGTTGCCCTTGACCCCATTAAGGGCAGGCTGATTGCCTTTGCGGTTTGTTTTGTTCTTGTTCTTCTCATTGCCCTTTTCATTATTGTGTGGTCCTGCTGCAGCAACAGGCGTATCCCCGTGCTTGCAGCAAGCATCGGCGGACTTGTTGCAACAATCGTTATGATTGCCTGCTTCAACTCCGCAGCCGCCCTTTTTGTTGATGGCACAATCAACCTTCTCAACGTTCTCTCCTCCGGCTGGATTGCCTCAATCATAGGCAACTTCGTGAGCGTTGATTTGCTCATGCTCGGCGGCTTCCAGAACGGACTGATATTTATTTTTGTAGGCCTGATTATCTGGACGGGCTCATATTATCTTATCGAAATCGGTGACACTGAGGAAGAAAAAGCAAAAGCAAGAAAATAAGAGGTGTTTTTATGAAATCGGTTACATTTGATAAAATTACCCTTGGCGGCTTCTGGAAAAATCGCTTTGAAATCAACAAAAGCGCAACTATCCCCATGGTTTATGACCGTTTTTCCGACACGGGCAGATTTGATGCCTTTAAGTTCGAATGGAAGGACGGCGACCCGAACCGACCCCATATTTTCTGGGATTCGGACATTGCAAAATGGATGGAGGCAGTTGCCTGCACCATTAACCTGTGCCCCGATAAGGAGCTTGAGGCAGTTGTTGACGGCGTTATTGATCTGATTGAAAAAAACCGCGATGAAAACGGCTATTTCAACATTTATTTCACCGTTTGCGAGCCCGACAACCGCTTTGTTAACCGCATGGCCCACGAGCTTTACTGCGCAGGCCATCTGACCGAAGCTGCAATCGCCTATTATAACGCCACGGGCAAGGATAAATTCCTGCGCCTGATGTGCGACTATATGGATTACATTGAAAAGGTATTCATCATTGAGGATTCTGCGGAATTCAGCACCCCCGGCCATGAGGAAATTGAGCTTGCACTTGTTAAACTCTATGACTGCACGGGCAATGAGAAATACCTGAAAATGAGCAGCCATTTTGTTGAAACACGCGGCACATCCGAAAAAGACGAGGAAAGCCCCTATTACATAAGCCACGCCTATGACCAGACCCATAAGCCCGTACGCGAGCAGGAAAGTGCAACGGGTCACAGCGTAAGGGCAACCTATCTTTACTGCGCAATGGCAGACCTTGCTCTGCGCATGAAGGATGATTCCCTTTTTGATGCCTGCAAAAAACTTTTCCTCAGCATTGCCGAAAAGCAGATGTATGTTACAGGCGGCATCGGCTCAACCCATTACGGCGAGCGTTTCACCGAGGATTACGACCTGCCCAACGATGTTGCATATTCGGAAACCTGCGCTTCCATCGGCCTTGCGCTTTTTGCAAGAAGAATGAGCCTGATTGACCCCGACTCCCTTTATGCCGATGTTGCGGAAACCGCAATCTATAACTGCGCCCTTGCAGGTGTTTCGCTTAACGGTAAGGCATTTTTCTATGTTAATCCCCTTGAGATCAACACGGAAAGAAGCAGAAAAAACAGAGAATATCATCAGTATAAAGGCAGCTCTTTTGACACGGTGCAGCGCCTTGAGGTGTTTGACTGCTCCTGCTGCCCGCCCAACATTGCAAGAATGATTGCATCCATAGGCGATTTTCTCTATACATATAATGATAACACGGTTTTTGTCCACCATTATTTTGAATCTGCTGCCGAATTTGAGGGCATAAAAATAATCCAGAACACGGAATACCCCAACAACGGCAAGGTTAAGCTGACCGTTAAGGGCATGGCAGGCAAAACACTTGCCGTCAGAATTCCCGGCTGGACAGAAAATTGCTCAGTAAACGAAGCATATAAAACCGAAAAAGGCTATGCATACATTGCAATTGATTCCGACGAAAAAGAGATAAGCCTCGATTTTGCAATGGAATGCCGCCTTGTTGCCGCAAACCCCGCCGTTGAGGCGGATATCGGCAGAGTTGCTCTTTGCAGAGGACCTCTGGTTTACTGCGCGGAAAAAATTGACAACGGCACTCCCCTCAACAACCTGAGCATCAGCGAAAATCTCAACGCCGCAATTTCCTTTAACGAAGAAATGCAGGCATACACAGTTGAGGCTGACGGTTTTGAGGACGCCGCATTCGATTCCCTTTACCGCACATACCGACCCGACCTTAAGCCCCGCAGAATAAAGCTGATTCCCTATTTTGCATTTGCAAACAGAGGCGCAAGCGATATGCTTGTGTGGCTGCGAATAAAATATCTTTGAATAAAAAAGCTCCTTTGCGGAAAAAATAGTTCCAAACGGAAATTTACTTCCATTGAATTTTGCGCAAAGGAGCAATTTTTATGAAAAAAATATCATTTGCAATCATTGCCGCTGTGCTTCTCATTTCCGTGGTTTTTGCCGCCTGCGGCGGTGCGGATTCGGGCAAAGTGTCAGACACTCAGCACAATGACCCCATCCTCACAACCCTTGAGGAAATGATGACAGAGGCCGCAACAGACATGGGAAGCATGATGACGGATATGATGCCCGATTCCTCCTCATCATCTTCATCATCATACTCAACTTCAGCCACAACAATTGCATAAACAAAAAGCCTCCGCACAGCAATGTGCGGAGGCAATTTTTTATTCAATTAATTAATACTTAATTTCTGTGAATGCGCCTGTTGTTCTTGCAGCGCCGTCACCGTTAACGTTACCAACAAGGATCTTAACCTGAAGAGTTGCAGCGAAATCATACTGATATGTGATTGCTGAAATCTTGCCGTTAGCAACTGTAACTGAAACCTTGATGTTTGTGTAGTCTACATCTGTGCTGTTAAGCTTGATAAGGCTGCCTGCTGTATCTTGGATGCTTGTGTCAACTTCTTCGTGTGTGATGAAGTCATTTGTGAATCTGTGAAGAGGCGTTGCACCTGTCTTCTTGGGGTTAGCAGCATTAGCAAGTGTGAAGCTGTAAACGCCATCTTTGTAGCTGAATGAACCGAGGTCAGCTTCCTTGAGGCTTGTTGCCTTGAGCTGATAATCTTCATCAGGCTTATCCTTGGGGAATGTGCCGGTCTTTGTGCCTATGCCGAGGAAACCGCCTACAACTGAACTGAGGTCTGAGTTCTCATCGACCATTTTGATAACTTTGTTAAGCGCTTCTGTTGAATCACCAACATCGATGGGGTCTGTATATTTGCAGGTTCTGTTGAACTTGTATGAGCCCTTTGCTGCCTTAGCTGTTTCAGCATTAAGGAAAGCAACGAATTCTGCCTTTGTCATTTCAACATCTGCAGCTGTTGATTCTTCTGATGCTGCTTCTGAAGCATCTGATGTGTCAGCCTCTGAAGCGTCTGATGTGTCTGCTGCTGAAGTGTCTTCAACGGGAGCTTCTGTTGATTCTTCAACGGGAGCATCTGTGATTTCTTCTGCTGCGGTTGTGGTTGTTGTTTCGCCGGTTGTCTTGTCGCCGCATGCTGCAAGAGCAAAGAGCATTGCTGCTGCGAGGAGAACTGCGAGAATCTTTTTCATGGTTTTTCCTCCTGAAAATTTGTTTTGTTTTCTGTGCAAGCCGCACAATACTTATTATAAAAATAACTCATAACGGCGGATTTGTCAAGTATGAAAGTTAAAATCAGCCTGCCAAAAATTCGCCCTCGAATTTATGAATATTTACATAATATTAATATTTATAGGTGACATATTTAAAATTTTATGATATAATATAATTCATTATAAAATGGAGGATTGTGCGGTATGGCGGTTAAGAAATTTATCTCCTGGAACGTAAACGGTATCAGAGCTTGCCTGCAAAAGGATTTTTATGAAAGCTTCAACGCCCTTGATGCCGATATATTCTGCCTTCAGGAAACCAAAATGCAGGAAGGTCAGGCAGAGCTTGTTCTTGACGGCTATCATCAGTTCTGGAATTATGCCGAGAAAAAAGGCTATTCGGGCACGGCAGTTTTTTCAAAAGAAAGACCCCTTTCCGTCGCATACGGCATCGGCATTCCCGAGCATGACACTGAGGGCAGAGTAATTACCCTTGAATTCGAAAATTACTATTTCATAACCGTCTATGTTCCCAATGCAAGGGACGGCCTTGTGCGTCTTGATTACCGTATGGATTGGGAAAATGCCTTCAGGGAATATATATGCGCTCTGGATGAAAAAAAGCCCGTTATTTTCTGCGGTGACCTGAACGTTGCCCACAAGGAAATTGACCTTAAAAATCCAAAATCAAACCGCCGCAACCCCGGCTTCACCGACGAGGAAAGAGGCAAATTCGGCGAGATGCTTGAAAGCGGTTTTGTGGATTCTTTCAGATATTTTTATCCCGATCTCGAGGGAGTTTACAGCTGGTGGTCATACAGATTTTCCGCAAGGGCAAAGAACGCGGGATGGAGAATTGACTATTTCATTGTTTCCGAAAAATTAAAAGAGAAAATGAAGGATGCAAAAATCCACAACGAAATCTTCGGCTCCGACCATTGCCCCGTTGAACTGGAAATAGATTTATAATGAAGGAGAATAAAAATGAACAACAAGGTAATAAAAATTCTTTGCGCCGTTATGGCAGTTATTATGGTTGTTTCGGGCATCGTTTTCTTTGTTTCAACCAAAAACGGCGGCAGTGCGCCGGAGGTTAAAGACCCCGAGCCCGTTGTTTTCTCATATGAGCAGAGCGCTTACACAACGAGCGCTGCCCTTTCCGTTAAAGGGGCAAACGGCGAAATCTACCTGCCCACGGATTTTGAGAACATTTATTACACCGCAGCCCTTGACGGCAGCGTGAATTTCTTTGAATATGCAGGCGGCGCAATGTCGCCCTGCGCCCTTGAGGTGAAGCAGGTAAAGGCGAATCTCAAGGCAAGCCGCGAAACAATTCCCGTAACCGTCAAATACATTGAAAAAGGCGGCAAGGCCTGCGGCTACGGCGTTTTCACCTCCGACATGAGCAAGGATGTTGAGGTTTATGCCTATGCCTTCGTGAAACTGACCGCAAAGCCTGCGGGCTACGGCAGCGGATATCTTCTCCTTGCGGATTTTGATAAGGATAACTTCTACAAGGCCGACAAGCTCTATTCGGAAATCTATAATTTTGACATTGCAAAGGGTTCAACATCAACCTATGTTTCCAACCACACAAGGCTTGTTGACATAAACGGCACCTTCCGTCAGGACTGGACCCTGCTGACCGATGATTTCATCAGAAATCTGGGCGATGCAAAATACTTCCTTTCATCAAGATATTACAATGAAGCCGATAAAGGTCTGCGCGCAGATGTAATGATTCTTTCAAACGCCTACAGACCCAAAATCGTTGTTGAGGATATCCTCGGCGTATGGTTTGTCAACGACAGCAACGGAATGCATTACCTTAAGAAAAACGACAAGGGCTTTGCAAATATTCTTAAGACAGGCGATGTCGAGAATGTTCTCACTCAGTTTGAGGGCGACTGGCAGGCAGATTACCTGCAGTGCGGCAAGTATCTTATAAACAAAAAGAGCCTTGTGATGATTGACCTTCTTACGGGCTCATCAAAGACTCTTAAGGATATCAATATTGAAAATGCGGATGTGTTCTCCGTTAATGCTGACGGCACAAAGGCAGTTTTTGCCTCATACGGCGAGGTTAATGCAAACGGAACACCCGTGCAGAGCGTTACCTACTGCACCGTTGACGGCTCCGCAGAGCCTGCAACATTTACAGAGCCCATGCTCTTCAGCGAAAGCGCAGGCTTTGTCTGGCTTGACAATTCAAGTGTTATGAGCGCTCGCGCTCTCACGGCAGACGGTGCAAAAGCAGGCTCGGTGGTTTATACTTTTTAAATATTTTCTTTTCTGAAATCAATCAGCAATTCTTCGCTTACGGGATTAAGCTGAGTATACTTAACTCCCGCGCTGTCAAACATTCTTTTTGATGCGCGGACTCCCACGGTTTCGGCATATTTATCGGAAAGATAGAAAACTTCCTTTATTCCGCACTGGATAATTGCCTTTGCGCATTCGTTGCAGGGGAAAAGCGCAACATAGATTTTGCAGCCTTCAAGGCTTGAACCGCCACTGTTAAGAATAGCGTTAAGCTCCGCGTGGCAAACATAGGGATATTTTGTTTCATACTCGTCGCCTGAGCGCTCCCATGGGAAATCATCGTCGCTGCAGCCCTGAGGGAAGCCGTTGTAGCCAACGGACATAATTTTGTTGCGGTTGTTAACTATGCAGGCACCAACCTGCGTGCTGGGGTCCTTGCTGCGGCGGGCTGAAAGAAGGGCTATTCCCATAAAATATTCATCCCATGAAATGTAGTCGTTTCTTTTCGGCATATTCGGACACTCCTTATTTATTATCTGACAAAATTCTATCATAAACAAACAAATATTACAATATCAAAATATAATCAAAACAAAATTACCTCCGAGGTGGTCAAAATGGGTCTTTTAACTAAAATTTTCGGCGATTATTCAACAAAGGAAATAAAGCGTATCCGCCCCCTTTGCGATAAGGTTCTTAAACTGGAGGAGGAGTTTTCAAAGCTCACCGATGAGCAGCTTCAGGCAAAAACTCCCGAGTTCAGGCAGCGCCTTGCAAACGGCGAAACGCTGGACGATATTCTTCCCGAGGCATTTGCAGCCTGCCGCGAGGCATCATGGCGCGTTATCGGCCTCAAGCATTTCCCCGTTCAAATTATCGGCGGCATCATTCTCCATCAGGGCAGAATTGCAGAAATGAGAACAGGTGAAGGTAAAACCCTTGTTGCAACCCTGCCTGCATACCTTAATGCCCTTTCAGGCGAGGGCGTTCATATTGTTACGGTCAACGATTACCTTGCCCGCCGCGACAGCGAATGGATGGGAAAGGTTTACCGCTTTATGGGTCTTACGGTTGGCCTGATTATCCACGAAAAAGAAAATCCCGAAAGGAAAGAGGCCTACGCCGCAGATATTACCTACGGCACAAACAACGAAATGGGCTTTGACTACCTTCGTGACAATATGGTTGTTTACAAGGAACACAGAGTTCAGAGAGGCCACAGCTTCGCAATCGTTGACGAGGTTGACTCAATCCTTATTGACGAGGCAAGAACGCCCCTTATCATTTCGGGCAGAGGCGAAAAATCAACCGACCTTTATAAAACCGCAGACCGCTTTGCGAAGATGCTCAAGTGTGTCAGAATCAAAGAGGTTAATTCAAAAGAAAATATTGATAATCTTGTTGACGAAACCTGCGACTATGTTGTTGACGAAAAGGCAAAAACCGCAACGCTTACTGAAAAGGGCGTTGAAAAGGCGGAGAAATTTTTCAATGTTGAAAACCTTTCCGACCCTGAAAACATGACCCTTGTTCATCACATCAATCAGGCCATCAAGGCAAACGGCGTTATGAAATGCGATGTTGACTATGTTGTTAAGGACAATCAGGTGCTTATCGTTGACGAATTCACGGGCCGTATTATGATGGGCAGGCGCTATAACGAGGGCCTTCATCAGGCAATTGAAGCCAAGGAAAACGTTAACGTTGAGCATGAGAGCAAAACCCTTGCAACAATCACCTTCCAGAATTATTTCCGTCTTTATAAGAAGCTCTCGGGCATGACGGGTACCGCGATGACCGAGGAAACGGAATTCGCCCAGATTTACAGCCTTGATGTTATTGAAATTCCCACCAACAAGCCTATGATAAGGCAGGATATGCCCGATGTTGTTTACAAAACGGAAAAGGCAAAGTATGAGGCAGTTATGGAGGTTGTTGATGAGTGCCATGCAAAGGGTCAGCCCGTGCTTATAGGCACCGCATCAATCGAAAAATCTGAGCTTCTCAGCTCGCTTCTCAAGAAAAGAGGAATAAAGCATGAGGTGCTCAATGCAAAGCACCACGAAAAGGAAGCTGAAATCGTTGCTCAGGCGGGCAAGCCCTTTGCCGTAACCATTGCCACCAACATGGCAGGCCGAGGCACGGACATCAAGCTGGGCGGCAACGCCGAATACCTTGCAAAATCCGAGCTTCGCAAAAAAGGCTATTCGGAGGAGCTTATTGCAGAGGCAACGGGCTTTGCCGAAACAGATAACGAGGAAATCCTTGATGCAAGGGCAGAATATGCCGCCCTTGAAAAGAAATATGACCTGCAGATTGAGCCTGAGGCAGCAAAGGTGCGCGAGGCAGGCGGTCTGTTTATTATCGGCACAGAGCGCCATGAATCAAGGCGAATTGACAATCAGCTCCGAGGCCGTGCAGGCCGTCAGGGCGACCCCGGCGCAAGCCGTTTCTTCCTCTCTCTTGACGATGACCTTATGCGCCTTTTCGGCGGCGACAGGCTCACGGGCGTTATGAACACTCTCAAAACTCCCGACGATATGCCCATTGAGGCAAAAATGATAACCAACTCAATTGAAAGCGCCCAGAAGAAGATTGAGGGCAGAAACTTTGCAATCAGAAAAAGCGTTCTTCAGTATGACGATGTTATGAATCGCCAGAGAGAGCTTATCTATACTCAGCGAAATCAGGTGCTTGACGGCGAGGAAATCAAACCCGTTATAATGAAGATGATTTCAGGAACGGTTAACGGAGCAATTGATTTCTTCTGCTCCTCCGCCCTTTCAAAGAGCGATTGGAACATTGAAGGCCTCAAAAACAAATTCAAGGGCTGGCTCACAACCGATGAGGATTTTGCAGGCAGCTTTGATAAGGACGAAGCAAGAGAGCTTCTTATTGAGAGAGCAGAAAAGAAATATGCCGAAAGAGAAGAGCTTTTCGGCATGGGCCCCAACGGCGAACCTCTTATGCGCGAGCTTGAAAAGGCAGTTCTTCTGCGCTGCGTTGACAATCAGTGGATGGACCATATTGATTCAATGGACCAGCTTCGCAGAGGCATCGGCCTGAGAGCCTACGGCCAGACCGACCCCGTTGTTGCTTACAGAAATATCGGCTCTGAAATGTTTGACGGCATGGTTGAGGCCATCCGCGAGGACACTGCAAGGCAGATTCTGACGGTTGTTATCAGAAGCCCTGAGGAAACAAAGCGTACCCAGACCGCAAAAATTACCTCAACCGGCGGCTCAACAGACGGCAGCGAGAAAAAGCAGCCCGTCAAGAAAAAGGAAAAGGTTGGCCCCAACGACCCCTGCCCCTGCGGAAGCGGCAAAAAGTATAAGAAATGCTGCGGAAGACCGGGTGCAGAGAAGAAGTTTTGATAGAAGATAATAAAAGAGGTACAGATTTTGCAATCTGTACCTTGTTTTTTTATCCGTTTTAGCTTAAAGAAGTCCGAAATCCATTGACGGCAAAACCCATAAATGCTATACTATTTTATATTGGAGAAAAAGAGGTGGGAAAATGAAAAATATAACCGACAGCACAAAAATCTCTATGATCAGCCTTTTCGGCACCCACGATTCTCTTACCGCCTTCGTGGATATGGAAAAAATGGCCCGCTGTCAGTCTCTCACATTAAAGGAACAGTTTTCTTTAGGTGTAAGACTTGTTGACATACGTCTTAACAAAAAAGGCAAGGATTTTTATCTTATCCATTCTCTCGCTGACTGCTACGCTGACAGTGAAAAGAAAATACCCCTCAGCTTTTCGGCTGTCCTTGATAGCTGTCTTGACTTTCTTAGGGAAAACCCAGACGAGTTCATCGTAATGAGCGTCAAGCAGGACAGGGGCATACAAAACCGATTCTTTTTCCCTGCCTTTTATTCGCAATACATCAAAGGAAACGAAGATAAATGGTATCTCGGCTCGGAAATTCCCACGGCCGGTCAGTGCAGAGGCAAGATTGTACTTATGAGACGGTGTAAGGTTTTCGGCTCCTTCAAAAAAACAAACCCCTGCGGTCTTGATTTTTCCCATTGGAAGGACCAGGGCAGTAAAAGAAGTGAAAAGATTTATCCCGTAAAGCTCGGCAAAGGTCAGAAAGCCACCGTTCAGGACCGCGACGGTCTTGCACCCGAAAGAAAATGGCACAAATGCGCAAAGCCTTTTCTTGACCGCTGCAAATGCGACGAAAATAACATCTGTGTCCATTACATAAGCACGGCTTACAGATATAAAAACGAAAGCCTTGTGAAAACGGCAGAGGAAATGAACGGTTTTTTCAAAGAGTATAATCTCGGCGAAAGCAAAGGGTGGTTTTTCTTTGATTTTCCCGATGAGGAAATAGCAAAAAAATTCGGATAAGGAGAATAATTATGGCAAAGAAAGATAACAGATTCATCGTTACCGAAAAAGAAGGAAGCGCATTTTCAAACCTTATACAGGTTATCGTTGATAAAAATACAGGTGTAAATTATATGTTCGTTCAGTCGGGAAATTCGGGAGGTCTTACTCCCCTTTTAGACCGTGAGGGCAAACCGATTGTAACATCCGTGACAAAATTTGAAGAATAAAAACAGGAGAGATAATATGAAATTAGCAGTTTTGGGCGGTGGCGGTGTCCGTTCACCCTTTTTAGCAAAATCAATCGCTCTCGGTGCAAGGGATACGGGCATTACCGAGGTTGTGTTTATGGATATTGACGAGGAAAAGCTTTTCACCTACGGTGTAATTGCAAAGAGAATCGCTTCTCTTATCGCACCCGACCTTGCCTTTTCTCTTACTTCCGACGCTGACGAGGCACTCAAGGATGCGGATTTCATCATAACCACAATCCGTGCCGAGGGTGACGAGGGCAGAGTTTTCGACGAAAGAACGGCTCTCAATTTAGGTGTTCTCGGCCAGGAAACAACAGGCGCAGGCGGCTTTGCCATGTCCCTTCGTTCCATACATACTCTCATAGAATACTGCGAGAAAATCAAACGCCTTTCAAAAAAGGATGCTCCCGTTTTCAACTTCACCAACCCCAGCGGTCTTGTTACACAGGCTCTTCGCACCATGGGCTACAATAATGTCTACGGTGTATGTGATGCGCCCAGCGGATTTCTCCGTCAGCTTAAGAATATGACAGGCAGAGAGAGCCTTACCTGCGAATGCTTCGGTCTTAACCATCTTTCCTGGTTCTGCGGCTTCAGAGACGGTGACGAAGACTGCACCGAAGAAATTTTAAATCATCCCCGACTTTATGAGGATACGGAAATGGTGCACTTTGACAAAGAGCTTGTCGCCCTTTCCGACAATTACCTCCCCAACGAATATCTTTATTTTTATCATTACCGTGACAAGGCTGTTTCCTCCGTTCTTTCGGGCGCAAAAACGAGAGGCGAAACCATTCTTGAAATCAACAATATGATGATGGCTGAAATGCGCACC
>JAZUON010000019.1:0-22824 GCA_045604685.1 Acutalibacteraceae bacterium
AACACAAACTGCAGAAGAAGAAAAGAAGCCTGCTCAAAAGAAAACAACAAGAAAGAAATCAACAAAAAAGGAAGCATAATAATGAATTCTCAGACGAAGAATTTTTTAGATGCATTTCTCACACCAAATGACAAATACGGCGAGGTACCTTTTTACTGGTGTGGCGGCGATAAGCTTGACAGGGAAAGACTGTCAAAGCAATTGCAGCTTCTCAAGGAAAAAGGTATCGCCGGTATACAGATAAATTATTCCCACCAATACAGTCGCTACAGCACTGAGCCTTACGGAGGTCACGGCAAATCCATTGAGGGCGAGCCTGAGCAGTTTTCCGAAGAATGGTGGGATTTCTTTTCCTATGCCGCCAAAGAGTGCGAAAAGCTCGGTATGGGAATAGGTGTGGGAGATTACACATTAGCGTGGATAGGCAACGGATTTTTCACGGACCGCATAGCAAACACCCCCGGGATGAATGCAGAAAATCTCTACTGCAAAAAAACAGATTTCAACAATATGGGAATTAACGAGCATACCCTTGCTGTTGTTGCCTATGAAGATAAGGATTATACCAAACCTGTTATTCTTTTTGAAAAGGGCAAGGGCTTTATTGATATTCAGAATTCGTTTGATGAGGTCTTTGTTATAGAAAGCCGCATTACTCCCCTTTCAATAAGTCCCCTTAATCCCGATTGCGGTAAAATGCTTGTCCGTATTTATTTTGAGGAATTTGAAAGAAGAAATCCGCAGTTAAAGAACGGGACACTGAACTACTTTTTCCAGGATGAATTGCTTTTCAACACAGACACCCGCACACTCTGGAGAAGCAATCTCAGGGAAGAATTTATAAAAAAATTCAATTATGATATTTTAGGCTTCATTCCGCACACATTTTTTAATTTATCGGATATAACGCCTAAAATCCGTCTCGATTTAGCTGATGTAAAAACTCAGCTTATGGAGGACTGCTATTTCAAGCCCATATACGATTTTCACGCTTCAAGAGGGCTTATTTACGGCTGTGACCAGTCAAGCAGAGGTAAACAGCCCGACGAATTCAGCGATTATTTCAGAACTGTCCGTTGGTTTACCGCTCCCGGCAACGATACTCCCGGAAGAGCCGCCGACCTTATAAAGGTCAAGGTAAACAGCTCTATAGCGCATCTTTATAAACGGCCTCGAGTATGGCTTGAGGGCTATCATTCCTCAGGCTGGGGCACAACGCTCGAAAGTATTACCGCTCCCACAAGCGATAACTTCATATTCGGTGCCAATCTTCTCAATCTTCACGGACTTTACTATTCAACCAACGGCGGATTTTACGAGTGGGCTCCCCCCGATTTCCATTTCAGAATGCCGTATTGGGACGATGAACAGAGCTGGCTTATGAAATACAAGCGACTGGCGAGTATTCTGACCTACGGCACACATCTTTGTGATGCGGCTGTTTTTTATCCCGTTTCGTCCTTTGATTACGCAGAAAACTGTGAAAAATGTAAAAACTCAACCTTTGATACGGCAGAGAAACTCTTTAATCACGGGATTGACTTTGATTTTATTGACTTCCAATCCATTGATAATGCCGTCTGCGAAAACGGCACATTGAATATTGCAGATGAAAAATATAAGATACTTATTTTCTGTGATGTTGACTGCATCAGATATTCAAACATAAGGAAAATAAAAGAATTTCTCTCCTGCGACGGCAAGGTGGCTTTTGTGGGCTGTACCCCCTTTGCATCTGATCTTAACGGTGCAAATGATAAGCTTCTCAATGCCGATATTGAAAAAATTACATCCCATAAAAACTGCATTCTTGTAAAGGATTTTTACGGGCTGTATGAATTTATAAACAGCAAAATTCAGAGAAGCTTTATTCCGGAAAAAGCAGACTGCAAAGGTAAGGTTTATGTCACCCGCCGTCATTTCGGGGATAATGATTTATTCTTTGTACGCTATGCTGAGAAAGACAGCTTCTGCCGTTTTGAAGCAACGGGAAATGTTTATATGTTGGAGTCTGACAACGGTAAAATATATAAGCTTGACGGCACAAAATATCTTGACGGCTATACTTATATTAAAATGCCGAATGATGCAAATACGGACACCCTGATTTTATTTACTGATGATACCATACCGTATGACGCTGCTCTTGATACATCAGACAGCAATATTGCAAAAACACGGAAAAAAATTGAGCTTGACGGGAAATGGCAATTCTCTTTAGTTCCCACACTCGATAACACCTACGGTGATTTCTATTTACCCGCAGGCGGGGTTATAGGTGCACAGGCAAGATTTTTTGATTGTACTGCAGCGGAAAACAGCGATTGTGTTCCCGAAGAATTCACTTTTTCCTCTCTGCCCTACTGCCACGCTCAGAGCATTAAAATAATCCGTTCAAAGGATAAAACTCAGGAAATCTGTAAATTCATAGCAAAAACCAATAAAACAGACGGTATCTGTATCGATAATGAGCTTTTCAGTAGTGAAATTTTATCTCTGCACGACCGATACGGCTTTATATATCTCGGCAAGGATGATGAAACCTTCCTTTGCGAGCAGGGCTTTCACGGCTTAAAGGGAAAAGTATTTGACGATAATTTCTATTTTGACGAAAACAGCATTTTTGTAAGCGATATTTCAAGTGACACCGATTGCGAAGCCTTTATGATAACAGACGGGGAAAAAGCAGATTTTCTTTACATCAACGGTGAAAAGACAGATATAAACACCGAAAAGGTTAAACTGCACAAGGGCAAAAATACTGTTGTTGCAGGCTTTGTTTATGACGAATGCCGTTTTGAGTGTATGAGAAACCGCGGCAAGGTAAAAAGAGCAACTCTGTTATTCAGTAAAAACAAAGAGTGCAAAAAAACAGATATTCCCCTTTCAACTTGCAATTTTGCAAACAGCGGATATTTCCGCTTTGTGCCGCACGGTGAAAATGAAGATATTTACTGCTTCAGATTTACAAGTGTTCCCGGTTTTGAGGGCTTTAGCATCTCGCTTTTCGGCACACTCACAAAGGCTTTATCAGACAACGAGGAAATGCTGATAACTGAAATCGGCAAAGGAAGCTTCGGCACAAGAAAATTTGAAGCTAAGCTGAAAAAATCCTCTGAAAATGCCACACAGGTTGTTTTATTTGTAAAGGCAGACAGCGGTTATTCATATACCTCAATAATCCCCGAGCCTGTTGACCTGAAAACAGGTGATAATGCTGTTATCCGTCTCGGAGACACAAGCAAAATGGGTGCACTTGAATGCTATTCGGGTAAGCTTGTTTATGAAAAAAGCGTTTTTGTTGAAAGTACAGACAGGAACAGAAAATATATCCTGTCTCTCGGGGAAGTGGGCGCTACCGCAAAAATTGAAATCAATTCGGAGGTTGCGGCAGTTCTGACCTTTGCACCGTTTGAGGCTGATATAAGCAGATATTTAATAAACGGTGAAAATAAGCTTAAAATCACAGTTTCCAACACCCTTTGCAACCATTACTCAACTATCCCCTCAAGATACTCAAACTTCCCTGCCGATGCAAAATCGGGGCTTATAGGCCCTGTTACAATCAACATAATTTAATCAAAAAAAAACTCTTACGGAAGCTTTTTACTTTCCGTAAGAGTTTTTTTTGAAAAAGTTTTCTGTTAAAAGCTGACTGCCTGTCTGCCCTTCATCTGAAGCTGTAATTTATCGGCAATAAGAGCTATAAACTCGGAATTGGTGGGCTTGCCGCGGGAATTCTGGATTGTGTAGCCGAAATAGGAGCTTAATACATCAATATCTCCTCTGTCCCAGGCAACCTCAATTGCGTGACGGATCGCTCTTTCAACTCTCGACGAGGTTGTGCTGAAATTCTTTGCAACGGTGGGATAAAGCACCTTTGTGACGGAATTCATCATATCGGGACTGTTGACAGCAAGAATTATCGCATCACGCAGATACTGATATCCCTTGATATGTGCAGGAACTCCGAGCTCGTGCATAATATCAGACACCACAACCTTTAAGTCGGGCTGATTTGCATTTCTCAGTTTAACAACATTTCCCGAATTCTTGTCACTCCAGCCGTTGAGCTGTGCTATGCGTTCTGTGAGGATAGAAATATCAACAGGCTTTATAAAATAATAGTCCGCACCCGCTGCTAACATTTTCTGTTCAAACATATCATTATCCGCATTTGAAAGCACCACTATATAGGGCTTTACTGACAGCTTTACGGTGGGAAGCAATTTCAATACCGCAAGCGCATCAAACCTTGCCATAAATGCTTCCATGATAATTATATCGGGCTGATATTTTCCCAGCACCGAAATTATCTGCTCCCCGTCCTTCGGAACACTCATACATTCAAAGCCGTATGTTCTGAATGATGCCATCAGATTTTTCAAAAAATCTCCGTTCTCTTCCGCAATTAAAACTTTTTTCTGCTGACTCATAACAAAATCCTCTCAATTTTTCATTTTTTTACAATGTTATCACCAAGTGATTTACATTTCTACCATATATTAACATATAATATTTGCTTTTGCAAGTGTTTTTAATAATATTTTTTAATTTTTAAGCATTTTTATTATTATTTGACAGCATTTTGAGTATTTTTACAGCAAAAACAATTCGAATACATAGATATCTATTCAATAAAATGCCGATAATCAAAAAAGCCAACGCAGAATTTTGCGTTGGCTTTTTGTGGAAATATATTTATTTTTAATAAATCAATAATTCTCGCTTCTTACTTCAAAGTAGCTCTGAGGATGATTGCAGACAGGGCAAACCTGAGGAGCCTTTTTGCCTATAACAAGGTGACCGCAGTTACGGCACTGCCACATAACCTCTTCTGACTTTTCAAAAACCTTCTGCATTTCAACATTGGAAAGAAGCTTGAGGTATCTTTCCTCGTGGCTCTTTTCAATAGCTGCAACTGCTCTGAACTTTGCTGCCAATTCTGTGAAGCCTTCCTCTTCTGCTTCTTTTGCAAAGGTAGCATACATATCTGTCCATTCGTAGTTTTCGCCCTCTGCTGCTGCTTTTAAGTTAGCGGCTGTGTTACCGAGAGCACCGAGCTCCTTGAACCACATTTTTGCATGCTCTTTTTCGTTGTTTGCAGTTTCTGTAAAGATTGCAGAAATCTGCTCATAGCCTTCCTTCTTTGCTACCGATGCAAAGTAGGTATACTTATTTCTTGCCTGTGATTCGCCAGCGAATGCAGCCATAAGATTCTGTTCTGTTTTTGTTCCTTTAAGGTTCATTTTTTCTTCTCCTTTATCGTTATTTTCTTCAACCGCCTCAACTCTTTCAAAGTCAGATGCGGGATGCTTACAAAGGGGGCAGATAAAATCTGCGGGAAGCTCATCAGCCTCATGGATATAACCGCAGATTTTGCAGCGGTAATATACCTTTGCGGTTTTCTTAACCTCGGGCTTGGGCTTGATATACTTATGGTAATAGTCATAAGTTACGCTTGGCACTTCGGAAAGGATTTCGCAATCCGTAACATCTGCAAGTAACAGAGTGTGTGTGCCTAAATCCGTTGCGGAAACAACCTTGGCGGAAATATAAGCGTTTGTTGAATCGGTGATATAATAAATACCGTTTCCGCTTCTTTTTGCGGCGTTATAACCCTCAAACTTGTCGGTATCCTTACCGCTTCTGAATCCGAACGCCTTGAAAATATCAAAGCTCGCACTTGTGGTGAGAATGCTGACGTTGAATTCACCCGTTGCAAGAACCATATCGTGTGTTTTGTTTGCCTTGTTTACGGCAACGGTGATTCTGTTGGGATTTGCAGTAACCTGAGTAACGGTATTGATTATGCAGCCGTTATCAAATCCGTTTTCTTTGGCTGTGAGGACATAAAGTCCGTAACCGATTTTAAACATTGCATTCGTATTCATATATAACCTCCTTGCAATATTAATTATTGGCATTATGCGAAGCATTCAACCATTTTCAGGCAGCCCGTAACAGAAAATTTACCCTTTGCATTTTCAGGCATAAGGAAATAATCTCCTTTTTTAACAGCGGTTTTATAATTATCGCCAAGAATTTCGCCACTGCCTTCGGTTACAACATAAACTGCTGCCCCCCTGCCAAGCTCAAAACTGCCGCCTGCAAGGGTTGCACTCCTTACGGCAAAGCTGCTTGTTATGCTTTCATCAATTATTGCCTCGTATTTAATACCCTCAGCCTCGCTGATTGTTTTGGGAGTAAGCGGAGCAGGATATTTTTTGCCGATATCAAAACATTCAAGAGCTTTTTCACGGTCAAGCCCAAGGTACATTTCTCTGTCCGACAGCTTGTATTCGCCGCACCAGCGCTCGGGCTGGATTGTGAAATCCGTAGGCTCCTGCACCTCAAGCAGCAAGCATCCGCTGCCGATAGCATGCACCATTTTAGCCGGAATATAGATAACATCACCTGCTTTTACGCTGATTGAGCAAAGCAGATTTTCCATTTCATTACCGCCATTTTCACTTTCGTCAATGGCTTTTTCAAAATCAGCAAGGGTTACGCCGTCCTTGAAACCGAAAAAGATTTTTGCATTGGGACGGGTTGCAAGGATAATCCAGCTTTCCTCCTTGCCGTATTTTGACGAGAAATATTTTTCGGAGAAAGCCTTATCGGGATGAGCCTGCACAGGCAGCCTTATTGCACTGTCCAGAATTTTTGTGAGAATCCCCAAATCTTCCCTTGCACCGAGAATTTCATTTTTGTAATTTTCTATGGCATCGTTAAGGTAAATGTCCGTGCCTCTTATTTTTGAAACGCCCTCGTATTCATCGGTGCTGCCCTCGTTAAGCGCCTTCACGCTTGAGGCAACCCACTCCTCGGGATAAAAGCCGTCCTTTGAGTCATCGCCGAAGAAATCCGAAAAGAGCTTGCCGCCCGTATATACTCTGAAAACTCTGTTTTTTTCAAAAAATATGGGTTCATTATAAAACATAATATTAAATCTCCGTATATCTGATGAGACTGCAAGCCTCATCAATATTTTTATATTTACCGCAGGCAACCGTTGCCGCAAGCGCCGCACCGTAGGATGCTTCCTCGGCATAAAGAGGAATTTTTATATCGCAGCCGAACATTTCCGCAGTAACCCTGCGCAATGCAGCATTCTTCCTCATTCCGTTGCCCGAACATACAAGGCGCTTTGCCTTTTTGCCGCCGCTTTCATACATTTCATAAAGCTCGCCTGAAATGCCCTTAAGCACTGCAAGAGCAAAATCCTCAGGTGTAAAATTTTCCTCGGAAATATTTGAAATTGAACCTCTCACAGCAGGGTCATTCCTTGTGCCGCAAAAACGGCAATCCGCCTTAAGGGTTGTGTCCGTTTTATTTTCAAGCAATTTGTCAATATACTCATACATTGAGCCGTCGCTGCCTGCAATCTGCCTGAAGAATTTTTCAAGCATTGCAAAAGCCCTGCCGCCGCAAAGGGCACAGCCTGCAGCAAGCAGACGGTTGCCGTCAAAGGGTCTGTTTTCAACTGTTTTGCTTTCAACGGGAACAGAGGTAAGCCATGAAATCTGCGAGCCCGTACCCACGTTTATCAGCGCATTTTCCGCATCTGAAACGGAGCCGATAAAACTTGCCTGATTATCTCCCAAAGCTACACAAACAGGAACTTCTTTGTATTCACCAACAGCTTTGAATTCCGCTATTACCTCAGGCAAACGGGGATTATCAACGGTAAATCGATTTTCCTTAATATCAAAGCAACCGAGACTTGCCGCATTTGTGATGTGAACGAGGGGCTTTGTTGCACCGCAAAGACACATTGCCGCATAATCCGCAATTGTGCAAAGGCTGACCGCATTTTCGGGAATAAGACCGTTTACATCATTATAAAAATCCGTTGCAAGACCGTAGCCTGCAAAGCAGCCGAGAGTCTGCGCATAGGATTTGCCGTCTTTGTATTCCGCTGCGGCACGTTCATCCTGCCAGGTGTAAAGGGGGCTTACAGCTTTACCGTTTGAATCGGTATATACAATGCCGTGCATCTGCCCAGAAAAGCCAATTGCGCAGGCATCCGTTAAATCAAGGTCGTTCATAACAGCATAAACGGTTTCCATTATTACATCGGGTGCCTGAATTTTTTCGTAGCTCTTTTCCGATTTGATAAAGGAATTATTTGCCTTTGTGACGCTTTTGATTATTTCGCCGCTTTCGGCATTGACACAAACTCCGCAAATGCTTGTTGTGCCTATATCAAGTCCGATAATCTTCATTCCGTCACCTCAGGCAATGGCTGCTGACTTGGGGTCAAGTCTTGTTATGATATCCTGCTGAATTGCAGGTGAAAGGTCAAGGAAATTAACGAATGTGCCGTGAATTCTCATAATATATACGCCGCTCGGTGCATACTTTTTAGGCTCCGCAAGCACCTTTCTGAGAATTTCAGCGGTTGTAACATTTACATAGAGATAGAAAGGCGATACACCGTCCTTCATAGGATTGAAGAACAAAGGATTAATGACCTTATCCCTGAATTCAACACCCTTGCCCTCGCAGCTTTCGGAAGCAAAATATTTGGGGTCGATACCCAAATGCGAAGCATAGCCACCGTTCATCTTTTCAAAAGGCATTTTCATATTTGAAAGCATACGGAAGCCCAAGCCGTTTTCGGCACTGCCGTAAAGAGGATCAACGCCGTATCCCAGCATATCTCTTGACTTTCTGCCATCGGGAGTTGCGCCTACCCAATAGCCGTAAAGAAGATGGGTTGAGGGTGAACTAAAATCAGGTCTGAAAGAATTACCGAGATAATTCTTGGTTGAAGCAACGATATCTGCAACCTTTGAGGCAATCTCCCCTGCCTCACGGTCAACGCCTTCAATGTTGTTGCCGAATTTATCCGCCGAAAGCAGGAATTCTCTCAATTCCTCATAGCCTTTGAAGTCTGCTTTGAGGGCATCAACCAGCTTATCCGCATCCTGCGGTCTTTCTGAAAGGAGCTTATCAATAGCAGCAAAGCTGTCTGCAATAACGGATACGCCGTGGATAAGGCATCCGCTGCCGTTATATTCCGTTCCCTGAGCCTTGGTGTCTCTGGCATCAATGCCGTTTTCAAGGCCGCTCATAAGGCAGGAAAGGAAGGGCACGCGCTGAGTTGAAAGCGCTGCGGATGCACCGTTTGCAGCCTCACCCATTGCGGCAACAAATCTTTCAACATTTGCCCAGAATGCCTCGCGGACATTTTCAAGGCTGCATGGCTCAACATCAACCAGCTTTTCACCCGTAATTGCGGAAACGCCGCCCGTAAGAGTCATTTCAAGAATTTTGGGCAGGTTAAGCCAGCTATTGGTTGTGTTGCCGTTATCCTTACCCATAATCAGAGGCTCCTGACAACCCGCAATGGAGATATCCGCAAGGTCACAGTCTGCAACGCCCTTTGATGAAAGCACGCTGAAAAGCGAATCATCATTGAAGAATGAGGGAGTCAGTACACCGGGGGTAAAAAGGAATCTGCCCATTTCCTCATAGAGCTTTGCAGGGGTATTTTTATGGAGCTTAACGGAAAGAATGGGCTGAGGAAGGTTCATATCGTAATATGCATCCATAAGTGCATAGGTAGAATCATTGGTCAGGTCGTTACCGCAAAGATCACGGCCGCTGATGATAATATTCTGTGAAATAGCCCAGCTTCTGTCCGCAACATTGAAAAACACAAGGAAATGCTTAAAAAAAGCTGCAGCAGTGTCACGGTCAAGGCCGTTTCTGTAAGGCTCAAAAATTCTGTCTGCATTGCCTACGGAGAAAGCAAAGGGGTTGGGAGTCTGCTCAAGGCACATAATCTGCCACATAATAATGAATGCCTGAATGGCCTCGCAAAGATTTTCAGCACCGTTTTCAGGCACCTTGCGCAGAGTTTTTTCCATTATTTCAAGCTGTGCCTTTCTTTCTGGCGATGCCGTTTTTGCCTGCTCTGCGGCAAGGTCGGCATATCTGTTGGCAAGGATAACTGCGCTTTCAAGAGCAATTCTGAATGCCTTATATCCGTTGCCATCCTTCCCCTCAATTTTCGCAAGCATTGCCTTTACGCCATTTTTGATTGCAAAGCGCATATCAGGAATAAGGTGTCCCGTAACCTGTTCAAAGAAGAAGATAACTTCTTTGGTGTAGCATTCATTTTTGCCGTATACCTCACCGAGTTTCACAGCATATTCGGTTTTCGCAAACTCATCCCTTGCGGTATTTATTCTTTCAGCGGTAAACTCGCCGTTAGGCTCTATATCGCCGAAAACCGCCGCAGGGTCGCAGTAACCGCTGAACTCCTCAACCTTAAATGAGGGGTTAATCAGCGCATAACTTCTTGCAAATGCATCATCCTGAGTGCCTGCAAAAAGCTGATAATCGCTGAGATATATGGGAATTGTTTTAACGATTTCTCTGAGGATGAGAGCCTTTTTGACTTCTTCATTTTCGCCCTCAAACTCCTTTGAAAGGCGGAGCTCCGCCTCCTTTGCAATAAACCAGCCGTCAAGACGGTTGCCTGCTCTTTTTTCAGCAAAGAGCTTTTTGGCCATTTCTGTTATTTTTACGCTGTCAAGAATTGTGTTCATAGCTTTTTTCTCCTTATGTAGCAACGGTTTTCATTCCGTAACTGTTAAATTTCTCTGTGAATTTTTTTATTGTTCCCGGCGGTACAAAACCGTTTTCAATTTCATATTTCCCTTGCCATTTATCCTTGCCGTACTCATGATAAGCAAGGAATTCAAAAACGGCATTTGATGTATCACATTCTTTAAAGAATTCAACAAAGCCGTCAGGACTGTCGTTAACGCCGTGAATTACGGGAATTCTTATATGAATCTGCCTGCCGATTTCAAAAAAATATTCAATATTTTCCTTAACAGATTTGTTAGAAACACCAACCCATTTTTTATGTTGCTCATCATCGTAATGTTTGAAATCGACTATGAGGTAATCAATGAATTCCGCAGCTTCGCGCAAGATATAAAAAGAACCGTTGGTTTCAATGGCAGTGTGAACCCCGCCTTCCTTAAGCATTTTCAGAAGCTCAATCAGCTCCACCGCCTGTATGCATGCCTCGCCGCCCGTAAAGGTAACTCCGCCGCCGTCAAAAAACATCATCCGGCTTCGCATTATTTCGTCATATAGTTCGTTGACTGAGCATTCCTTCGCTTTTGGGTTTTCGTTCGGAATACTGTCTGCATTGGAGCACCATCTGCAGTCAAAATTGCAGCCCTGCAGATGATAAACAAGGCGGTTACCGGGTCCATCCTGAGAATAGTTAAAACCTCTCTGAAGAATTTTCACTCAATCACCGCCCTTTGCTCTTTATTTCTTGATTTTACCCCATTTATTTTTAAGTGTCAATATGAAAATGCTTTATTTGATTAAACTGTTGAAATTATTTTTCACATGTGATAGAATAAAGCAAACATGTCAGGGACTGAAAAAAATGAAGCAAATAAATCAGATTACGCTTAAATGCATTGATTCAACAAACAACTATGCAAAGCAGAACATTGCATCCATCCCACTTCCCTCGCTGATAACGGCTGAAAAGCAGACTGCAGGCAGAGGCAGGCAGGGCAAGAGCTTTTATTCGCCTGAAAAAACCGGACTTTATATGACTCTTGCTTTCGAGGCATCGGAAAGCATTGAAATGCTGACCCCTGCAGCAGCGGTTGCAGTTTGTCTTGAGCTTGAAGCTATCGGCGCAAAGCCACAGATAAAATGGGTTAACGATGTTTACTTTGACGGGCTGAAAATATGCGGAATTCTTGCCGAATGCTTCACTTACGGAAATAATAAATATATTGCACTCGGCATAGGAATAAACATGACAACAGAGATTTTTCCAGAGGATATTCCTAATGCAGGCAGCCTGAACATCAAATGCAACAAAGCATTGCTTGCTCAACGGATTGCGGAGCGCATTCTTAAAATGAAAAATAACGAATTCGTTCTGAGAGAATATAAAAAAAGACTTTTTGTTATCGGCAAGACGGTGACATACACAAAAAACGGCGCAGAATACACTGCAAGAGTTGAGGGAATAAACAGCCTTTGCAATCTGATTGTTACCCGCACTGACGGCACCGCGGATATTCTTTCTTCAGGCGAAATTTCAATAAAACTGTGAGGAAAAACAATGAATAAAATCAGGATTATCTTTGTATTCATAGTTGCGGCTGCAATAAGCATCTGCTTATTTTCGGCCTGCAAAAAGGATTTACCCGAGCCGGTTACAACAACCGCAAATCAAACGACCACAAAAAACAACGGCTACACCTACAATGAAAACTTTTCACTGGAGGATGAAGCTGAAACACAATACACACACATAGCACCTCCCGTACCCACAAGAGCCGATAAAAATGAGAACCGAAAGCCTGCTGCAAACGAATCGTCAGCATATAACGAAACAACCAAAAAGTCCGCTTCAGACACCATTGACGAAAAGGTGAACGGACTCAATATTCTTTCAAAAACCAGCCCCGTAATCAAAGGAAACGATGTTTCAATCATAGTTATGGGAACGCCGAGCACGGAATACACCATTGAATTTTATGAAACGGCAACAGACAAAGCACCTTATATCGGACAGGAAACCGCAAAATCAGATTCAAGCGGTATTGTAAGCTGGAATTTTAAAATTAAAGATACATGCGAAACCGGCGAGAGAAAAATTATAATCAGAGAAAAAAATTCTGATAAATATATTCAAACGTCAATAACAGTACTCTAAGGAGGATTAAAAATGGAAAGAAAAGGCAGTTACAAAAGCAAAAAATTTCCTCAGCGCACCTGCGAATATTTCAATGCAGGCAACGGTCTGCTCAGCGACAAGGCATATAGCCTTGCCTGCGACAAAAACGGCACCGTTTACATTGGCACAGAGGGCGGCCTTAATTACACAAAGGCTGACGGCTCAATAGGTGCATTTCCCTGCGGTCCGGTCAAAACCGCATACACTGCAAAAAACGGCACTGTTTACTTTGCAACCGACAGAACGGTTTACACCGCTGCCGACGGCAAAATCGAGGAGTTGCAGAGCCTTGACAGCGATATCCGCGCATTCAGCGGCAATGAAGAGCCTTATCTGCTCGCTGAAAATGCACTTTACAAGTTGGAAAACGGTAAATTCGAAAGATTCTTCCATAACGAAACCGCAGCCGGATGCCTTGCAGTTTCAGGCAACAAAATCACCGCAGCGAATAAAAGATCTCTCAGCATTGTTAACGGCAAAAGAAAGCATTGGATGAGCATTTTCCCCGAGCATTCATCAATGCCTGAAATCAAAATCAACTGCCTTGCTTTTGACGAGGGGCTCGGTTTCCTCTGGCTCGGTACAGACAAGGGCGTTTATATTTTCGACTGCAAATGCAACTGGTTTGGCCACAGCGAGCTGAACGTTCTTCCCGAGGAAGAAATTTTCAACATTTTCTTTGCAGACGATGGCAGAGTTATCCTTTCATCCGCAGCCGGTCTTATCATTATTAAAAACGGTTCCCGCAAATATCTGCCTGCAACCCGTTGGGCCTGCGAAAGCAAGATAAACAGCGCAATTGCCTGCCAAAACACAATTTGGACAGCCACCGATTCAGGCGTATCAAAGATAACCGAAACCGAGATGACACTTGAAGAAAAAGCAGAATACTGCTTTAAATTCACAGAAGAAAAATATGTAAGAACTCTTGGCTATGTTACGGGACTTCACAAAATCAAGGATTGCGATATCAACACCGGCGTTCCCTGCATAACTGATAATGACGGGCTCTGGACTCAGACATATATCGGCTCACTTGCATATGCATATGCAGTTACAAAGGATGAAAAAATCCTTGAAGCTGCAAGGCGTTCGATGAAGGCTATGGGTTATCTCGCAAAAATCACAGGCGTTAAGGGCTTCACCGCAAGAGCAGTCCGCTTTGAGGGTGAGGACGGCTACGGCACCGTTGTTAAGCGCGACGGTGCAGAATGGCATAAGGCTCCCAACGGCGAATGCGAATGGCTTGGCGAAACATCAAGTGACGAAATGACAGGCCATTTCTTCGGCTTCTCGCTTTACTATGATTTCTGCGCAAACGATGAAGAAAAAGAATACATAAAAGAAATTATCTGCGACATTACAGACCACATTCTTGAAAACAATTACAGACTTTGCGATGTTGACGGTCTGCCTACAACATGGGCTAACTGGGACCCCGAGCAGCTTAACAGAAACAACATGTGGCTTTGGGAAAAATGCATCAATTCTCTTGAAATGCTTACATTCCTTGATGTTGCATATCATGTTTCGGGAGATGAGAAATACAGAAAAGAATTCCTTCGCCTTGCAATTGATGAGCATTACCTGCTCAATGCTGCACAGCATAAAAAGGATGACGCTCATACCTGCCACATTGACGATAACCTCGGATTCCTTTGCACAATGACAATTCTCCGAATAGAAAAAGACCCTGCAATCAGGAAATATCTTCTTATGGGACTTAAGCATCACTGGGAATACGAGCGCCCTGAACACTGTGTTCTTTTCAACCTTGTTTACGGAGCGTTTTCAGACGATGCCTGCGACCTTGACCTTGCGGCAAAGGCTCTGCGCGATTTCCCCCTTGATTTCCTTAACAGACCTCTTTTCAACTCAGCAAGAAAAGGCCTTGTTTACGATACCGAGCAGGAAAAATGGGGCGAGCCCACTCAGCTTAAGGAAGCGCTTGACATTGATTCAAGAGTTATCCATAATTACGACACCAATCCCTTCCGCGTTGACGAGGGTCACGGCAGAAGCGCATGCAGCCCCAGCACATACCTTCTCCCCTACTGGTTTGCAAGATATTACGGAATAGTTGAAGAATAAAAAATAAGGCTTGTACGGAAAACCGTACAAGCCTTTAAAATTACTCGGAATCTTTTTTCAGTTTTTCAAGCTCTTTCTTTGCTTTCTCTTCAATCTTGTCCATTTTCTTGTTGAATTTTTCCTGTTCTTTTTTCATCTTCTTGTCAAGCTTATCAAGTTCCTTGCTGAATTCCTCATAAGCCTCTTCCTGAGCCTCACGCTCTTTTTCGTCAATTTCACGCTCCTGCATCCATTTAACGGTGCCTTCAAGCGATTCCTCAAGGCTCATGGGCTCATAGCCAAGCTCCGTCCTTGCCTTTTCGCAGGAAAAGTTGCAGTTTTCGCACAGCTTGCGGATTGAATATTCATTGAGCACAGGCGGCATTTTGAGAACTTCAAATGCTTTTTCAATGAAAGGAAGAAGTACGAGAATCATGTTTTTGCGCAGCTTTAATTCAGGCGCTCTTTTATCGCACACATAAGCAAGCGTTCTTATAAATTCATCAATGGTGTGAACATAACCGCTGAGTATGTAGCATTCGCCGTTTTTCCCCTTTTCAGCAGCAGCAACCATTCCCTTTGCAACATCTCTGACATCAACAAAGTTATATGCACCGAAATCAAGGGATATAGGGAAAAGTCCTTTAAGAAAAAGGCTGATCATTGTGCCTACGCTTGAAGTGTTATTATTGTCATAAGGACCGAGGCAGCAGCTCGGATGAACAACACAAACTTTGAGGTCATCGTCTGCACTGTCAAGTACAAACTGAGTTGCGCTTGCCTTTGACTTTGCATATGCACCTTCAAGCAAATCAGGCTCAAAACTGCTGACTTCGGTTAAAACATCCTCGCCTTCACCCGCGGGAATCGCGTCAACAGATGAACAGTAAACAAGATTTTTTACTCCGCATTTTTTGCAGGCGGCAACAACATTTTTTGTGCCCTCGAAATTAACATTCCACACCTGCTTATCTTTTGTTCCGCTGATATCAACAATACCGGCAATATGATAAACGGTTTCAGCACCGATGAAAACCTGCTCAAGCTGTTCGGGATTTGTGATATCACCCATGAATTTTTCACACTCGATGCCGTCAAAACAAGAACTGTCTGTACGAAGAAGAAGGCGCATTTTTTCGCCTCGTGCCTCGAGTTCTTTCACAAGCGCAAAGCCTACATATCCTTTGCCGCCGGTGATAACATTAAGTCCGCCCATTCCGTTCGTCTCCTCTTTCCAAAAATATGATAATATTTTATCATATTTTCAGGAAACATTTCAACAGTTTATGTAACATAAACACTTACACAAAGCTCAACAATTGTATAGTTTTGCCCAAAATTTGCTTTTCAAAAAATAAAGTTGACAATTCTGCAGCTTTGTTGTAAAATATTACCCGATATTAAAAGGCTATGATAAGAACCAGTAAACGGTTATCGGATTTCCAGAGAGAGGGCGGCAGGTGAAAGCCCTTAATTCAGCCCGTTGAACCCATCTTTGAGCCTCAGGGGTGAAAATTGCAGTAATCCTTGACGGTTAATCCTCCGTTATCGGATTCATGAGAGCAGATTTCAAAAAATCTGAACTTGGGTGGTACCGCAGACTATTTTGTTTGTCCCAAGCCTTAGGGCTGTGGGGCATTTTTTATTGGAGGTAAAAATATGAAAATTGACAAACTTGCAGGCGAGCGTTTCAAGGAAAAGCCCTCGGATTGCGTCATTGACAGCCATGCGCTTATGCTCAGAGGCGGCTACATGAAGGGCGTTGCAAACGGCATTTATTCTTCATTTATGCCCCTGAGAAGAATCACAAGAAAAATTGAAAACATCATCCGTGAAGAAATGGATGCCATTGATGGCCAGGAAGTTCAGTTCCCCGTTGTTATGCCCGCATCACTCTGGGCAGAATCAGGCAGATACGAAAGCATCGGCAGCGAGCTTATGCGCTTTAAGGACAGAAACGATGCTCCCATGGTTCTGGGCATGACTCACGAAGAAGCAGCCGTTCAGCTTGTAAGAGAATATGCAAACAGCTACACAAGATATCCCTTCATGATATATCAGGTGCAGACAAAATTCCGCGATGAAGCACGCCCCAGAGGCGGACTTATCCGCGTTCGTGAATTCACAATGAAGGATGCATATTCATTCCACACCTCGCAGGAGGATCTTGAAAGATATTACGACATCTGCTACAAGGCATATGAGCGCATTTTTGCAAGAGCAGGTATTCCCGAAGTTATTACCGTTGCATCGGATTCGGGCATGATGGGCGGCAGCATTTCACACGAATATATGCTTCTCTCCCCTATCGGCGAGGATTCAATTGCGGTTTGCTCAGAATGCGATTACAGAGCAAACATGGAAGCAGCAGAAAGCATTATAGAAAACAAAATTGAGGGCGAATCAAAGGAGCTTGAGCTCGTTTACACTCCCGACATTCACACCATTGAGGATATCTGCAACTTCCTTAAAACTCCCCTTGAAGAAAGCTGCAAGGCAGTTGTTTACCAGAAGAACATGACCGATGAATATGTTGTTATCTTTATAAGAGGCGACCTTGACATCAACGAAACAAAGCTGACAAACTACCTCGGCGAAGCTGTTCACCCTGCAATTATCACAGAGGATTGCGGACTTTTCGCAGGCTTTATCGGACCTTACAATATGGACAGAGAAAAGTTCACCGTTCTTTTCGACAAATCACTTGAGAATACCCATAACCTTTCCTGCGGCGCAAATCAGGCTGACCACCACTACACAGGCCTCAAAATAAGCCGTGACATCGGCGATGTTGAATACATTGACCTTGCAAAGATTAAGGAAGGCGGCATCTGCCCAAAGTGCGGCAAGCCTTCAATTACAATTTCAAGAGGTATCGAAGTTGGTAATATCTTCCAGCTTGGCACAAAATACACAAAGTCAATGGGCATGCAGTACCTTGACAGCGAAGGCAATCTGCAGTATCCCATCATGGGTTGCTACGGCATCGGCGTAGGCAGACTTGCAGCATCCGTATGCGAGGCTCACCACGATGAATACGGCCCCATATGGCCTATGAGCATTGCACCCTGGCACGTTCAGATTTGCTGCCTGAGAGCTGACGATGAGGAATGCAAAGGCATTTCGGACGATCTTTATCAGAAGATGCTGGATGACAGAATGGAAGTTATCTATGATGACAGAAACATCCGACCCGGTGCAATGTTCTCCGATGCAGACCTTCTGGGTGTTCCTGTAAGAGTTATCGTAAGCCCCAGAAACCTTAAGGAAGGCGTTTGCGAAATCGTTACAAGAGATAAGAGCGTTAGCCTCAAGGTTAAGGTTGAAAAGGTAATCGACACCGTTAAGGAAATGATTGCAGAAAGACTTTAATAAGATTAAGCACCCGTGAAACTCACTTGAGTTTCACGGGTGCTTTTGTTTGTTTTATTCCACAAGGCTTATCAGATAATTTTCAAAAACCGTTGCATTGCCCGATAAATCATCATAAATAAGGCTTGTGCCACCGGAAGTTTCAAACACAACCTGGTTTTCAGCTCTTACACAAACAATCGCATATGTGTCGTCTGCATAGTTAAGCCTTGCAAGCCATCCGCCACCTGCCACATAAATCACTTTTTCAGCTTTTACAAGCTCCATGCCCGAAATGGCATCAACCATTCTTTCTGCCTGTTCAGCAGTTGTCTTTTTCAACGGCTTATTCATAAGCAAATCGTAACTGTTCCCCCATTCAACAGACACAATTTCCTTTGAAAGAATATCCTCAAGGGTAATATTTACGGAAGAAGTGTTTGCAATCGTGGGTATTTCATTTTGTTCAGTTTCAAATTCCGTTTCGGTCTGCTCAGATACATATCCTGTCACTCTTTCCTCGGGCAAAGGAACAACCGTTATATAATTTTTACTGTTTTTTAAGTCATCAAGAGAAAAAGAGTTATATTCAGTCTTGAATTTTTTGTAATAATCAATTTCACGGTCAAGGTAAAGTTTTTCCTCCGACATACTGCCTATACAATAAATACGGTTCGACGGTGTGATAACAAGCTCTCTGAAACCGTAATAGAAAAATGCCAGCTCATCATCGGGATTTTTCTCAAAGATTTCAGTTCGTTCATCCCATGTAGGCCCGCCTGCCGCAATCTGACTGCGCAGCTCACCATCATCACCTCTGTAAAGAGTTAACATTGCAATTATTTTGCCGTTCTGTACTATGGGTAAATTTACAAAATCAAGTTTCAAAACATTTTCATTTCCCAAATTAACGTGTCTGTAGCCATTAACAAAAATCTGATATTCCGACTCAAAATCACCATATTCGGCGGCAATTGCGCCTATCCTGTCATATTTATGTTCTTCAACATATGCCCTGATTTCGTCATCGGTTATAATCTCGCCCTCAATTTTAATCCCGTCACCGATTTCCTCTGTGTAATCCCCTCCTCCAAAAAAATAAGTTGTGGGGGCAGTCATAGGCTCGCCTCCATCCATTGCGATATGCCTCACACCCGCAAAAGCCGCCGCAAATACAATTACAAAAGCAGCTGCAGCAACAATATATTTGCAGTAATTACGCTTTGGCAATATATTATCAAGCGCATTTTCAACAAGGTTATCGTCAATATAGCTCATAGCTTCAACCATTATGTTCATACATCAAAACCCTCCTTTTCAAGATGTTTTTTCAGCTTTTTTCTCATTCGGAATAAAAGCGCTGATGCTTTTTCTTCTTTCATTCCGTAGTCCCCCGCTATTTTCTTAACCGAATCAAAATACCAATATCGCCTTATAAAAACATTTCTGCTTTGCTCGCTCTGTGCATGCAGAAATTCGCTGATTACCCTTCCCAACAGTTCGGCATCAAGAGAATTTTCAGGGTTTTCAGTTGCAGAAATACATCCCTCAAGCTCCTCAAAGGAACTAAGCAAATCGGGGCTGCGCTTTGCGGCGGTGTTATATTCAAGGCGTTTCAGCGATAAGTTTCTTACTATTTTGCAAAGATATGCCGAAAAATGCTCAGGTCTGTCCTCGGGAATTGAATTCCATACAGTCAAATATGAATCGTTAATACACTCCTCGGCATCAGGTATACTGTTAAGAATGTTAAGCGAAACACGGCTGCACAGTCTGCCGTATTTTTTATCTGTTTCGGTAATCGCAGTTTCGTTTCGGTTCCAGAAAAGCTCTATTATTGATGCATCGTTCATTTTAACTCTCCTTTCCTTTGAGGTCCCTCATCTATAAGTACGGTTTTAATTCAAAATATTTCAGCAAATTTAAAATAACATAAAAATATGCAACTACAATATTTCGGATGGATAAATTAATTCAGAACAATCGCACACTGCTCAATTTTTAACTGTCATTTTGGTGATTTCACACAAATTCAATCCGACGTGTGCAAGGTTTGTTGTATTCTAATCGTGTCATCTGTCTATTGACAAATAATTAATTTTGATTAAAATTATAGTTTGGGAATTCAAAATAATCATTTGCAGGTGATTATTTGCATTACTATTTTAAATTTACTAACTATTTTTAAGGAAGTCTACATTATAAAAAAATTATATCAGTATTTCTTTCGGTTGTGCTTGTATTCAGCCTTATGTTGCCTGCTTTTTCGTGGGTTGATGTAAACGAAAGCAGAAGTCAGATTCCTGTTATCCGTATTTCAGGTGACGGAGAAGCGCTTTACGATGCAGAGGGTAATAAAATTTTTCATTATCGAGATATTGCAAAACTCGTATCAGGCGATAGCGAAAAAGATAACAGCGAATTATATAAGTCAATGGCAAAAACTCTTCTCCCTGCTCTTGCAAAAGGCCTGGCAACTGATAACTGGGATGACCTTTATGCCGGTCTCGAAACGGAAATCAGCAAAATTTTTGCTAATTCATTGCTTGATGAAAACGGAAATGTTACCAACAACTCCGGTTTATCCCAAAGCCGCAAAGAGCAAATGGAAAACAAAAGAAACAACAGCCAGATGGGTAATAAAGGGTATTTCGCATGGAATGACTATTGGTTCCATTATGACTGGAGACTTGACCCCATGGAAACCGCCGATGAATTCAACTCATTCATCAAAGACATCAAAAGAACAACCGGCTGCGAAAAGGTCGGCGTTGCCGCAACCTGTCTTGGTACTAACGTTGTTATGGCTTATGTTGCAAAATACGGCGTTGAAGATATTCAGGGCATCGGAATGGATGGCAGCGTTGTTGGCGGAGCAGAAATCCTCAGTGAAGTTATTTGCGCAAAATTTGATGTTGATCCGCCTGCTCTTATGCGAATTCTGAGAGATGTTGAAGGACTCGGCTTATTCAGCATCGACGAATTTATAATGGAAACTATTGATATGCTTGTTCAGACAGGTCTTCTCGAAGGTGTTATCAGCACAACGGAAAACATTTTTTATGACAAGCTTGTTGAAGGCACAACATCTGCCCTTGCACTTTCAACATTCTACACATGGCCCAACTATTGGGGATGCGTAGCACCCGAGGACTATGAATCAGCAAAATATTATGTTTTTGGCGAAGAAGGCAGCGAAAAAAGAATAAAATATGCAGGCCTCATCGAAAAGCTTGACAATTATGACAGGGAAGTTCGTCAAAGAATCCCTGAGCTTGTTCAGAAAATCAAGGATGGCGGAGCAAACTTCGGCGTTATTTCAAAATACGGATATCAGATTATTCCTATCTGCGCAAATTCTGATAAGATTTCTGATCAATTTGCTACCGTTGAACGCTCATCATTTGGCGCAACAACATCAAGCGTTTATGAACCCCTTTCTGACGAATATATTGCCCAGAGAACAGCCGAGGGTAAGGGCCGCTACATTTCCCCTGATAAACATATTGATGCTTCCACTTGTTTAGTCCCCGACAACACATGGTTTATCAAAGGCTCAAGCCATTCAAACTGGACAACATATGAACTGAAAATCCTTTATGAGGTTGCATCCGCTGACAGGCAGCTGACTGTTAACGATTTCCCACACACTCAATTTATGGTTTACGACACCAAAGCTGACTTGCTTTTCCCCATGACCGAGGAAAACTGCAATACCGAAAACTGGGATGCTGACCCCGATATTTATAAGCCCTCAACATTTGCAGACAAACTTAAAGTTGCGGTCAATTCATTTGTACGTTGGTTTGAACTTTTTATTAAATTTATTTTCAACAGTATAAAGAATGCCTGACAAAATATATAAACAGAACCTCCGTAGCGTTTTTCGCTGCGGAGGTTCTGTTTTGGTGCCGATGGCGGGGGTCGAACCCGCACGGTATCGCTACCAACGGATTTTGAGTCCGTCACGTCTGCCAATTCCATCACATCGGCTTATTCGTTTAGCTTTGTTATTATACAACAGCATTTTTCAAAAATCAAGTATATTTTTGTGTTGGTGCGCAAAATATTTACTTCTGATAAAAAAACAGGCATTTTATTAATATTTACCGCAAAAAAAATTAAAAAAAATATTGAAAACTTGAATCTATACTGTTATAATTAATCGTCAGGTTTATGAAACCTGAATGTCCGTATTTTATCATCTAAAGGAGATGTTCCATATGAGCCGTACCATAGGTACTGTATCCAGAGGTGTAAGAGCCCCCATTATCAAAAGCGGTGACGATATTGTTGAGATCGTAGTTAATTCCGTTCTTGAAGCAGCCGCTGACGACGGTTTCAAGTTCAATGACCGTGACATCGTTGCAATGACAGAAGCTATTGTTGCCCGTGCACAGGGTAACTATGCAAGCGTTGATGACATTGCTCAGGATGTTAAAGCAAAATTCGGCGGAGAAACAGTCGGTGTTATTTTCCCCATACTCAGCCGTAACCGTTTTGCAATCTGTCTTCGCGGTATTGCAAAGGGTGCAAAAAAGGTAGTTCTTATGCTTTCCTATCCCTCTGACGAGGTAGGTAACCACCTTATAAGCATTGATGCTCTTGATGAAAAGGGCATTGACCCCTACAAGGATGTTCTTTCTCTCGAAAAATACCGTGAG
>JAZUON010000020.1:0-201366 GCA_045604685.1 Acutalibacteraceae bacterium
TTTGGGCAGCTAAATTAAAAAGTGTCGGCGTCGACCTATCTTCCCGGGCCGCTTCCAGCCAAGTATTTTCGGCACTGTTGAGCTTAACTACCGTGTTCGGGATGGGAACGGGTGGACCCTCAACGTCATCAACACCGACTAAAAAAACACAACGGCGTTTTTTGAATGCTTGATGATTATATACCACTTATCGCCGTTTGTCAAGCACTTTTTAAAATTTTTTTAAAAAATTTGTAACAAATCCTGCTATATCACATTTTTCTTCTTAAGATTGAAGATTTTGCCCACGGCAATAAGGCCGATAACGGTTAAGATAAGCTCAATTGCCATATATGAGCCGTTATAGATAAATGAATACCATGCAACCGCCATTCCCTCAGGGCAATAGCCGCTCCAGATTGTGACGCCGCTTATGAAATGGCATATAAAGCGGATTATGCAGACTATTGCGCCGCCCAGCGCAAGCTCCGCGGACTGATTGCCCAGCTTATCCCTGAACATTCCGCCGAGGCCAAGGCAACCGAATGCAACAATATAATCCGCAAAGGCAACGATGAGGTAGGCAACGATGCCCGAAACATAGGCAAAATTCTTGTAGCCCATAATCATTTCAAATATTGCAAGCACCGTTGAGGCAGCAAGGCCGTTTTTGACTCCGTGGCGGTAGGAAACAAGGATAATCGGCACCTGACCAAACATACTGAAGCCGCCGCCATAGGCATAGGGCCACGGAATAAAATCCGAAATGATGAAAACGGCTATTGAAAGGGCAACCATCATTGCGCTTTCGGCGAGAGCATGAGTTTTGTTGAGTTTTTTTGACATTACAAATCTTCCTTTCTTATTGAAAGGGTGTGCAAATAAAAAAACCCGATGCAATATGCATCGGGCGTAAAACTTGCACTGAGGCTCTTTTCCTACGCCCGAATTACCGGGATCAGGTTTGAGGGTATAATCTCAGCCGCCCGAGGGCAGCACCCCTTTGTATTAAAAAGTGTTCAACTGCACTTTTCATATGAATTATATATCTGTTTCAGATTGTTGTCAAGTAATTTTACTGTTTATTCTCCGCTTTACCTTCGGGTGTGTCACGGTAATACTGGGTTTTGGGGTTGGGATGCTTGGTTGAATTCCAGAGCTCGTCCGCAACGGGCTTCCACGCCGATGCAAATTTATCGCACTTTGCGCAAAGCTGCTCTGCGCTTTCAGGCTCCAGCAAATCCGTTGACTTTGCGCCCGTTTGCGCAACTATTTTGCGCAGACAATCGGGATTTTCAAGCATGGGGCAAGGTCTGAGGTGATTATCGTTGAAGGGCTGGTTATGATAATATGCCTTGAACAGAGGGCTTTGCAGGCCTTCAAGAATAGTTTTTTCTCTGATATTTGAATCCGAATAATGGATGAAAACACAGGGCTCCATATCGCCCTCGGAATTAATGTGGAAATAGTTTCTGCCGCCTGCAATGCAGCCGCCGACATACTCCGCATCGTTCTGGAAATCCATAACAAACATAGGCTTGCCCGTTTTTCCGTTTCTCACCTTGCGCAGCCATTTATACATATGCACGCGCTGCTCGGGGGTGGGAATGAGGTCAACAACAGCATCCTTGCCAACAGGCATATAGTTGAAATAGAGGCCGAAAAGCACGCCCTTTTCTACCATAAGGTCAAGGAATTCCTCGCTTGTGACGGCAGGGATATTTGCGCTTGTGTAGCAAACGGAAATACCGAAAAGCAGGCCGTTTTTCTTAAGCAAATCCATTGCCTCGATTGTTGTTTTGTATGCGCCGCCGCCGCGCCTTGAATCGTTGCTTTCCTCAGTGCCCTCAATGCTCAGGGCAAGGGCAAGGTTGCCCACGCTCTTCATTTCATCGCAAAATGCCTGGTCAATCAGCGTTGCATTTGTGTAGGCAAGGAATGCGCAGTCGGGATTCTCGCGGCAAAGGGTTATGATATCCTTTTTTCTGATAAGGGGCTCGCCGCCCGTAAGCATATAAAAATGAGTGCCAAGCTCCGTGCACTGGTTCAGAATGGAGCGCATTTCGTCCAGAGTCAGGTTTGACTTGTGGCCGTATTCGGCCGACCAGCAGCCCTTGCAATTAAGATTGCAGGCGCTTGTTGGGTCAAAAAGCACCTGAAACGGAATGTTGCACTTATATTTTTCTCTGTTTTCGCGCACCGCCTTTGTGCCGTTAACACCTGCGCCAAGGCCGAGGGCAAGGAGCATATTCTTAACAACGTTTTTATCGCAGTTGTTGATAATATTCAGCGCAAAGGTGCGCCAGACATTATCCTTATCCTGCACGGCGTTACGGAATGCATCAAAATTCTTTTCGGGGAATGCGCCGCCCATGAGCTTCTGGGCAAGGTTGATGAGCTTTATGAGATTTTCTTCGGGATTTTTCTTGATGTACTTATATATGCCGTCAAATGCAACTGCGGCAGAAGCACGCTCAATTTTTTCCTTAACCGTCATCATGGCTTTCCCCTCCTTTTTGAAATGCTATACACTTAAATATACCACAGGATTTGCCCGATGTCTACTAAAATTTTGAATTAAAATGTTAATTTTCTTGCATTGCAAGCTATTTTGGGGTATTATACTCTATAAAGTGCAAAGTTCAGAGTGTAAAGTTGAGGAATAAAATGAAAGAAAAGATTCAAAGAGGCTCCCATGCAATGGGGCTTGCGGCAAGAATAATTGTTTCGGTATTTATTATTGCCCTGATTATCTGGAAATATGAGGATTTTAAAACAATGGACGTGCGCGGACTTGTTGAGTCAAGCTCAAGCGTGCTTATGGCGGTTGCCACCATATGGGGCATTTACCTGCTTAAATCCATGGTTTTTGTTATTCCCGCATCCCTGATTTACATTGCGGTGGGAATGGCGTTCCCTGCCCATTGGGCAATTCTCATCAACGCCGTGGGAATTTTTATTGAGGTTTGTGTTTCATATCTTTTCGGGCGCATTATGGGCGGCAACTATGTTATAAACAAGCTGAAAAAGGTGAAATACGGCGATAAGATTATTGAATTGCAGGGCAAAGGCAAGCTATCCGCAATATTTGCAATAAGATTTATCCCTGCTTTTCCCATTGACCTTGTGAGCCTTTTCCTCGGTGCGGTAAAGATGAAATTCCTGCCCTATTTTCTTGTTTCAATCGGCGGAATTCTGCCCCGGGTAATACTTTTCACCATTCTCGGTGACGGGCTTTACGACTATGTGCCCATGGATAAAATTGCCCTTGTTGCGGCAATCCTGCTGCCCGTGGCATTGCTTGCATGGATAATAAGATATGCGCTTAAGAGCAAAAAGGCAGAGGATATTGCCGAGGAAGAGGCAAGGCTGAAAAAAGAAGAAAAAGCGGCTAAAAAAGCCGAAAAGAAAGCAAAAAACGGGTCAACCTGAGTTGACCCGTTAATTTTTTAATCAAGGCTCATAATTTCTTTAATGGGCCCTGCGAAATCCTTGGAAATTCCTGCGGGAATTTTTCCGCTTTTCAGCATTCCGTTAAATTTGAAGCCCTTCATATCATTGGACATCTGGAACTTGGCAACGGTGTTGATAAGCGCCTGCCTTCTGTCCTCATTCTTAAGATACTCGCAATTTTCAAGGGCAATTTCAACCGTATCCTCTGCGCCTGCGGTAACTGTTACCTCAAGAGTGCCGTTTACGGTTTTTGCATCAGCCTTAACGCCGTTTACGGTAACCTCGCCGCTTACGATATCCTTAAACTTAATAATATATGTCCTTGTTTCGGGGGCTACGCTGCCCGTGCCCTCTGCCTTTGCGATTTTAAAGCTGACCGTGCTGCCCTTTTCGGCAACGGTGAATGCGGTTTTAAGGTATTCGCCGTCGCGGTAGGAAAGGGTTTCGCCGTCATCCTCATAAAGGGTAAAGGTGTTGTTGCCTCTGTAAACAAGCAGCTCCAGCTTTTCGGGGTTTGAGCAGTCGTTTGTCCTGTCATTCACATCAAGGGGAATGATTGCGCCTGCCTTTGCAAGCACGGGAATCGTTTCAAGGTCGCGATACATTTCAACAAACTTGTTGCCGCTGTAAATTCTGCCCGTGAAAATATCCGTATATCTGCCCTCGGGAATCCACACCTTCACCGCCGCAAGGTTTGTTTTTGCAGATGTGTGCTGAGTTACGGGCGCTACAATAAGCTCCGTGCCGAAGAAGAATTCGTTCCTGCAGTTATATGCATTTTCATCCTCGGGGTAAGCGTAATACATAGGCTCGCAGATTGCCCTGCACTCCGTATGGGTGCGGTAATTCATTGTGTAAATATAGGGCAGAAGTCTGTGCCTGAGGCGAAGAGCCTCCGTTGCGATTTTTCCTACAGAGCCGCTGTAATTCCAGGGCTCCTTGCCCATAAACTCGTTGTTTGTGGAGTGAAGGCGCATAACGGGGCTGAACACACCGAGCTGCACCCAGCGAAGATAAAGCTCATCATCCTTATTGCCCATGCAGTGGCCGCCTATATCATGGCTCCACCAAGGATAGGCAATGTTTGAGGCGGTTGCGGTAAAGCCGGGCTGGAAGTCAAGGCTTTTCCATGTCTGGGTTGTGTCGCCGCTGAAGCCGAGAGGATATCTCTGGCTGCCTGCGCCGCAGAAGCGGGAGAGAATAAGGGGGCGGTGGTTATCCTTGGCATTATCAAGGAAATGGTAGTGGTTGAGCGCCCACAGAGGGTCAAGGCCCTTAACGGCGGTATGAGTGCCCTGCTGCCAGTCAATCCACCAGAAGTCAACGCCCTTTTTCTCAAAGGGATGGTGAAGAATATCAAAATATTTTTCGGTAAACTTTTTATCGGTAATGTCAAATTTAACGGGCTCCTTTGTTTTGGGGTCCTGGCCCATCGCCTCGCACATTTCCTCATATTGGTCCTCAAACCAGCGCACGCCCATTGATGGATGCAGGTTAAAGGTTACTCTGTAGTTATCGTCCTTCAGCTTTTTAAGGAAGCCGTCGGGGTCGGGGAAAAGCTCGGTGTTGAAGCTGTAACCCGTCCAGCCGGTTGACCAGACGTCATATACATATTCCATGAAGTTAAGGTGCTTTGAAACCTTGTGGCTGTCCTTGCCGAATTTTTCCTTGATTTTTACCCAGTGCCAGTCCATATCAACGGTTGCAACGGTGATGGGGATTTCCTCCGCCTTGAATCTGTCCATAAGGCTCAGGTATTCATCCTGTGAATAATCCTTGTATCTGCTCCACCAGTTTGAAAGGGCATAACGGGGAATAAGGGGCACTCTGCCCGTCAGGTTATACAAATCCGTTGTTGCGCCGATGTAATCGTTGCCGTAGGCAAAATAATAAACATCCGATTCCTTGTTTTCACGGGGCAGAATTGCGCCGTCTGCCTTGAGGGCAAGGGTTTTGCTGTCATCAAGCAGGGCAACGCCGCCCCTTGAGCAAACGCCGTCCCCAAGGGTGATTATGCCTGCGGTTATGTCAAGAGTTCTGCATGTGCCCTTAAGGTTGCCTGCCTTGAAATTCTTAACGGTTCTGCCGTCGGCAAGCCTGATGCAAAGCATTTTCTTTGCCCTGAGCGAATAAACAAAGGTTGCCTTTTCGGTTTTGATTTCAATGTTGCCCTTTGATTCGCTTACCTCAAATTTGCACTCGCAAAAATCCCTGAACCACACGCTCTGGGTAGGCTCATCGCAGAATTTGCCCTCGGGCTGTGCCTCAACGCGCAGAAGGCAGGGAGTTATAACCGTAAAACGGACTTTTTCACGGATAACAACGCTTTTTTCGGGCGCAACGGGAGAACAGTCAATTTTAAATCTCTGCGCAAACTGATCCATAATTATTTCCTCGTTAAAATCTTATTTTACTTCAATCTTAAGGCATTCGTTGCCGAGAAGCGCAGTGCTTACGCCGTCGGGCTGATGACCGCCAACATAAAGCACCATTTTGCCGTCGGGGTCAACTCTGCTGCCGTCATCGGTAACGGCTTTGAGCCAATATTCATCAATCTCAAAGCTGACGGTTGCTTTTTCGCCTGCATCAAGCTCAACTGCCTTGATGCCGCAAAGCTGATAATGGGGAGTAACGGTGCGGCTGTCGGTAAATGAAGCATAAACCTGAGCCTTTTCAATGCCCTTCATTTTGCCCGTGTTGGTGATATCAACGGTAAGGATATTGCCGTTAAATGAAGCGTTTTCATAGGCAAAACTTGTGTATGAGAGACCGTAGCCGAAGGGATAAAGAGCATCGCCGTCAATATATCTGTAGGTTTTGCCCAGCATTGAATAATCGGTGAAATCGGGCAGGTTGTGGTCGCCTCTGTAGATTGTAACGGGCAGTCTGCCGCAGGGAGATGCCTTGCCTGCAAGCACATTTGCAACCGCAAGGCCGCCCATTGCGCCGGGATACCATGCATGGATAATTGCCTTTGCATGGTTTCTCACCTTATCGCCAAGGTCAATTGAGCTGCCGCACATAAGCACAACAACAACGTTATCGCAAACATCGCAAACGCCCTCTGCCAGCTTCTGCTGGGTTTTAGGCAGACAAAGTGACTTTTTGTCACCGCAGGCGGTGTAATCATTATCAAAGCCCGTGTCCTCGCCCTCAATTGAGCAGTCAAGGCCCAGTGCAAGCACGGTAACATCAGCCTCGGATGCGGCTGCAATGCCATCGCTTATCATATTCTGGAAGCCTGACCAGTGATTTGTGAATTCATCGCAGTAGTTGGAGCCCTTTTCAACCATAATGTGTGAATCGGTGAAAACTCTGCGGATGCCGTCGGCAACGGTAAGATTTTCGGAAGCATAGCCGTTATAGTTACCTTCAAGGGCGGTTACGGAAAGGGCGTTGGGGCCTACAACGGCAATTTTGCCAACCTTTTCCTTGTTGAGAGGCAGGAAGCCGTCATTTTTAAGCATAACAAGGCACTGCTCGGCAGCCTTAAGATTAAGCTCCTTATGCTCCTTGCAATCCAGCTTGTCAAAGCCGATATCGGAATAGGGTCTGACCTCTTCAAATTCGCCGAGAAGAAAACGGATTGTGTAAATTCTTTCGGTTGCTGCGGTGATTTCTTCATCTGTGATAAGGTCCTGCTCATAGGCATCAACGAGGGCCGAATATGTTTCGCCGCAGTTAAGGTCGCAGGTGCTCTTAAGAGCAACCGCCGCAGCCTCTGCCTTTGTTTCGGTGAAGTGGTGGTCGGAATAAATATCCTTGATTGCGCCGCAGTCGGAAACAACATAGCCGTCAAACTCCCACTGCTTGCGGAGAATTTCGCCGAGAAGATATGAGTGAGCGCAGCAGGGCTCGCCGTTGGTGCGGTTATATGCGCCCATAACGCCTGTTACGCCTGCCTTAACCGTCTTTTCGAATGCAGGCAGGTAGGTTTCAAAAAGGTCGTGGGGGGTTGCCTTTGCATCAAAGCCGTGGCGGTCTGCCTCAGGGCCCGAATGCACTGCAAAATGCTTTGAGCAGGCGGATGCCTTAAGGAATTCGCCGTTGCCCTGAATGCCCTTGATGAAGGCAGTGCCGAGAGTTGCGGTCAGATAGGGACATTCGCCGAAGGTTTCCTGACCTCTGCCCCAACGGGGGTCGCGGAAAATGTTGATGTTGGGTGCCCAGAAGGTGAGACCCTTGAAAATATCGTAATCGCCGAATTTAACGTGCTTATTATATTTTGCTCTGCCCTCGGTTGAGATAACATCGGCAATGGTGCCGATAAGCTCGGGGTCAAAGGATGCTGCCATAGCTATTGTGTGGGGGAAAACGGTTGCTGTGCCTGCACGGGCAACGCCGTGTGCACCCTCGTTCCACCAGTTGTATTCTTTGATTCCCAATCTCTCAATTGCGGGTGAATTATAGAGAAGCTGGGACATTTTTTCTTCTGCCGTCATCTGAGCAACCAGCGCTTTTGCCTTTGCTCTTGCCTGTTCTTTGGTCATGGAAATTCCCTCCATATATATAAATGTATACTATATTAGTGAATAATGAATAGTTAAGGACGGGTTTCAACTTATTTGAAAGGAGCGCCCCTCAGGACGCTCCTTTCAGGTTTTTATTTATAGTATTCAACTGCGGATTCAAAGAGCTTGAGGTCAAACTCGCCGGGAACGTTCTTGTAAAGTCCCGATGCGGTTCTTTCGGAGTGACCCATCTTGCCGAGAACTCTGCCGTCGGGTGATACGATACCCTCAATTGCAAAGTCGGAGTTGTTGGGGTTGAAGGCAATGTCGTTGGTGGCGTTGCCGTCAAAATCAACATACTGGGTGATAATCTGGCCGTTTGCCGCCAGCTTCCTGATAAGAGCCTCATCTGCAATGAAGCGGCCCTCGCCGTGTGAAATGGGCACGGTGTAAATCTCGCCCTGCTTTGCCTTTGAAAGCCAGGGTGAATTGTTGGAAACCAGCTTTGTGCGAACCAGCTTTGACTGGTGCCTGCCGATGGTGTTGTAAGTAAGGGTGGGGCAGGTTTCGTCTGTATCGATAATCTTGCCGTAGGGAACAAGACCCAGCTTGATAAGAGCCTGGAAGCCGTTACATACGCCGAGCATAAGACCGTCACGCTTTTCGAGCAGCTCTGTTACCGCCTGCTTGATTTCCGCATTGCGGAAGAATGCAGTGATGAACTTGCCTGAGCCGTCGGGCTCGTCACCGCCTGAGAAGCCGCCGGGAACAAAGATAATCTGGCTTTCGGCAACCTTCTTTGCGAAATCCTCAACGGACTTTGCAATGCTTGCTGCAGAAAGGTTGTTGATAACGAAAATCTCTGTTTCTGCGCCTGCTCTTTCAGCATGCTTCGCGGAATCGTATTCGCAGTTTGTGCCGGGGAATACGGGGATAAGAACCTTGGGCTTTGCGGTTCTGATTGCGGGCTTTGCAAAGGTTGTTGCCTTGTAATCAAAGGTTTCAATCTTCTTTTCGGGCATTGCGATGTTGCAGGAGTAAATATCCTCCAGCTTATCCTCGTAAACGGGAAGAATCTTTGCAAAATCAACGCTCTCTGCGCCGAGGGTGATTGCAGCCTTATCGGTTGTGTAACCGAGGAGAGTGCCGCAGTCTGTATCGTCATTAAGCTCAATTACAAATGAGCCGTAGGAATAGCCGAAGATATCTTCAAGTGAAGCATCCGCAAAGTCAAAGCCGATGCCGTTACCCATAGCCATCTTAAGCACTGCCTCTGCAACGCCGCCCATGGTGGGAGTATAGATTGCTGCTGCCTTGCCTGCGGTTACGAGTGAATAAACCTCGTCATAAACCTTGAGCAGGGATGCTGTTTCGGGAAGATTATCTGCAGTGTATTCGGGATTCAGGATAACAACCTTGTGGCCTGCTGCCTTGAATTCGGGTGAAACGATGTTCTTGATGTTTTCGGTTGTAACTGCAAATGAAACAAGGGTGGGAGGAACGTCAATATCCTCAAAGGAGCCGCTCATTGAGTCCTTGCCGCCGATAGCAGCAATTTTGAGGTCCATCTGAGCCTTGAATGCGCCGAGGAGGGCTGCAAGGGGCTTGCCCCAACGCTTGCCGTCCTTGAGAGGCTTCTCAAAGTATTCCTGGAATGTGAGATATACTTCGTTGAAGTCCGCACCTGCCGCAATGAGCTTTGAAACGGATTCAATAACTGCGAGATATGCGCCGTGATAGGGGCTCTTCTCGGTGATGAAGGGGTTGTAGCCCCATGACATAAGTGAGCAGGTTTCGGTATCAGCCTTTTCAACGGCAATCTTATGAACCATTGCCTGGATGGGAGTGAGCTGATTCTTGCCGCCGAAGGGCATAAGAACTGTGTTTGCACCGATTGTTGAGTCAAAACGCTCGGAAAGACCTCTCTTTGAGCAGATGTTAAGGTCACCTGCAAGGTCTGCATACATATCTGCAAATGAACCCTTGATTTCCTTGCTGTAATCCTCAGGCTTTGCGGGAGCAATATCGATATGCTTCTCTGCGCCGTTTGAGTTAAGGAATTCGCGGCTGATGTTAACAATAGCCTTGCCGTTCCAGTACATTACAAGATAGGGCTTTTCCTTAACGGTTGCAACAATTGTTGCCTCAAGGTTTTCGCTTGTTGCAAGCTCGCAGAAACGCTCTGCATCCTTTGCTTCAACAACAACTGCCATTCTTTCCTGGCTTTCGGAGATTGCAAGCTCCGTGCCGTCAAGGCCTTCATACTTCTTGGGAACTGCATTAAGGTTGATTTCAAGGCCGTCTGCAAGCTCGCCGATGGCAACGGATACGCCGCCTGCGCCGAAGTCATTGCAGCGCTTGATGAGGCGCGATGCCTCTTTATTTCTGAACAGACGCTGGAGCTTTCTTTCCTCGGGTGCATTACCCTTCTGAACCTCTGCGCCGCAGCTTTCAAGTGACTTAAGGTTATGTGACTTTGATGAGCCCGTTGCGCCGCCGCAGCCGTCACGGCCCGTTCTGCCGCCAAGGAGAATAACAACATCTCCGTCCTCGGGGCGTTCACGGCGAACATTCTCTTCGGGAGCAGCAGCGATAACTGCGCCGATTTCCATTCTCTTTGCCACATAACCGGGGTGATAAAGCTCGTCAACAATACCCGTTGCAAGGCCAATCTGGTTGCCGTATGAGCTGTAGCCTGCAGCAGCGGTTGTTACGATTTTTCTCTGGGGGAGCTTGCCCTCAATTGTTTCGCTTACGGGCACTGTGGGGTCGCCTGCGCCGGTTACACGCATAGCTGCATAAACATAGCTTCTGCCCGAAAGGGGGTCACGGATTGCGCCGCCGATGCAGGTTGCAGCACCGCCGAAGGGCTCAATTTCCGTGGGGTGGTTATGGGTTTCGTTCTTGAAAAGAAGAAGCCACTTCTGATTTTCGCCGCCGATTTCAACATCAATCTTAACCGTGCAGGCGTTGATTTCTTCGCTTTCGTCCAGCTTGGGAAGAAGTCCCTGAGCCTTGAGATATCTTGCGGCGATTGTGCCGATATCCATAAGGTTAACGGGCTTTGTTCTGTTGCAGGCCTTTCTTACGGCAATGTATTCGTCATATGCCTTCTGAAGAAGCTCATCCTCAAACTTAACGGAATCGATATTTGTAAGGAATGTTGTGTGGCGGCAGTGGTCTGACCAATATGTATCAATCATCCTGATTTCGGTGATTGTGGGGTCTCTCTGCTCGCTGATGAAATATTTCTGGCAGAACTTGATATCGTCAAGGTCCATTGCAAGGCCGTAATCCGCAACAAACTTTGCAAGGCCCGCTTCGTCAAGGGCGATAAAGCCGTCAAGGGTTGCAACGGTTTCGGGAATTACATACTCCGTAACAAGTGTTTCGTAGGCTTCAAGTGAAGCCTCTCTTGCCTCAACGGGGTTGATAACATACTTTTTAATCTGCGCGAACTCATCGTCGCTGATATTGCCGTAAAGGCAGTAAACCTTTGCGCTCCTTACGAGGGGTCTTTCACCCTTTGAGATAATCTGAATGCATTCTGCGCAGGAATTTGCTCTCTGGTCAAACTGACCGGGGAGGAATTCAACGGCAAAAAGTCTGTCGCACTCAAGATTAGGCTCCTCGGTAATATCATCAAGCTGAGGCTCTGAAAGAACGGTGCCCTTTGAATAATCAAAAAGCTCCTTTTCAATGTTTTCAATGTCGTAGCGGTTGAGGACTCTTATTTTTTCAAGCCCTGCAATGCCGAGAAGCGAAACAAGCTCATTCTTAAGCGAGCGTGCCTCGTTATCAAGGCCCTTTTTCTTTTCAACATATGCTCTGTATACCATATAAATCAAACCTCCAAGGCTTTTTTGCCGATATCGTGTCTGTAATAAGCGTTTTCAAAGCTGACGGTCTTAACAGTTTCGTATGCCTTTGCAACTGCATCTGCAAGGGTATCCGCAGTTTCCGTTACGCCGAGAACTCTGCCGCCTGCGGTGAGGAGCTTACCGCCCTCCGCCTTTGCACCTGCAACATAGATATTTTTATCGGCAGGCATTTTAATTTCAAATCCCGATGCATACTTAAGGGGATAGCCGTCCGACGCCATAACAACACAGCAGGCGTGCTTTTCGCTGAACTTAACCTCGGTTTCGCTGAGTGTTCCTGCGGCAACGCTCTTCATAATTTCAAACAGGTCGCTTTCAAGCAGGGGAAGAACAACCTGAGTTTCGGGGTCGCCAAAACGGCAGTTATATTCAATAACCTTGGGGCCGTTTTTGGTTATCATAAGGCCGAAGTAAAGGCATCCCTTAAAGGTTCTGCCCTCGGCATTCATTGCATTTACTGTGGGCAGGAAAATTTCCTTCATACATCTTTCTGCAATTTCGGAGGTGTAGTAGGGGTTGGGAGCAACGGTGCCCATACCGCCTGTGTTAAGGCCCTCGTCGTTATCCTTTGCTCTCTTGTGGTCCATTGACGAAATCATGGGAACAACGGTTTTGCCGTCCGTAAATGAAAGAACGGAAACCTCGGGACCCTCAAGAAATTCCTCAATAACAATCTGATTGCCGCTTTCGCCGAACTGCTTATCCTGCATAATGGATTTAACCGCATCGGCTGCTTCCTCACGGGTCATGGCGATGATAACGCCCTTGCCCAGCGCAAGGCCGTCCGCCTTGATAACGGTGGGGATAGGTGCTGTTTCAATGTAAGCCAATGCCTTTTCAGCATCGTCAAACACTTCGTATGCCGCTGTGGGGATATTATATTTTTTCATAAGGTTTTTGGAAAAAACCTTGCTGCCTTCAATAATAGCCGCTTTCTTTTCGGGGCCGAAGCAGGGAATGCCCAGCTTTGAAAGCTCGTCAACTGCACCCAGAACAAGGGGGTCATCGGGAGCAACAACCGCAAAGCCGATATCGTTATTCTTTGCAAAATCAACGATTGCGGGGATATCCTTTGCGCCGATTGCAACACACTCCGCATCTGCGGCAATGCCTCCGTTACCGGGCAGGGCATAAATTTTTTCTATTTCTTTGCTTTCCTTGAGTTTTTTTATGATGGCGTGCTCTCTTCCGCCGCCGCCAACAACAAGAACCTTCATTGTTTAGCCTCCGTAATTTCTTTACATACTTTTTCCGCAGATTGGGGAAGAATTATCCATTCGGCCTGCTCCATAACTCTTTTCTGCAGAGTTTCGGGGGTGTCATCAGGCTCTATGTCAACGGCCTTCTGCATAATAATACGTCCGCCGTCAGGTATTTCGTTAACAAAATGAACCGTTGCACCCGTCACCTTAACGCCGTAGCCGAGAGCCGCCTCGTGAACGCGCAGGCCATAGAAGCCCTCGCCGCAAAATGAGGGGATAAGCGACGGATGAACGTTGATTATTCTGTCTTTATAATGATTTGTAAATCTTTCGGAGAGAATGCTCATAAAGCCTGCAAGAACAATAAGGTCAATTCCGTCACCGTCAAGCAGCTCAATAAGCCTGCCTTCAAAATCGGGAGTTTCCTTTTTGAGCACGGTTTCGGTTCTGATTCCTGCCTTTGCGGCTCTTTCAAGGGCATATGCCCCGGCTTTGTTGGAAATAACAAGGGTTATTTCGCCGCTGCTGATTATTCCTGCCGCCTGAGCATCAATCAGCGCCTGCAGGTTTGTTCCGCCGCCCGAAACAAGAACGGCAATACGGGCTTTTTTTTGCATTTTACCTCTCCTTAATGTAGTGCAGTTGAGTGAATAGTTAAGGGGCTGCGCCGCTTATTCTATCAGGGTACGGGCAGAGCACGTCCGAAACTTTTCACTTTTAACTTTTTACTTGTTATTTGCCTCAGCAAATAACAACCTTATCCTCTGACTTAACAATTTCGCCGATGATGTAAGCATCCTCGCCGTTTGCCTTAAGGATTTCAACAGCCTTTTCAGCCTCATCCTTGGAAACAACAATGCTCATACCAACGCCCATATTAAAGGTGTTGAACATATCTCTTTCGGGAATGTTGCCTGTTTTTGCAATAAGGTCAAAGATGGGAAGAATTCTGAGAGAAGCCTTGTCAATCTTTGCGCCGAAGCCGTCGGGAATGCTTCTGGGAATATTCTCGTAAAAGCCGCCGCCTGTGATGTGTGAAACAGCCTTAACGGTTACTTCCTCAAAGAGAGCAAGCATGGGCTTAACATAAATCTTTGTGGGGGTAAGCAGAGTTTCGCCAACGGATTTGCCGCCAAGCTCTGCAACGGGCTCTTTGATGTTTGCATTTTCAACATCAAACACCTTGCGAACAAGTGAGAAGCCGTTTGAGTGAACGCCGCTTGAGGGAAGAGCGATAACAACATCGCCCTCTGCCATCTTTGTGTTGTCAAGAACCTTATCCTTATCAACAACACCTACACAGAAGCCTGCAAGGTCGTATTCGTCAACGGGGTAGAAGCCGGGCATTTCTGCGGTTTCGCCGCCGATAAGCGCAGCGCCGGACTGAACACAGCCCTCTGCGATGCCTGAAACGATTTCTGCAATTCTTTCGGGTATGTTCTTGCCGCAAGCGATATAGTCAAGGAAAAGCAGGGGCTTTGCGCCGCAGCAGATAATGTCGTTTGCACACATTGCAACGCAGTCAATGCCTACGGTGTCATGCTTGTCCATAATGAATGCCAGCTTGAGCTTTGTGCCTACGCCGTCTGTGCCGCTTACGAGAACGGGCTTTGAAATGCCTGTGAGGTCCATTTCAAAAAGACCGCCGAAGCCGCCGATATCGGACATTGCACCTGCTGTGAGAGTTCTTTTGATGTGGGTTTTCATGAGTTCAACTGCCTTGTAGCCTGCGGTAATATCAACGCCTGCTGCTGCATAGCTTTCGCTGAAGCTTTTTTCCATAGTTTATTCCTCCTGTGAAAATTCACATATTTTATTTTTTAATTAGCCTTTACCGTTCCAGCAATAAGTGCAAATGCAGTCCTCGGGCAAGCCGATTGCCTCAACAAGACCTGCAATGCTCTGATAGCCGAGAGTTGTGAGCTTAAGCTCCTTGCAGATGATTTCGCGCAGCTTCTTACCTCTTTCGGTTGAAGCGTCGCAATATTCATCAATATATTTATCCCCTTCTTTGCCCTCAAGGTCGTGAATAACACGGCGCGCAATGAGGTCATCATCGGAGGTGTTGCGCGAGAAATTGAGATAACGGCAGCCATACATAATAGGCGGGCAGGCGGAGCGCATATGCACTTCCTTTGCGCCGTGGCTGTAAAGGAAATCAACCGTTTCCCTGAGCTGAGTGCCTCTTACAATACTGTCATCAACAAACAGCAGGCTCTTGCCCTGAATAAGGTCATGCACGGGCACCATCTTCATTTTTGCAACCCTGTTGCGCTCGCTCTGGCTGGTGGGCATAAAGCTCCTCGGCCATGTGGGAGTGTATTTGATAAAGGGTCTTGCAAATGGAATGCCGCTTTCGTTTGAGTAACCGATTGCATGGGGTGTTCCCGAATCGGGCACACCGCTGACGGAGTCAATGCCCTCGCAAAGGCCGTTTTTCTTATCTTCCCTTGCCATAACCGCGCCGTTTCTGGTTCTCATTACCTCAACGCTGATTCCCTCGTAGCAGGCTGTGGGGTAGCCGTAATAGCTCCAGAGGAATGCGCAGATTTTCATTTTTTTCTGAGGCTCTGCAAGAGTGTGGACTCTGTCGGGATATATTCTTACGATTTCCGCAGGGCCGAGCTCCTTGACGAAATCGTAATCCAGCTTTTCAAACGAGAAGGACTCAAATGCAACGCAGTAGCCGCAATCATCCTTGCCGATAAGAATGGGCAGCCTGCCAACCTTGTCCCTTGCGGCAATGATGCTGCCGTCCTCAAGCAGAAGAAGAAGGGAAAGCGAGCCGTCAATCTGCTCCTGAGCGAAGCGGATGCCGTCCACAAAATTATCCTTCTGATTAATAAGCGCGGCAACAAGCTCAGTTGAGTTGATTTTGCCTGAGGTCATTGTTGTGAAATGACCGCCGCCCGATGAAAGGAATTTTTCAATAAGCTCATCCGCATTGTTGATGCAGCCGATGATTGTTATTGCATAAACTCCCAGATTTGAACGGATAAGAATGGGCTGCGGGTCGCTGTCGCTTATGCAGCCGATGCAGGCGTTGCCGTGCATTTCATCGCCTATGCCTGCAAACTTTGTTCGGAAAGGGGAATTCTCGATGTTATGAATATCTCTCTGAAAACCCTTTTCCTTATCGACCGCTGCCATGCCGCCTCTGCGGGTGCCGAGATGCGAATGGTAGTCAACGCCGAAAAAAACGTCCAGAACAACATCCCTTGACGATGTTGCGCCGAAAAATCCTCCCATTAGGATACCTCCGATTAAATATGTGGCTTATTTATTGTATTTTTCCTCAATTTTCTTGTTTGCTGCAAGAACCTTTTCTGTTGCGGCTGCTCTTGCTGCGGCCAGCTTTTCTGCAAGGCTTTCATCCGAAACCGCAAGAATCTGCACACATAACAAAGCGGCATTAACTGCGCCGTCAATAGCAACCGTTGCAACAGGAATGCCTGCAGGCATCTGTACGGTTGAAAGAAGGGCATCCATGCCGTCAAGAGTTGATGATTTTACGGGAATACCGATAACGGGGAGAGTTGTGTTGGCCGCAACAGCACCTGCAAGATGAGCTGCCTTTCCTGCGGCTGCAATAATTGCACCGAAGCCGTTTGCCTTTGCATTCTGAGCAAATGCCTTGGACTGCTCGGGTGTTCTGTGTGCGGAATAAACGTGAACCTCGTAGGGCACGCCGTATTCGTCAAGAGTATTGATTGCTTTTTCAACAACAGGCAGGTCGCTGTCGCTACCCATGATAATTCCAACCTTTTTCATTTATGGAGCCTCCTTTTCATAGCTTTTATAATTATACAATATATTTAATATATATTGCAATAGGTTGAGGCGTAAAAAATGAGGTTTTTTTGTCACTTTTTTTGTAGGTTGCACCAAAAGAAAAAACGGCTGCCGGTTAGTGTTGACAAACAGCAGATTGCCGTGGTAAAATAATTAAAATTCGGGTACCGCAGTATCCGATTTTTTTATTCAGGGAGTGATAAATTTGTCATTGGCAACATTATTCATAACCGCCGTGGGTCTTTCAATGGACGCCTTTGCCGTTGCGATATGCAAGGGCCTTGCGGTCAAAAAAGCAGGAATAAAGCAAATGATTATTGCAGGCCTGTGGTTCGGCGGATTTCAGGCGCTTATGCCTGCAATCGGCTATCTTTTCGGCTCCACCCTCAAGGTTTATGTTGAAAAATACGACCATTGGATTGCCTTTATTCTGCTCGGCCTCATCGGCGCAAATATGATAAAGGAAGCCCTTTCCAAGGATGACGGCGAGGATTGCTCAAGCGCATCAATGGGCTTCAAGGAAATGCTGACCCTTGCCGTTGCAACAAGCATTGACGCTCTTATCGTAGGCGTAGGATATGCATTCCTGCCTGATGTCAACATCGTTGCCGCCGTAAGTTTTATCGGCGTAATTACATTTATTCTTTCGGGCATCGGCATTAAAATCGGCAACATTTTCGGCCTCAAATTCAAGAAAAAAGCGGAAATTGCAGGCGGTATCATACTTATACTTATGGGCACAAAAATTCTGCTTGAGCATCTCGGAATCCTCAACATCGGATTTTAAGGGGGAAATCAAATGCCCAGAAAAGATTCACGGAACACAAAAATGAAAATAGTCAACGCCGCCTGGGAGCTTTTTTACAAAAACGGCTTTGAAAACACAACCATCGAGGATATCGTTTTTGAATCGGGCACCTCAAGAGGCTCGTTTTACCACTATTTTGACGGCAAGGAAGAGCTTCTGAGCTCCCTTTCAAGCCTTTTTGACAGCAAGTATGAAGAGCTGCAGGAAAAGCTGACGGATGAAATGTCCTGCTTTGACAAGCTGATGTTCCTCAACAAAAAGCTGTTCATCATGGTTGAAAACAGCATCCCCATTGACCTGCTGGCAAGGCTCTATTCCTCCCAGCTTACTATGAAGGGTGACCGCAACCTGCTTGACCACAACAGAACTTATTACAAGCTGCTGCGAAAAATCGTTGTTGAGGGTCAGGAAAAGGGCGAATTCAGGGACGATGTTTCCGTTAACGAAATTGTGAAAGCATATGCTCTGTGCGAAAGAGCAATCATCAGCGACTGGTGCCTTTGCAACGGCGAATATTCCCTTGCAAGATATTCGGAAACCGTTTTACCCCTGCTTTTTGGCGGATTTTTGAAAAAAATTTAAATTTGCCCAAAAACGGTTTTTATTATATTCTTGTTTATGTTCAGCGCAAAAACCCAATAATATCAATATATTTGACAATATTTTTAAACGGAGTGCAGAAATTATTCTGTACTCCGTTCTGTATTTCATTCTTGTTTTATTTGTGATATACTGCCCATACTTTAAATTTCTCAGGAGGGATATTATGGATAGTAATACAATCCAGATTCTTATCGCCATGGTCATTTATATGGCGGCGGTTATAGTTATCGGTATTGCTTTTTCAAAAAAAGCAAATCAGAACTCCGAAAACTACTTTCTCGGCGGCAGAAGCCTCGGCCCCTGGGTTACGGCAATGAGCGCCGAAGCCTCGGATATGAGCGGCTGGCTTCTCATGGGTCTGCCCGGCGTTGCATATTGGTGCGGCCTTGCCGATGCTGCATGGACTGCAATCGGCCTTGCAATCGGTACATATTTCAACTGGCTCATCGTTTCAAAGCGCCTTCGCCGCTACAGCATCAGGGCAAACAATTCAATCACCCTGCCCGAATTCTTCTCAAACAGATTCCGTGAAAACAAAAAGGTTATCATGACCCTTGCGGCTCTTTTCATCCTTGTTTTCTTCACGGTTTACGCTTCAAGCTGCCTTGTTACCTGCGGTAAGCTGTTCTCAACTCTGTTCGGCGCATCATATCAGAGCATGCTTATCCTCGGCGCAATTTTCGTTCTTCTTTATACACTTCTCGGCGGCTTCCTTGCAGAGAGCGCATCCGACTTTATGCAGGCAATCGTTATGATTGTTGCTCTTACGGTTGTTGTTGTTCTCGGCACGGTTAAGGCAGGCGGCCTTGACGCCGTTATCGCAAACGCGCAGTCAATCCCCGGCTTCCTTGAGTTCTTCGGCATTGCTCAGCCCACCGTTGACGAAGCAGGCACTCAGCTTGTTGAGGCCGGCAAGCCCCTCTTCGGCGCAGCAGGCGAATACAGCCTCCTTTCCGTATTTTCAATGCTTGCATGGGGTCTCGGCTACTTCGGCATGCCTCAGGTTCTTCTTCGCTTTATGGCTATCCGCAAGGAGAGCGAGCTCAAAATGTCAAGAAGAATTGCTATGATCTGGGTTGTTATTTCACTTGCAGTTGCAGTTTTCATCGGCATCGCAGGCAGAGCCCTCTACCCCGATGCACTTCTCACAAAGTCGGCTGCCGAAAACATCTTCATCACCCTTTCAACAAGCCTTCTTCCTCCGCTGCTTGCAGGCTTTATTATGGCAGGTATCCTTGCTGCAACAATCAGCTCATCAGACTCATATCTGCTTATTGCCGCATCTGCATTTGCAAAGAACATTTATCAGGGCATTTTCAAGAAGAATGCTACAGACAAGCAGGTTATGACCGTTTCCCGCCTTACACTTCTTGTTATCGCGCTTATCGCCATTGTTATTGCTCTTGATGAAAACAGCGTTATTTTCTCAATTGTTTCATTTGCATGGGCAGGCTTCGGCGCAACCTTCGGCCCGCTGATTATCTTCTCACTTTTCTGGAAGAGAACAAACCGCGCAGGCGCAATCGCAGGCATGGTTGGCGGCGCTGCAATGGTATTCATCTGGAAACTTGCAATCAGCAAGCTGGGCGGCGCATTCGGCATTTATGAGCTTCTCCCCGCATTCATCTTCTCAAGCATCTGCATCGTTGTTGTTTCACTCCTCACCGCACCCCCCTCAAAGGAAATTCAGGAGGACTTTGAAGCAGTTAAAGCAGGCAACGGCGTTGAATAATTAAAAAGATTAAAACCCTGTCCGTTATTTCGGACAGGGTTTTTGTTATGCTTAGTATTGTTCAAGGCATTCCTTTGCAAGTTTTTTGAAATCTTCAATCACGCTTTGGGGTGAAAGGATTTTTATATCTGCGCCGAAATTCATAAGCCATGTGAGAAAAACGGGGCTGACCGCAACCTTAACCGTGATTTCAAAATGCTCGCTGTCGGCAACGGTCATTATGGTTTCCGTTCCGAAACGGTCAACAATTATATTGGCCAGCTTGTTTTTGCAGCGCAGGCGCACCGTTTCTTCCCTGCCGCCGAACATTCCGAAGGTTTTCTTTGAATAGACCGCCATATCGAAATCCTCAAAGAATTCTCTGCCCTCGCGCTCATCCTCCGCAACGGAAATTCTCAGCATTTTGTCAACTCTGTAGTGCTTGATTTTTCCGCTTGCGCCGTCAAAGGCAATGAGATAATAATTCTCATCGTCCCATGTCAGCGCCCATGGGCTGACAATGTAGGTTGCGCCGTCATGGCGCAGAATTTTTTCCTTTTTCGGGCTCCATTCAAAATATTGGAAGGTTATTTTTTTGTTGAAGGTAATTGCGGTGTGGATTTTATCAACGGTAAGGTAGATGCTTTCGTTCATTGTCTTTATTCGGTTTGCAACAAAAACCTGCCTGTGAAGCTGACGGGCCTCATGAACGCTGGCAAAGCCCTCGATTTTTTTGATAAGCTCGTCGCTCTTTTTTCTTGTTATGAATTTTGAGGACTGAACCGCATCAACAAGCAGCTTCAGCTCCGGCATTTCAAAATCGCGGCTCACAACCCTGTAATCCGTGTTTCTGCCGTTGCGGGTCTGAATAATATCAAGGCCGAAGCAGCGCAGCGCCTCAATATCGTCATAAACGCTTTTGCGCTCCGCGCCCACATCGTAGGCGGCAAGGCTTTCAATAATCTGCGCAGTTGTAAGTCCGTGCTCCTCATCGGTTTTTTCAAGCATAATTTTCATAAGGTAAAGGAGCTTTAGCTTCTGATTTGACGATTTTGCCATAACGAGCCCTCCGAATCAAATTCATCAGCCTCATTATAGCAAGGAAACCGACTTTGTGCAATATATTTATGCATACGCTTCGGGTCTGAGGAGAAGTCCGCTTTTGAGCAGGGTAAGCAGGGTAACATTCTGCTTTGCCGTGCCCACATACTCCTCAATTCCGTTTGCCTGAGCAATGCGCTTGCGATAAGCAAATCCGCTGTTTTCCCCAAGGGATTTGAGGGCATCAACGATTGACGTTTCGGTTTTGGCGCATTTTGCAAAGCAGCGCAGGCTTTCGGGATATTTAATCCAGAGGCATTTGCCCCAATTTTCCCACGGGCGCTCCGAAAGCCTTGTTTCAACAACCCCGTAGTGAAAGCCCCTTGCCTCAATAACCCTGCCGTCGCCGCAGTAAATGCCCACATGACCGGGCATAAAAACAAGGATTCCGGGAATTTCGGGCATTGTATGCATCCTGCCCTTCTGCTTGCATCTCTTCAGCAGCGAATTCGCGGAAACATCCTGCGATGCATTGTATTTGGGCACCGAATTTATATCATCACTCCAGAGGTAGCCCTTGATGAGCCCCACACAGTCATGAACCCTGAAGCCAAGCTGTTCTTTATATTTTTCCATTCTTTCACGCTGATAATGCTGAGGATACTGCTGAGTTTTCCTTTCCAGCAAATCCTGAGTAGCCTTGTTGCCGAAGGTGCCGTACCAATAAGGTCTGCCAAGCTGAGCCTCGGCATATTCAACAAGCCCCGTGTTTGTTTTCATGCGGCAGCACCCCCCGACGAATTCATGTTTGCCGCCTCCAATGCGGCATTCCACACTGCGGATATGCCTGCAGCCGTGCCCGCAATAAGCATTGATATTCCGATGCGCTTCAGGGTGTCAAGGTCTGTGACCCCGAGAAGAGCATCAACGGACACTGCGGAAAGAAACGCCTGAACAAAGGTTTTCAGCGCTCTGATAACAATATCCTTTATAATTTGTTTATTCATCTCATCCTCCTGTAAAATAAGCAACTGCGGCGCTGACTGCCGCACCCAGCAGGGCAAAAACAACCTTGTCCCACATTGCGGCAGGCCTTGTTTTAAGCCCCTCAACCGCTGCCTTCAGTTCGCCCACAAGGGTCAGCAGATTATTGAGGGTTGTTGTTACCGCAACAAGGTTTTTATCAACCCCGTTATACTTTGCGAAAAGCTCTTTTATGTTTTCCTCTGCCTGAATAAGACGGTGCTCAATTTCTATAATGGAAATTTCTGTCATGTTATTCCGCTGCCTCATCAACATAGGTTACTCTCAGACAGGTTGCCTCACCGTTAGCTGCAGCTTCATAAACAAGGTTGTATCTGTTGGTTAAAAAATAAACAACCGCAAGATAGGTTGAATCATCGATATCAGGCACTCTGAACGCCCTTTTCATCATAACGCTATAAGGCGCAAACATATCGTATTCAGCCATACCCTCAAGGTTAACCCATGTTTCCTCGCCCTCATAGGTTATCTTAACCTCAAGGCTGACAAGCTCCGCGTTCAGGGGAACAGGTGGGCTGTTAAACTCAAAGTCATTTACATAAACATAGATATATCTGTTTTCCGTCTGAAGAATCGCCTCACCCGTTAACAGATTCAGCTCAACGGTTTTAGTCATCTTCGAGGTAACGGGGATTCCGTCATAGGTGAGTTTTCCGCTTTCTTCACCGATTTTATCCAGCACACTGCCGTTTGAATGGGTGTGCCTTGCACGGGTGTTAAGGTTAATCTGCGAAACAATTCCGCCGCTTTCGCCGTCAAAATCCGTTTCATCTCCCCCTGCTGAGGGAAGCAGCTTCAGCTCACTGACAACGGGACTTTTAACAACAAGGCCGCCCGTGCCGTCATAGGCCTCAAGCTGCAGGCTGAGGGTATGGTCCTGAGTGAGCTGGGAGCAAAGAGAAACGGTTATCTGCTCTGCCTTGGGGTAAAAATCCGTTCGGATAATTTTGCCCTCCGTTACAAAAGCGGCAACATAATTCACAATCTCGTCGCACTGCGCCATTTCCGCAGGCGGCGTAATAACAAGGTCAGTTGCATTATGCTCTCCCATTCTGCCGATCATGTCGCCGTCGGGCAGCATATTTTCCGCTGTAAAATCAATTCTTAAAGTTCTCATTCTTCCTCCTTAAATTCGTCAGTTTCTTCGGGCGGCAGCATTGTGTCGCACCAGAGCTTTGCCTGAAAAAGAAAATCAAGCAGCATTGACAGCTTTGTTTTCACCGGCTGATATTCGTTGAGCAGCTCGGTAATTCTGGGTGTGCGGGCTGAATAAACATTATAAATATCCGAGCTGACCGTTCTTGCATATTCAAGCTGCTGGCTCAGCTCTGAAAGAGGGATTCTCAGCCCCTCGCAGCACTTTTTCTTCATTCTTTCATCTCCTTTCATAAAATGTTACGATAACGACACATAAACAAGTAAAAAAATAACTGTTATGTTTTGAGTGAAGAGTGAAGAGTTTCGGATATAAAGCCTTCCCATTCACTATTCATTATTCACTTTGTAATGCTTGTGTCGCTTACGACACTATCTATATTAGCGACAATTTTTGTCGTTGTCAACACCTTTTTCAAATTTTCTCGAAAAATTGTTGCTTTTCCGAAACATTTGTGTTATTGTATTGTTACGGCAACAAAAATGCTTTTGAGGTGATAAAAATGACAGGAGAAAAAATAAGGGAGCTCAGAAAAAAGGCGGGAATGACCCAGACTCAGCTTTCGGAAAAGCTGAACGCCGATTTCGGGCTTAACACGGACAGAGTTATGATAAGCAAATGGGAAACGGGCTTCCAGACCCCCGTTGTTTCCACCCTTTCGTGCATAGCAAAGCTCTTCGGCGTTTCGCTGGATTATATCAACGGCACTCAGGGCAGCGCAACGGATAACATTGAGGCAGCCAAAATTGCACTTTTTTCGGGCGCAGGCGAAGTGACCGACGAAATGTGGCAGGAGGTTGTTAATTTTGCAAAATATATTCAGGCAAGGGAGGCGGCAAAAAACGAAAACAAATGAACTCTATGAAATAGCGCAAAACAGCGGCACGGAAATCATCTGCTGCGATTTGCCGCAGACCCAATCGGTTTCCGTTATGTCTTGCACGGGAGAATGCTACATCGGAATGGACCCCTTTCAGATTGAAACAACAGCAGAGGAAAGGGTGCATCTTGCCCATGAGCTGGGCCACTGCGAAACGGGCTCCTTCTACAGCCCCTATTCGCCCCTCAACGTCAGAGGCAGGCAGGAATGCCGCGCGGACCGCTGGGCGGCTTCAAAGCTGGTGCCTCCCTTAGAGCTGAAAAAGGCGCTGAGCCTCGGCATTGTTGAGCTCTGGGAGCTTGCGGATTACTTTGATGTAACCGAAGAGTTTATGGAAAAAACCATGCAGATATACTGCGCAAAAAATATTTTGCATTTATAATAATAGTGTGATATTATTGGGTTATAACCTTACGAAAGGGCTGAAGAAAATGAAAAAATTCCTTTCAATTATTCTTGCGCTCGCAGTTATCATCAGCTCCTGCGCCGTTTTCGCATCCGCATCGGGCAGGCTTGACAAGGATGATATCTCCGAATACCCCCTCATTATTGTACCGGGCTACTCATCATCATCGCTCTGCCTTGACACGGGTGAGATTATCTGGGGCCTTGATATGGACGAGGTGGTTAACCGCGTGCTTAACAGAATTATTGACCTGGGCATGGGCATAGGTGCGCTGACAGTTGGCAATGCGGAAATCCTTGCCGCAGTTCTCGGCGAGGAAATAAACGGACTTTTTGAAAAAATGCGCTGCAATCCCGACGGCTCAAGCGTTTACAATGTCAGAAGAGTCGTTTCGGGTGCAGACGAAACCAACAACGCCAACCTGATGGTGCGCTACCCCAACGGCGACCACAGGCAGGAGCAGGAAATGGCAGAGGAATTTGCGGAATACATAGGCCACGAAAATATTTTTAACTTCACCTGCGATTTCAGAATGGGCTCTGAAGCCTGCGCAAAGCTGCTTGATGAGCTTGTTCAGAGCGTTAAGGAATACACGGGCAAAGATAAGGTAAATATTCTTGCCGTCAGCCACGGCGGTCAGGTTACCGCAACCTATCTCACCCTTTTCGGCTGGAAAAACGATGTTGACAATGTTGTTATGACCGTGCCTGCCATCGGCGGCGCAGGCATCGCATATGACCTTATGACTCAGCAGGTTGAGTTTGACGAGGAATGCCTGCTCAGATTCATTGAGCACGGCATGCGTTGGGAAGAGGACTACGACTGGCTTCTCAAGGCTCAGCAGCTCGGCTTCCTTGACGCGGTGCTTAACGGACTTGTTCCCCACATTATGCCCACTCTCGGCTATTGGGGCAGCCTTTGGGATTTTATTCCCCTTGAGGAATATGAGGAAGTAAAGGCCATGCTCCTTGACCCCGTTGAAAGTGCTGCTCTTATTGAAAAAAGCGACCGCTTCCACTACGAAATCTATCCTAAAATGGGTGAAAAAATGGCCGAATGCATTGCAAACGGCGCAAATATCTCCATTATCTCGGGCACGGGCAACCGAGTTGTGACAGGTCTTAAGGAAAGCTCGGACGGCATAATCACAACCGCCGCTTCAACCGGCGCCAAGGTTGCTCCCTACGGTCAGCGATTTGCAGACGGCTATGTGCAGGCCAATCCCTGCGGCGGCAAAAACAAGGTTTCGCCCGATATGACAATAGACGCTTCAACCGCTTATATGCCCGATAACACCTGGTTTGTGAACGGCCTTTTCCACGGAATGACCTTCTGGGATTACTACAGCCGTAACCTTATGATGACCCTGCTGTTTACGGATAACATCACCGATGTTTACTCCGACCCCGCCTTCCCCCAGTTCAAGGATACAACCAACCCCTCATCCGCGGTTTACGCTCAGTTCGAGGGCTGCGAGGCAGGCATTGTTGACGGCGGCGCAACCGCACTCACAATCACAAACTGCTGCTGGGAAAACGAGCTTTCGCTTTCCGCAATCTACTGCGACGGCCTTGACCTCAGCTTTAAAATCAATCCCTTTGAGAAGCTGGCGCCCGGCGAAAGAGTAACCCTTGAATTTGAGGGTGAAATCCCCGAAATAAGCGCAGCGGCAGCCAGCATAACCGTTTATTACACAATGGCAACGATAACGCCCGTGGGCTACAGAACCCAGTATTTCACAATTAATAACGGCGAGGCAGCCTCACCCTCCGATGAGCTTGTTGATGCAAGCCCCGAAACTCCCCTTGAAAATATTCTCGGCGAGGGCGGTATGGCAATTCTCGGCAGGCTGGGTCTTAAAGAGCTTGTAACAATGTTTGTGAACATTATTTTCTATTGGATTAACACAATTTTTGCAATATAAAAAGCATTAAAACCGCCTTCGGGCGGTTTTTCTCTTGACAAAATATACTCATTTGCTAAAATAGATAGGATTTAAAATAAAAGGCGGCAATTCTATGAATTATTTACTGATTATCATTGCAGACCTGCTTTTTGCGCTGCAATTCCTTTTCAACCAGCAATTCAGAAAGCGTAACGGCGACGGAATTGACTCCACGTTCACCTTTTCAATGTATACAAACGGAATCAGCTTCCTTATTCTGCTTGTCCTCAACGGCTTCAAGCTGCAATTCACATGGTTTTCACTGCTGATTTCCGCAATTTATGCCGTAGTAATTCTCTGCTACGCCTATTCCGGTCTCAAATCCTTTGCAACGGCAAACCTTTCCGTTTATTCCATTTTCACAATGCTTGGCGGTATGCTGCTGCCCTTTGCCTACGGCGTTATCTTCTGCAACGAGGATTTCACACTTGCAAAAGCAGCCTGCATTCTGCTTATCGGCGTTTCAACCGCCCTCAGCTTCGAAAAAGGCAAGGGCAAGGGCAACAACCTGAAGTATTACCTTGCGGTTTTTGTTCTCAACGGCCTTGTGGGTGTGCTTTCAAAGGTTCATCAGTCCAACACTGCCCTCTGTGTTGACAGCGGCAGCTTTATGGCAACGGTTAACCTCTGGGTTTTTGCGGTGTGCCTTGTTTATCACCTTGTTAAAAACAAAAAAGTTCCCCTGCTGCCCATCAAAGAAGTGGGCAATCTCGGCTGCTACGCTGCCTGCAGCGGCATTGGCAATCTGCTTTGCCTCATTGCGCTGACAAGCCTTGACGCCTCGGTGCAGTACCCCATCATTACGGGCGGCGTAATGGTTTTCTCAACAATAATAAGCATTATCCGCAGGGAAAAGCCCTCGGCAAGAACTCTCATCTCCGCCGCAATTGCTTTTGTTTCAACGGTTCTGATAATGTTCTGATAAAAAACGGTGTACCTCTGTGGTACACCGTTTTCTGTTAAAACTCCGATTCAATTATTTTCGGGCTTTCGTCGGGGGAGTATCGCCAATTATCAATATGGCCGTCTTTGATGAAATATCTGGGCTGCGAGGCAGGGTAATCCGCATTGAAGCAGTCAACAATAATCAGCTTTATTTTCATTTTTGAGGGAATGATGCTCTTGATATAAACCCCTGCATGGCTTCCGGGGCTTACGCCCTCCGAAAATTCCGCAAGGCCTGCAAGGTTTGGAGTCAGCTCAACAAAAATTCCGTATTTTTCAACGGAGCGAACAATGCCCGGCACAGTTTCGCCAACGTTGAACAGGGCGGCGTTTTCCTCCCATGTGCCCAGCAGCTCCTTGTGGCTCAGGGTGATTCTTCCACTTTCGTCAATGCCCTTCACAACGGCAAAAATGCTTTGCCCCGGAGTGAACCTTGCGCTCGGGTGAGGTATGCGCGAAACGGAAATGCTGTCAATAGGCATAAGGGCGCTGATTCCTGCGCCGATATCGCAGAAAACGCCGAAGCCCTCAATGTGAGAAACCGTTGCAGGAATAATGTCTCCCGCCCTGAGAGATGAAATATAGGTTTCCGTGCATTCCTGCTGCACCCTGCGGCGGCTTAGAACAGCGGTTGTTTCGCCGTTTTCGGTGCGGAATCCCGTAATGACAAATGAAACGGGCTTGTTAACCCTTGAAATGAGTGCAATATCCCTGACCGTGCCTTCCTCAATGCCCATTGCGCCCTCTTCGCGGGGAATAACGCCCTTCATGCATCCCAAATCAACATGCAGGTTATGCTCTCCGTCGCAGCGGATAACCCTGCCCTCAAGCACGGCTTCAGCATAATATGCATCCCGCAGAGCAAATGAGCTTGAAAGGCTGCGTCTGTTTTCTTCTGTTGTTATAATCTGACCTTCAGGTTTGAATGTTCTCATTTCTGACCACCGTTCCGCCTTTCGGCATAGTTTTTATTGTCAGTTAAATATATATGTTTTCTGTTCCGGAAAATTACAAAAATCTTATATACATTCTCTGCTTTTTATGGTATATTATAATGTGAAATATTTTAATTAACGGAGAGATTCTTATGGATGTAAGGCTTGGCGATACCCTGCTGATGAAAAAAAAGCATCCCTGCGGCTGCGATAAGTTTGCCGTTCTGCGCATCGGTGCGGATTTCCGCATTAAGTGCATTCAGTGCGGCAGAGAAGTTATGCTTGAAAGAGTCAAGGTTGAAAAAAACATCAAAAAAATCATCCGTGATAACGAGGAAATATAAATGCTTGATAAACTGATTAAAGTAGAAGAAAGATTTGAGGATATCAACTCAAAGCTCTGCGAGGCGGATGTTGTCAATGACATCGCGCAGTATAAAAAGCTCATGCAGGAGCTGAAGGTTTTAACCCCCATCGTTGAAAAATTCCGCCAGCTCAAGGCAGCTCAGGCTACCCTGCAGGAGGCAAAGGAAATGCTTGATGCAGGCGGCCTTGAAAAGGATTTCCGCGAAATGGTTCAGGAGGAATTTGAAGATGCAACCGAAAGGGTTGCCGTTTATCAGGAAGAGCTGAAAATTCTTCTTCTTCCCCGCGACCCCAATGACGACAGAAACGTTATTGTTGAAATCCGCGGCGGCGCAGGCGGCGAGGAAGCGTCACTTTTTGCAGGCGTGCTGTTCAGAATGTATTCAATGTATGCCGAGGCAAAGGGCTGGAAGGCGGAAATTCTTAACTCCAATCCCACGGAGCTTGGCGGATTTAAGGAAATCAGCTTTAATATTTCGGGTGACGGCGCATATTCCCGCTTCAAGTTTGAAAGCGGTGTTCACAGAGTTCAGCGTGTGCCTGAAACGGAAAGCCAGGGCAGAATCCACACCTCAACGGTAACCGTTGCCGTGCTTCCCGAAGCGGAGGAGGTTGATGTTGAAATCAACCCTGCGGATTTGCAGATTGACACCTACCGTTCAGGCGGTGCAGGCGGCCAGCACGTTAATAAAACGGAAAGCGCAATCCGAATCACCCACCTGCCCACAGGCACGGTTGTTGAATGTCAGGATGAGCGCAGCCAGCACAAAAATAAGGACAGGGCAATGAAAATTCTGCGCTCCAAAATCCTCGAGGCAGAGCGCGAAAAGCAGCATGACGCCATTGCGGGTGAGCGAAAAGCGCAGGTCGGCACGGGCGACAGAAGCGAGCGAATCCGCACATATAACTACCCTCAGGGCAGGGTCAGCGACCACAGAATTAACCTTACCCTTTACAAAATCGAGGCAATTCTCAACGGCGACCTTGATGAGATTATTGACGCTTTGGTAACTGCCGATACAGCAGAAAAGCTAAAAAATGAGTAAAATTATGAAAACACTTTATTTAAACGAAAAAGACAATAATTCAATACAGACTGCGGCTGAAATTCTGCAAGGCGGCGGTCTTGTTGCAATACCCACCGAAACGGTTTACGGCCTTGCGGCAAACGCTCTTGACGGCGAGGCGGTCAAAAAAATTTTTATTGCAAAGGGCAGACCTCAGGATAATCCTCTGATTGTCCACGTTTCGTCACTTGATGAAATTCCGCCCCTTGTTGAGCAGGTTGACCCCCGTCTTTATTCCCTTGCGGAAAAATATTGGCCGGGCCCTCTGACGGTGATAATGAAAAAATCCGCCCTCATTCCCGATGAAGTCAGTGCAGGCCTTGATACCGTTGCAATCCGTATGCCGTCCCACGAGGGCGCAAGGCAGATTATTGCGGCAGCAGGGTTGCCCCTTGCGGCACCCAGCGCAAATGCATCGGGCAAGCCCAGCCCAACAAAGGCGAGCCACGTTATGCAGGATTTAGAGGGCAAAATCGATGCTGTTGTTGACGGCGGCGAATGCTCCGTAGGCGTTGAATCAACGGTTGTTACCCTTGCCACCGAGCCGCCAACCCTCTTACGGCCCGGCGGAATAACCCCCGAGCAGCTTGAAGCCGTGCTGGGCGAAATCCAGATTTCTCCTGCGGTTTTTGAAAAGCTCAAAGAGGGTGAAAAGGCTGAATCTCCCGGCATGAAATACAAGCATTATGCCCCTGCGGCTCAGGTTACAATCATAAAAGGTGATTTTGAAAGCTACAAAAAATTTGTTTATGCTCAGAAAGATACGGTCTGCGCCGTGTGCTTTGAGGGCGAGGGCAGATTTTTTGATAAATTTATCGAATACGGCAGCGAAAGTGATGCCGATTCACAGGCGCACAGCATTTTTGATGCCCTGCGCGAGGTGGATAAGGCAGGCTGCGGGCGTGCTTTTGTGCGCTGCCCCGTTTCAACGGGCGTTGGCCTTGCGGTTTATAACAGACTGCTTCGCTCCGCCGCATTCAGGGTTATTGACCTTGATTTCAGCATTCCCGTTATAGGCCTTACGGGTCAGACGGGCTCAGGCAAATCAACGGTTTCGGCCATTCTCAGCAGCAAGGGATATCACATAGTTGATACTGACCTTCTGGCGCGCAAGGCCGTTGAAAATCCCGAGGTTATTTCAATGCTCTGCGAGCGCTTCGGCAGCGATATTATCAGCGGCGGCGCCCTTGACAGGCGCGAGCTTGCAAGGCGTGCATTCGCAACCCCCGAGGGCACTCAGGCGCTTAATCTTATTACCCATCCCGAAATCACCCGACTTGCGGTTGAGGAAATACATAAGGCGGAAAACGAGGGCGCAAGGGCAGCGGTTATTGATGCGGCGCTGCTGTTTGAAAGCCCGCTTACGGCGGTCTGCGGCAAAACAATTTGCGTTGTTGCAGATGAAAAAATCCGCCTTGAAAGGATAATGAAGCGTGACGGAATCAGCGATAAGGACGCCATGCTGCGCATTAACGCTCAACCCGATGAAGAATATTACAAATCAAAATCGGATATAATCATAAATAATAACGGTGAAAACTTGGAAGAACAGATTAATTTTATACAGGAAGGATGAAAAACATGTCAGAAAAAACACAGGCAGAAATCCTGAAGGAGGAGCTTTTTTATTCCCCCGACCACGCTGCATATACCTGCGAGGATGACGAAATAATGCAGGCAGATGCCTTCTGCGAGGGCTACAAAAAATTCCTTGATATGTGCAAAACCGAGCGCGAGGCTGCCGCATATGTGCTTGACCTTGCAAAAAAAGAGGGCTTTTCGGAATTTGACCCCAATGCAAGCTACAAAGCAGGCGATAAGGTTTATTATCTCAACCGTTCAAAGGCGCTTATTCTTTGCACCTTCGGCACGGAAAGCCTTGCAAAGGGCGCAAAAATCCTTGCATCACATATTGATTCACCCCGCCTTGACCTTAAGCCCAACCCCCTCTATGAGGATGCTGAGCTTGCGCTGTTCAAAACTCATTACTACGGCGGAATCAAGAAATATCAGTGGACTGCAATCCCCCTGTCGCTCCACGGCGTTATTTACCGCCGCGACGGAAGCTGCGTAACCGTGCGCCTCGGCGAGGACGAGGGCGACCCCCAGTTTGTAGTAACCGACCTTCTGCCCCATCTTGACAAAAAGCAGGCAGGCAAGCCCCTTGAAGAGGCAATTCCCGGCGAAAACCTTAACATTCTCGTTGGCAGCAGGCCATTCGGCAAGGATAAGGGCAGCGAAATGGTAAAGCTGAACATTATGAAGCTGCTTAACGAAAAATACGGCATTACCGAGGCTGATTTCCTTTCCGCAGAGCTTGAAATGGTGCCTGCATTTAAGGCGGCCGATATCGGCTTTGACCGCAGCATGATAGGCTCCTATGGCCACGATGACAGAGTTTGCGCCTATCCCTCGGTTATGGCGGCATTTGAGGCAAAGGCTCCCAAATACACAAGCGTTACCGTAATTACCGATAAGGAAGAAACAGGCTCCGACGGCAACACTGGCCTTAATTCCGCTTACCTTAAGCATTTTATTGCCGATATTGCAAAAACTCAGGGCCTTTGCGGCAGAGATGTGCTCCGTGCATCGGAATGCCTTTCAGCGGATGTTAATGCAGGCCTTGACCCCACCTACCCCTCGGTTCATGACAGGCTTAACGCCGCATTTATCAACAAGGGCATTGTTGTTACAAAATACACGGGCTCACGAGGCAAGAGCAGCACAAACGATGCCAATGCCGAGTTTATGAGCAAAATCAGAACTCTGTTTGACGGCGGCAAGGTTGCCTGGCAGACGGGCGAGCTTGGCAAGGTTGACGAAGGCGGCGGCGGCACAGTTGCAAAATACATTGCCAACCTCGGCGTTGAGGTTGTTGATGTGGGCGTTCCCGTGCTTTCAATGCATGCACCCTTTGAGGTTGTTTCAAAGCTGGATGTCTATATGGCATATAAGGGCTTCAAGGTATTTCTTGAGCAGGAATAATTCTTAAAAATAAAATACAGCGTTTAGGCATACAAAAAAGCAAAAAAATGTCTATTTGTTTACAATTTGTTCATATTTTTACAACAAAAACAAAGCATTCGTGCAATATTATACAGATAGACAAATTTATGTTTGTCTTTTAGATGGACAACTTCTTTTTTCATTTTTATTTTCTCTTTCCCCAACAATGCCGGACGCTGCACACGTTCGGCATTGTCCCTTTCTGAAAGCAAAAAAACGGTGTACCGTCAATGACAGTACACCGTGATTTTTTTATTTTCCAACACCGTATCTATAATTCTTTCCGTTGATTTTCCATCGCATGCGGACATATAGTCCTGCTTAAAGCGGCGGATTTTTTTTGCATCAAAATCCGTTTCAAGGCGTTTGATTTCGCCTATAATTCCGTCCGTATCAGTTACGATTTCTCCCGGCACAAAGCCCTCATAGCCAAAATAAAAGCTGCGGGCATCCTCATATTCCGCAAGGTCGTAGGCAAAGAAAATCATGGGCCTTTCAAGCAGCGCATATTCAAAAATCAGCGATGAATAATCCGTTATAACAAGGTCGGCGGCGCAAAGCGCGGTTTCAACGGCAACATCCTTTGAAATATCAAAGGCAAAGCTGCTGCCCTCAACCTTAAAGGTGTCTGCGGTCAGCGGATGCTGCTTTATGAGAAGCACATAATCCTCGCCGAGACGGCGGCTCATTTCATCAATATCCAGCATGTTTTTTATGTAGGATTTGCCGATGCTGTCGCCCCTGAAGGTGGGGGCATAAAGAATTGTTTTTCTGCCGCCGATTTCGGGATTTTTTTCAAGAATCTGCCTGCGGCAATCAGCAATAAATTCGCCGTCAAAATAAACATCCGTTCTGGGTGCGCCAAGAGGCATAATAACCTCCTCGCTGCAGCCGAAGGCCTCCGCATAAGCAAATTCAACCTTGGGCGAGGAAACACAGACATGAGTGTAGGTGTTGTGAATGGGGTAAAGGTCGAGCTCCTTTTTGCTTGCTCCCCACTTCTTTTCCGCCGTAGAATATCCCCATTTTTTGAAAGCTCCGCAGCCATGCCAAAGCTGCACAACGCTCTGACCATCGCGTGGCTTGCAGGCATAAGCAGGAAAAAAATAATCCGTCAGGAAAAGCGCCTTTGCCGTTGCATATTCCCTGAAAAATTCCTTGCCGTAAAAACACTTGGCAAGCTCATTGAGCAGCGGATTTTTGCATATAACCCCATTTTCTGCCTTATCAATCACGATGCAGGTGTAGCCCTGCTTTTCAAGCTCTGCCTTAAGGCAGCGCAGATTATCGGGCATTTCTTTATAAAGGTGGGAATAAGCAAGCACGGCCTTCTTTTCGTCAATCGGCCTGCGGGAATATTTTTTGAAATAATAAGGCCACAGCTTATAATAAAGAAAATTTCTTCTTCTCGGCGTAAGCCATGCAATGAATTTCTTCCAAAAATTCACCAGAACTTTTTTTATATCCATTCTTTCACCTCTGACATAATTTCCCCTTTCCGACATTTTACCACATAATCATATATTTTTTTCAGTTTTTTCAAAATTTTTTTGATTTAATGCGAAAAATTTTCCGTCCCTCTCGTTTCAGTGTATGTAAAACACAACAAAACAACCAACTCCGTGGGCAAGATGGCATTGCCCGTTTTCATAATTTTTACCTTTCTTTAAAAAACTCCTTTTTTTACTCCTTTTTTTGTTGTTTTTTTCTAATAAGGAAAGCTCCCGAATGTGCCATCCTTCGGGAGCCTTCTTTTTTATATCACATAAATATAAATAACCGCAAAATGAACGGCGCTTGCCAGAAGCGCAAAAACATGAAAAACAACGTGCAAACAAGGTCTTTTAATTCCCAATCCGCAAAATGCGGCGCCTGTAAGATAAAGAGCATTGCCTGCAACAAGGCCGAAAAACGCCTGACGATTGATTTCACCAAGCAGGGGCACTGCGCTGCAAATCATAATAAGGCAGGAAATTATGTAAACCGCAACAGTCACATTCTTCAGCCTTTCAAAGAAAAACAGCTTTGAAATTATGCCGAAAAGCACACATCCCCAGCCGAGAGAAAAAACAAGAATTCCGTGGGCCGTACTGACATCAAAAAGGGTTATCAGCGCGCATGGGGTTGCCGTGCCTGCAATGAGCACGGGCACGGTTGAATGGTCAACGAGGCGGGCAATTCGTTTTGCCTCGCCGATTTTCAGCCCGTGATAAACCGACGAAACCGTATAAACCGCAACCATTGAAAGGCCGTAAATCATGGCGGATGCAGTGTGCCTCGGGCCCTCTGCCTTTAAAATCAACATCAGCAAAGCAGCAACGGATAACACCGCGCCGATTGCATGGGTCAAGCTGTTACCGAAATCAACGCCCCTTGAATATTCAATAATCTTAACATTTTTTGCAACCATTTTTATTTCTCCGTTAGATTTTTATAACTATAAGTATAGCGCATTGCCGCCGGATTTCAAGTGAAAATTATTGACACATGACCCAAAAGGGAGTATTCTAATGGAGTAACACAGAAAAGGAGAGATATTCATGTCCGATTTATACAGTTCAATCTGCATTTCAAGCGTCAAGGCAACTGCCCTGAAGCTGGCAGGCATTGAAATTCCCGAAAATATTGAAAATCCCAACCCCGTTGTTCTCTCTCTGGGTGAAAAGCTGCTTGGCAACAAGCCCGTTGACAGGGTTGTTATCTATAATCCCGATGCGGTTGCTCTCTGGATTTATCAGAAATACACCGAAATGTTTACGAAAGCGGCCCTTTGCTCTGATTTGGCGCTGCCCATGCTTTCCGTTATGCCAAGCGTTACACCCGTTTGCTTTGCATCGATGTATTCGGGAGTTATGCCCGATATTCACGGCATTAAAAAATACGAAAAACCCGTTCTGACGGTCAACACGATTTTTGACAGCTACATAAAAGCAGGCAAAAAGGCTGCCATTGTTTCCACCGCAAGGGACAGCATTTCAATGATTTTCCTTGAGCGCGAAATGGATTATTTCATCTATGACACTCCCGAAGAGGTCAATGCAAAGGCTCTTGAGCTCATTGATGAGGATAATTACGACCTGATTGTTATTTACAACGGCAACTACGACGGCACAATGCATAAGCACGGCCCCGAAGCAGAGCTTTCGCTGAAAGCTCTTGAAATGAACATTGATTTTTATGCGGAGCTTGTTGATAAAATCAAGTTGCAGTGGAAAAACCACAGCGTATTCTACGGCTTCTGCCCCGACCACGGCTGCCATGAAATTGACGGCGAATGCGGCTCTCACGGCCTTGATATGCAGGAGGATATGAACGTTATCCACTTTTACGGAATTAAAGAAGCGGAATAATATTAAATTTACATTTATCGGACACCTTCGGGTGTCCGTTTTTTTATACAAAAATCATCCTTGTATATTGTACAAATCACAGAAATTTTAAAACCACGAAAATTTTCGCGTAACAAATCGGGATTTTCGTCATATATATTATGAAAGTTTTTTAATAATGAAATAAAAATTTTCAATATCATATGGCGGTGATTCCAATGGGCTGAGTAAAAAGGTTACAAAATATGTCAAACGGTAACAAAACTGTAATTTGACATCAGTAACCACAGAATGTTAAGATAGAGGAGGAAAATATGGTTTGAGAAAAAAGAATATTTTAAAATTTGCTTTGCTTTTTTTGCATAGCAATATGTACTGCATTTATATTCGGCACTTATGCTAAAGCAGTTGATATTGCTGCACCGTCACCAAATGCAAATCAACCCGATGCTTTTACGATTGAAGAACTTAACATTATTTCCAATTATGCTATTCTTGAAGGACAAACCTTACAAATGCAAGTTGAGGAATTTGAAGAGTTTGTCATATTGAGTTCAGTTGAATGGTCATCGAGCAGACCTGATGTTATTTCATGCACTAAAAACGGTGAAATCACAGGCATAAAAGAGGGCAAAGCAACTATAACTGTTAAAGCCAAAATCGGTGAAGCAAGTGATTCGATAACTGTTTATTGTGTAAGAAAATTAAATAGCCCCCAATTTTCCCGAATAAAATTTCCGGTTGCATTAACTTACCATACTCCTAATTTTATGAATATTCTGCATATTCAAGCAATTCATCTATATATGTTTGAAGGTTTTCCAATATTTAAAACAAGTAAATTGGAAGTAAAAGGTGTTTATGATTCATACTTTTATGTTGAATTTGAAAGAAGTGAAAAAGAATATAAAGGCTTTATACTTCAAAGTTGGATGCCTGATAACATCGCAACGAGCGAAATATTTAAACAGCTTTCAACCTATGACCTTGATGTTTTCGTAAATCTTGATAAAGACCAATATAAAGTGACAACAAATTACAAAGGCACGGTAGAGTGGAAAATTTCTGACAGCAGCATAATTGACTTCAACGAAACCACAGGAAAAGTCAAGGGCAAAGCCCCGGGAACAGCAACCATTTCCGCAACCGTTGGGGATAAAACCCTTGTTTGCACTATTCATTCAATTTATGATTGGCCTTTAGACTGGACGGGTGCCGCAAGGCAGGAAACTTGTGTTTATGATGCCAAAGGAAATACATACGAAGAAACATCCGACACGCTTGCTGTCGGAGATACATTTACCGTTAAAGGTGATATGGGCAGCAAAAGCAGTTGGGCTTACGGCGTAAGCGAAAGCGGTACATGGGGATTTATTCCGATAAGTCACCTTTCAAACAAAGGAACCATATCACAGTATAACAGTTTAGGGTGGACTTGGCCTGTGAGTGATGTAAAAAACGGCGTAATTCAAGCAACAAAAGCAAGATATATATCTTCGCCGTATGGATGGAGAGATACTGACCCTGCACGGCATAAGGGAGTAGATATTACGAACGGTGTTTCAAGCAATTCGGATTTTGCTAACAGCGTTGACGGATATGAAGTTGTATCAGCTTTTGCAGGAAAAGTAATTTTTGTTCACGATAATTCTACGGGTTATAAATCATGTGGCAACTGTGTAGCAATAAGATCAAACGCAAAAGATCCTATTACTGGAAAATACTATGTTGCAATTTATATGCATTTAAAAAGTGCACCTATTGTTGGAATGTATGCCGATATATCTGCTAATCAAAAAATAGGATACGTAGGCAACACAGGAAACTCTGGTGGATCACATCTGCATTTTGAGGTTAATAATCAGAATCTTTCTTACGGGCAAAAAACATATTATGAAAACAACTCAAATAAAGAGATGGTTTTTGGAAGTGTTATAAACCCATTGTTTTTCTATATGAATTATTATAATTTATCTGAAAATGATTCAGGAAAAATTAAAATAAACCCAACTTGCGATGCGATGGATTACAGAAAACCGTTATGGTATGGCGATGATATAAAGGAGAGTAAGAAACCATGAAAAGACTTATAGCTTTAATAATAATTTTAGCTTTATTAATTTTAACTGTTGCTTGTGAAAAAGAGCCAAAAATCGATACCACAACAGAAATTGGACAAACTCATGAAATATTATCAACATCAACGATATATCAAATTGAAAATTCAAATGAAGATGAAACAAAAAATGACAATGGTGGCGGATACATAGAATCCAGTAAATATCGCCAGTGTTACTACCACGTTCCTGTTTACTTTATTGAACTCGTTGGTGAAGAGGAATATCATAACTGGAACAACGAAACTTATGAATTCAACCAAGATGAAATAAAAATAGGTTCCTTTGTTCGTTATTTTAATATATCCAAAGAAGTATTTGAAAAAACCAATCTGCAAATGGCAAAAGATTTTGTTGAATGGGGTGAAAAACCCACTCTAAGACCTTTGGATTACGAAAATCAGCAAACATATGAAATTTATAATGCAGATATCATTTATACTTTTGATGGTGAGACAATAAATGAGTATTACTTGACACCAGACTACCCATATTGTGCCGGTTTTGAATATGAAGCGGCAGTTAATAGAGGGGAATACACTTCGCAAACCGAAGAATGGGTTGATATTGAAGCTATGGAAGCGGAGATAATCGCAAAATACGGCGAAGCGGAGATTGTAACTAATCCTGCAACCGCCGAATCAACACGAGCTGCAATCCACGAGGAAACAGAAATAACAGAATAAAAAACTGAGCTGTCCAAATCGGACAGCTCATTGGTTTTTATACAAGGTCTACGCTGTGGTCATAAACGGGGTACCACTTTGATGAGCCGAAGTTCCTTGCTCTGAACAGAACCTCATCCTCATAAACCTCCATCTGGAAGCCCATGCCGCCCCAGGGCACGCCGTAGCGGTTGATAATCATATATGTGGGCAGGTTTATGTAGTTAACTCCGTTAATTGTTTCAACACAGGAGAAGCCGAATGCATTTTCAACAAGGGGGCCGTTGATGCCCGTGTGAACATGGCCGCTGATGAAGAAAACGTTCTTATATTTTTCAAGAATGGACTGAACTCTGTCGCTGCAATCGCCGAGACCGCCGTCCTCCCAGATTTTATCCTGGCCGTTAACGCCTTCAACGGGAACGTGGCAGATAACAAACATGGGCAGGCCTCTGTCCGCAGCCTCTGCAAGTGAGTCGTCAAGGAACTGATACTGCTCCTCTGCCATATCGGGATGATCCCATGTATCCTCGCCGTCATCAACAAGAACAACGAAGCGGTAGCCGTTGATATCCATTTTGTAATAGGCCTTTTCAATCTGATGGCCCGAGGGATTAAGGCTGTTGTAAAGGTCAACAAATCTCTGCCTTGCGCCCTCCTGAGTTGTGTCCTCAACATGGCCTACATCATGGTTACCCATTGCAATAACCCAGTTATCGGCGCAGGGGCTCTCTGCCATAATATTGAAAAAGCTCTCCATTGATGGGCCGTCGCCGTAGTTGGTAAGGTCACCCGAAACAATAAGTGCATCAATATCGTCCTTGGAGCGCTCAAGGTCGTTAAGACCGTTTGCCCAAATCCATTCGCCAATAGGCCATTCAACATCAATATGAACATCGGAAACGATTGATGCATTCAGCAGGCAATCCTCCCTCTGGGTTGCAAGCTCAAGTATATCAAAGCTCTTGAGAAGCTCACTTGTGGGGAAAACCGTAAGCAGAAGCGAAATAATAAGTGCGATAGTCTGTTTGATAACAAGCCACATAAATAAACTTCCTCTCTTTTATTACTCTTTGAATTCAAATTCTTCAATCAGGTCGCAAACTGTCATATCCGTGTTGATATAAGCCCTTGTGCCCAATGATTCATAGTATTCGTTATTATCTCTGTCGCAAAGCATTGCATAATTTTTGCCGATGCTTTCTTCAACATTTTTATTTTTACGAACAGAAAGATAATAGAAGGTGTAGGATGAGCCGTCTGAAATATTTTCAAAAAGACCCTCGTGAAGCCTTGCTATTTTGGAATACATTGCATTGATTGCATGGGATGCAAGCATCTGATGAGGCAGATATTTATGCAGGGAAATCTGGGCGGAAAAAACCATCAGCGCCCTGAGAAGCCTGACCTCATTTGTGTTGAGCTTTGCGGCATCCTTCGGGCAGATAACTTCCGGCGAAAGGTCAGCAAGCCTTTCTCCAAGCAATTCAGCCTTTTCAAGGTTGCCGTTGCTGCGGTAGTTATCCATCAGCAGGGCAAGCTCTGCAAGGTCTGCGCCTGCGCCCTCTTTTTTCGACGGATGAAAAATTTTAATATCATCATCGTTATGCTTCATTTTTATTTCTCCATTGCTGCTTTCTTTTTCTTCATTTTGTTCTTATAACTCATAAGAGCCTTCAAATCTGCATCGGGAGTTGTGCAATCGCCGATGCTGACCTTATTTTTTGTATACATGCCCCTGAAATCTGTTCCGCCAAGAGCAAGGATTCCGTTATCCTTTGCAAATTTTTTCAGCATTTCCTGCTGCTCCTCGGTGTTTTCGGGGTGATAAGCCTCAATTCCGTCAAGGATTCCTTTTTCTGTCAGCTCCTCCATCAGCTCAAGGCAGTTGTTAACCGCAGGGCGTGCAAGAACGGCAATGCCGCCTGCCTCGTGGATTGCTTCAATAACCTCTGCCACGTCAGGATAGGTTACGTTAACGAGAACATTCTCCTCGCTTTCGGGTGAGAAAAGCTCTTCATAAAGCTCGCCGTAAATCCTGTCCGTAAGGCCGCACTCAAGAAGGGCGTGCATGATATGCTGCTCGAAAACCGCCGTTGAACCCGTTGCACATTTAAGAACAAGCTCGGGTGTTATGGGATATTTGCGGGCAATTTTAAGAGTCATTAACTGACTTGCCTTTTTTCTCTGAACAACGTTTCTGTGGCACAGACCCTCCAGCCTGTCAGGGCTGTCGCTCAGGTAGCAAAGAATTTCAACATTAACGCCTCTTTTGGTGTCCGTTGCAGAAATTTCAACGCCGGGAATAACGGTTATTCCTCTGCGCTCACCAATAATTTTTCCCCTGACGGTGCCTGCCTGGCAGTCACGGTCGGTTATGGCGATAGTTGTTATTCCTCTTTTCTGGGCGAGAACAATAAGGTCATCAATACCCATTGAACTGTCTGAAAGTTTGGTGTGGCAATGCAAATCTGCTGGCATAATTATTACCTCTTTCAAAAAATCGCACAATCTCCTAATATACTATAATTATACAACAAGAAAATTTTTTCTGCAAGCATTTTTTGAATATACAGACCCGAATTTGTTCATTAAAAGCCCTATTTTCCAAACTGCTATTTTAATTTGGAATTATATATGATATAATGTGAAAAATATTGAAACAAGGAGGGGTTTTGTGAAAAAAATTGCCGTTGGACTAAGCGGAGGAGTTGACAGCAGCGCCGCAGCTCACATTCTTCTTGAGCAGGGATATGATGTTATGGGCGTTATTCTGCGCCTCAAGCCCGAAAACGGAGCAGACGGCGATATTTCCGATGCAATGCGGATTGCCGAAAAGCTGGGCATCGAGCTGAGGGTTGTTGACCGCAGAGAAATCTTCAGAACCTCGGTTATTGACCCCTTTGTTTCGGAATATCTTGCCGCGCGCACACCCAACCCCTGCATTGAATGCAATTATACAATAAAATTCGGAACAATGCTTAATTATGCATTGGAAAACGGCTGCGACGGCATTGCAACGGGTCATTATGCCAAAATAGAAAAATCCGATAACAGATTTTTGCTTAAGCGCAGCGAAAGCTCAAAGGACCAGAGCTATTTTCTTTATAAACTTAACCAATTTCAGCTTGCCCATTCAATTTTTCCCCTTGAAGGCATGGAAAAGGAGTTTATCCGCAAAAAAGCGGAGGAGGCGGGAATTCACGTTGCGGAAAAGCGTGACAGTCAGGAAATCTGCTTTGTTCCCGATGATGATTACATTGCCTATCTTTCATCGCTGGGCATAACCTCGCCAAAGGGCAATTTCATTGACCGTGAGGGTAATATTCTTGGCACACACAACGGAATTATAAACTATACAATCGGCCAGCGAAAAGGCCTCGGAGCATTCGGAAAGCCCATGTTTGTGACGGAAATTTCGGCGGAGGATAACACGGTTACAATCGGCGAAAACGGCAGCCAATACAGCAGAGGTCTTGTTGCGGATAAAATTAATTGGATTGCTTTTGAGAGCATTGATGAGCCCATCCGCGCAGAGGTTAAAATCCGATTCAGAGCAAAGGAGCAGCCTGCAACAATAACTCCCAACCCCAACGGCACGGTTACGGTTATTTTTGACGAACCCCAGCGCTCCGTTACCCCCGGTCAGAGCGCGGTATTCTATTGCGGAACCACTGTCCTCGGAGGCGGAAGGATAATAAAAGCAATTCAAAATTAAAAATCCGTAATGCGAAATTATCGCATCTGAACGAGTCTTTTAGTATAACATTAACCGCATCATAAAAAAACCGCCTTAATTGGCGGTTTTTTTAAACATTATTAAGGCTGTCAACATAATTTGTTCTTTTCAGAAGGGTTGTTGATGAAATCTGCGAAATATAAACCTTATCCTCGCCGTTTTTATTGCGGCAAACTATGAAGGATTTTGGCAAATCGTAGCAGATATTTTCAACTATGCCTGCCTTTTCAGCCTTGGCAAGGTAATTTCTTGTGCTTTTTGAAACGGTGGTTGTGTCAAGGTCAAAAATTCCTATGATTTCATCAAAGGTTATAACCTTATCCATACCAAGATGCAGATACATAGCCTACTCCATTTCCTTTATTTTTCCGTCCGAAACCTCAAATGCCTTGCCTTTTTTGGAGCGCAAAAGAGTTGACGGATCGCAGCAGGTAATAAAAACCTGCCAGTTATCAAGATAATTCAGAATAAATGTCTGCCTGCCTTCGTCAAGCTCGCTCATAACATCATCGAGGAGCACAACGGGGCATTCACCGGTTATTTTTTCAATAATTGATGCTTCACCCAGCTTCATTGCAAGGGCGCAGGACCTTTGCTGACCCTGAGAGCCGTAAACGCGGGCATCTCTGCCATTAAGATTCAGAACAAGGTCGTGAGTATGAGGGCCTGCATTTGTATAAAGCCTTTTGATATCCGCATCCCTTGTTTTTTCTATATCAGAAATAAGTTTTTCTTTTATTTCGCTTTCGCTGATATTTTCCTTTGAAAAATCATAATAAAAAGAAAATTCTTCCCTGCCTGAGCTGATGCCTTCATAAATTTCGGAGGAAAGTGCGGAAAGCTGCTCAACATAATCAAGGCGGTATTTAATTATTTTTGCGCCGAGATTCGCAAGCTCCGTATCCCACGGATTGATATATCCGTTTTCAAAGCATCTTTCGCCGTATTTTTTCAGCAGGGCATTTCTCTGGTCAAGCACCCGAAGATAGCGGGACATTATAACCGCATAATTAGGCTTAATCAGACTCAGGGCAATATCAAGCATTTTTCGCCTTTCGCCGGGCCCATCCTGAACAAGGCCAAGGGTTGCGGGTGAAAAAACAACGGCAAAATATTTGCCCATCATCACTCTCGGAGATTCTTCCTTAACACCGTTAAGAATAATTTCCTTGCGCTTATTGATTTTCATAACCGCATTTTGTTCACGGGAGTGTGAATAAAAATTATTTTCAATTTCAGCTTCATTCTTGCCCTGCTCAATAAGCTGGGCATTTTTTCTTGCCCTGAAGCTGTAAAAACCCGTTAAAAGCCATATGCTTTCAATTATATTCGTTTTTCCCTGACCGTTTTCGCCGTAAATAACATTCATTTCAGGGTGAGGCTCAAATTCAATTGCCTGCAGATTTCTGAAATTTCTGGCGGAATGATATTTTATTATCATATTTTTATTCTACATTATATATTGTGTTTTCAAACTCGGCGCAGTCACCGCTGCGGAGCTTTCTGCCCCTCTGGGTGCAAACCTCGCCGTTAACTCTGACTTCACCTTCCTGAATAACGATTTTTGCATGGCCGCCCGTCTGCACGGCGTCGCACATTTTCAGGAATGAATCAAGTCTTATAAAATCGGTATCTATTTTTCTGCTTATCTGCTGTTTTTGAGCAACCTTAACTTTAATCTTCATTTTTCAGCCTCACGGGAAGAATTAAGAATATGAATTCATCGCCCTGCTTGGGAACAATAAGGATAGGTGCAACTGCGCCGTTGAGCATAATTCTGACCTCATCCGTGTCGCAAACTCTGAGGGCTTCAATCATATACTTATTATTAAAGCCTACCGTGCAGCTTTCACCTTCAATCTGAGCCGAGAGCTTATCGTTTGCGGTTCCAAGGGAAGTAATACTTGAAATTTTAATAAGATTATCCTCAAAAATACACTTAACGGGGCTCTTGATTTTATCAGTGATAATAAGCGATGTTCTGTCTATACTTTCAATAAAGCTCTTTGTGTTAACGTGGATAACGGTTTTTGTTGCTGAAGGAATTGCGGCCTTGTAGTTAAGAAATTCGCCGTCAAGAAGGCGCGAAATAATCTGATAGCCGCAAAGCTCAAAAATAATGTGCCTTTTTCCAACGCTGATTGTCACATTTTCATCGCCGTCTTTCATCAGCTTAACAACCTCTGAAAGTGTTTTTGCGGGAACAACAAATGAAAGAACCTCGCCGCTGTAATCAATATTTTCATTACGGATTGCAAGGCGCACACCGTCAACAGCAATGAGTCTGATATGATTTTCTTCAATTTCAAACTTAACGCCTGTGTGAACAATCTTGCTGTCCTTGACCGATACGGAGAAAATTGTTTTTCTGACCATATCCTTAAGGATTTCCTGACTAACGGTTATGGGATATCCGCCCGAAACCGAAGGAAGGTCGGGATATTCTTCGGCTGAAATGCCGATAAGGGTTGATTCAAATTCGCCGCAGGCAATGGCAGCAATATTTCTTTGGTCGCTGAAAATGCTGACTGTGCTTTCAGGCAGCTTTCTCAATGTTTCGCTGAACATATGGGCATTGAGAACAAGCTCGCCCTCTTCCTCAATTCTTGCTGGGATTGAGGTTGTGATACCCATTTCAAGGTCGTAGCCCGTAAGGGTAAGGGTGCCGTCCTTTGCTACCATAAGAATGCCTTCGATGGCAGGAATAGCTGTTTTTGTTGAGGCTGCTCGCTGAACATTCTGGCAAGCCTCCGAAAGCTCTGTTGTGTTGCAAAAAATCTTCATTTTTGTTCCTCCTTGGGTTTTCCACTGAGGGAAAGCCTTTCTGTTGCCGCTTGCGGCAAAAAAACAAATTTTTTCGTTTATATGTATGTAGGTAATATCTTAATTATAGTAGTAATAGTAGGGAGCGTTAAAAATTGGTATAACTCCCGAAAGCCTTGAAAAACAAGAAAATTTTTCAAAATTTTATCAACACTTTTCAGTGGATAACTCGGGGTTATAAACATGGAAATTTTTGGTAAAGTGTAAAGGTGGAAAACCGAAATGTGGAAAAGTATAAATATGTGGAAAACTTATACCTTTCAAAACCGTATTAATTACTGTACCGAAAAGTATTACATTTCGTTTCTGCCTTCAAGGGCGCGGATAAGGGTAAATTCATCCGCATATTCAAGGTCTGCGCCAACGGGCACGCCGTAAGCAAGGCGGCTTACGCTGACTCCCAAAGGTTTAATAAGCCTTGAAATATACATTGAGGTTGCTTCGCCCTCTACCGTTGGATTGGTTGCCATAATAATTTCCTTAACCGTGTCATCGCTGAGCCTTAAAAGCAGCTCTTTGATACAGATATCTTCGGGGTTAATATCGTTCATGGGAGAAATTACGCCGTGAAGAACATGGTAAAGGCCGTTATATTCGTGTGTACGCTCAAGAGCAATAACATCCCTCGGGTCCTCAACAACGCAGATTGTTGATTTATCCCTTGAAGGGGAAGAGCAAACCGAGCAAACCTCGCCGTCGGTCAGATTGCAGCATACGCTGCAGCGCTTTATTGAGCTGCGTGCCGAGAGAATTGCTTCGGTAAATTTCCGGGCATCCTCATCGCTCATTGAAAGCATATGAAAAGCCAGCCTCTGGGCGCTTTTTCTGCCTACGGAGGGAAGGCGCGCAAATTGCTCAATCAGCCTTTCAAGTGAAGGAGTAAAACCGCTCATCAGAAAAGACCGGGGATTGAAAGGCCGGCCTTAGCTCTTTCCATGCCCTTTTCCATTGCCTCGTTTGCTTTGCGGATGCTTTCATTGAAAGCGGAAATAATAAGGTCCTGAAGCATTTCAACATCGTCGGGGTCAACAACCTCAGGCTTAAGGTTAACTGCAGTAACCTCGTGAGCGCCGTTAACAACAACTTCAACTGCGCCGCCGCCTACTGATGAGGAAAATTCGGTTTCTTCAACTTCCTGCTGAATTTTCTGCATATTTTCCTGCATTTCCTGAATTTTTTTCATCATGTTGCCGCCCTGCTGAGCGCCGCCGGGAATTCTTGCTTTCATATTTTTATCCTCCGTTACCGTTAAAATTATTTATTTTAGCCTTTAAGTTTTCTAAAGGGCTTGTTGATGCTTTTGGTTTTTCAGTATTTGAAACCGCAATTTTCATTTTTCTGCCCATGACTTCAAAAACAGCCCTTGCAAGCTCCTTTGAATGGGTATCTGTGCAGATGAAATCGAAAAGAGTGGGATTTTCGGAATGAATAACAATTCTGCCGTTTTTGATTGTTGCGGATGAATTTGCCATAATTCCGAAAAGAGGAATATCATAAATCTTAATTTTATCAAGCACTTCGGGCCACTGCTCAAAGCTGCCGTCAGGCAAATCGGGCTCTGATTCGGGAGCATTTGCCGCAGGGGGTGCAGCGGGAGGAGTTTCCTCTGGCACAGGTGCTTTTTCCTCAGCTGCAGGCTTCTGCTCAGCAGGTTGAGGAGCAGGAGCGCTGACGGGAGGAACAACGGGAGTTTTTTGATGCTCCGTAATTGTTTTTCCGCCTGAAAGAGAGGCCAGCTTTTTTTCAATGGCGCTGATTCTCAGCTCAAGGTCGGCAGAAATGCCTTCACCTGATGAAGCTGAAGGGGCGCACATTTTTATAACCGCCGCTTCAAGCTGAATTTTTTTGTTTGCGGCGTTCTTGATATTTTTTGCAGTCTGTTCAAGAATTTCAATGCATGAAAGAATTTTGGAGAGCTTAAGCTGAGCAGCCCTTTCCTTAATTTTTTCAAGCTCGTCCTTTGAGCAGACAATCAGACCTTCGCATTCGCTGACGGTTTTTGCAACCATAAGGTTGCGGAAATGAAGGGTCAGCTCGGTGCAGAGGCTGTCAATATCGCAGGAATCGCTGTGGAGCTTTGAAACTAGCTTCAGAGCGCTTGTGAAATCACCGTTTGCAACAAACTCGGAAAATGAGAAAAGATGAATCGTGCCCGCAATGCCTGCCGCATCGCTGACGGTGTTTTCATCAATGTCCGTGCCCATGGCAAGGCAGCGGTCAAGGAGTGAAAGAGCGTCTCTCATTCCGCCGTCAGCAATTCTTGCAATAAGGCTTGCTGCATTGGAAGTGAGGCTCACATTTTCTTTTTCCGCAACGTACATAAGCCTTGCCGTTATATCCTCAGGGGCAATGCGCTTGAAATCAAAGCGCTGACATCTTGAAAGAATAGTTGAGGGCAACTTATGAATTTCTGTTGTTGCAAGGATAAAAATAACGTGAGAGGGCGGCTCTTCAAGGGTTTTGAGCAGCGCATTGAATGCGCCGATAGAGAGCATATGCACCTCGTCGATAATATAAACTCTGTATTTTGCATTTGCAGGGGTGAAATTGGCTTCCTCGCGCAAATCTCTGATGTTATCAACGCCGTTGTTGCTGGCGGCGTCGATTTCAATAACATCAAGGATTGAGCCGTTTTCAATTCCCTTGCAGATTTCGCATTCGTTGCAGGGATTGCCGTTAACGGGGCTGAGGCAGTTGACCGCCTTTGAAAGAATTTTTGCGCAGGTTGTTTTACCTGTTCCTCTTGAGCCTGTGAAAAGATATGCGTGAGAAATTCTGCCGCTTTCAAGCTGGCTTTGCAGAGTTCTTGTAACATGAGGCTGACCGTAAACATCGCTGAAATCTTTCGGTCTCCACTTGCGGTAAAGCGCCTGATACATTCCTTTCACATCCTTTACATAAGCAGATATATAAAAATAGAGCATTCTCTCGGTCATATGGCGGTAGGCAGACTGTGGCGCACAAGACTGTCCGCTTAATGCTGCTCGGTTCACCCGCCTGACATGGTTCACGGTGCCCTGTCGCACAGGACCCACACGCCACATGACCAAAAGAAAGCTCTTTCTGCCATTATCATTACCAATACATTATATAATATAATTATAATAATATCAAGTTAAATTTTTATGAAATCTTCGGATTTTATAAAAAACTCCCCCTTTTTTCATTATATTTTTTCACAATTTCCATGTTTTTGAATATTTTGATAATAACAACATTTCAGGAGGGCTGATAATGAACGAAGCATATTTTCTCGGTTCCAGCGGAAAAAACGGATTTTTCTCCTGTTTTTCTCAGCTTACACCTAAAATTGAAGGACAGTATACCTATATTATCAAAGGAGGTCCTGGCACGGGAAAATCCTCGCTGATGAAAAAAATTGCAGATGAAATGGAAAGAAGAGATATAGAATGCGAAAGAATTTTTTGCTCATCAGACCCTCATTCCCTTGACGGAGTTATTTTTCCTTCGCTGAGGGTCAGCATATGCGACGGCACATCTCCCCATACCCTTGACCCTGATTATCCCGGCGCAACGGGAGAGATTGTTAACCTCGGTGAATGCTGGAATAAGGAAATTCTTTTTACCGACAAAGAAAAAATAATTGAGCTGACCGATAAAAACAAGGCCTGCCACAGGCGCAGCAGGCGGTTTATTGAATCCGCATTTTCAATTTTCGGCGACGGTGAAAAAATCTGCCTTGAATGCCTTGATGAAAGCAGGCTTATGCGCTATGCATCAAGAATTTCAAGCCGCTATTTTAAAAGGCCATCGGGAAGAATCGGAACGGAAAAAACAAGGCTGCTGGATGCAATTACGCCTGAAGGATATCTTTTTCTCAGTGAAACCGCAGAGTCGCTTTGCAGCGAAAAAATTGTTTTTGAAGACGATTTCGGAATTGCCGCATCAAAGCTGATTTCGGAAATCCGTTCCTATGCCCTTGCAAACGGATTTTCCGTTATTTCAAGCCCGTGCATCGGCAGGGAAAAGGCTCTGCGCCATATTATTATTAAAGAACTTTCCCTTGGATTTTTTACGGCGGATAAGCTCTGCAGCCTGAATATTTCTCCTACAAAAACCGTTAATCTAAAGCGCTTTTATTCTCTTTCGGAATTATCAGCCCATAAATCAAGGCTTTCCTTTGCAAAAAAGGCGGCAAACGAGCTGCTGACCGAGGCAATTTTTGCCTTGCAAACGGCAAAGGAAATTCACGATGACCTTGAAAAACGCTATATTGATGCAATGGATTTTCAAAAAACAGAGGAGATTGCAAAAATTCTGATTGAACGAGTCTGGAAAAGCGAATGGTGGAGCGAGGAATAATTTTTTCGGATGTTGAAAAATAGAAGTTTATGTGTTAAAATGCTGAATGGGTGAGAATTATGAGGAACAAAAAGAAAAGAATAGGAATTATTTCAAGGATTCAGTATTATATTGACAATGCGCTGACAAAAGGCATGAAGTCAATGATGCTGATTTTGTTGATTGCAGTTGTTGCCCTGTCACTTATTTTCGGAACTGTTTTGTGTCTGACATCCAATGACGTTACCTTTTTATCAGGTATCTGGGACAGCATAATGCATATCATTGACCCCGGAACAATTACCGGAGACGACGGAAAGAGCTTTGTTTATATGGCTCTTATGTCCGTTGCAACGGTTTGCGGTCTTGTTATAATCAGTACTCTTATAGGTATTATCAATACGAGCATCACAATCAAGCTGGAAAATCTTAAAAAGGGAAAATCAAAGATTATTGAAAACGATCATATCGTTATCCTCGGCTTTGATGAAGAGATATATAAGATAATTGATGAGCTTATAATTGCAAACAGGGAAGAATCAAAAAAGAGAAAATCAATAGTTATTCTTGATTCGGAAAGAAACCCCGAGGAAATGGAAGAAGCGGTAAACAAGCGTATTCCCAACAAACATAATACAAGGATAATTTACCGAAAGGGAATTATTTACGATACTGATTCAATCGATATGTGCTCTGTCAACACCTGCAGAAGCGTTATTGTTAATGTTGAAAGCGATTTTGTAACAATCAAGTGCATTCTGGCAGTTGCAAGCATACTTAAAGATAAGGATAATGTACATATAACAGCGGTTATCAAAAACTCAGATTACAAGGAAGCGGCAATGCTTGCAAGCAACAACAAGGTTTTGCTGCTTAACTTTGAAGAGATTATTGCAAAAATTATTGCCCAGTCAGGCAGGCATACGGGCGCATCCTATATTTTTTCAGAGCTTTTTGATTTTGCAGGCTCCGAATTCTACACTATTCCTGCAGATGAAAAGCTGGTTGGCTTGAATATAAACGAGGTTAATCTTCACTGCAGCGATGCTGTTTTTGTTGGAAAAGAGATAAAAATTGAAGATTCGTATCAATCCTATCTTTATCCCTGCATTCCGCAAAATGAGAAGATTATCAAAAAGGATGACAGGCTGATTTTCATTGCCGAAAACAGTCATATCAATTGCACCGATAATCCGTATCACTCAAAAAAACAATCGCTGATCAGATACAACAAAGAAAACAGCGGCATAATGAGCAACACGCTTATCCTCAGATACAGCCGAAAGATTGAAACAATTCTTCTTGAGCAATATAAATTTCTTGACGAGAATTCGAGAATAACCGTTGCCGTTAAGCAGGAGGATGTTCATAAGGTAGAACAACTGAAAGAAAAGCATAAAGAAAAGTTTAAAAACCTTGATATTGTTAAAAATTTTGATTTTTCAACAGAAAGGCTCAAATCTCTGATTGCAGAAGTGAAGCCTGAATCCGTTATTGTTCTTGCAAGCACGTCGGATAACAGAAATGACTTTGAAATGAGCGATATGAGAAGAAAAATGCTCATGCACAGAGAGGATTCCGAAATAATCCTGCTTCTGCTTCAGTTAAGAAGCCTTGTTGATAAATCCAGCGATGTTTTCAACTTCAGCATAACAAGTGAAATCCAATACAGCGAAAATCAAAAGCTGGTCAGCGACACGGGAGTTAACGATTTTGTTGTTGGAAGTGTTATCACCAATGAAATTCTTGCTCAGGTTGCAAGGCAGAAAAACAGGCTGGGCATTTTTCAGGATATTATTACCGCGGGAGGCTCAGATATCATATTTAAGCCTGCAACCGATTACATGGATGCGGGAACAACAATAAAGATTTTTGATGTTTTCGCGGCTGAGTCAAAAAATGAAAGTGAATTTGTATTTATAGGCTATAAAAAGGAAAAAGCGGATGAAAACGGTGAATATGTTTTCATAAATCCGCCCAAAAAATCAGAATATGTCTGCGAAGAAAAAGATTTATTTATCTTTATCGGCAAAGAGTAAAAATATTTCCCGTTATGAGACAGCTTCTCATAACGGGAGTTTTTTATTATTCATCCATGAATATCTGCGTCCAGCAGAGCTTGCCGTCGGGGTCGGGGTCGGCTGCAACGCCGATGCCGATTTTTTTAAATTCGGGGTCAAGGATATTTTTAAGGTGGGTTTCGGAATTCTTCCATGCCTCGCAAACATCCTGCGCCGTTTCGTAGCCCCAGCCGATATTTTCGCCTGCATAGCCGTCTTTTATGCCTGCATCCTTGAGGATGGTGAAGCATGTTCTGCCGTTGGGTCTGCGGTGGGAGTGCTCGCCGGACCATGCAATTTCCTCAGCCCTTGCGCAGGCAATTTCTGTCAGTTCATCGCTGAGAGTCAGCGGCTTTACGCCGTTTTCGGCCCGATAACCGTTGATTATTACCAGCACTGCGCCGATTGACTCGGAATAAATATCCATGTTTTCCTTTGCGGCAGGCAGAAGGTCATCCAGATCTGCACTGTAGAAAACCCTGTTGTAATATTCTGAAATCTCCTGCTTAACAATAAGCTCCGTTCCGTCGATAAGAGTCTCAATGTAGTTTGTTTCGCTGCGCCTGCGGAAAACGCCGTATTTCAGATCCTCTTTGAAGGCTTTTTCAACCTTTTTGTAGTAATCAAGGGGTTTGTTTTCATCAAAAAGAGGAAGGGTAGTTGAAGCCTCAGTTGTTGTTGGCTTTGTTGTTACAACTGCTTTTACGGTTGTGATTATTTCAGTTACCGTTTCAGTCAGGGTTGTTGTTTCTGCCCTTGTTGTTGAGGTTATTGCCTCGGTTGTTGTAGGCAGAGCAGCCGTTGTTGCCTGCACAGTTGCAGAGGATTCCGCAACGGGAATTTCAGCCTTATCTGCGCCTGCACACGCAGCTACCGCCGAAAGCATCAGAACCGCAATGGCTGCGGCTACAAATCTTTTTTTCATTTTTTTCACCTTTATTTTACTGCATCAAAGCAGAGAATAGCCGTGAATTTTTCATCCTTTGCAGAGATTTCAAGGGTTCCGCCCTGAAGCACTGCAAGGCTTTTTGCAATTGAAAGGCCAAGTCCGTTGCCCTCGGTGTGCCTTGAACTGTCGCCTCTGACAAAGCGTTCAAGCAGCTCATCGCCCTCAATGTTGAGAGGCTTTTTGGAAATATTGGAAATTTTCGCAACAGCCTTGCCGTTGACCTTCTCAAGAATAATTTCAAGGTCTGTTCCTGCTGCGCCGTATTTGCAGGCGTTATTGAAAAGGTTGGAGAAAATGCGCCAAAGCCATTCGCCGTCGCCCATAATATATATGTCATCATCGGGGAAAATTACGCGGGGCAGGATTTCACTTTCATCCAGCTTGAGGGCAAAGCCGTCAAGAGTTTGCTCAATAACAATGTTGAGGCTTGTTTTTTCGCTTTTGACCTCAATATTGCCCGATGTAATCTGGGAAACTTCAACTAGATTCTGAGCCAGAACAGAGAGCTTTTCCGTGTGCCTTGCAACAATGGCGAGGTATTCCTTTCTCTGTTCATCGGTCAGGTTATCCCTTTGCAGGAAGTCAATGTAGCTTTTAATTGTTGTGAGGGGAGTTTTTATGTCGTGAGAAACATTTGTTATCAGCTCATTTCTCAGCCTTTCGCTTTTAAGCTCCTGCTCAACCGCCTTGTGAATTTCCTTCTTTATCTGGTCAAGATTCTTTCCGTGGGCGCGGATGCTTGATATGGTCAGCTTTTTGGTTATTTCATCGCCGAGAACACCCTGAGCAAGCCTCTGGCCCTCTTCCTTAACATAATAAAGATTAATTGCAATCATTGCAAAAACGGGTATAACAATGAGCCTTGTTATTCCCCAGATGATGATAAACATCAGCATAACCGAGCGCGGCTCTGCGCTTTTATCCAAAACGCCGAAATAGGCAAGGGCAATGAGAATTGCAGCCTCGCTGAGGAAAAATATGATTATGCCACCAATCAGCTTTCTGAATGGAGAAATTTCCGTTACCTTGCGCCTGACTTTTCTGGGAGTTTTACGCTTGAATTTGCGGTAAACCATATAAACAACGGTGTTTTTATAAATTTTGCCCATTTTAACCCTGACGGAAAGGGTTGTCAGGTAAGTCTGGATAACAAGAATTGCCGCAACGCAGGTGAACATAACAACAACGTTGTTAAGAACCATTTCAACGTCCGCCGCCGTTGTAAGGCTTATGATTATCCACGCCACAATAAACAGCAGACCAAGAACAACCGTGCAGAAGTCAAGGGGCAGCTTATCAATGAAGCCGGGCACAATTTCGCCTGAGCTTTCGTCCGTTTCGCCTGCATTGATGGTCAGCAGGCAGAGGAGAATAACAATCACAAGAATGCAGATGAAAAGAACTGCAAACAGAACATATTTCAGCGAGTCTGCCGCCGAAATCCAGCGGAATGCATGGGTGTATTTATCCGACGCCTGCTGCTCATCCTCAGCAATGATTGCATAGGTCAGCCTGACGGGAACAATCGTTCCGTTATCGTCGGTTGTGATGTAGTCGGTGCTACCCGTATATTTTGTGTTATTTTTCAGTTCATCAAAGGAAATATCGCTTTTTGCCGTGCTGTCCAGCAAAACATTGTCTGTTGCAGTGTCGGTAATAATAAAAACAAAGTTTGAATTTTCCCTTGAGAATTTTTCCTCATAATATTTGATTCTGTAAGGGTCCTTGTTTTCCTGCACACAGTTGAAATAATCAATTGCCTGCTCGGAATCGTTAAGGGAATAAATCTGCACCGCAACGCTTCTTGCCGTGTTGCCGTCATCATTTTTTTCGTAAAAGTTATATTCAAAAAGGTAGTTCATACCCAGAATACATCCAACGGCAACAATGGTGAGAACAATGAGAATTATCATTGACGAGGTGCGGTCAGATTCGGAGTGGAGCTGGCCGTTTTTCAATTTTTATCACTCCTTGATATCTTTTCGGGAACCTTTTTGCTGACCATTTTGTAGCCGTGACCCCAGCAGGAAATCAGAATTTCGGGGTTGGCAGGGTCAATTTCAATTTTTTCTCTCAGGTGGCGGATATGAACGGTAACCGTGTTTTCCGCTCCCAGAGGCTCATCTCCCCAAACAAGGCGGTAAACCTGCTTCGGGGGAAATACCTTGTCGGTGTTTTCCATGAAAAACCTGAGCAGCATCATTTCAGTTGGGGTCAGGCTGATGGGCTCACCGTCAAGAGTTGCGGATTTTGCATCAACATCAAGCTCGATTGAGCCGTTACGGAGTATATTCGATTTGGGCGCAGAAGTAACCGAGCCGCCGAAGCGAACATAGCGGCGAATCTGGGATTTAACCCTTGCAATAACCTCAACAGGATTGAAGGGCTTTGTGATATAGTCATCCGCGCCTGCATTGAGACCCATGATTTTATCCGTATCCTGACTTTTTGCCGTCAGCAGAATAACGGGAATGTTGTTGCCGTTTTCGCGCAGACGGGTCAGCGCGCGCATACCGTCCATCACGGGCATCATAATATCCATGAGCAGAAGGTGAATATCACGGCTTTCAACTATTTCCAGAGCCTGCTTGCCGTTTTCGGCTTCGATAATATTGTAGTCATCGCTGCCGTCAAGATAAATTTTCAGTGCGGAGCGGATATCTGCCTCGTCATCGCATATAAGAATGTTATACATAATTTATCCCTCACTTTTTCGGGCATTTATATTATTCATAATTATTATAACATCCGTCGACATAATTTTCAATCTGTTTATATAAAACAAAAAACCACTTCCGAAGAAGTGGTTTTTTTTGGAGCGGATGACGAGGCTCGAACTCGCTACCTCCACCTTGGCAAGGTGGCGCTCTACCAGATGAGCTACATCCGCAACTGCAAGAGAGATTATAGCAAAGACTAATGCAAATGTCAAGGGTAAATTTAATATTTTTTTAAAATTTTCATTTTTATTATTTTCCCTTTAATTGGGAATATACATGTTAAAAAATTATGAATTTGAGGGTACTTATCCACTTTTCCCACATGTTATTAACATTTTTACGCGAAAAACCGCCCAAAACAGGCTTGGGCGGTAAATTTTTCCTTATTCAAGGGCGGCAAGAATTGAAGCGATTCTTGCAAGGTCATCCTTATCGTAAAATGCAATTTCAAGGGTGCCGCTTTCCTTGCCGTTTTTTGTAATAACTTTTGCCTTTCTGCCGAGGCTGTTATTGAGGGAAAGCTCAACCTCATCAAAGAAGGTGTTTCTTGAAGGTGATTTTTTCTTTTCCTTTTTTTCGGCTGAAAGAGATTTAACCAGCTTTTCCGTTGCTCTGACGGAAAGAGCCTTTGCAATAACAAACTCTGCGGTTGAAATAATCAGCTTTTCATCGCTGAGGGAGGCGAGTGCTCTTGCATGGCCTGCAGAGAGCTTGTTTTCGCGCACCATATCAAGAACCGCCTCAGGCAGCTTAAGAAGGCGGAGTGCATTTGCAACTGCGGGGCGTGATTTGCCAACGCGCTGAGCAGCCTCTTCCTGGGTGAGGTTGAAATCCTTCATAAGGCTTGCAAATCCGAGAGCCTCTTCAACTGGGTTAAGGTCCTCGCGCTGCAGATTTTCAATTAATGAAATAACCGCAGCCTCGGTGTCTGAAAGCTCCTTAATGATAACGGGAATCTGAGTAAGCCCCGCAATGCGGCTTGCTCTCCAGCGTCTTTCGCCTGCAACAAGCTGATAGCCGCCGCCAATCATGGGGCGGACAAGCAGGGGCTGAAGCACGCCGTGCTGCGCAATTGAATCTGCAAGCTCTGAAAGAGCATCTTCGTCAAACTGCTTTCTTGCCTGCTCCTTGTTGGGCTCAATTTCCATCAGGCTCAGCTTCACGGGATGGGCTGAGCTTGATTCTTCAAGTGAATTATCCATAAGCAGGGAGTCGAGTCCTCTGCCAAGACCGCTTTTTTTAGGTGCCATATCTGTTCTCCTTATCTACCGTTCAATTTAAGAAATTCATCCGCAAGCTCATCATATGCATGAGCGCCCTTTGAGGATTTGTCATAGTACATAACGGGCTGACCGTAGCTGGGGGCTTCCGAAAGGCGCACGTTTCTGGGAATAACCGTTGAATAAACCTTTTTTGGGAAGCAGCGCTTGACTTCTTCAACAACCTGCTGAGTGAGGTTAAGCTGTCCGTTATACATTGTCAGCAGCACGCCCTCGATTTCTATGTAGGGATTGTAAAGCCTCTTAACCGTGCGCACCGTTGCGATAAGCTGAGAAAGACCCTCCAGCGCAAAGAATTCGCACTGAATGGGAACAATCAGAGTGTCCGCGGCACAAAGGCCGTTAAGAGTAATAAGTCCCAGCGAGGGGGGGCAGTCCAGAAAAATGAAATCAAACTTATCCTTTACAAGTGCAAGGGAATTCTTAAGCCTTGATTCTCTTTTCTGAGCTTCAACAAGCTCAAGCTCTGCGCCTGCAAGGTCCATACTTGAAGGCATAACAAAAACATTTTTGTAGGGCGTTTCAACGATTGCTTCCTCTGCAGGGCAGCCGCCGATAAGCACGCTGTATGAGGATTTTTCAAGACCTCTTTTGTTAACGCCCAAACCGCTTGTGGAATTGCCCTGAGGGTCAATATCAACAAGCAGCACTTTATATCCCTTGCTGCCCAGCGCGGCAGTAAGGTTAACGGCGGAGGTTGTTTTGCCTACGCCGCCTTTCTGGTTGACTATTGCAACTGTTTTGCCCAAAATAATCTCTCCCGAATATATATTATATAATGTAATAGAGTTATAAGCACTTTTTATAGTATAACATATATATTCGCAAAAGAAAAGACAAAAATAAAATATTAATGTTTCACGTGAAACAGCAAGAGGGGCAGGAATTAACCTGCCCCTCCCGCTGTGGATGTGGGTGTGAAAGAGAAAGATATGGTAAGTTAGGAGTTGTCTGAATTAAGCGGAAGTTTTCTTCGCCCTTATAACACAGTTGCCCGTTTTGGGAATACGGACAATATATTCAATATATTCATCCGTTTCGCTTTTGGCGGAATCGGCCTCAATCCCCGCCCTTCGCATGGTATCCACCGCATGGTTAAGGGTGTTCACAAAAATGCGGACATCCTTGAACAGCTTTACGGGCGGCTGTCTGCGGCGGCTGTCGGAATTAAGTATCTGGTCAACCAGCTTTTCGGATTCCGTAACATTAAGGCGTTTTTCCGCTATGATTGAAAGGGCTCTTTCAACCTGACTGAGGGTTGCGAGCCTGAGCAAGGTTCTTGCATGGCGTTCCGTCAGGTTTTCCTGAACTATTTTCAGGCGGATTTCTTCGGGCAGGCGCAGCAATCGCAGTTTGTTGGAGATTGTGGGAGCTGCTTTGCCCAGCTTTTTGCAAACCTCGTCGCGGCTCATGCCGTAATCATTAATGAGTTTTTCAATAGCGAGAGCTTCCTCAAAAAAGCTGAGGTCTGTTCGCTGTATGTTCTCAATCAGGGCAAAAAGCGCTGATTTGCTGTCGTTTGCCTCCATTATTATGCAGGGGATTCTTGTTATGCCAACGAGCCTTGATGCCCTCAGCCGCCTTTCGCCCGAAATCAGTTCATACTGACCTTTATCGTTTATCCTGACGGCAATGGGCTGAATAATTCCGTTTTGCCTTATGCTCTGGGCAAGGCCCTCAAGCTCATCAAAGTCAAACCGCTGACGGGGCTGATTGGGGTTAGGAAAAATCTCTTCCTGCGGAACAAGAATTATCTGGCCGCCGATTTTATATTTGTTATTCTTCAAACAGTAAATCCCCCCGTTCGGTTTCGTTGACTAAATCATAACACCGAAAGAGGGGATTGTCCAGCTAATTCGTTCGTCAAAAGAATTGACAAAGCGACATTTCATATTAAATTTAAAGTGGCTTTTTGGCAATCTGTGCAGAGGGTCTGGGGTATTTGGACGGAATTTGCGATATCTTTTTGATAACAACAAGGGTTCTTTCACCGCCGTCGGAAAGTGAAAATGACTTTTCTGCAATGATTTTGCCGCCAAGGAGCTTGATGGCAGCCTTTGCACCCTCAATTTCCTCCTGCGCCTTTGCGCCCTTCATTGCAATAAAAAGGCCGTTTTGCTTAACAAAAGGCAGGCAATATTCGCAAAGAACGTTCAGCGCCGCAACCGCACGGGAACAAACAAAATCAAATTTTTCTCTGTATTCCTTGCTCTGACCCGCTTCTTCTGCCCTTGAATGAAGGGTTGTTGCGACAAGACCCAGCTCATTAACCGTGTTTTCAACATATTTCAGCTTTTTTGCCGTGCTGTCAATCATGGTCAGGTCAAGGTCGGGGCGCATAATCAGCAGAGGAATTCCGGGGAAGCCTGCGCCCGTGCCCACATCAAGCACCTTTGTGCCCTCGGGCATTTCCGCCGCGGTCAGCACGGATATGCTGTCCGCAAAGTGCTTGACGGCAATTCCGTCGGGGTCGGTTATGGCGGTTAAATTCATTGTTTTATTCTGCTCAACAAGCAAATCCGAAAGGGTATCAAACCGACGGATTTGTTCATCTGTCAGTGAAATTCCGAGCCTTTCGGCATCCGAAATTAATAGTGAGGTGTTAAACATTTATACCGTTCCTCTCAAGATAAATAAGTAAAACCGAAATATCGGCAGGGGAAACGCCTGAAATTCTTGATGCCTGACCAACCGTTTCGGGGCGGATTTTGCTGAGCTTTTCGATAGCCTCAAGGCGCAGACCCGTAATCAGGTTGTAGTTAAGGTCACGGGGAAGGCGTTTCACTTCAAGGCGGCGCAGCTCATTTATCTGCATCTGCTGGCGTTTGATGTAGCCCTCATACTTAATATCAATCTCAACCTGCTCAAAAATTTCCTCCGGCAGGTCAGGTCGTGTCTTATCAAAGGGGGCAAGAGCCTCATAATTTATCTGCGGTCTGCGCAGCAGTTCAATCATTTTTAAGCCTTTTTCAAGGGCTGATGTTTCACGTGAAACAAGCATTTCATCAATTTCAGGGGTCTTGGGGATTGAAAGATTGGCAACTCTTTCGCGCTCTTTTTCAATCAGCTCCAGCTTTTTAAGAAATTCAGCATATCTTTCTTCGCTGATAAGCCCTGCCTTGTAGCCGGTTTCCGTGAGTCGGCGGTCTGCATTATCCTGCCTTAAAATAAGGCGGTATTCTGAGCGCGAGGTCATCATTCTGTAAGGGTCGGAGCAGCCTTTTGTTACCAAATCGTCAATAAGAGTGCCTATATATGAGGTTGTTCGGTCAAGAATTACGGGTTCTTTGCCCTGAATTTTAAGGGCGGCGTTCATGCCTGCAACAAGTCCCTGCGCCGCAGCCTCCTCATATCCGCTGGAGCCGTTGAACTGACCTGCGCCGTAAAGGCCCTCAAAATCCTTGAATTCAAGGGTCTGCCTGAGTGAAAGGGGGTCAACGCAGTCGTATTCAATGGCATATGCGGTGCGGAGAAACTCTGCATTTTCAAGGCCGGGAATGCTGCGAACAATTTTAAGCTGAACATCCTCAGGGAGTGAGGATGAAAGACCCTGCAAATACATCTCGTCCGTGTTCGCTCCGCAGGGCTCAACAAATATCTGATGGCGCTCTTTTTCGGAAAAACGAACTATTTTATCCTCAATGCTGGGGCAGTATCGGGGGCCTACGCCGTCAATCTTGCCTGAATAGAGGGGCGAACGGTGAAGATTTTCAAGGATAATCTGCTTGGTTTTCTCGCCCGTGTATGTAATGTAGCAAGGCTCGGTGTTGCGGACCTCAATATCTTTTCTGTAGGAAAAATGAGTTATTTTTTCATCGCCATGCTGAAGCTCAAGGCTTTCAATATCAACGCTGCGGCGGTTAATACGGGGCGGAGTGCCCGTTTTAAAGCGGCGGGTCAGAACTCCAAGCTCTTTGAGGGATTTTGCAAGCTCAACTGAGGGAAACATTCCGTCAGGGCCGCTGTCATAGGAAACATCGCCGATGAATACCTTGCCTGCAAGGAAGGTGCCCGTTGCAATAATAACCGCCTTTGCTCTGTGGAGGGCTTCAAGGCGTGTTTTCAGCACCCATTCATTTCCGTCCTTGCGGATATCAACGATTTCCGCCTGACGGAGAAACATATTTTCCTGCTTTTCCATAACGGATTTCATGTAGTCGGAATAAGCGCGGCGGTCAATCTGAGCGCGCAGGCTATGCACCGCAGGGCCCTTGCCCAGATTCAGCATTCTGTTTTGCAGGGTGTTAAGGTCAGCCGCAACACCCATCTCGCCGCCGAGGGCATCAATTTCACGAACAAGGTGTCCCTTTGACGTGCCGCCGATTGAGGGGTTGCAGGGCATGTTGCCAACCCAGTCAAGGTTGATTGTGAAAACCGCCGTTTTGCAGCCGAGGCGCGCGGCGGCAAGGCCTGCTTCAATTCCCGCATGCCCTGCGCCGATAACGGCAACATCAAAATTTTCAGAAATGTATTCCATAAAAACACCACTTTATAATTATGAATTCAAAATGTGTAATTCGTAATTATTTTCTAAATAAGAAAAATAAACTTCCCGTCTGGAGCCGATGGAAATTTTTGAAACAATGCTCAGGTCATTTTGATTTCTGTAATCGTCTGTATTCCAAAATCGGCTTTATTTTGCTTAATTCGCATTAAAAACCGCTACTATATTGCGAATAAAGAATAATAACCCATGTTTTTATTTGCCGACACAAAATCTTGAGAAAACTTCGTCAACAACTGCGGAGGTGGCTTTTTCGCCCGTCAGCTCAAGCAGAGCATCAATGGCGCAGTCGGCGCAGACGTTAACGGCATCAAGAGTGACTCCGCTGTTGATTGCGGCAATGGCGTCCTCAATGCTGCTCAGCGCATTCACACAGCATTGCCTTTGCCTTTCGCTGGTCAGGCAAGCGGCGTTGGGGTTGAATTCATCCGTTGAGCAAATTTGGGCAACCGCCTTTTCAAGCTCGGCTCTGCCTTCGCCCGAGGAGGCGGAAAGTTCAACAACAAATTCAAATGAACCGTCAATTATTTTTCTGTCTGCCGTAAGAGGCAAATCTGCCTTGTTAAGAAGAGCGATGGCTTTTTTGCCCTTGCTCTGATTTATAATGTCAAGGTCGTCGGCGGTGAGAGGCTCGCTGCCGTCAAAAACCGCAAGCACAAGCTCGGCGCGCTCAAGGCGCTGCTTTGCAAGGTTAACTCCGATATTTTCAACAATATTCTCTGTTTCTCTGATTCCTGCGGTATCCGCAACGCGCATAACGATTTCACCAAGAATGATTTTTTCTTCAACAACGTCGCGGGTTGTGCCTGCAATATCGGTTACGATTGAGCGCTCAAAGCCCGTGAGCATATTCATCAGGGTGGATTTTCCAACATTGGGTCTGCCAACGATAACGGCATCAATGCCGTCGGTTACGGCACGGCCGCAATCATAGCGGCGGATTATATCGGATAATTCTTTTTTGGCATTTTCAAATACAGGAAGCATATCCGATGCGCTTGTGTCCTCAATATCCTCATCGGGGTAATCAACCCATGCGGCAAGTGAGGCGCAGATTGAAACGATTGATTGGGCAACGCCCCTGATTTCACGGCTCAGGTTGCCGTCAAGGGTATTGAGCGCGGCGGATGCAGCCTGCTTGCCCGATGCACCGATAAGCGCCATAACACTTTCGGCGGCGGCAAGGTCAATTTTGCCGTTGAGGAAGGCACGCTTTGTGAATTCGCCTGCCTCTGCAGGGGCTGCGCCTGCTTCAAGGGCGGCGCGGAGCACACGCTTTGTTATATAAAGTCCGCCGTGGCAGGAAATCTCCGCCACATCCTCGCCCGTATAGCTTCTGGGTGCACGAAAAACGAGGCAAACCGCCTCGTCAATCTTTTCGTTATTGTCAAAAACATTGCCGAAATGAGCGCAATAGCCTTTGCTTTCGGCAAGATTTTTTCCGTTGACGGGCCTGAAGATTTTTGCTGCAATTTCTATTGCATTTTTGCCCGAAATGCGGACTGTTCCGATGCCGCCGGGAGCGTTTGGAGTTGCAATGGCGGCGATAGTGCGGTTATTCATAAAATTCACCTTATTCACAAATAAGAGGTATTCTCTGGCCCGTTATGCGCCTTGCAATTCGCGAAAATGCAAGGGTTGAGGGCGAATCCGAGGGTGGCCTTTTGCCCGTAACCGTGCTGAACGAAATGTTGTAGTCACGGGGCACAACGCCCAGAAGCTGAACGCCCGTTTCATCAATGCATTGGTCAATGTTGAGCAGCCTGCGCTTGCACACGGGCTTCACCTCAAACATATTGATAACAAGGCGCACATCCTCCTTGCCCATTCGGCGCAGCTCGTCAAAGGCTCTGCCGCAGCTTCGGACACAAACATAATCAGGGGTTGAAACAACAACTGCTCTGTCCGCTGCGGAGGCGGCAAGGGCAAAGCCTCTGTCTATGCCTGCGGGAGCATCAAGCAGAATATAATCATAATCTTCGGAAAAAGAATTAAAGAGCTTTGCAGTAGCTTCGGGTGTAAAATCATCGCTGAAGCTGCGGGGGGCTGCAAGAAGGTCGATTTCACCCTTGATAACTGCCTGCTCTGCGGTGCAGCGTTCAAGCAGCAGGTCGCCCCAGTCAAAAACAACCTTTTCGGTAACATCAAACATTATGTCGAGGGAGCGCAGACCGATGTCGCAATCAACTGCAAGCACCTTTTTGCCAAGGGAAGTCAATGCCCTGCCAACCCCCGTTACAAATGAGGATTTGCCTGAGCCGCCTTTACCTGAGGCAACGAGTATGATTTGGGACATAGGTTGTGACCTCCTTTAAGGAATAAGAACATTTTCCTGCTGATATGAATCAAGAGTATCGCTTCTGCCGTAATAATAATCAACAATATCGGCAACAACGGGGGCAACGAATGCGCCCGACGTCATGCCCTCGCCAACAACGGCAATGGCGATTTCAGGGTTATCATAGGGAGCGAATGCAATGAGGAAACCGTTGTTTATTTTAACGGAAACGCCGTCAATTTTACGGATTTCCTGAGAAGTACCTGTTTTTGCCGCAACCTGCACGGGCAGATGGGCGAAATATGATGAACAGTAGCCCGTAGTACCAACCTCGAGCATACCACGGCGCACGGTTTCAAGTGTTTTTTCCGATACGCCCGTTTCCGCAACAATTTCTGCCTCGTTTTCAAAAACGGTTTCGGAATAATCGTGGCTTTTAACGGCTTTCACGAAATGGGTTCTGTATCTTGTGCCGCCGTTTGCAACCGTTGCGCAGTAGTTGGCAAGCTGAATGGGAGAGAAAAGGTTGCCTGCCTGACCGATGGCGGACTGAACCGTGTAACCCGGCAGCCACTTCTGGTTAAGGGATGCGCGGTATTCGGGGCTGTCAAGAACACCTGAGGCCTCGCCAAGCTCGCAGCCGGTTTTAGCGCCAAGGCCAAAGAGAGTTCTGTATTCATTCATCTTTTCAATGCCCATATTTTTGCCGACTTCATAGAAGAAGGTGTTGCAGGATTCATCAATGGCATTAACAACGTTTACATATCTGGTTATATGAGACTGCTCGCACTTGAAGTCCTGACCGAGGTAGGTATACATTCCGCTGCAATAAACGGTGTAATCCTCGTCAATAAGACCCTCTTCAAGGGCGGCAATCGCAACGGAAGGTTTCATTGTTGAGCCCGTTGCATAGGTTGAAAGAAGAGCTCTGTTCCACAGAGGCGAGCCTGCCGCAGTGTTAAGGGCGGCGGCGTTTTCGCTATAGGTTGAAATGTCGTAGGTGGGGTATGATGCGCAGGCAAGAATTGAGCTGTCCTTGCAGTTAAGAACAATAACCGCGCCTGCATTTTCAACCATATTTCCCTTTGTGCCTGCATAATTAAGCAGCGCTTTTTCAAGGGAATCCTGAGCCACCTTCTGCATGCCCGATTCAATGGTCAGCACAACGGTGTTGCCCTGAGATGGAGGAGTTGTGATTTCCGTTGTGTTGTTGCCGTTTTCATCGGTGTAAACAGTGGCTTCGCCGTCAATGCCCTTAAGATATTTCTCCATGGCGTATTCAATGCCGCTTTTGCCGATGAAATCGGTTATCTTGTAGCCCTCGCTCTTTTTTTCTTTATATTCATCTGCATCAATAGCGCCGATTCTGCCCAGAATATGGGGCGCAAGGGTGCCGTCAGCGTATTTTCTTACGGGGTCAACGCGGACATCAACGCCCTTGAAAAAATCACTGTTTTCTTTTATTTTTGCAACTATTGCATCGGGTACGTCCTGAGCAAATGTGTAGGGAGTGCCGATTTTGAAATAAATGCGCCTCATTTCATAGCAAACAGAGGCAATTTTTCGGGCATCCTCGCGGGAATATTCTTCAAGAGAATAATCGCTTACCAGCTCAAGGAAGCAGTTTTCAGCCGTTGCATATTCGTTAAGGTCCAGCATATCGGGGCCTTTCATTTCTTCAATGAGCTTTTCGCTGTCCTCTTTAAAAGAAACATTGCCGTTGCCGTCAATAGCAAGGGGCAGGTTGTCCGTCCATTCAAGGGAATTGCTTTCAAAAAGGCGGATAAGGCTGATTATTATTTCGTTGCGCCGAGCCTGCTCCTTTGATGAGGGAAAGTAAGCAGCGTCAAAAATAATTGAATAGCCTTGGTCATTATAGACAAGAGGGTTGCCGTAGCAATCAACAATTTCGCCCCTTGCGGCAGAGATTGTTGCCGTTTTTGAGGAAACGGAGGAGCTTGCGGCGTCATATTGCTCGCCTTCGATAAGCTGAATTTTGACAAGGTCAAAGGCAAAAAAAACAAAGAAGGCAAGCATAACACAAACGGATATTATCCGCCTTTTGGGCGTGATTTTAACATGCATATGCAAACCTCCTTCTGATTATTTTCTGTTTAATGTTTATTCTTCGGTGAATTTCTTTTCGATTGCCCTGACTGCGAGGAAAATCCCGGGGGTCAGAATTGCCGTGTAAAGCATGCAGGGCAGATAATAGCGCAAAAGCATGAATGCTGCGCTGTCTGTTTTGGGGATAACAAAGTGAAAAAGCCAATATATAATGTTATAAAATAAAGAGGAAATAAAGGAAAGCAGGGTTGCGGTCACAATGTTGCTTCGCATAACCGTGTTTATCAGCGTGCCGCAGCCAAAGCCAACGGCAAGGAGAAAAAGGGCGTTAAAGCTGGCACCCGAGGCAAAAATATCCCACAATGCACCTGCAAAAAGGCCGAAAAGCATTCCCCATATGTCGCGCTCATACATTGCAATGCACACAACACAGGGAATAAGCAACAAAGCCCTGACACCGAAAATCTGCGGAAAGAAGCCGTCTGTATTCTGTAAAACGGACAGCAGCAGCAAAATCAGGGCAAGGCATATCCTGCGGATTATTAACTTTTTGCGTTGTGTTTCAATTGTCATTGGTTCTGTCCGTCAAAGGAAGTTATGATAAAAACATCGGTTATTTCGTCAAAGTCGATGCCGGGCTCAATGATTGCGCTGGCTGAAATATCAACCGTGCCGTCAACAACGTCAACAATATTGCCGATTATAAGGTCACGGGGGAAGATTCCGCCTACGCCCGAGGTGCAAACAATGCCGCCTGCGGTAACCGCCGTTGAAGATGCAAGGCCGGGCATATGGCAATGGCCCTCCTGAGCGAGTGCAACCGTTGAGGTAACATAGCCCAGATCCCTTGTGCGCACCTCATATGCGCTGACGTTAACCTTGGGGTTGAGAATGGTGTTAACCGTGCACTGGGTAGGCGTGACGGAAGCAACAACGCCCACAAGATATTTGCCGTAAATAACGGGGTCGTTAACGCTGATTCCGTTGGCGGAGCCCTTGTTGAGAGTGAAGGAGCCAAAATTATCCGCCGCATCTCTGCCGATGATGGCAGCCTCGGCAAAAACATAGTCCGAATGCTCCTCTTTTATTTCAAGGAACTGCTGATAAAACTCATTTTTATGCCTGAGCTGCTCGTAATCAACAAGTTGGTCGGTGAGATTATCAATTTTTTTCTGAAGCTCCCGATTTTCCTTCAGAAGCTCCGAGGAGGATTTGAAGGAAACGGGGATATCCGTAAATTCAGCCGCCACATAAGATGAAAGGCGCGAAAGCGGGCCGAAAATAACGCTTGTGATGCTTGTCAGAGGCGAAGACCCGCTTCTGGAGGCAACAGCAAACACAGAGCCTGCCAGCAAAGCGGCGGCTATGATTGCAAACATTTTAAATGCTGAGCTTTTCAGAAAGCGGATCATCGGTTAATCTCCTTATAAACAATTAAGTGCAAAGTGAAGGGAGGGCTCTGCCCACACCCGATTTTTGATTGTGCAACAAAGACAATCGGAGCGCAGCGACCCTTCATTGCGAATTTCGGATTATATATATTTCTTATTGCTTGTTATGCTGAGAGAATCGTTTTCAAGGCAGATGCCCGTGCCGTCTGCAACGCAGTCCAGAGGATTCTGGGCAATGATAACGGGAATTTTTGTTTCGGCGGAAATGAGTTTGTCAAGGCCTCTGAGAAGAGCGCCGCCGCCCGTGAGCATAATGCCGTGGTCGATGATATCTGCCGCAAGCTCGGGGGGAGTCTTTTCAAGGGTTGACTTAACGGCGTCAACAATCTGTGAAACGGGGTCTGCAAGAGCCTCGCGGATTTCCTCGCTTGTAACGTCAACATTCTTGGGAAGGCCGTCCATAAGGTTTCTGCCCTTGATGTTGATTGTGCCTTCGCCCTCATAGGGGTAAGCGGAGCCGATTTTGATTTTGATATCCTCAGCGGTTCTTTCGCCGATAAGCAGGTTATATTTTTTCTTGATATAGGAGATGATTGCTTCGTCAAAATTGTCGCCTGCAACCCTTGCGGAGTTTGCGGTAACAACATCGCCCAGGGAGATAACGGCAACCTCTGCGGTGCCGCCGCCGATATCAACAACCATGCTGCCGGTTGCCTCGCTTACGGGCAGACCTGAGCCGATAGCCGCTGCCATGGGCTCTTCAATAAGGCTTACATACTTTGCGCCTGCGCTCTTTGCAGCGTCATAAACAGCTTTTCTTTCAACCTCGGTAACGCCTGAGGGAATGCAGATAAGAACCCTGATTCTTGAGAAGGGAGTTCTTTTTGTTGTTCTTTTGATGAAAGCCGCAATCATTTCGGCGGTGATTTCGAAATCGGCAATAACGCCGTCCTTAAGGGGACGCACTGCGGTGATTGAGCCGGGTGTTCTGCCAATCATTTCCTTGGCTTCCATGCCTACGGCTACAACTCTGGGGGGATTGCTTTTCTGGTCAACGGCAACAACGGAGGGCTCTCTGATAACGATGCCCTTGCCCTTGACGAATACGAGGGTGTTGGCTGTGCCTAAATCTATACCGATATCTTGTGTAAACAGCATGTTTATTTCTCCTTTATCCGATAAATTCAATTGTGCTGAGAATTTCAGCAATTTCGTCAATCTGGTCCGAAACATCTCTGTTCGATGTAATCATGCAGGTGTAAACCGATGTGCTCTTTCTGAAAACGATGAATCCCAGATATGAGCTGAGAACATTGAGGTCCTCATCTCTTGCGCCGGTATCCTCAACGAAGGTGTAGAAGAATTCGCCGGTGATTTCATCGGTAATCTTGATTTCTCTGGAGCCTGATTCTGCAGCAGGGAAAAGAGTTTTGATTTCGGTGATTGCCGAATATTTCTCGTCAATAACATCAACCAGCTTTTTATCGCTTGTTGTGGAGATTTTAACAATGTCCTTTGTGCCGTCGCGGCTGATGATAAGGTCAGCAAAGCTCATTTTGTCCGACCAGCCGTCGGGAATTGTGAGCGCATATTTGGGGCATTCAATTCTGTTGCCGATAACAAGCGCATGGTCAAGAGCAACCGGCTTTGTTTCATATTCGCCGTTCTCATCCTTAACATTTCTGCCGTTTGAGTCGGTAACAAGAACAATAAGGTTGCCTGCCTGGTCTCTGACTATTCCGCCGTCCTCTTCGGTAACAGCGGCGTAGTTGCGGCTTGCAGCGTCGGAAACAATTCCGCCGCCCTTGATTTTGGGCTTACAGGCCGTGAAGCAGGAGAGAACGATTATTGCGGTAATAATCAGTGCAAAATACTTTTTCATAGGTTTGAATCCTTTCTTTGGTTTGCTTCTCAGCCGTTAAGAGCCTTGAAAGCGTTTTTATTGTTTTTATAAAGGGTTTTGTAAACCTCGTAATTGCGGTCATAAACCTCTTTATTTTTGGGATTGGGAACAAAGGTTTTCTTTGCGGGGATAAGCCTTTTTGCATGGGAAACATCGTCAATAACTCCCAGACCAACGGCCATGATGACCGCCGCGCCTACCGAGCCAACGTTCTGGGGGCTGTCAACGGTTTCAACGGTTCTGCCCGTAACGTCCGCAAGAATCTGGCAGGTTACATCTGAAAGCGCGCCGCCGCCGACAAAGCGGATAACGCTTGAGGTTTTGATTTTCTTATCCTGAGTTTCAAGGAACCATCTCATATGCATGCAAACGCCCTCAAGCACTGCGCGGATAAGCTCTGTTTTGCCAACGTCAAGGCTGATATTGAAGAACATTCCCCTTGCATTGGGGTCCTCAAAGGGGCAGCGATTGCCGTGAAGCCAGGGGGTAAAGATAACTCCCTGACTGCCTGCGGGAATTTCGTCAACAACCTTTGAAAGGTAATCGTAAAGGCTGGTGTAGATTGTTTCCTTTGACTGAACAACATCTGTTTTGTCAAGGAAAATTCCGATTTCGTCAAGGGCAAGGTGGTCTTTGACCCATTCGAGGCATTTGCCTGCGGTTTCAAGCTCTGCAAAGTAGTTGAAGCTGCCCTTCTGAGCGCCGATAATTGCGGCAATCATTGCCGAGGCGTCAACAACGCTTTTGTCAACAACGGTTGAAACCCAGCCAGAGGTGCCGTTATAAACATGGGTTTCGCCAAGCTCAACGCTGCCTGCGCCAACGCCGATAAGGGAAGCATCGCCGCCGCCGCCGAAAACTGCCGTGCCGGGCTTAAGGCCAAGCTCGCAAGCAGCCTTTTCCGTCAGACCGCCTACCCAATCCGTTGATTCAACGATTTCGGGCATATGGTCAATGTCAACTCCCAGGAGCTTGCAGATTGTTTTGCTCCAGCCCTCCTTACCCTTGCGGATATCATAAAGCAGGGTGCCGAAGGCTGAGTCCCTTGTCATAATACATCTGTCCGTCATGCGGCAGATTATGTATTCCTTAACATCCAGCCATTTGTGAACTCTCTTGAAGTTTTCGGGCTCGTTTTCCTTAACCCAGTTGTATTTCCAGACGGGGTCCTTAACGCTGGCGGAAACCGCACCCGTAATCATCAGCGAGGGAATGAGCTTGAAGATGTTTGCGCCTGCAATCTTTATGCCATAGGCAATGCCGTCCTTAATCTGCTTTTTGGCGCGCTGGTCCATGTAGCTGAAGGCTCTGTGGACGGGCTTAAGGTCTTTGTCAACAAGCACAAGGCCCTGCATCTGGGAGCAGAAGGAAATTCCCTCAATCTGCTCGGGGCGGATATCGCACTTGGAAAATACCGTTTTTGTTGTGTTGCAGATTGCCTGCCACCATTCATCGGGGTCCTGCTCCGCGCCGCCGTTAGGCAGAATGTAGAGGTTGTAGCCCTCCATAGCCGCAGCGATGAGTTTAATCTCTTTTTCAATTTCGAAAAGGCAGGTTTTAACGCCTGTTGTTCCGATATCGTAAGCGATAACATACTTTTTGCTCATTTTATCCTCCTGAAATCCTGATGTACCATTATAATCCATGCAGGAATATTTTTAGTTAAAAAACTGTGACGGAAAAGTAACAATTATTCGGGGAGCTTAACACAGTCAATCCATTCTTTTGCCCTCGAGGCTTTGAAAAGCTCCTCGCAGGTCAGCTCAACCGCGCTGCTTGCGCTGCCTGCCGCGGGAAATACCGTTGAAAATCTCTGCATCGAGGTGTCAAGGTAAACGGCAACATTCTCCTTCACCGCAAAGGGGCAAACGCCGCCAACAGGGTGGCCCACAAGCTCAATGGCTTCCTCGGGAGTCAGCATTTTTGCCTTGAACCCGAATTTATCCTTGAATTTGCGGTTGTCGATTTTTGCATCCCCTGCCGCAACAATCAGGAAGGCCGCGCCGTCAGGCGATTTGAATGAAAGGGTTTTTGCAATTCTTGCGGGAATAACGCCAACCACAGCCGCCGCAAGCTCAACCGTTGCGGAGGATTCCGAAAACTCGGCTACCCTGCCCTCAAGGCCGAAACCCCTGAGATATTCACGAACCGCTTCAACGGACATTTAATCATTCCTTTCCCGAAAACGGGCGCAAGTATACACTATTACCCTATTATAAAACTATTATAATTACTTTTGAGCCGAAATACAAGAGAAAATTACAGAAATGAAAAAGAAAATTATAATTTTGTTACACTATTGTCACACTTTTGTAATTGATAACCAAGGAAATTTGTGGTATACTCGAAACACAGAGTAAAGATAAGGGGTGTTTGCGGATGAAAAACATCAGATTTAAAAAGAAAAAAAGAGTGCCCAAGGCGCTGATTGCGGTTATCTGTGTTGTTGTAACGGCAGTTATTGTTGCGGCGGGCTTTCTTGTTGCGGATAAACTGATAAATAAAGAAGAAAAACCCGAAGAAAATAAAAACTATACCTTCGTCACAGAGGGATTTGAAACCGTATCCGAGGTAAAAAGCCTTAACGAGGCAATGGCGGTTTTCACCGACGGCCAAAGCGGCAAAAAGGGTCTCATGACCTTTGGCGGCAAGGTTACTGAAAAGGCGGAGCACAACAGCTTTTCCGTTTGCAGCGATGTTTGGCGAAATTACCGCTACATTGTTGAAAGCCCGCGCTCCGAATATCTTCTGCTTGCTGATGTTGCAACGGGCACGGTTACCTCAAGGCAGTATCACGGCCTTAAAGAGCCTGAGCGAATCCCCTGCTGGAATGAAGCTGCAAAGCACCTTGCATGGACTGATGAAAAGGGCTATGCGGGCGAGGTTAAAACAAGCGAGCTTAATCTTTCAAACGGCCTTTATCCCGTTGTAAATTCGTTGAAAGACGGCGCGAAATACGGTTATATCGGCAGAAGCCTGCGCCTTGAAATCGCCTTGCTTTATGAAAATGCAATGGATTTTTCCGAGGATATGGCAGCCGTTAAAAAGGACGGCAAATGGGGCTACATAAATGATGGCGGCGTTACGGTTATCCCCTTTGAATTTGAGTCCTGCGCCGCAGCCGATGCCATGGGCAGGGATTGCGCATTCAGCTTCAGAGGCGGCCTTGCACCCGTCTGCAAGGGCGGAAAATTCGGAATAATCAATAAAAAAGCGGAAACTGTTGTGGGCTTTGAATTTGAGATAATTCTTCCCGGCGAAAACGGCTCATATATAGCCTGCAAAAACGGCGTTTGGGGACTCCTGACCATTGATGGGCAGCTCCTTGCTTCTCAGACAGATGCGCCCACCACCGCCGCAACAAATATTTCAAGTGAGCCTGCAATTCCCAAGGGTACTTATATGATTAAAACCTCGGGCAGCGTGCTCAATATGAGGTCTGCAGCAGACCCCAACTCCTCTGTTGTAGCCAAGATTCCCAACGGCACGGTAGTTACCGTCACAAAATCCGTCACGGGCTGGGCATATGCGAAATATAATTCGTTCTCGGGCTGGGTCAGCTCGGATTTCCTTGTTGAATATAAGGAGCCTTCAACCGCTGCAACAACTCAAACCTCATCAACAACCGCCCAAACTTCTGCAAACACAGGCGCAACTGTCTAAAATCTTAATAATTTCTTAAGAATTTATTTGAGATTTTTTGTTGACTTAAGAACTTTTATGGGTTATACTGTTGAAGTGTGGTAGCGATATCACATATCTGCATTTGTGAGCAACAATGTCAGAGCCATCCGATAAAAGACGGAGAACGGTATGCCGTTCTCCGTCTTTTATCATTTATGAGGTTAATTTATGAAAAAATTCATCTTAATCTTACCGATTATATTAATTCTTGCGGCTGCCTGGCTTTTTTGGGAGAACAACAGCCTTACTGTGGGGAAATACACGGTTTCGCCAAAGAATCTTTCCGAGAGCTTTGACGGCTACCGCATAGTTCAGATTTCAGACCTTCATAATAAAAATTTTCACGGCAGGCTGATCAGAAAAATCAGCAGCCTTTCTCCCGACATTATCGTAATTACGGGCGACATAATCGACAGCTACAGCACAAAAACGGATGTTGCTTTGGATTTTGCCGAAAGGGCGCTGAAAATTGCACCTGTTTATTACATCACGGGCAACCATGAGAGCAGAATTGAAGTTTATCCCCGATTTCGCAAATCCCTTGAAAACCTTGGGGTTGTTGTGCTTGACTGCAAGGGTGTTGTCCTTGAAAAGGACGGCGGCGAAATCTTTCTTGCGGGAATGGATGACCTGACCTTTTTCGGTTCATCCGTTCTTAACGAAAATACCGTCGGTTTCAAAGAAAAGCTGGATGCACTTGCTGCCGAAAAGGGCGAAAGAACGGGAATTCTTCTTTCTCACAGACCTGAAATTTTTGATGTCTATGCCCGAATCGGATTTGACCTGGTTTTTACGGGACATGCCCATGGCGGCCAGATTCGCCTGCCCTTTGTGGGAGGAATCCTGACTCCCAATCAGGGTTTTTTCCCCGAGTACGATGCGGGAATATTTGAAAAAGGGAACACAAGCATGATTATTTCAAGAGGCTTGGGCAACAGCCTTTTCCCTTTCCGAATCGGCAACCGCCCCGAAATTGTTGTGTGTGATTTAACGAAGGAGAAATAAAAATGAAGATAATCAAAAAATTGGTTACCCTTTTAATCTGTGCGGCGCTTGTGTGCGGAATCGGCGTTATCGGCATTGACATGTATGTTGTGAAAAGCACGGAAAAATATATTCTTACCCCTGAAACCGCCGGCAGCGGCTATGACTGCATCCTTGTGCTGGGCTGCGGAGTGTGGGGCGATACCCCTAGCCATATGCTGGAGGACAGGCTGCTGCAGGGCATTGAGCTTTATGAAAACGGTGCAAGCGAAAAAATGCTGATGAGCGGCGACCACGGGCAGGAAAACTACGATGAAGTCAATGTTATGAAGGATTTTGCCGCCGACAGAGGCGTTGATACCGACGATATTTTCATGGACCATGCAGGCTTTTCAACCTATGAGAGCATGTACCGCGCCAAGGAAATCTTTACGGCGGAGAAAATTCTTATCGTTACCCAGGATTACCACCTGCACAGGGCAATTTATGATGCCCGTGCGCTGGGTATTGAGGCATACGGCGTTGCATCAAATCCCAGAGAATACGGAGGCCAGCTTTACAGGGATATCCGTGAAATTCTTGCAAGGAACAAAGATTTTATTTATTGCATAATTAAGCCTGAGCCAACCTATTTAGGCGATGAAATTCCCGTTCAGGGCAACGGAAACCTGACAAATGACAGATAAAAAAGCACCCTGAATTTTCAGGGTGCTTTTGCATGTGAGATATCAATCTTCGAAATACAGTTACAGAGCAAAGAAATATTATGAAAGGCGGTAAAGTTTATTCTTTCTTGTAATAATTTGTCGGGTATGGTATAATCTTTATTAAATAGCGAGATTTTTCGCAGCTTTGAGGAGAGGGAGACTATGAAGGTCAGACAAAACAAGGCTTACACAAGGGCAACCCGTATGTTTACGGACAGAGAAGAGCCGAGGGCAGCTTTCTGGAAGCTATATAATACGGTAAAATCCGAAATGCATCAGGAAAGTAATATCCATGTGCTTAATTACTACGGCATCGGCGGTATCGGTAAAAGCAGCCTTCTGAAAAAGCTCATGTCTGAAATGGATGAGCAGCTTTCTTCCCCGCGATATATCTATATAGATTTGAATATATGTCAGGAAAGCCGCTCGGTGCTTGACAGAATGAAAAACAAGTTGGCAGATAATTACAAATTCAGCTTTCCACTGTTTGAACTGGCTTCATATGTTTATGCTAAAAAGGTAGGCGAAAATGCAGATCCCGTTGAGGTTCAGCAGCTTACCGCCAAAAGCCCTCTTCTGAGCATGATGATGTCCGTTGCGGGCGATATCCCCGTTTTGGGAATTGCAACAAAGGTGCTTTCGCTTGCGGATCAGGGGGTTGCCATTCTCCGCACTTACCTGAAAAACCACAGCAATGAGCTTGAACAGATTGAACACATGGAGCCGGAGGATATTTATAAAAAGCTCCCCTTCTTTTTTGCGCTGGATATGGCTCAAAATCTTGAGAAAAAAGCGGACGAGCCTCTTGTTGTGTTTCTGGATACATATGAAACCCTCGTAAATGAGCTCAGCTCAGTAGGCGAGCCTCTCAAGGCGGATGAATGGATAAGGGGCGAGGACGGCCTCGCTCAGAATATTACCAATGTTCTTTGGGTAATTGCAGGCAGGGAAAAGCTGAAATGGGAGCGATTTGACTCCGGTTGGAGCGAAGCTCTGGATTCTCACATACTCGGAAATCTTTCCCCTGCGGACAGCATCAGCTTTCTGAAAAGCGAAGGTATTGCCGATCCTGAACTGTGCGAGCAGCTCTGCGAGCTCACAAATGGCACGCCCGTTTACCTTGATCTTTGTGTAGATCAGTTTCAGAGCATAAAGGAAAGCGGCAAAGAGCCTCATATTTCCATGTTCGGTAAAAACACCTTTGACCTGATTGAAAGATTCGTGCGCTACATGAGTGAAGCGCAGAAGGATCTTGTTTATATGCTTGCATGTCTCGGCAAATGGGATGACGGGCTTATTGCAGATGTTGCCCCTTCTGTTCTTCCCAATTTCAGCATTACCGCCTATGAAAAAGCAAAGGGCTATTCCTTTGTTATTGCTTCGGATGACGGCTGCTATAACATTCATCAGACCGTAGGCGATGTTCTGAGGGACAGCTGCCCCGGAATGATAAGAAAAAAGGTTGGCGGCGGCCTTGTTGAAAGATTTTCAGGCGCGCTTGAGGAAAAGAAGCTTTTTTCATCCGAGTTCGGAACGGCGCTTGCCTATGTTGCGCAGGCAGGCCTGCTTCTGCATGAGGACCGCGATGAGCTGAATAATTTTTACAAGGAAAAGATAAGCAAAAACCTTGTTGATCTTTCCAAGGCGGGAAGATTTGAGCAGGCAAAAGCAGTTTTTGATATGCTCCTTGATAAGGCCGGGCAGAACGAAACCGATTTGTTTTATGCTTCCGTTATTCTTGATAAAGCCTGTTATACAGATATAACGGGAGAAACCGGATCCGCAAAGGAACTTGTTGAAACAGCGCTGGATTTATATATGCGGATTCTGGGCGAAGATCATCCTGACACAATAAAGGCAATAGCTGCTTTGTCAACCACATTCTACAGATTAGGTGATTTCAACAAGGCTTTTGAGTTAGACCAAACCGTGCTTGAAAAACGAAAAGTCATTTTAGGTGAAGATCATTCGGGCGAAGACCATCCCGATACAATATCTGCAATGTATAGTCTGGCAGCTACGCTCGGTGTTCTTGGTGAATATAAAGAAGCCTTGGAAATAAAACAAACCGTGTTTGAAAAGCGTAAGGCCATTCTGGGCGAAGACCATCCCGATACAATATTGGCAATGGGAAGTCTGGCAACTACGTTTAGCGCTCTCGGTGAACACAAAAAAGCATTAGAGATAAAACAAACCGTGCTTGAAAAGTGTAAGGTTATTCTCGGAGAAGACCATCCGAGTACAGTATCGGCAATGGGAAGTCTGGCAGCTACGCTCGGTGTTCTCGGTGAATATAAAGAAGCCTTGGAAATAAAACAAACCGCGCTTGAAAAGCGTAAGGCTATTCTGGGCGAAGACCATCCCGATACAATATTGGCAATGGGGAGTCTGGCAACTACGCTCAGCGCTCTCGGTGAACACAAAAAAGCATTAGAGATAAAACAAACAGTGTTTGAAAAGTGTGAGGTTATTCTCGGTGAAGACCATCCGAGTACAGTATGGGCAATGGGAAGTCTGGCAACTACGTTCAGCGCTCTTGGTGAACACAAAAAAGCATTGGAGATAAAACAAACCTCGCTTGAAAAGCGTAAGATTATTTTTGGCGAAGACCATCCGAGTACAGTATGGGCAATGGGAAGTCTGGCAACTACACTCGTCGCTCTCGGTGAACACAGAAAGGCACTTGAGTTATATCAGGTTGTGCTTGAAAAGCGTAAGATTATTTTTGGCGAAGACCATCCGAGTACAGTGTCGGCAATGAACAACCTGGCATGCGCCCTTGATGATTTAGGTGAGTATAAGAAAGCCTTGGAAATAAAACAGATTGTGCTTGAAAAGCGTAAGATTATTTTTGGCGAAGACCATCCGAGTACAGTGTCGGCAATGAACAACCTGGCATGCGCCCTTGATGATTTGGGTGAGCATAAAAAAGCGTTGGAAATAAAACAAGCCGTGTTTGAGAAACGTAAAGTCATTTTTGGCGAAGATCATCCTGGCACAGTGTCGGCAATGCATAATCTGGCAGTTACACTCAGTAATCTTGGTGAACACAGAAAGGCACTTGAGCTGAAACAAACCGTGCTTGAAAGGCGCAGGGTTATTCTCGGAGAAGACCACCCCGATACAATATTGGCAATGGGGAGTCTGGCAACTACGCTCAGCGCTCTCGGTAAACACAAAAAAGCATTAGAGATAAAACAAACCGTGCTTGAAAAGTATAAGGTTATTCTCGGAGAAGACCACCCCGACACGGTATGGGCAATGAACAATCTGGCATGCACCCTCGATGATTTGGGTGAGCAAAAAAAAGCGTTGGAAATAAAACAAACCGTGTTTGAGAAACGTAAAATTATTCTTGGTGAAGACCATCCCGATACAATATTGGCAATGGGAAGTCTGGCAGTTACGCTCAGTGCTCTTGGTGAACACAAAAAAGCATTGGAGATAAAACAAACAGTGTTTGAGAAATGTAAGGCTATTTTCGGAGAAGACCATCCTGATACAATATCAGCAATTTATAGTCTGGCAAATACGCTCTACAGATTAGGTGAGCATAAAAGAGCGCTTGAACTAAATCAAACCGTGTTTGAAAGACGCAAGGTAATTCTCGGAGAAGACCACCCCGACACAATATGGGCAATGAATAATCTGGCGATTACGCTCAGCGCTCTTGGCGAACACCAAAAGGCCTTTGAGTTAAGTCGGATTGTTTTTGAAAAGCGCAAAGTCAGTCTCGGCGAAGACCATCCTGACACCCAAAATGCCGAAAGACTTCTGGAAATTGTTGAAAAACGAATGAAACCCGCTGAATAATAACCCGTTCAAAAGTCAATAAAATAAAAACCCGTGCTCAGCCCCGCGCTTTGCACGGGTTTAAACTGTTCAGGGGGATTTTTTACGGATGAAACCGCAAAAGGCGTCGGCTTTTGTCTTTGTTCTGATGTTCGTGGCGTGAACTTATCTTTTGTTTGTTATTGACATTCGTTAGAATAAAGATTATAATCAAAATAAAATGGGAGAGGTGGGCTGCACAATGATCAAAAAAGAATTTTTATCATGTTTATCAAACATGGGAGTGAAGCGTGATTCGATTTTTGTGTCTTTGGCAAAAGAGGACAAGGCGTACGCTGTGAAGCTCCTTAAGGCAATGGATAAATTAGATTTGAACTATTGGTGTATGTTCACTAAGGACGGAGGGCAAACTGTCCATACAGGGGAAACCTATACAGATGTTATCAGAGAAGAAATTTCAAAATGTTGTGTTTTTGTTTTGCTTTTTTCAGAAAACACAAACAATCCGGATTCCGGTGTTATAACGGAGCTTGATGAATTGCAGAAGGCTTTGGAGAATCGAAAAAATTCCATTAGTTTTATACGCATCAATGTCGGAGATCTGGAAGACAGGGATATTGTTTTTGAAATCAAAGAAAGATTTCGCAAAATAATGAAGCCCACCATTATTCACGAGGGTATAAGCAAGGCCACAACGGAGGAGGAATACCTTTGTTTGGCCAATGACGAGATAAAAAGAGCATACGATTTGTCTGTTATGAAAAATGTGGAGAGCCGTTTCAAAGAGCTTGAGGATTCGCAAAAGTTCTCCTCTCTTCTGTGCAGATGCTCAAGCTCAAAGGATAAATGCTATTCCAGAACTATAAGCGAGGATATAAAAGCCAGCAGTGAAATATCTTCCGAAAGGCTTCGTGAGGCTCACATTCTTTCAAATGAGCTTTTGGAATATGATTGCAACACTTATTCCTGCATGGTAATAGCAACAAATCTTCTTGGAAATGAAAAAATAGTTAACGGAAGAAAAACTTACACTCCCGAAAAGGATGGAGTGAAATACTTTTACTATTATCCCCAAAATGATATTGAGGAATTGGAGAGGCCTTTCGAGAAAATAAAGTCGTTTGTAAGGAAAGATGAGGATAGCCGCCGAGAGGTTGTTCGGATGATAGTAAGAGATTTTTGTGCAAGAAATAACACGGAGATTTATCTTAACGAGTTTAACGGAATGACAATCAACAATCTCAAAGAGCAGTATTATATTGTCACCGGCACTGACACAAGGGCGTTTGAGGAGTTGTTTGAAAGCGAAGAAGTTCAGGGCTATTTTGCTTATTCTCCGGGAGAGGATATTTTCAGTGTTCCCGAAGAGGTTTTTGCATGGCTGAGGGGTGATGATGAAAAATTTCCTTATCACCAGATGATCAGCGTAGTGGCTGAGTTTATAAAGTTTTTGGGACAGTTTGTGGCAATGCTTGAAAGTGCACGTGACATAAATGATGTGGCGTTTGAAGCGCTGAATATAAGATATCTGGATTTGCGCAGATTAATGGATCTGGAAGACTGGCAAAACAGAAAAAAAGTTCTGACTAATTCGGAATCAAGAAAACTGGTTAATTATTTGCTTAACCATTCATCCGGTGATGCAAAATCAAAGGAAAAAAACTTCCCCCGACTTGCAAATTGGATGAGCTTTGATATTGATGGAAACGGCGACAACATTATCGACGAGGAAACCATTCAAAAAGCGTTTGATAATTTGGTTGCAGTTCCCATTGAGGACGACGAAAAGTTGAAGTTGTGCTATAGTTTTATTCTTTTTGTTTCGGACACAGGTCTCAGCGGTGCATGGTATACCACCGGAGAAAATGATACGGCTAATTATGACAAGAATGTTGTTTATACATATGACATTGACCGACATACAGAAGAATGTAATTTGTTGTTGGATGCGTTCAGTTATATGTTTTCAATCAACAAAGAAGCCGAAAAAATACTCAAAGAAAGAAAAAGCGTTTTGCTTAACAAAAAATCTTCTGCGAGAAAAGAAAAGGTGTAAAATGAAGTATTTAGCGGGAGAATATGAAAATCAAAGATATACTGTTCTGCTGTTTCCCTCCAGAACAGATGTGTGGCGTAAGCAGTGCAAGCCCATACGCCAGATGATAGTTGACCTTGCAAATGCAATCGCAAAGCATCAGAATGTAATATTAGGCGTTCTGCCCGAACTGGCGGATACGGCAAAAAATGAATATATTCTGGACGAAAATGTTACCCTTGTTCCCTTGAAGTATAATGACTGTTGGGCAAGAGATACCATTTCCAGCGTTGTGCTGGGAGACAGACCTCACATCGCATCTTTCGGGTTCAACGCTTACGGTGACGGCCTTTACCGTCCTTGGGATGATGATGACCGATTGGACGAATCAATGGCAGAGATTTTGGGATATCCTTTGGAGAAAGTAGATCTGGTTCTTGAGGGCGGAAATATTATGCCTGACGGAAACGGAACGCTTTTTGCTGTTAAGGAAGCAATTTTTAATGACAACAGAAATCCGGGTCTTTCTCTTGAAGAAATTGAAAAGAGATTAAAGGATGCAACCGGTTCAGAGCAGATAGTCTGGATTCCCCGAGGATTGATGGAGGATGAGACCGGAGGCCACATTGATAACGTTATGGCGTTTGCGGATAAAAAAACTGTTATTCTGTCATGGACTGACGATAAAGACGATATTCAGTATGATGTTGTTCGCGAGGCTGAGGAAGCCATAAAGAACGCGCGGAATGCAGACGGAGAGCCGTATGATATTGTCCATCTTCCCATAGCTCCTATCTATTACAGGAACGAGGAGGATTCGGCCGATATAGTTTATGATGAAAGCTCCTTCTCGAGGGATGAAGGGCTGGCCGTGTTGGAAACTTATGTTAATTTTGCGCTTGTTAACGGCGCTGTTATTGTTCCCCAGTTTGGTCACAAAGAGCTTGACGAAAAAGCTGTTGATATTCTTAAAAAAACTTTTTGCGGCAGAGATATTATTCCTTTTTATTCAAGAGAGGCGTCTTTGGGCGGCGGCGGATTGCACTGCCTGACAAAACACATTAATTGAGAGAGGGTTCTGACATGAAGAAAGACGAAAAGAAATCCGGCATAAGAAAAGATGTAGAAAAGATTATATTTGAAAAAACAAAAAAAACCTCTTCCGACGAAGTGGTTTTCAAAGCATATGCAAGTTCAGATGAAATTGGACAAAAAATCTTCGAAAGCTACAAGAAAAGAAGAACAGAACAAGAAGGCCGAAAGGTTTTCTATTCCAATGAGAGAACAAAAGACGCCGGATTTTTGAGCAATGTTTACGGTAATGTCGGTATAATGGCTCTGGTCAACAGAATGAATGTAAAACTCGATTCGGAAGACACCAAGGAGCTTGTAGATAATATTTATTATATTATCGACTATATCGAAGAAAACGGATATTCGTTGTTTCCCTACATAGATAAAGAGGACAACAGAATTGAAGGAGTTGAACTGTTTAACAGGAACTACCCTTATATCGGTTCAATGACATGGGTGCTCAGCTTTCTTGTAAGTGTTCGAAAAGCGCACAAGAGCGGAGTTATTGATATTTCCAAAGAATACTCAGAGAAGATAATCGACAGGATAAAAGATATTATAGAAAAGTTTAATGCATCGTTTATTGACAAAGGCGATGTTATGGGTTGGAGCTTCACAAAAGAATGCGAAACCCCATCTCTTTTCTTTACATATTCTGTTCTTGAGGCTTACAGTGACTTTGACGATAACATTATTGCTCTTGACAGTGAGACAGAAGGCTCAGCTAAAGGTGAGGCGCTGGATAAAGAATTGTTGAAAGCCATAAATAAAGGCCGCAAGGAAAACGAAGAAATACACGAAATATGGAAGGAAAATTGTTTCAAGGTTGCAGATAAAGTATGGGTTATTTACAAAGATGTTCTGAAGGATTCGTTTGTTGACGATAACTTCATGAAAGGTTTCAAAACAATTTCCCGTGACGATATTCTGAAGTCAAACAGTTCAAATGCACTGTTTAACACCATCTATCTTGTTTTTATTCTTTTCTACGGTTATGTTAATGCCAGAATGGCAGACAAAAACGATGAAACCGGTGCGGCTGATGTTGTTTTGACCATGGGTTCAGCGCTTCAGAATGTTCAGCGTGTATATAACCAGTTCAGAAAAGAAGGCCTTGATTACATTATAGATACATACTATATAGTATTCAATTCAAAGCATCAGGATGAACGCCGAAGAAATGCATACACAAGAAAACTTAACCCCAAAAAGTTAGTTGATGCAAAGCTCATGCCTACCCTTGTTAAAGCTAACAACGTTATTGCATTTCATATTGATAAATATCCCCTCAAGCAGATGAGCCAGCTTTTTGAAGAGCTTCTTGAAAATCTCCCGAAAACAAGCGATGAATTTGTTTGGGAAGCCGGCGAATATGATGTTAAGATTACAGAACGTTATATTGAAGCAATAGCTGACTTCTATGCATATTACGATAAGTATGAACGTTTATATTCCGATAATTTCAACAGAAACAATGCATTAACGCAGAGGCAACGCAAAGAGCTTGAAGAGCGCACAATCAGGAATTATGCCGACGGAGAAAAAGCAAAAATCGAAAAGGAATTCGAGCAAAAAGAAGAAAAAATCCGCGGCGAATATACCATTGAAAATGCAATCAGAGAAAAAACCATAAAAGAGTTCGAAACCGGTGTTATTTCTTTGATGAAAAACGTTATTGAAGGTAACGAGGGAAAAAGGGAGCTTTCGGGCTTTGAGAAAGAATTTGCAGGTCTTATGTACAGACTGATGGTTAGTTACACATACAAAGAGCTTGCAAAAGTAAGCGTTGAGAAGCGCATTGAAGTTGAAGAGTTGAGAGAAAGACGGGATAACGATATCGATATGTTTGTGAGCGCATGGAGCGAAAAGCTCAGCAAAAAGAGTGAGGTTATCTCCGGTCTTTTAACGGAGGAGGATAAGTAACATGGAAGCAACAACATTTTTCTCTTACAAGGGCGGTGCGGGCCGAAGCACAACCTGCCTGAATACCGTGCCCTTCCTGGCAAAGGAGATGGAGGCATATAAAAACGCTCCCATTCTGCTTATTGATATGGATATTGAAAGCGCAGGAATGACATATCTTCTGAATAAATATATTCATTTTCAGAAAAATTATGATGTTAAGGAGTTCCTTAAAGGTGAGGAAACCTGGCCCGTTTCAAGAGTAAACAATCTTGACGAGCATCCTCTTTATCAGAAGTTTGTGCCCGTGGGAAAAGAGTTGGGTCTGGATGATGATTACTCCGTTATGTTTTTGGGTGTTAATGATTCTGACGGCAAATTTGACCATAAGGCAGCGGAGGGTAATATAGAGGAGGTTATGTCAAAGCTGAACCGTTTTGCTGAAAACAACGGAATAAGAGCAATCATTATGGATTCTGCTGCAGGAGATCAGATGTCGGCGGATTTGGCGGTTTATAATTCCGATAAGATTGTTTTCTGCATGAGGCCCACAATGCAGTTCCGAACAGGAACAACTAACTATCTCCACAAATTTTCAAAGAAAAGCGGCAGAAGTTCGGATGAAAGAGAGATTATTCTTTTGCCGACGGTTGTTCCCAAGGACATTGAAATAGACGGAGCATCACAAAAGGAAAACGCTATTAACGAAATCATGAAAGGGGTATCTCAGGAGTTTGCCAATCCTCTTGATATCAATACAACTTTCATTTCAGAAAACATGTTCGGCATTAACGAGATAAACCGCTTTAAGTGGCAGGAAAACACTTTGTATAAGTTGCAGAAAGAGGGCGACTTGGAAGAGGACGAAAAGGAAGGCTTAAGACGTTACGAACGCCTTGCCCGAATCATTGCGGATTAAGTTTGGTGGACAGATTTATGAATATATTAACTTATAAAGAATGTGCAGCTTACATAAACAGTGAAGTTCATGATGAGAATTTAAAAGAGTTTGTTTTTCTCACAAGGCAGGTCAGCTTCAAGCACATTAAAAGAATGGGTCCGATTTACAGAGTTTTGCTGTGCTCCTTTTCTCTGATTTATCTGAAATGGTTATCAAGCACCAGGAAAGAAGCGGAAAGGTATTCGGGAAAACATTCGGACAATGTTTTTAATGTTTTGTTTGGGCTTTACAGATCAAATCAGTTGAATCTTGATGTTGTGATATATGTTCTCACCGAAGCTCAAAAGGATGTTATAAAAAATGGCGAAAGCTCCTTTTTTGCAGATATTATCAGCAGAGAAAATTTTTGCGCATACAGCAAGGTTTATGGACTTCTCGACAATTGGCAGAGAAGTGTATGGGCCGGGGAAGTGGATGAGGACATTATTTTGGGTCATTTTGTGAACGTTTTAAACAATTCTTTGTGGCTCAGAACGGCGGAATATATTCCTGAAAACAATGCATTCATTCTGAACGGAAAAAAGCTTTCGTGCAGAGATGTGATCTATAATGACGCTACCAACACAAAGCATATTCTTGTGGACAGAACTCATATGTTTGAAAAAATAAAGAGAGATTATCTGTCCCTTGATGATTTTACAAGATCAATTGTTATTGGAGGAGAATCTGTATGATACATGTTGTAATTGACTCATACGGCTGCAGTTCTGAAAGAATTGATAACCTCAGAGATGTATATGAGGTTATTAATGACATTGTTAATATTATGCAGGTGGAGGCAATTATGCCCCCCCAGTTGATTCCTTATTACTATTGCAAAGATCCTGCAGATGTGGGAATCAGCGCTTTTGTATTGCTTAAAGGCGGTCATTTCACAATTCACACCTTCCCGCAGTATGGCTGCTATTTTGCCGATTTGCTTTATGACGGTTTTGTTGATGCCCGTGTTCTTGAGACTCTTCTTAAAAGAGAATATCCCTGCAGTTCGATTTTTGTTAAGAGAATTGACAGAGACGAGTTTGATAAAAACGATATGGGAATGTATCAAAGCGGAGATTTCGGCCCTCATTATATGATCCGCGCAAAGGCATCAAAGGTACCGACTATTGACGATTATATGGAGATTTTGGATAACCTTCCCGACCAGGTTGGCATGCATCCGATCAGCAGGCCGTGTGTGTTAAAGGATAACATTAAAAACCCGTCATATCTGTCAGGAATCGCTGTCATAGCGGAAAGCCACATTGCATTGCACTACAATTATGAAACAAACGAAGTCTTTATGGATATCTTCTCCTGCAAGGAAGTGAACGAAGATAAGTATAAAAAAGTTGTTACTGAAATGTTTGATGATTACAGTGATGTAATGATTCTGAGGGGCAGAAAGAACGACCAGAGAAAAGATTCTCAGGAAAACAAGTATGATAACCATAAGAACTGGCAGGATGTTATTCGCAAGTGATAATTTATTTGCTTTAACAGAGGAATTTTAATCAAGAAAAGAAAGCCTGAAAAATCTTTCGTAAACGGAAGAATTTTCCGGGCTTTTTATTTTGTCGGAACATGTTTCCTGCTCTGTAATTATGCTTGATATTTCATTATGATTGTGTTACAATTTATTGTAAAACTGTTTTTGTGTATCCATGGGAGGAAAAATGAAAAAAAACGTTTATCTTGCACAGGTTAATGTTGCTTACAGCGATCGGTTGGCTTATATTCCCTATGCTGCCGGTTGCATTGCCGCATATGCATGGAACGATTCCGAAATCAGGGAAAAATTCAGTCTGGGTGAAATTCTGTTTCTCCGAGAAAAAACAGAAGATGCCATGAAGAGGATAAAAGAGCCTTTCCTTGTAGGCTTTTCATGCTACATCTGGAACATGGAATATAACCTGACCCTTGCAAAAAGGATAAAAGAGGAATTCCCCGAATGCATAATTGTTTTCGGCGGCCACAACATTCCTTTCAACACGGCTGTTCTGGAGTCGGCGCCCTTTGTGGATGCTTTGATTCACGGTGAGGGCGAGCGCAGCTTTACGGAATTTCTTAAAGCGGCGGAAAAGAAGGATTTTTCCTCTCTCAAAAATGTTTCCTACCGACTTGACGGCAGAATTATACCCGCAACCATGAGCGAAGCCTGCCTCCCTATAGAAGATTTGCCCTCGCCCTACACAACGGGAGTGTTTGACAAAATGATGGCGGCCTATCCCATGATTGATTTTCAGGCAACGCTTGAAACCAACCGCGGCTGCCCCTATTCCTGCGCATTCTGCGATTGGTGCTTCACTGAAAAAATCAGATATTTCCCCATGGAAAAGGTTAAAAAAGAAATCGAATGGATGTCCGAAAATAAAATTTCATACTGCTACTGTGCGGACGCCAATTTCGGCATTTCGGGCAGGGATATTGAAATTGCTCAGTATGTTGTTGACTGCAACAAGAAAAACGGATATCCCCAGATTTTCAAGCCCTGCTACGCCAAAAACAGCAACGAAAATATTTTTGCCATTGGAAAGCTGCTGAATAAAAACGGAGTTGATAAGGGGGTTACCCTTGCTTATCAGTCCATGTCCCCCGAGGTGCTTGAAAACATCGGCAGAAAAAATCTTGATATAGACTATTACACTCATCTCAATGCAATATACAGCGCAGAAGGCATTCCCACTTACACAGAGCTTATTCTCGGCCTGCCGGGAGAAACCTATCAGTCCTTCTGCAACGGCCTTTGCGGTTTGCTTGAGGCAGGTCAGCATAATTCGATAACCGTTTACACCTGCCAGGTTTATTGCAACTCGCCTCTTGCTCAGCCCGATTACAAAGAAAAATACGGCATAAGGTGGGAGAGAGTGCCTCTCCACGGCATCCATTACCCTGCAAATTTCAACGGCGTTCAGGAATATTATGACATAGTTGTTGAAACAAAGGATATGACCAAGGATGAATGGGTCAGGGCAAATATGTTTTCCGTTTGCCTGCAGAGCTTCCATCATCTGGGCCTGCTGAGATGCTTTGCCATATATTCGAGATATGAGCTGGGAATTTCCTACTACGATTTTTACAACCGTCTTCTTGACTATATATATTCCGACCCGTCAAAGTATATTTACGGTCTGTTCAACACCATTAAAAACAAAACCGAGGACACCCGCAATTCCGACTGGTGCTATCAGAACGATATTTTCAGCAAGGTGGGCTGGTATTTTGAGGAAGGCGCATTTCTGGATATGGCGCTGAATTCCGAGGTTTTCTGGGAAGAAATAACCGGATTTATTGATTCGCTGGGCATTGAAAGCGGCGTTAAAGAATCGCTTCTGAATTATCAGAAATCAATAATCCGCATGCCCAATCAGGAAAAAATAATTCTTGAAAGCGATTATGACTTCTATAACTACTTTGAAAATATCTATGAAGATAAATATTCTCCCCTGAAAAAATGCAAAAACACGCTGACCATTGAGCTTGAAAAGAAAATCGGCTCATGGGATGTTTATGCAAGGGAGATTATCTGGTTTGGCAAACGGCGCAGCGCCACTCTTTGCACAAACCCGAGGGAAAAAATAAAACTTGAATTATCTCAGGAGTAATTAATCATGAAAATGCTGCTTGTTTTTCCGCCTCAGTGGAACCCAACATCGGTTTATCTTTCGGTTCCCCTGCTGACCTCTCAGCTCAGGGCTGCGGGCTATGATGCGGAGAGTCTGGATCTGAATGTGAAATTTTTCAACCGCATTCTCCGTTCCGAATATCTGCTGGACGTAATTGACGGCTGTGTGGAAACATACGGAAAATTAAGCAGGCTGATTTCTGAAAAATACCCCGACGCTGCGGAAAATTTCGGCAGCTACTCCCTCAGGGAGCAAACAATGTTTCTCAAATTCAGGCGTATGCATGAAATGCTTTCTTCTTCGGGTGCGGATGAACTGATTGAAACCGCAAAAAAAGTTGATTCCGCCGTTTCCGTGCTCAGGAATGAGGAGGAATTTTACATTCCCGAAAAGCTCTTCGCCGCCAAAAAAACAATTCTTCAGGCGCTGAAAGTAGCCTCGTTGCCCTTTGCACCCAACGAAATTATTTTTGACAACTATTTTTCAAATCCCCTTATGAAGCAGGATTGGGTTAACATTGATTCCCAGTGCAAGGACCGCGAGGTCAATATGTTTATTGACTTTTTTGAGGAATGCGCAGGGGAAATTGCCGAAAAGGGCTATGATTTCATAGGCATTTCCGTTCCCGACCTGAGCCAGCTTATCCCTGCATTTACGCTGGCAAGGATTCTTAAGGCTGCAACGGGCGCAAAAATCTGCATCGGCGGAAACTACATTACCCAGAACATGCGGGATTTTATGAATCATCCCGAGATTTTCGGCGAATATGTTGATTTTCTTTCCGTGGGTGACGGCGAAACTTCAATAATCGAGGTTGCGCGCTTCATCAGCGGCGAAATTGCCGTTACGGAGGTTTCAAATGTTGTTTACCCCGGCTCTGACGGCAAGGCGTGCTTCACCTTTGAGTCCAAAAAGCTGAACTTTGAAAATGTGGCATATCTCAACCTTGACCAATATGATTTTTCGGAGTATTTTTCGCCCGAGCCCGTTCTCCCCATTCAGCTTTCAAAGGGCTGCTATTGGGGCAAATGCAGCTTCTGCGACTATTACTACGGCCAGCAGTGCTTTGATATCAAGGATATTACAAGCGTTATAGATGAATTCAGATATTACATTGAAAAATACGGAATCAGAAGATTTTCGTTTATTGACGAGGCAATTCCGCCCAAATATTACCTGAAGCTGGCGCAGGCAATCATAGATGAGGGCCTGGATATCTGTTATTATTCCTTCGCAAGGCTTGAAAAGGAGTTCACCGAGGATGCAATGTCCCTTCTCTATAAATCGGGGGCAAGGATTCTTCTGTGGGGCTATGAGGCCTATTCGGAAAGGGTTCTCGGCCTTATGAACAAGGGCATAAACGCGGGAACAAGAGAAGAAATTTTAAGAAACGCCCATAATGCGGGCATCTGGAACAACGCCCTTTTCATCATCGGCTATCCGACGGAAACAAGGGAAGAAATTGAAATGACCCTTGATTTTGTGCGCAACAACAGGGATATTGTCAACAGCTGCACACCGTCCAATTTTTCGCTTAAGAAAAATGCCCTGCTTCATGAAACCGTGGGCACGGGCGGCATCATTTCCTGCAAAACAAACGGTGAATTCTACACCGTATGCATTGATGAAATCGAAGGAGTTCCCCAGCATATCCGCAGGGATATCCGCAGGGACTTTCATCTGGAGCTTATAACGGACTACAGCGGAAGCATCTGGCCGGTTAATTATTCGGATTTTGACCTGCTGCTGCTCTATCTTTCAAAGTATACCTGCGATTATGTTGCAAATTACAAATCCGAGGAAAATCTTACGCTTATGTTCAGATAATGAATCAATCGGGAGAGAAAACATTGAAACAGTATGATGTGATTGTTGTGGGTGCAGGCATGGGAGGCCTTGCATGCGCCTGTGTGCTTGCAAAAAACAATAAAAAAGTTCTGCTTCTTGAGCAATCCCATTCTGCGGGCGGTTTTGCAAGCAGCTTTGTAAGAGGACGTTTTGAATTTGAGGTTTCTCTTCATGAGCTTTGCGGCTTCGGGCGGTATGATATGCCCTTCGGCCCCGTCAGAGGATTGTTTGATTATCTGGGCGTGTCCGACAGAATAGATTGGGTTGATATCCCCGATGCCTACAGACTTCTCACCTTCAATGACGATAAAAAATACGATGTGAGAATGCCCTTCGGAATAAAGGAATATATTGACAGGCTTGAGGAATATGCACCCGGCAGCAGAAAAGAGGCCGAAAGGCTCTTTGAATGCGCCGAGGCAGTGAGAAAAGAAATTGAAGCAATTTCCGCACCCGTAAGCGGAGCCGTTAAGGCGGCAGCTTTGCTGAAAAAAGGAGTTTTGCTTCATACGGCGGGCTATTCCACCAACGAGGTGCTGAATTCCTTTGATTTATCTGAAAAAGCAAAGGATATTCTGAGGGCTTACTGGGCTTATCTCTGCACAGACCTTGACAGCCTTGATTTTGTTCATTATGTGCAGATGCTCAATTCATATATAGAGCTCAAATCCGTTGTTCCTCAAAAGCGCAGCCATGAAATTGCAAACTGCCTTGTTGAATGCTTTAAGGAAAACGGCGGTGAGCTGCGCCTGAACACAAAGGCGGTTAAAATCAATGCAGAAAACGGAGCAGTTACGGGCGTTGAGCTGGATGACGGAACGGTTATCGGCGCAAAAACCGTTGTCTGCAACTGCTCGCCCCATAATGTTTTCGGCAAAATGATGGATAAAAAGGATATTCCCGAATTTGAAATCAAAAAGGCGAATGCCCGAACCTTTGGCGGCAGAGGATTTTGCGTTTTCTTAGGCCTCAACAAATCTGCCGAGGAGCTGGGGCTTAAGGATTATTCATATTTCATTTATCCCGATATGGATACGGTTAAGCAGTTCGCAAGAATGGGGCATCCCGAAACAAATGATGTTCAGAACACGGTCTGCCTTAACGCGGTGAATCCCGGGGCATCCCCCGAGGGCACCTGCATGCTTTGCATGACAACTCTGTTCACAAGCGATTATTGGGGCAAGCTGAAGCCTGAGGATTACTATAAGGAAAAAGAAAAATTTGCCCTTCATATGATTGAAGTTTTTGAAAAAGCAACCGGATTAAATATCCGCGACCATATAGAGGAGCTTGAAACCGCCTCCCCCCTGACCTTTGCAAGGTTTACCGATGCGCCCGACGGCGTTATCTACGGCTATCTGGGCAAAAGGGATGACGGAGTTATTGCCCGAAGAATGGAGAAGCCGGGCGAAACGGTTAAGGGCCTTCATTTTGCAGGGGGCTACGGTCAGATGCTGCTGGGCTACAGCTCATCACTTTCCTCGGGCAGGAGCGTTGCCCACCGCATTCTCGGCGAAACGGAGGTTTCCGGAGTATGAAAAGAATAAAGATAAAATCTTTTTTGAAAGATATCAGAAATTCGGCAGGAGTGCAGAGCAGACGAAGCAGAATGATTGAAGAAGCGCCTGCCACTCCCCTGACCCCCGTTCACCCTGCAAATGCTCTTGCGGCGCAGGTTCATCCTCAGAATTTCGACCTTAGGGTTGAATCAAGAAAAAAAGAAAACGGCTGTATCATTGCCTGCCTTCTGCCCCGTGACGGGGAAATGAGCTTCTGGTTCAAGGCAGGTCAAAGCCTTGCGGTCAAGATGAAAACCGAGGGCAGGGAATATTCCCGTTCCCTTCCCGTTATCAGCCTGCCGGGAGAAAAAAGAATTGTTGTTTATGCTTTGCAGGCCGTTGACGGCGAGGCTTATGAATGGTTTGCCGAAGAAAGCAATACCCTGCTTCACGGTGTATCCTTTGAAGGAAATTTTTCTTACAGTCCTTTGCGCGACGGAAAAGAAATCCGCATTCTGACCGATGCCTGCGGCATTGCGGCGGCAACCTGCATTGCACTTGCTGCAGATGAAAATTCCCGCTTTGAGCTTGTTTATTATGACGGCAATGGTATTTTCCCCGCTGCGGATTTTGCTTCGGAAAGCAAAGGGATTTCCGTTGTTCTTTCCAAGGAAATGCCTGAAATAACGGGCGGTAAGGACAGCATTTTTGTCTGCGGCTCGGAAAAATTCTGCAATGAAATAAAAGGCAGGCTTCCTGCAGGGCAGAGGGCAAGATTTCTTCCGTTGGGAACCGTCAGCGAAGCTCCCTGCGAAAAAATTCATGTCTGCAAAGTAATCTGCAAGGGCAAAAGCTATGAAACAGAATGCCGTGAGGGCGAAAAGCTGCTCAGGGCTCTTGAAAGGGCAGAAATTCCCGTTAATGCGCGCTGCGCCGAGGGGGAATGCGGCTATTGCCGCAGCAAGCTGCTTGAAGGTCAGGTCAGGTCTCTTACGGAAAGAGAAAGCCGCACGGCGGCGGATATCAGCTACGGCTATATTCATCCCTGCTCGGTTACGGCGGTCAGTGACCTGAAATTGGAAATATAAATCACCGAAAGGTAACAGAATTATGGAAGCTCTTTTGATTATGCCGCCTCAGTGGTATCCCATGAATCCCTATCTTTCCCTTGCTCAGCTTATCGGTCAGCTTAAGGCTAACGGATACGGAGCAAAGGCTTGGGATATTAACATTGATTTCTTCAACGATACGCTCAAAGCTGATAAAATTTCGGCATATGCCGAAAAGGCGGAAAGATTCGTTAAGGAATTTCAGGCGGAAATAGTGAAAAATGAATACAGCGCCGAAAAGTTTGAAACTTATTCTGCGGATGTCAGAACAAAGCTGGCCCGTTTTCAGATGATAAGCGAATATTTCGCCAAAAACAAAGAGCGCGTGGCGGAAACCGCGGCAAACATTGAAGAAGCAGTTGCCGTTATGAAGGACGGTGAAGCATTTTATGACCCCGAAAAGCATTTTTGGGCAAAGGATGTAATAAAGGATGCCCTTGAAATAGCTTCGCTGCCTTATCTGCCGTCCCGAATAATGCTGGATAACTACATTGCAAATCCTTTCTATTCATATAATTACGGCGATATAAAAAAGCAGTGCTGCGACAGCGGGCTGAACATGTTCATAGACTATTACGAAGAAAAGCTGAGCAATATGTCCTTTGACGGTTACAGTCTTATCGGCATCAGCATCTGCGATTTAAGTCAGGTTGTTCCGGGGCTTACCCTTGCCCGAATGCTTAAGGAGCGCTGCAATGCTCATATAAGCCTTGGCGGAAACTATATTTTCAAAATCCGCAACGACCTGAAAAGATTCCCCGAGTTTTTCGGCCTTTTCTGCGATTCCCTTCAGATAGGTGACGGCGAGCTTTCCCTTGTTTCTCTTTGCGACTGCTTAAGCGGCAAAAAGGAAATTGACGAGGTTTATTCGCTGATTTATAAAAACGAAAACGGAGAAATCGTAGCAACGGAAGATGCGCCTCTGCTGGATATGGAAAAAATTGAATTTCCCTGCTTTGACGGCTATGATTTTTCAAAGTATTTTTCAGCGGATATCGTTGTTCCCGTTCAGCTTTCAAAGGGCTGCTATTGGGGCAAATGCACCTTCTGCGATTTCTACACGGGTCAGCAGTGCTTTGATATAAAGAGCGTGAACAGAGCGGTTGACGAGGTTGAATTCCTTATTGAAAAATACGGTTATCATCACTTTGCTTTTGTTGACGAAGCCGTTCCCCCCGCTTACTATGAAAAATTTGCGGATGAGCTTATAAGGCGCAACATAAAAATCAATTTTTATTCCTTTGCGCGGCTTGAAAAGGGCTTCACTCCACAGGTTCTCAAAAAGCTCTTTGATGCAGGTGCCTGCTTCTTTGCCTGGGGATATGAGGCAAATTCTCCCCGCATAATGAAGCTGCTGAACAAAGGCGTTGATGTTGATTACAGACTCACTCTTCTGGAGAATGCCAAGAAAATCGGTCTGTGGAATCACTGCACCTTCCTTCTGAGCTATCCCACGGAAACTGCCGAGGAAACTCAGGCAACCAAGGATATTATCTGGCAGAGAGATCTGATTAACAGCTGCACGCCCTCAAACTTTGCGCTGAAGAAAAATGCAATTCTTCACGATATGGCGGAAGAAATGGGCATAAAGAACATTGTTGACAACGGCGATTTTCATGTTTCCTGCAACTATGAGCTTTCGGGCATGAAAACCGGCGATATCAAGCGCAACCGCATGGAATTCCAGCTTGATTTTCTGGAAAAAACCTCGGATTCAATGTGGTCGCTGACTTTTACGGACACCGACCATCTTATGCTCTATCTTGCAAAGTACGGAACGGATTGGGTATATAACTACAGGCTGAAATATAAGAAGAGGCATCTTCAGAGCTGAAAGCTACAGATTTTAAGGAGATATAATGATGAAAAACGTTTATATGGTTCAGGCTTCCACCACCTACGGCGGAGATTTGTTCAAGGCGGCGTACCTTCCTTATGCCGCAGGACTGCTTGTTGCCTATGCATGGACAAATGAAACGGTAAAAAAAGAATATTGCTTCAAAAGGTTTATCTTCACCCGTGAGGATATTGAATCGGCGGTTGCATCCCTTGAGCAGCCTGAGGTTATAGGTTTTTCAAACTATATCTGGAACACCGAATATAACAAAGCCCTTGCAAAGAGAATCAAGGAAGTTTATCCCGAATGCATAATTGTTTTCGGCGGCCATAATGTTCCGCCCGATACGGAATTCCTTGAGAAGTTTGACTATATTGATTTCCTTATTCATGCAGAGGGCGAGGAGGCTTTTCTTGAGCTGCTTCTTGAGCTTCTTAAGGATGAGCCCGATTTCAACGCCGTTTCCAATCTTTCCTTCAGGAACAAAAACGGCGGATACTCAAGCACCCCCGTTCAGGTTCTTACCAAAACGGATTATCCCTCACCCTATCTCACGGGCGTTTTTGATAACATCATAAAAGAAAACCCCAACATGCAGCTTGACGCCATTCTTGAAACAAGCCGCGGCTGCCCCAGAAACTGCGCCTATTGCGATTGGGGCTGCACAAACTCAAGGGTCAAGCTCTTCCCCATTGAAAGAGTTCACGCGGAAATAGAATGGTTTGCAAAAAACAAGGTTGCCTTCCTCTGGGGCGCGGATGCCAACTTCGGCGCATATGACCGGGACGAGGAAATTGTTGACCACCTTGTTGAGGTAAGAGAAAAATACGGCTATCCCGAAAGAATCCGAACCAACTACGCCAAAAACAGGCACGAATTTGTGTTCAGAATCAATCAGAAGCTGGAAAAATACGGGCTGAGCAAGGAAGGCGCAACCCTTTCATTCCAGAGCCTTAACCCCGAAACCCTTGAAAATATAGGCAGAAAAAACATGAGCCTTGATAAGTTCAGGGAGCTTATGTCTATGTACAGAAACGCGGGGGTAACCACCTATTCCGAGCTTATTCTCGGCCTGCCCTGCGAAACCTATGAATCCTTCTGCCGCGGCATAGGCGCGCTTCTTGAAGCGGGTCAGCACAGGCTGATAAATGTTTATAACTGCGAAATTCTGCCCAATTCACCCATGGCGGCAAAGGAATATCTTGAAAAATACGGAATAAAAACCGCAGAGGTTGTGTTCCTCACTTCTCACAGCAAGGCGAAATCCCAGGTTGTTGAAAAAACAAAGTATGTTATCGGCACCTCCAGCATGTCCTCCGAGGAATGGATTGCTGCCAATATTTTTGCCTGCTTTGAAAAATCCCTTCACCACTACGGTATTCTCAGAAGCCTTGCAATCTATCTTTATAACGAAAAAAAGGTTCCCTATGAGAAGTTCTACAACAGCGTTATTGACTGGTGCAGGGAGTCCGACAATGAGGTTATAAACAACGCTTACGGTTTCCTCTATAACTTCTACAAAACAGTTTGCATGGAGCAGCCCATGAAGCTCTATTACAATGAGGTTTACGGAAAAATCACATGGGCGCCCGAGCATGTTCCCCATATGGATTCAATCTTCCGCCTTGAGGAATATTATGAAGCAATGAAGCCCCTTTTCCTCTCATACGGAGTGGATGAGGCAATTCTCGACGAAATTATCGAATATCAGAAGTGTACCCTTAAAAGGCCCATGCACAACAACTACAGCAAGGACTTTTCTTATGATTGGCATGAATATTTCACAAAGGCTCTTTCGGGAGAATATGCGCCTTTGGAAAAATGCAATATCCGCGTAAATGTCAGAAACGAGAAAAACCCCGAAAGCTGGACGGATTACGCTCTTGAAGCGGCATGGTTCGGCAAAAACGGCGGTACATTTAATCCGGGAATATCAACAGAAAAACTTTAAGACCCAAAGGAGATAAGCAGGAAACTGCAAAAAATTATGGCTGAATTTAAAAATGCAACAATAATGATGGGCGCCGTTGACGAAACGGATTCCCTGCGTCAGACGGTGCTTTCCGTTCTGGAGCTCTGTGACCACAAGGACCTGAGGGAAATAATCATCGGTTATTCCCAGAAGGTTACGCCCGAAAGCAAGGCCGTTGTTGATGAATTGGCGGCGCTGGATACGGATGTGCCCATAGTTACCTTTATGCAGAAAAGAAGAGGAATTTCGGGCCTTGTTGATATGATTGATGTGGCAAGGGGTTCTCACTGCATCCTTGTTGCTTCGGATATGGCTCTTGACCTTGAATGTGTGGCGCAGATGATTGAAGAGGCCAAAAAGGACGGGGACACCATCGTTTCCTCGTCGCGCTGGCTCAGCGGCTGCGAATTTTATGAATACAGTAAAATGAAGCATTTCCTTAATTTCCTTGCCCAGAATTTTCTGAAAATTCTTTTCAAGGCAAAGATGACGGATTTTACCAATCCTTGCCAGATAGCGCCAACGGAGCTCTATCAATCAATCGAGTGGGAGAATGAGGGCTTCCCTATCCTTATTGAAATGGTTCTCAAGCCCCTCAGGCTGGGCTACAGATTTTCGGAAGTGCCCACAAACTGTTACCCCAGAAAGCAGGGCAAATCAAAGAATTCCTTTAAGCAGACCGCAATGTATTTCACAACCGCAATGCATATCCGTTTCATGAAGAAAAAGGATATCCTGAAAAAGGATTCGGAAATGTATAAAAGATTTTCGGGTGTGAAAAATTAACGAACAAAGAAAAGAGATGAGGTTTGAGTTGCCGAATCGGGAAAACAGAGTGCTGATTATTCATGACATAAGCGACGAAGTTTTTAACGAGAAGCTGAGAGAAAAATATCCGTCAGGTGTTATAGTCGGGCCTGATGACCCCATAAAGCCTTGTGTAGGCTGTCTGGGTTGCTGGCTCAGAGAGCCCGGCAAGTGTGTTCTTAACGATAATTACTGCCATATGGGAAAAGCTGTTTCGGAATGCACGGAAATGATTTTTATCAGCAGGTGTTGCTACGGCAGCTTCAGCCCCTTTGTTAAAAATGTTTTCGACAGAAGCATTTCCTATATGCTTCCTCTTTTCAGAAAAAAAGGCAGGCACTCATATCATCACAGGCGCTATAAAAACAAAATCAAGTGCCGTGCATATTTTTACTCGCAGGATTTAACCGAAGAAGAAAAAAGCGCTGCCCTTGAGCTTTGCAAGGCAAACGCGGCGCTTTGGGATTGCGAGAAATATGATGTTTTTTTTCTGAAAAATGAAAAAGAATTTGAGGGGTGGGCAGAATGAAAATAGCTTTGCTTAACGGCAGCCCCAGAGCCGGCAGCGTTTCGGGCTTTGTTCTTGAAACTCTGAAATCAAAACTGATTGGCAAGGCAGAATTCGTTGATTTTAATCTGTTTCGTAATCCTCTCAGCAAAAAGGATGTTGACGAAATCTCAACCTGCGATGCACTTCTGATTGCCGCGCCGCTATATTTTGATGCGCTGCCGTCACATGTTGTCGGGGCGCTGGTTTTCATTGAAGAAAATCTCCCCGAAAACAGTAAGCCGTTAACCGTTTTCGCAGTTTCCAACGGAGGTTTTGTTGAGAGTGACAACAATATTCACTCCTTCAGAATTATTTCAAATTGGTGCCGCAAATGCGGTTTCAGATGGATGTACGGTTTAGGGATCGGTTCGGGGGAACGGTTGCTTGTGAAAAAAAGCGAATCCGCAGGCAGAAAAATGAGCCTGTGGGGAATAATCGGAATTGTTGCCGTACGGGTGTTTTCCTACGGAGCACCTGTTGCGGAAGAGAAGCGAAAAAAGAGCTTTTTGAGGGCAACGGATTCCTTGGCAAAAGACATATACTTATCCAAAGCCGGAGAAAATGTTTTTATCCGTCCTTTTTTCCCTAAAACCGCATTTTTGAATAACCTTATGACAAATGCAAGTTTTTTTGTTAAGGTCAAATCAAACGGCCTGAAAATAAAAGACCTTTTCAGGAAGGATTCATAAAAAAGCCGTCATGCATCAGCATGGCGGTTTTTTCACAGTTTTCCCAAAACGCTTTTTTACAGTTAATCAGAAAATACGATTTTGATTCACACAGTATAAATCTCCTTGTTTCACAAATAATAACATCAAGATTTGTCTGAAAAAGGAGAAAGATATAAATGAAAGCCACAGGTATTGTGAGAAGAATTGATGATTTGGGAAGGGTCGTTATCCCAAGGAAATCAGAAGAACAATGAGAATCAGAGAAGGCGCCCCGTTACATATATCATTGACACAGTTTGATTCCTGTTGCGCAGCAATGCTTGAGTTGGAAAAACGGTTGAATTTTAAAACAAAGGCTGCATGGATTATTCCGTGCAGTCTTTGTTATTGGCATAATTGCAGAACATTTAAAAAATTGAAAAACATATTGACAAACACCAAAAAAACACATATAATTTGAGCGTAGTCAAATTAGTATACGTACAAAAACAAATGGAGAAAGAGTGATTTTTATGAGAAGGAGAAAGGTTAACACAACCAAACTGGAAATTATTCAGGTTGCAACGAGTATGTTCATTGAAAAGGGATATTCATCAACAACCTTCAAAATGATTGCGGATGAGCTTGATATAAGCTCCGGTCACATTGCGTTTTATTTCCCGTCAAAAGATGCTTTGCTTGCCGAGCTTGTTGAAATACTTTGCGATTATCAATGGAAGCTAATGAAAAAAGAAGCGGATGACGGAATAAGTGCATTGCTTGCGATTTGTTTTGAGCTGATGACAATGGCATCGGCTTGCGAAGAAAGCGAAATTGCAAAGGACTTTTTCGTTTCAACTTATCAAAGCAGCTTGTGCCTTGAAATCATTCAGAAGAACGATACAGACCGAGCGAAGGAAGTGTTTGCGGAATACTGCCCCGACTGGACGGAAGAACAGTTCCGAGAAGCTGAAATTCTTGTTTCGGGGATTGAATATGCAACTCTGAATGCTATCGGCAAATCCGTGTCGCTTGAAACACGGATTTCGGGTGCGCTGAACACTATTATGACTATTTATAATGTACCCGAAGAAATCAGAAAAATTAAGATTGAAAAGGTGCAGGCAATGGATTACCGTTCAATCGGCAAACGTATTTTCAAAGAGTTTAAGGAATATGTTGAACAGACGAATGAGCAGGCATTTGATGAACTGGTCAAATAATTAATTTGTATTAAAAAACGGAGGTTTTTATATGAAAAAAACATTGACAAAAGCATTGGCAATCATTCTTGCTCTTCTTATGCTTACATCGATTGCACCCGCAGTTCTTGCGGCAACAGAGGTTGCAAGCGGCACGGCAGGCGAAGGCGTTAACTGGGTGCTTGACAGCGACGGCACGCTCACAATCAGCGGCAACGGCGAAATTGAAGTCAGCTGGTTTGCACCGCCCTGGAAAGCATATAATGATTCAATTCTCAACATCGTTGTTGAAGAGGGCATAACCTTGATTCCCAGTTCGGCATTCTATGATGCCAAAAAATATGTTTCAATTTCAATTCCCGCAAGTGTTGAAACAATCGAAACAGACGTCACACCTTTCTGGGGCAACGATTCTCTTGAAAAATTTATCGTTGACGAAAACAGCACAACTTTCAAAAGCGTTGACGGAATCCTTTTCTCTGAAGACGGAAAAACCCTTGTATTCTTCCCTGCAAACCAAGGCAAAACAGAATATACAATTCCTGCTGATGTGAATTCAATAGCAGCAGATGCTTTTAAGCTTAACAAAACCGTAAAAAAAGTAACCGTACCTGATACCGTTACTTCTATCGGCAAAAATGCCTTTGAATATTCTGAAATTCAAGAAATTTCAATCGGCAACGGAATCACCGAAATCCCTACTTATTGCCTTAGTAATACCGATATTAAATCCTTTGTTATCCCTGACAGCGTAACCTCACTCGGTTACGGTGTGTTTTATAACTGTTATGATCTTGAAACTCTTGTCATCGGCTCGGGCGTAGAAACAATAGGTATCAATATTGTTAAGAATACAGAAAGTCTTACGGCTGTTCATTACAACGGAACTCAGGAAGGCTGGGATTCGATAACAATCAGCGATGATAATGCAGATCTTGCAGCAAAAGAGATTCACTTCGTTGCACATAAAGAAGGCGTTGACCCCACTTGTGCAGAGGGCAATACAGCAGGTCTTTATTGCTCTGATTGCGACGAATATTTTACAGGCGAAGTAATTCCTGCCATTAAAGACCATAATTTCAACGGCGATAATGTGTGTGATTCCTGCGATTTTGTTTGCGACCACGATTTTGGCAAATATGTTCAGACGGCAGAAACTCATCAGTTCAAATGCGATGTATGCGGCAGAGTCGGCGAACCCGAAGCTCACGATATCGATTATTTTGACTGTTTGAATGACGAAACCTGCGCACCCTACTGCTATGATTGCGGTTGGATTGAGGATTTTGCACAGCCCCATTCAATGACAGGCTATTATACCTATGATGATGAAAACTGCATTAATTATTGCATAAACTGTTACTATGAGGATGAAACAACAGGGCTTGTTCCTCACTCAATGACATCGTATGATAAATATGATGATGAATATTGTATCATAATCTGCGAAAACTGCGGATACGGAGACGAAGAAACAGGTCTTGTTGAGCATTCCTATGACGATGGCGTTGTTGTGCCCGCAACGGAAAAAGAAGCGGAACATACCAAATATACCTGTGCAAACTGTAAGGGTTTTTATAAAGAATACAACACCGAAAACGCAATAACATTCAAACTCTACAGCGAATACGATGCACAGTGGGAAGAAAGTGCAATTCTTGCTTATGTTAACGGCAAGCCCGTTACCCTTATCAGAAATATGTCTGGCGCAGAGTATGAGACCTTTGCTTTACCTTATAATGAAAATTCAAGCTATGTTTTCAAATGGATAAACGCTGGCTATAACGAAGAGTTCGGAGTTGAAGTTTATCTGCCCGATTCGGAAGAGGCAGCATTCAGCAAGATTGATATGAGCGATTACGAAATGCTTCAGACAATCTGTACCGTTAATGTTGCGGACTATACGGATGTTGATTCCGCACTTGCTCAGATTCCCGATTACCTTGAATATTACTCCGCAGACAGCGTTGCGGCTCTTGTAACAGCGGTTAAGGGCGTTGAAAGAATGCTTCCTGCTGGCAATCAGGCAGAGGTTGATGCAATGGCAGCGGCAATTGAAAATGCGGTTGACGGCCTTGTTGAGCTTGAAAATCCCGTTCCCAACGGCGTTATCAATATGAGTGCGGGAAATTCTGTTTCTATCAATGACAATTATTATTCAGATAATCCCGGTTATGCCTATTACAATGAAGAAACGGGCGACCAAACCTTCTATGAATATGACGGTAAATATGTTATTCTTGAAACCGAGCCCAAGGATGAAGGTGATGAGGATTATGTTCACTACGGCATTTATACATACACGGGAGAAATCGAAATAGACCTTGTGAACACCTATATCACGGGTTATTACGGTAATCTTGGTCTTTATAACGATGCGAGTGTTACTCTCAATCTTTTCGGTGCAAACGCACTTGCTTCTTACGAAACAGCGATCGGATATGCCGGCATTGATATGGAAGAAGGCACAAAGCTTCATATCAAGGACAGCAACGGCAGCCTTATCGCAATAGGCGAAAACGATTGCGCAGGCATCGGCAGCTACTATTATGATGAGGAAGGCGTTGACAACGGCGAAATCATCATTGACGGTTCAACCATATTTGCACTCAGCATTGGTGACGGCGCAGGCATCGGCGGCGGTTATGAAGGCGGTGCGGGCAAAATCACAATCAACGGCGGCACAATCTGGGCTGAATGTATGAGCGATGACGGTTCAGGCATCGGCGTTGGTGACGACGGCAACGGCGGCGAAATTATCATTAACGGCGGCGATATTACAGCCCTCAGCCTTGATGACGACGGTGCTGGTATCGGCGGCGCAGACAGCGGAAGCATTGACTCCATAACCATAAACGGCGGCAATATTGTTGCAGGCTCCGATGACGGTGCGGCAATCGGCGGCGGTGAGGAATCCTACAGCTTCGGCGGTAAAATCATCATCAACGGCGGCAACATTTCCGCAAGCGAATGGCACGATTCCGATGAAAATCTCATCGGCAACGGCGACAGCTATTCAAAGGGCGAAGGCAAGGATAATTTCGTTCAGATAAACGGCGGCAACATAAATGTTGCAAACTCAAAAGGTATTTCCCCTGCGCCTAAAGATAAAAACGGTAATGTGCTTGAGAAAAAGCAGATAACTGTTCATGAATCACTTATCGGTCAGGAAATCACTGTTGAATTATCCGACGGTTCAAAGATTACCGTAACAGCTACGGATAAAGAAGTTTCTGTCTATGCGCCGAAAAATGTATCAGTTTCAAATGAAGCAGATTTGGCAACAGGTTGCTGTGACCATATGTGCCATCAGGGCGGATTCCTGGGATTCATCTGGAGGATAGTCAATTTCTTCTCAAAGCTTTTCGGCACAAATCCCGTTTGTGAATGCGGAGCAGCTCACTATTAATTAAAATCAACAAAGCCGACGGAATAAACCTCCGTCGGCTTTTATGCTTGGTCGGAGTGAAGAGTTTCAACTCCGGGTCTCGTGGTCCCGGATCACAAAATCTTAATTTGTTCATCAGTAGTTTTAAAAACAAGCAATCGCAATCTTTCCGGAAATACACAGTATAAATCTCCTTGCTAAACAAATAATAACATCAAGATTTGTCTGAAAAAGGAGAAAGATATAAATGAAAGCCACAGGTATTGTGAGAAGAATCGATGATTTGGGAAGGGTCGTTATCCCCAAGGAAATCAGAAGAACAATGAGAATCAGAGAAGGCGACCCGTTGGAGATTTTCACTGATGCGGACGGCGAGGTAATTTTCAAGAAATATTCGCCTATCGGAGAGCTGTCGGCGGTTACGGGGCAGTATGCCGATGTGCTTGCAAGGGGCACGGGTCTTGCCGTTGTTATTACCGACAGGGACAGCGTTATTGCCTGCGCGGGCATATCAAAAAAGGAAATTCTTGACCGCAGGGTAAGCCGCAGCCTTGAGGGGCTTATGGACCGCAGGGAAAATTATGTTTGCTGCGTGGATAACGAGAGAATCAAGCCTATTGAGGGCGTTGATAAGGAAGCGGCGGTTGCATTTCCCATTGTTGGCGGCGGCGATGTTTCGGGCGCACTTGTTATGCTGCTCAACGAAAACGGCTCATGCCCTACCCAGACGGAAACAAAGCTGGCTCAGATTGCAGCAAACTTCCTTGGCAAACAGATGGAAGAATAAAAAATTCTGCACAAAAAAACAAGTGGCTTACATCGGTTTTAACCTTTGCAAGTCACTTGTTCATTTATTTACAAGTCTTTATATTTTTGCGGGTGCGGTGCGGTGTTTTCTCTCTTTATGGTGAGGCTTGGGCTCGATGTTGCCTGCCCTCGTGAGAGCCATTTTAGTCATAACGGGGCCGAACAGCTCATAGATAAGAACGGAGAAAAGAACAATGTTTCTTATCATTTCGCCAACCGCGCCAAGCTCCATTGCCGTTACGGACATTCCAAGGGCAACGCCTGCCTGAGGCAGAAGGGTAATGCCGAGATATTTTGTGGTTTTTTTGTCGCACTTCATCAGCTTTGCGCTGCCGTATGCGCCAAGATATTTGCCCAGCGAACGTGAGAAGATATATGCAACACCGATGCCGACTATTGTTATATCCGTAAATACGCTCAGTTCAAGCTCTGCGCCGCTGAGAACAAAGAAAAGCGCAAAAAGAGGAACTGTCCATTTATCCGTTTTATCCATGATTTCTGCCGAGAAATCGCATACATTGCAGAAGATTGTGCCCAGCATCATGCAAACAAGCAGTGCGGAAAAGCCTATATGTACGCCGCCGATTTCAAACTTTACCATTGAAAGGGCAACGGTGAAAATAACGCAGGTTACGGAAAGGCAGAGGCGCTTGCTGTTGGAGCTGAAGAATCGCTCGAAAATTGAAAAGAGCAGACCCATAACCGCGCCGAGAGCAAGTGAGCATACAATTTCAATAATGGGCTCAAGGATGATTGCTTTTACGCTGAATTCGCCGTGCTCAACAGCCTTTGCAATGCCGAAGGAGATTGCAAAAATAATCAGGCCTACGGCGTCGTCAATTGCAACGATGGGCAGCAGCAGGTCGGTGAGCTTTCCCTTTGCCTTGTATTGGCGAACAACCATCAGCGTTGCGGCGGGGGCAGTTGCAGCCGCTACCGCGCCAAGGGTAATTGCCATTGAAAGGGGCAGCTTTTCTTCGCCTAAAACGAAGTGAAGGCCGATGAGCGCCGCATCAACAAGCAGAGTTGCGATAAGCGCCTGAAAAATACCGATAAATGTGGCTGTGCCGCCAACCTTTTTAAGCTGTGAAAGCCTGAATTCATTGCCGATTGCAAAGGCAATGAAGCCCAGAGCAACATTTGATATAATTTCAAATTCCTTCACGTTGTCGTGGGACACAAAGCCGAGGCCTTCAATTCCCAGCCTGCCGAGGCAGTAGGGGCCGATGAGAATGCCTGCAATGAGGTATGCCGTTACCGAGGGCAGGCCCAGCGGCTTTGCGAAGCGGGACATAATCAGCCCTGCGCCGAGTGCAATAGAAATACTGAAAAGGGTTTCCATTTGTTTCACCTTCATAATAATGTTTTAAATATCCTAAATAGGTATAGCACAATCAAAATTCAAAGTCAAGGAGAGATTTTTTGTCCGAACAAAAATTGTAACACTGTTACTAAATGAGGCTATTCTATTGACAAATTTATGATAAAAATGCTAATATTTAAATGCATAAAATTTGTGCCTGAGGAGGATTTTTATGGATCTGAAGAAAATCATTGATCAAAAAGAAGGCGCCGCAAAGTACATAATGGATGAGATTACTCATGTTATCAAAACCTGCGGCAAAAGAGACCCCGGCTCGGAGGGAGAAAAGAAATCCTGCGAGTATATGGCAAAAGTGCTCAAGGATTGCGGCTGCGAGGATGTGAAAATTGAGCCCTGCGAGGTTGCGCCCAAGGCGTTCTATGGCTGGATTTATTTCACAATCACCTTTGTTCTGCTTGCCGTTGCTCTGTTTTTCTTTGTTCCCGTGGCAGGAATTCCCCTTATAATTGCAGGCTTTGCAATCGTTCTTATTCAGTTCGGTGTATATAAGAAGCTCCTTGACCCTCTGTTCAAGAAGAAAACAAGCCACAATGTTACCGCAATCAAAAAGTGTACGGGCGAAACCAAAAGAAGAATTATTTTCAACGGTCACCCCGATGCAACATGGGAATGGCCCGTTAACTATGCTCTCGGCGGCGTAGGCTTTGAGGGCCATGCAATTATCGTTGTTCTCGGCGCGATATTCTACCTTGTTCTTTCAATAATGTATGTTGCGCAGAACGGCATCACCGTCGGCATGCCCGACCTTGAAAACCCCCTTGTAAAAGCAGGCCTTTGGGGACTTCTTTTTGTTCCCTTTATGATTGGTCTTTACTTTATGGAAAACTACAAACTTGTTGTTGACGGCGCAAACGATAACCTTACGGGCTGCTACATGGGCATTGCTGTTCTCAAGTACCTTAAGGATGCAGGCGTTGAGCTTGAAAACACCGAGGTTGGCGTTATTCTTACAGGCTCCGAGGAAATCGGCCTCAGAGGCGCAAAGGCCTGGGTTGATGCTCATAAGGATGATTTCAAGGATGTTCCCACCTTTATTTATTCGTTCGATACAATCAATGAGCCTAAATATCTTATGGCAAACTACCGCGACCTTAACGGAACCGTTAAATCCGATGCCGAGGTTGCAGACCTTTTCTATGAGGCAGCTCAGGCAGTTGGCGTGCCCTGCAAAAAGGGTTGGATTCCTCCTCTCGGCGGTGCGGTTGATGCTGCGGCGTTCACTCAGGGCGGCTTCAGGGCAGCGGGTGTTACGGGCCTTAACCACAAGCTGGAAAGATATTATCACACAAGGCTTGACTCCTATGACAACATGAACAAGGACGGCATTGCAAATTGCTTTGCCGCAACTGTAAAAACCCTTGAAATGTTTGATAACGGAGCAAAACAGTAAAAAATATCGGGCTGCTTCACGGCAGCCCGATTTTTTATGTGTAATTTTTAAGAAAATATTGCATTACCTTGTTTGTGACCGTTGAGGCGATGCCTGAGCCGTAGCCGCCGTGCTCAACGATGCATACAACCGCAAGGGGCAGGTCGTCCCTCTGCGAATAGCCAGCAAACCACGAGTGGCTTTTTGCGCCGTCAACCTGCGCCGTGCCCGTTTTGCCGCACATCTGCAGGTTTTCAAACTTCCAATCGCCGTATTTATTCTCAACATTGGAGCGCATCAGGCGGTTCAGCTTCTGCGCCGTTTCGGGTGCAATTTTTATTGTTGCTTCGGGTACTCTGCCCACGATTTCCGAGACCGTGCCCAGAGATTTTATTCTGTCGGGTGCAAGGCCGTTGCCGCCGTTGGCAATGGCGCCCATGATGCCCAGGAAATGGCAGGGGTTAACAAGGGTTGTGGATTGGCCGATGCCTGCCCAGCCGAGCTCTGCCTTGCTTTTCGTATCGGGCTCAAAGCGGCTTTGGGTCAGGCGGATTTCTTTTGCATAAAGCTGAGTATTGAAGCCCATAGCTTCGGCGGCTGCCTTCAGCTTCGCCGCGCCAAGCTCAACGGAAATTTCCGCAAACGCGCAGTTGCAGGATTCATTCATGGCCTTCTCAAAATTCACTTCGCCGTGAACACCGTTGCAGATAACCTTGCCGTCATCCGTTTCGTATTCGCCGTCGCAATTAAAGGTGCGGGAATAGATATCGGGAATATTTTCGATTGCGCAGGCGGCGGTTACGATTTTCATAATCGAGCCGGGAGTGTAAATGCCCGAAATAACCTTGTCAAGGAATACGCCGCTGTATTTTTCGTTTGTCAGCAGGTCGTCGGGTCTGTTTTCGATATCGTATGCAGGCTTTGAAACGCTGCAGAGAAGCTCGCCCGTTTTGTAGTTATAAACGGCAACCGCGCCGTTGTAATCGCCCAGCGCGTTATAGGCAATTTTGTTTGCCTCGCTGTCAATATTGAGGTTGATGTTTGTGCCCGTGCCCGTCTGCTTGAGGTAATAAATTCCCTCAATGCGACTGTAACCCGAAAGAGTGTCGCGGTAAAGGTGGTGAGTGCCCGTTGAAATGTAGCCTGCGGTGTCACCCACAACGTGAAGGGTTGCCTTGCGCAGGGTTGAATTATCCGCAAAAATGCGCTCGTTATCGGAGCTTGATGCAAGGGTTATTCCGTTTCTGTCTGAAATTTTGCCTGCATTAACGATTGTGCCGCCCGAATAAATGTGGCGGTTTGCCTTGTTTGACGCCCATTCCGCGCCGTTGAGCATAAGGCTTGCAACAAGTATGACAACGCCTGCAAGGAATGCGGCAATGAGCGCGTAAATTATGGCGGCTCTTCTGGCAGTTATTCTCATGCAACTCCTCCTTTCTTAGGCGGAGCAACTTTTTTTTGTTGGGATTTTTTAACGGCAATGTCGGGCTTGGGCGGTGAAAACGGAGCGCCTGCCGCCCTGATATATGCAAGCAGACCCCATGAGCAGAGCATGCTTGAGCCGCCGCGGCTGACAAACGGCAGGGTAACGCCCGTCAGGGGCAGCAGATCCGTTATGCCGAAAACATTGAGTGAAAGCTGGAAAAGCAGCATGCCTGCCGCCGCTACGGCTGCTATTGCATAAAAGGTTGAGGCTGAGGTTTTGGCTGATTTTATTGCAAAAAGGGCAATTCCTGCAAAGCTGAGCAGCACGGCAACGCCGAGAACAAGGCCCATTTCCTCGCAGATAAGGCCGAAAACAAGGTCTGTTGACGCCGCATAGACATCGCGCAGCTTGCCTTCGCCTATGCCGAGGCCGAAAAGTCCGCCGCTTGCGGTGTAAATGAGCACCCTTGCCTGCTGATAGCCCGTTGTGTCAATGTAGTCCCACACATGGCGGTAGGCGGCAAATCGGTTGGCAACATAGGGCTTGAAATAGATAACAAGCATTGCGCCCATAAGGGCAACGGCGCAGATGAGCACGATTGTGCGGATATTGCCCGAGCGCATAAATGCGATAAGTATAAATGTAAAGAAAAATATGAGCGCGGTGCCGAAATCCTTCATCAGGAAAAGCGCGCCGACGCAGCCAAGAGAAAAGATGACATATTTTGTCAGGCTTGTTATGGAAAGGAGCTTATCCAGCGAAACCGCGCCCACAAGGATAAAGGCGATTTTAACAAGCTCCGAGGGCTGAATTGAGAAAAAGCCCAGGTCAATCCAGTTAAGTGTGCCGTTAACCGTTTCCGCCAGCGCAAGGTTTGCCGCAAGCACCGCAACGGAGCCCACGGCGGCAGGGTAACGGAGAATGCCTGCAAAATGAACATCTTTTATGAGCAAAAGCATTATCAGATAAACCGCAAGGCCAAGACCTATGGCAATGAGCTGCTTTATTGCATAGCTTTCACTGAAGCTGGCGCAGACCGTAAGACCTATTCCCGAAAGGAAAAAGGCGATTGCCTCCAGCTCAAAGTAGTCGTTATCGGTAACAAGGTTGCCGATGAGCATATAAAGCCATTCGGCTGCAATGTAGCCGAAGAAAATGTAAATCATGGTCAGGCTTGGCTCTTCCTGCCTGCAAAGGATGCAGGCAGCGCAGATAAGCTGAAACGCCGTCATAAGGAAAAGCACGGTTATCTGATTGAAGCGTGTCTGTTTTTTTGCCATCGGCTCACCTCCTTTTTGAGTGCAAAGCTCAAAGCGCAGAGTGCAGAGTGAGGGACGGGCTCTGCCCGTGCCCATTTTTCATTATACTTCATTGTTCACCGTCATTCAAGATGTTTTTGTTTATTGACAACGGCAAATCCCCTATGTATAATATTGTTGACAGAACAGAAAATATATTTTATATAAAAACAGGGGATGAACAAAATGAAAATTTTCAGAAGAATTTCGGCTGTTTTGCTGGCATTTGCCCTTATTTTTTCCTTTGCCTCGTGTAAGGGTAAGGACGGCGGCGGAGAAACAGACACCACAACAAGCTATGTCAGAGAAAACAAAACAAAAATTGCAGTGCCAAACAGTGCAGCTTGCCTCGGCATTGCAAAGCTCAGGGCAGACCGTGACTATGCCTATGAGGTTACCGCTTATGATGACCTGCAGAAAATTGCCGACCTGCTTAAAAACGGCGGCGTTGATATGGCGGCTCTTCCCGTTGAGCATGCCGCAAGAATTTTCAACGAAACAAAAGGCGGAGTGAAGATAATTGCCGTCAACAGTTTCGGTCTGCTTCACCTTCTTTCAAGCGACGGAAACATTAAAAGCCTTGCCGACCTGAAGGGCAAAACCGTTTATGCAACGGGCAAGGGAACGGCAAACGAGCATATTATCAACTTTATATTTGAAAAGAACGGAATCAACCCCGAGTTTGAATATGTTGCAACCGATGCTGAGCTTGCAGCTCTTGCCATTGAGGGAAAAGCCGAAATCTGCATTATTTCCGAGCCTCAGGCAACAAAGGTTCTTTTTGAAAACACGGAAATGAAGCGTGTTGCTGACTTTGATGATGAGTGGAACAAGGTGAGCGACACACGCCTTGCGCAGAGCGTTGTTGTTGCAAGAACGGAATATATTGAGCAGAATCCCGGATATATTGAGCAGTTCCTTTTCCACAATGAGGTTTCGGTTAACTTTCTTGTTGAAAACGACGGTCTGGGAGCAAATTTTCTTTACACAAACAATTATTTTTCAAAAGTTGACCTTGCGCGTGAGAGCGTGATTGCCAGCAACCTTTATTTTGTGAAGGGCGAGGAAATGAAGCCTGTGATTAAGGGCGTTTGCGATGTGCTCATCTCGGCTGACCCTGCGCTGACCGGCGGAACGGTTTCTGTTGACGATATCTGCTTTGTGCAGTGATTTCGTAAACATGCACAAAACAAAGCCGATATATTTGTAACACATTACCAACAAAAACTTATCACCGAAAAAATTCTGCAAAATTAACACGATTTTAACACGGATGAGTTAATTTTTTGCTTGCATTTGAAATAGTTTTATACTATACTTATCCTGTACGATGCCGCGCCAAAATGTGATAAAATTTTTGCGCGACAATACATATGACATTTAGGAGGAAATATCATGTCAAAGAAAATCATTGCAATTCTCCTTGCAGCAGCTATGCTTCTTGCATTTGCAGCTTGCGGAGACAAGACAACAGACGAAACAACAACAGCTCCCGTTGAAACAACAGCAGACCCCTTTGCAGAGGTTGAGGATACCTCAGCAGCTCCCGTTGAAGATTCAACCGCAGCTGACACTTCAGATGTAAGCGAAGATGTTTCAACAGCAGACCCCTCAGAGGCTGACACATCAGCAGAAGAAACAACAGAAGCAGCTAACGCTATGCCCGAAGGCAAGGAAGCTATTGTTGAGTATTACAATACTGTTATCAACAATGCAAAGAAAAACTCAAAGAGCATTCATTCAAACTACATGAAGCATGCTCAGGCAGGCGAAATCAAGGGCCTTTCAAATATGCTCACAAGCCTTGCAAACAGCCTTATGGATACATACATGGGTGAAGACGATTCAAAAGCAAATGTTACATGGTCAACAGCAGCAGATAAGAATGCATTTTTCCCTGTTGAAAATGAAACATGGGCAAGCAAGCTCACAGCAGCAGACGTTAAGGATGCTAAGATTACAGAAAAAGACGGCAAGTGGATTATCAGAATCACAACCGTTGCAGATGCACGTTCCGAAAAGCATGCACACGGCAACTGCCATGCAGGCAAGGCATTCAACATTGTTCCTCCCGGAATGATTGACGGCTATATCCCCGGTATGGTTAAGAGCATGTTCAGCGTTGGTACAGTAGCAACAGGTTATCCCTCAAGCACCGTTCAGATCACCGTTGACCCCGCAACAGGCAACGTAACACATGCTAATTACATGATGTACTGGACTCTCTATATTCCTCTCGATGGCGAAGATGTTGTTCTTCCCTTCTCAACAGAGAACGATTACAAAATCAACTGGTAATTATTAAAATTCGGTGACCGTCTTTCGGCGGTCACCATTATTTCGCAAAAAATAAAATTTAAATAAAAGGTGATTTACTATGAAAAAGGAAGTTCTTGTTGAAACTTCAGCCCGCCACGTTCACGTAAGCCGTGCAGATCTTGATGTTCTTTTCGGTGAGGGCTATGAGCTTACTCACAAAAAAGACCTTTCACAGCCCGGTCAGTTTGCCTGCGAAGAAAGAGTAGCAGTTGTTGGCGCAAAGGGCAGCTTCCCCGCTGTTTCAATCCTTGGCCCCGTTCGTCCCTCAACTCAGGTTGAGCTTTCACTCACTGATGCCCGCAGCATCGGCGCAGTTGCTCCCGTAAGAGAAAGCGGCGACATTGCAGGCACAGGCGCTTGCAAGCTGGTTGGCCCCAAGGGTGAGGTTGAAATTGATTGCGGCGTTATCTCCGCAAAAAGACACATCCATGCAACTCCCGCAGATGCCGAAAAATACGGCCTTGAGGATAAGCAGATTGTTTGCGTTAAGGTTGAGTCAGACGGCAGAAGCCTTATCTTTGACGATGTTGTTGTCAGAGTTAATCCCAATTTTGCTCTTGCTATGCATATTGACACAGACGAGTCAAACGCTGCAGGCGCAAAGCCCGGCATGATGGGTGAAATCCTTTAATTGAACATAAGATTATCTGCCTGCGCACAGAATTGTGCCGCAGGCTATTTTTTTGCCTGCATCCCCCGAGGGCTGGGTTGAAAAATCGTCGCGTCTGCCGTGAATAACAATTTCTTTGCCTATGATTTCACGGATGTCAAATCGCTCCGTCAGAAAGGCTGACCAGCCGCGGTTGCGCTCAACAAATATGGGAGGCATATCCCCTGCATGGTAAGGGTGTGCGGTGTTTGCGGGGTTATAGTGTGCGCCTGTTTCGGGGTCATGAATATGCATGGCAAGAGTGTTTCCGCTGCCAAGCCCGTCGGGAAGCCCTTCCACGGAAACAACGGCAAAAACCCCCGTCTGCGAGGGATAAAGCATCAGCACGCCGCAGATTGACGGGTATTCTCCGCAGCCGCGAATCTCCGCAACCGCGGCAGGCGATGAATTTGCAAGAAAATCAAGAATGCGCCTTGAACGGCAGTGATAAGTATACATAAAATCTCTCCTTTGATTTTATTGTATGCAAAAAAACTGTGCTTTGATAAAATGAAGATTTTCAAATCTGTTAACAATTGCGATTTTGTTTATTAAATTTCCCGTTGTATTATTGCTATATCCGTTAATTTTTTTCGGCATATACTGTTTTTGAAAAGGCAAAAACCTCCGCGCAAGGAACTCCTATAAAAAATATATTGCAAGTGAGGGGAAAATGGTGTATAATGTTTTAAATATGATTACTATAATGGGTGTAGTGCCGACAGAGGAGAATTTCAGATGATGTGTGCCTATTTTGATAACAGCGCAACAACGGCGCCCTGCTGCGAGGCGGTCAGTGCCGTTGCGGATGCAATGACAAAATGCTGGGGCAACCCCTCATCGCTCCACAGAGTCGGCAACGAGGCAAAGGCTCTGCTTGATTCCTCAAGGGAAGCGATTGCCGCAAAGCTGGGCTGCAAAAGCGAAGAAATTTTCTTCACCTCAGGCGGAACGGAGAGCAACAACCTTGCCCTTTTCGGCGCGGCATATCAGATGAAGCGCATGGGCAGGCGCATTGTTTCAACAAGCGTTGAGCACTCCAGCATTGACGATACCCTTAACAAACTTGAGGCAGAGGGCTTTGAGGTAATCCGCCTTAAGGTTGACAGCTACGGCAGGATAAACGAAAAAGACCTTTATTCCGCCGTTAATTCAAACACAATTCTTATTTCAATGATGCTCGTTAATAACGAGGTGGGAACGGTAATGCCCGTTCAGGCGGCAAAGAGGGCGGCAATGATGGCTCGCTCCCCTGCGCTTATTCACTGCGATGCGGTTCAGGCCTTCGGCAAAATGCCCGTTAAGCCTGCGGCTCTGGGTGTTGACCTGATGACGGTAAGCTCCCACAAAATCCACGGCCCAAAAGGCGTGGGCGCGCTTTACATCCGCAAGGGTGTTAAAATCAAGCCCCGCACTTTCGGCGGCGAGCAGGAAATGAAAATCAGACCCGGCACAGAGGCTATGCCTGCCATTGCGGGCTTTGCGGCGGCGGCGAGGGCTTTGCCCGACCCGCAAAAGGAGCTTGAGCATATCCGAATGCTCAGGGACTATATGGCTTCAAAGCTGGAGGAGCTTGGAGATATTGTTATAAATTCGCCTCCCGATGCCCTGCCCTATGTAACCAACATTTCCGTGTTGGGAATCAAATCCGAGCCTATGCTCAATTTCCTTTCGGATAAGGGAATCTGTGTTTCAAGCGGCTCGGCCTGCTCAAAGGGCAAAAAAAGCCATGTGCTTATGCAGATGGGTCTTGACCGCAGAAGGCTTGACAGCCCCCTGCGCATCAGCTTTTCAAGATTCACAACCATTCAGGAGGTTGATGCCCTCGTGCTCGGCATAGCAGAGGGAAAAAAGATAATCAGGTCGGCAGACTGAAAATAAACGGAGAGAAAAATGAAGGAAATAATTCTTATAAAAAACGGAGAGCTTGCCCTTAAGGGTCTTAACAGAAGAACCTTTGAGGATATGCTTGTTAAAAATATGCGCCGCAGGCTTGAAAGCGCAGGCAAATTCAAATTCACCATTGCACAGTCAACAATCATTGCAGAGCCCGTTGACGACAGCGTTGATTTTGACGAAGCCATTGAAAGAATGGGCAAGGTGTTCGGAATTGCAGGCTTTTCAAGGGCAGCGGCAGTTGAAAAGGATATGGAAACCATACTGAGAAGTGCTGAAGAATATCTGGCTCCCCAGCTTCTCGGTATTCGCAGCTTCAAGGTTGAAGCAAAGCGTTCGGATAAAAAATTCCCCCTCAACTCCCCCGAAATCTGCAGAGAAACGGGCGGCTATCTGCTGCGCAAATTTCCTCACCTTGTTGTTGATGTTCACAACCCCGATATGGTTGTTACCGTTGAAATCAGAGATACTCACGCCTATATTCACGGCAAGCAGATTAAGGGCGCGGGCGGTATGCCCACAGGCTCCGCAGGCAGAGCAGCCGTGCTTATTTCGGGCGGTATTGACAGCCCCGTTGCCGCTTATATGATGGCAAAAAGAGGTCTGGAGCTTATTGCAATCCATTTTGCATCCCCTCCCTACACAAGCGAAAGAGCAGAGCAGAAGGTTCATTCCCTGCTTAAGCAGGTCAGCAAATATTCGGGCAGAATCACTCTCTGGGTTGTGCCATTTACAGAGATTCAGGAGCTTATCAAGGATAACTGTCCCGAGGATATATTCACCGTTATTATGCGCCGCATGATGATGAGAGTGTCGCAGATAATCGCAACGAAGGATAAGGCGGGCGCACTTATCACGGGCGAAAGTGTGGGTCAGGTTGCAAGCCAGACCATGCCCGCAATTGCCTGCACGGATGCGGTTTGTGAAATGCCCGTTTTCCGTCCTCTTATCGGTATGGATAAGGACGAGGTTGTTGCAATTTCGAGAAAAATCGAAACCTTTGATATATCAATCCTTCCCTATGAGGATTGTTGCACGGTGTTCACACCCAAGCACCCCAAAACAAAGCCCACCCTTGACTATGTTGAGGAGTGCGAAAAGGCGCTTGATGTTAACAGGCTTGTTGAAGAAGCCGCAAAGAACGCAAGGTTTGTGCCCATAAGCGCATATTAAGTAAAAGGAGAAAAGGAAATGGCCGTTTGCGAAATACTTTCCGTAGGCACGGAAATACTGCTTGGCGATATACTGAACACAAATTCAAGATATCTTTCCGTTGAGCTTGCAAAGCTGGGTATTTCCGTTCTCCGCCACACAACCGTGGGCGACAATGCCCAAAGGCTTGCCGCCGCACTTAACACCGCCCTTGAAAGGAGCGATATCGTTATCGCAACGGGCGGATTGGGTCCTACACAGGACGATATTACAAGAGATGTCTGCTGCGAGGTTATGGGCTGCGAATTGCGGCTTGATGAACGGATTGCAGATAAGATAAAAGCATATTTCAACTCAAAAGGAATTGAAATGCCCGAAAGCAATCTCAGGCAGGCCTATGTGCCCGAGGGGCAGACGGTTTTTGAGAATAACAACGGCACAGCTCCCGGCATCGGCATAAAGAAAAACGGCAAATGCATCGTTATTCTCCCCGGCCCGCCCTATGAAATGGCGCCTATGTACCAAAACAGCGTTGTGCCTTTCCTTGCGGAATATTCGGAGGGTGCAATTGTATCACACACGGTAAGGACTATGGGCATCGGCGAAAGCGCAATGGCAGAGCTTTGCGCCGATTTGCTTGAAAAAGAAAATCCCACAGTTGCACCCTATGCAAAAAAAGGCGAGGCGTTGCTTCGCGTAACCGCAAAGGCAGGCAGCGAGAGCGAAGCGGAGATGCTTTGCAAACCAGTTATTGAAGAAATCAAATCAAGGTTGGGCAGCTATGTTTACGGCATCGACAGCCAAAGCATTGAAGAAAGAGTGGTTGAGCTGCTCAAAGAAAAAAACATGACAATTGCAACGGCGGAAAGCTGCACCGCAGGCTATATCCCCAAAAGAATAACGGATATTCCCGGAGCAAGCGGTGTTTTCAGCTACGGCGTGATAACATATTCAAACGAAGTCAAGTGCCGTGTGCTCGGCGTTAAAACAGAAACCCTTGAAAAATACGGCGCAGTCAGTGAGCAGACCGCAAGGGAAATGGCGGCAGGCATACGCCGTGTTTCGGGTGCGGATATCGGCATTGCCGTAACGGGCATTGCAGGGCCGGGCAGTGACGGCACAAGCAAGCCTGTCGGTCTTTGCTTCGTTGCCCTTGATGCAGAGGGTGTGCAGGTTTGCGAAAAAATAGAAACAGGCAGGAGCGACAGAGAGTATAACCGCTATGTTACGGGCTCCCGCGCTCTCAACCTTGCCAGAAAATATATGGAGGAAAATAAGAATGAATAATAAGCTACCCGCAATACTTACGGCGGTTTTTGCGGCGGTTGCCGTGCTTTTAACCGTGCTTTCCGTTATGAATTTCACCAAAAAGAGCTCCGACGGCTCCGTTATTGACGAAAAAACCGCAGGCCTTGTGCTTGCTCAGGGCGTTGAGGCGGATTCTCTGTCTGCAGAGCTTGAAGGCGTTAAGTCAAATGCGGCAAAGGCTCAGACTCAGTATCCCGAGGGTATTCTTGAGGAGCTTAAGCAGGCATATTCAATCAACAATGACCTTGCGGGATGGCTTTCAATCCCCGGCACGGAAATGGATACCGCCGTGCTTCTGGGCGATGACAACAGCTACTATCTCAAAAAGGATTTCTATAACAGGACAACCTATGAAACCTCTGCGGATAACTACGGCAACATTTATCTTGATTACCGTTGCCTTCCCGACCACCTTTCAAAGAATATGGTTATCCACGGCCACACAACGGGCAAGTCCGACGGTGTGCCCAAGCAGGCATTCCGCTCGCTTTACGATTACAGAAATAAGAACCACTTCATTGAAAACCCCATAATCAAATATAAAACCCTTACGGGCGAATATACTTATAAAATATGCGCGGTTTTCCTTTCAAACACCCAGCCCAAGGATGATAACGGCTACTTCTTTAACTACATTTATCCCGATATGGGCGAGAGCAATATGGTTGGCTACATTGAACAGGTCAATCAGCGTAAGCTCTATGACACGGGAGTTTCACTTGAGCCTACGGATAAAATAATCACCCTTTCAACCTGCATTTATGACTACGGCAAGAATGTTGACACAAGGCTTGTTGTTGTGGGCAGGCTTCTTCACGAGGGCGAGAGCGAGGAGATTGATGCTTCTCTCGTTAAGGACAACCCCGATTACCGCAGGCCTCAGGTCTGGTATAACAGCCACGGAAAAACCAATCCCTACAAAAATTCCGAAAAGTGGCAGCCCAGCCCCAACTGATTTGAAAAATCACAAAAATTTAGTATAAATCCGGAGGAAATGCTATGTCAAACAATGACAATAAAGATAAAAAGCCTTCATCGCTGCCCGAGGGAATCAGCTCAATAGCGGATGATGAGGCAATAACCGAAATTAATCTTACCGATTTCCTTGAGGAAAGCTCAAAGGAGGCGCCGCTTTTTGAGGGCTTCCATGAGGATATCGAAAATACGGAAAGAAGCATCGAAAGCGAGCTGCAGAGCCTTTATGATGACCTTGTTGGCAACAGCTCCGATGTGATTGTGCCCAAGCCCATGTCGGTGCTTACCGCAAGCGAGGCTGAGCCTGCAAAAATTGCCCTTTCAGACCCTCAGGTGCCCGAAACCGATGAGGCATCAACCCTTGATGATTTGTGGATGGACCCCGAGGATTATTATTCGGATGAAATTCCCGTTGTTTCCCTTGACGGCGAGGATGACGATATTTATGAGCCTTCCGAGCCCGAGCTGCCCGTTGAAGAGGAGTTTTTTGCTCCCGAGGCGGTGGAGGAAGAGCCTGCCGCAGCGGAGGAAGAGGCCGATGCCGACAGTGCAAAGGACGATATTTTCAGCATGATTGATATGCTGAAGGCCGATTCCGACGGCGAAACAGGCTTTGGCGAAATTCTTTCGGAAATTGAGTCAAACGAAGGCATCGCAACCGTTGATACCGAGCTTTCGGTTGCTTCTCAGCTTGTAACAGACCCTGCCGCATTTGAAGCGGACAGCGAGGCAATCGAATGGGATGTTCCGGAAGATGAAGAGACCGAAAAAGATATTGTAATTATTCCCGAGACTGAGGAAATCCCTGCTCCCGTGATGCCTGTTGATACCGACAGCGAAGAATTCCAAAGGGAGCTTGCCGAGCTTCTGGGCGATGAGCTGCCTGAAAAGAAGCCCGAAGTTCCCGCTGAGACCGAAGCTCCCGCAGGCTTTGTTGTTGATATTCCCGATGACGGCAACAACTATGATGCGGCGGCTCAGCAGCCCGAAAAGCTCTACGAGCCCGAGCCCATGAGCAGCGGCATTTCATACATGACCGAAGAGGAATTCGAGGCAAAAGAGGCTGAGAAAAAGGCTGAAAAGAACAAAAAGGAAGAAAAGCCCGAAAGCAAGAAGGGCGATGTTGTCAGAAAAATCGTTCTTGCCCTTTCTGCAATCACAATAATCGTCTGCTCGGCCATTATTGTGAACACCTACGTTGTTCAGCCCCTGATGTTCCGCAAAACATCTCAGCAGGTCGTTGACCAGATGAGCGAAAATATCATCGAGCATGACCAGACTGCCGTTGTTGATTCAAGGCTTGAAAGCGAGTTCCCGGGCGTTGATTTTCCTGCGGGAATGCTTGCCAAATACGGCCAGCTTTACGCCGCAAATCAGGACCTGAGAGGCTGGATAACCATTAACGGCCTTGATATCAATTTCCCCATTGCTCAGGGTATCGATAACGATTATTACCTTAAAAAGGATATTTACGGCAAATACACAACCTACGGAGTGCCTTTCTTTGATTACAGAATGACCGATTTTGAAAATCTTCACAAGAACAATGTTATTTACGGCCACAATATGCGCTCCGATGACTATATTTTCGGCAACCTTGAGAATTACCGTACGATTGACGGCTTTGCCTCAGCCCCCGTTATTGAATGCAACACCATCTACGGCGATTACACATGGTTTGTTTATGCCGTGTTCATCACAAATTCCGATGCCAGGGATGACAACGGATATGTGCTTCCCTATAACTTCATTGACGTTTCAAACGATAAGTTTGCAAGCTATATTAATGAAATCGATAAGCGCAAGCTCTACACAACGGGCGTTGACATCAATGAAAACGATAAGATTCTCACCCTTTCCACCTGCTGCTACGATTTCAACGAAGCAAGGCTTGTTGTTGTTGCAAGGCTCAAGCGCGACGGCGAAAGCGTCAGCGTAGACACTTCAAAGGCGGTTGAGAATCCCAACCCCAAATTCCCCCAGGCATATTATGATGCAAACAAAAAAGCGGTTAATCCATATGCCCAGGATTCCCGCTGGTAAATGTTCTGAAGGCATATTTCCGCCAATACGGCGTCAAATCCCCTCGCAATATCTGTACTCAAAATATAAACTTTGAAGAAAACTAAGGAACGGAGATTTATTATGAAAAGAAAGGTGAGCTTATGCACCCTTTGCGCCCCGTCGGCGCAAGGTGCGGCTGCATATCTTGAGCAAAAACTCAGGCAGTTTTATCCGGATGCACCGTCTGCGGATTACGGCGATGCCGCATCCTTTGCTGAGGCTGTTGCAAAATGCGCCTGCGAAGGCGGCGTAATTGTTGCGGCGGCGCCCCTTTCAATGTTCCTTGGCGCAAAGCTCCGTTTGCTCAAGCTCTTTTCTTCAAAAGTAATCAGAAGCAGCTCAATTGTTTCTGCTCTTCAGGGCAGCCTGCCCGACAGCTCAAAAGAAAGGGACATTCACTCTGCAGTGCCCGAAAAGGCAAAGGTGTTTGTTTCAGAGGACGGCCTTTATTCCGCATTTGCAAAGGAATTGGGCGAAGGTCTCGTTGTTTTCCTGCCCCTTGATGAGGGCAGGGCTGAGGCGGCGTTTTCGCTGGGACTTGAGGCAATGCTTGCAAAGGTGTTCCCTGCCCCGAAGCCTGCCATGGCTCAGGTTAAAGACAGCGTGAAAAAGGTTATCGGCAGCGGTAAAACCGTTGCGGTTTCCCCCTGCGGCAGCGCAAAGGCTCTGCTTTCCGTTATTTCCGCAGTGCCCGACAGTGAGGATGCGTTTATTCCCGACTCAACTGTCAAGGAGGCTGAGGAGGGCGAAAGCGCCGGGGATTTTGTTGCCCGAAGCGCAAAATTTTCAAAAGAAACGGCAGATGCCGATTTAGGCATAGCGATTTCGGATATTTACACCGACGAAAACGGCGAAAGCTATGTTATCGTTTGTGTTGCGGATTCCGAAAGAGCAAATGCGGCAAGGGTTTTTGCTCTTCCCGGCGAGGCGAAGAAGCACCTCATCGCCGCTGCGGTTATCAAGCTGTGCTCAATGCTGGAGGTTCACTCGGGCGGGGCAGGACTTGTTAACCCCAATATTCCCGAAAAGAAAAACAACAAAAAAACCGCGCTTATTATTGCGATTTGCGCCATTGCCCTTGCGGCTGTGGTGTGTCTTGTTGCGGCAATTGTGCTTGGCAGCAAATATTCCGAGGCGTCTCTTGCCAATGCGGGGACGGGCAACACTGCCGCGCAGGAAACCGTTACCGAATCTCAGGATGATTATTACGGCGGCAGCGGCCTTGACGGCGAGGATATGGATATGATTATATTCATTCCCGAAACCACATCGGCTTCAACTGAAAGCACCGGGTCAACGGAAATGAGCGTCACGGAAAAGGTGACGGAAATATTAACAACCATAGCCGCAACCGTAAAAACAACAAAACCCACAACCACCAAGCCAACCACAACCAAGCCCACAACAACCGGAACAACCACAACAAAAGCAACCACCACCGAAAAGCCCACAACAACCAAGCCTGTCACAACAACACAGAAAGCTGAGGACACAACTCAGGGCACAACGGCGGCTCAGGGCGGCAAATTTGTGTTTAAGGTTTACGGCTACGGCCACGGCGTAGGCATGAGCCAGAAGGGCGCCATGGAAATGGCGAAAAACGGCAGCGGCTATGAAGAAATTCTGACTCATTATTATCCCGGCACAACCGTCAAAGCGGATTCCGCAACCCCTGCAACGGTTAATTACGGCGGAGAGGAAATCCCCCTTGCAGAATATCTCTGCAAAACCACGAAGAAAGAAATGGGCTACAGCAGCGCAGGCAGAGAAGCTGTTAAGGCTCAGATGGCAGCTATTTATACTTATGCCAAATTTAACGGCTTCAATGTAAAAAAGAGCCAGCATGCATATGCGGCAGATTTTGAATTTGAAGGCACGGAAATCCACAAGGTTTGCCTTGAATATCTTGGAATGGCAACCGCAGAGGATGCACCCACCGCAAAGTATGTTGATTATAACGGCGCGGCGGCAAACACGGTTTATTTTTCAACCTCTGCAGGCAAAACCGCATCGGCGGAAAGCGTTTGGAAAGCGGGTCAGTATCCCTATCTCAAGGGCGGCGTAACAAGCCCCGAGGACCCTGCGCCGTCGGAGTTTGAAATTTCCGCCGAGGAAATGAAAAAGCTGATTGAGGCTTATTCCGATGAAATTGTGCTTGGCGATAACCCTGCACAGTGGCTTGAGGTTGTTGAGCATGACGGCTGCATAAGCGCAAGCTGCGGTTATGTTACAACAATGAGAGTCGGCAATGCAAAGATGAAGGGCAATGCCTTCAGGGCATCACTGATGAAATATAAAATCCGTTCACATTGCTTCACGGTTACATATGTTGCATAACAAAAAGACACTTTCGTTCTGAAAGTGTCTTTTTTGCATTTATTATATCTCCTCAGCAACGGCGGTTATGACGGTCATATCGTCAAATCTGCTGCCGCACCGCCTGCGCGCGGAGTCAACAACATCCTGAGAAAAGGCGCTTGCATCAATGCCTCCCGAAAATGCCTTTATTTCATCCTTCAGCCAATTGCTTCCGCAGCCAAGAATGCCGTCGCTGACCATAACAAGGGTGTCGCCGCCGTGCAGCTTCAGGCTGTAGCGGCTGAATGCAACCTTGCTCAGAATTCCCAGCGGTGTTGAGGAAATTTCAACTCCGCGAACCCTGCCCGAAAAGGTATAAAATGACGGCGCGGCGCCTGCTTTATAAATAACCGTGCTGCCGTCAAAAAGGTCAATTTCCGCAACATCAAGGGTGGAAAGGGATTCATCATCTGATTTAACGGAAAGGGCGGAGTTGGTTATGCTCAGCGCGGAGTCAAGGCTGACTCCCGCCCTGACGAGCCGCGAAAAAAGCTCAACGGTCATGGTTGAATCAATTGCTGCCCTGCCGCCCGTGCCCATGCCGTCGCTCAGGATAATATATGCTTTTGATTCTGTCTGAAAGCATTCAAAATAATCGCCGCAGAGCTTCTGATTGCCGCAGCTTGCGGATGCGGAGCCCATGCGGATTCTGAAAAGCTCCCTGCGAAGAAAAACAAGCTCCTTTCCCTCCGCAACTTCCCTTATTTTCGGCGGATTCAGCTTAACCTCAAGCTCCGTTGAAAGGGCAGCGGTAAGCTGCGAAAGGCTTGTTGACGGAGGAATTTCCTCAACGGTGCAGGTCAGCCGCAGAGCCCCCGAAAGGGGCTGAATGCAGCTTGTATTTATAACATTGAAACCATAGTCGGAAAGCACCCTTGCGGCGCATTTTTCCTTGCCGAAAAGTATCTGCGCCCCCTTGCTCAGATCTTCGGAAAGCTCCCTGAGCAGCGCGGCGGTCCAGTCAAACTGGCCGCAGGCAAGGGCGCGGTTTCTGGCGGAGCTTGCCTGCAGGGCGTTAACCGCGTTCCTTGTGGCGTAAACACGGTTAAAGCTGTCTGCAAGTCGGGGAACACAGGGACATTTCAGGTTGAAATCCGCCGAAAAATCCTCTGCGCTGACTGTTTCGCCCTGCGAGAGCTTTTCAAGAACGGCGGCAAAATCCCCCTCCTCGGGGCAGAAGGTGTCCTTAAGGCGGCATTGTGCGCATACCCTTTCGCGCACCCGCATGCAAACTATAATGTCGTTTGCAGGGGAAAGGGCTTCAATGCCCTTTGAAACGTTTGCTACACATTCGGAAACCGAGCCCACGGCTTTGGCGGCTTCCATAAGCCTTTCTCCCGCAGCGCCGAATTCAAAATCTATCCGTTTTGATTTTGGGTTAAGGATATTGCTTCTCACCCGCGACAGTCTGGATTTCGGTATGGCGGCAAAAATAAAGGCTGCTGCCGCAGATTCCGCAAAAACACAAAGACCCTCATTTGTGCCGTCAAGCAGGGCGGCGATGCCTGCTGTCAGAGTGAAAACAAGAGCGCAGACAAGCTGGCCGAATTTTGAAAATATTCCTGAAAGCAGCCCGCAGATTCCGTAGCATATGCTCAGGGCAACCCCCGTGCCCGAAACGGCAATGCAGCCGCCTATGGCAATGCCTGCAATGCTGCCGCCCGAGCGGCTGAAAAGATAGGCTGCGGTAAGAATAACAAAGCAGCCGAAAAATCTTGCGGGTCGGAATCCCATAAGGCTCAGCTCCGAGGAGCCGAGAAGCAGAGTGCAAAGGCTTGCTACAATGCACACAAGGCTGTGGTTATCCAGCATATAGGGGCTGCGCTTTTTCATTATGCAGTCAACGGTGCCCGAATAAAACGTTACCGATGCCGAGCAGAAAAGGCTTGAGCAGATAACAAGCAGAAAATCCGCAAGGTTGGGAATTTCCGCAAGCATAACTGCTTCTCCGCAAAGAAAGCATAGGGTAAAAACCGTTGCCGAAAGGATTATTCTTCTTTTTTTGCGCAGGCCTGCTTTTTCCATAACAAAAACCGCGCCAGCAACCCCTGCAAGGGGAATGATTCCGTTAAGCAATTCTCCGCCGGAAAGGCGAAGCATGGCGCCGAGGATTCCTCCTGCGGCGGCGCAAATCAGGTCAATTCCCGTGCAGGCGGCGCAAAGCCCTATGCTCAGAGGAATTTTAACCGAAAAAAGCCCTGCCCCAGAAAGAGTAAAGCTGCTGACAAAATATAAAACGCATGTAAGAATTTTTACGCCTCTGTCCCAGAGAATGTCGGCTGAATCGCCGCTGCGGACAGTCCTTGAATTTTCCATAATTTTTTTATTCCTTTCCATTGATAAAACCATTTTACATAGTGATTACGGCAAATACTGTCATATGCTGAACGGAAAACTCAAAATTTTTAAGGTTTTTTCTGTAAAAATTGTATTTATACTGTTCATTTTTATTTTTTTATGATATAATAAATCGAATATAGCATAAATTATAATGAGGAGGAGTCTGCTTAATGGAAATGCAAAATGAGAAGCAGGGTCTTATTATCGGGCGCAATGCCGTTGCCGAGGCGCTCAAAAGCGGCAGAGCCATTGACTGCCTGCTTGTTGCCAAGGGTGAAAGAGGCGGCTCCGTAGGTAAAATCATCGGTCAGTGCCGTGATAAAGGCATTGTTGTTAAGGAAACGGATAAGCGCAAGCTGGATAAAATCTGCGATGGCGAAAATCATCAGGGCGTTGCCGCGTGGGCAGCGGTGCATGAATATTCGTCAATTGAGGATATACTTGCAAATGCGGAAAGCAAGGGAGAAGAGCCCTTTGTTATTATCTGCGATGAAATTGAGGATCCCCATAATCTGGGCGCAATAATCAGGACGGCGGATGCCTGCGGCGCTCACGGAATTATTATTCCCAAGCGCAGGGGCGTTGCCCTGACGTATGCGGTTGGCAAGGTTTCTGCGGGTGCGGTTGAGTATGTGCCCGTTGCAAGAGTGCCCAACCTGCCCAACACCATTGAGGAGCTTAAGGAAAAAGGCTTCTGGGTTTACGGCGCGGATATGGACGGCAAGCGCTGGGATGAGCAGGATTATTCGGGCAGGGTTGCTCTTGTTGTAGGCTCTGAGGGCAAGGGCATAAGCCGCCTTGTGAGAGAAAAATGCGACTTTGTGGTTTCCCTCCCCATGAAAGGAAAAATCAATTCCCTCAACGCCTCCGTGGCAGCGGGAATTTTAATGTATGAAATTGCGAAAAACAGGTAGGTGAGTGAATTGAGCGATAATCCGAAAACAGCTTCGGGCAAAGATGTGGATGATATCCTTGCCGAAATCCGCAACTCAAAATCGGAGGATAAGGCTGCGGAAGCACCCTCAAAAACATGGTCGCTGGACGATATTGACAGGCTGATTGCTCAGTCCAACGGCGAGGAATATGTTCCCGCGCCAAAAAAGGCGCCCACACCTGCAGAGGATTTTGAAAGAATTCTCAGCCGCGAGTTTGACACGGGTATTTTTACCGTAAGACCCATTGCCGAGGTGCCTGAAAAGCCTGAAATGCAGGATATTTCATCAACCTCGGGCGAGGATGAGGTTGACGGTCAGGAAACCTTCTTTGACGGCTCAGAGGATGAATTTGACGAATCTCTGTTTGAAATTGAAACCGTTATTGTTCCCGAGGATATTCCCGAGCCCCCCGGCTCGATGTTCGCTTGGCAGGAGCCTGCTGCTCCGGAAGAGCCTGATGATAAAGGACCCTCGGAAATCAGAACCTTCTATGAGGGCGAAGCTGCAGCGGCAGATTTCTTTGGCAAAAAGCCTGAGGAAAAGCCTGCGCCCGAGAAAAAAATAGACTACAGAACCCGTTTTTTTGAAACCCTTAAGCTGGAAAATACGGTTGAAATGGACCCCGTGCAGGACGGCCCCGTTGACAGGTCGGGAATCGTTGTTCAGAAGTCATCCGAGCAGGATGAAAACGGCTTTGAGGGCGTTCCGCGCGTGCTTGCGGCAGAGGATGCCAAGAGCATTGACGATGAAAAAACCCGCGTTATGGATGCTCTGGGCAGGGCGGAAAAAAAGATGTCTGAGGCAGGCAGTGACGTTGAGGGTCAGATGATGCTGACGGGCTTTGAGGATATTCCCGAGGAAACTCTGCCGGAGCAGAGCAGGGAGCTTGATGTTGAGGAGCAGCTTTCCGAAAAGCGTAAGCAGAGAGCGAAAAACTTCAGGCTGCTTGATACTCTTGACCTTGACGAGGATTTTCAGGGCGATTTTGAAGCTCCTCCCGAGGATAGCGAAAAGCAGGAGAAAAGGCGCAGGAAGAAAGAAAAGAAGCAGGTGCAGGTGGCCGAAACCGAAAAGACCGTTGCAAAGGAATATGAATCCCCTGCGGAGCGCGCGGCTGTTCACACCCTGCTGACGGAAAGAAGCAAAAAGGCAACAATGGGCATAGTAACTATGGGCGTTGTTGAACTGCTTGTTATTATTTTCAATCTTATTCCCTCAATTGCCGAAAAGCTGGCCGTTGAAACCGAAGTTTTTGTTGCAGGCTCGGCACCCATGTGTGTGCTGAATGCAATTTTTATTATTGTTGCCGCAGGGCTTAACAACATTCGGTTTGTTGACGGCCTTACGGGCATATTCAAAAAGAACATAACCGTTGATACGGCGGTCAGCCTTTCGCTGGCGGTTGCCCTTGTGCAGAATGTGCTTGCCGCATTTATAGGCGGCGGCGAGGTGGCAACAACCGTATTCTCCGCGGCGGCGGTGGGCGCGGTGCTTCTGAGCAAGATTGCAGATAAAATGGATGCTCAGCGCATTCTTTCCAATTTTGAAGTTTGTGTTTATAAATACGAGCATAATATGTATGCCGTTCATCCCTTTGAGAATGAATCCGAGATTTTTGAGCTTGGCAGAGGCCTTATGATGGGCAATGCGGATTTGCTTTATTCCTCAAAGGTTGCCTTCCCCTCGGATTTCATGAAGATTTCCGAAGCGGATGCAACGGATAAAAAGCTGGTTCGAACACTTCTCCCCGCAGCCTTCGGCGCGGCGGCAGTTGCTGCAATAGCGGCAGGCGTTGTTGAACAGAGCGTTATGGCGGCATTCTCTGCCTTTGCGGGAACCTTCTGCGTGTGCTCCCCTGTGTTTGCGGCAATTATTCCCGCGTTCATTGTAAGAATTGCAAACCATGAGCTTAACACAACGGGAACAATGATTTCCGGCGTTGCGGCTGCTCAGGAAACTGCGGCGGCAAATGCCGTTGTTATGGACAGCGCGGATATTTTTGACCGTTCACGCTGCACAATGCACGGCATGAAGGATTTCAAGAGCATCAGAATTGACGATGTTCTGCTTTATGCGGCGGCTCTTGTTATCAAGTCGGGCGGCCCCCTCAGGGAGAGCTTTGAGCAGGTAGTTGACGGCAGACCTGACCTGCTGCCTCCCGTAAAAGAGCTTGTTTATGAGGATAAGCTGGGAATTTCCGCAAGGATTCACGGCCAGAAGGTGCTTCTGGGCAACAAGAATCTGCTCATAAACCACAGCGTTGAGATGCCCGAAAGCACACTTGAGGAAAAATATATCCACAGCGGCAGGAAGGTTATGTATCTTGCGGTTGCAGGCAAGCTGGCTGCTCTGTTTGTTGTCAGCTATGCGGTTGATAAAAATCTTGAGGGCTATTTCAAGCTCCTTGAAAGCAACGGAATTCAGGTGCTTGTAAGAACAAATGACGTCAATGTTACCGAGGAGCTTATTTCAAAGAGCTTCGGACTTCCGCAGGAAACCTTTAAAATTCTTTCATCCGTTGCAGGCAAGCTCTTCAAGCGCAGAAGAGATGCGGTTTGCGACAAGCTGCCTGCCAAAATCGTTCATGACGGAACGGCGTTTTCAATGCTCAGGGCGGTTGCCGCATCCTGCAGCATAACATCCCGGGCAAAGCTGGGCTCGGTGCTTCAGATTGTTCTCAGTGCTCTTGGTTTTGTGCTCAGCATGGTGCTTTATTGCACGGCAAACGGCCCTGCATTCAACGGCCTGACGGCGGCGATTTTCCTTGCGCTGGGCTTTGCGCTTTCCGCAGGAGTGCTGGCGCTGCGGAAAATAAAATAAAATTTCAAAAAACTCTTGACAAACCTACGGATATGGGTTAAAATAGCTTGCACAATAAAGCAGAGCAGGTTTGGCTCTCACCTTCCGGGGAATGTCCTGAGTCGGTCAATAGTTTCTTTTTAATCGGGCTTTTGTGCCCGTGTGAAGCGTTGATTATGCGAGGTCAGGGATTCCTGCCCTCGCTTTTTTATTACACTATTGGAGGTGCTTTAACATCAGCAGCAAAGAACAGCAAATCAATGAGGAAATCCGTGACAAGGAAGTAAGAGTTGTTACAGATGACGGCGAGCAGCTTGGCATTATGTCCGCAGCAGAGGCTCTTAAAATTGCCGAAAGCAAGAATCTTGACCTCGTTAAGATTGCGCCTATGGCAAAACCGCCCGTATGCAAAATTATGGACTACGGAAAATTCCGATTTGAAAAGGCAAAGAAAGAGAAGGAAGCAAAGAAGAATCAGAAAACCATCGAAATCAAAGAAATCAGGCTTTCTCTCAACATTGATACTCATGATTTTGACACAAAAATCAATCATGCGCGCAAGTTTATTGCATCAGGCAATAAAGTTAAGGTTTCCATCCGCTTCAGAGGCCGCGAAATGGCTCATCCCGAGCTTGGCCTGACAATTATGAAGCGCTGTGCGGAGGCTATGGCTGACTGCGCAGGTATCGAAAAGCCCGCAAAACTTGAGGGCAGGCAGATGCTGATGTTCCTGGCTCCCAAAAGCTCAAAGTAAAAATGTTTTAAATTTCTAAGGAGGAAATACCAATGCCCAAAATCAAGACTCACAGCGGCGCAAAGAAGCGCTTCAAGCTCTCAAAGAACGGCAAGCCCATGCGTGCCCATGCTTACAAATCACACATTCTTAACAAGAAGAACACAAAGCGCAAGAGAAATCTTCGCAAGACAACTGTTGCTGACGTTACAAACTGCAAGCAGATCAAGCGTCTTGTTCCTTACAAATAATTCAGGAACTTTGTAAACAACCATCAAGATAAGATTTAACGGAGGATATTTAAAATGGCACGTATTAAAGGCGCTATAATGACTCGCAAGAGAAGAAATAAGGTACTCAGACTCGCTAAGGGCTACTACGGCTCAAAGAGCACCCTTTTCAAGACAGCTAAGCAGGCTGTTATGAAGAGCGGCAACTATGCATACATCGGCAGAAAGCAGAAGAAGAGAGATTTCCGCCGTCTTTGGATTACCCGTATTTCGGCTGCTTGCCAGGCAAACGGCATGAACTACTCAACATTCATCAACGGTCTCAAGAAGGCTGAAATCAGCCTCAACAGAAAGATGCTTGCTGAAATCGCTGTTTCAGACCCCGCAGCTTTCACTGCACTTACCGAGAAGGCAAAGGCAGCTCTCAACTAATCATAGAATCAATTATCAGAGATGTGGCTTTTTGTTACATCTCTGATTGTGCTTATTATACCTGTGCCATGCACGGGGATATTGTGTTTTTTCAGCGGATTTTTCCGCTTTTTTTCGACAAAAAACAACATATAAAAGGTATCAAATCTTTATACAATAATAAATAGCGTGAAAAGTTATGGAAAAGATAACCTCAAGGACTAACGAAAAAATAAAATATGCCGTCCGTCTTGGAGAAAGTGCTTCGCTCCGAAAAGAGGCAGGGGAATTTTTTCTCGAAGGCGCACGGCTCTGCTTTGATGCCGCTCGGACGGGCATCGAAATAAAGCAGGCGTTTTTCACCGCAAAGGCTCTGTGGAAATATGAGGAGTATGCAGGGGAAATAATTGAAAAAAGCAGGGAATGCTATGAAATCGGCGCCGAGGTTTCGCAGAAGCTCTCGGGCACGGAAAATTCTCAGGGCGTTTTCTGCCTTTGCTCAATGAAATCTCAGCCTGAAACTCTGAGCCTTGACCCCAACGGCAAATATATTGCCCTTGAAAATCTTCAGGACCCGTCAAATCTGGGCGCAATCTGCAGAAGCGTTGAGGCAATCGGCCTTGACGGTCTGATTGTCAGCGGCGGCTGCGATATCTATAACCCCAAGGCGCTCAGAGCTGCCATGGGCTCATCGCTGAGGATGAATGTTATTTCCTGCGATGACATCTGCGAGGTGCTGAGCCTTGCCCGCAGCCTCGGAATGCTTACCCTTGCATCCGTGCCGAGAAGCACGGCGGTTGATATTCGCAGGGTTTCAATGGATGGCGGCGTTATCTGCTGCGTAGGCAACGAGGGCAACGGCCTTTCGGAGCAAGCCATTGAATGCTGCAAAAAGCAGGTTGTTATTCCCATGAACGGCAGAGCGGAATCCTTTAATGCATCCGCAGCGGCAGCAATTCTTGCATGGGAGCTGAAAAGATGAGCGATTACAGAAAATATTGGGTGTGGCTCTCAACGGCGCTGGGTGCATCAGCAAGAACGGATGAGATTTTTGCCGCGTATTCCGAGCCCCATAAGATTTTTGAGGCCGGCGAGGCGGACAGAATGATTTCCGGAGTTTTCACCCGCGCTCAGATGAGCAGAATAAAATGCACTTCAATGAACACGGCTCTTCACTATATTTCACTTTGCGAAAAGAACGGCTGGCAGGTTATCACTCCCGACAGCGAGCTATATCCCGCCGATTTGAAGAAGCTGACGGATATGCCCCTTGTGCTTTATGTTGACGGCAGCCTTGACTGCCTGACGGATAAGGTTGCAATCGGCGTTGTGGGCACCCGTAATCCCTGCTATGAAAGCATCGCCATTGCCCGCAGTATCAGCGGCGAGCTTGCAAAGGCAGGCGCGGTTGTTGTCAGCGGCGGCGCTCTGGGAATAGACAGGGCGGCTCACGAAGCAGCGCTTGAAGCAGGCGGCAAAACCGTTTGTGTTATGGGCTGCGGTCTGGGCACCGGTTACCTTATGGAAAATGAGGCAATGCGCCGTGAAATAAAGAAAAACGGCGCGGTAATCAGCGAATTTCCGCCTCTTTCAAGTGCATCAAGAATAACGTTCCCTCAGCGCAACAGAATTATTTCGGGCCTGAGCAAGGGAGTGCTTGTTGTTGAAGCGGGCGAGAGAAGCGGCTCACTCATAACCGCAAGGCTTGCAGCGGAGCAGGGCAGGGAGGTTTTTGCAATCCCCGGCAGCGTTCTTTCAACGGCTTATATGGGCGCCAACAGTCTTATCCGTGACGGCGCAAAGGCGGTAAGCTGCGCAAGGGAAATTCTCGCGCCCTATGCGATAATGCATCCCGACAGACTTTGCCTTGATTCCCTCAAAGGTCCCATAACCGCTGAAGAGGCGAAGCCTGCGGAGGAAAAGAAGCCCGCAAAGGTTGTGAAAGAATGCCCCGCAGGGCTTGGCCCCGACGGGCAGGCGGTCTATAATCTTTTCGGTGATGAAGCTATTCACCCCGATGAAATCTGTGCGGCAACGGGTCTTTCCCTTTCAAAGGTTATTGCCGTGCTTATGCAGCTTGAGCTTGAGGAATATATCGAGCAGACAGAAGGAAAAAATTATATTTTAAAATAAATTCTTAACAGGAGAAAAATAAATGTCAAAGCTAATTATTGTTGAGTCCCCCGCAAAAGCAAACACAATCAAAAAATATCTGGGCAAGGACTTCGACGTTGTAGCTTCAAAGGGTCATATCAGGGATTTGCCCGCAGCAAAGCTCAGCGTTGACGTGAAGAATAATTTTGCTCCCAAATACGCTCTCATCAAGGGCAAAGAAAAGCTGGTTAAGGAGCTTAAGGATAAAGTTGAGGCAAGCGAAGCCGTTTATCTCGCAGCCGACCCTGACCGCGAGGGAGAAGCTATTTCATGGCATCTGGCAACGGTGCTGGGCCTTGACCTTAACAAAGAAAATCGCGTTACTTTCAATGAAATCACAAAAACGGGCGTTGCAAACGGCATGGCCAACCCCAAAAAGGTTAATGTTGACCTTGTTAATGCTCAGCAGGCAAGGCGAGTGCTTGACCGCCTTGTGGGCTACAGACTCAGCCCCTTTGTTTCGCAGAAAATCAGAAGAGGTCTTTCTGCAGGCAGAGTGCAGAGCGTTGCGGTAAGGCTTATTGTTGACCGCGAGGAAGAAATCAACGCCTTTAATCCCGAGGAATACTGGATTATCGATGCAAAGCTGGCAACGGCGCAGAGAAGAACATTCACCGCAACCCTCTATTCCGACGAAAAGGGCAAAATCAAAATCGAAAACGGCGAGCAGGCAAACTATTATCTTTCAAGGCTGGACGGCGCCGAATATGAGGTTAAATCCGTTAAAAAGGGAACGAGAAAAAAGAACCCCTCTCCCCCCTTCATCACCTCAACCCTTCAGCAGGAGGCTTCAAGGAAGCTGGGCTTCCAGGCTGAAAGAACAATGAAGGCTGCTCAGGAGCTTTACGAAGGTGTTAACGTTCAGGGCCTGGGCATGACGGGTCTTATCACCTACATGAGAACGGATTCGCTCCGTATTTCCGAGGAAGCAAGAGCTGCAGCAAAGGATTATATAACAAAAACCTTCGGCGGAGAATATATTCCCGAAAAACCCGTATATTATAAATCAAGAGCAAATGCTCAGGACGGCCACGAGGCTATCAGACCCTCAATCCCTTCGCTCACACCCGAGCAGGTCAAATCAAGCCTCTCAAGCGACCAGTATAAGCTCTATAACCTTATCTGGAAGCGCTTCATGGCAAGTCTTATGGCAAGCTGCGTTCAGAACACCGTGAAGGCCGAAATCCTTGCATCAAAGGACGGCAACAAGGATGAATTCTGCATTTTCACCGCAGCAGGCTATTCCGTTAAGTTTGACGGCTTCACAAAGCTCTATGAGCTGCCTGAGGATGACACGGAAAAGGGCGTTCTGCCCGAAATCAAGGCAGAGGAAAAGCTGAAGCTCCGCGAGCTTAACTCAAATCAGCATTTCACTCAGCCTCCCGCACGTTACACTGAGGCTTCACTTATCAAGGAGCTTGAGGAAAACGGCGTTGGCAGACCCAGCACATATGCAACAATCCTTTCAACAATCATCAAGAAGAGCTATGTTCAGAGAAAGGCAAAGCAGCTTGTTCCCACGGAGCTCGGCTGCGCCGTAACGGGCCTTCTCAAGGATAAGTTCCCCAAAATAGTCAACACAAAGTTCACCGCGCAGATGGAAATTAATCTTGACCGTGTGGGCAGCGGCGAAGAGGACTATGTGAGAATGCTTGATGAGTTCTACACGGACTTTGAAAAGACCCTCGACAAGGCAAAGACCGAAATGAAGAATGTTAAAATTCAGCTTGAAGAGGATACAACCGACATTCCCTGCGACAAGTGCGGCAGAATGATGGTTATCAAAACGGGCAGATACGGCAGATTCCTTGCCTGCCCCGGTTACCCCGAATGCAAAAATGCAAAGCCCCTTGTTATCAACACGGGAGCAAGGTGCCCTGTTTGCGGCGGCGAAATAATCGAGAGGAAGTCAAAGAAGGGTCATGTGTTTTACGGCTGCGGAAGCTGGCCTAAGTGTAACTTCATGAGCTGGGACCCCCCTGCCGATGAGAGTTGCCCTCAGTGCGGCAAGGCTCTGTTTAAGAAAAAGACGGGCAAGCTGGTTTGCATGACAGAAGGCTGCGGCTATGAAAAATCCGCAGGCGGAAAGAAAAAGAACAATGAATAAGGTTAAAATAATCGGCGGCGGCTTTGCAGGCGCAGAGGCTGCATGGCAGCTTGCAAACAGAGGCGTTGAGGTTGAGCTTTATGAAATGAAGCCCGTTAAATTCTCGCCTGCCCATTCGTGCGAGGGTCTTGCGGAGCTTGTTTGCTCAAACTCCTTCAAGGCAATGCGCCTTGGCTGCGCCGCAGGAATGCTTAAAGCGGAAATGGAGCTTATGGGCTCCCTTTGCGTTGAATGTGCAAAGGCAACGGCAGTGCCCGCAGGCGGAGCCCTTGCGGTGGACAGAGATAAATTTTCCGCGCTGGTAACGGAAAAAATCCTTTCCCGCAAGGAGATAACCCTTATCAGGGAAGAGGTTACCGAAATCCCTGACGGCGTTGTGATTATTGCCGCAGGTCCTCTTGCTTCCGAAGCGCTCAGCGAAAAAATCAAGGAGCTTTGCGGCGGAAATCTCAGCTTTTTTGATGCGGCGGCGCCCATCATAACGGCGGAGAGCATTGACCTTGAAAATGCATTCATGCAGTCAAGATATGACAGAGGCGAGCCCGATGACTATATAAACTGCCCCCTTAACAAAGAGGAGTATGAGGCGTTCTATGAAGCGTTGATTAACGCTGAGGTCGCGCCTACTCACGATTTTGATAAGCGCAAGGGCGTTTATGAGGGCTGCATGCCCATTGAGGTTATGGCGTCAAGAGGGCACGACACAATCCGCTTCGGACCCATGAAGCCTTCGGGGCTTATCAATCCGAAAACGGGTCACCGCCCCTGGGCAAATCTTCAGCTCCGCAAGGAGAATAAAGACGGAACGATGTATAACCTTGTGGGATTCCAGACAAATCTTAAGTTCCCCGAGCAAAAAAGAGTTTTTTCAATGATACCCGCCCTTGCAAATGCGGAGTTTGTGCGCTACGGCGTTATGCACCGCAACACGTTTATTGATTCGCCCCGTCTGCTTGGCAGCGATTTCGGCTTCAAGGCAAGGGAAGGCTTGTATTTTGCAGGGCAGATAACCGGCGTTGAGGGCTATATGGAGTCCGCAGCCTCGGGAATTCTGGCAGGCATCAATGCTGCAAATAAGATTCTGGGCAAGGGCGAATTCCTCCCCCCTGAGGTTACAATGACGGGAGCGCTTGCCCGCTACATCAGCGATGCAAGCATAAAGAATTTTCAGCCTATGGGCGCATCCTTCGGGCTGCTGCCTGCCCTTGATGAAAAAATCAGGGATAAAAGGCTCAGGTATGAGGCGCTTGCCGAGCGTGGCTTGAAACAGCTTAAAATTCAGCTTGATGCAGAATAATTTTGATATTTATAAACGGTTCCGAAACCCAAGGAGGAATGTTTTATGGATGAAAAGATAACGGCTTTGATTGAAACGCTTTCCTATGAAATGGAATATGACGAAAATGAAATATCCGCAGAAACCCGCCTCAGCGAGCTGATGGAGAGCGAGTCGGATTTTGAGGAGATTCTCCACATTATCGAATGCGAATTTTATGTTGACCTGAGCGATGAAATCAATGAAGACACAACTATCGGTCAGATTGCCGAATTGATTGAAATATAAAATGGAGAGGAGTTTTGAAATGGGCGATAATCTTGTGCGGTTGCAGAAAAACCTCGGCTATGAGTTCAAGGATATTTCTCTGCTCAAAACTGCGCTTACCCATTCTTCTTATGCAAACGAACAGAACGACGGAACAATCTGCAACGAAAGGCTGGAATTCCTCGGGGATTCCATTCTGGGCTTTGTTTCCGCTAAATATTTTTATGAATCCTTCGATTGGCCCGAGGGTGAGCTGACAAAACACAGAGCCGCAAAGGTTTGCGAAAATGCGCTCTGCACCTTTGCAAGGGAGCTTGAAATCGGCCCTGCGCTCAGGCTCGGCAAGGGCGAAATCAGAATGGGCGGTGCGGACAGACCTTCCATTCTTGCCGATGCATTTGAGGCAGTGCTTGCTGCAATATTCCTTGACGGCGGGCTTGATGAGGCGGCAAAAATAGTTCTGCGCTTTATTCCGCGCCACGACGGGCTGGAGAAAACAAAGGACTATAAAACCATTCTGCAGGAGGTTGTTCAGCGCAACCGCGAGGAGCATGTTGAATATGTGCTGACGGATTCCAGCGGTCCTGACCATGCAAAGGTTTTCACCGTTGAGGTGCATCTCAACAGCAATGTTATCGGCAGGGGCACGGGCAAAAGCAAAAAGCTGGCGGAGCAGCAGGCTGCAAGGGAAGCCCTTGAGCTGATGGGTATAAAATGAAGCATATAAATGTTGCACTTTTTGTTGTGCATAAGGGCTGCCCTCATATGTGCTCCTTCTGCAATCAGCGGAGCATTTCAGGCAGCCAAAAGGATATAACCGCAGATGATGTTCATTCTGCGGCGCGCACCGCAACCGCCACTCTTTCGGAGAGTCAGGCGGCAGGCGGCGAAATTGCCTTTTTCGGCGGCAGCTTCACTATGGTTGAGCGTGATTATATGCTGTCCCTCCTTGAGGCGGCTTATGAATATGTTGAAAAAGGAATATTCAAGGGTATCAGAATTTCCACAAGGCCTGACGGCATTAACGGCGAAATTTGCGGAATTCTGAAGAAATACGGTGTAACCGCAGTTGAGCTCGGAGCGCAGAGCCTTGATGACCGAGTGCTTTTGCTCAACGAAAGAGGTCACACCGCAAAGCAGGTGGAGGATGCCTGCAGAATGCTTAAGGAATACGGCTTTGAGGTCGGTTTGCAGATGATGACGGGGCTTTACGGCTCCGAGGATGCGGACAGCCTTGAAACCGCCGGAAAAATAATTGCTCTTGCTCCCGAAACGGTGAGGATTTATCCCACGGTTGTGCTGAAGGGCACAAGGCTTTATGAGCTGATGAAAAGGGGCGAATTCATGCCGAAAGGCATCGATGAAACCGTTGACCTTTGTGCGGTGCTCATTGAAATGTTTGAGGGCGCAGGCATAAAGGTTATAAGAGTGGGTCTGCACTCGGGCGGCGGAGTTGAGGAAGGCTTTGCGGGCGGTGCATACCACCCTGCGCTGCGGGAGCTTTGCGAGAGCAGAATTTATTATGCGCGGGCTCTGAAGGCGCTTGAAAATCAGGGCGCGGGCAGATATATCCTCGGCGTAAATACCAAAGAAATTTCCAAAATGACAGGGCAGAAGAAAGAAAATCTGATAAGACTTCGTGAAAAGAGCTTTGATTGCACCGTAAAGGGTGTTGACGGGCTCCCCAAATACGAGGTTGAAATACATAAAGGTTAGGTAGTCAAATGATATTAAAATCACTTGAAATGCAGGGCTTCAAATCCTTCCCCGACAAGACGGTGCTTGAATTCGGGAAAGGCATAACGGCGGTTGTCGGCCCCAACGGCTCGGGTAAAAGCAACATTTCCGATGCCGTTCGCTGGGTATTGGGTGAGCAGTCAACCAAAACCCTCCGAGGCGCTAAAATGGAGGATGTTATTTTCGGCGGCACAAGTCAGCGGAAGGCTCTGGGCTATGCCGAGGTTACTCTGCGCCTTGACAACACCGACAGAGGCCTGAATAACGATAAGGACGATGTTTCCGTTACCCGACGCTACTACCGTTCGGGCGAAAGTGAATACAAAATCAACGGCGAGGTGTGCCGTCTGCGCGATATCCATGAGCTGTTTATGGATACTGGTCTCGGCAGGGACGGTTATTCAATGGTCGGTCAGGGCAGAATTGCAGACCTTGTTTCCGCACGTTCAACCCAGCGCCGCGATATGCTTGAAGAGGCTGCAGGTATTTCCCATTTCCGCTACAGACGCGCCGATGCAAACCGCAGGCTTGACCAGGCGGAGGAAAACCTTGTCAGACTGCGCGATATTCTTGCAGAGCTTGAAAGCAGAATAGGACCTCTTAAGATACAGAGCGAAAAGGCAATGAAATTCCTTGCCCTTGCCGATGAAAAGAAAACCCTTGAAATCGGTCTGTGGCTTCACACAATAGAAAAAGCAAAAAATGGTCTGCGCGAGCAGGAGCATAAGCTCTCCGTTGCCGCATCTCAGTATGAGCAGACGGAAAATGCCCTCATTGAAATCATTGCTCAGATTGAGAAGGCAATCAGCGAGGGTCAGTCAATAACTCTTGAGATTGAGCGCCTTCGTGAAAGTATATCCGTAAGCGAGGAAGAGGCAACCGCAATTGACGGTAAAATCGCCGTTGAAAGAAACACCATTGAGCATAACGAGCAAACCGTTGAGCGAATTACGGGCGATATGGGCGACAGTGAGGCGTCAAAGGCTGAAATTGATGCTCAGATTGAGCAGGCTCAGGCGGATATTGCTGCAAAAGAGGCTGCCGTTGCAGAGAAAAAGGCTGCCCTTGAAGCGGAGCTGAAAAGGCTCAGCGAGCTTATGGGTCAGAACTCGGAAAACAGCGAAAAAGCAAGAGAAATCAATGAAAAAATAACTGCATTGGCTCTCAGACTTGCCGACCTGCGCGTTGAAAAATCAACCGCGGAATCCGCAAGGCATGAGCTGAGCGAAAGAATAAGCAACATCAACGGGGTTATCGAAACAAGAGGCGGAGTTATAACCGCGCTTGAAAAGGAAAAAACCGATGCACGCCTTGAGCTTGACCGCCTTAATGCCGTTGCAGCAGAGCATGAAAATGCCCTTGACGGATACCGAATGATTATCGGCACAAGGGCTGACAAGGTTGAAAGGCTGAGAAAAGAGCTTGAAAGCATTAATCTTGATATTTATCAGAAAAATGCAAGAATCAAAATGCTTGATGACCTTGAAAAGAACCTTGACGGTTATGCAGGCAGCGTTCAGAAGGTTATCAGAGAAGCAAAAAGAGGCGCCCTCAGGGGAATTCACGGCACGCTTTCGCAGCTTATTACCGCGCCTGCGGAATATGCGGTTGCCGTTGAAACCGCATTGGGTGCGGCAATCCAGAACATAGTTACCGATAACGAAAACACTGCAAAGCTGGCAATTAATTTCCTTAAGGAAAACCGCGCAGGCAGGGCAACATTCCTGCCCCTGACCTCGGTTAAATCAAAGCCCTTCACGGAAAGCGGCCTCGAAAAATGCGACGGCTTTGTGGATATGGCGGACAGACTGCTTGAATATGACAGCAAATATGCGGGAATTATCGGCTCGCTTCTCGGCAGAACGGCTGTTGTTGATAACATTGATAACGGCATTGCCATGGCAAAAAAATATTCATACAGATTCAAGATTGTTACCCTTGATGGTCAGGTGCTCAATGCAGGCGGCTCAATGACGGGCGGCTCAAGAGGCTCGGGCTCGGGCTTCCTCAGCAGGGCAACGGAAATTGAAAGCCTTAAGGAAAAGGTTGCAGCTCTTGAAAAGCAGCTTGCCGAGAGAGAGGATGCGTTCAAATCCCTTTCCGAGGAGCTTGCCCTTGTTCAGGCAGAGCTTGATGCAAGCGAGGCTGAGCTTATCAAGGCTCAGGAGGATATAATCCGCGCAGAAAGCGCGCTGAATCTTGTCATGGACAGATATAACGCCGCAAAGGGCCATATTGATGAGCTTGAGGCGGAAAAAGAGCGCGCAACGGCAAGAATTGCCGAGTCCGAGGAAACGGAAAAGAAGTCTCAGGCAGAGATTGAAGCAGTAACCGCAGAAAGCGCAAAGCTCAATGCTCAACTCAGCGGACTTAACGAAGAAAGAGAAGCTCTGGACAGGCTCCGTGAGGATTCCGCAGAGGTGCAGAATGCGCTTAATCTTGAAATTGTTTCACTCTGCAAGGATATTGAGGCGGATAACGAAATTATCGCAGGCTGCATTGAGCGAAAGGAGAGCTTCAGCCGCCGTGCCGATAAGCTGAACGAGGAAATTGCTGAAATCAGGCGCGAAAATGAAGAAATTCTTGCGCGTATTGCGGATTTTGAGGCTCAGGCAACGGCTCTGCGCGAAAATTCCGTAAAGACCCGTGAAAAGATTGAGCAGCTTATTGAAAAGCGAACTCAGTGCGAGGGCCGCAGTACATCGCTCCGTTCCAAAGAGAGAGAAATGACAACCGAGCGAGAAAAGCTGGGCGGCGAGCTTGCAAGGCTTGAGGAGCGCAGGGATTCAATGCAGAGAGAGCTTGAAACCGCGCAGAACAAGCTCTATGACGAATATCAGCTTTCCCTCCGCGAGGCAGCAGAAATGAACATAGTTCTTGATGACATTCCCAAGGCGCAGCGCACCCTGCAGGAAATCAAGAACAAAATCAGAGCCCTCGGCAGCGTCAATGTTGGCGCGGTTGAGGAATATAAGGAAGTGTCAGAAAGATACGAATATATGAACGGCCAGATAAGCGACATCGAAAAGGCCCGTGAAGAGCTTATCAAAATGATTGAAGAGCTGACGGGCAAAATGGCGGAGCGCTTCAGAGAGCAGTTCAGGCGTATCAACAACCACTTCGGCGAAACCTTCAAGGATTTGTTTGACGGCGGTAAGGCAGAGCTTGTGCTTGAAGATCCGCAGGATGTGCTTGAATGTGCAATCAATATCCGCGTTCAGCCCCCCGGCAAGAATGTTCAGAATATTGACCTGCTTTCCGGCGGTGAAAAGGGACTTGCCGCAATTGCCCTTCTGTTTGCGATTCTTAAGGTAACGCCCGCGCCCTTCTGCATCTTTGACGAGGTTGAAGCGGCTCTTGACGACGTTAACGTAAGCCGTTACGCTTCATATGTAAGGGAGATGACGGGCAGCACCCAGTTCATTCTTATTACCCACAGACGAGGCACAATGGATGAGGCGGATATGCTTTACGGCGTAACCATGCAGGAAAAGGGTGTTTCAAAGCTCCTTGAGCTTAAGACTGCCGAAATGGCAAAAAAGCTGGGATTGGAATAAAAACACCGTACACTGTTACAAATCTGCCTGAAATATAGGCAAACTGTGCTTGCAAAATATTTTTACTGTGTTATAATTGTATTGTATATTATTCTAAGCGGTGGAAATCGCTTAAAGGGAGGATTTAAAAATGTCAAATCACGGTATTATCAATTACCCCGATGCGCAGGCTGTTCAGAAGCAGCTTGACGAGCTTATCAAGAAGCCCATTTATTCAATCAGCCCCGAAGCACTCAAGAAGTATGAAGCAGAGTATTTCGATGTAAAGTGCGCAAAGTCAAAGGCAATGATTGAAGAGGCAAAGCAGGTTATCCCCGGCGGCGTTCAGCATAACCTTGCTTTCAACTATCCGTTCCCCCTTGTTTTCACAAAGGCTGACGGTGCATATCTTTACGATATCGACGGCAATCAGTACTATGATTTCCTTCAGGCAGGCGGCCCCACAGTTCTGGGCAGCAATCCTCCCGCAGTCCGCGAAAAGGTTATTGAGCTTCTCAACACCTGCGGCCCCTCAACAGGCCTTTTCCACGAGTATGAGTATAAGCTGGGCAAGAAGATTTCAGATCTTATCCCCAGCGTTGATATGTTCCGTATGCTCGGTTCAGGTACTGAAGCATGTATGACCGCTATCCGTGTTGCACGTCTTGCAACAGGCAAGAAGAAGATTCTTAAGATGGGCGGCGCTTACCACGGCTGGTCAGATCAGCTTGGCTACGGCATCCGTGTTCCCGGCTCAAAGTTCACTCAGGCAACAGGTGTTCCCCTGTTCTGCTTCAGAGATACAGAAGAATTCTTCCCCGGCGACCTTAATGACCTTGAAAGAAAGCTCAAGGCAAACAGACTTAAGGGCGGCACAGCTGCAGTTATGCTCGAGCCCGTTGGCCCTGAAAGCGGAACAAGACCCGTTGATAAGAACTTCTGCAAGGGCGTTGAGGCTCTTTGCCGCAAGTACGGCGCACTCCTCATATTTGACGAAGTTGTTACCGCATTCCGCGTAAGCATGAGCGGCGCTCAGGGTTACTTCGGCGTTTCACCTGACCTCACCGTATTCGGCAAGGTTATGGCAGGCGGCTACCCCGGCGCAGGCGGCCTCGGCGGCAAGAAGGAATACATGAAGCATCTCGGCGCAGGCCTTGACGATACAGGCAAGAAGGTTAAGAAAGCATTCTGCGGCGGCACAATGTCCGCTAACCCCCTCAGCTGCATAGCCGGCTACACAATGCTTGAGGAAATGGAGAAGGCTGACGCTTGCTACAAGGCAGCTCTTATGGGTGACAGACTCACCGCAGGCCTTCAGGAAATCATCAAGAAGAGAAACCTTCCCTTCGTTGCATTCAACCAGGGTTCAATCTGCCATCTTGAAACAGTTGGTACTCTTAACTTCTCCATCAACTGGAAGAAGCCTTGGGGTATTCCTGCTGTTCTTGATGCAACATCAGCCCGCAAGAAGGAAATGACACATATGGGCGCTGCTTACATGGCAGAGGGTCTCGTAACTCTTGCAGGCAGCCGTCTTTACACCAGCGCTGCATACACAGAAGAAATGATTGACGATGCAGTTGCAAGATTTGACAAGGTATTTGAAAATATCGTTTGCCTTGAAAAATAATTGAATTAATCAGTGGCGGGATGCTTAAATCCCGCCCCTGATCTTATTATCAAGTGAAAAGCTAATAGTGAAGAGTGAACAGTTAGGGACGGGTTTCACCCGTGCCTGATTCTTACAATTGCGGCGCAGCCCCGAAACTTTTCACTTTTCATTCTTCACTATTCACTTAACACGGAAAATGTTACAGTCTGAAAGGGGATTCACTATGGACGTTTTAACCGCAAAAAAACTTGTTATTGAAGCAGGCGAAAGGCTTGTTGAAACAGGTCTTATTGCCAGAACATGGGGCAATGTAAGCTGCCGTGTTGACGACAAAACATTCGTTATCACTCCCAGCGGCAAGCCCTATATCGGCCTTACTCCCGACGATATTGTTGAGGTTGCCATCAACACCCTTGAATGGGGCGGCAACGTTAAGCCCTCATCGGAAAAGGGCATCCACGCCGAGGTTTATAAGGAATTTCCCGAGGCTAATTTTGTTATCCACACCCATCAGAAGGTTGCTTCCGCAGTGAGCGCTCTTTCAAAGGGAATTGATAAGGTTGTGGGCGATGCAGGCAAGCTCATCGGCGGAGTAATCCATATGGGCTCATACGGTCTGCCCGGCACAAAGAAGCTGAAAAAGGGCGTTGCAAAGGCTCTGCGCCTCAGCCCCTCAAAGGCAGTTATCATGGCTCATCACGGTGCTCTTTGCTTCGGCAAGGACAGCGAAGAGGCTTTTCAGGTTGCAAACATGCTTGAAAATGTATGCACAAAGCATATTCTTGCAGCTGCAAAGGAAAAGTTCAATATAAACTCGGACAATCTTGACGGCTTTTGTACTGAAATGGCCGACAAGATTACAAATTCTCAAAAAACTGTTGAAATTGATGAATCTTTGCTGTATAATAGTGTGTGCAACAGAGAAAGCGGAGAAATTCTGTTCACCAATAAGGTGGACGGCTCCGAAATGTCAATGGACCTTAACGGTGCATCAGCGGCTATCGGCGAGCTTGCAGAAGTTGCTGTTGCCCATAAGGATATTTACGAAAAATATCCTGCATTCAATTATATAATTCACAATACTTCAAGCGAGGTTGTAGCCGTTTCAAGGCTCGGCAAAACAATGAAGCCTCTGCTTGATGACTTTGCTCAGATTTGCGGCCCCACCGTTAAGTGTGCAACTCCCGACAAGTGTGTTAAAGCACTCAAAAGGAAGAATGCTGTGCTTATCAAGGATCTCGGTGCTCTGTGCTGCGGCTCCAATGAGGGCGATGCGCAGGCCGTTGATATGATTATGAGCAAGAGCAGCCTTACATTGCTTACCGCAAAGGTTTTCGGCAAGGAAAAGGCAATCAACCCCGTGGAAGCCTGGCTTATGAGAATTGTTTATCTCACAAAGTATTCAAAGAAGGCTTCTGAATAATTAATCAGAACACTACCATCTTTTGTCCCCCCCGTTTTATACGAGAAAAATCCGAGGCTTTTGGCCTCGGCTTTTTCTTTTTAGAAACGGACAGTCTCATTAAGTGAAAAACAAAAGCGACCTGCAAAGGATGAATTCCGATGCAAGTCGCTTCGTTTATTATTCAGCTATTCTGTGGCCGTCCTTGAACTTAACCTTTCCAAGGAAGGGGATTTTGATAAAGCCGTCAAACTCGTCGCCGTCAAAGGTGATGGAGAGGTTGATATCCTTGTCGGGCAGGAGACTGGTCTGAACAACGGCGTTTATTGTGTCGTCATCCTCCGTGAGCTCCTTGATTGTGATGTCGGGAGCGGTGATGCCGGGAACATCAAGCTCAAATCCGTATTCGCCGTTGTTATCAAAAACCTTTATCTTTGCTTCGCCTGAAAAAAACATTGTGTTAACATTGCAGGCCCATTTGCCTAAACCTATCATCTTTTGTTCTCCTTTCAATGTGGAAGTGAAATAATTTTAACATAATTTCACCTGAATGGCAAGGCCTTTGAGGAAAAACATGCAATTGCTCAAGGTGACCGAAGAAAAATTTTCTGCATTTTGGGGCATTTTCGGACTAAACCACATCATATTGTAGTATTATTTTATATTATATATACCTTTATATATGTGGTTTTCAGAGAAACATCAATTCATCGCGGTAAAGCGCCAAAACCCTTGATATCATTGGGATTCGGGCTTTTAAAAATTTCAAAAAAATATGAAAAAAACTATTGACATACCAAAACCCTTGTGTTATTATACTAAGGCACGGGTTTCGGTCAAAGGGGCAATTATGCCCGAAATCAGCCGCAAACCAATGCAGATATGCGTTGATGCAGGAGGTGGCCGCTCGCTGAAGCGGGAAATTTCTGCGGAGTATGTCCGATTTTAAACCGGGCGAATTGTGTCCTTGCGAAAGGTCTGCCATTCCCGGGCAGCCTTGTTGCGGGATACCTATGTGCAAATGAGCGAAAGCTTTCCCGGAAATATGTTTTTCCGGTTTTTAAATCGGACGGGTTGAAACACCCGGGTCGGTTTTCACCAATTTGCAATTCACAGCCCGCCAAATTCTTAAGGAGGCGTTACCATGGCAGTTAAGGGAAAAATCAGAATCAGACTCAAGGGCTACGACCACAGCCTTGTTGACAAGGCAGCGGAAAAGATCGTTGAGACCGCAAAGAGAACAGGTGCTCAGGTTTCAGGTCCCGTTCCCCTTCCCACAGAGAAGGAAGTCGTAACAATCCTTCGCGCTGTTCACAAGTATAAGGACAGCAGAGAGCAGTTTGAGCAGAGAACACACAAAAGGCTTATCGACATCATCAGACCCTCAGCTAAAACAGTTGAAGCTCTGACAGGTCTTGAGCTTCCCGCAGGCGTTGAAATCGAAATCAAACTTTAATTTCAACAAATGCAGGTCATGTTGGCCAAAGGTCAACCAATAACCTAACAGGAGGAAAGCAATATGCAGAAAGCACTCATCGGCAAGAAGATCGGTATGACTCAGATCTTCGACGAAAAGGGAAATGTAATTCCCGTAACAGTTGTTGAAGCAGGCCCCTGCACAGTCGTTACAAAGAAGACAATGGAAAACGACGGTTATGAAGCAGTTCAGCTCGGCTTCGGCGATGTAAAGGTTCAGCGCGTGAACAAGCCCATGATGGGCCAGTTCAAGAAGGCTGACGTAGCTCCCAAGAAGACACTCAAGGAGTTCAAAATCGATATCGCAAGCGTTAACGTTGGCGATACACTCAAGGCAGACATCTTTGCAGTCGGCGAAAAGGTAGACGTAGTCGGCACAAGCAAGGGTAAGGGTACTGCCGGTGCAATCAAGAGATGGAACTTCTCCAGACTCAAGGAATCACACGGTACAGGTCCTGTTGCAAGGCATGCAGGTTCACTGGGCGCTTGCTCCGACCCCTCAAGAGTATTCAAGGGCAAGAAGCTCGCAGGTCACCTTGGCTGCGAAAGAGTTACAATCCAGAATCTTGACGTAGTTAAAGTTGATGCAGAGAACAACCTTCTCGCTATCAAGGGCGCCATCCCCGGCCCCAAGGGCGGCATCGTTGTTATCCGCGATTCAGTTAAGAAAGCATAAGGAAGGAGTAGAGAATAATGGCTAAAGTATCAGTTTTCGATATGGCTGGCAAGAAGCTCTCCGATATGGACGTTGCTGACAGCATCTTTGCTATCGAACCCAGCATTCCCGCTATGCATCTCTGTGTAGTAAGCTATCTCGCTAATCAGCGTCAGGGCACACAGTCTACTCTTACCAGAGCAGAAGTAAGCGGCGGCGGCAAGAAGCCCTGGAGACAGAAGGGCACAGGCCGCGCAAGACAGGGCTCAACCAGAGCTCCCCAGTGGTATCACGGCGGTATCGCTCACGGTCCCAAGCCCCGTGACTACAAGAAGGAAGTTAACAAGAAGGTCAGAAGACTTGCTATGAAGTCAGCTCTCTCAGCAAAGCTTGCTGATAACGAGCTCATCGTTCTTGATTCACTTAACCTTACAGAAATCAAGACAAAGGCAATGGTTAACGTTGTTAATGCTCTTGAAACAGGCAAGAAGGTTCTCTTCGTGCTTCCCGAGAAGAACGATATCATCTACCGTTCAGCTCGCAACATCGAAGGCGTTAAGACAACTCTTGTCGGCACACTTAACGTTTACGATCTCCTTAACTGCGACACAGTTGTAGTTCTTAAGGATGCCGTAAGCAAGATCGAGGAGGTTTACGCATGAGCAGATTAGCACAGGATATTATCCTCCGCCCCGTAATCACCGAAAACAGCATGGACGGCATTGCAGACCGCAAGTACACCTTTGAGGTTGCTAAGGACGCAAACAAGATTGAAATTGCTAAGGCAGTTGAAGAGCTTTTTGACGTTAAGGTTGCAAAGGTTAACACCATCAACGTTGACGGTAAACTCAGAAGATACGGTCGCTTCGAGGGCTACAAGGCATCTCGCAAGAAGGCAATCGTAACTCTTACAGAGGATTCAAAGACCATCGATTTCTTTGACGGAATGATGTAATAAGCTGCCGAGTAACATCGGCTAGGCACTAAAAACTAAATCCGGCGGTAAAGTATGGAGAATGACATTGCTCCGCAAAGCCGCTATAAGGAGAGTGTAAGAAAATGTCTATTAAGGTTTATAAGCCGACCAGCAACGCAAGACGCAGCATGTCGGTTACAGATTATTCCGAGCTTTCAAAGGTTGCTCCTGAAAGAAGCCTTCTTGTTTCACTCAAGAAGAACAGCGGCCGTAACAGCTACGGAAGAATCACAGTTCGTCATCGCGGTGGCGGACAGAGAAGAAAGTATCGTATCATCGACTTCAAGAGAGATAAGTTCGATATCCCCGCAACAGTAGCAAGCGTTGAATACGATCCCAACAGATCAGCTTTCATCGCACTTCTTCAGTATGAAGACGGCGAGAAGAGATACATCCTTCAGCCCGCAGGCCTGAAGGTTGGCGATACCGTTCTTGCAGGCGCAAGCGCTGACATCAAGCCCGGTAACGCACTTCCCCTCACAAACATCCCTGTTGGTACAGTTGTTCACAACGTTGAACTCTATCCCGGCAGAGGCGGCCAGCTCGCAAGAGCAGCCGGTAACTCAGCTCAGCTTATGGCTAAGGAAGGCGTTTATGCACTTCTCAGACTTCCCTCAGGCGAGCTTCGCAACGTTCCCGCATCATGCATGGCTACAATCGGCCAGGTTGGTAACCTTGACCACGAAAACGTTAAGGTTGGTAAGGCCGGCCGTAAGCGTCACATGGGCTGGAGACCTACAGTTCGCGGTTCAGTTATGAACCCCTGCGATCACCCCCACGGCGGTGGTGAAGGTAAGTCACCCATCGGCAGACCCGGTCCTGTTACACCTTGGGGCAAGCCCGCTCTTGGTTACAAGACCAGAAACACAAAGAAGAAGTCCGACAAGCTTATCGTAAAGCGTCGTAACGACAAGTAAGTGAAAGGAGCAGATAATAATGGGCAGAAGCGTTAAAAAAGGACCTTTTGTGCAGCCTAAACTGCTCGAAAGAGTTCAGAAGATGAATGAAGCAGGCGAGAAGCAGGTTCTCAAGACCTGGAGCCGCTCATCAACAATCTTCCCCGACTTTGTCGGCCACACATTTGCAGTTCACGACGGACGCAAGCATGTTCCCGTTTATGTAACGGAAGATATGGTCGGACACAAGCTCGGTGAGTTTGCACCTACAAGAACCTACAGAGGTCATGCAGGTTCAAAGACATCAAACAACGGTAAATAATCGGCGAAAGGAGTGTATTAACAATGTCAGATATGGCAGTTGCAACAGCAAAAGCAACTTATATCCGTATTGCGCCTCGCAAGGTTCAGATTGTTCTTGATTTAATCCGCAATCAGCCTGCAGACAAGGCAATGGCTATTCTCAAGTACACGCCCAAGGCCGCGTGTGAACCCTTGATGAAGCTTTTAAAGTCAGCAATCGCAAATGCTGAAAACAACAATAACATGGACGTGTCAAAGCTCTATGTTGCAGAATGCAGCGTTAGCCAGGGTCCCACTCTTAAGAGAATCAGACCCAGAGCACAGGGCAGAGCATTCCGTATAAACAAGAAAACATCTCATATCACCCTTGTTCTCAAGGAAATGGAATAAGCGAAGGAGGAGGTTAAACAATGGGACAGAAAATTAATCCTACCGGTTTAAGAATCGGTGTTATTAAGAACTGGGAATCTCGCTGGTATGCAGCTCCCAATAAGTTCGGTGATACTCTCGTTGAAGACTACGAACTTCGTGAGTACCTTCTTGAGAAGCTTGCTCCTGCAGGCGTTCCCAAGGTTGAGATTGAGCGTGATGCAAAGCGTGTATACGTTAACATCCACTGTGCAAAGCCCGGTATGGTTATCGGCAGACAGGGCGCAGAGATTGAAAAGCTCAAGAAGATCTGCGAGAAGAAGCTCGGCGGCAAGGAAGTTTCGCTGAACATCATCGAGATCAAGCAGCCTGACCTTGTTGCACAGCTCGTTGCTGAGAGCATTGCAGCTCAGCTCGAAAGACGTGTTTCTTACCGCCGCGCTCTCAAGCAGGCTATCGGCCGTGCTATGAAGCTTGGCGCAAGAGGTATCAAAATTCAGGCTTCAGGCCGTCTCGGCGGTGCTGAAATCGCTCGTAGCGAAAGCTACCATGAGGGTACAATTCCCCTCCAGACAATCTGAGCCGACATTGACTACGGCTTTGCAGAGGCAAAGACAACCTACGGCCGCATCGGCGTAAAGGTTTGGCTTTATAAGGGCGAGGTTCTTCACGAAAGCAGAAGAACAAATTCACGCCCCAGAAGACGCAGAGAAGGAGGTAACCAGTAATGCTTTTACCTAAGCGCGTTAAGTACCGCAGAGTACAGAGAGGCAGACTTAAGGGTAAGGCTACTAGAGGCAACACCGTTACTTACGGCGATTTCGGTCTCGTAGCTCTTGAGCCCGCTTGGATTACCTCAAACCAGATCGAGGCAGCCCGTATCGCGATGACAAGATACATCAAGAGAGGCGGTCAGGTTTGGATCAAGATTTTCCCCGACAAGCCCATCACAGAGAAGCCCGCTGAAACACGAATGGGTTCAGGTAAAGGTTCTCCCGAATATTGGGTTGCAGTAGTTAAGCCCGGCAGAGTTATGTTTGAAATTGCCGGCGTTGACAGAGAGCTTGCTGCAGAAGCTATGCGTCTTGCAGCTATGAAGCTTCCTATCAAGTGCAAATTTGTTACTAAAGAAGAAATGGGTGGTGAGCAATAATGAAGGCCAGCGAAATCAGAAAACTTTCCGCCGCAGAGCTGGATGCTAAGCTTCTTGAGCTGAAGGATGAGCTGTTCAAACTGCGCTTTCAGCAAGCCGTTAACCAGCTCGACAACCCCATGCGAATCAGTGCCGTTAAAAAGGATATCGCTCGTATAAAGACAGTACAGAGAGATATCGAACTCCACGGCACTAAGGCGTAAGGAAAGGGAGGTTAAATCAGATGGAAAGAAACCTCAGAAAAACTCGCGTTGGTATCGTTACCAGCGACAAGATGGATAAGACCGTAGTTGTTTCAGTTAAGGACAAGGTCAGACATCCTCTCTATAAGAAGATCATCAACAACACATACAAGCTCAAGGCACACGATGAAAACAACGAGTGCGGAATGGGCGACAGAGTGCTTGTTATGGAAACCCGTCCCCTGTCAAAGGACAAGAGATGGCGTGTAGTAGAAATCATTGAGAAGGCTAAATAATTTAGCCGTAGTGTAAGGAGGAAAACACTGTGATACAGCAGCAGAGTTACCTCAAGGTTGCCGACAACACCGGCGCAAAGGAGCTTATGTGCATCCGTGTGCTCGGCGGTTCAGGCAGGAGGTATGCCAATATTGGCGACGTCGTTGTTGCTTCTGTTAAAAAGGCAACACCCGGTGGCGTAGTAAAAAAAGGCGATGTTGTAAAAGCGGTAGTAGTACGCACCGCAAGCGGCCTTCGCCGTGACGACGGAACTTACATTCGCTTCGATGAGAATGCAGCCGTCATCATTAAGGAAGACAAAAACCCCAAGGGCACCCGTATCTTTGGACCGGTTGCCAGAGAGCTTCGTGAGAAGGATTACACAAAGATCCTTTCACTTGCTCCCGAAGTACTTTAATCGGAGGTGCAATGATGAATAAGCTTCATGTTAAAAAAGGCGATGAAGTCGTTGTTATCAATGGTAAGTACAGAGGCACAAGAGGCAAGGTTGTAGAAGCCAGCCCCTCAGAAGGCAAAGTTATCGTTGAAGGCGTTAACATCGTTACAAAGCACGTTAAGCCCCGCAAGATGGGTGAGCCCGGCGGCCTTATCAAGGCTGAGAGCGCACTCTACGCTGACAAGGTTCAGCTTATCTGCCCCAAGTGCGGCAGACCCACAAGAACCGGTCACAAGATTAATTCCAAAGGCAAGAAGGTTCGCACTTGCAAGAAGAGCGACTGCCTTGCAGAGTTTGAATAATAAGGGAGGACATAACAAATGGCAGCAAGATTAAAAGAAATGTATGTCAATGATGTTGCACCTGCTCTTATGAAGAAGTTCGAGTATAAGAGTGTTATGCAGATCCCGAAGCTCGAGAAGATCGTTATCAACGTTTCAAGCGGTGAAGCAATTACTAACTCAAAGTCAATTGATGCAATTGTTTCAGACCTTAAGCAGATCACAGGTCAGACACCTGTTAAGTGCAAGGCTAAGAAGTCCGTTGCTAACTTCAAGCTCCGTGAAGGCATGGTTATCGGTGCAAAGGTCACACTCAGAGGCGACAGAATGTATGAGTTCCTTGACAGACTCTTCAACCTCGCTCTCCCCAGAGTTCGTGACTTCAGAGGAATTAACCCCAACTCATTCGATGGCAGAGGCAACTACAACATGGGCATCAAAGAACAGCTCATTTTCCCTGAAATCGACTATGATAAGATTGACAAGGTAAGAGGTATGGACATCTGCTTTGTCACAACAGCTAATACTGACGAAGAGGCTCGCGAGCTCCTTGCTCTTATGGGCGCTCCGTTCTCAAGATAAGGAGGGAATACCGTGGCAAAGACATCAATGAAAGTTAAGCAGGCCCGCCCTGCAAAGTACAGCACAAGAGCGTACAACAGATGTAAGATCTGCGGAAGACCCCATGCTTATCTTCGCAAGTACGGCGTTTGCCGTATCTGCTTCAGAGAGCTGGCTCACGCAGGACAGATCCCCGGCGTTAAGAAAGCAAGTTGGTAATTGAGCAATTGCAAAGGAGGTAAACAGTATGCAGATTACTGATTCCATCGCTGATATGCTCACCCGTATCCGCAATGCGAATGCGGCTAAGCACGATACAGTGAAGGTTCCCGCATCTAACATGAAGAAGGCGATTGCTCAGATTCTTCTTGATGAGGGATATATTAAAGGATTCAAGGTTGAGGACGACGGTAAGCAGGGCATGATTGAAATCGCTCTTAAGTACGGTCCCAATAAGTCTCAGGTAATCACCGGCCTTCGCAGAGTTTCAAAGCCCGGTCTGAGAATTTACACAAATTGTGAGGATATGCCCAGAGTTATGAAGGGCATCGGCATTGCCATCCTCTCAACATCAAAAGGCATTATGACTGACAAGGACGCACGCAAGGCCAACGTTGGCGGCGAAGTTCTTGCATTTATCTGGTAAGGAGGTGCCGTAAATGTCACGTATAGGTAAGAAGCCTATTGAAATCCCCGCAGGCGTGGAAGTGAAGCTTGACGGCACAACAATTACCGTTAAAGGCCCCAAGGGCACTCTCACAAGAGAGCTTCACCCCAACATCACTGTTGAAATTGAAGGCAGCACAATCAATGTAAGCCGCCCCAATGACAACAAGGAAAACAGATCACTTCATGGTCTTACAAGAACACTCATCAGCAACATGGTTACAGGCGTTAACGAAACCTTCAAGAAGGAACTTGAGGTTAACGGCGTTGGTTACCGTTGCGAAGTTAAGGGTCAGGTTCTTACCCTCAAGATCGGTTATTCACACGACGTTGTGATGACTGCTCCCGAAGGTATCACAGTTGAAGTTCCTAACCCCAATAAGGTCGTTATTTCAGGCCCCGACAAGCAGAAGGTCGGACAGTTTGCCGCCAATGTTCGTGAAAAGAGACCTCCCGAACCCTACAAGGGCAAGGGCATCAAGTATGTTGACGAACACATCCGCCGCAAGGAAGGCAAGGCCGGTAAGGGCGGTAAATAAGTCTAATTAAGGAGTGAAAAATTATGGTTAACAGACCGGACAGCAATAAGGCCAGACAGACTCGCCATAAGAGAGTCCGTGCCAAGATTTCAGGCACTGCTGAATGTCCTCGCCTTAATGTATTCCGCTCCCTCCAGAATATCTACGCTCAGTTAATAGACGACGTTAAGGGTGAAACCCTTGTGTCCGCATCAACTGTTGAGAAGGATTTCGTGGAATACGGCGGAAATAAGTCTGCAGCTCACAAAGTGGGCGAATTATTGGCAAAGCGTGCCGCTGAAAAGGGTATCGAAAACTGCGTTTTCGACCGTGGCGGCTATATCTATCACGGCCGTGTTAAGGAACTGGCCGACGGCGCCCGCGAGGGTGGCCTCAAGTTCTAAGAAGGGGAGGAATACTTTTGGCTAAGATTGATGCATCGGCATATGAGCTCACAGAGCGCGTAGTAGCCATTAACCGTGTTTCCAAAACCGTAAAGGGCGGTCGTATCTTCAAGTTTGCGGCTATCGTTGTAGTCGGCGACGGCAACGGCATTATCGGTTTCGGACTTGGCAAGTCAGGCGAAGTTCCTGATGCAATCCGTAAGGGTATCGAGGACGCTAAGAAGAACCTCATGAAGGTTGCTCTTAAGGGCTCAACAATCCCTCACGAAATTATCGGTAAGTTCGGAGCAGGCGTTGTTCTTCTTAAGCCCGCTGCACCCGGTACCGGCGTTATCGCAGGCGGCCCCGTTCGTGCGGTTGTTGAAACAGTAGGTATCAAGGATATCCGTACAAAGGCTCTTCGTTCAAACAATCCTACTAACGTTGTAAGAGCTACCATCGACGGACTTTCAAAGCTTCGCAATGTAGAAGAAGTTGCTGCTATCCGCGGCAAGTCTGCAAAAGAAATTTTAGGTTAAGGAGGGCGGATTAAAATGGCAGATATTCAGGTAAAGCTCGTTAAGAGCCTTATTGGAAGCACCAAGCCTCAGATCGCAACCGCCCATGCACTTGGTCTTCACAAAATCGGCGACGTTTCAGTTCAGCCGGACAACGCTGCTACTCAGGGCAAGGTAAGAAAGATTTCTCACCTTGTTGAGACCAGCGAGCAAGGAGGTGCAAACTAATGAAGTTGCACGATCTCTCACCCGCAGCAGGCTCAACAAAAGAGCGTAAGCGTATCGGTCGCGGCCCCGCATCAGGTCAGGGCAAAACAGCCGGTAAGGGTCATAAAGGTCAGAAGGCACGTGCAGGCAGAGGTATGCGTGCCGGCTTTGAAGGCGGTCAGATGCCCCTTCAGAGAAGAATCCCCAAGAGAGGATTCAACAACATCTTTGCAACAGAGATGGCAATAACCAATATTGCTACTCTTGATAAGTATTTCGATGACGGTGCAACCGTTACAATCGACGCTCTTATTGAGAAAGGCATTATCAAAAAGACTTTGGACGGCGTTAAGATTTTAGGAAATGGCGAATTAACGAAGAAGCTCACCGTTCAGGCAAATGCTTTTTCAGATAGCGCAAAATCCAAGATCGAAGCTGCCGGAGGAAAGGCAGAGGTGATCTAACATGCTTCAGACGATAGTTAATGCATGGAAAATCGCCGACCTTCGTAAGAAGCTTCTTTACACAGCTCTTATCGTTCTGATTTTCAGAATCGGTTCGGCAATTCCCGTTCCCTTCACCGCTATCGCTGAATCAGGCGTTCTCGGTGCAGATGCAACAACGGGTAATACTTTCCTCAACTATCTGAACATGATGACCGGTGATGCATTCAACTACGGAACAATTTTCGCAATGTCCATCACCCCCTACATCAACAGTTCAATTATCATGCAGCTGCTCGCAGTTGCAATTCCCGCCCTTGAAAAGCTTCAGAAGGAAGGCGAGGAAGGCCGCAAGAAGATTGCAGCAATCACTCGTTTCGTAACCATCGCTCTCGGTCTTCTCCAGAGTACTGCTTACTACTTCTACCTCAGGAGCCAGGGCTACCTTACAAAGAGTGCCGCAGGTGTTGATTTCACAGGCTTTGCCGCAGTGTTCCAGGCAATCGTTATTATCCTTTGCTTCACTGCAGGTACCGCCCTCATCATGTGGCTTGGTGAAAGAATTAACGAAAAGGGTATCGGCAACGGTATTTCAATCATACTCTTCGCAGGTATCGTTTCAAGAATTCCTTCGCTCATTTCTTCGCTCCTCGGCCCCTCAACGGGTTATATTTCCCGCGGCGGCGCATATATCCCCATCACACTCATCATTACAGTTATCCTTGTTCTGATGATTGCTTTCATCGTATGGATGGATAATGCAGAGAGAAGAATCCCCGTGCAGTATGCAAAGAGAGTTGTTGGCAGAAAGATGTACGGCGGCCAGAGCACCCATATTCCCCTCAAGGTTAATATGTCAGGTGTTATGCCCGTTATCTTCGCTTCATCAATCCTTTCACTGCCCCCCACAGTAGAGATGTTCATGAATCCCTCAACCGTTGCAGATAACAAGTTCCTTTCAGGTTTCTTTGCTATCTTCCAGATGGACCACTGGGTATACAGCATCATCTATTTCGTATTCATCATTGCTTTTGCATATTTCTATGCAAGCATTCAGTACAACCCCATTGAAATGTCCAAGAACATCCGTGACAACGGCGGCTCAATCCCCGGCATTCGTCCCGGCGAGCCCACATCAAGATACATCGGCAAGATTATCCACAGAATCACCCTTCTCGGTGCTCTTCTGCTGAGCGTTGTAGCTCTCCTGCCCATTATCTATTCACAGGTTGCCACATTTATTCTTGAGAAGCTCGGCTATGCACAGGGCTTCACCGTTTCACTCGGCGGTACCTCAATCATCATTCTCGTTGGTGTTGCTCTTGAAACTGTTAAGCAGCTTGAGAGCCAGATGATGATGAGACACTACAAGGGCTTCCTTGATTAAGCCCTTACCGTAAATCACAAGGATTTACACCTAACGGAGGATTAGCATGATAGTGCTCAAAACAACAAAAGAGCTCAGCCTTATGAAAGAGGCTTGTGCTGTAGCTGCAGGAGCATTAAAGGCAGCGGGTGCGGCAGTTGAGCCCGGCATAACAACCGAGGAAATCAACCGCATTGCCCATAACTTCATAGTTAAAAGCGGTGCAATACCCACTTTTAAAGGTTATAACGGATACCCCGCTGCTGCATGCATTTCCATAAACGATGAGGTCATTCACGGCATACCGAGCAAGAAACGCATCGTCAGAGCCGGCGATATCGTCAGCATTGATGTCGGTGCCACCTTAAACGGCTATGTCGGCGATAATGCCGCCACTTTTGCGGCGGGTGATATTTCACCCGAAGCTCAGCGGCTGTGCGACACAACCCGCGAAAGCCTTTACGAAGGAATCAAAGCGGCTGTCGCAGGCGGCAGGATCGGCGATATAGGCTCAACAATCCAAAGGTATTGCGAGGAAAGAGGCTTTTCAGTGGTTCGTGAATTCACGGGTCACGGCGTAGGAAAGCAGATGCATGAGGACCCCAGCGTACCGAATTTCGGCACACCCGGTCGAGGTGTGCGCCTGCTCCCCGGCATGACAATTGCCATTGAACCCATGATTAATATGGGCGGCGCAGGCATCAGGCAGTTGCCTGACGGTTGGACTATTAAAACAAAGGACGGTTCACTCTCCGCCCACTTCGAGCATACGGTAGCCATCACAGCAGACGGCCCCGTAATTCTCACTAAGATATAAGGTGAGAGCCATGCTTGAAAAAGGCGCAGTGGTAAGGTCGTCGGCAGGCAGAGACAAGGGCAAGCTCCTTGCAGTAGTGAAGAGCGAGCAGAAAACGGTTCTCGTCTGCGACGGAAAGGAACGTCCCGTTGAAAGACCGAAAAGCAAAAATATTCGCCATGTTGAGCCAACGGGCGCTTCTTTGAATGAAGCGGAAACGGCAACAAACAGAGCCCTGAAAAAGGCGCTCAGGCGATTAAATGCAGAAATTAACGGCAACACTTAGGAGGTTACTATGTCTAAGCAGGACATGATCGAGATTGAAGGTACGGTAGTAGAGTCATTACCCAATGCAACCTTTCAGGTTGAATTGGAAAACGGACACAGAATATTGGCTCACATCTCAGGAAAGCTCAGGATGAACTACATCAAGATTCTTCCCGGAGATAAAGTGACGGTCGAAATGTCGCCATACGACCTCACAAAGGGCCGCATCACATGGCGTTCTAAGTAATTCAAGGAGGTATTCTAATATGAAAGTCAGACCTTCTGTCAAGAAAATTTGCGAAAAGTGCAAAATAATCAAGCGCAAGGGAAAAGTAATGGTTATCTGTGAAAATCCCAAGCACAAGCAGCGTCAGGGTTAATCCCGACGAAAACCAATGTTAATTTGGAGGTGCAACTGACAAATGGCGCGTATTTCAGGTGTTGACCTGCCCAGAGAGAAGAGAGTTGAAATTGCTCTTACTTACATCTATGGCATAGGTCGTAAGACTGCAAGCGACATTATCGCAGCAACCGGCGTAGATCCCGACCTCAGAGTTAAGGATATGACTGAGGAAGATGTTTCAAAGCTTCGTGAGTATATCGATCACAACCTCAAGGTTGAAGGTGATCTTCGCAGAGAAACCGCATTCGACATTAAGAGACTTATCGAAATCGGATGCTACCGTGGCGTTCGTCACAGAAAGAATCTCCCCGTAAGAGGCCAGAGATCAAAGACAAACGCACGTACACGCAAGGGTCCCAAGAAGACCATTGCAAACAAGAAGAAGTAAGATTAGGAGGGATATTATGGCTAAAGCAGCAAAAAAGACAACAGGTACCCGCAGACGCCGCGAGCGCAAGAATATTGAGCGCGGTGCAGCCCATATCCAATCCACCTTTAACAACACTATTGTTACAATCACAGACACCCAGGGCAACGCAGTTTCATGGGCAAGCGCAGGTGAGATGGGCTTCAGAGGCTCAAAGAAATCAACTCCCTTCGCAGCTCAGACAGCCGCTGAAACCGCAGCAAAGGCTGCTATTGAGCATGGCATGAAGACTGTTGAGGTCTATGTTAAGGGCCCCGGCCAGGGTCGTGAAGCGGCAATCAGAGCTTTACAGACAGCAGGTCTGGAAGTTAACATGATTAAGGATGTTACTCCCATTCCTCACAACGGATGCCGCCCGCCTAAGAGAAGGCGCGTGTAACCAGAATTATTTGGAGGTGTAACACAATATGGCAAGATATACAGGTGCTGTATGCAAGCTGTGCCGCCGCGAAGGCAAGAAGCTCTACCTCAAGGGTGAGCGTTGCTACACAGGCAAGTGCGCAGTAGAGCGCAGAGCATATGCTCCCGGTCAGCACGGCCAGAGCCGCAAGAAGGCAACTGAATACGGTCTTCAGCTTCGCGCAAAGCAGCAGGCTAAGCGTTACTACGGTATTCAGGAAGGCCAGTTCTACAAGTATTTCCTTATGGCTGAGCGCAAGCAGGGCGTAACAGGTGAAAACCTGCTCCGTATCTGCGAAAGCAGACTTGACAACGTTGTTTATCTTCTCGGCTGGGCTAACTCCAGAGCAGAAGCAAGGCAGCTTGTTACTCACGGCCACTACAAAGTAAACGGCAAGAAGGTTAACGTTCCTTCATATCTTATCAAAGCCGGCGACGAAGTTTCAATCAAGGACAAGAGCCTTGACAGCGACAAGATTAAGGCAACTCTCGAAGCAAACGCTTCACGCCCTGTTCCCCAGTGGCTTGACCTTAATGCAGACGCTCACTCAGCAAAGATTCTTGCTCTGCCCACTCGTGAGCAGATCATGGTTCCCGTTGAAGAGCATCTCATCGTCGAACTTTATTCAAAATAATGCCATGCCTGATTTACCTTTTAAGGTATTTCGGCAGCGCGTTACGGCGGCGCACGTTTTTGAATGCATTTTGAGCAGGATATTCCTGCCTGTTTTAAAGGAGGGTTTTGAATGATTGGTATCGAAAAGCCCAGAATTGATACAGCCGAAATTTCCGAAGACGGAAAATACGGAAGATTTGTTGTTGAACCCCTTGAAAGAGGTTACGGCACAACATTGGGCAACAGCCTGAGAAGAGTTCTTCTTTCTTCTCTTCCCGGCTACGCGATAACCTCCGTTAAGATTGACGGAATTCTTCACGAATTCAGCACCATCCCCGGAGTTAAGGAAGATGTAACTGAGATTGTTCTCAACCTCAAGAACGTTATTCTCAAGATTCACGGCGACGGTCCCAAAACAATCTACATTGATGCAAACGGCGATGACGAAATCACCGCAGGCAGCATCAAAACCGATTCAGAGGTTGAAATCCTCAACCCCGAGCTTCACATCGCTACTCTCAATTCCGATGCACATGTAAGCATGGAGCTTACCTGTGATAAGGGCAGAGGTTATGTTTCTGCTGACAGAAACAAGCAGATGATGCAGCCCATTATCGGCGTTATTGCAATTGATTCAATTTATACACCCGTATTAAAGGTTAACTACACAGTTGAAAACACCCGTGTTGGCCAGATTACAGACTATGATAAGCTGACCCTCGAGGTGTGGACAAACGGAACCATCAATGCTATGGAAGCCGTTTCTCTCGGCGCCAAGATCCTCAACGAGCACCTCAACCTCTTCGGTGACCTCTCAGGTGAGGCATATGATACAGAGGTTATGGTCGTTAAGAGCGACAGCGGCAAAGAAAAAGTCCTGGAGATGACCATTGAGGAACTTGACCTCTCTGTACGTTCGTTTAACTGCTTGAAGAGAGCGCAGATTAATACGGTTGAAGATTTGATTAACAGAACCGAGGAAGACATGATGAAAGTTCGTAACCTCGGCAGAAAATCCCTTGATGAGGTTGTTGCAAAGCTCAATTCACTTGGCTTTGATCTCCGCAGGGATGAGGACTAAAGGAGTGTGAACTTATGCCCGGTACCAGAAAGCTTGGCCGCACAAGCGATCATCGCAAGTCGATGCTCAGAGGCCTTGTTACCTATCTTTTGGAAAACGGCAGAATAGAGACCACCGTTACAAGGGCTCAGGAAGTTCGTGCAATGGCTGAAAAGATGATCACCATTGCTAAGGACGACTCTCTTCACTCAAAGCGCAAGGTTCTTGCTTACGTTACAAAGGAAGACGTAGTTAAGAAGCTCTTTGATGAGATTGCCCCCAAGTATAAGGAAGTTAACGGCGGTTATTGCCGCATTATCAAGACAGGTCCCCGTAGAGGCGACGCTGCTGAGATGTGCATCATCGAGCTTGTATAAGTCTTGATTAAAGATAGTTAATAAAAACTTATAAAAGAAACCCCTCGGCTCAAATGAGCTGAGGGGTTTTTGTTATTCAGATTATTGTTCGGGAATTGCAAAATTGCCTGCAAGCTCCTGCCATGTGAAGGTGATTCTGAAGTTGCCCTGAAGGTTTTCGTCAACATGGCTCTTGTCTAAATAGAAGCCCATTCCTTTTTCTGTCAGGTAAAAATTTGACGGCATAACAATTTCGTCAAGCCTTTCATACACATTGTCGGTTAAGTAACTCGGGTTGTGAAATCTGATGGGAAGCATGGGTGCGAGCATATCATTCAGGAAAAAGTCAAAGCAGCTTTGAGGGTCGTCGGGGTTAACTGCAAAATCCCACAGTGTGCAGGGGATGCCCTTGCGGATATCAAAGCAGATTGTGCTCAATGTGGGAGTGTCACCGTTAACGCTGAAAACCTCGCTGACCAGAAAGCAGGCATAGTGATTATCAAGCAGGGTTGTTTCAAAGGTAACGGTTTTTGACCAGGGGGTGGAATTCTTGCTTGCATATTCAAGATTGCTTTGAGCGAATTCGCAGGCATCGTTGAAAATATCAAGAGCAACACCGTTTATATAATCCGCAACCTTCGGGTCGCATTTGTCGGTTATCTGCGGCACGGTAACATCAACCGTAAAAACAACCCTGCCGCTTTCATCCTTGAAATCCTTTGAATATGTGCTTTCGTCAATAACGGGCACGGCGTAGGTTGTAGTTTCGCTTTCAACTTCCTTGCCCTTGCAGGATGCAAAAGAAAACAAAACGGCAACAACTAAAAATATGCTTAAAGCCTTTTTCATTTTATCAAGTCCTTTCTGACATATATTCTATCAGCTATCGGGCGGTCAATCAAGACGGTAAATATAAATTTTTATTGTTGATTTTTGCTGCGGTGTGTTATAAAATGAAGCTATAATACCCAAGGAGGGATTTTTATGAAAAATATTCTCAATGCACAGTGGATTAAAAGCCCCAAGGTTGTGGCAGACCGCGAAATTGTTTTTTCAAAGTGCTTCAGCGTTGAAAAGGAAATCGTGAGCGCGCAGCTTGAGGTTACGGCGCTGGGCGTATATGTTGCAAAAATAAACGGTGAGCGCGTGGGCGATTTTATTCTTGCCCCCGGCTGGACAAGCTACAAAAAACGCCTTCAGGTTGATACATATGATGTAACATCGTTAATCAAAGAAAAAAACACCCTTTCAATCGGGGTTGCTCCCGGCTGGAAGGCCAGCCATTATTTCTGGAAGCACTACATCGACCTTCACATCGGTCATCTTGAAACTGCGGCAATCTTTGCCCTCACGATTCAGTATGAGGATGGCGAAACAAGAATCATCACCAGCGGCGGCGATTGCCAGTGCGAAAACGGAAAAAATATCTATTCAACTGTTTACAACGGCTACATTTATGACCCTGCTTATGTTGATATTTTCCCCGCAAAGGCTCAGGTATTTGAAAAGGACAGAGGCATTCTCCTTGACCGTCAGGGCGAGAAGGTTACGGAGCAGGAGCGCCTTGAGCCAAAGGAAATTATTATTACCCCCAAGGGTGAAACGGTTATTGACTTCGGTCAGAATATGACAGGTTATGTTGAGTTTAAGATTAAGGGTAACAAGGGTGAAAGAGCTGTTATCAGCCATGCAGAGGTGCTTGATGCAGAGGGCAACTTCTACACCGGCAACCTGCGCGGAGCAAGGGCTCAGGCAATTTTTCTCTGCGACGGCAAGGAGCATATCCACAAGGCTGAGTATAATTTCTATGGCTTCCGTTACATTAAGCTTGAAAATTGGAGCGACGAGGTGAAAAAGGAAAATTTCACCGCAATTGTTGTTCACTCCGACATGAAGAGGACGGGCTATTTTGAGTGCTCCGATGAGAGGATAAACAAGCTCTTCTCAAACATTATCTGGGGTCAGAAGAGCAACTTCCTTGATATACCTACGGATTGCCCTCAGCGTGACGAGCGCCTTGGCTGGACGGGTGATGCACAGGTGTTTGTGAAAACCGCATCCTATAACTACGATGTTGAACGCTTCTTCACAAAGTGGCTTGCGGATTTACGTGCCGACCAGACGGATTGGGGATCAATTCCTCATATAATTCCCAATGTTTTTGAGCTTGACGATAACTGCTCCGCTGCATGGGCGGATGCCGCAACAATATGTCCCTGGCAGATATATCTCACCTATGCAAACACGGATATTCTCAAGGATTCTCTTAACTCAATGAAAAAATACATTGAGTTTATTGAGGACCACAGTCACGACGGAATATGGAATAACAGCTGGCATTTCGGCGATTGGCTTAACCTTGACGGCAGCAGCCCTGAGGATTGCTCCAAGGGCACGGAAAAGAGTCTTATTGCAACGGCTTATTACATTTATTCAACTGAAATCCTTGCAAAGGTCATGGCTCTCTGCGGCGAGGATAATGCAGAGGTTCTTGCTAAAAGAGAAAATTCAATCAAGGCATTCAGGCGCGAATTTATGAAGGATGGCAGAATTCTGCCCGAATTTGAAACACAGACAGCAGCAGTGCTTGCTCTTCATTTCGGAATTACGGATAATGCGGCTGAAACCGCAAAGCAGCTCAATGAGCTTGTTACGGAGTGCGGCCACCTGAAAACGGGCTTCGTGGGTACTCCCTACCTGCTCCACGCCCTCAGCGACAACGGCCACGCCGAAACTGCCTATAGTCTGCTGCTGCGCGAGGAATATCCCTCATGGCTCTTCTCGGTTAAAATGGGTGCAACAACCATCTGGGAGCATTGGGACAGCATGCGCGAGGATGGCACAATGTGGGACACCTCAATGAATTCATTTAACCACTATGCCTACGGAAGCGTTGCCGATTGGCTTTACGGCGATGCGGCAGGCATTAAGATTGACGAAAGCAAGCCCGCCTTTGAGCATATTGTTTTTGCCCCCGTTACTGACGGCAGGCTCACCTATGTTAAGGCCTCCATTGAAAGCAGGAGAGGCCTTGTGAAGTCTGAGTGGAAAACAGAAAACGGCAAAACAACCTATGAATTTACCGTGCCCGAGGGAGCAACCGCAACGGTTATTCTGAACGGAGAAAAAACCGAAATCGGTTCGGGAGTGCATAATTTCCATGAGTGATATTTTAATAAAAGTTGTTACGGCCGCTTGCTTTTTGCTAATGTGCATTGAGACGGCAAGAGGCCTTTCGAAAATTATTTTCAAAGGACGTCGGGAGCGCATAGCCTATCTCAGGAGCTTCAAAAAGGGCCGTTTTGCAGTTATTTATTTAACAACAATTCCGCTTTACTGCATAGGTCATATGTATGCAGGTCAGAATCTTGCCAAGGCATTTTTCAGCGGAATTTCAAAAATAATTGAGCTTGTTGTTCTTAAATATGATTTTTCAAGCATAGAAGCGCTGATGGATAAGGATGCTTTTTACTGCATAACGGTTTATTTCGGCTTTGTTCTTGCGGCGCTTAATGTCGGGTTGGTTACGGTTTCCTTTGCAAATCAGCGGCTGTGGGAAATCTCCCGTGAAATGAAAACCGTAAACTGCCCCAAGGACAGAATATTTATTTTCGGCAGCAATCCCCGAAGCGTTGATATTTACAAAAGCGATAAGGAGCGCAACAAGGTTATTATCGATAAAATTTCCGAGGAGGAGCGTGAAAGCTACTACCTGAATGAAATTTCCTACCTTGCGGAAATTTCAGATGACGATGCCGTCAAGGAGATTTTTAACAGAAGGCCCGTTGCGGTGCTGCGCCGCAAGCTGTATGAGCGTGTGAAAAAGAACGGCAAGGCACCTGAAAACATCGTTATCATCAACACGGAAAATGACGAGCGCAATATGCGCATCTGCCGAAGCATTATTGAAATAATAGATGCGCAAAGCGCCGAGGAAAAGGAAAGAATTTTTTCCACGGTCAGAGTGTTTGTTTTCGGCGACCTTAAATATGAGGCCATTTATGAGGATATTGAGTCTGACGGCTGCGGCTGCATAACCTTCATCAACAAATATAAAAAGGTGGGCTCGGATTTTATTGAGCGCTATCCTCTTGCTCTTTTCATGGATGAAAAGCAGATTGACTATGAAACCTCCCTCGTAAGGAAGGATGTCAACATCAACTTCTTTATGATTTGCTTCGGCAAGGTTGGCCGCCAGATTTTTCTGACCTCCGTTGCAAACAATCAGTTTCTGACCGAGGGCGAAAACGGCCCGGAGCTTAAAAAAGTCAGATATCATATTTTTGACAAAGAGGTTGCCTGCAACAACAAAAACCTGAACCATAACTATTACAGATATCGCAACGAATACCGGAACGAAAATAAAAAATACAAAGAGGGGGACTATTTGCCCCTGCCTTCACTGCCTGCGGAGGAGCATTTTCATCATCTTGATATCAACGACGGAAAGCTGTATGAGATGCTTCGGAAATGTGTCAGGGAGAAGGATGCAAACTTTGTTCTTATCAGCTTCGGAAATGACCTTGAAAATATTGATATGGCGCAAAAGCTGGTCGCAAAGCGCCGCGAATGGGGTCAGAATCTTGTTATTTTTGTCAGGGCGCATAAGCGCACCAAGGAGCAGGCCGCCCTTGAAAAGGAAGGCTGCCTCTTCATAGGTGACGAAAGCGAGATTGTTTATAACATTGATAAAATTCTTTCCGACAAAATCCAGAAAATCGCCATTATGAGAAATGAGGACTATGATCTGGAATATGCCATAAGTCAGAAGAAAAGCGAAAATTTTGTTCCCACAAAGGAATTTATTGAGGAGAAAAAAAGGGAATCCTTCAGGGCGTGGCACGGAACAATGCACCGCATAATGCGGGAATCCAACATTTATGCGGCGCTCAGTATAAGAGCAAAGCTCAACCTTATGGGATTTGACTACTGCGAGGTTAATGCCAACAACAAGCCTGCGGTTACGGAGGAGCAATATTTTGCCGTTTATGCCAAGGACGATATGCCGGAATACAGCGGCCAAAAGGCAGTCTGCGGCAGAAAAATAATTGATTACGGTATTGATTTCAAAAAGTCAAGAAGGTGGAATATGGCCGTTCTTGAGCATTATCGCTGGAATTCATATCTTATTTCCAAGGGCTTTGTTCCTGCGGATAAGGAAACTATCATAACTGAAACCGAAACCGATAAAAACGGCAAGACCAAATTCACCAACGGCAGAAATTATCTGACCCGCCGCCACGGAAACCTGACAACCTTTGACGGATTGGTTGAATACAGAAAACTCGTTGCGGAAAGAGATAACACAAGCGAAAAGGATAAGGATGTTATCAAATATGACTACCAGATACTTGATGACCTCTATTATTTCCTGACTGCCGGCGGCTACAAGATAATAGAGAAAGAGTAAAAAAACGGGACTGTTTCGCATTTTCTGTGAAACAGTCCCTTCACTTTTAGTCAAGCTCAAACTGACCGGTGTAAAGCTGATAATATTTGCCTTTTTGCTCAATAAGGTCGTCGTGGTCGCCGCGCTCAATGATTTCGCCCTGCTCAAGCACCATAATGGCGTTTGAATTGCGGACGGTTGAAAGTCTGTGAGCAATAACGAAAACCGTTCTGCCCTCCATGAGCTTATCCATGCCTTTTTCAATCAGGCGCTCTGTTCTTGTGTCAATGGAGCTTGTTGCCTCGTCAAGGATAAGCACGGGCGGGTCTGCAACTGCGGCGCGGGCTATTGAAAGAAGCTGGCGCTGACCCTGAGAAAGATTTGCGCCGTCGCCCGTAATCATTGTGTTATAGCCGTCGGGCAGGCGGGTGATAAATGAATGGGCATTTGCCAGCTTTGCGGCGGCAATGATTTCTTCATCTGTTGCATCCAGTTTTCCGTAGGCAATGTTATCTCTTACCGTGCCTGTGAAAAGGTGAGTATCCTGCAAAACCATGGCCATAGAGCGCCTTAAAGCCGCCTTTTTAATCTTTTTAACATTGATGCCGTCATAGGTTATCTTTCCTTCATCAACATCGTAGAAACGGTTTATAAGGTTCGTAATGGTGGTTTTGCCTGCACCCGTTGAGCCTACGAAAGCGATTTTTTCGCCCGGACGGGCATAAAGCGAAACATTTTTGAGAACGGTCTTTTTGCCGTCGTAGCTGAAGGTTACATCGTGGAAGCGGACGTCGCCCTTCCATTCGGTGTAGGTCAGGGTGCCGTCGCTGTGGGGATGCTTCCATGCCCACATGCCCGTTCTTTCGTTGCACTCAACGATTTCGCCGTTTTCGTTTTTCTTCGCATTTACGAGGGTAACATAGCCGCTGTCCTCTTCAATGGGAGTGTCTATAATTTCAAAAATGCGCTCTGCACCTGCAAGGGCGGCAATAATGCTGTTGAACTGCTGAGAAATCTGGGTTATGGGCTGAAAAAACTGCCTTGTGTAAAGCAGGAAGGTGAAAAGCGAGCCTACCGTAAGGCTGAAGAAAGAGCTTTCGGGCACGGCCATAATAATAAGTGAGCCGAGGGTTGCCGTTGCGGCATAGGTGATATATGAAATGTTGCCCATAATAGGCATAAGGATGCTTGCATAGGTGTGTGCATTTGTTGCGGCGTGGCGCAGCTTATCGTTAATGGCGGAAAAGTTGCTCTTGGCGGAGTCTTCGTGGCAGAACACCTTAACAACCTTAAGTCCTTCGATATATTCTTCAATATATCCGTTAACCTCGCCTACACATTGCTGCTGCGCTCTGAAATATTTTGCGCTCTGCTTGCCCAGAACCTTGATAATGAAAAATGCGGAAATCAGCATTGCAATAACAAAAAGAGTCAGCAGGGGGCTGAAGTAAATCATCATTGCAAATGTGCCCACAACCGTTACTACCGACGAAACAAGCTGCACAAAGCTCTGGCTGATGCATTCGCGCAGAACATCGGCGTCGTTAGTGTAGCGGCTCATAAGCTCGCCGTGGGTATGGGTGTCAAAAAAGCTGATGGGCAAATCCATCATGTGGTTGAAAAGGTCAGAACGGATAATGTTGAGAGTTTTTTGAGCAACCTGAAGCATGATTCGCGAATATGCATAGGATGAAAATGCGCCGAAAGCATAGATAATGCCAAGAGAAATAAGGATTTTTACCAAAGGCGCAAGGGCTTCAGCCGTTGCCTGAGTGCCGATAAGGGGCATCAGGATTTCATCGGTGATTTTCTCAACAAAGGATGTTCCGATTATGCCTGCAAGGGCGCTGAAGGCAACAAAAATAAAGACGAGGAAAAGCAGATGCTTTGACCTGCCGAGGTAACTGAGGAGCCTTGTGAATGTTCGTTTGGTGTTTGCGGGCTTTTGGGGGTTGTGTCCGCCCTTGGGGGGATTCGTTTTCGGTGCCATTATTCCTCAGCTCCTTCCTGCTGTGAATTATAAACCTCTGTGTAAATTTCGTTTGTGCCGAGAAGCTCCTCATGAGTGCCTATGGCATTAATTTTTCCGTCATCAAGAACGATGATTTTATCCGCATGCTGAACGGAGCTTATGCGCTGGGCAACAATAAGGGTTGTTATATCGCCGTGGTTAGCCCTGAAGCCTTCGCGGATTCTGGCGTCTGTTGCGGTGTCAACTGCGCTTGTGCTGTCATCAAGAATAAGCACTTTGGGGGATTTAAGCAGGGCTCTTGCGATGCAGAGCCTTTGTTTCTGGCCGCCCGAAAGGTTAACGCCGCCCTGACCGAGATTGGTTTGATAGCCGTCGGGGAATGAGGTGATAAAATCATGAGCCTGAGCGATTTTGCAGGCGTGTTCAATTTCCTCCGCGGTTGCATCCGCATTGCCCCAGCGAAGATTTTCTTCAATGGTGCCGCTGAAAAGCAGGTTTACCTGAAGCACCATTGCAACGCTGTCGCGCAGGTTTTTCAGCGTGTAGTCCGCAACGGGTCTGCCGCCCACCTTAACAACGCCTTCGGTTACATCATAAAGGCGGGGAATCATCTGCACAAGGGTGGTTTTTGCCGAGCCCGTTCCTCCGATTATGCCGACGGTTTCGCCTGATTTAATGTGAAGATTAATGTTGTCTATAACATTCTTTTTGCCGTTTTTCTTGTATTTGAAGCAGACATTTTCCATATCGATGCTGCCATCGGCAACGGTGAGGGAGGGGTCTGCCTTGCTGTCGTTGATTTCGGGCACTTCCCTGATAACTTCAAAAACACGGTTAAGAGAGGTGCGTGACATTGTTGCCATAACGAATATCATTGAAATCATCATCAGTGACATCATTATGTTGTTGATGTAAGTGATGAATGCGGTAAGGGATGCAAGCTCCATTGAGCCGTTGATTACAAGCTGACTGCCAAACCAGAGAATTGCGATTGTGCAGCCGTAAACCGTCATCTGCATAAAGGGGCCGGAAAGAATAACCAGTTTTTCCGCCGCAATTGATGCATCGCGCAGTTCATCGTTGGAGATTTTGAATTTTTCTTTTTCGTGCTTTGCTCTTACAAATGCCTTAACAACTCTTGAGCCTATGAGGGTTTCCTGAATGGAAGCGTTAAGTTTGTCGTATTTTTTCATCAGGCGTTTGAATCTGGGCATTGCGCAGATAAATATAAATATAAGAAGCGCAAACAGCAACGGCGCCGCAACGATGAAAACAGTTGCAAGCCTTGCATTGATTGCATATGCATAGCGGAAAGCCATTGTGAACATAAGGGGAGAGCGGACAACGATGCGGATAACCATTGTGTAGCCCATCTGAATGGTGTTGATATCGGTTGTCATTCGGGTTATGAGAGAGGGTGTGCTGAATCGGTCAATATTTGCAAACGAGAAATCCTGAATTTTTTCAAAAACAGCGTTTCTGAGATTTGCGCCGAAGCCCATGCCTGCCTGCGCCGCAAATCTTGCTGCGCCTGCACCGCTGAGCAGCGAGAGGATTGCCATTGCAACCATCTTAAGGCCCTCAGTGACGATATATTCTATTCCTGCATCGCCCAGAATGCCGTTGTTGACCATATCCGCCATAACAAAGGGAATCTGAACTTCCATGTATACCTCAATAAGAATCAGCAGAGGCGAAAGCAGGGAGAGCAGACGATAGCCCTTTGTTTGCTTAATCAGAGCTTTAATCATTTTCATCATCTCCGTTTCTTGTGTTATCTGCATTTTTAATAAACTTAATTGCATCCTTTTCGCTTATTTCGCCGCGGGAAAGATTTTCGGCAATGCGGGAAAGCATATCGGAAAAAGCGGAAAGCTCATCATCGCTGAAGCCGGAAAACATTGCTTCGTCAACCTTATCGCATTCCTTTTTGCCCGCTAAAAAGGCATCCTTGCCCTGAGGGGTGATGCGCAGGCGGTTAATGCGGCGGTCAGATTCGTCGGGAGTTCTTTCAATAAATCCCGCCTTGCTCATTCTTTTGAGGCTTGTTGCGATTGATGCGGGGGAAACTCCCAGCTCATCCGCAAGCTCCCTTTGAGAGCAGTCGCCGTGTTCAAGCAGATATTCAAGAATCTGCGGCTGACCGCGGTATATTTTCAGCCCTGTCAGCGCAACGGAAATGCGGTAGCGGTGCAGCAGCGAAACTTTGCAAAGCCTGCTTACGGTATTGTGATATAAGTTTTCCATAACCGACTCCTTTCGACAAATTATTAATCGGTTAATTGTTAATCGGTTAACAATTATCTATTTTATAGCCCCCTGACGGTAATGTCAAGGGGCTTTTCTAAAGTTATATAAATTCAATTAATATTACATACTTTCGGGAACGGTGATGCTGAACATCGTAAGGATATTGCAAAGAACGTTCTTAACACAAATGCAAAGATTGAGCCTTGCCTGCATGAGAGCCTCATCCTCGCAGTTAACGCGGCAGGCGTTATAGAACTTGTGGAACAGGGTTGCAAGGTCAACGGCATAGCGTGTGATTTTTGCAGGGTCGTAGTTCTTTGCGGAGCTTATGATTTCATCCGTCAGCGAAGCAAGATGCTTGATGAGAGCCTTTTCCTCGGGAGCGTTGAGAAGAATAAGCTCGGGGATTGTGCATTCCCTTGCCTGCTTGCCCTCTTCCGCCAGCTTTTTGATTATGCTGCAGATTCTTGCATGGGCATACTGGCAGTAGTAAACGGGGTTCTGTGAGCTTTGCTCAACCGCAAGGTCAAGGTCAAATTCCATCTGCGAGCCGGGCTCTCTCATGTTGAAGAGGAAGCGTACCGCGTCAATGGGAATTTCCTCAAGCAGGTCAACAAGGGTGATAGCCTTGCCTGAACGCTTGCTCATACGAACAACCTCGCCGTCACGGGTAAGGCGTACAAGCTGCATAAGAATAACGTCAAGGTCGTCGCCGTTGCAGCCGATGGCGTCAAGCGCACCCTTCATACGGGCAACGTGGCCGTGGTGGTCTGCGCCCCAGATATCGATAGCCTTGTCAAAGCCTCTCTTTTCCAGCTTGTTGCGGTGATATGCAATATCAGCGGCAAAATATGTGGGGTTGCCGTTTGTTCTGATAAGAACCTCATCCTTAAGCTCAAGGCGCTCAATTTCCTCGGGGGTTTTGCCCTCTCTTGCAAGCCTTGCGCCGAGAACTTCCTTGTTCTTGTACCAGAGAGCGCCGTCTTTTTCATATGTAAGACCCTTGCTCTTCATAATCTCAAGAGTTTCGGCAAGCTCACCGCCGTTGTGAAGAGTGCTTTCAAGGAACCATGTGTCATACTCAATGCGGTATTTTGTGAGGTTTTCCTTCATTGCGGCAATGTTTTTGGGCAGGGCATAGTCAACAAGTGCCTGCCTGCGCTCCGCTTCGCTTGCGCTCATATACTTATCGCCGTGGATATCGGCAAATTCCTTTGCTCTGACGATAATATCCTCGCCGTGGTAGCTGTCCTCGGGCAGCTCAACAGCATCCTCGCCCTTGAAAAGCTGCTGATATCTGATGTCAAGGGAAAGCGCAAATTTATCAATCTGGTTGCCTGCATCGTTAACATAGAATTCACGGCTTACATCGTAGCCTGCAAAGTCCATAACCGCTGCAAGGCAGTCGCCCAGCGCACCGCCCCTGGCGTTACCCATATGCATGGGGCCTGTGGGGTTGGCGGAAACAAATTCAACATTTATTTTTTTGCCCTTACCGAAATCGGAGCGTCCGTAATCGGCGCCCTTTTCAAGAATATCCTGAATGATGCAGGCGTTGAAGCTGTCCTTAAGATAGAAATTCATGAAGCCGGGGCCTGCAATCTCGCATCTGTCAAAGAAAGTATCTTCAAGGAAAAGTCTGTCAGCAATTGCCTGAGCAATCTTTCTGGGCGCGCTTTTGAGGTCTCTTGCCCATGCCATAGCAGCGTTTGACGAATAATCGCCGTTATCCTTGTTTGCAGGAACTTCAATTATGAAATCGCTGAGAGGAGCTTCGGGGAATTCGCCGTCTGCAACAGCTCTGCCTGCGGCCTCAATAATCGCTGTGCGGATTTCCATAACGGCCTGCTTAACTAAAAGTGACATTTTTTATTCCTCCTGTATTTTTTCTGCAACGGTGATGATAAGTTCGTTTTCCGATGCAGGTGAATTGTTGAAATCAATTGTGTATGAAAAGCTGAGAATGCCGCCGTTTTCGCCCATTTCGTTGATAACGGAGCTTGCGTATATGCCCATTATCAGCTCGCCGAAGGGTGTTGAATAAAAGCAGGTGTGGCGGCGGTCCTTTTCAATTATCATTTCCGTGTTGTATTTGCCCTTGCGGGTCATTGTTACTGTCTGCGAGCCCGTAACATCAAGGCGTGTTATGCAATCCGTCATTTCTTCGTCTGTTTCTCTGTAAATAACGGTGCAGCCTTTTTCCGTCAGCTCAAAGCTGCCCGATGTTGTAAGCTCTGCGGTTAATTCCTCGCCGTCCTGAATGTGACGGTCTTTTATTGTTATAATAGCGTTTTTCATAGTTTATCCTTATGGTAAGTGAAGAATGAAAAGAGAAGAGTTTCGGACGGGCTCTGCCCGTACCCGAATATATTGAGCGGCGCAGCCTCTTAAATATTCACTTTTCACTGATATTATTTTTCCATCGCAAGCTGAAGGAGCTTATCAAGCAGCTCTGAGTAGGGGATGCCCGAAGCGGCAAACAGCTTGGGATACATGCTGATTGATGTGAAGCCGGGGATTGTGTTGGGCTCGTTGAGCATTATTTCACCGTCGCTGCGGCGAACAAAGAAATCAACTCTTGTGAAGCCTGAGCAGCCGAGGGCCTTGTATGCATTAACCGCTGCCTCCTGAACGGCGCGGAGCTTATCCTCGGGAAGCCTTGCGGGAATATGAAGCTCGCTTTCGTTTGCAAGGTATTTTGCTTCGTAATCATAGAAATCGTTGCAGGGAACAACCTCGCCAACAACCGATGCAACGGGGCTTTCGTTGCCCATAACGGCAACCTCAACCTCAACGCCGTCAATGCCTTCTTCAAGAACGATTTTTTCATCGTGCTCAAAGGCATTTTCGCAGGCGGATGCAAGCTCGTCAATGTTCCTTGCCTTGCCTACGCCTACGGATGAGCCTGCATTTGCGGGCTTAACGAAAATGGGGAAGCCCAGCTTTTCTGCAGCTTCTGCAAGCATTGATTTATCATAGCTGTATTTTTCAAAGGCAACCCATTTTGCCTGGGGAATGCCGTGGTAATCCGCCATAGCGTTGGTGTATGCCTTATCCATGCAGATTGCGCTTGCGGCGGTGTTGCAGCCGACATAGGGGAGACCTGCAATTTCAAGCAGACCCTGCATTGTGCCGTCCTCGCCGTTTTTGCCGTGAAGCACGGGGAAAACAACGTCAATTCTTTCAATTTCCGCACCGTCTGCAAGGCGGATAATTCCGTGATGGGCGCGGCTTGTTGAAATAACCGCAGGCACGAGATTTTCTTTATCTTCAAGCCACTTTCCGCCGGGCAGCATATCTGCATCGCCGCAGTAAACATAGCTTTCGCCCTGCTTTGTGATGCCCATTTTTACAACATCATATTTATCCGAGGGAATGTTTTTAATAACGGAGCAGGCGGAATTAAGCGAAACATCGTGCTCGCTTGAAACGCCTCCGAAAAGAACAAGGACTTTCTTCATAATATATATCTCCTTAACACACTTTTACCCATTATATATTCAAATAATATTAACACATCGCAGAAAAATAGTCAACAACCAAAGGTTATGCAAAATGAACGAATATTATGTTTTATTATAATAAATATTTATGATATAAAAAGATTATTATTCTGAAAAAGAATTATTTTTCTTTATATATATGTTATACTAAACTATAATTATAATTATAGATAATATAAAGGAGTATATTATGGCTGATTTTTATTCTGCTCTTGCGGACATCACAGGCGGTCTCGGCGAAACATTGAACGAATGCGGCTTCACCGCCGTTATCCCCGACGGGGTTGAAAAAGGCGCTCTGCCTGCCGTTGCGGAATCGGGAAGAATCATCATCCGCTACAAAGGCGAGAATAAAGCCCTTAAGATTGAGCATTTCAATGACAGAATTTCTCTTTTCGGTGCACAGAAGGACGGAGAAATTGCTGAAAGTGATTATTCAAAGCTCACAACCTCTCTGCTTGATGAGGAAAGATGCGACCCCAAGGGCGTTAAGTATATCGTTAACGAGTTTTCGGAAATTCTTGTTGAAACCTTCGGCACGAAAACCGTAAAGCCCACCAAAACAAAGCTTCCTCCTCCCGTGTCAAAAGCAGCGGTAAAGAGCGGCGCTGTTTCATATGACCCTAACACCCTTGCAAACAGATTCACAACCGTTTATCCCGAGCTTCGTGAGGAATACAAGGCAAATTGCGACAGATACGGCCAGTTCCTTGCAGAGGATTTCTTCATCAATCACGGCGCACCCGTTGTTCTTGAAACAATCAGGGAAAACAACCCTCAGAAGATGAAAAAGCTGTTCAACCTGCTTAACGATATTTATGAGGACGGCACAAACGAAACCCAGAGCCTTGTTGCCGTAACAATCCTCGGCACAATGTACGGCGAGCCCGGTCTGGTTGACAACTGCATTGAATATATGAGCGACGATATGAAGGATATTGTTGTTAATATCAACAAGTATCTCGGCTCAAAGTCGGGCAAGAGCGCAATAATGCGCCTGGCAAATCCGCCTAAGTATAAGCCCGGCAAGGATAAAAGCAAAAAAGGCGTAGTAAACCGCCTTGGAATGTGATTGGAGGGCACTCAAAGTGAGCATTGAAAACAACAACGAAATGGATGTTCAGGCAACTCCCGAAGAAGAAGTAGTTGCTTTTGAAGCGGATTCCGAGGAGATGAACACCGTCGTTACCGAGGAATATGATGCGAGCCAGATTCAGGTGCTTGAAGGCCTTGAAGCTGTTCGCAAAAGGCCCGGCATGTATATAGGTTCAACGGGCCCCAGAGGTCTGCACCACCTTGTTTATGAAATCGTTGATAACTCCATTGACGAGGCGCTTGCAGGCTACTGCACCCACATTGAGGTTGAAATTGAGCCCGGTGATGTAATCTCTGTTCGCGATAACGGACGAGGCATCCCTGTAGGCATTAACGAAAAAATGGGTCTGCCCTCTGTTACCGTTGTTCTTACCGTTCTCCATGCGGGCGGCAAGTTCGGCGGCGGCGGATACAAAGTATCGGGCGGTCTCCACGGCGTTGGTTCATCGGTTGTTAACGCCCTTTCCGAGTGGTTTGAGGTTGAGGTTTCTCAGGCAGGCCACATTCATCGCCAGCGCTTTGTTAACGGCGGTAATATCGAAACCAACCTTGAAATCGTAGGAGACACCGAAGAAACGGGAACATTCATCCGCTTTAAGCCCGATGCAAAGATTTTTCAGGAAACAACTGTTTACGATTTTGAAACTCTTGAAAGAAGGCTCAGAGAATCCGCATTCCTCAATGCAGGCCTTTCAATCAGCCTTAAGGACAGCAGAGACCCTGAAAACATTGTTGAAAGGGTTTATTGCTATGAGGGCGGTCTTTCGTCTTTTGCAGAGTATCTTACAGGCGTAAGAGGTCTTACTCCTCTGCACGAAAAGCCCGTTCATTTCTCAGGAGCAAAGGGCGACAGATATGCGGAGGTCTCTCTTTTCTATAACGACAGCTACAACGAGCTGATTCTTTCCTTTGCCAATAATGTCCGCACTGTAGACGGCGGTACTCACGAAACAGGCTTCAAGAACGCCCTCACAAGAGTATTTAACGATTACGGCAAAAAATATAAAATCCTCAAGGACGGCGATAAAAAGCTCAGCGGTGACGATGTAAGAGAAGGTCTTACAGCTATCGTTTCCGTTAAGCTGACCGAAGCGCAGTTTGAGGGCCAGACCAAAGGTAAGCTCGGAAACACGGATATTCAGTCTCTCGTAAACGCGCTTGTTTATGATAAGCTGATGACATATTTTGAAGAAAATCCCGCAGTTGCTAAGGCAATCTTCTCCAAGGCGCTTGACGCCGCAAGGGCAAGAGAAGCCGCAAGAAAGGCCCGTGAGCAGGCCAGAAGAAAATCCGGCCTTGAAAGCAACTCCCTCCCCGGCAAGCTGGCAGACTGCACCGAAAAGCAGGCTGAAGGCACCGAAATTTACATCGTAGAGGGTGACTCTGCGGGCGGCTCTGCAAAGGAAGGCAGAGACAGAACCTATCAGGCAATCCTCCCTCTCTGGGGTAAAATGCTCAACGTTGAGAAGGCAAGGCTTGACAGAGTTATCGGCAACGATAAGCTGCAGCCCGTTGTTACCGCTTTGGGCACAGGCATAGGTGACGAGTTTGATATCAGCAAAATACGCTACGAAAAGGTTGTTATTATGGCCGATGCCGACGTTGACGGCGCCCATATCAGAACCCTTCTTCTCACCTTCTTCTTCCGCTATATGCGCCCCCTTATTGAAGAGGGACATATTTACCTTGCGCAGCCTCCTCTTTATAAGGTCAGCAAGGGCAAGAAGTTTGCATATGCATTCTCCGATCAGGAGAGAGATGAAAAAATTGCCGAGCTTGGCGGAAGCTGCGATATTCAGCGATACAAAGGTCTCGGTGAAATGGACCCCGAGCAGCTTTGGGAAACAACTATGGACCCTGCAACAAGAGTTATGCTCCGCGTAACCCTTGCAGATGCCATGGAGGCTGACGAAACCTTCTCCATCCTTATGGGTGATAAGGTTGAGCCCCGCCGCGAATTTATTGAAACAAATGCAAAATTTGTTGCAAATCTTGATATTTAAGGAAAGGACTGATTGAAAATGAGTTTCGGCGACGCAAGAGATACCCAAAAAATTATAAATGTTGACCTTAACAAAGAAGTACGTCAGGCTTTCCTTGACTACTCTATGTCGGTTATTACCTCCCGTGCTCTTCCCGATGTAAGAGACGGACTTAAACCCGTTCACAGAAGAATTCTTTACACAATGCATGAAAACGGCCTTACCCCCGATAAGGCTTACAGAAAGTGCGCCGATACCGTCGGTTCCGTTCTCGGTAGATATCACCCCCACGGCGACGCATCGGTTTACGATGCAATGGTGCGCCTTGCCCAGACCTTCTCAATGAGATATATTCTTGTTGACGGCCACGGTAACTTCGGCTCCGTTGACGGTGACCCCCCTGCTGCTTACCGTTACACAGAGTCCAGAATGAGCAAAATGGCGCTCAGAATGCTTACGGATATCGATAAGGATACCGTTGATTTTACTACCAACTACGATGACCGTCTTAAGGAGCCCACCGTTCTTCCTTCAAGATTCCCCAACCTGCTTGTTAACGGCTCGGTTGGTATCGCTGTTGGTATGGCAACCAATATTCCTCCCCATAACCTTGGCGAGGTTATTGACGGCATGTGCGCAATGATTGATAACCCCGATATTGACCTTGACGGTCTTATGGAGTATATCAAGGGCCCCGACTTCCCCACAAAGGGTCTTATCATGGGCAGAGCAGGCATAAGGTCTGCCTATGCAACGGGCAGGGGAAAAATCACCCTGCGCGCAAAAACCGAAATTGTTGAAAAGAAAAACGGCAGATTTGAAATTCAGGTAACCGAAATTCCTTATATGGTCAACAAGGCAAGGCTTATTGAAAGCATTGCAAATCTTGTTAAGGATAAGAGGGTTGAGGGTATTGCCGATGTTAACGACTATTCGTCAAAGAAGGGCATGCTGATTTCAATTGACCTTAAAAGGGACGCCAATCCTCAGGTTGTTCTCAATCAGCTTTTCTCCTACACCCAGCTTCAGGACACCTTCGGCGCAATTATGATTGCCCTTGTTAACGGCGAGCCCAAGCAGCTTTCGCTTAAGGAAATTCTCGGTCACTACATCAAGTTCCAGGAAGAGGTTATCGTTCGCAGAACAAGATATGACCTTAAAAAGGCTATGGACAGAGCTCATATCCTTGAAGGTCTTGCAAAGGCGATTGACATTGTTGACGATATTATTGCAACAATCAGAGCCTGTAAGGGCGGTCAGGCAGAGGCCAAGGTTGCCCTTATGGAAAAATTCGGCTTTGATGACCCTCAGGCTGCGGCTATTGTTGCATTCCGTTTGGGTCAGTTGGCAGGCCTTGAAATTCTTAAGATTACAAACGAGCTTGACGAATTGAAAGAAAAAATTGCAGATTTCAACGATATTCTTGCAAATGAGGCAAGAGTTCTTGATATAGTTAAAACTGAGGCTCTCAATATCCGCGACAGATTTGCCGACGACAGAAGAACGGAAATTGTCAATGTTTCCGGCGAAGTTGATATTGAGGACCTTATCCCCGAGGAAACCTGCGTGTTCACCCTTACCGATATGGGATATATCAAGCGCATTCCCATGGATGAATACAAGCAGCAGAACAGAGGCGGCAGAGGCGTTAAGGGTCTTACCCGCCGCGATGAGGATATTGTTAAAACAATGTTCACCTGCTCAACCCACGATTATATTATGTTCTTCACAACAAAGGGCAAAACCTACAGGCTCAAGGGCTATGAAATTCCTGAAGGCTCACGCCAGAGCAAGGGCATGAATATAGTCAACCTGCTGCCCGTTGAGGAAGGCGAGAGAGTTTCCGCAATGATAAGAGTTCCCGAGTTCGGCGAGGATAACTATTATCTCTGCATGCTCACAAGAAACGGTATTATCAAGCGCACCGAGCTTGATGCTTATAAAAATGTCCGCAGAAACGGCGTTATTGCAATCAATCTTGATGATGACGACGAGCTTGTATGGGTTAAGCTCACCGAGGGCGGCGATAACCTGATTGTTGCCACCAGAAAGGGCATGGCGATTGCATTCCGCGAGGACGATGCAAGGGTTATCGGACGAACCGCAAGAGGCGTTCGCGCCCTCAGGCTCAGGGAAGGCGACTGTGTAATCGGCATGGATATCCTCAGGGAAGGCATGAAGGTGCTCACCGTCAGCGAAACCGGCTACGGACGCCTGAGCGAAATTGAAGATTACCGAATCCAGAACAGAGGCGGCTCGGGACTTACCAACTACCATGTTGCAAAATACGGCGATGTTGCAGCAATAGAGGTTGTTGACCCTGCAGATGACCTGATGCTTATTTCATCGGACGGCATCATCATCAGAATCGCAATGGAAACAATCAGGCTTTGCGCAAGGCCTTCAAAGGGTGTTCGCGTTATGAAGGTGACCGAGGGCGAAAGGCTTATAACTGCCGTTGCGGTTAAAAATGAGGGCGAGCCTGCGGAATCCGCCGAGCCTGCAGAGGCTGACAGCGAGGATACAGAGGCCCCTGCTGAAGAATAATAATAAAAAAATTTAATTTGGGTCTTGTCATATTAAATCATATTTGTTATTATTATAGTAAATTCGGTTTAAAAGTGTATAAAAATATAAGGAGGATTAACGGATGAATATAGCCATACTTGCCCACGATGCCAAAAAAGAACTTATGATTCAGTTCTGTATAGCCTATTGCGGCGTTCTCAGTCGACATAATATATTCGCTACCGGCACAACGGGAAAAATGGTTGCCGAGGCTACGGGCCTTGATATAACCCGATTTTTAAGCGGCTCTCAGGGCGGCGATGAGCAGATTGCATCAAGAATTGCCTGCAATGAGATTGACCTTCTGTTAATTTTCCGCGATCCGCTTACTGCGAAGCCTCATGAGCCTAACGAGGCAACTCTGCTCAGGCTCTGCGACGTTCATAATGTTCCTGTTGCAACAAATATTGCAACGGCTGAGGCACTTATACATTCTCTTGCCAGAGGCGACCTTGATTGGCGTGAAATCGTCAGGTCGGATAACGCGTAAGCATTTTTGCAGGACGCTCCTTTTGGCAGAATTGCAGATTTTCAGGGGTCGTCTTATCAAAGACGACCCTATCAGTTTTTTGAGATAGGAAGATAAATTATGGCACTTGTAACAAAAGCTATCAAGGGCACTCAGGATATTCTGCCCGATGTGGTGTATAAAAATCAGTTTATTGAGCAGACTCTGCTTGATATTGCCGCAAAATTCGGATTCAGGGAAATCAGAACTCCCGTTTTTGAGCATACCGAGCTTTTTCAGCGCGGCGTTGGTGAAACAACCGATGTTGTTCAGAAGGAAATGTATACCTTTGACGATAAGGGCGGCCGTTCAATAACCCTGCGCCCTGAAGGCACGGCAGGCGCGGCAAGAGCCTTCCTTGAACACGGCCTTTTCAACGAGGCTTTGCCCCAGAAGCTCTGCTATGTTCTTAACTGCTACCGCTATGAAAAGCCTCAGGCGGGCAGATGGAGAGAGTTCCAGCAGTTCGGCGTTGAAATGCTCGGCGCGGCCCATCCCGCGGCTGATGCAGAGGTAATTTCACTTGCCAATGAAATTTTTGCATTCCTCGGCGTTGAGGGAATCGAGCTGCAGCTTAATTCAATCGGTTGCCCCGAATGCCGCAAGAATTATCATGCAGCCCTCAAGGAATATTTTGAGGCAAGGAAGGATGAGCTTTGCCCCACCTGCCTCGGCAGGCTTGAGAAAAACCCCATGAGAATTCTGGATTGCAAAAGTCCCGTGTGCAAGGAGATTGCAGAGGGCGCTCCTGCAATAATTGACTACATCTGCGAGGATTGCTCAAAGCATTTTGAAAGCGTTAAGAAGTATCTTGACAAAATGAATATTGAATACAGTGTCAATCCCCGAATAGTAAGAGGACTTGACTATTATACAAGAACCGTTTTTGAGTTCGTTTCAACGGATATCGGCGCTCAGGGCACCGTTTGCGGCGGCGGACGCTATGACGGGCTTATTGAAGAGCTTGGCGGCCCTCACGTTCCTTCCCTCGGCTTCGGTCTCGGCACGGGCAGATTGCTTATGCTTCTTGAGGCTCAGGGAATCGAGCTTCCCAAGCCCTCGGGCTGCGATATTTACATTGCCCCCATGGGTGAAAATGCATCCTATGAGGCAGCTGCAATCGTTGCCGACCTGAGAGCAGGCGGAATCAGCGCGCAGACCGATGTTGTTGGCCGTTCGCTTAAGGCGCAGATGAAATTTGCCGATAAAATCGGCGCAAAGTACACAATGGTGCTTGGTGATGACGAAATTGCATCGGGCAAGGCTAAAATAAAGAATATGGACAGCGGTGAAGCAACGGAAACGGAGCTTGCCGGCCTTGGCGAAAACTTTATGGAATTCCTTCTCCGTCAGGAAACATCGGCACTTGGCGAAAGCCTCGGCGGACTTGAGGGCGTTGACCTTTCGGCACTTTTGAATATTTAACTGAAGGATGATATAAAATGGACTTTATGACAGGACTTAAAAGAACAAATTATTGCGGCGACCTGCGCCTTTCCGATGCAGGCAAAACCGTAACTGTTGCAGGCTGGGTTCAGCGCCAGAGAGATCTGGGCGCACTTATCTTCATTGACTTGCGCGACAGAGAAGGCATTGTTCAGCTTGCATTTGATGAGTCAACAGCAAAGGATGTTTTTGAGAAAGCAGCATCTGCAAGAAGTGAATATGTGCTCATGGCTCAGGGCGTTGTAAGAGAACGCTCTGCGAAGAATACCGAAATCCCCACAGGCGAAATTGAAATTGAGGTTACCGACCTGAGAATCCTCGCAAAGAGCGAAACACCTCCCTTTGAAATCATTGAGGATTGCCAGACTGCAGAGCTTACAAGGCTTAAGTACCGCTACCTTGACCTTCGCAGACCCGACCTGCAGAGGAACATTCTTCTCCGCCACAAGATTACCAAAATTACAAGGGACTATTTTGATGAAAACGGCTTCATCGAAATCGAAACTCCCATTCTTATCAAATCAACCCCCGAGGGCGCAAGAGACTATCTTGTTCCCAGCCGTATCCACAAGGGCAAGTTCTACGCTCTGCCCCAGTCACCCCAGCTTTATAAGCAGCTTTCAATGGTTGCAGGCTTTGACAGATATATGCAGATTGCCCGTTGTTTCCGTGACGAGGACCTTCGTGCAGACCGTCAGCCCGAGTTCACTCAGATTGACCTTGAAATGTCCTTCGTTGATATGGAGGATGTGCTTGCAATCGGCGAGGGTTACATGGCAAGGGTGTTCAAGGAGGCTCTCGGCGTTGACATTCAGCTTCCTCTGCCCAGACTCACTTACAAAGAGGCTATGGAGCGCTACGGCAGCGATAAGCCCGATACCCGCTACGGCATGGAAATCTATGACCTTAGCGAAACCGTTAAGGGTTGCGGCTTCGGCGTGTTCACAGGTGCACTTGAGGCAGGCGGCAGCGTAAGAGGTATCACCGCAAAGGGTGCTGTTTCAACTCTCACAAGAAAAGAAATTGACAAGCTCACCGAAATGGTAAGAGGCATCGGTGCAAAGGGTCTTGCATGGGTAAGAATGAACGAGGACGGCACAATGGCATCCTCATTTGCAAAGTTCCTGACCGAGGACGAAATGAACGCCGTGCTTGCAAAGGCTGATGCAAAGGCAGGCGACGTTGTTCTTATTATCGGCGACGGCAAGAATTCAACCGTGCTTTCAGTGCTTGGCGCGCTCCGTCAGGCAGTTGCCAAAAAGCTGGATATTATTCCCGAAAAGCAGTATAATCTTCTTTGGATTACGGAATTCCCCTTCTTTGATTGGGATGAGGAAGCTCAGCAGTTTGTTGCAATGCATCATCCGTTCACTTCGCCTATGGATGAGTGCCTTGATTACCTTGAGAGCGATAAGGGCGCAGTCAGGGCAAAGGCATATGACCTTGTTCTCAACGGCGTTGAGCTTTGCTCGGGTTCAATCAGAATTACCAACCCCGACCTTCAGGCAAGAATCTTCTCCCTTCTCGGTCTTTCCGATGAGGAGGCACACAATAAATTCGGCTACCTGCTTGACGCTTTCAAATACGGCGCACCGCCCCACGGCGGCATGGGCATCGGCCTTGACAGACTTGTTATGCAGATGCTTGGCAGCGAATCCCTCAGAGATGTTATTGCCTATCCTAAGGTTCAGAATGCAAGCGAGCCCATGACGGAATGCCCCGCAACTGTTGACGGCGTTCAGCTTGATGACCTGGGAATAGCAATCAGCGCAGAGGCAGAATAATATAATATTGCAAAAATTCTTTTGGAAGGATGATAATAAATGGCAAGAGTTTATAATTTCTCAGCAGGCCCCTCAATGCTTCCCGAAAGCGTGCTCAACAGAGCGGCTGCGGAAATGCTTGATTATAAGGGCAGCGGTCAGTCCGTGCTTGAAATGAGCCACCGTTCAAAGGTTTACGAAGAGATTATCTTCGGCGCCCGTGACCTTTTCAAAGAGGTTATGGCAATCCCCGATAACTACAAGGTTATCTTCTGCCAGGGCGGCGCATCAACTCAGTTTGCAGCTATCCCTCTGAACTTCCTTAACGGCAGCGGCAAGGCTGATTATGTTCTTTCGGGTCAGTTCTCAACCAAGGCTTATAAGGAAGCCACAAAATACGGCGAAATCAAGGTTGTGGGCTCATCAAAGGAGCAGAATTTCTCCTGTATCCCCGAGCTTAACAAGGCTGATTTCACTCCTGATGCAGACTATTTCTACATCTGCCAGAACAACACAATCTACGGCACACGCTATGCAGAGCTGCCCGATACAGGCAATGTTCCCCTTGTTGCGGACGTTTCATCCTGCTTCCTTTCGGAGCCTATGGATGTTTCCAAATACGGCGTTATCTACGGCGGCGCGCAGAAGAATGTGGGCCCTGCAGGTCTGACTATCGTTATTGTCCGCGAGGACCTTTTGGGCAATGCAAGGGACTACACTCCCACAATGCTTGATTACAAGACCCTTGCTGATAACGATTCAATGTATAACACACCCCCTTGCTACTCCATTTATATGTGCAAGCTGGTGCTTGAATGGATTAAGAACCTTGGTGGCCTCGAGGCAATGAAGCTCCACAACGAAAAGAAATGCTCAATCCTCTATGATTTCATTGACGGCAGCAACATGTTCCACAACCCCGTTAAGAAGAGCGACCGTTCAATGATGAACGTTACCTTTGTTACAGAAAGCGATGAGCTTAATGCAAAATTTGTTAAGGATGCAACTGCGGCAGGGTTTGTTAACCTTAAGGGTCACCGCTCCGTTGGCGGAATGAGAGCTTCAATCTACAATGCAATGCCCATTGAAGGCGTTGAAAAGCTGGTTGAATTCATGAAAGATTTCGAGAAGAACAACTGATAGGGGGATTTTTGAAATGTTCAACATTTTAACATTAAATAAGATTTCAAAAAACGGTCTTGACCGCCTTGACAGCGCAAAATTTACCTGCAGCGATGCAGTTGAAAACCCCGATGCAATTCTTGTGCGCTCCGCTTCAATGCATGAAATGGAGCTTAGCGAAAAGACAGTTGCAATTGCAAGAGCAGGCGCAGGTGTTAACAATATCCCCATTCCTGCATGCAGCGACAAGGGCGTTGTTGTTTTCAACACTCCCGGCGCAAATGCAAACGCGGTTAAGGAGCTTGTTATCTGCTCCCTTTTCCTCGCTTCAAGAAAGGTTGCAGCATCACTTGATTGGTGCAAAACCCTTAAGGGCGAGGGCGAGAATGTAGGCAAGCTGGTTGAAAAGGGCAAGAGCAATTTTGCAGGCCCCGAAATCCTCGGCAAAACCCTCGGTATCGTAGGCCTCGGAGCAATCGGCGCGCTTGTTGCGGAAAGCGCAAAGGCTCTCGGCATGGATATTATCGCTTATGACCCCTTCGCAGCAGGCAAAACAGACATAAAGCTGGTTGAGCTTGACGAAATTTTTGCAAACAGCGATTATATCACCCTCCACGCTCCTCTCAATGACAGCACAAGAGGAATGATAAATGCAGATAGCCTTGCAAAGATGAAGGACGGCGTAAGAATCCTCAACTTTGCCCGCGGCGAGCTTGTTGCATCAAAAGATATTATTGATGCCCTTGCAAGCGGTAAGGCAGGCGCATATGTAACCGATTTCCCAACCGATGAGCAGCTTGGCGCAGAGGGCGTAACAGCCATTCCTCACCTTGGCGCATCAACTCCCGAAAGCGAGGAAAACTGCGCAATGATGGCAGCGGATGAGGTTGCTGCATATCTCCTTAAGGGTGAAATCAAGAATTCCGTTAACCTGCCCAACACTCTGCTTGCAGAGGAGTTTGCAACCCGTACCTGCTTTATCCATAAGGAAAATGCCGATGAATTTGCCGCAAAGGCTGAGGCTGCTGCAAAGGCAGCAGGTGCAAGCGTAACCTCAATCTTCACCGCAAACAAAAAGGATATGGGTTACACCGTTATTGATACCGATAAGCCCTTCGATGCAAACGTTGAAGGCGCAATCAGAGTAAGAGTTATCTGACAAAATAATTAAGACCTCCGATTTTTCGGAGGTCTTTTTGCGTCTATTTCTGATTTATATTCTGCCAGACGAAGGCAACATCGGGACCGACCTGAACAAAGGTGTCGGGGGAGTTGTTGTTCAGCTTTGAAACTCTCGTGAAGCCGTTTTCTTCAAAGGCTTCGCAGAAGGCCTCTGCCATTTCCGTGTCCTTGAATGTGATATGAGTAATCAGGCGGAATTCAGTCAGGGTTTTGCGAAGGCTGCCGTTGGGGAAGCCAACAACAAAGCCCGTTGCCCACCAATATTTTTCATAGTCGCGGTTGAAAACGGCTCTGTATTCGCCCGTTTCGTATTCGTCCCACATAAATGCGGTTTCCATATAGAGCCAATCCTCTTTATCGGCGCATACAAAGTGGGTGCCTATGCTGCCGATGTTCCTTGTGTAAATGCCGACCTCGCCGCCGACAAACGCCATTCCGTACTGACCCTTCCATATCTGAATAAGCCACTCCTTGCCGCCGTATTCAAAGGTGGTGCGCACGGTGTCGTAATACATCATGGTAATCGGCGCAAAGCTGTCATAAACCTCGTTGAAGCCAAAGTTTTTCTGCCAGCAATCCTTGTCGTCCGTGTAGTAAAAATTGCCGTCAGGGTCATATTTATAGGAAGCAAGGTTAATGCTTGCAAAGTCAAGGTCTGTGTCGGGCGGCACATACTGCGGCGCCTTGGGCAGGGTGAAAACATCTTTGAACGCGGTGTTTACAACGGTTGTGGCAACCTGAGTCAGCTTTTCTGCAAGGGTTGTTGACTGCGCAGGTTTTGTTGTTTCTTCGGTTGCATCCGCTTTTTGTGTTGTGCTTTCTTCTGCTTTTGAAACGGGGGGCTCTGTTGTTTCAGGCAGGTGAAATCGGGTTTCCTCATAAACGGGGAAGGTGGTGTTCTCCGCGGTTTCTGAATGCTGAGTGCCCTGCACAGGCTCAACATCAGGCTTGCTGCTGCCTTTAATGCCGAGAACGGCAACAATGCAAATCAGCGCAACTGCAACCGCTGCAACGGCAACAGGTATAATTTTGTTTTTCATCTTCATTTCTCCTGTCAATTCTTTTTATTTAAAAGAATATTCACGGACGAAGGCGTTTATGAAAAGGGGACCCATATCCATAGCAACCAAAACGGGTTTGCCGTCTTTTGTCATAAATGTCATTCCCTCGCCCTCGCTGCCAGATGTCAGATTACGGTCAAGGTATTTTTCAACCTTGCCCGAATCGGGATTAATTTTATAGATTGCCTGAGTATCGTCATTTGTTGCGGCGTAAAGGGTTCCGCCGAAAAACTCTGCGCCCTGAATTGCATAGGGTGAACTTTCAAGAGAAACCTCTTTAACAAGCTGCATTTCATGGGCTGTGTCAAAAACCAGCAGTTTTGTTGGATTTTTTGAGTGGTCTGTGCAGTAAAGGTAGCCGTTTTCGCTGTTAATGCATACCCAGGGCAGGCCTCTTGTTATTTTTTCGCTGTCCATAATATAGTAATCAACAAGCTCAAGGCTTTCAGCATCAAAAATGCCGATTATGGGGTAATCCCAGACCTTGCTGTCCTCAAGACCTGCATAAATGAAGCCGTTATAATAGCTTAAACCGCCAATGTGCTTTATGCCAAGCTCCTTAAGCTCATCGGGGATGGCGGAATAATTTGCATTAATGAGTGTTTTCGCGTCGCTTTCGGTTCGGATAAGAGTTGTTTTTGAAGAAAAATAAAGGGTTTCGCCGTCGCTTGCCATGCCCTGCGAGCGAAAATATGCGCCGATGCCGACAACGTTTGTTTTTTCGCAGTCTGTTCTTTCTGAAACGGATATAAGGTCAATTCCGTAGGTCAGCGCTGAGAAAGGAATCAGCAGAACTGCGAATATCAGCGATAGAATTTTATTAAGTCCCAATGAAAATGCGCTCAAAATATCACCCTCTTATTATATTATATAACAGTATAGCAAATGCGGAAAAATTAGTCAACGGCGATTTTAAGCCGCGGTCATTGACAACAAAGCACGAAAAGGTTATTATATTAAAGGATTTAACTTGAATGGGAGGCCGGAAATGAAGGGTCACAATTTATTTGTCAGGATTGTTGCGATTCTGCTTTGCGCGGTTATGGTGCTGGGCGTTGTAACGGTTGCATTTTATTCTTTTATGGGTTGAAAAAAGGCTGCCTCACATTTGTGAGGCAGCCTTTTAAGTTTTTTATGAGAGCTTGTAGCAGCGCATGATGCCTGCCGCATCGTCTGCAGTAGCTGCAGGGGTGAGGCCTTCAAACGCGCCGTCTGTTGAATTGGTTGAGCCGCCGACATAAAGCATGTCACCGCTTGCGCAGATTGTTCTTGCAAGGTCGGGTGAAGAACCGCCGAAGGTGTGGAGCTTTTCCGTTTTGCCGTATTTATCCAGAGTGTAGATAAATGCATCATAATCACCCTTGCCGAGGCCCTGGAAATCGCGGTTGGTTGAAGCTGAGTAACCGCAAACTGCATAGCCGTTGGAAATTCTGGTGATATCGGTTATATAATCGCTTTCAAAGCCAATAAGGGGAGTAATCCATGCGGTTGAGCCGTCAGCCTTGAACTTAACGATGATGCCGTCATATGTTCCGCCGGTGCCGCCGTTGTAAATCTTCTTGAAGCTGTAGATGTTGCCTTCCTTGGCAGCAATGGAATACTGGCCAGCAACAATGCAGCCTCCGTCATCCGTGTAAGTAATGCCGTGCATATTTGTAAGACCGCTTTCGTAAAGAGGCTTTGCCCAAGCCATCTTACCGGTTGTGCTGAACTTTGCAACAACGGCCATTCTTCTTGTGCCGGGGAGATTGAACTGAGCAAAATCGCCGTTAGTATTGTTGTTTTCCATTGTTGCGAAAATCTCGCCTGAGGGGTTAACGGCAATGCCCTTCACAGCGCAATGGATTGTGCCCGCAAGGCAGTTCTTCCACTGAATATTATTGCAGTCCTTGTCAAACTTCATAACGAAAGCCTTTGTGGTCTTATCACCGAGATCTGAGAAATGGCCGTCCTTTGATGTTGATTTACCGCCTATAACAAAGCCGCCGTCAGGAGTTGCTTCAACGGCATAGATAATATCACTGCCGCTGCCGCCGATGATTTTGAGCCACTGTCTTTCACCGTTTTTGTTGTATTTTACAACAACGCCTTCAACTGTTGTATCGCAAACATAATTATCGGGAGTGGTAAGGTCGGTTGCAAGGGTGCTGCCAACAACGATTATGCTGCCGTCCTTAAGAACGGTAATGCCATCAAATGTAACAAGGTTGTTGCCTGCAATGGTGTCTGACCACTGCTGCTTGCCCTTTTCGTTATACTTAACAACAACACCATTACCTATGGAGTCGTCTGTGGTTACGCCTGTTGCAACAGTGCCGCCGTCGGATGTGATTGCATTATCAACAAGCACTGTGTGCTTGCCGCTGCCGAAGTTTGTAATCCAGCCATCTGAAAGGGTGGAAACAACAATTTCGGCTGATGTGCCCATGGGTGCAGCAGTCTGATGCTGAGGGGGCTTGTAAACAGATGTTGTGCCCTTGGTTGTTTTCTGGGCGGGAGCCTTTTTGGTTGATGTCTCCTTGGGAGCCTGAGTGATGATTTTCGTTGTTGTAACGGGTTTAACAATAACAACCTCGCCGTCGGGCTTTGTCTGAACAATCATGCCTTCGTCGCCTGCGGCCTTTGAAAGCTCCTCATATTCTTTGTCAGAAAGGTTGCTGGGGTCTTTGATTGAGAGCTTGTTGAAAAGGTCTTCAACCTCTTCCTTGGGAGCCTCTGTTACGGGAATTTCTTCCTTTTTGATAACTGTGTCGCCGTTATCGTCCTTCTCAACGGTGAGGCCCTCATCCTTGGCGTGATTTTCAACCTTTTCAAGCTGTTCGGGAGTGAGAGTGTTAAGGTCGCCGTTGAAATTATCGGGCATTTCATTGCCGAGTGCATCCTGAACAAGGTCAACAAGCTCAGCCTGGCTGATAACAACCTTGTTGTAGCCCGAGTCGGATTGCCACGAATCATCGCCTGCAAGGGTTGTTGAGGCGGTGCTATCGGGCTTTACCTTACAGGCGGTGAAGCACGAAATTGCAAGAACAAGACACATAAGTATGCAAAGCCTTGCCGTGAATTTGTTTTTCATATAGTAATCCCCCTATTTTATAAAATATTTATAATTAATCCTATCATAAAATAAGGTTAAAATCAACAGTTTTTATTTACCTGCATTAAAAATTCACAGTAAATTTAAAATATATCTTTAATTTTGCCGCCGATTATAATATAATTATCACAGATAGAACAAATGCGAGGTGTGAAAATTGACGGAAAAAGAGAGAGCTTTGATGGCGGTAAATGCGCTTAAGAAAAAATATCCTCATTCAATCTGTTCGCTGAATGCGGAAAATCCCCTGCAACTGATTATTGCAACCCGACTTTCGGCGCAATGCACAGATGCAAGGGTTAACCTTGTAACACCGCATTTGTTTGAGAAATATAAAACTATGGAGGATTTTGCCGCCGCAGATGTTAAGGATGTGGAGGATATCATCCATTCCTGCGGTTTTTTCAGGGCAAAGGCCAAGGATATAATCGGGATGTGCCAAAAAATGCTTGCCGATTTCGGCGGCAGGGTTCCCGATAATATTGAGGATTTAACAAGCCTGCCCGGCGTTGGAAGAAAAACCGCAAACCTGATTATGGGCGATGTTTACGGCAAGCCTGCCGTTGTTGCGGATACTCATCTTATCAGAATTTCCAACCTGCTTGGGCTTGTTTCAACAAAAGACCCTTTCAAGGTTGAAATGAGGCTGCGCGAGCTTCTTCCCCCTGATGAGAGCAACGATTTTTGCCACCGCTGTGTGCTTCACGGAAGGGATACCTGCATTTCGGGCAGGCCGAAATGCGGCGAATGTGTTATGAAAGATTTCTGCAAAAGCTCAAAAGAATGAAGTGAGCAGAAAAATTGTTCCGCTGACTACCGCCCCTGCGCAGGCGGCGGCGCTCATGCTCAGGGCCATGCGGATTCTGCTTTTTCTCAGCCTTGCGGCAGGGGGCATCCCTGCGCTCTGAGCGATTATTGAGGCCCTTTCTCTCAGGTCGCCCTCGCTGACGGCGGAGTATTCGGGTTTTATAAAAAACAGAACCTTTTCAAAATATTCGCATTGGGTCTGCGAAATTTCAACCACCTGTCTGTTAACACCTTTTATCAAAAAAATTCCCCTTTCACAGTTGCTTCTGTGTTATTTTTGGCAAGGGAATGTCCATTTATTCCACCCTTACGGCAAAGATAAATATACAATAAGTATACTTCGCTTTTCGGGTGAAAATGTGGATAACTATGTGGAAAAGGTGTATAACTCCCGTGAAAAAGCCTTGATTTTATAGGCTTTCGGGCGTGGATAACTTTATATTTCTAAAAAGGAATATACCAAAGGTTGTACAAACTTTACAAAATGTCAGAAAAAGTCGCTTTTTTTATGTCAAGTTTTTTCCGTTTTTTATTTTGATATTACAAATTGGAGAATATAATGAAAACTGAAATCTTAACCGCAGAAAATGAAATAAAAATCAAAAAATCCTGCTTTGATTTAGCCCGCACCCTTGATTGCGGTCAGGCATTCCGTTGGGTGCAGACGGGGGAAAACGAGTGGCGCGGAGTTGCTTTTTCCCGTCCGCTGACTGTCAGGCAGGAGGGGGATAAAATCGCTTTTATCGGCACAACAGAGCAGGATTTTGAAAAAATATGGAAGCCCTATTTTGACCTTGACCGAGATTACGGAGCACTTTGCGAAAGATTTTCGCAGGATGAGCATCTTAAGAGGGCTGTTGAGGAGTGCAGCGGAATTCGTCTGCTGAGGCAGGAGCCTTGGGAGGCAATCTGCTCCTTTATAATTTCCGCCAACAACAATATTCCCCGAATAAAGGGCATTATTGACCGCCTTTGCCGCTTGCTTGGTGAGCACTTGGGCGGCGATGACTATTCCTTCCCTGCGCCCCAAAAAATAGTTGAGGCAGGCATTGAGGGCATTGCGCCTATCAGGGCAGGCTTCAGAGCGAAGTATATTGTTGATGCGGCGCAGAAGGTTGCAGGCGGAGAGATTGATTTTGATAAGATTTATTCCGCAAGCCTTGATGAGGGTAGAGATGAGCTGATTAAAATCAAGGGCGTAGGCGAAAAGGTTGCCCAATGTGCCCTGCTCTACGGCTTCGGTAAGGTTGATGCATTCCCCGTTGATGTGTGGGTGAAGCGCATTATGGCGGAAATGTATCCCGACGGCTTGCCCGAATGCACAAACGGCGCAAGAGGAATCGCCCAGCAATATCTGTTCCATTGGAGAAGAATGCAATGAAAAAAACGGAGATACCACAAACGGTATCTCCGTTAATTTTTTATTTAAGGAAGCCCTGAATAATAACTTCCTCTGCCTCTTCCTCGTTCATGCCGAAGGTCATGAGTTTAATAAGCTGGTCGTTATTGATTCTGCCGATAGCCGCCTCGTGAACAATCTGCGCATCGGCTGAATTTGCCGTAATTGCAGGGATTGAGCTGACGGTTGCCTCGTCCATAATAATTGAATCGCACTGCACATGAGCCCTGCACTTGGCATTGCCTATGGCGTTGGGGTGGAAAATCTGCTTTGAATCATCCTTGGCCACGGAGCGTGAAATAATCTGAGCGGATGCTTCCTCGCCGTCAAGATAAACATCCATATCGGAGCGCACATACTGGCTGCCGTGGGTGAGAAGGCGCTCGGTTACGATGAGCTTTGCGCCTGCCGCAAGGTGAGCTTTTGTATCGCGCACGCTGGAGTCAACGCCCTTTATCTGCACCATTTCCATTTCGCAAACGGAGCCTTCCTCCTGCTCAACATAGGTCACGGGGTTAAGAATTCGCTCGCCCTTGCCGTCGCCCTCGCCGTAATGCTTTTCAACATATTTGATTCGGGCATTTTTGCCGATGTGGAAGGTGTGAATACCGTCATGCTGGGACTTTTCGTCGCCGCTGTTGTGGATTCCGCAGCCTGCAACGATAAGCACATCCGCATCCTCGCCGATATAAAAATCATTGTAAACAAGATCATCAACACCCGTTTCCGTAATGATAACGGGAATATGAACGCTTTCATTCTTTGTGCCGGGAGCAACGATAATGTCAATGCCGGGCTTGTCCGTTTTGGTAACAATTTCAATGTTGGCTGTGGACTGCCTTGCATAGCCCTCGCCGTTGCGCCTGATATTGTAAGCGCCTGAAGGGACCTCATGAAGGTCCGCAATGGATTCAAGAAGCTGACTGTCTATTCTGTCCATTGTTTAACCCTCCTTGCCTCTGAAGCCGCAGTTTTCGCTGAATTCGCCCATAAGACGGGGGAAAATCTCGTCTTTTGTGCCCGTGTCTCTGACTTTACCGTCAGCGATAACAATCATTTTATCTGCAAGCTGCATAATTCTTTCCTGATGTGAGATGATGATAACGCTCTTGTGGCTGCCTTTGCTCATTGCCTTGAAGGATTCAACAAGCATGGAGAAGCTCCACAGGTCAATGCCTGCCTCGGGCTCGTCAAAAATTGCAAGGCCCAGCTTGCGCGCCATAAGGGTTGCAATTTCAATTCGTTTTGCCTCGCCGCCCGAAAGGGAATAATCCATTTCGCGGTTAAGATAATCCTTTGAGCAAAGGCCGACGCTTGTCAGGTAGCCGCAGCACTCGTCAACGGGCAGCTCGCTGCCTGCTGCAAGGGAAAGAAGCCTGCGCACCGTAAGCCCCTTGAATCGGGGAGGCTGCTGGAAGGCATAGCCTATGCCCAGCTTTGCTCTTTCCGTTACGGAAAGGTCGGTTATATCAACATCATTATAGAAAATCCTGCCGCCCGTGGGCTTTTCAATGCCCATAATAAGGCGTGCAAGGGTGGATTTGCCGCCGCCGTTGGGGCCCGTGATAACAACAAATTCGCCATCGGGCACTTCAAGGCTGACATTATCGATAATTTCAAGGTGTGAGCCGTCAACCTCAACCTTGAAGGATACATTTTCGAGTTTTAACATAAAATTTCTCCGTTTTTTTATTTATCAATTTATTATACACCATTATTTGTGCTTTATCAATATAAAATTATCTGCGCCACAGCTTTCTGTCAAGGCTTCTGTACTGCACTGCCTGAGCAATGTGAGAGGCCTCAATGTGCTGAGCGTTTTCAAGGTCGGCAACCGTTCTTGAAACACGCAGAATTTTGTCATATGCTCTTGCGGAAAAATCCAGCTTTTCAAATATCCGCTCAAGCATGACCATTGCATCCGCGGTGGGTCTGCAGAATTCGCGGGTCATTGCCGCATCCATTTTGGCATTGCAGGAAATTCCTGAGCCCCTGAGCCTTTCCTGCTGAATTTTCCTTGCCGCATTGACCCTCTTTTTGATTTCCGCCGAGCTTTCGGAAGGTATTTTGCTTGAGAGCTTTTCAAAGTCAACGGGAGGTACTTCAATGTGAATGTCTATTCTGTCCAGCATAGGGCCCGAAATTCTGGAAAGATAGCGTTTTGCAGCGCCGTCGGGGCAGGTGCATTCTCTCTTGGGGTGGCCAAAAAATCCGCAGGGGCAGGGATTCATTGCGCAAACAACCATAGCTGAGCAGGGATATGTGAAGGATGCGCTCGCTCTTGAAATGGTGATTTTGCTGTCCTCAATAGGCTGGCGTAAAACCTCCATTGCGACCCTTGAGAATTCGGGCAGCTCGTCAAGGAAAAGCACTCCGTTATGGGCAAGTGAAATTTCGCCCGGCCTTGGAATTGTGCCGCCGCCCGAAAGACCTGCAGGGGAAACGGTGTGGTGCGGGGCGCGGAAGGGCCTTTCACGGATAAGAGAGATTCCTTCGGGCAACGCGCCTGCGATAGAATAAAGCTCAGTGGTCTGCAGGCTTTCTTCAAAGGTCATGTCGGGAAGAATTGAAGGCAGGCGCTTTGCCAGCATGCTTTTGCCTGACCCGGGAGGGCCTACCATAATTATATTGTGTCCGCCTGCGGCGGCAATTTCCAGCGCATATTTTGCTTCCATCTGACCCATGACATCCTTAAAATCGGGCAAAGAAAGGTGATTCTGCATTTCAAGGGCAGGGTTAAAGCTGACGGGGGAAAGGGTCGCTTCGCCCTTTATGTGGTCAATAACCTGACGGACATTATCAACGGCATAAACCGAAATTCCGTCAACAACGGAGCTTTCCATTGCATTGGCTGAGGGAACAAAAACACGCTTCATTCCGCTTTTTTTTGCCTTGATGACCATGGGCAGAACGCCGTTGACATGGCGAACAAGGCCGTCAAGAGAAAGCTCGCCGATAAATGCACAGTCGTCAATGTTATAGGGTAGCTGGTTGCCTGCCTTGAGAATTGCAATGAGAATGGGCAGGTCATAAACGGGGCCCTCCTTGCGGATATCCGCAGGGGAGAGGTTGATTGTGATTCTGCTCTGAGGGAATGAATATCCGCTGTTTTTGATGGCGGAGCGAACTCTGTTCTGAGCTTCTCTGACCGCGGCATCGGGCAGACCGACTATATCTATTCTGGGCAGACCCTGACCGTAATCAACCTCAACGCCTACCATATAGCTGTCTATTCCGAAAAGACCCATGCTGTTTATGCGGGCAAACATTCAATCACTCCTTGAGCAGTTTGTTAGAATATATTATCATATATTGCGGAAAATTACAACAAGGCAAAGAAAAAAGCAAAAGACACCGGCGCGGAACCGGTGCCTTTTGCTTTTATAGAAGGATGTATGTTTTGTGTCGGAGATTTTCAATGCAAGGCTGCGGAATGCTTTGCATATCCCACCCCCGACGGAGATGGTTTAGTCGTTTTCTTCAGCGGCAGCCTTAGCAACGGCATCGGGAATTGCTTCGCCGTGCTTAACGAAAAGGATGCAGAGAATGCTGAGGATGAACATAACGGGGCTGTAAATGAAGAGTGAAAGGTATGTGCCTGAAAGCATACGAACAACGCCGTAGATAATGGGCGATGCAATCTGAGCTGAGAAGGTTGCGGTGTAATAATAGCCAGTGAATGTGCCAACCTTGTCGATGCCGCCGATTTCAAGAACGAGGGGCAGTGTGTTAACAGTGATAAGCATGTTGGCAAAGCCGCCAAGAACGAGGGCAACCCAGATGAGAGCCATGCTCTGTGTTACAACATAAAGTGCAAATACTGCCATGAACACTACAAGACCGATAAGAATTGTCTTCTTTCTGCCGATTTTTTTGCCCATGTAGCCTGCGGGGATTGCTGCTGCTGCAGAGCAAACGGCAAAGAGTGTTGTCATAATGGTTGCTTCCGAGGTTGTTTTGCCGAGAACTTCTGCTGCGAAAAGTGCAAAGAATGTTGTGATTGCATTTGTGCCGCAGAAAAGGAAGAACAGACCGCCAAGCATGAATACAAGGCTCTTTCTTTCGCTCTTTGAGAGCTTCTGAGCTTTCTGAGCAGCCTTTGCGGCTTTCTTTGCTTCTTTTTCGGCTTTTGCTCTGGCGGCTGCATCAGCAGCCTTGTTCTGTTCGGCAACGGCCTCCAGTTTGCTTGAAGGCTCTTTAACGAAGAAGAGGATAACAAGCATGCCGATTACCATTACAACTGCGCCCGTAAGGAAAACATAGGGGAAAGCAATCTGCTCATTAGCGGTTGTGATTTCGGTGCCCGTAATCGCTGTGTAAATAACGCCGACGATTGTGCCTGCAACCATACCGAGGGCTGAACCAATGCCACCCATAAGGTTGATGATTGCATTGCCCTCACTGCGAAGAGCAGGGGGAGTCAGCGCAGGCATAAGCGCAACAACGGGTGCTCTCCAAAGGGACATTGAGAAAACAAAGAGAATGATGAAGAGCATTGTGAGGGGAAGGGAGCCGCTGAGGGCAACCCAAGGAATAACGGCAAAAAGGAATGCCGATGCGGGAGCGCCGAAAACAATGAAGGGACGGCGCTTGCCCAGCCTTGAATGGCATCTGTCGGACAGCTTACCAAAGGTAGGCTGGAAAATAACGCCGAAGATGTTATCAAAGGTCATAATAATACCGATAAACAGGGGAACAAGAGTGATGCCGCCGGCTTCGGTAACAACATTCTCACCCTGAGATTCTGCAAACTTTGCAAGAACGGGAAACATTTCATTGAGCTTTGTGCTCCACGCGGTAACCATAGCAGAGGAGTTAAGCAGCTTTTCAAGAATTTTTGTGATGTAGGGGTCATAGATTGCCCATGCAATGGAGGCTGCCATGAAGCCAAAGCCCGTCAGAATTGTTCTGGGGCGATGCAGCTTGCCGTTTTCCCTTGCACAGAAAAAGGTGTTGTTCATAATGTTTTCTCCTTACGAATTTAACGAGCTCTCATACTGCCAAACATATGAGAACCCTTATATGTATTATAACACTTTTACTTTACTTTTTAAAGACAACATTTTCCACTAAAAACAAGAGGGCTTTTTGTTAGAGTTGACGAAATCAAAATAAACAGTTTGTTGTTAAGAAAGGAAGATGGATGATGTTTTCTTTGACCGATGGAGTACAAAGGTATGCCAATGGGAGAAAAAACATCAAAGAAACGAAAGCGTACCGGTTTTCGTTCATGTTTCAGCGACTTTATTGACAACAAAAAGCGGCATATCCGAAGATATGCCGCTAAGCTATTTAATTAAATTCTTGCGCTAATTCAATTAAATAAGAGACGAACCGTTAATTAGTTCTTCTTTGTGCAAACGTATGCTGCTGCAGCTGCAACTGAAACTGCTGCGAAAACTGCGATGCCAGCTACTGATGAACCTGTTTCAGCGGGAGCTTCAGGCTCTGTTGAGGGAACAGTAGCAACTTCGCCTGCATAGAGGCCCTTAATTGTTGACTTAAGTGAGTCAAGGAGACCGTCAACGCCGGGAACGCCTTCAAGAACTGTTTCAAGGTTGATAACTTCGCCTTCAACTGCTGCAAGATCAGCGGTCTTGTCTTCGATAGCATCGATAACCTTGATGATAGCGCCTTCAACTGTATCCCAAGCTGCTGTGCTGTCTTCTGCTGCTGCAACGATATCATCGAGGATAGCTGTTACATCAGCTGCTTCGTCTGCTGCAAATGCCATAGCGCTCATTGAAAGAGCCATAACAAGTGCAAGAACAATTGCAAGTACTTTCTTCATTTTCGAACCATTCCTTTCAAATTTTATTGCAAGAGCAACAATTGTTACCTAATAATAACATATTGGTGGTTTATTGTCAACACTTTTCAGCATAAAAAGTGTATAAATAATGACATGAGTCTGAACTTTTTTAATCAAAATTGACGAAACACCTAAAAATCAAACGGGTTTTGCCAAAAGAAAGAAATCAGGAGTTCTTGCCCTCATAGCCGGGGAAGCATTCGTGGTTCTTTGTGAGCCAAAGGAACCAAACATCTGCACCCTTCTGATAGAATGAATCGTCTGCAAGCTGGTTTGAGCCAAGTGCGCGTGCAAAGCCCGATTCTCTGAGACCTGCAACAAAGAGGTCTGCCATTGCTTCTGACTTGAAGGTGATTCTTGCCTTCATCTTAAGCTCTGTTCTGGGAGCTGTATACTTGTTAAGCTGACCCTTAACGAAGCCGGTTGCCCACCAATATTCGGTGTATTCTCTGTGGAAAGCCTTTTTATAAGAGCCCTGGTTGTTTTCCTTCCAGTAGCAGGTCATTTCCATCTTGAGCCAATCTTCCTTATCGGCGCAGTTATAATGGTTAACATCGCCGATTTCGCCGGTGTATGTACCTGCATCGGTGGTGTAAACACCGATTTCAGCACCAACAAGGAGGTAGCCGTACTGACCCTTCCAGAGCTGGATCATAAAGTCTCTTTCTTCATATGTGAAGAAAACTCGTGTATAGTCATATTCAAGAGCTATATAAGGAGCAACCAGGTCGAATATTCTTGCATATCCGAATGTATCCTGCCAGCAATCCTTATCGTTGGTATAGTAATAGTCGTCTACGTAGCTGTACTGATAGCTGAGAATCTGATTCTTCTCTAAAAAGCTTTTTACGAAGTTCTTGTTTGTTACAACATTGACACTGTAGTAACCTTCTACAGTCTGGCCTGCAACCTCAGCAGTAGCAGTGATAAGCGCTCTGCCTACATTCTCACCTTTTACTACGCCGTTTTCGTCAACTGTAGCTACATTAGGATCTGATGATGTCCAGGTGATTGACGGCTGTACAGCAACACCTGTAACCTCGGCTCTGAGAGTCATTGTCTTATTTTTTGCAACATTGATGCCTTCGCCTGTAACCTTCACCTCGAAAACTTCCTCAGCCATTACTGCACCGATAGTATCAACAGATGTATTCTTTACACCTGCGGCACTGCAGCTGAGAACTGTCACCGAGAAAACAACAAATATCATTAAAACAAAAAGACTTCGGTTGAATATTTTTTTCATAAATACCCTCCAGATATATTTTTTCGGCAACATTATATAATAAAAGGTAATTTTTTTCAATGATATTATTTACAAAATTTCAATTAAAAAAATATAGTTTGTGAAACAAATAGCTAAAACGCCTTTTCAAACAGAAGGATATATGTTAAAATGTTCTTTATGAAAAGCAGGTGAAAAAGATGAAGACCATAATGCCCACTTACTGTAAAAGTTTTCGGTGTATCGCCGATAAGTGCCGTGATAACTGCTGTATAGGCTGGGAAATTGATATCGACGCTCATACGGCAGAGTACTATAAAACCGTACCCGGCTTCTTTGGTGAAAAGCTCAGGGATAACATAGAGGAAGGCGAAGAGCCTTGTTTCAGGCTTTGCGGAGAAAGATGCCCCTTTCTGAACGAAAACAATCTTTGCGAAATAATAATAAACCTCGGCGAAGACAAGCTCTGCCAGATCTGCCGTGACCATCCTCGATATTTCGAATGGTATTCCGACAGGAAAGAGGGCGGCATCGGTCTTTGCTGTGAGGAGGCGGCGAGGATCATTGTAACGAGCAAGGAAAAATTCAGCACTTATGAAATTCCTTGCGAAGACGAGGGCTGTGACGACTATAGCACCGACCTTTATAATATGCTTATCTTTGCAAGAAACCAGATCATAACAACTCTCGAGAGAGAAGATTTGGCTTTAAAAAGCAAAATATATTCCATAATCAATTACACTTTTGCATTACAGCATATGATCGACAATTATAATTATATAAAAACTCCTATAATATTTCAGGAATCCGACAAAGACACCTTCGCAGATGTCAAAACCTTTCTTGATAGCTTTACCCTTCTCGAACCTATTGATACAAACTGGGAAGAATATCTCAGAAAACTCATTGCTTCTTCCGACCGTTTGAGTGAAAACCTTTATTCTGAAACTGACAAATATGACGCTTACCTAAAAAACATTGCTGTATACTTCATATGGAGATACTTTTTAAAGGGCGTCTACGATGAGGAGATTCTTTCTAAGGTACGCCTTATGGCTGTGAGTCTTGCAATGATAAAACTTATGTGTCTTGAAGCTGAGTTTTCCGAAGAAATGCCTGATGACGAAAAATGCAGTACGCTTGCAAAAAGCTATTCAAAGGAAGTAGAATACAGTGAGGAAAACATCGAAAAGATATACGATATGACTTACGATAACCCTGCTTTTTCTATAGGCAACATACTTTCCATACTATAGAAAAATCCGCTTCTGAAAAGAGGCGGTTTTGCTGCTTTATTAGCCGAAGTGCTTTACCAGTCTGTCGTATTCTTCGCTTGTTATTGCCGCTACACTGCCGTGGCGGGGCCCGAAATCCATATCGTAATCAGATACGGGAATAAAATTATGGAAATCCGTGGTTTCCTGCATAAAGAATCTTCCTTTGCTGTATTCATCCATAATCATTATCCATTTATCTGTGCCGCATATTTTATACATCTCACTACCCTCGACACCCGACAAAGCAAGTGACACTGTAATGGGCTCATCTTTATACGGTCCTGTAAGATTTTCACTTGTTACATAGGCAATAGTCTGGTCTTCCTCATATTTGAAATAGAGATAATAGAGCTTTTCTTCTTCGTTATATATGATATCACCGTCAATAGTCTGACAGCATCTGCAGTAAAGAGGCTTGGGTTCGGTTATTGTGCGAAAGTCCTTGGTATGGGCGTAATACATTCCTGCTGCGTTATGGCGTTTTGTTGAGTGTGCCCAGTAAAGCATATAGGCATTTTCTTTTTCATCCCATATTGCTTGGGGTGCCCAGGCTCTTGTTGTGTCTGCGAAGTCCTCACCCAGTTCGCACATATCGATAATATTTTCATCGGACCAATCAATCAGATCTTTACTTTTCCATACTACTAGGGCATGGTTAGACTCCCAACCCTCGACACACTTCATATCGGTGCCGACAATATAGTAATACTCGTCCTGACCTTTGAAGATATAGGGGTCGCGGACACACTGCTTGCCTTTAGTCTGAAGTATTACAGGCTTATTGCCGTTAAGGGGTGTGAAGTGATATCCGTCTTCACTTACGGCAAAGCATATTCTTTCCTGATGGGGTTCGTTACCTAAGAAATAGGCAAAGAGATATTTATTTATTTCCATAATATTCTCCTATGGGTTTGTTAAGATGAGTATAGCAAATTAAACTAAATAAAGCAAGTGAAGTTTTTTGACCGCTTTTTTCAAAAAAGCAACGCCCGTACGGCGAGTGATGAGAATAAGACTTATTGCCTAAACAGCACTGTTGTCAATGCTTGTTTTTGTTTTTCTGTCGGCAAAGTTAATTTACCGTTATTAATAAGTTCTTTAAGGCAATACAGTATAAACCATACATCACTGTAAAATATATGCTGTAAACTATACATCCTCATTTTCTGTAAATGTTTAGGTGTATTCTGCAACACAACATTGATATAAGGTGCTTTTAGTTTTTCAAAATCATCCTTATATTTTTCTTTTATCTTATCACCGACAGACAAAAGCTTTTTACGAGATTCTGCATCTTTGATATAGACAATTCTTAATGCAGTCCGGAATATTTCATCGGGCTTTCCGCTGACGGAGATATATCCTTTTTCCGCAAGATAAGCATAATCATCTTCACTCAGAATTACATCGTTGAGATAATTGTTAAGCAAGGTTAAATCACGGACAACCGACAACTGATAATTTTCTTCAATGCGACAATCTGACCATTCAGAGTCAATAGTCCAAAGTGTTATTTTATCTGTGAGCCCGTTCCAAAACGGACCTTTGAATTTTTTCATCTCATCATTATACATTGGCAGCTTTACGTCAGGTGTTGCAACCGTTGCATAACAAATATTTTTACCACCGTCAGGTCTCATTGTGTAAACATCAGAAAAAGTTATACTTTTATCTAATGTGCTTTCACCGCTAAAAGCAGTAATGAAAGGTATAAGTGCCCACATAAGAAAGTTATTATCGCGAGTATCATTGAAACCGCCTAAGGCACACTCATCTAACAAACCTGATTTTGCAAGCTCATCATATAATTCATTTGCAAAGAGTTTTGCAGCGTTCAAATACATTTCATCGTGTAAACGATTTAATTCTTCTGTTGGTTCTGATATAAGGATGTTACAAAGATATTCATCTTTCTGTTTTAATAGAAATCCGTATTCTTCAAGATATTCTGCTTCACTTTCAACGTACACTGGTGATACGCCTAATTCATCAGCAATTTCATTTATTGTTTTCGCTTCGTTTCTTACGGTGTAAACAATGTTCTGTGATATAGCGCTACGGAAGAAATTTGATATATCACCCTTTGTGCCGATTTTTCCGCTGAAACTGCACATTTCAAAGCTTTTTGGGTTAAACTTTAATTCACTTGGTTCTCTCATAATTTCCATACCTCTTTTCAGTTCTTTTTTAGCTTCAAACAGATGCCACTTCACTGTGCCGACAGGAATATTTAATTCTCTAGCTATCTGCTCCTGCTTTTTGTTTTCATAGTAATACATAATTACTATCCTGCGTTGCAACTTTGAAAGGCAGGCAATTTCAGAATACAGCTTTGAAATTTCTTCTCGCTGGGTAAGTGCAGATTCGGCAGTTGGTGTTTCATCATACAGACAATTCTCAACTTCATCAATAGGCACACCCGCAAAGCTATGGTTATTATCACGGTAATAATTGCTCAGACTGTTATGAGCAATAGTCCAGATGAATTTTGAAACATCTTCAATATCATCTCGCTTTATTAAAGCAACATAAACCTTAGCCATAATTTCCTGAGATAAATCTTCTGCATCTTCAATGCTCTTGCACTTTTTTAAAGCAAAACCAAATACAGGCTTTAAATATTCAGTTGTCCATTTTTCAGCATCTGTTCTGTTCATTTTGACCTCCTTGAAAGCTGCTTTCACTTATATAGACACGAAAATTTATGAAAGGTTGGTATTTTTTTAATAATTATATCATTAATGTGCTAATTTTCCAACTATAAAACTCCATTATGTGCTCTAAAACCTCTCCGTCTTCGCTTCGTGAAGACGCCTCTCCTAAACTCATCCACCGCAAGCGGTCCCCCTTCTCTTCCAGAGAAGGCTTATTTTGCCTTCCCTAGTAGGGAAGGTGGCAGCCGCAGGCTGACGGATGAGTTGCATGGCTCTTCTTTCAATAGAACCGTCAAATG
>JAZUON010000021.1:0-61409 GCA_045604685.1 Acutalibacteraceae bacterium
TGATGTGAGAGTTTCATAATTTTCAACAAGAGCTTTCTGTTCGTCTGTAAGCGCATCATAAGCAGCTCTTGCTTCTTCGATAGCACCCTTACTTTCTGCGGTAACTGTGCCGATAGCGGAAATCATTGCTTCAACATCGTCCGCAGCCTTGGTGTCATTTTCAATCTTCGCAAGTGCTGTTTCGGCAGATGTGAGAGTATCATAGTTTTCAACAAGCGTTTTCTGTTCGTCGGTAAGTGCATCATAAGCGGCTCTTGCTTCTTCGATAGCCGATTTGCTTTCTGCGGTAACTGTGCCGATTGCGGAAATCATTGCTTCAACTGCATCGGCTGCAGCCTTGATATCATTTTCAATCTTTGCAAGTGCTGTTTCGGCAGATGTGAGAGTATCATAGTTTTCAACGAGAGCTTTCTGTTCGTCTGTAAGTGCATCGTAAGCAGCTCTTGCTTCTTCGATAGCTGATTTGCTTTCTGCTGAAACTGTACCGATTGCGGAAATCATTGCTTCAACTGCATCGGCTGCTTTTTCATCTTTTGTGTAAATATCAACATCGCTCATATCATAAAGTGATGTTTTGCCGTCGAGGAAACGGAAATATGATGCCAGAGCATACTGTGCCTGCTCTGTTGCCATACCGTTTATGCCTGCATCGGGAATATGTGCAAATCCACCGCTTTCAACAGCAAACAGACACATTGCGTCAACAACGGAAACACCGTTCTTTGCAAATCGGGGATCAGTTTCGGGATTGATGCCGAGCGTAGTTAACGCAACGATAACCTGCGCGCAGGATTCGCTGCAAATACCGTCGATTGAACCGAATCCGCCATTATCATACTGTTTTTCAGAAAGGCAGATAATTGCTTTGTCAATCGCCGCTTTGACTTCGGTATTTGTTTCGTAATACGGAGCAAGTGACTGAATTGCCATACCCGTCATATCGGGGTCGGCGACTTTGCCCGAAAGTGCCCAACCGCCGTCTTCAAACTGTTTTTCAAGAATATAAGCAATAATCTTTTCACGGGTAGCTTGCTCGGTTGCATCTGCATTAACGGGAATTTCATAGCCGTGGCTGTCAAATGCAATCAATGCCCATATAGGACCGTTGATACCCTGCTTTTTCAGATATGTCATATCGGTCAGACCCATAAGAAGATTATGACCATCAACGTCGGTTACATCATAGCCTGCCGAGGTAAGAGCAAGAATAACTCGTGAATTATCTGTTGACTTTGCTCTGTGGAGCTGCTCTTTATCATTGATATTTTCATTTACATAATCAACAACGTTTTCATAATATCCTTCGGGGCAGTCGTAGCCTGAACGGGTAAGATCGATTACCATCCATTCGCCACCGGTTGAACCGACAGAAGGCGTGCCGAGAGCTCTGATATATGCACCCGTTTCTTCATAAACAGCTTTGTGATCAGCCTTTGCGGTTTCTGCAAGCAAGGCTGCAAAAACATTCTCCGCATCGGTTAAAACTGAATAATTTTCTACAAGATTTTTCTGTGAATCGGTGAGTGCATCGTATGCTTCACGGGCAGAATAAATATTCTTATAGTTAAAAATTGTTACCGAGCCGATAGCTGAAATCAGTTCTTCAACAGCATTCGCCGCCGCTTCATCGGCAGCTGCCTGAGCATCCATCAAGTCATCATAAACAGCCTGTGCTTCTTCAAGGTCTGCAAAATTGAAAACAAGTTCTTTTTCCAAATCGGTAAGTGCATTGTAAAGCTCCCAGGCAAAGCTTATAGAGTCTCCGCTTTCTGCCGTTACCTCTCCGATATCATCAATAGCAATAATAACTTCAATTATCTGTTCGGTCATAAGAACCGGTTTAATAACCCAACTTCCCGGTTTGTTGTAAGAATTCTCAAGACCGAGAACAAGATAAAACTCGTCATAAGCTTTGTTGTTATCATCCGTGTAGCCAAATCCGTAGCCTACACCTGAATCGTCACCGAAATCCCAATAATCTTCATGTGCGGAAGAATCTTCAATGAGATAATTGACACCGTTGACATTCCATCCCATTATGTCACTGTCAACATAAAAATCGATATATACAATATAATTGTCATACTCATCGGCTACAAATGAATATGATGTTGTTTTACCTGCTGTGGCATTACCGTCCCAGAACTCGCTTTCATCGCTGAAATTATAATTGATGATACCGCCCTCATAAACAGAGTCATCAAGTTCTGTCAAGTCAATTGTGAACAGAAGGTCGGGTTCACCTTTTACCTTTACGGTTGCAAAAGCAGGTGCAGAAACTATATCTGCAGGGTTCTCCATACCATAACCGCCGTCAGTCCACACATACCATGTTCCTCCTGAGGGGAACGAAATATTTACAAGTCCGTTATCGTCTGTGGCTGTGCTGCCTGAGGGAACACCGTAAGCTGTTCCGTAATAGACGGTATAACCTATTTCAGGGTCAAATGCCGCAACTCCGCCGTTCATCCAGTCTGAATAACTGCGAACCAAACCAAGCTCAAGTTCTTCATTAACGGAAGTGTTATATGTATGATTGAGATTTCCTTGTGAATCGATAAAGTAATGGAATCCTGTTGTGCTGTCACCCCAGAACGCCCAGCTTGTGTAGTGCGCAATATTCAGAAAGTCACCGTTGTTAAGGACGATCTGGTCTGCGGTCAGACCCCAACCGTCAACTGCGGGATATGCACCGTTAAGATCATATCGGAGATTTTCATCGGAGAAACCGAAAAGCCCGCCTGCAAAATAAATACTTCCTGCACTTCCGCTGACGTTAACATCCGACCAATCAAGTCCGAGTATTATTTCGTGAACATAAATATAAAGGTGAAGTGCGGTGAGCTCGGGAACATTGTCACCGTCTGCATCATAAACATAATCACCGTAACCGTATGCGTTAAGGTCGACCTCTGCAAGTTCATCCAATGTTACGGGATAAAATGCCATCTGATTGCCGTTGCTGTCGGTTACAAACTGACTGTCATCGCTGATTGAAATATATACTGTATCGGGTTCTGTTGCCGATATTGTTAAGGGTATTGCGGTTAAAATCATCGCAAGAATGATGAATATGCTGATAATTTTTTTAGCCATTACCGTTCGTCTCCTTTTTGAAAGCTGTCTGTTGTTTTTTCTTCTTTTTCTTTTTTTCGGGTATTATCTTCGGTTCTTTTAACCCTGCAGTTTCCAAAGCTCTCGGCCACGGACCCAAAAAGGCTTTGATGCGTGATAAAGTCACCACATCAAAATCATCCTTTTTGGGGAGTCTGCCAAGCTCCTTGTTTTTTTCTCGCAGCTGTTCAATTGCCCACTGCTTCTTTTCCTCAGTTATCACATTTTCACCTCACAAAAAAACAAAACTCTTTCAACCGGAAACAGGTTGAAAGAGTACAACAGACTTATCAAAAGGTTGGCAACACGGCATTGTTATTACTATTAAACAGTCAGCGGATACTGTGTTTTTTAGGTAATAAAAAAAGAATGCACGATTTCAAATGCCTTATCAGCTTTTGAATAATCGGTTGCACTCTTCTCACCAAAGTTGTGTTTTAACCTAAAAAAGACACGGCAGGTGTTCTGACTTTATAAAGCATAAACTCTGCTTCAAATACAGTAATGGCGGTTGTTCAGGATTCGAACCTGATTTCCCTTTTGATTTACTCAGCGTACAACTTTTCAAACCGTATCTTATCAATTCATATTCAATTATTTGATATTATATACTCTTTTTCTCGGTTTGTCAAGTTAAAACCTTTACACTTGTTTTGTTAATTTACCGCTGGCGATTGTGTCTAATATTAAAGCATTTAATGTTTAATAAAGTATATGGAATTTGTCTTAGCGAGCAATGGATTTGAACGTACAAATCCACAATTTAGGGGTTTTTACCCCTTACACCCCGAAGAAAAAATAGAAGTACGAAAAAGAAAATCAGGTGCAGCAGGAGTTGAATCCCGTTGCACCTGATTATAATTTCAAGAAGTATTTATGCCGTGAAAATCAACTCGTGATTAACTATCTCTCTTACCTGAGCTAAAAATTTGAAAATGCGATTTGCTTATGAAACAAAACGACCTGACAAAAAACATTTTTATTGACATAAAAAAGCTCTTTTGAGATAATAAATGTATATTATTCTAATTTTGATTTGATTTTTATATATTACATTCATAATCATCTGAAAGGAGGATTTTTATGAGAATTCTGATTGCAGAAGACGAAAAGAGTCTTAACAGAATTGTCGCAAAGCAGCTTAAAGTTTCGGGCTACAGCGTTGACTGTTGCTTCAACGGTGAAGAGGCATATGAACTTATAAGTATGACAGATTACGATGCTGCGATTTTTGACGTTATGATGCCGAAAATTGACGGCTTCTCTCTGCTCAGAAAGATAAGAAAAGACGGTAACAATCTTCCCGTTCTTTTCCTTACCGCCCGTGACAGTATCGAAGACAGAGTTGAGGGTCTTGATATCGGCGCAGACGATTACCTCGTAAAACCCTTTGCGTTTGAAGAACTGCTTGCGAGAATAAGGGTTCTTATCAGAAAAAACAGCGTTTCAAAGTCAAACATAATTTCCGTTGCAGACCTTACAGTTGATATTTCAAGCAGGAAGGTTGCAAGAGGCGGAAAGGATATTTCTCTCTCTGCAAAGGAGTATGAGCTTTTGCAATATCTTGCCGTCAATAACGGGATAGTTCTCAGCAGAGAAAAAATTGAAGACCATATCTGGAATTATGATTATGAAGGCGGAACGAATGTTGTTGATGTCTATATCCGCTATCTGCGTAAAAAGATTGACGAAGGTTATAATAAAAAGCTTATTCACACCGTCAGAGGAATGGGATATGTTCTCAGGGAGGAAAAATGAAAAAGGTTTCATTTAAAATAATAACAACGCTCTGGATAACGCTTTTGATTGCCGTTGTCTGCGGTGTCAGCACAACAGCACTTATGCTCATAAGCCGTAAAACTGCGGATGATAAGCTGAAACAGAATTTGCTTTCTGCTGTTCAGAGCAATTCGGATGAAATGGAATACAGCAACGGCATTTTTGAGGTTGAAAACGATTTTGCTTATTATTCGGGCGGTGTTTATTGTGATTTGTTTACCGAAAACGGTGATTATATCAGCGGCGAAACTCCTCACACTCTCATAGAATCGGACTCATTGGGTGAAACGGATGTTGTTAAAAAAGAGCTTGGCGGCGAGAACTATTATGTTTATTCCAAGCTTCTTAATTTTACTAAATTCGAATATGAGATTGATGTTATGTCCGGTCAGATAATCTCTTACGAAGCAGATGTTACTCCCGTAAATGAACTGAAACATACCCCTTATTCCGAAACAAATTTTCAGAACGGTATAATCACAAGCAAAGCAATTGATATTGCTCTTTCCCATGCAGGGGTTAGCAAAGAGACCGCAACAATAATCGGTGCTGAAATTCCGTTATATCAGGACAGACAGGTTTTTAAAATTGAGTTCACATCGGACAGTTCTTCTTACGGAAAAATATATATCCGTGCAATCTGTCCGTCAGACGATGCGGTGACGGTATTTGATACCGTTGCAAAAAGTGCCGTATATCTTTTACCGTTTTTTATAATTATTGCTGCAGTAGGAGCATATCTTATTTCAAAAAAAGCGGTTTCTCCCATCGAGAAGATTACCGAATCGGCACACGAAATTTCAACCGGAAACGACCTTTCAAAGCGTCTTAAAACAGATAAAGCACCTTATGAAATCAGCAATCTTGCCGACACATTCAATGAGATGTTTGAAAGATTGCAGACATCATTTGAAAATGAAAAAAGATTCACCTCCGATGCATCCCACGAGCTTCGCACACCTCTTGCGGTTATAAAAGCGGAATGCGAATATGCTCTTTCGAAAAATGCGGATAATGAAGAGAGAATTCAAGCACTTGAATCCGTTGAAGAGCAAGCCGATAAAATGACATCTCTTGTTTCATCTTTGCTTTCCGTTACCAGAGCAGAGCAGGGTCAGAGCAGATTTACGCTTGAAAAAGCAAATCTCGGTGCGCTTGTTGGAGAAATCTGCGACAAATTCAAGCCAACAAAAAATATAAAGCTGAAAACCGATATTGAAGATGATATTATAATCAATATGAATTCTTCTTTGATAACACAGCTTGTTGAAAATCTTCTCACAAATGCCGATAAATACGGCAGAGAAAACGGCGTCATAAATGTTAAACTGTATTCCGAAAAAGATAAAAAAGTTTTGTCCGTAAGAGATAACGGAATCGGCATAAGCAAAGAAGATTTGCCGAAAATCTGGAACAGATTTTACAGGGCAGACGCTTCAAGGTCGGAAACTGAGGGCTTCGGTCTCGGACTTGCCCTTGTGAAAAAGATAGCGGAAATTCATTCTGCAGAATGTGTTGCAAAGTCCGAAATCGGTGAATTTACCGAAATTTCAATAATTTTCAAAAAAATCTGAAAAATTAAGTTTTTCTAATGTTCCTTTAATGTTTGCGGATTATTATTTAGTCACAGTCAAGGACGACTGAACAAATAAAAACAAACAAATTGAAAGGAATTGATATTATGAAAAAACTTATCGCACTTTTACTTGCACTCCTCGTTGTATTTTCTCTTTCCGTGTCGGCATTCGCCGCACCTTCCGGAAATCTGATTTCAGAAGAGAAGGCAAAGGAAATCGCTCTTGACCACGCAGGATATGAAGAATCCGAAGTAAGATTCGTCAAAGCAAAGCTTGACCGTGATGACGGCAGATATGAATACGAAATCGAATTCAGAGCCGACGGTAATCTTGAATATGATTATTCAATCAATGCCGTAAACGGAAAAATCGTTGAATTTGACCGTGATTACGATGCTCCCGACAGATTCGAAGCTTTTTGGTTTATCGGATTCCTCAGAAATCTTCTGGCAAAGCTTTTCGGATAAACTCCGGTCAGAGATAAAAAATATATTGAGAGGTGAATTAAAATGAAGAAAAAGGTATTTGCAGTTTTAGTTTCGGTGGTTCTGGTTTTATCGGTTGTATTGCTTGCAGCATATGCCAAAAATCAACCTGAAAAAGAAAACGTTGATCTCAATCAGGCACAAGCATCCGCACCGTCGGTTAAAAACAGCGAAGTCTTAAGCGTTTCTCCTGATGAGGCAATTGATGCAGCACTCAAACACGCAGGAGTATCCAGAGAAAACGCCGTGATGTTCGGTGCTCCTTCACTTGATGAAGATAACGGAAAAGTCCATTATGACGTTGAATTCGGATATAACGGATTTGAATATGATTATGAGGTTGCAGTTCCTGACGGTTCAATCCTGAAAGCAGAAAAGGAAGCCGAAAGGGTTAAAGTTTCCGAAAAGGAAAGCGTTCCAGCAAAGCCCGAAGTTCCTGTAAGCAAAGAAAACAAAAACAGCAATAAAAACAACAACGGTTATATCAGCGTTGAAGCCGCAAAGCAGAAGGCTCTTGACGATGCAGGTGTCAAAGCAGAAGATGCAGTATTCCTTAAAGCATACTATGATTCAGATGATCTTGTTCCTCATTATGATGTTAAGTTTGAAGCAAACGGATATGAATACGAATATGAGGTTAAAGCTTCTGACGGCTCAGTTCTCGAAAAAGACGTTGATAAGGAAAGAAAACCCGTCAACAGCTCTCCCGCATCAAATGAATATATCTCCGCAGAAAAAGCAAAATCAATAGCTTATGATCATGCTTCCGTAAAGGCGGCAGACGTGAAATTCTCAAAAGCAGAGCTTGACCGTGATGATCTGATAGTCCATTACGATGTTGAGTTTGTTGTCGGTAATTTCGAATACGAATATGAAATAAACGCCGAATCAGGAAAAGTAATAGCTTCTGATAAGGAATATAATGACTAATCAAAGCTATAGATTGAGATAAATAAAATTAAAAATCAGGTGCAACGAAAATTATCTCTGTTGCACCTGATTATGTTTTTTAGAAATGATTATGCTGTAAAAATCAACTCATGATTAACAATCTCTTTTGCACATGCTTCAATGCTGTTCATACGAGCAACCCACTCCATTTGGTCTTGTTCTTTGAGTTGCTCGGTGATACCCTCATTGAGTTTCATCTGTTCTGCCAGCCGAGAGAACATAGCGGATGCTTGTTCATCAACCTCTGAAAGATGAGACCACAATGTGCCGTTCATAAGCATAATATTAAATTGAACTCGTTTGTGTTGCATAAGATAATCTTTGCGTTTCAGTCCCCATACACCGAGTGGTTTGTTTGCTTCGGCAGGTAATGTGATGTTGGGGATTCGATAATCACCAACGGTTCTATATGTACCGCCGTTCTGTTCAAATGATGATTTATTCATAACTGTAAATTCCTTTCAATCTGTAACAAATGTGTCGTGTGTGAATTTTGCACCAAGCCGAAAACCTGAAATAAAACTATCGGCTATACTGACTGTTAAAAAATCGTTATATGTACTTGTGTAAGTTACGAACAAAGCTTTTTCTTTGCCACTTAACTTTGAAGCTAATAATTCTTCTTTTTCTGTAAGAGAGTTTAACTTTTTCTTTAACTCACTTTTAAGTTCTGAACAGCATTCCTGCGGTTCAATGTTGCCATAATAAAAGTCTTCAATAAAACCAGACATTTTGTAAACCTCCGTAATAAATTGATAATCCTTACAATTCAATCATTCCGACTGTCTACAAAAGCAGAAGGGAGGCAACTTCCTTATGAAGTGCCTCCCTTGCCTGCTTCCTTGCTTTTACAATTATCTGTTGTTGATGAGCTTTGTGAGTTCAACGGGGTCAACGATTTTGCCGTCCTTATAAACGCGCATGTTGCCCGATGCAATTTCATCGATGAGGATAACCTCGTCGTTATTGTAACCGAACTCAAATTTGATATCCCAAAGGTCAAGACCGATTGACTTAAGGTCATCTGCAACAATCTTTGTGATTGCAAGAGTCTGAGCCTTCATGCTTTCGAACATTTCGGGGGTCATGATACCGAGGGCTGCAAGGCCTTCGCCTGTTACAAGGGGATCGCCGAGAGCATCATTCTTGAATGTGCATTCAACATAGCCACCCTCAAGAACTGTTCCGTCTGCGATATATTCGCCGTATCTGCGGATGAAGCTGCCTGTTGCAACAAGGCGGCAGATAACTTCAAGGCCGTGGCCGAAAACCTTGCCGGGAAGAACTTCCATTGTTGCATCATCAAGGTTTGCGCCTACATAGTGAGTCTTGATGCCTGCATTTTTGAGAAGCTCAAAATAATGGATTGATGTTTCAAGGTTTGCCTTGCCGATACCTTCAATGGTAAGGCCAACGCTGTTTTCACCGGGATCAAAAACGCCGTCTTTGCCTGTGCAATCGTCCTTGAACTTAAGCATTACATTGCCGTTATCAAGTGAGTAAACATCCTTGGTTTTGCCTTCGTAAATCTTTTTCATAGTTGCAACACTCCTTTTATTTTAAAAACAACTTTACTTTAGCACAATTTTTTTAATTTGTATAGTTTTTTTAATGAAATTTTTCTGATGTTTTTTAATTTTTTTAGATGTTACAAAAATGCGGGAAATTTGCGGGTACTATATATAGAAAATAACAATATCTTTCCGGGTATGATTTGCCCCCGAAATTTATAATACCCATTGCATTTTAAAGTTTTATTTGCTACAATAAAACCAACATATTTCAAGGAGGAATATTTATGCAGTCAATCAAAAAGTACATCGCAGAATTCATCGGCACCTTTGTTCTCGTTCTTTTTGCCTGCGGCACGGCAGCAGTTGTGGGCTGTTCGGCTGAAAACGGAACAGGCTATCTTCTCACTGCGCTGGCATTCGGTCTTGTTATCGTTGCCATGGCATATTCAATCGGCAACATTTCCGGCTGCCACATCAACCCCGCAGTTTCAATCGCAATGCTTGTCAGCGGCAAGCTCTCAATCAAAGATTTCATCGGCTATGTTATCGCTCAGTTTGCAGGCGCAACAGCAGGCGCAGCTGTGCTCATGGCTCTTGTTGGCAAAGAAAGCGGCCTTGGCGCAAACGCGCTTTATAATGACAGCATCGGCCTTTCAATTCTTGTTGAAATCATTCTCACCTTTGTTTTTGTTATTGCAATTCTCGGCGTAACCTCAAAGATTGAAAACAGCGCGGTTGCAGGCATCGTAATCGGTCTTTCGCTTACACTTGTTCACATCCTCGGCATTTCATTCACGGGCACATCCGTTAACCCTGCAAGAAGCTTCGGCCCTGCAATCCTTGTTGGCGGCGATGCACTTTCAAGCGTTTGGGTATTCATTGTTGCTCCCCTTATCGGCGGCGTGCTTGCAGCGCTTGTTTACAAGTTCCTTTCCTGCAAAAAAGACTAAAATTTATAATGTTAAAGCGGATGTGCAGCTTTTGCACATCCGCTTTTTGTTATATGTTCAGAAACTCTTTGAAATCTGCAATGTATTCTGAGGCTGCGGTGCCGTCGCTACTCTCCGCAAAAATGCGAAGCAGAGGCTCCGTACCCGAGAAGCGGCAGATAACAAAACTGTCATCAGCAAAGTAAACCTTGCAGCCGTCCTCATAATTAACTCTTGTAATTTCAACGCCGAAATCAGGCAGTTTCTTTTCGACCATAAGAATTTCATTGATTTCAGCTTTGCGCTCAGGCGCAAAAACAAGGTTATCCTCAACCATAACATAGCTGCCGTACTGCTTTTCAAGCTCATCAATAAGCTCCGTGGGTGATTTGCCCGTTACGCTTACCATTTCGGTGAAAAGAGAAGCTGCATAAACAGAATCCTTGCCGTGAATATGACCTCTTACCGTCAGGCCGCCTGAGGATTCACCGCCGAGCACGGCATCAACCTCATCAATTTTAGAAGAAATATATTTGAAGCCAACGGGCACCTCATAGCATTTTTCGCCGAAACTCTCTGCGATTTTATCAAGCATATGAGTTGTGGCAAGGTTGCGCACAACGCCGCCCTTCCAGCCCTTATACTTCACAAGGTAATAATAAAGCATGCAAAGTATTTCGTTGGCGTTTATGTACCTGCCGTTTTTATCAACGATACCCAATCTGTCGCCGTCGCCGTCCATTGCAATGCCGAAGTCATAACCGCCTCTGATAACCATGTTGCTGAGGTTTGCAAGAGTTTTTTCGCTGGGCGCAGGCATCTGACCGCCGAAATATGCATCCTTATTGAGGTTAATCGTATCAATAGTGCAGCGTGCGGTGTGAAGAATAACCTGCAAAGGATAAGCTCCCGAGCCATGCATTGTGTCAAAAAGCACGCGCAGACCTCTTTCGCGCAGAGCCTTCATATCAAGCAGGTCAATGATATCATCAAGGAATTTATTGAATGGATTTTGAAGATAAACAATTTTCTTTTCCTCAACTGCCTTGTCAAAATCGCAGAAATCAACTTTTGGGGTTTCTTCAATAAGCTGCTCAAGGCGCTCCGTAACCTCAAGCGGAGCATCCCTGCCCTCATCAACAAAGAGCTTTATGCCGTTGTAGTTTGCAGGGTTATGGCTTGCGGTGATTTCAATTCCGAAATGCAGACCCTTATCCTTAACAGTATGCATAATCAACGGAGTGGGTGCAGAACGGTTGAGGAACCACACCTCAATACCTCCCTCGGCAAGAACCTCCGCCACCCATTTTGCCGCATTTTCGGACAAAAATCTGCGGTCATAACCGATAATTATGGGCTTGCCTGCCTTGTTTTCTTCCTTTGCCAGCTTAAGAATACCTGCGGCAACAAGGCGAATGTTATCACAGATAAAATCATATCCGATAACAGCCCTCCAGCCGCCCGTTCCGAATTTAATCATTTCCGTCCCTCCGTTTTTATAATTCTTTTATTATTTTAGCACATCGTTTTGCGCCAATGTTACAATAATAGCCGTTATATTTATAATTTCGGCTCATTTTTTGTTGAATTTCTGCCGCCTATGAGATATAATTCAAACTGAGGTGAAAAAAATGGAATATTACAGAACAGAGCTGAGCAGACCTCTCACCATTGACGGCATTTACACTATCCATTATTTTGAATACACAAAGGATTTTGCCTATTCGGGCGAATTTCATGATTTCTGGGAAATTGTTTATGCGGATAAAAAAAGCGTTGTCATAACCGCAGGCGCGAAGGAAATGACCCTGAATGCGGGTCAGATGTATATACATAAGCCCAATGAATTCCACAAAATCCGTTGCGACGGAACAAGCGCTGCAAATTCTGTTATCCTTTCCTTTGACTGCTCCTGCAGCGAGCTGATGTCCATTGCGGGCACGGTAATCAACTGCACGGGCACAGAGCGCAGGCTGATGGGGCAGATAATTGAGGAAGCTACGGATGCCTTTTCAACCCCTCTCGGCACTCCATACACCAGCGTGCTTGAAAAATCGGGCACCGGCAGATTCGGCTGCGAGCAGCTCATTCAGCTCTATATTGAGCAGCTTCTGATAAGCCTGATAAGAGGCAACCGCGGAAAAATTGAAACAAAAAAAGCAGACAGCGGAACTCTGCTGCTCCGCATCTGCAATTTTCTCGAGAACAATGTTGAAAAAAAGCTGAGCTTTACGGATATCCAGAAGGAATTCAACACCTCCGCATCGGTTATAAAGCGCCTTTTTCAGAACAATATGAGCTGCGGAATAATGGAGCATTTCACAAGGCTCAAAATTGATGCAGCCAAGCAGATGATAAGGGAAAGCGAATATAATTTCACCGAAATTGCCGAAAAGCTGGGCTTTAATACCCCGCAATATTTCACGGCGGTTTTCCGCAGACTTTCGGGAATGTCTCCCTCGGAATATGCATATTCGGTTAAATCAAAATTCACCAAAGAATAACCTCAATTTCACCGTCAACGGTCATCGAATCGGGGGTTACGATGCAATCTCTTGCAAGAATTTTTACTCCGTTCCGCGCTGCATTCCGAAGCGCCCGACCAAATTCGGGATGCATTTCATCATGGGGTCGGAAGCATTTTATCCCCTTCATCTGAATAACAAACAGAATATATGCCTCATTTCCCGTTCCGGTGCATGAAACCAGCTCGTTTATATGCTTGACTCCCCTTTCCGTGGGAGCATCCGGAAACATCGCAACTCCGTCATATTCAAGGGTCACCCCTTTTACCTCAAGAAATGCCCTTCGGGCGCCGTCTTCAATATAGAAATCAAAGCGGGAATTGCCAAAGGTTTTTTCGCGCATAATAACCGCATTTTCAGAAAAAAGGCCGCTTTTCTTAAGCCATTCCCCTGCCGCCGCATTGGGGATCTGCGAATCCATATTAACAAGCATCGCGCCCTCACTGCGCTCCTTTTCAACGGCAATCAGGTCATATTTTGTTTTTCTTGCAGGGTTATCGGAAACCTCAAGATAAACCCTTGCATCGGGCACAAGCAGCTCTCTGCACCTGCCCGTATTTTTCACATGGACGGTGTGAATTTCACCGTCAACCTCAACATAAGCTATAAACCTGTTTGGCCTGCTGATAAACCTGCCAGCAACAACATTTTTGTATTTCACGGATTCACCACCTCAACATTAATTTAAAATAAATCAGATTTTCTGTCAATGCCCGAATTATATTGTTGATTATTTAAATTGTTTGTGTTATCATTAAAAACAGATTATAACCGAAAGGATTTGACAATATGGCAAAGTATCTTATCGTTAACGCTGATGACTACGGAATGTGCAACGCCGCAAACCAGGCGGTTGCAGAGCTTTTTGAGGGCGGATTTCTTAAATCCGCAACAGTAATGATACCCTGCCCCACTGCAAGGGACGCGGTTGAATTTTCAAATGCTCACCCCGAATACGCCATCGGTGTTCACCTGACAATGACAAGCGAATGGGGCAAATACCGCTGGAAGCCCCTCACAAACGGCAAATCACTCATTGATGAGGAAGGCTATATGTGGCACGAAAGCGACCAGGTTGAAAAGAATGCTACATATGAGGACCTTGAGGCCGAAATCCGCGCGCAGATTGACCTTGCTCACAGCTGGGGAATGAAGCCCTCACATACAGATAACCACATGGGCTCCCTTTACGGCCACTACACAGGCCGCCTCGGCCTTGCAAAAATGACCCTGAGAATATGCGGCGAATACGGCTATGCATACAGACTTTACACAGCGCACGACAAGCGTATCTGCCCCAAAGGCACGCCTTATTTCCTCTATGCGGCAATCACTCTGCTTTCAAAGCGCTGGGGCAAGAAATACAATGTTGTTATCCCCGATTATCTCCTTTTCCCCGACTGGAATGACGACATGAGAGAAAGCTACGAGGTTTACAGAGACACAATTCTTAAAATCTGGACAGATATCCCCGACGGTGTAACAGAAACCTTTATCCATCCTTCTGTTGAGAGTGATGAGCTTAAGGGTATCACCGGAAGATGGCAGGACAGAGTCTGGGAATATCAGCTCATGAAGGACCCTTACACTCACAAATATCTCAAGGACCACGGCGTTGAGCTTATCAGCTACAGAGAGCTTATCAAAATGAAAGGCGGCAAGGTAATGGGTTAACCTGCCGCAAAAATACCCCCTCGGATGAGGGGGCTTTTTTTATCCCAAAAGCACATCTGAAACAAGCATCACACAGAAACCCACAAGCAGAGCATATGTTGCGCCTGTTTCGCTGCCGTGAGCGTGGGTTTCCGGTATCATTTCATCGCTGATAACATAAAGCATTGTTCCACCTGCAAAAGCAAGGGCAAAGGGAAGGATTGCCGATGCAAGGCTGACGGCAAAATAGCCCAGCAGCGTTCCCACAACCTCAACAAGACCCGTTGCCATAGCGCAGGCAAAGGTTCTTTTGGGCGTTATTCCTGCCGCAAGCATAGGTCCGATAATAACCATGCCTTCGGGAATATTCTGCAGCGCAATGCCGCCTGCAATCAGCAGAGCCTCCGATGTGTTACCCGAACCGAAGCCCACTCCCGCCGCAATTCCTTCGGGAAGGTTATGAATTGCGATTGCTGTTACAAAAAGCAGCACCTTATCCAGCTTTTCGCCGCCACGACCCTCTTTGCTGCCTCCCACAAATTTATGCATATGAGGAACAATCTTGTCAATAAAATTAAGGCAAACAGCTCCCGTAAATATGCCTGCAACAGTGATAACAAGGCCGTATCTGCCGCCGTATTCAACAGAGGGAATTATAAGCCCCAGCACAGCTGCCGCAAGCATAATTCCCGCCGCAAAGGCAAGAACTATATCGCTGAATTTATGAGATATCTTTTTGAAAATGAACCCCACTACAGAACCGATTACCGTTGCGCCGCCAACTCCGAGGGCAGTCAGAATTGCCATTTCCATAAACATCCTCCTCTTCATTTTTATTTTAAACCTCTGCAGGCCAAAATTCAAGACCGTGCAATTCATAATATGCAAAAACCCTCATTTGTGACAAACGGACGGTTTTTATTGATTTTGCATATCAGACCGTAACGGCTGAAAAAGAATGCCGGAAATTATGATGTTCAGATTTTAACGAAACAGAAAAAATCTGCAACTGCTTCAAAAATCATCTTAAAAAATGCAGCTGTTCCGTCAAAGAAACCTATTGAAACAGAAAAATCGGGAGCAAATCTGAGAACGGTGGGAAGGCCGTTTTCCTCATCGTATTTTTCAATCTGAACCGTGTGTTCGCCGAAGGTAAGATACCTGTAAGGAATTTTGCACACGCCGTTTTCATCGGGAGTTATTTTCACGGTTTCTCCGTTGCAGCCCCAGACAAGCGTATAGTCCGTTACGGCGCATTCCTTTTTAACCGTGTTCCAATTTTCGTCGTAAACAGTATCCACGCTGGTAAATGAGATTTTTCCGTCAGCAATTTCATCGGTGTTTATGACAGGATACTGCATGCCCGTGTTCCACGGGTCGGCATAATATACAACTATTGTTTCGCCGTTTTTCACTTTATAGCCGCTTACGCCTACATCAGGCGAAACGCCGTTAACCGTGTATGACCAGCCGTCCCATTTGAGGACGGTGTATGTTCCTGCCGTGATTCCGTTTATTGCCGTAATATAGGCGCCGTAAGAACTTGAAGAATAAGTTACCGCAAGGGTTTCATCAAGCTCATCGGCCTTAAGGATAACATCAAAAGCATCCGAGCCCTCCGCAACGGTAATATCGCCGTAAAAAAGGCATTCTTCGATGCCTTCAATGCGAAGAGAAACGGTAACATCATCCGCCGCAAAAGAGACAACAGCAAACGAGCACATGATCACAACAGCCGCAAGCATAACGCTCACCAATTTTTTGAACATTTTCATTTTGTTCAATCCTTTCCTTGAAATTCTATGTAATTCTTTTCGGCATCGTGGACTATCCCAAAAATCAATCACCTCAATAAGAATTGCCTATATCCTCACCCGAATTGCAGGTAAAGGTAAAAACTATTAAATCTCCCGCAGAAACCTTGTAGGAGCTTGCTCCGACATCGGGATAGGCTCCGTTGACACTGTACATCCAACCCGACTGCTGTCCGCAGTCTTTTTCATAAATCTGATGTATTCCTTCAATGTAATAGTTATCAAAAGCCGGCGTATATTCATATTCAAACAAAATGCCGTTTTGCCTGCAGGTTTCGCAGTTATCCGTGCAAACATTTTCACGGCAGGCTTTTTGAAGAACGTCAAACACGCTTTCGCCGCCGTTCAGTTCAACCCGAGCATCATTGAGAATTATTTCGCTTGAAGGCAAAAAATCTTTTTTGCTTTCTTCAAACTGCTCAAGATTATCATATATTGTTTCGCATTCGATTCTTATGATGCAAAAATTATTTTTTTCGGTTGTAATCCTGTTTGTTTGCTCAATTTCAGATGCGGTAATTTGTTCCGACATTTCCTCATAGGTTTGTTCGTTTGCCATGTTTTTTTGAGTTAAAACAGCCGTCTGCTCTGCCTGCACCGAAGCTGACGTCGTGTTTGATTCTGAAGTTGCTTTCTCCGCAAAGGCGGTTGAAGCCGCTCTTTGAGTTAACGAAAGGTTTTCGTCGAATTTAATGCTGCATGCCGACAAAAGACAAACAATCAGAATAAAACACCATATAAATTTAAACCTTTTCATAAATTAACCCCGATTTGCATAATCAAATTCAATATGATCTCAATCCATTTTATTATCGCTGCGATTATTATTTCAAAAGCCGACTGCCCGTTACCCGCGCTCGGGTTATTAACGGCAAAAATACAGCCCGAATCGTTTTTGTAGTAAAGTGTTCCGTCGTCGCCTACCGCAACGGTGCTTATACAATACTGGCTCATATCTCCGCCCGGAGAAAACAGTTCCCTTTTGACTGCCTGAGTTTGGCCTGCCTCATCTTCAAAAACCGTTATGCCGCCCGGCTTTGCATTATAGGTTGAATAGATATATATTTTTCCCGTTTCTTTTTCGTAGCCCGTAGAAACCAACACAGATGCCTGAGGATATCCCGTCATATCAACGGAATATATTTCTTCCATTGTGGCAGCATCAAGCACAATAAACTTGCCTGTCGTTCCGTTCTGGCACCCCACATAAAGCCGCCCTGCATAAACAACGGGTGTTGCGGTAACAGAGCCCGGGGCCGCATAGCTTTTAAGTGAACCGAGTTTACCCGTTGATGAATCCATGCCGAATTTATAAACATATCCCGATTTGCTTGAGGTGTAGAAAGCGTTCGTTTCCGTTGAATATGCAATGGAAGAGCGAATATCGCCTTCAACACTCAGCGCAGACACCCTTTCGCCCGTATTTTTATTCAGCGCAATTATTTCCGACCTGCCTTCGCTGCCTTTCTGTCCGTCATCTTTTCCGAAAACAATATAATTGCCATTTACCGTGCAACCTGACCAATAAAAACCGCCCGAATCTTTATATGTCCATTTTGCCGCTTTGCTTTCTGTTTCATTTTGCGGATCTTTATCTTTTGTGTCGATGCAAACATAACTTGCATATTCTGTTTCTCCGTTCCAGAAGCCCGTATAGATATAACCGTTATCATAGGTTACGGGACAAAGTGCCTGACCCCCAAGGCTGTCTTTATAAACCCAAAGGGATTTCATGGATTCAAAATCAAATGCCTGAACAATGCCCCCGTCCAGCGGAATAAAAACCTTGCCTTCGGCATAAAGAGGGGCAATCGTGGCGTAAAGAGTGGTGCCCTCCATTTTTGTGCTGGATATTTCCTCGCCCGTTTCAGCGTTTAATTTATATAATTTCATGCCTAACACAACAAGAAGCGTTTTGCCTGCAACGGCAGGCGGAGTTGGTGCAGACTTATAATCTGTGCCCAGCTTTTTGGCAAATATGGCAAAGGCGGAGTCCGTAGGCGTCAGCGCCGGGGTTATTCCACCACAAGACTGATTAACCGCAAAGACAGGCAACACAGACACACATAACATGATCATTGCCACCAAAAATATAAAGTTTTTTTTCACTGTAATCACACTCCGAAACAAATAAAAAACGTCCTTTTCGGTAAGAAAAGGACGTAACAATGACTATAATAAGCCCAAAAATCAGGCTCTGACTCTGCCATGCGCTCTCCCTCTTGCCCAAAAGCGAACATTGTCTGCCCACAGCAGGCATTCCGACTTAAGAGCGTGAGCTCAATTACGGTAATGGCGGTTGCCCGGGATTCTCACCCGAATTTCCCTGTCTGTGAAGCAATATTAAATTTCAAGTGCATTATATCACATCTGAACCTTTTGTCAAGAAAAAGTTTTTCAGTCATCTGCGAAAAATCGGCTTGCATAGATTCACCACCCATGCAAACCGATTTTTATTTTCACACAGTAAAACAGTCTGTTTTAATAGGTCTATTCATAGTATTCGGTTTCTTCGGAGTACTCTGAGGAATCCTCTTCATAATCGCCGCCGTAATCTTCGGTTTCTTCGTAATATTCCGTGGATTCATCGTCGCCGAACAGCGAAGGCATCGTAAAAGTAGGTATTGTTATTTCGGGCTTTGTGTAATCATCATCCGCCCAATCAAAAATAACCCGCCTTGTTGTGGTTTCCTCTTCGTCATAATAATAACGGGTTTCGTCGGTGTTGTAGTCATTGTAATCGCTTCCGACAGAATTTGTTCCCCTTGCAAAATCTATTGCGGAAATATGGGTTGCAGGGTCAATTTCAATGTTCGTCTGGCCATAAAGCGCAAGCTGCAGCTCCCTTGCCGCCCTGATATAATCAACAATCCACACATCAAGGTAGCCCGTATAGGTGCGGAAACCGCTGACGCCGTAGCGCAGCTCCTCCGAAGGCTCAACCATGCTGACTATATCATATTTGAGCCAGCCTTCCGTCAGTGCCTGAGTTCCGAGAGAAAGAATTTCACTGGTTTTCAGGTTTGTTGTAACATAGGGAAGGAAGGTTTCGATTGCATAGTTAAGGTCGCTGAGCGAGGATGCCTTAACATTTCTGATAACGGAGCTGATAAGCTCCCTCTGCCTTCTTGTTCTTTCAACCTCACTGTCCAGCTTTCTGATTCTTGCATAAATAAGCGCCTGCTCGCCGTTCAGGTGAACGCTTTCGCCGCTTGTGAAACCCTTAACCCTCGTTGTGCGGTTCATGTAGTTAGCTTCTGCTTCTGTTATAGGCACGGAAACGCCGCCAAGAGCATCAATCGCCGCCTTGAATGACTGATAATTGATTGAAACATATTTATCAATTTCAATCTTGTAGTTGTTTGACAGCACCTCCATCAGCGATGCCGCACCGCCCCATGCATAGGAATGGTTGGTTTTGCAGTAACGCTCGCTGCCGTTGATGTTCATGTAAGTATATGAATCGCGCAGGAATGAGGTTATGGTTATTGTTTTTGTTTTGGTGTTTACCGAAACAAGCATTGTTGAGTCTGAACGGTGAGAGCCGTCTTCATCATCCTCACCGATAAGCAGAACATTGATAACCTTTTTGCTGTAAATTTTTTCGCCGCCGTTGGTTGCCCATGACCTGAGCCAATCCTTGATTGAATTGGCATCAGCAATATCGGAAATGGTGTTGAAGGAAAGATTTTCGTCAATTTCCTCGCTTGCAAAGGTCGCATTGGGGTCGCCGAAACGTCCGTCACTCTGGTTAATAAGACCGATGAGCTTTCTCAGGTATGCACCGCCTGCCGCCGAAATAATAAGAACAATGCAGATGGCAATGCTGAGAAACGCCTTGAGATTCCTCTTCTGATTTCTCAGAAAGAAGGGCTTGATTTTAAATTCCCAGAAATATTTTATTTTATTTTTGAAACCCTTCGGCGTACTGTAGCTGGAAATATCCTCAAAGCCGCCTGATTTCTTCTGCCTTTTATTGCTCAAAGAATCACCCACAAAATTTTAACATCATTATAAAAATTATACTATCGATATAGTATAGCACACATTTCAGCAAAAGTTAACAGGTTATGCAGATTTTGTTTGAAAATTTTTTGTGAATAAATTATCCCTCTTTTGTTAAAATTACACTATTAAGAAAAAGCAGATGCATCAAGCATCCGCCTTTTCAAGATATGCTGAGTTAACCCAGCCTTTGACTCCCGAATATTCAACATATGCCCAGCCTGCAACCGAATCCAGCACGGTCACTTTTGTTCCGTTGGGGATTTTTGCAAGGGATTCCGAGGTTTTGTCCGCTTCGACGCGGACATTAAGGGCTCCGCCTTTGGTTTTAACTCTGTAGCTGCCTGCCTCAACAGGCTCAAGGTTTGTGGGAATAATATCCGCGCTGTAGTAAACTTTGCCGTTTTTCAGCTCTGAGCCGTAGGCAAGATACATTTCGCTGACGGTAACGAGAGTAAATCCCTTATCAATAAGCGCAGGAACCATCAGTTCGCAAAGGTCGGCCGTAAAGCCGTAAATATCGTGCATAAGAATAATATCGCCCTTTTCGGCGTTGCTGACAACATTATCAACAATTTTCTCAAGGTCTGCCTTGCGCTGCTCCTCCGTTCGGTCTTTATTGGAAGAGTCCTTGTATTTCCAATCCAGAGTATCAACGCTCCACTGAATGATAGGCATTCCTATTTTGCTTTCCACCCCGTCAAAGTTGCCTCCCGGAGCACGGAACAGCTTAGCATCAACTCCCGCAAGCTCTTTAAGCAGCTTATTCGGGGATTTGACCTGATTTTTAAGCTCCGCTTCGGTGCATTTCATCAGGTTTTTATGGCTCTGAGAATGATTGCCGATTTCACAACCCAGCTCGCTTGCACGCTTTATTGTAGAAATATTTTTTTCTATGTTATATCCTACAACAAAAAATGTTGCCGCGCTGTTGTGTTTTTCAAGAACATCAAGAATCCGGTTGGTTGATTTGTAGCTTGGCCCGTCATCAAAGGTCAGAGCAATCAGCTTGTCCTCGGAGGAATATTTTGAAGCTGGCTTTGTTTCCGTTTGAGTTGCGGATGAAGCCTGTCCCGAGGTTTCTGTTTTGCCGTCAGGCTTTTCTGCGCAGGAGCTGAACACGGTCAGCAGGCAAAGCAGAATCGCCGTTACAGCTGCAATTTTTCTTCCTTTTTTCATTTTTCCCTCTCCGTTTTAATTATCTCTTGGGCTAATTATATAATGCTTTTGCAGTCTTAAAATTACAAAAAAGAAAAATACGAGATTTGTAACTATTTTTAATATTTTTGTAATTTTTGTAATTTTCAATCGAATTTTAACACCATCAAAAAAATCATAAAACAAATTCAGAATATTATTGATACCGTAAAGATACACTCAAAACTGCCGATTTGTCTAAAAACACACTTGTTTTTAGGCTTTTCGGCAAATTTGTCTGTTTACGGTTAAAAATGTTTTTATTATTTTTATCATTGGTAAAAAATAAATAAAGAAACGGCGGACAAAAAAGATGGGAATTAATTCAAGAGATTTCTACAGTGAAATCCGAACTGTCAGAGACTTGATTGACTGCAGTGCAAAGCTGTACGGCAGCAAAACATTCATAAAATATGAAAAAAACGGAGAAATATCCGAAAAAAGTTTTATCACCCTCAGGGAAAACAGCCTTGCTCTTTGCCGCTACATCCGCTCCGTTTGCCCCCAAAAAATGCACATTGCGATTATAGGCAAAACCACATACGAATACATCACCGCGCTCACGGGAGTGCTTGTAAGCGGAAACGCCTTTGTTCCTTTTGCGCCCAATATCAGTGTTGACGAGGCTTGCGAGCTTTTTGAGGACGGAGATGTTGAAGCTCTTTTCTATGAGGGAGATTTTGCGGATAAGGCAAAGGAAATTGCTGAAAAGTACGGAAAACTCAAAGCTGTTGTCAATATGGGCAACGAAAATTGGTTTTCGGAAATTTACGAAAATTACGGCCCCTCTTCGGAATACGCTCATCTTTCGGAGGTTGAGCTTGACAGCAGCGAATGCGCCGCTATCGTTTACACCTCGGGCACAACGGGGGTAAGAAAAGGCGTTATGCTTTCATCGGAAAACCTTATTGCAAACATCACCTATCCCGAAATGGAAATGGATGAAAACGATGTTCTGCTTTCGGTTTTACCCATGCACCATATTTTCTGCTTTTCCTGCGATTACTTCAAACCCCTGATTGAAGGCCTTACGGTTTGCCTTAACGGCGATATCAGCAACATAGGCAAAAACCTTGCTCTTTTTGAACCAACAACAATGCGCGGTGTACCTATGATTTACGAAACGCTCATAAGAAAAATCCATATTCTACACAAGCGTTTCCCCGAGCTTACACACAGGCAGGCAGCCGAAAAAGTTTTCGGTAAAAACATAAAATGGCTTGCGGTAGGCGGTGCATATCTCAGCCCCGGTCTTGTTGACGAATATGAAAAGCACGGAATTATACTGCGCCAGGGCTACGGCATGACGGAAACAAGCCCCAAAATCACAACAGCTGATATCGGCAGCCAATGCAAGGACTCAAGCGGTAAAATCCTGAAAAGCATCTGCGATGTCAGAATTGTTGACGGCGAAATTCAGGTCAAGGGCAAATCCGTTATGATGGGCTACTACAAAAAACCCGAAGAAACCGCAAAGGTATTTACCGACGACGGCTACCTTAAAACGGGCGACCTTGGCAGAATATGCGAATGCGGAAATCACCTTTATATTACGGGCAGAAAGAAAAATCTGATTATCCTTTCAAACGGTGAAAATATCTCTCCCGAAGAAATCGAGAAGAAATTCATTGACGAAAAAGTAATAAAAGAGATTATTGTTGTTGCGAAAAACGACAGAATCGTTGCCGAGGTTTTCCCCGACACGGAATATGCTGCCGCAATCGGAATTGAAGATGTGGAGACCTATCTCAGCGAAAAAATATCCCGGGCAAACGAGGGTGAATCACCCGAAAGGGAGATTGCCTCACTTCGCATCAGAAGCACACCCTTCCCCAAAACAACAACGGGTAAAATCAAGCGCAATTACGTTAACTATTAACGGAGGATAAAGGGATGGAAATCAAGCTGAAAAACGGCAAAAAAACAGAGGCATACCCTCTGATTCCGGCGCAGCACCTGATGCTCTATCTTTCGGAGCATCACAGCAACAAAGCGCCGGTTCTTAACATTGTAACAGGCTATTATTGGCAGGGTGAATTTGACACCGAGGTAATGAAAGAGGCTATTTATGAGGCTATCGGCAGATGCGATACCATGCGCCTGCGTTTCACAAAGCGCCGCTTCAACAAAGTTTTTCAGTATCTTGCCGATGAGCATGAAACAGAGATTATCGAGGAAGATTTGTCGCACATGTCATGGGATGATGCTCACGAATTTATCAAAAATCGCTCCCATTCGATTATTGATATGTACGACAAGCCCGTTAATGAAATCAGGATAATACACCTTGAGAATAATTACCACGGCATTTATATGAAGCTGCATCACCTGGCCTTTGACGGCTATTCATCAAAGGTTTTTCTTGCGGATGCCGTTTCCATTTATCTGCATAAAAAGCACGGCACTGCATACCCCAAACCCATGCGCAATTATTACGATATGGTGAAAAAGGAATTGGAATATTCCAAATCCAAGCAGCACAAAAGGGATGTTGAATATTGGAAGGGCACAATAAAAAATGAATCCGAGCCCATTTATACGGATTATGTGCGCCCCAGCCGCCTGAAGCAGCAAAGAATTGAGAAAAAGAAACCGAATCTTCGCAAAGCGGAGGTTCTGGACGGCGACAACCCTGCATCCAGAACCCTTAAGTTCAGTCTGGATGCCGAAACCTCGGAAAAGCTGATGCGCCTTGCAGAGGAGCAAAGCCTTTCGTTGCCCTGCATACTGATGATGGGTATGCGAACCGCACTTTCATCCTTCAACGATGACGAAAAGGATATTTCATACAAGGTTATGGTTAACCGCCGCGCAACCCTGCTGGAAAAGAAAGCAGGCGGCGTCAGAATGCACTTTTTCTCAATGAGAAACATTGTTGAGCCTCAGATGACATTCAAAGAGGCGGTAAGGGTTATCGAAAAAGCGCAGAACGATGTTTTTGAGCACTCAAATATGAGCCCGATGGAGGCTGTTTTGCTCAGGCATCTTGCAATGAAATGCTCTACCCGTTACACCTACGAATGCATAACATTCTCATATCATCCCCATTTCCCCATCCCGTATTACGGCGAGGAAATGAAAAAATCAAGCCGCGGATTCTGGTATAACAACGATGCATCAGTTCAGCCTCTTTATCTTACGGTTATGCACAGAAGCTGCGATAACGGACTTGACTTCAATTTTGAATACAGAATCGTAAACAGCCCTCTGGATGAGCTTCATCATTTCTATGATAAGATGCATGACACCCTTCTCATGGGCATTGAAAACCCTGAAATCAAGGTGTCCGAAATACTTGACAGAATAAGAAAGGATAAAACTGCAAATGCTTAATAAAATTATTGACCTGCTGCTCAACTATGTTGAGCCCGATGAGGATATAACCGAAAACACAAAAATCAAGGCAGATTTGGGCATGTCATCCTTTGACCTTGCCTGCTTTGCAAACGATATTCAGGATGAGCTGGGTGTGCTTCTTTCCGCAGAGGATTTCAGAAAGTGCCCAACGGTTGGCCTGCTGGCAGAGCATATCGAAAATCTAAAATAAAAATCAGGGAGCTGCTTCAGAAACGAAGCAGCTCCTTTAATTTTAACCGATAAATTTAATTGTGAGGATTTTCTTGCCTGTGATTTCAAATTCAGCAAAGCCGTCCTTGTCAACGGTGAGAGGCTCGCCGTCAATTTCCTCAAGGGTAACGAGCTTGATTTCCTTCCAGGGCTTGCCTGAATATGCGGGAAGCTCAAACTCGGCAACCTGTCTTTCAACGGGTGACTGCACCTTTTCAATGGGAGCTATGCCGCCGTTGAGGCGGATTGCATTTTTAATCGCCTTATCCGAGGGATTGAAGAGTCTGATGATATAGCCTTCGCCGTCCTCGCTCTTCTTGATTGCGCTGACATTAAGGTTTTCATCCTTAAGCTCGAGGAATGCATGGGTAAGAGGATTCTTACCGTGGGCGGTAGGTGCAAGCTGACCTGCTGTAAGGTAAAGGTTGAATCGCTCGCTCTCCTGCCATATATTGCCTTCCTCCCAATCGCCTCTGTGAGGCATGAATGCATAGCGGAAGGTATTGACGCCGATGCACTGTGAGCCCTTATCCCAATCGCTGTAATTCTGCATATCAGCAGTAACACAGATGCGAAGAGGATATGCACGGATAAGTGAAAGATAAAGGGTGTTGCACTCATCATCGGCTGCTTCGTATGCCTTAAGACCCGTGTTGAGCAGAGCCGCGCCGTTAACGCCGTCCGTAAGGTCAACAAACGAATTCATGGGATGCTCTGTCATGGGAATTTCATCGTAAAGCGAATAATCGGGCATTGCAACGGGGCGCTTGACAACGTCAAACTGACCCTGAGCATATGAGAATTCGGACTTGATGTTGGTGGGGAAGCCTACCTGCAGGTAGTGGTCCTCGCAGCGGTTGTTGATTGTTGTTTCAATTTCAACAAATCTTGCGCCCTTGCGAAGAGTAACAACGCTGTCAATATCAACGGGCAGCTTATGCTCGCTTCTTGACTTTTCATCTGCGGAGCGCTTTTCGGGCAGCATCCAGCGCATTGAAATCTTATATGCGGTTTCAAACTCGCCGTCATGCAGAAGAGTGATTGTTGCCTTTTCGCCCAGAGTTGTGAAAATCTCGTTGAATTCGGGCACAAAATGCTCCCAAGGATTGCCGATTTCGCCGCCATCCTTGAAGAAGCCAAGGTTTTCGTAAACTCTGCCGCTTTCCTTCTCGGTAACATTATAGGTACCGTTGCTGTTGAAGGTTACGCGGAGATATTCGTTTTCCATAACCTGGTTTGTCTTAAGGAGGGTAACGGGAGTTGTTGCACGAACATTATAAAGAGGTGTAAGTCTGTATGTCTTATAGCCCATTGCAGGGATATCTGAAACCTCAGCTGCAATAAGATACTGCTCTGTGTGAAGCACGTTTGCGGTATCGTTGGGATTCTGAATAATCTGTGCATTTGACTTGTTTGAAGAAATAACCTGATACTTAATCTTGTTGCCGTCCTCGTCAATGAGTGCAAAGCTATCCGCCTTCCACTCTGCGGGAATTTCAACGCGCAGGTTAACTGTTTCCGTTCTCTTGAAAGGTGCGGGATTGAACACTACAACCGCAGCGTCGTCACGGCTCCATGAGCGCAGGTCAATATCGCCTGCGATATCCATAAATGCACGCTCAAATACGCAGCTTGAAAGCTCTCTTGACTGTCTGTAACGGGACATAACATCCTCATAAACAACGTCTCTGCCGCAGGAACCGATGCTGTCGTGGCCGTGATTCTGCAGAAGATAGTTGTATGAAAGGTCAATGAAGCCCTGAGGATAGGGTGCGCCTGCAAGAGATGCAAAAACAGCAAAGGGCTCTGCATAGTTGATGAGCCTTCTCTCGGTGTCAAAGTTCTCCTGCTTGATATATGTTCTTGCTGAAAGAATCCAGCCGCAAAGAATGCTTACGCTTCCCTTTGTGTATGGGTCGCGCATTTCGCCCTTAAGCACGGGTGAATTGGGGTCAAAGTTATCAATAATACCCTGCTCCATTTCCCTGAGGGTGCTGTGGAAAACATCTGCATCGGGAAGTGCCGCATCAAGGTCTTTGATAAGCTGAACTTCACGGGCATCGGGGCAGGATGAATCGTGGCCTGCCGACCAGAAGCGGTGGCTTGTTGTCCAGTCTGCATCCTGTTCTTTAACAGCCTGCTCTGCTCGTGCCTTGATATTTTCGCTGTGATACTCGTAGAACGGGTGTGTATACTGATAATCCAGCTTCCAGTCGCGGTCAATGAGCTTGAACACGCCGTTGTTATCGTTCCAGAGCATATCACGGTTATTTTCGTTTGCCTGATTAAAATAAACGGGTCTCTGAACAACATACCAGATGTTGTAACGGGGTCTTTTGCCGAGACGGGATGCCCAGATTCGTGTTCCGTCGGGGCTTTCCCAGAAAAATTCGGACTTGGGAGCTTTATATGTATTGATACCTCTGTAGAATGAAGCAAAGTTGATGCCGAAGCCTGCATAAATCTGAGGAAGCTGTGAAATCTGACCCCAGCCGAAGGGAGAATAACCCGTTTTGCTTATGCCGCCCATTTCCTTGCCGATTTTGTGGCCGAGAAGCAGGTTACGGATAAGTGCCTCGCTGCCAACGGTGAATTCATCAGGCAGGCAGAACCATGGGCCAACAGCAATTCTGCCCTCTTTGATGTATTTCTGCAGCTTTTCTTTCTTTTCGGGATAAACCTCAAGGTAATCCTGAATGGGCATTGTCTGCGAATCAAAGTGGAAGTGCTTGTAATCGGGATTCTTATCAAGAATATCAAGCAGCATATCCACCATATAGCCAAGCATATGCTGAGTGCGGCGCGCTGAGAAACGCCATTCTCTGTCCCAGTGGGTATTTGATATAAAGTGACACTGGAGCTTATCTTTTTTATCCATAATCAGTTCTCCTTATCCTTTGATTATTTTCATGATTTCGGCAAAGTTATTGCAGAAGTGGGAGCAAACAGCCTTTGTTCCGCTTGACTCAATATTACCGCCTGCAATACCGATTGTTGTGTAGCCTGCAAGGCGTACGGAGCAGGCGCCTGCGCCGCTGTCCTCAATGCCTACAACTCTGTTTCTGTCCGCAAATGCTTCACCAAGACCAACGATTGATGTTTCGGAATAAAGCCAGGGGTGAGGCTTGGGTGAAAGCTCGCCGAGAGTACCTACGCTGCCCTTGCGCAGGGGGAAGCCTGCGGAAATGATTGCATCGTAGAAATCCTTGGGGTCGCCCATGCCGAGGGTGCGGAATGCAGAAAGAATTTCGGGCCATGCCTTTTCGTAAAGACCGGATGTAACAAGGCCGATTTTAACGCCCATATCCTTAAGCTCAAGCAGGAAGTCCTTAACACCCTCTGTGGGGGTGAATGCGCCTTCCTTGCCTCTGCCTGCCATAATTTCTTCCATTTCTCTGTGAGTATGCTCAAAATAGAAGTTACGTGCTTTTTCAAGGGATTCGCCGGGGCAATATTTATCAATACAATACTGAAGATGCTCCGAAACGCTGTGACCCGAAACAAAGGGAAGGTCAGCATCCTCAAGCTCGAATTTGGGGTTGCCCAGCATGCTTGCGGTGCTCATCTGAATAATCCAGATCCAGAAATCCTCGCTGCGCACGGTTGTGCCGTCAAGGTCCATAAGCACGGCATTGAGAGGATACTCTGTTTTGACGGGATAAACGGGGTAATAAACGGGATAAGCGATTGCAGACTTAACGCCTGCAAGGGTGTGGCTACCGAACGAAACAAACTCAACCTTTTTGTCGCCCGTTGCAACAATGCAGTCAACTCCGTTTTTGCCGCTTATAAATTTGCCGTCCTCGGTTGTTTCAAGGAGATGAAATCCGCTGTCGGGGCCAATCATACCCAAATCAGGAATATTAACGATTTTGTCAAGTAACATCTGAAGATTTCCTTTCAAAATATAAAATTACAAGTCATTTTAACACATTAAATTGCATAAGTAAATCCAAATTTTAAATATTTAAAAAGTTTTTATATTGAAATATGCAGATTATGATGATATACTGTAAAAGACGAATTTCGGTCTTAACCCGATTTTACATAAGAAAGGAAGATACAAGTTGGCAGAAATCAAAAATTTTGACGCTGTTGCGGCTCTTGACGCAATGGATGCTCATGTTGACGACTGGCGCGACGCCACCAAAGGCAAGCAGAGAGGCATTTTCTCCTTTGACGACGTTGTTAACGTAAAGCTCAAGACTCTCAAGAAAAGAATTTACACGGACATTGAATCTCTCCCTGCCTGGAAAATGAAGGAATGCATTTATAAGGGCATCGGCGATTATGAATACCTTTATGACGAGTGGAAGGACCTCAACGTAGGCGATAAGTGGGGCAACAACGGCTGGAGCGCATTCTTCAAGAATTCCTTTGATATTCCCGAGCGCTTCGCAGGCAAAAAGGTTACGCTTAACGTTTATTTCGGCGGCGACTCACTTCTTTCAATCAACGGCGAGCCCTATCAGGGCCTTGACCCCTTCCGCAACAGCGTGCTTCTTTCAAACGAAGCCGAAGCAGGCAAGCACTATGACATTGACATTGAGTCATATTATGTATGGCACTCAAACGAGTCAACTGTTAAAACTCTCTCCTGCTCATTCATCGGTGTTGTTGACCCCGTAATCGAAGAGGTTTACTGGGATTTCAAGGCTGTTTTCAATGCACTGTTTATGCCCGTGCTTGACACAGGCCTTGCAGAAATCATCAGAGCAGCTCTTAAGGAAGCCTTCACTCATGTTAACTTCGATGTTGACGGCGATGAGTTCAAGGCAGGCCTTCTTGAGGCACAGAAAGTCCTCAAGGATAAGGTTTACAACAACCCCAACTACAAAACAGAGGGCACACTTTCACTTGTAGGTAACTCACACCTTGATATCGTATTCATGTGGGCTTACAAGGAGTATGTCCGTAAGCTGGGCAGAACTCATGCAACAATGCTTCGCCTTATGGAGCAGTATCCCGACTTTATTTTCTCACAGAGCACAGCGCCCACATACATTGAAATGGAAAAGCGCTACCCCAATATGTTCAAGCAGGTTAAGCAGCGCATTGAAGAAGGCAGATGGGAATACATCGGCGCAATGTGGGTTGAACCCGACTGTAACCTTGTTTCGGGCGAATCCTTTGCACGCCAGCTCCTTCACGGCGTAAGATATGCTGAAAAGACCTTCGGCATCACTCCCAAAACCTGCTGGGTGCCCGACGTATTCGGCAACGGCTATGCAATGCCTCAGATTCTTAAGAAGGCAGGCGTTGAATATTTCGTAACCCATAAAATGGGTATCTGGAACGACACCAACCCCTGGCAGTACAGCACCTTCTGGTGGGAAGGCCCCGACGGCTCAAAGGTATTCTCAATCGTCCCCCCCACCCACTTCATCGGCACAGTTGAGGCTGACTCACTTAAGATGAACTGGAAGAAATACACAGACAAGGCAACCATCGGCGAATCCATGTATTGCTACGGCTGGGGTGACGGCGGCGGCGGCGTTGACACCGAAATGCTTGAATATGCAAAGCGTTACAAGAGCTTCCCCGGCCTGCCCGAAACAAAAACAAGCAAGATTGAAGATTCACTTGCAAGAATGAAGGCCAAGGCAACAGATACAAACATCCCCACTTGGAAGGATGAGCTTTACCTTGAGGAGCACAGAGGCGTTCACACAACAAAGGCTCTTCTCAAAAAGCTCAACAGATACAGCGAAAATCTTTACCGTCAGGCAGAAATCTTCGCTTCAATTGCAATGAAATACGGCTATGAGTATCCTCTTGAAAAGCTCAACGAAGGCTGGCAGATGATTCTCACAAACCAGTTCCACGATTCACTCCCCGGCTCACATATCACAGAAGTATTCGGCGACCTTTGCGCTATTTACGACGATATCATCAAAATCGGCGAATCCGTTCGCGATGAGGCTCTCAATGTTATTGCAGGCAACATCAGCGGCGAAGCAAAATTCGGCAAGCCCTTTGCTCTGTTCAACTCCCTCGGCGTTGCAGCAACCTCAAAGGTTGAGCTTCCCTACAAGGATGTTGAAATTTACGATGCAGAAGGCAACAAAGTTCCCGTTCAGGCTTACACAAAGCTGGACGGCACAAAGGTTCTTGTTTTCGTTGCAAAGGATGTTCCCGCAGTAGGTTATAAAGTATATTACACCAAAGATGCTGCTGTTCCTGCTGCAAAGTCAATTGAAAGCGCAGACATCGAAAATGCAAACTTCAGCCTTAAGTTTGATGCAGCTGCAGAGCTTGTTTCAATCTTTGATAAGAAGAACAACAGAGAAGTTCTTGAAGGCAAGGGCAATGTTTTCCGCATTTATGAGGACCTTCCCGGCAAGTATGATGCATGGGATATCGTTGCAACCTACACAGACCGCCAGTTTGAAACAGAGGCAGGCAAGGTTGAAAGCGTTATAAGCGGTGAAGTTTTCACCTGTGTCACAATTTCAAAGAACATAATGAAGTCCGTGCTTAAGCAGAATATCATTATGTATAACGACCTTGACAGAATTGACTTTGATACATTCATCAGCTGGCATGAGCAGGAAAAGCTGCTTAAGGTTGGCTTTGACGTTGATATCAAGGCTCAGAAGTTCACAAGAGATATTGCTTACGCTACAATCGAAAGCTCCAACTACCGCCACAACCCCTATGACAAGGCAAAGTTTGAGGTTTCGGCTCATAACTTCATTGATATGTCAGAGGACGGCTACGGCCTTTCAATTCTCAACGACTGCAAGTACGGATATGAGGTTGACGGTCAGAGAATGATTATCACTCTTCTCAAGGCTCCCATGAACCCCGACCCCAAGTCAGACAGAGGCGACCACTACTTCACCTATTCACTCTATCCCCATGCAGGCAGCTGGAAGGATGCTGAGACTCTTGTAAGAGGTCTTGAAATCAACAATCCCATGCTTCCCGTTGAGCTTGCAGCCGATGCAAAGGGTGATGAAAGCGCATCATTCATCAGCGTTGACGGCAAGAATGTTACCCTTGAAGCGGTTAAGAAGTGCGAGGATGAGGATGCATACATCGTTCGCTTTGTTGAAAAATCAGGCAGAAGAACAAAGGTTAACGTTCAGTTCTTTGCCGAGATTGCAAGCGTTGCGGAATGTAACCTCCTTGAGCGTGAGGATGTTGCGGCTGACATTGCAAACGGCAGCACAATGAGCTTTGAAATCAACCCCTTTGAAATCAAGTGCTACAAGGTTATTGTAAAATAATCTGAATTAACCAAAGAATACACTAAGCAAACAACAAAAGAAATCAAATAAATAACAAGGCTTGTATAGGCAACAAACCTATACAAGCCAATTTTAATGCTATATCAGAATATAATTTTTCTTTTTAGTCCTTTTTCAGAATTAAGGCTGCCAGAAACGGTTTTGTTGCCAAGGCTGTGAGGGTTGCGATTAAGAATTTTAAATAAGAAAATGAATAAAAAATAAAAATTTTTCTTGTATTTATTGTGCATTTATAATAAAATAAAAATGTAATCCAATTACAAGGAGGTTTTTTAATGCCTACATCAAGCATCACTAAAATCAAAACCAAAAGAAGCAACCTTTTCCTGCGCGTGGCAAAGGGTCATTTTGCAACCAACCATTCCCACAGCAACTACTATATTGACGTTGCCGCCCAGAAGTCACGTCTTTCGGAGGCGAAGGCGGTTGCTCAGGAGCTCTGCAGCAACAGCAGCTACAAAACAAATATTATTGACACAATCCTCTGCCTTGACGGCACAGAGGTTATCGGCGCCTGCCTTGCAGATGAGCTTACAAAAAATCACTTTATGAATATCAATGCCCATCAGACCATTTATGTTGTAACGCCCGAAATGACAAGCGGCTCCCAGCTTATGTTCAGGGATAACATTGTGCCTATGATTAAGGGCAAGCATGTGCTTGTGCTTGCGGTTTCTGTTGCAACGGGCGGTACTGTTAAGGCTGCCATGGAGGCTATCAAATACTACGGCGGCGAGGTTGTTGGCGTTGCTTCGATTTTCTCAACCGCTGCCGAGGTTAACGGCTACACTGTTAACTCCGTTTTCAACCCCAATGACCTGCCCGGCTATTTCGCCTGCCAGTCCCACGAATGCCCTCTTTGCAAGGAAGGCAAAAAGCTGGATGCGCTTATCAACTGCCATGGATTTTCAAAACTTTAAAAGGCTGACTCACAAAGCGGAAATAAAAAGAAACAAATAACAAGAGAGGCGGCTTGCATTGGAAGTTATCCGTTGCAAGCTGTTTTTTGCTTAATTTTGAAAGCGTGATAATATGAATTTTGAAATTACGGGCGGCAACAAAAACGCCGCATTCAATCTTACAGAAAACAGGGTTGGAGATATACTTTTTCTTACTGTAAACTTGACCCTTCCCAAAGCGGAAATTCCCGAACCCTTTTGCATAAAATGGAATTTCAGCGCAAGCGACTGCTATTCATCATGGAATCCCTCGCTTCTTGATATCCACGGCCTTTTCTTTGATTGGAGCAAGCTGACGGTTAAATCCCGCCTTGCATCATGGATGCCCATTCAATCTTTGATTTCCCAAAACGGCACAAACAAGCTGTGCATTGCGGTTTCCGATGTGGATACTCCTATCAGCATCAGAACGGGTATCTGCGAAGAAAATGCAACCTTTGCCTGCGAAATTGAATTTTTCACTTTGCCTACCGCATCTGCGGAAAGCTACACCGCCGTTATAAGGCTCGATATGCGCGCAGTTCCTTATTATGACAGTATTTATGACACTGCCGCCTGGTGGGAAAATGAATGCGGCTATGAATCCGCTTATGTACCCGAAGCGGCAAAAATGCCCATAGATTCTCTGTGGTACAGCTTCCACCAGATGCTCGACAGAAATGAAATTCTTAAAGAGTGCAGGGCTTCCCGTGAAATCGGCCTTGAAACGGTTATTATTGATGACGGCTGGCAGACCGACAACAACAGCCGTGGCTATGCCTACTGCGGCGATTGGCAGGTTGCGCCGAAGAAAATCGGCGATATGGCTCAGCTTGTTGATGAAATCCACCGCATCGGAATGAAGGTTATTCTGTGGTATTCCGTGCCCTTTATGGGCATTTACACCGAAAAATTCAAGGAGTTTGAGGGCATGTTCCTTGAAGGCTCGGGAAATGACGAAACCTTTTTCGGCCTCGACCCACGCTACAAAAAGGTGCGCGAATATCTTGTCGGTATATACAAAAAAGCCGTCAGAGATTGGAAACTTGACGGATTAAAGCTGGATTTTATAGATTCTTTTGTGCTCAAGGGTAAATCGCTTCTGCCCGACCCGAAGCGCGACTGCCAATCCCTTGAAAATGCAATTCATCTGCTTATGAGCGAAATCAAGCAGGAGCTTATTGCAATCAATCCCGATATTCTTATTGAATTCCGGCAGTCATATGTGGGCCCCTCAATCCGCAAATACGGCAATATGCTGCGAGTGGGCGATTGCCCATGCGATATGCTGAAAAACCGCGTAGGAATAGTTAATCTGCGAATGACCTCAGGCAAAACCGCCGTGCATTCCGATATGATAATGTGGAATGTTGAGGATACCGCCGAGAACGCCGCCTTGCAGTTTGCAAGCATTCTTTACGGCGTGCCGCAGGTTTCCGTCAGAGTTGACAAGCTGCCCGAAAGCCACCGAAAAACGCTGAAGTATTATGTTTCATTCTGGAAAGAGTGGAAAAATGTGCTTCTTGACGGCAAACTGACGGCAAAAAATCCCGAGAGCAACTACAGCATTGTCAGCTCCATGCTGAAGGATAAAGCGGTTATCACTTCATATACAAATCCCATTGTTGAAATTGTTGCAAGCGATGCCGTTGCAGTAAATGCATCAATGCATGAAAGCCTTGTTATCAAAGGCGCAGAGGGTAAAAACTACAGAACTGTCAACTGCATGGGCGATGAAATTGCAAGCGGCGTTATCGCCTCACCTCTTGCGGAAATCCCTGTACCCACAGCGGGTATGATTTTTATAAAGTAAATACAATAAAAAAATAACCCTTGGAATCGGTTGATTCCAAGGGTTTTTGATAATCCCCATTCGGGATAAATTATCTCTTTGAGAACTGGGGTGCACGGCGTGCGCCTTTGAGACCGTACTTCTTTCTTTCCTTCATTCTGGGGTCTCTGGTGAGGAAGCCTGCCTTCTTGAGTGCGGGACGAAGGTTCTCGTCGTACTGAAGAAGTGCACGTGCGATACCGTGACGGATAGCACCTGCCTGGCCTGTTACACCGCCGCCGCCTACACGGCAGATGATGTCAAACTTCTCAGCTGTGTCTGTGAGAGCGAGAGGCTGACGAACGATGAGCTTAAGTGTTTCAAGACCGAAATAATCATCGATTTCTCTGTCGTTGATAATGATCTTGCCTGTGCCTGCATATACACGAACTCTTGCTACGGAGCTCTTTCTGCGGCCTGTGCCGTAGAAATAAGGATTTGATTCGTACATTATTTATAGCCTCCCTTTCTTAAAATTCCCATGCTTCGGGCTTCTGGGCTGCATGAGCATGGTCTGCGCCCTTAACTACGCGAAGTCTGGTGAGAGCCTTGCGGCCGATAACTGTGTCGGGGATCATGCCCTTAACAGCGAGTGTCATTGCGAAATCAGGTCTTGTTTTCATAAGAGTGCTGTACTTAACCTCTTTGAGGTGGCCGATGTAGCCTGAGTGATGATAGTACATCTTCTGATCCAGCTTCTTGCCGGTGAGAACTGCTTTATCAGCATTGATGATGATTACGTGATCACCGCAGTCAGCATTAGGTGTGAACATAGCCTTATGCTTACCTCTGAGGAGCTTTGCTGCTTCAACAGCAACCTTGCCCATGGGCTTACCTGCTGCATCGATCACATACCACTTACGGACGATGTCGCCCGCTTTAGGCATATAAGTAGACATAACATTTCCTCCAAATTAATTTTTTCGTGCCTGCATATATTATCATAAGGTTCAACTCTTGTCAATAGGTTTTTTTGAATTTTTTAATTTACACTTCACAAGCTCGTTTTTTCTCGTTTTTTCTCTTGTTTTCATAGCAAATGCTCACTTTTAATTTACAAAAATTTTTTTGCAAAAAACAAAAAAGGGCGGAATTTTGCACAAAAACCGCCCTTTTAATTTGTTAAAAACAGAGATTTAATTTATTTGATAAGGTCGTTCTTCTTGATGAAATCGATGGTTTCGTCAACGGTGGTAAACGCCATTGCAACGCTTGTATCCGCAGCGCCGTAGTAAATGGCAATTCTGCCCGTTTCAGCATCCGCAAGCGCGGCGCAGGGGAACACAACATTGGGCACATCGCCAACACATTCGTAAAGCTCATGGGGAGCAAGCAGGAAGCAATCAGCCCTGTGGAGCACCTTCCAGGGCTCATCCTTATCAAGAATTGCGGCGCCCATTGCATAGGTGAAGCCGTTGCAGCTTGTGAGCACGCCGTGATAGAACATCAGCCAGCCTTCGTCGGTTTCAATGGGTGTAGGACCTGCGCCTACCTTTGTCATTTCCCAATTCTTTTCGGGCTTCATAACAAAGCGGTGTTTGCCCCAATAAGTTAAATCCTTGCTGTGGCTGAGGAATATATCGCCGTAAGGGGTGTGGCCTCTGTCGCAGGGTCTTATAAGTAAAAGGTATTCATCATTTACCTTTCTGGGGAAAAGCACTCCGTTTCGTGCAACGGGGTAGCAAGCATCCTCAAGCTGCACCCAATCCTTGAAATCGGTTGTGTGTGCAATGCCTATTGTTGTGCCGTGGGGGGTAAGATTAACCCATGAGAGATAGTATTTGCCGTCAATTTCGCAAAGTCTGGGGTCATAGCCTCTGAAAATTACCTTTTCCTCAAGCTCCCAATTGATTGCATCTTTGCTGTAGCCCACAACAAGAGTGTGGTCACGGCTCATAACGTCAACTCTGAATACGCCTGCAAAGCCGTCGCCGAAGGGTACAACAGCGGAGTTGAAAATGCTGTTTGCCATGTAAAGATTATCTCTGGTGATAACGGGGTTGCCGCTGTAACGCCACACGGGGTATCTGTAGCCCTCGGGCTTATCCTGCCAAGGGATGTTGGGAATATTTGCACCGATTATTTTTGCCATAACGATTTTCCTTTACTTAATTTATTTTACAGCTCCATCATAACAAATAAATCATAATATATCAACCCTCATTTTGCCTTGCAGACATCTTTTTCCAACTTATGAACCCGTAAAGGTCGTTAACAAGAAAAACAATAAAACAGATAATGACCGAAACATATGAAATATCCGTCATTGCCGCAAGAATCCACAGGATAATCAGCACAACATCATTTACGGCATAGGCAAGGGCATAATATGCGCTGCGCCTGAATGTGAGGTAAACGGCGATAAAGCTGGTTGTGACCGAAATGGTGCTCGGGATTATATTTGCCGTGCCGAAATATTCAAGGATAAAATAAAAAACGGCGGTAACGGCAGCGGTAAGAATGAGCATAAAATGCACTTCGTTTCTTCCGATTTTGTTAACCTTTACTTCGGATTTCTTGCCTTTAAACGGATTTTTCAGCCACGAAACAAGGGCGAAAACCGCCATAGGCCCCGTCATGCCAAGGTAGGTTATCATTTCGCCGTAATAATTAAATGTATAGGATATAATTCCGTAAAGAATGCTGAATATTATCATAAGCCCCTGTGAAATCGGGTTGCCCTTTGCTGCAAAAATCAGGGATGTTACGCCGATAAGTGATGCGGCGAGGGTAAGATAATTGGATTTATCAAAAAGAAAAAAAGCAATGAGAATCAGCGCAACGGATGAGCACCAAAGACCGATTTCAAATTTTGAAAAATATTTTGTCATATAGCCTCCAAACAAAAAACATCCGCAGATGTATCTTCAAAGACCTAACGATACATCGGCGAATGCTCTGCATTCTTCTACCCGGTGGCAGTTACATTTTTATTTTTGAATATTATAGCATATGCTCTGCAGCAAGTCAACTGTGACGGATGATGAAATCAACAATGGGTTTCGGGTCGGGCAGACCGTTATGGTGGTGGCCGCATCCGGGCTTATCCTGCCATGGGATGTCGGTAATGTTTGCAAAAATTTTTTGTCTTGTTTTGATTTGCGAACATTCTTTTTCGGCTTATGAAGTCGTAAAAGCGGTTATGGTTTTAAAAACTTCATAATATTGACATTTTCTTAATATTTTAGTAGAATAATAAAGTTAGCGTTACAAAAGGGAGGTTTTGTATGAAACCGGCAATTAAAAGAATAACATCCCTTATACTTGCGGCTGCAGCAGTTTTTTCAATCTGCTCCGCAGGCTTTGCAAATACGCCTCAGGATACCGCAACAGGCTTCACCGAAGAAGATTTTTTAACAACAAAGGGTCAGAATATCGTTAACCGAAAGGGCGAAAGAATTCAGCTCAAGGGCGTTAATCTCGGCGCATGGATGATATGGGAGGGCTGGCTCTGCCCCTATGAGGATGACCTTGACCATTACACCGTTCTTGAGGTGCTGACTCAGCGCTTCGGCGAAGAAAAGGCATATGAACTTTTCAATATCTATATGGATAACTGGATAACGGAATATGACCTTGATGAAATCAAGTCAATGGGCTTCAACTGTGTCCGTGTTCCTTTCTGGTTCAGGAATTTTTATTATGACGATAACGGCAGAAAAATTCTTGACGAAAACGGCGAATGGGATTTTTCACGGCTTGAATGGGTGGTTAAGGAGTGCTCGGAGCGCGAGCTTTATGTTGTGCTTGATATGCACGGCGCGGTAGGCTATCAGAGCGATGCTCCCCACAACGGCAAAAAAGGCTCCGTAGGCCTTTATGCTGACACCGAGCAGGGCGAAAGATACAGAGAGCTGACGGATGAGCTGTGGAGTGCAATTGCAAACCGCTTCAAGGATGAGCCTGCGGTTGCAATGTATGACCTTCTCAATGAACCTATGTGCGATGTTGATGCAGGTGAAATCGAGAGAAGAAAAAACAATGAAATGATTTACACCCGTCTATATAATACTGTGCGCGCCGTTGATGAAAAGCATATCATAACCATGGAAGCAATCTGGACGGCAATTGCTCTGCCTATGGCGTGGACAAAAGGCTGGGACAATGTTGTTTATCAGGTTCATTTCTACAATAACTCAAACTTTATTTTTAATTTTTTTGCATGGTTTACCAAGTTCGTTTATGCGGATGTGCCCATGATGATGGGTGAGTTTTTCCCTCATCAGCAAACAACATGGGAAAACTGCTTTAACACTATGGATAAGGCAAACTACAGTTGGTTCCTCTGGACTTACAAGGCAACGGGCCACGGAATGTGGAGCTCCGATTGGTGCTTAAGAGGCAGCAAGGACGGTTTTGAGAGAGTTAATGTATATAACGATTCCTATGAGGAAATTGCCCGCAAATGGGGCGAATGTATTCGCACGGAAAACGGATTTCAGGATTCGGGACATTATGAGAAAAACGTAAAAGATTACGTATAAACGGGAGGCAAAATGAAAAAAATCATCAAAAAAATCACAGCAGTGGTGCTCGTGCTTGCAATGTGTTTTTCTCTTGCGGCGCCTTCGGCATCGGCATTCAGAAAAGACGATATCCCCACCAACTTTGATGAATACCGTGAAATGGTTAAGGACGGTGTTTATCCTGCTCTTTCATCTCAGCAGTTTCTGAAAATTGCAAAAACTATAAATAAGGTTTTTCGCATACTGACAGGCAGAGGCTTTGTTGAGCAGGAGCATTTCAACTTTACAATGGATGAGATGCTGACTGAAATCTGCAACAGCGTTGCGGGTGAAAGCGGATTTGACGTTCTTCTGATATCTTCAAATCTGCCTGAAGGAAAGCAATATGCAGAGTTCGTGACGGGTGTATTTAATATTGACCCAACTGCCCTCAGGGAAAGATTCTATGAATTGCGCTATGAGCAGGATGCTCAGGGCAACTGGGCAATGGCAGGTCTTTATTATTTCCTCGGTATGTATTTCAGCATTATTGAGGAGTGCCAGGCCTATTGCGTGCCTCTTGATGAGGAGAACTGCTATGAGGTTTATCTTAAAATAACCCTTAAGGACGGCGCTGAAGAAAATATTGGCACGGGAATGTTAATCAACACGGAAACATCCACTATTTACGGCAAGGACGGCAACGGCTTTTTAGGTATAGGCTTCAATTTTGACTATGATGAACTTCTTGTTTACACAATGGTGAATGTTTGGATGCGTGATTTCGGCTTCACCGTTTTATATGATTTGTTCTGCTACACAACGCCCTTCTTTTTTTATGATACAAGAAGAATCAAGTTTGATTATGACGGCCTTGAGTGGATGATTCAGATATGGAAGGGTAATTATCTTGTAAGTAACGGCGCAGAGGTTGGCATTTATAGCCGTGAGCCCGGCTCAATCGGCACTTATTATAACTGTGCAACGGATGAGCAGATGATGAATATGTCAATGAAGCTTTACCACGGCGATGACCTTATTTTTGAACGTCCCGAGGAGCTTCACTGGTGGGCAACGGGCTTTAAGGTCAGCAATGAGCTTTATCCTGCAAACAGAATGACCCTTGATTTCACAATTGAAATGAAGGATGAGGCAATGCTTGCGGCATTCTGTGAGGCAATTGATAATCATTACAGACACGATATAACCTACACCGTTGACGGACTTACGGTTAATGTAATATGGTAATTTGAAAGGAATGCAGCGATGCATTCCTTTTTTTATATGTAAAATGTTTTTAGTTGCAAGATTCGCTTCTATATGATATATTAATTGATGGTATGTTCAAAAAAGAACACAGGAGGAAATGTTATGTGCAATTGTAATTGCAACGGCCCCAGAAGCGATCTTTCGCTCCTTGAGGATATCCTTAAGGAATACGGCGGTTCATCAGGCAACCTTATCACAATTCTTCAGAAGGCGCAGAATATCTACGGCTACCTGCCCAAGGATGTTATGTATTGCATCGCAGAAAAGGTAGGTGTAACGCCTGCGGATGTTATGGGCGTTGCAACCTTTTATTCACAGTTCAGGCTTACTCCCATCGGAAAATATCTTATCATGGCGTGTCAGGGCACTGCATGCCATGTTAACGGAAGCGAGCGTGTAACCGCCGCAATTTCCGAATATCTGGGCATCGGCAACGGTGAAACAACCGCAGACGGCCTTTTCACTCTTGAAAATGTTGCCTGCCTCGGATGCTGCTCCCTTGCCCCCGTTATTATGATTAACGGCGAGGCTTACGGCAACCTGACCCCCGATTCGGCGGTTTCCGTAATCAAATCCCTGCAGGAAAAGGAGGGCAAATAAATGCGAGTTGTAATCGGTGAAGGCTCCTGCGGAATTGCTGCGGGTGCATCAAAGGTGCGCGCTGCAATTGAAGCTGCAATGGGCGAAAACGAGCCCTTTACACTTGGCAGCACGGGCTGCATAGGCATGTGCTTCCTCGAACCTATTGTTGATATTTACGAAGGCAAGGAGCTTGTGAAGCGCCTTGTTAAGGTTACTGCAAGCGATGCTCAGGCTATTGTTGAAGCCGCAAGAAACGGCGATCTTTCGCTTGTTGAAAATCTGGCAATTACCGCCGAGGACGAGGAATTCCTTTCAAGGCAAACCAGAATTGCACTTCGCCACTGCGGTGTTATTGACCCCGTTTCCCTTGATGATTACAGAGAGGCTGACGGTTATCAGGCCCTCGAAAAGGCGCTTAAAACAATGACTCCCGAGCAGGTTATTGAAGAAATCAAAATTTCCGGTCTTGCAGGCAGAGGCGGCGCAGGCTTCCCCACATGGTTCAAGTGGAATGCCGCCCGTCAGAGCGCAGGTGAAGAAAAATATCTTATCTGCAATGCGGATGAGGGCGACCCCGGCGCATTCATGGACAGAGCCGTTATCGAATCTGACCCTCACAGCCTTATTGAAGGCATGCTTATCGGCGCATATGCAATCGGCGCAAAGGAAATGATTGTTTATGTCCGTGCGGAATATCCCCTTGCAATAACCCACCTTGAAATTGCCATTGAGCAGGCGAAAAAGGCCAATCTCCTTGGTGAAAATATTCTTGGCACGGGCTTCTCATGTGAAATGAGAATCAAGGCAGGCGCAGGCGCATTTGTCTGCGGCGAGGAAACAGCACTTATCGAATCCCTTGAGGGCAAGAGAGGTATGCCCAGACTTAAGCCTCCCTTCCCCGCGCAAAAGGGTTATACAGACAAGCCCTCAAATATAAATAATGTTGAAACATTCGCAAATGTTTCATGGATTATCAACAACGGCGGCGAAGCATTTGCCGCAATGGGCACGGAAAACAGTAAGGGCACCAAGGTTTTTGCGCTTACGGGCAAAATCCGCAAGGGCGGTCTTGTTGAAATTCCCATGGGTAAAACCCTGCGCGATGTTATTTACGGCATCGGTGGCGGTATCCGTGACAACAAGGAATTCAAGGCAGTCCAGATGGGCGGACCCTCAGGCGGCTGCATTCCCGCAGACCTGCTTGACACCGTTATTGATTATAAAGCACTTGCCGCAACAGGCGCAATTATGGGCTCAGGCGGCATGGTTGTTATGGATGAAAGCACCTGCATGGTGGGTATGGCAAAATTCTTCCTTGACTTCACGGCGCTGGAATCCTGCGGAAAATGTGTACACTGCCGCATAGGCACCGCAAGAATGCAGGAAATCCTGACCCGTATCGTTAAAGGCGAGGGCAAGGAAGGCGATATTGAACTGCTTGAAGAGCTTTGCGATGCTGTCAAGGACGGCGCACTCTGCGGTCTCGGCCAGACAGCACCTAACCCCGTGCTTACCACAATCAGATATTTCAGAAACGAATACGAAGCACATATCAATGATAAAAAATGCCCTGCAAAGGAATGCGTTGATTTGCTGACATATTCAATCGATGCCGAAAAGTGTAAGGGTTGCACCCTTTGCGCAAAGAAATGCCCCGCAAAGGCAATCAGCGGCGAGGTTAAAGCGGCACATATTATTGACGATAACATCTGCATCCGCTGCGGTCAGTGTGTGAATTCCTGCCGCTTCGGTGCAATCATTGTAGAATAAAGGAGGCGGCAAAATGGAACAGATTAAAATTATAATCAACGGCAAGGAATGCCTTGGCAACAAAGGCGAAACCGTGCTTAACATTGCCGCCAGAAACGGCATTGAAATCCCCAACCTCTGCTATAATGGCCAGCTTAAGCTCTACGGCGCTTGCGGACTTTGCCTTGTTGAAGGTGAGGGAATGCCCAAGCTCATGCGCGCCTGCGCAACCGTTGCGGCAGACGGCATGGTGCTCAGCTCGGAAACTCCCAGAGTTAAAAAGGCAAGAAAAATTGCTCTTGAGCTCATTATGAGTGACCATGAGGGCGATTGCATTGCTCCCTGCTCACTTAACTGCCCTGCTCATACGGACATTCAGGGCTACCTTAAGGCGATTGCCAACGGTGACGATAAGGAAGCTGTCAAAATCATTAAAGAAAAAATTCCCATTCCTGCATCAATCGGCAGAGTATGCCCCCATCCCTGCGAGTCAAACTGCCGCAGAAGGCTTGTTGAAGAGCCTCTTTCGGTTGCATATCTTAAGGCATTTGCTGCGGATAATGACCTTGCATCAGATGACCCCTACACAGCCATATGTGAAGAAGCAACAGGCAAAAAGGTTGCAATTATAGGTGGCGGCCCTGCAGGTCTGACAGCAGCTTATTACCTGCGCCTTTCGGGCCATGATGTTACCATTTACGAGGCGATGCCTGAAATGGGCGGTATGCTCCGCTACGGTATTCCCGAATACCGCCTGCCCAAGGCAGTGCTTGCAAAAGAGGTTGCGGCTATTGCAAAGCTCGGCGTTGAAATGAAAACAAATGTTAAGGTCGGCAAGGATATTTCCTTTGATGAAATCAAAAACGGCGCGGATGCGGTGCTTGTAACCGTAGGCGCATGGAAAGGCAGCAGCATGCGCTGCAAGGGCGAGGAGCTTGATGGCGTGCTCAGCGGCATTGATTTCCTGCGCGAGGTCAATATGGGCAATATCCCCGATATAGGCAAGAATGTTGCCGTTGTAGGCGGCGGTAACACCGCAATGGACGCCTGCCGCACAGCCGTAAGATGCGGCGCAGAAAATGTTTATGTTATCTACCGCAGAACAAGAGCAGAGGCTCCTGCCGAAGATATAGAAATTGAAGAGGCAATTGAAGAAGGTGTTGAATTCCTTTTCCTCACAAATCCCGATGAAATCATCGGCGAAAACGGCAAGGTCAAGGCGGTTAAGCTGCAGATTATGGAGCTTGGCGAGCCCGATGCCTCGGGCAGAAGAAAGCCCGTGCCCGTTGAAGGAGCATTCAAAACTCTTGATATTGATACGGTTATTTCCGCCATCGGTCAGAAATACGCTCCCTCGGGCCTTGAGTCAATCGGCACAACGGGTTGGGGCACAATTCAGGCTGACGAAACAACCTGCCTTACGGATGTTGAGGGCGTATTTGCCGCAGGCGATGCCACCAATAGCGGCGCATCAATTGCAATCGATGCCATTGCTGAAGCAAACATTGCTGCAAGGGCAATCAATGCATATCTGCTGGGTATGCCCATGGATTTCCCCAAGCCCTATTATTCTGAGCGAAAAGTAACTGCAGAAATGCTTGCAGGCCGCGAAAAGAAGGCAAGAGCAGTTATGTCCGTCAAGGACCCCGAATACAGAAAGCATAACTTCGAGGCCGTGCTCAACGGATTTACCGAGGAGCAGGCAAGAGCTGAGGCAAAACGCTGCCTTGAATGCGGCTGCCACGACTTCAAGGATTGCCGCCTTATCCGCTATGCTAATTTTGACCCCATTGAGCCTGCAAGGCTTGCGGGCGAAAAGCACGAATGCTTTAAGGAAACAAGGCTTGCAGTAATTGAGCGTGACCAGGGCAAATGTATGCTCTGCAATATGTGTGTGCGAACCTGTAAGGAAGTTGCAGGCGAAAGCATCCTCGGCCTTGTGGGCAGAGGCTTCAAGACGGTTATCAAGCCCGAATTTGAGGGCAGCAACAGAATTGCCGTCTGCAAGGATTGCCGCAAGTGCGCAGAGGTTTGCCCCACAGGCGCACTGAAAATTCTTTAATTGAAACAATAAGACCTCCGAAGAGATTTTCTTTGGAGGTCTTGATTTTTCAGCTTGGTAATACAGTGTATTCTTTAAAAATTTACTGTTATTACAATAAATAATACATTGCCATTGACGCGAATGCATGATATAATCAGTTTGTAGAAGAAGGGCATCAGGGCCCTGAGTTAAAAATTCCCTTTCAGGAGGACGGAATTATGAAAATGTCATTCCGCTGGTACGGCGAAAGCGACCCCATTTCACTTGAGTATATCCGCCAGATTCCAAATATGAAAAGCATTGTAAGCGCCGTTTACGACGTTAAGCCCGGCGAGGTATGGCCCGAGGAAAGCCTTGCAAAAATGAAAAAGCAGTGCGAGGATAACGGCCTTGTTTTTGATGTTGTTGAGTCAATCCCCGTGCACGAGGATATCAAGCTCGGCAGAGGCGATGTTGACAAGCTCATTGACGTTTACTGCGAAAATATCCGCCGCTGCGCCAAATACGGCGTTAAGTGTGTAACCTATAATTTCATGCCCGTTTTTGACTGGACCCGCACTCAGCTTGACAAAAAGGCTGACGACGGCTCAACAAGCCTTGTTATGTATTGGGAGCAGATGAAGGGCCTTGACCCCCTTAAAGACGATATTCACCTGCCCGGCTGGGATTCAAGCTACACCCAAAGCGAGGTACGCGAGCTTATCAATGCATACGGCGAAATCGGTGAGGAAGGTCTTTGGGCAAACCTTGAAAAATTCCTTAAAAAGGTTATTCCCGTTGCAGAGGAATGCGATGTAAGAATGGCCATTCACCCCGACGATCCCCCCTACCCCATTTTCGGCCTGCCCAGAATCATCACCTGCGAGGCTGCTCTTGACAGAATGCTCGCAATTGTTGACAGCCCCGCAAACAGCCTTTGCCTTTGCACGGGCTCACTTGGCTGTGCACGGTCAAACGATGTTGCCGCAATGGTGCGCAAATACAGCGCAATGAACAGAATCGCATTTATGCACATGAGAAATATTCTTATTATGCCTGATGAGAGCTTTGAGGAAAGCGGCCATCTTTCGGACTGCGGCAGCCTTGATATGTATGAAATCACAAAGGCTCTTGTTGAAACAGGTTTTGACGGCTATGTCAGACCCGACCACGGCAGAATGATCTGGGGCGAAACAGGTAAGCCCGGCTACGGACTTTATGACCGTGCTCTCGGCGCAGCATACATCAACGGACTTTTTGAGGCTTGCGAGAAAGCCAATAAATAAATCGGAGGACAGAATTATGAACGCTATTTCAGAAAAAATAATGTCAATCGGCGTTGTGCCCGTTATTAAGCTCAACAACCCCGAAAGGGATTCCGTAAACCTTGCAAAGGCTCTCGTTAAGGGCGGAGTACCCGTTGCGGAGGTTACTTTCCGTGCGGCGGGTGCGGCAACCGCAATTAAGCTCATGAGCGAAAACGTTCCCGAAATGCTTGTTGGCGCAGGCACTGTTCTCACAACCGCACAGGTTGATGAAGCTGTTGCAGCAGGCGCAAAATTCATTGTTACCCCCGGCCTTGACGAGGAAATCGTTAAGTATTGCCAGAGCAAGAATGTTCCCATTTATGCAGGCTGCACAACCCCCACAGATTACCACACCGCATACAGACTGGGCCTTGATGTGCTCAAATTCTTCCCCGCTGAGCAGAGCGGCGGACTTGCAAAAATTAAGGCAATGAGCGCACCCTTCCCCATGTTCAAGGTTATGCCCACAGGCGGAATTTCACTCAAAAACCTTGGTGAATACCTCTCCTGCCCCGTTATCGCTGCCTGCGGCGGCTCATACATGGTAACTGCAGACCTTATTGATAACCAGAATTGGGACGAGATTATTGACCTTTGCAAGCAGTCTGTTGAAATTGTTAAGGAGGCAAGAAAATAATGGCAAGAGTTATTACATTCGGCGAAATTATGCTTCGCCTTGCACCCAACGGATATTACAGATTTTTCCAGGATGACCAGCTTCAGGCCACCTTCGGCGGCGGCGAGGCAAACGTTTCCGTTTCACTTGCAAACTACGGCTTTGATTCAGCTTTTGTAACAAAGCTGCCTGCTCATGCAATCGGCCAGGCTGCTGTTAATTCGCTCCGCTACTTTGGCGTTGACACAAGCAAAATCGTTCGAGGCGGCGACAGAGTTGGCATCTATTTTCTTGAAAAAGGCGCATCGCAGAGAGGCAGTGTTTGCATCTATGACAGAGCACACTCCGCTATTCAGGAGGCTGACCCCTCGGATTTCGATTGGGATGCAATTTTTGAGGGCGCAGACTGGTTCCACTTCACGGGTATTACTCCCGCACTCGGTGCAAACCTTGTTGAAATCTGCAAGCAGGCCTGCATTGCCGCAAAGGCAAAGGGCGTTAAGATTTCCTGCGACCTTAATTACAGAGGCAAGCTCTGGACAAGGGCAGAGGCAAGGGAAGCAATGAGCGAGCTTTGCAAATATGTTGATGTTTGCATTTCAAACGAAGAGGATGCAAAAGACGTTTTCGGCATTGAGGCTGAAAACACCGATATTTACGGCGGCAAGCTCAACAAAGAGGGCTACAAATCCGTTGCAAAGCAGCTTGCTGATAAATTCGGCTTTGAAAAGGTTGCAATTACACTCAGAACATCAATCTCCGCCAGCGACAACGACTGGGCAGGCATGCTCTATGACGGCGAGAATTACTGCTTCTCAAAGGAATATCACCTGCGCATTGTTGACAGAGTAGGCGGTGGCGACAGCTTCGGCGGCGGCCTTATCTACTCACTTCTCAGCGGCAAGGATACACAGAGCGCAATTGAATTTGCAGTTGCTGCTTCCGCACTTAAGCATTCAATAGAGGGTGACTTCAACAGAGTAACCGTTGCAGAGATTGAAAAGCTGGCAGGCGGCGACGGCTCAGGCAGAGTTCAGAGATAAAGCAAAAAAACAGAGGTTGAAATCAACCTCTGTTTTTTCTTATTTATTAACCTTTTTCTTCATATTCTCCAAAACTGAATACGGAATTTTCATATTGCCGAGTCCTGTGCCGATTGAAATATGGGGCTTCATTTTTGCATGAAAATCCGTACCGCCCGATATCATGAGCCCAAATTCAGCTGCCATACTCTGATATTTTTCCTGCATTTCGGGGGTATAATCTGTGTAGTAGCCCTCCAGACCGCAAAGACCGTAGCCCTTAAGCTCAACAAGAAATTCCCTCAGCTCATCATCGGGCAGCTTCGTCAGATGAGGGTGGGCAAGGAAGGATATTCCGCCGCATTTCGCAATAAGCTCCACAGCCTCACGGGCGGAGAGCCTCTGCTTTTCGCAATAGGCGTATTTGCCCACGGACATATATTTATCAAAGCCCTCTTTGACGCTCTTGGTGTAGCCCTTATCCATCAGCACCCGTGCAAAATGAGCCCTTCCCACAAAATTATTGGGCGCAAGAGCACGGACTTCCTCAATGGTAATGTCAAAGCCCAGCTCATTGAGCCTTTCGCAGGTAACATAGTTGCGCTGAATTCTCAAATCCACAACCTCTTTGAGCATCTGCTTAAGCTCGGGGTTGTTATAATCAATAAAATAGCCGAGAATGTGGGTTTCCGTTTTTGAAATCACCGAAAATTCAATAGCAGGAACAACCTCAACGCCGATTTTTTCGCCCTCGGCGATTGCTTCTGGCAAGCCGTCAACGGTATCATGGTCGCTGAGGGCAATTGCAGCAAGTCCTGCATTTTTTGCGGCTTGAACAACCTCGGCAGGGGTCATTGAGCCGTCGGATTTCAGAGAATGAGTATGCAAATCAATATATTTTTCCATATTATCACCACGCCTATTTTATCATCCGATAAATATAAATTCAAGCATTATTGAAAAATATAAATATATATGGTATTATTTATCTATTAATAACCTGTGAGGTTTTAATATGAAACTGAAACGAAAATTTTCACAGACAAGAATTATAGCCATGGGCTATATATCTGTTATAATCCTCGGTACGCTGCTGCTGATGCTGCCCTTTGCCTCACAAAGCGGCGAAAGCGCAGGCTTTGTGACAGCCCTTTTCACGGCAGTTTCCTCAAGTTGCGTAACGGGTCTTGTTGTTGCAGATACCGCTACAAGCTGGACTCTTTTCGGCCAGATTGTCATAATCTGCCTCATTCAGATTGGCGGCCTGGGCTTTATGACCATTGCAACAATGTTTTCAATGCTGCTGAAAAAGAAAATGGGTCTGCGGGCCCGCGAGGTTATGGTTGAAAGCATCAACACCGAGCACATCGGCGGCATAATGAACCTGACAAGAAAAATCATTGCAGGCACGGCAATCTTTGAGGGCGCAGGAACTCTGCTGCTGGCAACGAGGTTTATCCCCCGTTTTGGCTGGGCAAAGGGAATATGGTATTCCGTTTTCCATTCAATCTCCGCCTTCTGCAATGCAGGCTTTGACCTGATGGGCTCTAACTTCGGAAAATACTGCTCTTTTGTTGGATTTTCCGATGATTGGGTTGTTATTCTTACCCTTTCGGCTCTGATTATCATCGGCGGCATCGGCTTCCTTGTATGGGACGATATCAGCAAGAAAAAGCTGAAATTCAAGCGCTATCAGCTCCACACAAAAATCGTTCTTACGGTTACTGCAATTCTGCTTGTTATCCCTACGGTGCTTTTCTTTGTTTTTGAAAGAAATTTCACCAACGAGGGGCTGACCTTCGGCCATAGCCTGCTCAACTCGATTTTTGATTCCGTAACCGCACGAACCGCAGGCATGAACTCAACGGATACCTCCTCCCTCTCCCCTGCAAGCAAAATGCTGACGGTGTTTCTTATGTTTATCGGCGGCTCGCCCGGCTCAACCGCAGGCGGCATCAAAACCACAACCCTCGCGGTTATTGCAATTTCAACCTTTAACGGCATAACCCGCAGGCAATCCAAGGGCATCTTCGGCAGACGCCTTGAAAAGGATGCAATCCACAAGGCAAGCTCCGTTGTCTTCACGAACATGAGCCTTGCAATTTTCGGAATCATAGCAATTCTTGCGATGCAGCCTGCGCTCGACATCGGCGATGTTATTTTTGAATGTGCCTCAGCGATCGGCACCGTCGGTATGACAACAGGAATCACCCGTGACCTTGCAACGGCATCGCGGCTGATTATCGCATTCCTGATGTTCTGTGGCAGGGTAGGCAGCGTTTCATTTGCCCTTGCGCTGATGGAAAAGAAGGCTGCACCTCCTGTTAAAAACCCCAGAGAAAAAATTACGATAGGATAGGATGAATATTATGAAATCATTTCTTATTATAGGCATGGGTCATTTCGGTCATCATCTTTGCAGGAGCCTTGCGGAAACCGACTGCGAAATTATGATTGTTGACAAGGACGAAAGTGCCGTTGAGGATATGCTGCCCTATGTTGTCAGCGCAAAAATCGGCGACTGCACCAACCTCGAGGTGCTTAAGACCTTTGATATTCCGTCATTTGACACCTGCTTTGTCTGCATCGGCGAAAATTTCCAGAACAGCCTTGAAATAACAAGCCTTTTAAAGGATGAATGCGGCGCAAAAAGAGTTATCAGCAAAGCTGACAGAGATATTCAGGAAAAATTCCTGCTGAAAAACGGCGCAGATGATGTTATATATCCTGAAAAGAACATGGCGCAGAGATACGCTGTAACGGAAAGCAGCGAGCATATTTTTAATTTCATTGACCTTGGCAGCGATTATTCCATTTATGAAATCGATGTTCTGGACAGATGGGTGGGCAAAACCGTTAAGGAGCTGAATTTCCGCGTTAAATATAACCTTGTTGTTCTTGCCACAAAAAAAGGTGAGGATGTTAACCCCATAATCACAGGTGAAAGACGCTTTGAAAAAGACGAGCATCTGCTCGTTCTGGGCAAGGAAGAAGATGTTCACAAGGTAACGAAATAATGTTGACAAACCAATGTTAATAATGTAAAATTTAATCAATAAATTTTTGGAGGTAATTATTATGGTTTTAGCTGCTGTCGGCAAAAACGGCACAGGCAAGGATTTCTTCCTTGAATATGTTGCAAAAACTTACGGCTTCCCCATGATTTCAATCGGCGATGTTGTAAGAGAGCTCGCCGCAAATGACGGCCTTGAGCTTACCCGTGACAATCTTCACGCTACATCAAAGAAGTATATGGCTGCTAACGGTCAGACCTTCTTCCCCGAGATGATTGTTAAGAAGATTAAGGAATCAGACAGCCCCAACTTCCTTGTTTCGGGCATTCGTCCTCCCTCAGATATTGAGGTTTTCAAAAAGGCATTCGGCGACAAGTTTGTTCTTGTTGACGTTGTTATCAGCGATGATGAGGTCCGTTACCAGAGAATGCTTGCAAGAGGCTCCGAGAGAGACGGCAAGAGCATTGAAAAGCTCCGCGAAAACGACCTTCACGAAGAAGAAATCTTCCACACCAGCGAAAGCGAGAAAATGGCTGACTACATCATGAAGAACGACGGCACAGTTGATGATTTCTATGCAGGCGTTAAGGATTTCTACGACAACTACCTTAAGGCAAAGCTCGACTAAAAAATTAAGCACCTGTCATATGGCAGGTGCTTTTTGTTATCTGAATATTGATACTACGAAGCCGATTGCTTTTATGAACATTGCGGAGATTTTCTCAATGAATGTATCAAGAGTACCGCTATCGGGGTCAAACTGAGCTTTGCCGTCCGATGTATCAGGTGCAAAACGGATGCTGTCAATGCTGATATCCGCATTTGCATCGCTTGCAAAACTAAATGTGATTTCTTCAACCTTATCAAGCCTGCCGCAGGGTCTGCCTGCACCGCCCTCGTTGCCGAAAAGATAAAGTCGGTTAAGGTCAACGGTTATGAGATGCCACTGACCGTCGGCAGGAATTGAGGCTTCAACGCCCTTTGTGCCGTTAACCGCGGGCGAATACCAGAGCAGCGAATTCTTGTAAATCCTGATTTCGCTCAGCTCAACATCAGCGCTTCCGTTATTGCGGACATAAAAGCTCATTTTGCCGTAATCGGAGTAATCGTTATCCGTATCGTCAAATTTCTTGCCCGATTTATAATTCAGCGCAGGGCTTAAGGTGAATTCTGAGCCACCCTTCACATTCATGGCACCGTTTGCAAAGGCAATATCCGCGCCCTCTGCCAGCCAGGATGAATAATATTTGTTAAGCTCAGTTTCATTCATAACATGCCATGTAAGCTCATCTCCGCAATCCGTCCACAAGCGGTCAGACCAATAGTGGGTACCCACGGATTTATCGGTTACAAAGGGGCTTACGGGAAGGGCAAGCGCGCCATCCGCAGTTGCATAAAGATTTGAGCGCATATTGCTTACACAATAGGCGTAGCTTGCGGAAACGGGTGCGATTACATCATCGCTCCACACCTTAACCGTGTTTGCCGATACAATTCCGGCATTTGCCTGAGCATAAACGCCGTCCGCGCCGCAGACTGCAAAACCGTAAAGCTCATTACCGTCGCAGGCAAGGCCATTACCCGTATTTTTAAAGGTAACATAAACTGCTCCGTCACGGATTTCCGCTTTCTCAACGGTTGCGGCAGTATAGGCATCATCGCCGCCGTAAACAAGACCCTTTGCGGCAAATGCCATTCTCTCGCCTATTTCCTGCTTGCATTCGGGATGGATTGGCCCTGCCTCGGGCAGGAAGGTGAGAGGAACATCGTAAATTGTTACGGTTGCCCTTGAATCGCGCTGCGCTGCCTGAATATTGCAGTAATTAATATTCCAATCCAGCATATTAAGACCGTCGTCGGAATAAAGGTAGGATGCAATCTGGGTGCAGATAAAGGGCATACGTTCATTTTCATAGCCGAAAATCCCGGAATAAGAGCGCTGCATCAGGTCATAGAAATCACTGTAGCCCTCCTCCGTGCATCCGGCCATAAGGTCGGTTTCCCCCTGATACCAAATCATGCCCGAGGGTCTGAAATTCTTCAGGGGATGAATTTTATGATTATAGTTGGAGGTCATATCGTAGTATATGCTCGGCTCCGCCTTTTCCCATTCGGATTTTTCTATGTATTTTTTTGTAGAAACAAGATAATCTTTAACCTTGCTGTCGCCGTCAATGGCTTCTCTTGAAAGCCAGCTTGCGATTGCGGAGCCGCCCAGCGAAGCATTAAGCACGCCTACGGGCATGTCAAGCTCTTCAAGCATCTGCACCGCAAAATAAAAGGCAACGGCACTCATTGAATAAACTTCGCCGTTTTCGCCCGTTACCCAACTTGCCCCCTCAATATCCTGCTGAGGGTCTGAAAAGGTAAGTTCAACTGTATTGTCAATATAAGGAGGCACGAGCAGCACGCGGAGCCATTTGCTCAGCTTCTGCGAGTTTTTAAACATATCAGCGCCGCCCTTTGCCTGAGCAAGAGGATACTGCATGTTGCTCTGTCCGCTTGCAAGCCAGAGCTCGCCGAAAACAACATTATTGAGCACTGCAAACTGAGCTGAATTTTCTTTAAGGATTACTTTATATTCCTCATATCCGCCCGCAGGAGCAATAAACGAAACGGTGAATGTTCCGTCTGCAGCGGCGGTTGATTTTCCGCTTGCGGTAAGCTGGCCTGCCGCATTATAAAGCTCTGCGGTTATTTCGGCATTGGGGGCTGCAGCACCTGCAAAAATCGCATCCTTGTTCTGCTGAAAAAGCATATTATCGCCATAAGAGCCGTAAAGCCTCGCTGACGGATTTTCGGCATGAGCAATGCATGCTCCGCCGATAACCATTGAAAACGAAAGAAGGACAGCCATTATTTTTTTCATTTTTTCACCTCAGATTATCAAAGCTGCCGCGGATTTCTCCAACAGTTCCCGTAGATATATAGTAGCAATATTCCATGGGACTGTAGCTTTTGAATTCATATGTATCAACCGCTGCAATATAGCTTGTTGAAACAGAAACGGAGGGGTCATCTTCCGTTGTTTTTTCTCTGTCATAAATACCTGCAAGGAAGGATGCCTTGTGAGGCACATACAGGCCTATGCCGAAGCTGTCATCAAACTCACCCATAAAGCCCGACCAATTTTCCGTTGAAGCAAACATGGGGTAGCCTGCATCGGGCCAGAAAATCAGGTCATCCCTGTAAGTAAGGTTGGTATCGCCCGTCCAGGGGGCAGAGCCGCTGTAATAAACAAATCTGTTAAGGGGCTCAATGCAATAAAATGCAGGGAGTTCCTGAGTAGTTGTTGTTGCAGGATAGCCCGAAAAATCAACGAATCTGCACTCAACCTTAACCGCACCGCCGCCAAGGGTATAGGTTGCCTCCATGTAAGAGGGCGTGATATCCGCTGCGGTTTTTGCCCAGTCAAGGGGTCTGCATTTGATATAGATGAAGTCATCACCCACAATGAGGTCAACTATTTTGCTGCTCTCATTATGGAGATTTCCGCCCTGCACGGGGTTATAATTCCACTTGTTTTCGCCATAGTAGCCGCCCTGATATTCTTCGCAGTCAAAGGTTCCGTAATATGACTGCTGAACAAGCCTGCCCGTATCATGGCGATTAATGAGGTTAACATTGTTGTTAACGGATTTTTGGCCGTAACGCTCCGAGGCCTTTGAATCAACGCGGATTATTCCATCCACCTCAACCGCCTGAACATCGGAATTCAGATCCTCAAGATAATCAAGAGCGCCGCCCCAGAGAAGATTCACTCCGATTTTGTGATCGCCATTTTCAAGATAAACATTTTTTTGGGGCACCTCGCGGTTGAACACATCAACACCCAGAAGTTCAAACGCCGCAGAATCCTTATCAAGCGGCTCAAAGGTTACGGAACAAAGCTCATTTGACTTAACCTTGTCAAGCACACCGTCAATAAAACTGTAAAACGGCTTTGCACCGTCGGAGGGTTCAAGGAAAAATTCCTCGGAATACTGTTCACCCTTAAGCATATAGGTGATTATACCTTTCATATAAGCATCGGATTTGTAGCTTACGCCGAAATAATTGAACCAGCCGCAATCTGCGCCGCCGAAGTCAAACACGGCTTTGTCTGTTATGTTTCCGTTTTCTATTCCGGAAGCATCCGCAATTTCAACTCCCGAAATTGCAAATTCCGTGTCTGCCTTTGAAGGCAGGAAGCTGAAAAGATAAGACGGAAAAAGAAAGATAACAGAGAAAATCAGCGCCAATATTTTTTTCAAGGCAATCACCCCCGATTAATATTTGAAGTTTGAATAGGAAACCTTCGTTTCCATATTTGCAGAGGCATTAACACCCCTTACGATTGAATATTTGACTCCCTTGAGGGTTGCTTTCATTTTGATTGTGTGGTTAAGGGAATTAAAGCGGTTATTTTCAACCCCGATTTTTGCATTTATAACAACGGAGGTTGTGTTAACCGTCATTGTTTCAACGCTTGCGCCTACATCTGCAAGGCCCGCCTTGATTTCATCAACATCCTTGAAATCCTTTGTGAATTTGCCAAGGGAGCTGCCGCTCTTTTTGGGATTGGCTTCATTAACAAGGGTAATTGTAACGATGTAATATTTACCGTCGTCAGACAGCTTGCAGGTTGCGGATTTAACATCCGACACATTAAGGCTGCTCTTTACGAGTGATTTGCCGTCAAACTTGCCCTTGCTGACCGTTGAGCTGCTGCTTCCCTCGCCGAGGAAATCGCCTACCGCGCCACGAACTGCATCTATTTTTGAAAGAGCACCCATTTCAACGTTGCTGAGGGTTGTGACCGTTGATTTTTTGTAGCCCGGCTTTGATTTTGCAGCGGCTGCGGTTGCTTCATTATAGAGCTTAACAATATCCGCCTTGCTCGTCGGAGCTGTAACGGCCTTTTGGGTTGTTGTGGGCTTTGCTGTTGTTGTTGCCTTCTTGGTTGTGGTCGGCTTTGTTGTAGTGGGCTTTGTTGTAGTAGGCTTTGCAGTGGTAGGCTCTGCCGTTGTTGACTCGGTTGTGGATTCCGTTGTGGATTCGGCAGTTGTTTCCGCCTCGGTTGTGGCCTCTTCGGTCACGGGTACGGTTGTTACTTCCTCAAGAGTTGTTGAGGGCGCCGAGGTTGTTGTTTCCTGCTCCTTTGCGCCGTTGCAGGCAACAAGGGATGCGGTAATAAGCAATGCAGATAAAACTGCGGTTATTCTTTTAATCATATTCACGGTTATACCTCCAAAAACAGTATAAATTAAATATAACATAAGCCAATCAAATTTTCCACATTAATTTGTTATTTCCTGCAAATATTTATCACTTGAATAAAGCGGAATATTCTGCTATATTATTGCAGAGGTGAAAAGAATGAAAAAAATCATTAAAAAAATACTGATTGCACTGGCGGTTATCATAATCATACTCGGAATTTCCGTTGGCTTCAGCTTTGCGGCAACAACAATAAATTCAAAGCTGACCCTTTCGGGTCTTTTTGAAACGGAATTTTATCTTACGGCCCACAGAGGCCTTTCCTCCGTTGCGCCCGAAAACACCGCACCTGCCCTTGAAGAAGCAGGAAAAGCAGGCTATTACGCCGCCGAATTTGATATCATTCCCACTGCAGACGGCGTTTGGGTGCTGATTCACGATGATACCGTGGACAGAACAATGAACGGCGAGGGCGAGGTTGAAAAGCTGACCTATGCCCAGCTTAAGGAAATGAAAATTGACGGGGGCAACGGCGTTGAAAATTACCCCGATTTAAGGATATCCACCCTTGAAGAGGCAATCGACATATGTGTTAAATACTCTATGCGCCCCATGATTGAAGTTAAAGGCGGAAAGCCCGAGGATATGCAAAGCGTGCTTGACATCATAAATGCAAAGGGCGTTAAGGACAGCGTTCTCGTTATTGACTTTGATGAGGACAGACTCAGCGCCATGAGAAGGCTCGACGGAGAAATTGAGCTGTGGCACCTGACCAACACCGTTGACGATTCAACGATTGAATTTGCCAAAGAAAACAGCGCAGGAATCGCCTTCAACTTCGGAATTCCTCAGAATTATTTTTACATAAACGATGCGCAGCACGAGGGCATAACCTGCGCCTCATGGACGGTTGACATACCCTTTGTTGTTGATCTTCTTAATGCACTGGGTGTTGACTACATTACAACAAATAAGATATTGCCTTAAAAAAATGCCGTGTCGGTTGACACGGCATTTTTTATTCACTTAAAAGCATATCCAGCAAGGCCTCGCACCCCTCGCATACATCACGGCGTGTTTTGTCAAAATTCCCCGTATACCACGGGTCGGCAACATCTCCGCCTTTACCCGTAAAATCCATCAGCTTTCGGATTTTGCCCTCGGGGTCGCCGCCCAGAATTCGGTGCATATTGCGGATGTTCATTGAATCCATGCCTATGAAAAGGTCATATTTATCATAATCGCTTTTCTTAAGCTGCACGGCTCGCTTACCCTCGCAGGTAATTCCCATGCTCAGAAGCTCCTCCCTTGCAGGGGGATAAACGGGATTGCCCACTCCGTTCCAGATTTCCTCGGTGCTTGTGGCGCTTGATTCAATCAGGAAATCCTCCGCAATTCCCCTGCGCCTGACCATATCCTTAAGTATAAATTCCGCCATGGGGCTGCGGCAAATATTGCCGTGGCACACAAACATTATTCTTTTCATTTTCAGCTCCTTGAAAACAAGTATAAATTGATTTTATAATATTATTTACATTCTTGTCAAGCAGCAGGCAATGTGATAGTATATAAATACAGATTATATCACGGCGAAAGTAGGTTCGGATTATGAATATGCAGGAAGTTTTTTCAACGGCAAAATGGCTTGGCCCGCAGAATTACGGCGAGGATGATTTTTTTGTTCTCCGCGGCAGATTCACGGTTAACGGCGTAAAAAACGCAACGCTCAGGGTAATAGGTCTTGGCTTTTTCCATTGCTACATAAACGGCGTAAGGGTCAGCGACGATTTCTTTTTGCCCCTGAGCACGGATTTTGAGGCAAGAGAAAATTACCCCGTCAATGAAATTCTCAGCGGTCACCGCATCTATGTGCCTGAATACGACATTACCTCCCTGCTCCGTGACGGCGAAAATGTTATTGCCGTTCACTTCGGTGGCGGCTGGTACACCTGCGAGGTTGAAAAAGGCAGATACGGAGATTCCAAGGCGATTTGGCGCATTTTCGGCGAGGATGAAAAAGGTGAATTTGACCTTGCTTCGTCCGAAAATGATAAAATTGCCCCGAGTTTTGTAAAGGACTATCACTTTACACACAAAGAAACTCAGGATTTGCTTTGCGAAACGGTTAACGCTTGCTCGGCAGATTTTGACGATAATGATTGGCAGAATGCCGCCCCTGCAAAGCCCCTTGATACGGAATATCTTTTCAGCAACTGTCCACCCGACAGGCTCATCGGTACACTTGAAGCAAAAGCAATCAAAAAGGCTGACGGCTACACAGTTTATGACTGCGGCAAAAATATCAGCGGCTGGCCCGTGCTGAAGCTGAAGGGTGCCAAGGGCGAAAAAGTAACCCTCACCTGCGCCGAAGAAATCACCGCAGAAAATGAACTTGACCCCGAATTTATTCAGGGTCAAAAGGAAATTTATATCTGCGACGGCACAGAAAGAGAGGTACGCCCCCTTTTCACATGGTTCACATTCCGCTATTTTTCCGTTCAGGGCAATGCCGAGCCTGAGGGCGTTGAGGTTATCCACACCGACGTTAAGATTACCTCCGCTTTCAAATCGGACAACGAATTGCTTAATTGGATTCACGACACATACATCAACACTCAGCTCACAAACATGCACGCGGGCATCCCCTCTGACTGCCCTCACCTTGAGCGCAGAGGCTACACGGGCGACGGTCAACTTGCCTGCCACGCGGCAATGAACATTCTTGATGCGGAAAGCTTTTACCGCAAGTGGATAGGCGATATCCGCGACTGTCAGGACACACTGACAGGTCACGTTCAATACACCGCGCCTTATATCCGTTCGGGCGGCGGACCGGGAGGCTGGGGCTGCGCCATAGTTGAGGTTCCCTATCAGTTTTATATGCACTACGGCGACAAATCCGTGCTTGAGGAATGTTACCCCAATATGCTTCGCTATTTTGATTACCTTGAATCCCGTTCGGAATCAAACCTTGTTGTAACCGACAAAGAGGGTCAATGGTGCCTCGGCGATTGGTGCACACCCGTTTCGATTGTTCTTCCTGCACCTTATATCAACAACTATTTCTACATAAAATCCCTTAACCGCTGCATTGAAATTGCAAAAATCCTCGGTAAGACCGAAGATATCCCCGAGTTTGAAAGCCGCATTGAAAAGCGCAAGGCGGCAATAATGACCGCATATTTCAACAAATGGGACGGCAACTTCCTTGGCGGTCAGCAGGGTGCAAACGCCTTTGCTCTTGACATCGGCTTAGGCGACGAGAGAACTTACAAAAACACCGTTAAGGATTACCGCAAGCGCGGCGGCTACGACACCGGAATTTTCGGCACAGATGTTCTTACAAGAGTTCTGTTTGAACGTGGTGACGGTCAGCTTGCAGCCGACCTGATTCTCTCCGAAACCGTTCATTCCTTTGCTGAGATGCGCCGCCTCGGCGCAACAACCTTCTGGGAATACTGGCCGCAGTCATTGTGTGACCGTTCCCACGACCATCCCATGTTCGGCGCGGTTACGGCTTATCTTTATGATTATCTGCTGGGCATCCGTGCGAAGGACGGCTGCGCAGGCTATTCTGAAATCATCATTGCTCCCATTCTTGTTGATAACATCGATTGTCTTGAGGGTCACAGAACGCTGAAATCAGGCAAGGTTGCGGTTGCATATAAGAAGAACGGCAATGCCGTTGAATTTGATATTGAAATCCCCGAAAATCAGCCTGCAGAATTTGTTTTTAGCGGCAAAACACATAAGCTGAACACAGGCAAAAATCATTTTGAGTTTTAATAATTTATTTTTAACGGGTCTGTCATCACGACAGACCCGTTTTTTTGCACAAAAACTACCTTTTATGATTATGTAAAACGGAGAATTTCTTAAATTTGCAAAAGTTTTTATGTAACAAATCGCATTTTTCGTCATATATGTATAGGAACGAAAAAATAGGGAAGGATGAGATTCCAATGGACTGATTAAAAAGGTTACAAATTATGTCAAACGGTAACAAAACTGTAATTTGACATAAGTAACCAAGGAATGCTAAGATAAAGGAGGAAAATATGGTTTGAGAAAAAAGATTTTCACGGCATTGACAGCGCTGATTTTGTGCTTTGCCGTCATTTTCAGCAGCACGGTAATCCCTGCATCTGCATATGCTCAGCCGGATGCAGCGGTTGAAAGCATTTCAATTCGCGAACAAAGCGGCGTGCTTGAGGGCGAAACTCTGCAACTTCAAGCAAATATTGAGACAATCGGTACACTTTTTGACAGCGTTGAATGGAGTTCAAGCAATCCGCAGGCAATTTCCTGCACAAAAGACGGAAAAATAGAGGGTCTTGTTGCAGGAAAAAGCGCAACCATAACCTGCAAAGCAAAATATGGCTCGGCAAAAGACAGTATAACGGTTTATTGCGTTAAAGAATTATCTTCACAATTTAAAAGCAATTTGAAATATTTTTTAACAATCGTTTACTCTCAACCGGGAACAGGTCTGAAGGATTTTTGCATTGATTTACCTACTCTGTTTGGTCCGCTTTATCAGGTGTTTTATATGTTCAGTTTTATAACATCTGTTAATTCCTTTATAAACGGTAAAGTAACCGTCTGCGGAAAAAGCGGCAGTTATGCTTACATAAGATACGGAGAAAATAATTTGCTTGACGGGTTTGTTAAAAATTCAAGCCTGAAAAATACGGGCAATGCATTTTTAACCCTTTCCACAGAGGATATGAATGTCTGGGCTGACGGTGTTGCTTATGAAAGCAGAAAACTGACCACAAAATACAAAGGTGATGTTGAATGGATATACGACAAAAACAGCGACTACTTTAACTTTGACGAAAAAACAGGTCAGGTTGTTGGACTTGTGCCCGGTAAAAAAGTAACAATAACCGCAAAAGCAGACGGCGAAACTGCCACCTGCACAATACATCTGCTGTATAAGTGGCCGCAGGCATGGACGGCAAAAACCAACAGAAACACAAACATATATTACGCCGTAGGTAACGGCTACAACAAGGGTTCAACCTCTCTGCCCACGGGAACGGAATTTG
>JAZUON010000022.1:0-64822 GCA_045604685.1 Acutalibacteraceae bacterium
GCGCAGTAAAGAAAATTACAGAGCTCGGCGGTAAGGTTGTTACAATTTCGGGCCCCGACGGTTATGTTTACGACGAAGAAGGCATCAATACCCTCGAAAAGATTGACTATATGCTTGAAATGCGTGCATCCGGCAGAGATAAGGTTCAGGACTATGCCGATAAATTCGGTGCAAAGTTCTTCCCCGGTGAAAAGCCCTGGGGCGTTAAGGTTGACGTTGCAATGCCCTGTGCAACTCAGAATGAAATCAATATGGAACAGGCAGAAAAGCTTGTTGCAAACGGTGTTCCTTATTATATTGAAGTTGCAAATATGCCCACAACAAATGATGCTCTTGCTTATCTTAAGGCAAACTGCAAGGCTGTTGCTCCCTCAAAAGCAGTTAATGCAGGCGGTGTTGCCGTTTCGGCTCTTGAAATGAGCCAGAACTCAATGAGATACAGCTGGACTGCTGAGGAAGTTGATGCAAAGCTCAAGCAGATTATGAAGGATATCCACGATAACTCCGCTGCTGCTTCAGAGAAATACGGCCTCGGCTACGACCTTGTTGCAGGCGCAAACATCGCAGGCTTCGTTAAGGTTGCAGATGCAATGATGGCTCAGGGACTTATCTAAGATAAAAAGGACAGCTTCGGCTGTCCTTTTTTAATTCGCAATGTGTAATTTCCGGGCACTCTGCACTTTGAACTTTGCATTGAAAAAGCACCCCGAAGGGTGCTTTTTTTTAGAATAAGTCTTCCTGATTGGCGGTTCTGATGCCTGCGCCTGCAAGGGCGGCGGCTGCAACCTGATTATCGTCAACGCGGAAAATCATGTATGCGCCTGCCTTTGAGGAGTTGAATGCATAGGTGTATTCAACAATAACATTTGCATCTGAAAGCACCTCAAGGATTGATGCAAGGCTGCCGGGAGTATCCGAAATAGCAGCGGCAAGAACATCCGTTACGGTGGTGATATAACCGCCTTCTTTGAGGGCTGCATCAGCCATTTTGGGGTCATCGCAGATGATTCTCAGAATGCCGAAATCCTGAGTATCCGCAATTGAAAGGGCTCTGAGGTTAATGTTGTGGTCTGCAATGAATCTTGTTGCTTCTGCAAGTTTACCTGTTTTGTTTTCAATGAAAACGGAAATCTGTTTAACGCTCATTATTATGCTCCTCTCTTAATCGTGTAACTTACGCTTATCAATAACTCTGACCGCCTTGCCTTCGCTTCTGGTAATGGTTTTGGGTGCAACAAGGTGAACCTTGGGAACAACACCAACCATTGTCTTGATTGCATTGGCAAGTGATTTTTCTTTGATTGAAAGGTCTTTGACCGTATCCGAAAACTGCTCGGGAGTAAGCTCAACGGAAACATCAAGGGTATCTGAGTTGTTGACACGGTCAACCTCGATAAGGTAGTTTGCGCTGTAGCCCTCTTTGAGAAGAACGGTTTCAATCTGCGAGGGGAATACGTTAACGCCGCGGATAATCATCATATCATCGCTTCTGCCCATGGGCTTTGCCATTTTGATAAGAGTTCTGCCGCAGGAGCACTTCTTCCTTGAAAGAACGCAGATATCTCTTGTGCGGTATCGGAGAAGAGGGAAGCCTTCCTTATCAAGGCTTGTGAACACAAGCTCGCCCTTTGTTCCTTCAGGAAGAACCTCGCCCGTTTCGGGGTCGATGATTTCTGCATAGAAGTGGTCTTCATTGATATGCATACCGGTCTGTTCTTCACATTCAAAAGCAACGCCCGGGCCTGTTGATTCGGTAAGGCCGTAAATATCATAAGCCTTTATGCCAAGTGACTTTTCAATATCGCGGCGCATTTCCTCTGTCCAGGGCTCTGCGCCGAAGATGCCTGCCTTAAGGTCAATATCATCGGGAGTAAGACCCATTTCCTTAAGAGTTTCGCCTATGTAAGCCGCATAAGAGGGTGTGCAGCAGATAATTGTTGAATGAAGGTCCTGCATAAACTGAATCTGGCGCTCGGTGTTGCCCGATGACATGGGCAGAGTCAGACAGCCTACCTTCTGTGAGCCGCCGTTAAGACCGAAGCCACCTGTGAAAAGTCCGTAGCCGTAAGCAACCTGACAAACGTCCTCTTCAGAGCCGCCAACCGCAACAATTGCACGGGCACAGCAATCTTCCCAAAGGTCAATGTCTTTCTTGGTATAGAAGGCAACAACTCTTTTGCCGGTTGTTCCGCTTGTGGAATGAATACGGACACAGTTCTTAAGGTCTGTGCCGAGAAGTCCGTAAGGGTAAGCGTCACGAAGGTCTGCCTTGGTAAGGAAAGGCAGCTTGTGAATGTCGTCAATGGACTTGATATCGTCGGGAGTAACGCCCTTTTCGTCCATAAGGTTGCGGTAATACTCAACGTTTTCGTAAACATGCTTTACCTGCTTAACGAGCTTTTCGCTTTGCAGTGCCTTAATTTCTTCAACCGGTGCGGTTTCGATTTCAGGCTGGAAATATTTTGCCATCTGGGGTCATCTTCTTTCTTTTATATATTATATCCCATTTCAAATGCCTTGAGGTTAAGCTCCAGGAACTTTGCGGGTACACTCTCGCGGAGCGCTTTGAGCCATATTTCCTTGCTGACATCTGTCATATTCTTTGCCATTGCGCCGATGAGCACAACATTAACCGCCTTTGCGGTGCCTGCTTCAACTGCCATGGGCAGGGCATCAAGGGTTTCAACATCCGCACCTGCAGCCCTGATGGCATCAACAACGCCCTCGGGATATTCAGCAGCGCCCATAACAACGGGCATGGGGTCCATCTGCTGAGTGTTAACAATAATCTTGCCGTCGGGCTTGAGGTATTCAAGCCATCTTGCAGCTTCAAGCTGCTCAAAGGCAAGGATAATATCCGCCTCACCCTTTTCGATGATGGGAGATGCAACCTTTTCGCCCCAGCGTACATATGTAACAACGGAGCCGCCGCGCTGGCTCATTCCGTGAACCTCGGAAACCTTAACGTCGTAGCCGCAGTCAAGCAGAGCCGCGCCGAGAATACGGCTTGCAAGCAAAGTGCCCTGACCGCCTACGCCGACAATCATAATTGATTTGTTCATTTTTCTGCTCCTCCCCTCTTATTCAATCGCGCCGAACTTGCAAAGCTGGCTGCAGACATTGCAGCCGAGGCACTGTGTAAAGTCAATCTGCGCCTTGCCGTCCTTCATGCTGATGGCGGGGCAGCCGATTTTCATGCACATTTTGCAGGATTTGCACTTATCTGCATTAACCTTAAGGGGCGGATTATGCTTGACTGTTTTAAGCAATGCGCAGGGACGCCTTGAAATAACAACAGCGGGGCCCTCTGCTTCAAGAGCCTGCTTGATGCCCTCTTTGGTTTCTGCAAGGTTATAGGGGTCAACAACAATAACATTCTGAATGCCAACAGCCTTTGCAAGGGCTTCAAGGCTGACTGCATTTGCAGGCTCGCCCTTGATATTCTTGCCCGTTGTGGGGTTCTGCTGGTGGCCTGTCATGCCCGTGATTGAGTTATCAAGAATAATAACAACGGAATCCGTTGCATTATAAGCGATGTTGATAAGGCCCGTAACGCCCGAATGAATGAAGGTTGAATCGCCGATAACGGCAACGCTCTTCTTTGCATTTTCAGGGTTTGCGGCGTTTCTGCCGTGGAGGGCGGAAACGGATGCGCCCATGCAAAGCACGGTATCAATCATGCCGAGGGGCTGTGCAAAGCCGAGGGTGTAGCAGCCGATATCGCCGCTTACGGTAACATTAAGCTGCTTGAGGGCATAGAAAAGGCCTCTGTGGGGGCAGCCTGCGCAAAGCACGGGAGGACGGGGCACGATGTTGACATCCGCCTTCATGAATTCTGCCTCTTTGCCGAGGATAACCTTTGCAATAAGGCTCTGTGAATATTCACCCTGAAGAGTGAAGGCATCCTTGCCGATAACATTTATGCCGTGCTTGCGGCAATGGGTTTCAATATAATCGTCAAGCTCCTCAAGCACATAAACGGTTTCGCATTCTGCGGCGAAATCTTTAATCATATCAACGGGCAGAGGGTAAACACAGCCCAGCTTAAGGTATGATGCATTTTCGCCGAGGGCTTCCTTTGCATACTGATAGCAGATGCCCGATGTGATAACGCCGATTTTCTTGCTGTTGAATTCAACGGTGTTAAGACCGTCTGCGCCTGCCTCGCAGAATGCAGTCTGCTCAAGCACACGCTTTTCAACCTCAACATGCTTCACCTTTGCATTTGCAGGCACCATAACATACTTCTGAGGGGTTTTAACATATTCCTTAAGTCCGTTATCAACTCTCTCCGCAACGGGAGCAACGCTCCTTGAATGGGCAACTCTCGTTGTGAGGCGGACAATAACGGGTGTATCAAATTTTTCGGAAAGGTCAAATGCCTTTTTGGTGTATTCAAGGCATTCTGCGGAGTCAGCAGGCTCAAGCATCATAGTCTTTGAACCCATTGCATAGTGACGGGAATCCTGCTCATTCTGCGATGAGTGCATTCCGGGGTCATCGGCAACAAGAATAACCATGCCTGCATTAACGCCCGTGTATGAAGCCGTAAACAGAGGGTCTGCAGCAACGTTAAGGCCTACATGCTTCATTGCGCAGAAGGAGCGCGCACCTGCAACGCATGCGCCGAAGGCAACCTCCATTGCAACCTTTTCGTTGGGAGCCCATTCCGAGAATATTTCGTCATATGTAGCGGCAAATTCCGTAACCTCCGTGCTGGGGGTGCCGGGATAGCTTGAAACAACGCGGCAGCCGGCTTCATAAAGGCCTCTGGCAACTGCCTCGTTACCTAAAAACAGCTTTTTCAACCTGTTTCCTCCTAATCTGTAGCTTTTTTAATAGATAATAGAATATTATAATGTTTTTTATATTGTAATACAAGATTTTTCTTGATAATTTTACAATTAAGTTTGCACTCAATTATTGACCTTCATCTCAACCTGCTTTGCAACAACGCTTTCGCCGCAGTAAATCTTGCGCAGCTTGGGCTTTTCGATTTTGCCCGTGGGATTGCGGGGCACTTCGGCAAAAATCAGCTTGTGGGGGCGCTTGTATCTGGGCAGGTCGCGGCAGAAATCTTTGATATCTTCCTCGTCCGCATCAAAGCCCTCTTTGATTTCAATAACAGCCGCCGCAATTTCGCCAAGCCTTGCATCGGGCAGGCCGATAACCGCAACGTCCTTTATTGCCTCATGCTTGCGCAGGAAATCCTCAATCTGAACGGGATAAAGGTTTTCACCGCCCGAAATAATAACATCCTTTTTGCGGTCAACAAGGTAAATGAAGCCCTCCTCATCCTCCTGAGCCATGTCGCCCGTGTGGAGCCATTCGCCGTGGAGCACCTCATTGGTTGCCTTTTCATCGTTGAAATAGCAGAGCATAACGCCGGGGCCTTTAACCGCAAGCTCGCCGACCTCTCCCCTTGCAACCTCGTTGCCGTTTTCGTCAACAATCTTTGTTTCCCAGCCATAGCCTGCCTTGCCGATTGCGCCAACCTTGTTAACATTTTCAACGCCGAGGTGAACGCAGCCGGGGCCGATGGATTCGCTCAGGCCGTAGTTGGTGTCATACTGATGATGAGGGAACACCTTGAGCCATCTCTTGATAAGGCTGGGTGGAACGGGCTGAGCGCCGATATGCATAAGCCTCCACTGGCTGAGGGTGTATCTTTCAAGCTCAACATCGCCTCTGTCGATTGCATCAAGAATATCCTGAGCCCAGGGCACAAGGAGCCATACGATTGAGCAGTTTTCCTGAGAAACAGCCTTTATAATCCACTCGGGCTTTGCGCCCTTGAGCAGAACGGTTTTTCCGCCTGCAAGGAGCGAGCCGAACCAATGCATTTTTGCGCCCGTATGATAAAGAGGCGGAATGCAGAGGAAAACGTCGTCCTTTGTCTGAGAATGGTGGGCCTGCTCAACCCTGCAGGAATGAACAAGCGCCTTGTGGGCATGGAGAATAGCCTTGGGGAAGCCCGTTGTTCCCGATGAAAAATAGATTGCGGCGTGGTCATCGTCGCTGACCTCAACCTCAGGCTTTTTGGATGTGCAATATGTAACTAGCTTATTGTAGCTTTCTGCAAATGTGGGGCAGTCGCCGCCAACATAAAAGCGGAGCTTCACCTTGGGAATTCTGTCGGAAATCTGCTCCATTCTGCCCGTAAATTCGGGGCCGAAAACAATTGCATCGCTTTCGGAGAGCTTAAGGCAGTATTTGATTTCATCCGCAGTGTAGCGGTAGTTGAGGGGCACTGCAAGAGCACCCGTCTTAAGAATGCCGAAATAAACGGGCAGATATTCGATGCAGTTCATGAGCAGAATTGCAACTCTGTCGCCCTTTTTGATACCGCGCGAGAGAAGAAGATTTGCAAAGCGGTTGGCCTTTTTCTCAAAATCCTCCCATGTTATTTCGCTTCTGCCGTCGCCGTTGGCACCCTGCTCAATGAGGGAATATTCGCGCCATGTAACCCGACTTTTCTCCTGAAGCTCAGGGTTAATCTCCACAAGGGCAACATCGTCCTTGTAAAGCTGTGCATTTTTTTCAAGAAATTCTGTAATGGGCATATTTTCTTTCCTTTCATATAAACGACCATAAACGGAATGCTTTCAAAGGCACTCCGTTTATGAATAATATACTGTTTGAGTGAATAGTGAATAATGAAAAGGTCATAGGCGGAGCCTGTCCGAAACTCTTCACTTTTCATTTTTCACTTAAAATTTATTCCGCCTCAACAACTCCGCTGTAGAAGAACTCGGTTTCCTTTGCATTGGTGGGCTTTGTGACCGCGCTTACGGCAAAGCAGAGTGCAAGCGATGCAAGCATTGCTGCGCAGGCGAATACAGGGCCTTTACCTGCAAGCCGGACGAGAGTTTCGTTAGCTGCAAAGCCGCTGATTATCTTTGCCGCTGCGGGAATAATCGCAATAACGAAGCCGCCAAGAATGCCCGCCCATGCGCCCTTTGTGTTCATCTTCTTCCAGTAGAGGGAGATAACGTAGGGTGCAAGGAATGAGCCTGAAATAATTCCCCATGAATAGCTCATCATGTCAAGGATGGGCGTGTCGGAATTTGCGATAAAATACGAACATGCTACAAATATAACACATAATGCCTTAATTGTAAATGATGTTTTTTTCTCGCTCATATCCTTTCTGAAATGCCTGATAAAGTCGATGGTGAGGGTTGAGCTTGCGGTGAGAGTGACCGAGCAAAGGGTTGAAACCGACGCCGCAATGAGAAGCACAAGCACGATTCCCAGAAGCACCGAGGGAAGCTCCGACTGCGCGAGCATATGGGGAACAATGTAGTCCTGAGCGATGTAGCCCGCCGCCGCAGGGTCATTGATCTGCTCATATGAGAAATATCTGTAGCAGAGCGAGCCGATGAAATATCCGCCGCCTGCAACGAGGAATGCGAAGAAGGTTGAAATTGTTATGCCCTTCTTTGCCTGCTTATCGTCCTTGATGCCGAAATATTTCTGCACCATCTGGGGAAGTCCCCATGTTCCGAAGCTGGTCATAAGCACCGTTGCCCAGAGCGAAATCCACTGGGAGGCATTCAGCTCGGGAAGACCGTTCTGAGCCGAGGGCTGCGCGCCAAGAGTTTTTGCATATTCTGCAATTCCCTCAAAACCGCCAACCGCGTCGCAGCGGATAACACACACAATAAGCAGCGCAACGCCAACCATCATAACGATGCCCTGCATGAAGTCTGCCCTTGCCTGAACAAGATAGCCGCCGAAAACAAGCAGGAACGCCGCCACAACCGCAATAATTATCATGCAGATATCAACATCTATGCCGAGAAGAACCTCTGCAACAGAGGCAAGTCCTTTGTAAACCGATGCGGAATAAGGAACAAGGAAAATAAAGATAACAAGGCAGGCAAAGAGCTTCATTGAAGTGCTCGAATAGCGCTTATCAAGAAACTGCGGCATTGTTTTGAGCTTAAGGCGTGCCGAAGCATCCCTTGTTCTGCGGGCGAGCACCTTCCACGCCAGCCATGAGCCGAAAACGGCGTTGCCGATACCTGCAAGAATGCCCCACATGGCGTAGGATTTGCCCGTGCCACCTGCATAGCCCACAAACATAACGGCTGAAAAATAAGCCGTGCCGTAAGAAAGAGCCGAGAGCCATGCTCCTGCATTTCTGCCGCCTACCGTCAGGTCCGCAATGCTTTTGGCCTTTTTGCCCTGAGTTATACCGATAGCTGCCATAAGAATTATGTAAACCCCTATGGTCAGCCAGATTGCAAGTTGTCCGTTCATTTCACTTCATCCCTTTTAACTATCACTGCTTTAAAACTTTTACGTGTTAAAGCGTGATGTAATCATATAACATATTTTAGAGTTTGTCAATAGGTAAAGTTAAAAAATCTGATTTTTTGCAGGATAATTTGTCAAATCACGCAATGCCGAAGTTACGGTTGACCATAGCCTGATAATAGGCATCCATCGTGTCGGGAGCGTTGTAAAGAACCGTCAGCATGTAGGAACGGATGTTTTTAACGCTCCAATTAACATCATCCATAATATCAACGGCATAAATTATGTGGTCCTCATCAAGGGTCAGAAATCTTTCTTTAACCGCAGCATAGGGAACATCGGCATTGTTGATTCGATATGTCTTTGCATATCCGCAGAGGGTATCTGCCGCAAGTGAAATAAAGGCATCAATCTTCTCCTTGGGGCGGTAATGAACAATAACATCATATTCAACATTCTCTTTCAGCCTCTCCTCCCACTCCGCCTTGGAGGTTGGTTCAGTATTATTAAAATAGTTATTATTATATTCAGTATTATTTCCGCTTAAATTTGAGGACTCCTGAATCCCTTTTTCGTTGACTCCTGAATCCACTTTTTGTGGACTCCTGCACTTATTATTGAGGATTCCGGAATCCTCTTTTTGAAGATAGTTTATTTGATTTTGGCTCATAAAAATTATAGCCGATTTGCCGAGCCCTCTGTTTTTTCTTTCAATTAAACCTGATTTTTCAAGCTCTTTGAAAAGCCGTGTTATTTTGTTTTTGTTCATTTCAAGAAGATCGCTTGCCTCCGCAACCGTAAAATAAATAAACACCCTTCCGTCCTCCGCAAGCCAGCCGTTACGGGCTGAAAGGGATGCTCTGTCCAGAAGAAGGGCATAAAGCAGCTTTGCATCGGTTGAAAGAATGTTTTTATATTCATCGCCGAAAAGGCATTTCGGAATTCTGTAAAAAGCCTCGGATTTTTCGTTTTTTTCCAATCATTTCCCTCCATAAGTTATTTGTGAGTGCACTTTCACGGTTAACATTATAGAGAACATTTGTTTGCTTGTCAAGCATTTTTTGACTGTATCCGAAAAAAGAGAACAGATTTCACCTGTATCGATATATCCCCTGCGGTTATTTTCTCAGGATGAGCATAAACACCGTCAGGATAATCAGGAATGCGAAGTTGAAGGCTGAAAACAGCTTTATGTAATAGCCTGCTTTGCCGGGGTTATGCCATGTGTATTCCCTGAAGGTAATCAGGCTTGCAAGGGATGAAATCAGCGTGCCTACGCCGCCGATATTGACGCCCACAAGCAGGTCACCGTAGTTTTCCGTAAACTGAGAAAGCAATATTGCTGAGGGAACGTTGCTGATGAACTGGCAGGAGAAAACGCTGAAAAGCAGGGTGCTTTTTTCCATCAGCATTGAAAGGAACTCCTTCACCGCCCCGATTCTTGCCATATTGCCCGAAAAAATAAAGAAGAAAACAAAGGTCAGCAGCAGCGGATAATCCACCATTTTCAGCGCCTTGCGGTCTGCAATCAGCAGCACCGCAGGGATAACGATAAGCCCGATTACATAAGGAATCCCTCTGAAAACAATGGCAATTGCCAGCGCAAAAAGAGCAAGATAAAGGGCCGTGCGAAGAGGTGGCAGCTTTGCGGTTTCGCCCTCGATTTTCAGCGGCTCCGATTTCACAAACACAATGCAGCAAAGGGTTATGAGCGCAACGGAAAGAATGAACGGCGGCGCCATAATGCCCATGAATTCAAGGTTGGGGATATTGAACTTTGTGTAAAGATAAAGATTCTGCGGGTTGCCGAATGGGGTCAGCATTCCGCCGAGGTTGGCCGCAATATTCTGCATGATAAAGGTGAACGCCATATATTCCTGCCTGCCCGTTGTGATAAGCACAAAATACCCCAGAGGCAGGAAGGTCAGCAGCGCCATATCGTTTGCAATGAGCATTGAGCCGATGAAGGTGATATAAACCAGCGCAAGAATAACAAGCCGTGCATTTTTGAAGCACTGAACGATTTTCTTTGCCAGCGTATAAAAAAACTGAATATTCTTAAGCGCGCAGACAACCGCCAGCACGCAAAAAAGGCAGGCAAGGGTTTTGAAATCAAAATAGCCGATGTATTCCCCGTCAGGGGGCACAATAACGCTTGTTATTGCCGCTGCCGCAAAAGCAACAAGCATGATTGCATTCTTTTTGGCAAAGGATATTACATTTTTAATCACATTAGTCATTGCAATTCTCCGTTGTTATTTTTCCGCAGATAATTATATACTTCTTCGGGACATATTTCAATGAACGGGCAACAACAAAAACTGCTTCTTATTTCATTTTTTATTATACAATCTGCCTACAAACCCAAAAATTAATTCGGATTTACAGGCGCCGAAACGGTTGACTTAAACAAAATCAAAGTTTATAATATATAGATGCATCTGAGAAAGGAGATGGGGCAAGTGAAAAAGAACGTTTACATGGTGCAGGCGGATTATCTTCACGGCAGGTCAATTTTTCTGCCCTACGCTGCGGGCACCCTCATTGCCAACGCCATGGCCGACCCCGAGCTTTGCAGCTTCTATGACTTCAAAGAGCCCCTTTTCCTGAGAGAAAAAACCGACGATGCCCTTGAAAAAATCAGAAATCCGTTCATTGTCGGCTTTTCAAACTACATCTGGAATCATGAATACAACAAGGTGCTTGCCCGAAAAATCAAGAACAGATATCCCGAATGCCTGATTGTTTTCGGCGGCCATCAGATTTCAACGGATACCTCGCTGATGGATGAAAACCGATTCATTGATATCATGTGCTTCGGCGAGGGTGAGGAAACCTTTGCCGCAATCCTGACCGCAGCTAAAAACGGCGGCGGATTTGACGGAATTCCCAACATCGCCTTGCGCAAAAACGGCGAGCCATGCATCACATTTTTCAAAAAAGCCGAGGGCACGGATTATCCCTCGCCTTATCTGACGGGCGTTTTTGATTCCATTCTTGAAAAGAATCCTCAATACCTTTTCCACGCCATGATTGAAACCAACCGCGGCTGCCCCTACGGCTGCACATACTGCGACTGGGGCAACCTTCACTGCGGAATCAAATTTTTCCCCGAAAAAAAAATCATGGAAGAGCTGCGCTGGCTCAGCAGCCGCAAAATCATCGGCTTCGGCGGCGCGGATGCAAACTTCGGAATGTTTGAGCGCGACGAAAGATTCGTTGACGAAATGGTTCGCCTTCACAATGAGGAAGGGGTTTTCAGAGGCTTTCAGGTGTCCTACGCCAAAAACAGCAACGACAGGGTATTCAGAATTTCAAAAAAGCTCAACGACTGCGGAATGGATAAAGGCGCAACCCTCTCCTTCCAGTCATTAAGCCCCGTTGTTCTTGAAAATATCAACAGAAAAAATATTTCCGTTGATTCCTTTACCGCCCTGATGAACAGATATAACGAGGCGGGCATTCCCACCTATTCCGAGCTGATTCTCGGCCTGCCCGGCGAAACCTATGACAGCTTTGTTGAAGGAATTGATATTCTTCTCAATGCGGGGCAGCATAATTCGATTTATATTCACAACTGCGAGTGGCTCCCCTGCTCCGCAATGGGCAGCCCCGAATACATGAGCAGGCACGGAATAAAATTTGCCCTTGTTCCCCTGAGTCAGACCCACACAATCATAAATCACAACGAGGAGGTCCGTGAATATTCGCGCCTCGTTGTTGAAACAAACACAATGACCCGCGCCGACTGGGTCAGAATGAACATTTACGCCGCAACCGTTCAGGCGCTTCACCACGGCGGTCTGCTGATGCTTCTTGCTCTTTATCTTCACGATAAAAAAGGGGTTAAATATTCTGATTTTTACAATAAATTCGTTGATTTCATGTTTGCAAACCCCGAATCCGCAGGCGGCAGAATATACATCAGGCTCAAGGAAAAGCTGGAGGCGGTTGCCCGCGGAGTGGAAGCCCTTGTCTGGGAGGACAGCCTGTTCGGCGAGGTTGGCTGGGCATCGGAGGAATATTTATTTCTTTGCATAGCCCTTGAAGCGGATAAATTCTACGATGAAGCCGAGGCATTCGTTAAAGAATTCTTCGGCGGCGACGAAGCCTTCGCGGATTTATGGCTTTACCAGCGCGAAACCCTTAAGCTGCCCTTCAAGGAAACGATTGAATTTGAAAGCGGCTATAACTTCAAAAGTTATTTTTCAGACCTGCTTTGCGGAAAGCCTGCAGAGCTGAAAAAAGCAAAATGCACAAACAGAATCACGGCCACGGTTAAATGCAAAAGCTGGAAGGACTACGCCCACGCCGTTGTGTGGTACGGCAAAAAGGACAAACGAAGCATTTACCTTGATGAAATCGAGATTCTTATATAATGACAAAAAGTGACTTGCAAAGGATAAAATCCGATGCAAGCCACTTATTTTTTTATCAGTCAAAAATAACCGCAATTTCGTGTATGATTGTTTCGATTACGTCAAGAATTGTTCTGATAATTTTTTTGATTATGCCCTCGCCCTTGTATTCCGCATCCGTGCCCGCGCCGCCGTAGCAGCCGATATTAGCGCTTGTGATTTCGTTGCCGAAGAAATCCGTTGCAATGCCGTCATCAACCTTAACGCCCGCGCCGATAAGAGGCGAATCTGCCGAAAGGGTGAAGCTCAGAGGGTCGGAATAATCGGCGCCCGAAAATCCGGGAACGGTGTTCTTTGCAAAGATATCAACCAAAGGGGTCATTGCGCTGTAATAGCAGTTATTCTCAAACACATTGCCTCTTGAGGAGTCAACATCATAAGCAAAGGTTGCGCCTTCGGCAGGAACGATGATATTATTTGCAACATAAGCGTTATAAAGATTTTTAAACTGGAACTCGCCGCAGTTGATAATTGTGTTGTTATAAAAGCTGAAGTTATGCTCGCCGCAGGCACCTACCGCCGTTGATGACCTGCCGCCGTTATCGTTAACGGAAAGGCAGTAGCGCACGGTGTTGCCGTGATGTCCGCTGTAGTTGGGGTTGTTGCACATAAAGCGCATGTTATCGTGAGAATAGATATACTGATAGGTGCAGTTGTTTGAGTGGGAATCGAAATCAACGGCCATGCCGTCGCCAACATTCTTCTGACCTGCGATTTCGCAATACTGAATCGTGCTGCTTTCGCTGCCCCAGAACCACATTGCGGCGGTGAAATATTCTATTTCGCCGTTTTCGTCAACACCCTCGCCCTGGCAGCAGTTGATTGCGCGGCAATGGGTAACAAGAGCGCCCTTGCACATGCCAACAATAACCGCCTCGGCATCCATTTCGTGGAAATAGCAGCCTTCAATCAGCAAGCCTTCGTTATATACGGGATCAATATCCTCTTCATTTTTACTCCACCATGTCTGTTGATCGTTCCACGAACCCCATATCATAAAGCCGTTGCCGCAGTTATAAACCTCGCAATTCTTTATTGTAAGGTCATTGACGGCATATCTTGACTTTGCAGGCAGGCCCTTGACCATAACCGCAGCCCTTGCGCGCGATGCACCGTTTGAAAAATCATCGCGGCCGTGAACCTTGTAATTCTGCATATCGGTGAAATAAAGGTTATCAAGCACAATGCCCTCGGAGGTCTGATTAAGAGTATCTATCCAGATTCCGCCGCCGTTGGGCGCCTTGAAATGCAGGTTGGAAACGGTTACATAAGAGCAATCAAAAAGGCACAGAATATCGGCGCGCTCATCGGTTTTGAGAATAGCCCTCTCCCCTTCTCCGTAAGAGGAAATAACAACGGGGTTTTCCTTTGTTCCGCTGCAGGTAAGGGTTGAGATGCATTCATATTCGCCGCCGTTTTTGAAAAGGATGTGGGTGCCTGCCCTGATATCAAGATTTTTAAGGCCCGCAATGGTCTTTACGGGGCTGTTTATATCCGTGCCGCTGTTGGCATCGTCGCCTGCAACGGAATCAAGATAATAATATCTCTTTTCGTTCTGCGCAAAAGCAAAAAACGAAAGAGAGGTAATCATAATTACAGCCGCAAGAATAATGCTGATAATTTTTATTGTTTTTTTCACCTTTAACTCTCCTTTATTTTATATGCTCAATTGTTTTATCAACGGCTTTTTCGATATCAACAGTACCGACGCCGAAAATTGAGGTATGAATTTTGCCGTTAATCGGCTTTTTCCAATAATCATCGATGCAGTCAATGCCGCCGCGCATGCCCAGAACCGAGCCTACGGTTGCGCCGTTGCAATCCGTATCAAAGGCCATTCCCACGGCGCAGCAGATTGATTTGCCGAAATTCCCCTCGCCGTAAAGCAATGCGGCAGCAACAATCATTGCATTGGAAATCGTGTGGCACCAGCCGTGGTCGGTGTGCTCATCGTAGGCGGCGTGAATGATGTCAAAGCATTCCTCTTGCGTAACGCCGTTTTTGTAGCCGTCAAGGATTTTCATAACCGCCTCATAAAGCCTTGAGGTTGAGGGTATCTGCGCAAGACCGCCGAGAATAATATCCTCAATGCTGTCCGTCACAGCAGCGCAGGCAATCATTGCCGAGGCAAACATTTCGCCGTAAATGCCGTTTTTAACGTGGGAAATTCTTGCATCGGTAAAAGCCATCTCAGCCGCTTCATCGGGCTTTCCGGGGTTGATGTAGCCGAAGTAATCGCCTCTTATCTGAGCGCCTATCCATTCGCGGCAAACATTCTTATACATTGCCGATGCAGGGGGCTGAATGCAGTTAACAAAGTTAACAAATGCAATTCTCTCCGCAGTGAAATAAGAAAAAATCGACTGATATTTCATCCATGCCGTTGCAACATCCCCGGAGTCAAAATCCCTGCCGTAATCCTCAACAATCCGCTGAGCAAGGGCAACGTAATTTGTGTCATCGTCAACAGGCATGCCGTCAACGGTGTCCGCATAGGGTTTGTTTTTAAGGTAAAATTTATAATGGGAGCAGACCTCGTCGGTAATATCCGTGCTGAGAATATAGCGGTGCATGGGATAATTGCCCGTTTCCTTGAGCAAGGGAATAAGCTCGTTGCTCCTTATGCACTCAACAGGCTTGCCCAGCAGGCAGCCGCAGGCTCTGCCTGTCCACGCGCCGAGCAGCTTTTTGCGCAGAGCTTCGGCATCGGGCATTTTCATTTCAAATTCGTGAGCCTTCCTCAGAGCCTTGATTCCCTTAAGGTCGCAGGGCTCGTTATAGGGATAATCGCGGCGCATATCCGCATTGATGACCGTTTCAAAAATCAGGTCGCTCATGCGGCTTTTCATTTCGCCGTCCTTCATGGCGGCAACAGACTCAAACAGAGCCTTGTGCTTTTCAAGGTCAAGGCCTTCCTCCATTGACTGGTTATATTCAGCCATAATATCGGAGGGGTAACGGTTGAGAGCATCAATATTTTTATAATCTATTTTCATTTCGGTGCCGTAATTTTTAAAATACATAAAACCACCTCAGGAATATAATACCACACACCGCTGCAATTTTAAAGAGAAAATAAAAAAATCAGGCTTGCACAGGCAAAAACCTATACAAGCCGATTTTATTAATTCTTTCTGCCATAGAGATGCGCTGCAAAACCGGCAGCTTCCGAAACTATTCCGCGTCAGATAACGGGCATTTCAGAAATATATTTTAAAACAGAAACACGGTTACCGTCTTTATCCGATATCGTTTCAGCCTCAAACCTTTCGGGATGGATAAGATAATCAACCGCAGTCATATCATAAACGCTGCAAACTGCCTCGTTTCTTTCGCGGGAAAGCTCAAGATATCTGCAAAGCATTTCACCAAGCAAGCCCTTCTCCTCAACGGAAATAAGATTGAGGTTGCACTTATCGCAATGGCAGGTGTCCAGCGTTGCCGAAACATGCGGATATTTTGTGCACTGCGAAAATGCATCCTTGTTCACACCGTGATTGAATTCATATCCGTTGTAATTAGGTGGCTCGGAAATATTGCCGCCCATCATAACCAGCGGCAGTGTCCCCTTTTTTTCAAGCATATCGGCTGTAACGGTGCACGGCCCGAGGCTCACAATAACATAATCTTCGTCCACGTAATCCAGCCACTTTCCGTAGTCAACAACAGGCGCAATTTCTTTGTATTCAGCAGGCAGAACATCGCCCATGCCGTCGTTGCCGTGAATTTCGGGAATTGATTCACAAGGCTGGGCAATCTCCGATGTATCCACTATTCTGATGTTTTCAGGCAATTCTTCCGCATAGCTCAAGATTCTTTTTGCATTGACAAAAGTCTGTTCCAAAGGAAAATTACCCGCAACGGGAACAATATCAATTCTGTCGAACAGATATGCATACTTAAACAGATAGAGCGTTGCAATTGCATCATCCAGACCGTAATCGCAAAGAAGAGCAATACTCTTTTTTTTCATAAGCTCAATCATCCTTTCAATTATCAGGCAAAAATCCGGCCGATTCAGCTTTCACCTTTTCAAAAATCATGTTTCTGACGGCATTCTTATCTCTCCATTTGTAATAAATAGTTTTTGCCGTGCGCAATATTTCGGCTTTCTTTCTCGGATTTTCCTCAAACTTATATTGCTCAGCCAGAGCGAGAAGATACTCCTGCGACACAAAATCCATTGAAATTGTGTTTTCTCTGCGGCTTCCTTTGTAATATTTATAAAGCTCGCTGCGGATTTCAAGGGTTTTTGCACAATATTCCATATGGAGCCGGGTATGTTCCTCTGCATTTTCAGGCTCCAGCAGGCTGAGCTGTTTATGAACCTGAGAAATGTTGCGGTTAACAAATGCACGATAAATCAATGCGTATTTCTCATCACTCCTGTGTTTTGATTGCTGGCTTTTGGCTGTTTGCTTATCAATCAGGCTGACCACTTCATCGCAAAGACCGAGAGCGGTATAATACAAATCTTTTTTGTAATCAGCATCGCTTTCCTTTGAGGCATACATTTCATAAAGCAATTCCAGTTTATCTTTTCTGAATATTTCGCACCATGCGCGCAGGTCATCATCATCAATTTCGCTTTCATAGGTGTATTCCAACGCCTCGCAAAGCATTTCAAACTGTTCTTCGGTGGGAACAACAGTCAGACGGCGGGAAACAACAAAAACATTCAGAATTGCCATTGCGCAGGCAACTGCGGGGTAATCATTAAAGCTATCCTTTTCCGAAAGATCCTTTTTTATGCTTCCGAGTTGGTCATAAAGCCTGTCAAACTCATCAGAATAGATTGCCGCCTGCATGCCGTAAATAAGTTTATCGGCAATGCGAACATCTCCCGTGAAATGATATATTTCAAAAGAATTCTCATTCCACGAGTCAAAATAATCTATTATATTTGAGTTCTGAGCAGTTTCCATGTATTTCAAAAAGTCGTCAACCACTTTTTCTGCAATCTCCGAAAGCGCCTTCTCTCTTTCATCCGGAGTGGAATAAGCGTCTTTATCTACCACAACGCTCCACGAACCCTGCAAATCGGAAGGCAGCTCTCCGGGTTCCATATCAATCAGTATTCTGCGGATATTGTTATGGTCCGTAACTTTGTGAAGCATATATCCGAGCTCCATCATAACATTGGGATTCATGCCCATGCTTATGACCTGACCGCTTTTGTTTTTGCGAATTTCCTTTTCGATAAGCATAATTGCATAGTCGCAGCCGTTCATCTGACGAATAATCTCTTCGCTGACAGTAAGCGACGCTCTTCGCTTGCCGCCAACAATCGGCGAAAAATCCCTTGTGCTCAGAGCATTGCTCACCTTAAGAGCAACATCCCGATTATCTTCACCGTTCCAGCCAATAAAAACCCGCCTGTTTTTCACCTTATCCGTCTCCCTTTCATGTATATTATAACACACAATAAAATATAACAGAATTTTCCATAATTGTAAATATTTTTATCTGATTTTTACCGCAGCAGGTATATTCACGGTTCAGGCAGCCCGAATCGGACTTGTTTTATTCGGTGAAACAAAAACTGTTTAAAAAACCCGCCATCCGGCAAGGCGGATTTTTATACGAGGCAACTTTAAAAATCTGAATTACCTTGGTTTATTTTCAACCGTAGTTATCCCTGCCGCCGACTGCAAGCAAAATCGCAGCAGTGGAAAAACTCTCTTGCCGAGAGAATTTGTTTCAATGAACGGGTTATTGTTTCTTTTTGAAAAAGCTGTTATTATCAGGTTGTAACCAACGGCCGGGTTAACAACAATTGAAAGGTGATATACTATGACAATCTATTTCGGAGAAAACCTCAAAAAACTTCGCAAATCAAAGGAACTCACACAGGAGGCACTCGCAGATTTCCTCGGTATGTCATTCCAGGCGATAAGCAAATGGGAAAGAGACGAAACCTATCCCGACATAACCATGCTTCCGACTGTTGCATCATTCTTCGGCGTTACCGTTGACAGTCTTCTCGGCACGGACCTGATTGAAAAAGAAAAACAGATCAATGAATACTGCAAAAAATATTCCCGTATGTGGAGTGAGGGCAGGATTGAGGAAGTAAGGGATATGCTCAAAACCGCAATCGGCGAATTTCCCGGCAACTATGACCTGCTTGCAAAATATTTCAATGCACTTATCCATGCGCAATATAACGACGATTATCTTATTTCAATAAAAGCAGAAGTTCAGAGAGTTTATGACAGCATACAGAATTACTGCACCGTTGACAGCATCAGGATATGGACACAGAAGCTCATGTGCCGTTATCTGCGCGACCTGAGCCTTATCAAAAACAGCGGCGTTGATATTTCCGATGCAGAAAAAATTCTTGAACAGATGCCGATTATGCAGAATACAAGGGACTACGAAGCGATGTATATGTATCCCCATGATGACGAGAAACGTGCGGTTGCCTGTGCAAACGGCATTTCCGAGATGCTCCGCCTTTTCGGTGAAATCATGAACAGAAAATATAAGAACTTCCTTGATGCCGACGGCGACATCTCCGAAGCCTATATCAACCTCGTTGAAAAGGTTATGCCCGACGGCGACTACGGCAAGAGCCATTATCTCATGGTAATCAACCATCAACGCCTCGGTGTTAAGAAATATCTTGCAGGCGATGAAAAATCCGCCCTTGAGCATTTCGAAAAGGCTCTCAGGCTTGCAAAAAGCTATGATGAGATGCCCGAAGTTCTTGTTCACACTTCAAACGCCGTTAAGGGACTTGAATTTGACAAAACAAGAGCATACCGCTTCTGGGAAGGCTCATTCTATGAGGATGTAAAAAAAGGTCTGATAAACAGACCCCAGCTTTCCGACGAATTCAAAAACAGCGAAGAATTCAAAAAGATTATAGGATAATTACAACCCCCATATTTTGCCTGTGCGGCAGAAATATGGGGGCTCGGATTTATAAGAGCTCTGGATGACCTTTTTCTGTGTGATTAGATTAATGGCTTTAATGTGCCGCTTTTAGATTTTGATGATATGTCACTAAAACGAGGTTCGTTTTGCACAGAAGAACAGTTGTTACAGATTCGGATTTGTCAGAAAAAAAGAACAAATCCGAACCCTTCGCCTATTGGCATAAGGTTCGGATTTTTACTGTTTGGTACGGATGTTCATAAGGGATTTACTAAAAAATAATAACCTTCGGCAGTAACAAACATATTCTCATCCTTCCGTAATGCTTAAAAGAGTTTGAATATGATTCATTCAAACGGAGGATTATACAATGTCCAGATTTATAGAAGATTTTTACTATGGAAACATTGAGCCGCAAGAGAGCAGTTCGGGACTCATTTCTGAACTAAAAAAGAAACTGAGCATACTTACGCAAACCGAAGAACAGCTTGTCTCAAGGTTAACCGAGGAATATAAAGAGTTGTTTGTCAAGTACGTAAGTCAATCCAACGATTTCCTTTGCATAAGCAATGCAGATAGCTTTATAGCAGGTTTCAAACTTGGTGCTAAATTTACATATGACACATTTGTTACCAATTGAAAGGAAGGTACAGTTATGAATAAATCATCATTTGAACAGAACGGCGGGACATACAGAACAGTTGCCGATTACAAAATCCCAAACATTACATTACCTGCCGAAGCAAGAAAACCACTCGGTGTATGGGGAATGAAACGCAAAGAGTATCTTATGAATTACAAACGAGTTAAGTTTAACATTATGCTTATGAACGGCACATTGTGGACTCATCTTGCAGAGATTGATGAACAAGCATCAGATATGTTCTCTCGGCTGGTAGAACAGATGAAAGCTAATGAGGGCATTACAGAACAACTCAAGGAAGATAACTCAATAGAATGGCTTGCTCGAATGAATAATATTGAAGCACGAACGAGAGAGATTGTTTGTGAAGAGTTGATTTATCTATAAAAGAAATGCCACTGCAATAATAGCAGTGGCATTTCAAGTTATTGATATAGTATATAAATATTGCTTGTAATTATTTTATTTTGAAAATAATCTCAAACTTCAATTGAACCATTATCTCTTTGAAGAATATTTTTTATTACAATTGCTACAATGCAGGGGTATATAAGTGCAGTATCCCGTGTTACAGTCCACATCAGTCCATTTTCGTCAGAATCCGCACCATGATCTGCTGCATTTCGAACTTGACCTATATAATCAATCATTCCTTTATGCTTTTTCGACAAACATGCTGATAGGGCATTTCTTTTTTGGAGAATACCATTTTGACCAGCAAGCGAAACACCTTTGTTTGTTGCATATGTATCAAGAAATGACTCGAAAGCATTAGCTGCATATACAATTATTGCTCTTGTGTCAGGATTAGTTGCTTTAGCTTTTTGAAATGCATCAAAAAGCGGTTCTATAATAGTAGTAATATTAAGAGAATCATATATTCTTTCTCCAAAAAAATCTTGCAGAGACATTTCTGCCACCGCACTATTCATTAAAGAAGATTCTATTAATGGATAAATATTCTCCTCTTCTACAAAACTATATAAATTAGCACCTTCACTTTTTAATGCCTTTGCATATGTTGCAATACTAATTAATGTGCTCCTAATATCTCTATCGTTTGCTGAAAGCGAACATAGTATTTTTGTTTGGATACATGCTTGTTCTATTGAACGAGTAAAACTGTAACGGGTTTTAAACACGGCATATGGATAATATTGTTCTAATATCATTCTCATAATAACGGCTTTCTCGTCATCAGTTGTTGCCGTAACAAGTTTTTTTGCAAGAAAAGAGTCAACAGAATAATTTCCGGAAGCTTCACGTACAACCATTTTAAGTTCAATAGCCATATCCAAAGCTTTGGTCACTTGAGCTTCTGTAGCTATTCCGGTAAATTCTGAAATAAAATCAATATTTACATCGTGTCCCTTTGCAACAACAGCATCAACAACAGCAACAATATCTTCAGCAGTGGTCAAAACTATATTGTATGCCATTTCATTAACTCCTTATTAAGATTACCGTGATAAACCATTTAAAAGATTATTTAGTTTTTCCGCAAGACTATCTAAATCAGCAACAGAGCAATCAATATTAATGTTAATTGTAATTGAATTACCAGTTTGTGTAGGTAATGAAAAATTTATATTATTAGGAGTTGTTTCTGTTGTTGCAGGTTGGGTAACCACAGGTGTTGGTTTATTAATATTTTCGGTTTCAGATGTTTCTGCTATTGTAAGTTTTCCATCTGTTTCACTAAGAATATTTACAGTTTTCATAATCTCAATGATTGCGCCTGCACCGGTACGGTTTTGCTTTGTATCTTTTTGTCCAGAAGAGTAGATTATATGGTTAAGAAAACTGCTCCTATCCATACCATTTCTAATTCTAACAGCAGAAATCATTCGATTTAAAAAATCATTTTCTGCAACAACTTCTTTCCAAATTCTTTCGATTTCATCATCTATTTTGGAAATATAAGCTCGTCCAAGAGAACGTCCTATATCAGTAGCAGATTTTTTGTTTCCTTCTGTGATTAATCCGATTTGAACAAAAAAACCATTATTGGCACTGACAACTGTTCGAGGTACGCCAGTAGATTGACTGATATCATCTAAAGACAAGCTTACGCCCTCTTTTTCATTTGCATACGCTTGAATGATTTTAAGAATTTCCTCAAATGAGGATGCTGGAAGTTTAAAAGATTCTGCCATATTTCTAGTCTCCTTTAGATAATATTTAATTAGTAAAATATTATAATATATATCGTTGCTTGACAACAAATTTACAAAAACGCTTGAATTTTCGACAAAAATGCTTAATATTTGACTGAAAAATAGTTCTTTTAATCTGTAACAGCTTGAAGTGTTCAATTTCATTTACGCCTAACAGCACTGTAAAATATTGACTTTTCATACTGTCAGTGCTATACTGATAAAAACATTGAAAGGCAGGTGGACAAGATGACAATGATGATTAGCACAATGAATCGGAGAACCGTTTTGTCCGTTTGCGATTGATGTAATTTATATCTTTCTGTGAATTGCAGGCATCTCCGTATTTCTCGGAGGTGCCTTTTATTATTTAGGAGTAATATATGTGCTTAGAATTTCAAGGCATAAAACTGATGCCGATATCAGATTTAGGTGTCAGTCAGCTTTATCTGAATAAAAAGAAACTTGATAATATTTACAAATGGTTTTGTCCCGAAGATACCGAAAAGTATCCGCCTCTGCCTGTTCATGATTTCGGTGACGGCAAATACACTTTAACGGATGGACACAGCAGAGCTTATGCTGCATACAAAGCAGGTGTTGCACTTATTCCCGTTGCTTATGATACCGACGAAATTGTTGTGTCAGATATAGGATTACTTCAATATCGTAACGATATTGAGTGGTGCAAAAGGCACAAGATATTTACTATTGCTGATTTTGAAAACAGAATTGTATCTGACGGACAATATAAAAAGCTTTGGATTGAGCGATGTGATAAAAGTTATAACCTCTTATCACAAACAACCGAAGCTGAAAGAGAGATATTAGCAAGAAATCAAGAATCTCTTTTTCTGTATGGCGCAAACGAAGATTTATCAGTCTTGTATTTTGAAGACATTAACGGAAAGCGATTTGAAATTAAAAACAAATAGTCCAAGGAGTTTGTTATGAAACACAAAGCAATATTCTTTGACCGTGACGGAACACTGACATATTTTACTGCTGAAAAAGAGGCTTGGCGTAACGAGCAAATCATCAATTGGAGCGGTAAACCGTTTGAACTTGATTACGATAAAATGATGGCTTTGTTTCACCTTGCAAGCGAAGGCAGAAAGCCTTGGTACAAAACGCTTGATGACGAGCGTGAATTTTTCAGAAGATATTACGGTCACCTTCTTGTCGGTGAGGGTGTAACAGAAAACGTTGAAGAAAAAGCGGATTGCCTTTTGAATGAACTTTGGTGCAACGGTGACAGAGCTTTGTTCCCTGAAACGATAGAGGTACTTGAATATTTTAAAAACCGTGGCTACAAAATGGGAGTTATCAGCGATACATCGCCGTCGCTTGAATTCACATTGCAACAGCTTGGTATAGCAAAATATTTCACGTCATTTACGGCAAGCTCATTGGTTGGTGCAGGCAAGCCGAGTCCGATTATTTTCAACGCTGCACTTGAAGCACAAGGTGTAACCGCATCTGAAAGCATATTTGTTGACGATTGCAAAGAAGAAGCCGAAGGTGCAAGAAAGCAAGGTTTTACTGCTTTTTATCTTGACCGAAGCGGAGAAAACAACGAAGAATGGACAATACACAATCTGAAACAGTTGATTGATTTTGTTGAGGAATAATTATGAATAATAATAGTTTGAATTGGACTTTTGATACTGTTGCAGATACCTACGAAAAACTGCGACCAGGATATGTTGATGAGTTGTATCGGACTATCTTTGATTACGCACCAATCAATAATAGAAGCCGTGTTGTTGAAATCGGCATTGGTGGCGGTCAGGCAACATTACCTTTTCTTAAAACAGGTTGTAACCTTACCGCAATTGATTACGGCAAAAATTTCTGCGAACTATGCCGTGAGAAATTTAAAGGTTATCCGAACTTTTCAGCGGTTTCGGGAAAGTTTGAAGATGTTGAGTTGAACGGCGAGTACGATTTGATTTATTCCGCTTCTGCTTTTCATTGGATACCCGAAGAAATCGGATACAAAAAGGTCTTTGATAAGCTGAAAAACGGCGGTTCTTTTGCCCGATTTGCAAACCATCCGTACCGTGACAAAAGTAAACCTGCTTTGTCGGAAGAAATGGATCGAATCTATGCGGAATACTATTACAAATACCACAACAAGAAACAAGAACCACTTGTTGAATATTCCGAAGCTCAGGCTCGGAACAGAGCATTGATTGCTGAAAAATATGGTTTTAAGGATATTCAATACAAGCCGTTTTACCGCACACGCACATTCTCCGCAAAGGAATATATAATGCTTCTCGGTACATATTCAGACCATATCGCTATTGAAGAAAAAATCCGAACAGAGTTCTTTTCAAAGATAGAAGATGCAATTAACCGTCACGGCGGAGAAATTACTATTTATGATACAATAGATTTGCAGTTAGCAAGAAAATGAGGTTATTATAATGATATTTGAAGAAAAGAAAATTGTATTGAAAAATGGCGTGGAAGCTATATTAAAAACCCCCGAAATTGAAGATTCCGAAATGTTACTTAACAGTATTAAAACTTCCAGTGGTGAAACAGAGTTTCTTTCTCGCACAATTGAAGATTGGGAGACTGTTACTGTAGAAAGCGAAGAGAAATTTATTAATAATGTTCGCGAAAGTCGAAACACATTGTTTATTGCTTGTTATGCAGACGGTGTAATTGCTGGCAACTGTGACATCACTTTCAAGACGGGCAGCAAGACTTCTCATATAGCAACAGTAGGTATCGCTCTTCAGAAAAAATATTGGAATATCGGTATCGGTTCAGCGATGTTTAAAGAATTGATGAAAGCTGCAGAAGAACATAAGGGCACAGAAATTGTTGACCTTGAAATGATTGAGGGAAACAACCGTGCTAAAGCACTTTACGAGAAATTTGGATTCCAAATCAAATCGGCCAAGCCCAATTTCTTTAAATTAAAAGACGGAACACATCAGAACTTGGTTTATATGCAGAAATATTTGTAAAAGGATGATATTATGAAATTAGTTATAATATTCGGCAATCTGGCTGTCGGTAAAATGACGGTTGGGCAAGAGCTTGCTAAAATCACAGACCTCAAGCTGTTTCATAACCATATGACTATTGAGCCTGTAATAGAGATTTTCGGATATTATGAAGGCAAAACGGTACACAGATTGCGTCAGGTTTTCTTTGAGGAGTTTTCAAAAAGCAATAACTACGGAATGATATTCACCTATGTATGGGCATTTGATCATCAAGGCGATTGGGACTACATAAAATATGTTTCCGATTTGTTCAAAGAGCAAGGTGCAGAAGTTTATTATGTTGAACTTGTCGCTTCACAGGAGATAAGGCTTGAAAGGAACTCAACAGAAAACCGTCTTAACAATAAACCGTCAAAACGAAATCTTGATTTTGCAAGAAAAGATTTGCTTGATACCGATAAAAAATACCGTACAGAAAGCTATGACGGCGAAATAACATTCCCGAATTATATTAAGATTGACAACTCAAATCTTGCACCCAACATTGTTGCGGAAATGATTAAAGAGAGATTTGATTTATAAGGTGAGATTATGATTGACTACACTAAAATAAATTCTGAAACTTGGGATTCGTGGGCGGAAGACGGTTGCGAATACACATTGCCCATAAGCCACGAAGAATACGAGAAAATTACTCCCGATAATTTTTCGGTTATTCTTACTCCTTGCATTGCCGTTCCTCACGAATGGTTTGGTGATTTGAAAGGTAAAAAGGTGTTGGGACTTGCAAGCGGCGGCGGTCAGCAGATGCCCGTGCTTTCAAAGCTTGGAGCGGAGTGCACGGTATTTGATTATTCCGACAGACAGCTTAAAGCTGAGAAAATGGTGTCCGAAAGAGAAGGATACAGCATCACAATCATCAAAGGTGATATGTCAAAAACACTTCCTTTTGAAGATGAAAGTTTTGATTTGATTTTTCATCCCGTTTCAAACAACTATGTTGAAGATGTTTATCACGTCTGGAATGAGTGCTACCGTGTGCTTAAAAAGGGCGGCAGACTGCTTTCGGGACTTGATAATGGCATTGACTATTTGTTTGAAGAAGATGATCCGTTGAAGGTTGTTAATCCCTTGCCGTTCAATCCTCTTAAAATGCCAAAAGAACGGCTTGACGCAATGATTGCAAACGGCGACGGCGTGCAGTTCAGCCACACATTGGATGAGCAAATCGGCGGTCAGCTCAAAGCAGGATTTACCCTCAAAGCATTGTATGAAGACCGTGACGGAGAAGGCGGAAACATAATCGGCAAATACTATCCGCAGTATGTTGCTACATTTGCTGTGAAATAAAAACTTCATCTCAAGCAAGGAGAAAACCTATGGAATTATGGGATGCATATTACAAAGACGGTACTTTAGCAAACATAGATTTAATGCGTGGCGAAAACATACCTGACGGGCTTTATCATCTTGTTTGTGAGGTACTCGTAAGACATATTGATGGCGATTATCTTCTTATGCAAAGAGATTTCAATAAGAATATTTATCCCGGTTACTTTGAAGCAACCGCCGGCGGTTCTGCTTTGAAAGGCGAAAATAAATTTGAATGCATAAAAAGAGAACTTTTTGAAGAGACAGGCATTGTATGTGATGAATTTACAGAATTTGCTTGCTATGTTTTTGAAGATGGTCAATCTTTGTTTCACTGTTTTTTATGCAATACGGATTGCAATAAGGGAAAAGTAAAACTGCAGCAAGGCGAAACAATATCTTTTAAATGGATAAGTGAAAGTGAGTTTATCAGATTTGTTAATTCGGACAAAATGATAGACCGACAAAAGACAAGATATTTAAATTGGCTCAAAGAAAAAGGATACTTAGAATAAAAGGATGGGTGTTTATGTATAAATCCGAATTCTGTGAAGTGCATTACGAAGAAAACTACAATGTTGTGTTTGTAAAATGGAAAAAATTTTGTTCTCACGAAAACTACCGTGAGCCGCTTATGCTTGCACTTGAAATAATCAAAGAGCATAAGTGCGACTATGTTGCAGACACACGCTCAGGGTTTGAAAACCATCCCGACGATACAAAATGGGTTGCAGATGTTTTTATGCCGACAGCGGTTGAATACGGATGTGAAACAATATGGTTCATCATCGATAAAGGAAACTCTCTGAAAGAAGAGCTCGAAGGTCAGGAAAGCGATTCCTCCGACAAAATTGCATTCAGATATATTTACAGCTTGAATGAGGTTGCAAAATGAAAATCATCAACACTTGCAATAAAATAAAAGCGCTTTTTACAAATGGCTTTAATATGTCTGTGTGGCGTAAATACGCAAGAGAAACATCAAAAGAATTGCCGTCAAAATGCGAAAATGATGCAAAAGAATATGATTTCAAAAAGGATGTTCTTCCTGTTCTTGAAACCGCATTGAATGAAGAAAAAATAGATTTTGTCAGCAAAAATTTTCAGATTGTTGTTGGCACTCTGAACGCTAATCTTTCAAAGCTTTTTGATACAGAACCCGATATAAATATCATTCTGTATCTCGGACTTTGCAACGGTGCGGGTTGGGCAACTACGCTTGACGGTAAAAACACCGTTCTTCTCGGAATTGAGAAAATAATCGAGCTGGATTGGGGCGACGAAACAAATATGCGTGCCTTGATTCTGCACGAAATCGGTCATCTATGGCATAAGATGAACGGCCATTTGTATATACCTGATTTTACAAAACGAAGAAAAGCCATTCAGCAGCTTTATCAGGAAGGTGTTGCTATGGTTTGCGAACATATTCTTTGCGGTGATGATGACTTTTATCATCAGGACAAAGATGGTTGGCTTGATTGGTGTCGTGAAAATGAAACCGAAATCAAAAAGGAATATCTCCGCCGTCTTGATGCAAAGGAAAGTGTTCAGGACTTTTTCGGAGATTGGTGTTCATATAACGGCTATTCCGACGTCGGATATTATCTCGGCTGTCGGTTTGTTGAATATCTTATGAAATCCCATTCATTAAAAGAGATTGCAAACTTTTCTTACAGTAAAATCAACAAGGAATTTAAGAATTACGCCCGACAGAGGTGAATTATGAAACTGACAAACTACGGTATGCCCACATTGATTGAAACAAGTACGCTTGAAGAATGTGCGAAATTGTGTGCGGAATTGGGACTTGATTTCATCGAACTCAATATGAATATGCCGCAATATCAGCTTGATAAAATTGATGTTGAATATTTCAAGAGTGTTGCCAACAAACACGGCATTTACTACACCATTCATCTTGATGAGAATCTGAACGTCAGCGATTTTAATCCTTATATTGCAGAGGCTTATATAAAAACCGTTGCCGATACTATTGAAATTGCAAAACAGCTTGGTGTCAGAGTGGTTAATATGCATATGGCAAGAGGCGTTTATTTCACCCTGCCCGACAGAAGGGTTTATCTTTTCTCGGAATACAAAGAGCAATATTTCAAGAGCATTGTTGCATTCAGAAATATGTGCGAGACCGTTATCGGCAATGCCGATATTAAAATCTGCATTGAAAACTGCGACGGCTATGAAGATTTTCAGGAAGAAGCTATTGAATTGCTTTTGGAAAGCAATGTTTTTGCTTTGACTTTTGATGTAGGACACAATCACGGCATTGGCGGTACAGACGAAGATTTCATTATGAAACACGAAGACCGTCTGCAGCATATTCATCTGCACGATGCAAAAGGCAAGAAAAATCACCTCGCACTCGGTACGGGTGAAATTGATATTGAAAAATATATTAACCTTGCAAATGAACATAATTGCCGTGTGGTTTTGGAAACAAAAACGATTGACGGGTTAAAACAGTCTGTGGAGTGGCTGAAAGGATAGGTGAAAACATTGGAAATCAGAGTGATGACCGCTGATGATTACGATTCCGTTGCAAAGCTATGGACGAACTCAAACGGTATAGGTGTTAATCCCGACGATTCAAAAGAAAACATTTCAAAATATCTTCAAAGAAACCCGAATACAAGTTTTGTCGCTGTTGAAAGTGGCGAAATTGTCGGTGCTATATTAGCGGGTCACGACGGATACAGAGGTTTTATTCATCATACCGCCGTTTCAACTACGCACAGAGGAATGGGAATAGGAACAAAGTTAGTAAATGCTGCTGTTGATGCAATCAGAAACGAAGGTATAAATAAAGTTGTATTAGTTGCGTTTAAGACAAACACACTTGGTAACAGCTTTTGGGAGAAACAGGGCTTTAAGGTAAGAGAAGATTTATATTACAGAGATTTGAGGATTAATAATTAAGTTCATTTAATATAGGTGAAATGATATGGATTATATAACAAAAGAACCCATAAACAAAGGTTGGTCGGGCGACAAGAAATACTGTGTCACAACTGCTGACGGTACTAAATATCTTTTGCGAGTAACACCTTTTGAAAAAAGTGCAAATCGTGAGAATATGTACCTTATGCAAAAAGAGGTTGAAAAGCTCGGTGTTCCTATGTGTAAACCCGTTGATTTCGGCAAGTGTGACGAGGGCGTTTATACATTACAGACTTGGATTGACGGCAAAGATGCAGAGGAAGTTGTTCCGTATCTTGCAGACTCTGAACAGTATGCACTCGGTCTTGAAGCAGGCAGAATTCTGAAGAAAATTCACTCTATTCCCGCACCTGAAAATCAGCAGGATTGGGAATGCCGTATAAACGATAAGTCAGATTTGAGAATCAGAAAATACAACGAATGTCCGCTGAAATATGATAACGGTCAGGCTTTTATTGATTTCATCAACGCAAACCGTTATCTGCTCAAAGGCAGACCTCAGGTGTTTCAGCACGGTGATTATCACATCGGCAATATGATGATAGAAAACGGCAATGTTGTTATTATTGACTTTGACCGCTACGATTTCGGAGATCCTTGGGAAGAATTCAAGAGTATCACTTGGTGTGCACAGGCTTCTCCGCTTTTCGCTTCGGGTATGGTCAACGGATATTTTGATAATGATGTGCCTATGGAGTTTTGGAAGCTTCTTGCTTTGTATATCAGCCTTGGTACAATCACTTCTCTGCCTTGGGCGGTTCCGTATGGTGAAGGCGAAGTTCAGACTATGAAAAACCTCGCAAATGAAGTGCTTGAATGGTATGACAATATGAAAAATCCCGTGCCGAGTTGGTATTTCAAGGGTTACTATTTGCAGTACATAGACGGTCTGCCCTATAAAATGAAAGCACCTTTCGATTTCAGCTTTATCAGCCAATACGGAAAGGTGTTTAAAGTGTTTGACGACCAAGATTCGGGTAATATCTGTTTCGGCACAGAAAAAGATAGCGAAAGATATTTTGTAAAATTCGCAGGTGCACCGACTGAAGCATATAGCGGTACACCTGAAGATGCGATAGAGCGTTTAAAATCAACATTACCCGTATATGAGAAATTGAAGCATAATAATCTCATCGAGTTTGTCGAAGTTAAAGAAATCAACGGCGGATTTGCAATGGTCTTCAAATGGGTTGACGGTGACTGTATGGGTAGAATGTACCCTGCAGAGCATCGCAGATTTATGAATTTACCTATTGCGGACAGGCTTAATGTTTTTGGTGATATACTTGAATTCTTGGACTATATCAATTCAAGCGGATATGTTGCAGTTGATTTTTATGACGGAAGTATAATGTACGATGCCGAGAATCACAAAACAACAATCTGTGATATTGACTTTTTCAGAAAACAACCGTGTATTAACGATATGGGCAGAATGTGGGGCAGTTCAAAGTTCCAATCTCCCGAAGAATATAAACTCGGTGCAGATATTGACGAGATAACAAACATTTACTGTGCCGGAGCCTTTGCGTTTGCCTTGTTTGGCAATTACAACCGTACCCGCAATTCGTGGCAACTTTCGGATGAAGCGTTTGCAGTTGCGACAAAAGCGGTTAGTAATGAAAGAAATGAGCGTTATCAAAGTATAAAAGAGCTAAAAGAAGCGTGGGAGAAAAGTTTATGATTAAAATAGCAACCCCAAACGACACAAGGATATTAGCGGAACTCGCAATACAAATGTGGAGCAATCACACAGTATCGGAACTCGATGCAGATTTTGCAGAGATTGTTAATAGCAATGATGCTATTTGTTTTATAAAATATGTTAATGATATACCTGTTGGTTTTGCACAATGTCAGCTTCGCCACAATTATGTTGAGGGTACACACTCTTCTCCCGTCGGTTATCTGGAAGGAATATTTGTTGTTCCCGAATATCAGCATAAAGGCTATGCCAAAGAACTGTTGAGCGAATGTGAGTTGTGGGCGAAAGAAAAAGGCTGTACGGAATTTGCAAGTGACTGCGAACTTGATAACTTAAACAGCTTTAATTTCCATATGGCAATGGGCTTTGAAGAAGCAAACCGTGTTATATGTTTCAAGAAAGAGCTATAAACAGGAGTAAGTAAAAATGCTTGAAAAAATGAATGATTTTTTTGATAAACGGTTAGACGGTTACGATGAGCATATGATGACAAACATCGAATCGTCTGATGTGTTTTATCCATATACCGCCGACTGTTTACCCAAGACCGACGGTGCAAAAATCCTTGATTTGGGTTGCGGTACGGGTTTGGAATTGGAACATTATTTCAAAATCAACCCTTCGGCAAAAATAACCGGTATCGACTTAACCGAATCAATGCTGAACGCATTGAGAAATAAGTTCCCCGAAAAGGATTTAACATTGATTTGCGGCTCATATTTTGATGTTCCGTTTGAAGAAAACACTTTTGATGCTGCAGTTTCGGTTGAATCCCTACACCATTTCACAAAAGAAGAAAAAATTCCGCTTTATACAAAACTCTGCAAAGCATTAAAAAATGGAGGATATTTTATTCTTACCGATTATTTCGCCTTGTCTGATGAAGATGAGAGAACATTCCGAAACGAGTTGCTCCTTCTTAAAAAGGAACAAGGCATTGATGACAATGAGTTTTATCACTATGACACCCCATTGACAGTTGAACACGAAACTGAAGCGCTGCTCGAAGCAGGCTTTTCTTGCGTTGAGGTTCTTAATAACTGGGGCGCAACATTCACATTAAAAGCAAATAAATAGGTGTAAATATGACGAATCAAGAAATATTTCAAATCGCATTACAGCAATCGGCGTATGACTGCAACTGCAACGCAGAGGATTTTCTTTCTACTGAAAACAAGGTTGTTTTATCACAGAAAAACGAAAAAGCAAGGGTGTATATGCCCTTGCCACTGGAATGTGATTTGGTATCATACGGTAACAATATCGTGGCGCAAGTCAGTCCGAGAATGAAAGAAGCCGTTGAATGGTACATTGGTAAATATGCAGTTGAGCATTGCTTCGAATCGCCGAATGTCATTGCACTCAACGAAAAGCTTGCAGAATTCGGATATAAAGTCTGCTTTATGGCGGAATACTTCCTGCCCGATGTCAACGAGCTTAAAGAACTGCCCTGCGCTTATGAAATAAGAGTTTTACATCCCGAAGAATTTGAGCAGTATTACACCGCCGAGTGGGGCAATGCTTTGTGTAAAAGCCGAAAACATCTTGATAAACTTGCTGTCGGTGCATTTGATGAAGGAAAACTCATAGGACTTGCAGGCTGCTCAGCAGATTGTGAAACAATGTATCAGATTGGCGTTGATGTATTGCCCGAATACAGAAGAAAAGGTGTTGCATCCTCAATCACAAGCCGACTTGCTCTTGAAACATTGAAGCTTGGTAAAGTACCGTTTTACTGTGCTGCATGGTCGAATGTTAAATCTGTCCGCAATGCAATCAGAAGCGGATTCAGACCTGCGTGGGTTGAATTGACAGCAAGAAACAGCGAATTTGTTGATGATATGAACAAGTAAGAAGGTGTTGCTTATGGCAAAAGTCTATTTAATCTGCGGCAAAATCTGCTGCGGCAAAACTACATACGCACAAAAGCTTTGTAAAGAAAAGAATGCTGTACTGCTTTCGGTTGATGAAATAACGCTTGCTCTTTTTGGTCAGCATTGTGGCGATAAACACGATGAATATGTGGAAAGAACTGAGAAATATCTGTTAAATAAATCTTTGGAACTAATCGAGAACAATACCAATGTTGTTCTCGACTGGGGCTTCTGGACAAAAGCAGAACGGAAAGCGGTAAAAGAGTTTTACAAATCCCGTAATATCGAATGCGAACTTCATTACATTGATATTAGTGATAAAACATGGAAATCTCGCTTGCATATGAGAAACAACGCTGTACTTGCAAATGAAACAAGCGCTTATTATGTTGATGATAATCTCGCCGCAAAGTTCAATTCAATTTTTGAAGTGCCAAGCGAAGATGAGTTTGATGTTATTTATAAAGGTGACACAGATGGAATTTGATGAGTTTATAAAGCTGAGGGATATTAAAATCAGAGATAATGAACATTTGAGGGTTATTAAGTGTTTTTATCCTTATCTCCATAGTGTTTCCGGTGATGAACAATTACTTCCATCACTTATCGGAAATATTTTAGGTGTTGATTTATCGAATGTTACAGTTGAAACCGCCTGTTTTAACGGCGTAAATGACGATAGTAACCCGCCTTATGTTAACGTTGACCTATATATCAAATTCAATAACAATATAAAAGTTTTCGTTTACGGCAGGCAACCAAAAAATCTCATTGATTTAAAAGAAAATGAGTATACAATATATTTGCTTGTAGATGAGATTATAAGTAACATTACAAAAACCGAAAACCATCATATCTTTATCAAATAATTTTGGTGAAAAATCAAGGTAAAATGATAGACAGAAGTATTCCGTATTATAATATGATTTTAAAATGCAATGAAATTTGCTTAACATCAGTTTTGTTACCAGAAGGATACAGTTTTAAGACATATAATAAAGGTGACGAAAAACATTGGGCAGAACTTGAATATGAAATCGGTGATTTTTCATCCGTTGAAGAAGCTGAAACATATTTCAGAAGAAATTACTGCAAACAAATTGATGAACTGAAAAAGCGTTGTGTTTTTGTTGTGGACGATAAAGGTAATGTTGTAGGCACTTGTATTGCTTGGCATGATTTAAAAGACAAGGCTACAGTCGCTTCTCTGCACTGGCTCGTTGTTTCACCGAAACATCAAGGCAAACATATAGGTTTGGCGCTTTGCCAAAAGGTAATGGAGATTTTTAAAAAGTCAGGAGAATTTCCCGTATATATTCATACTCAACCGTGGAGTTATAAGGCTATTTTTCTCTACACCAAACTCGGCTTCAAAATTCAGAAAACCGATACTTTCTCATATTATGAAAATCAATATGTACAAGCTTTGGAAACATTAAAAACCATCTTAACAGAAAGTCAGATTACTCAGCTTATTAAATATTCAGAGTGAAACTTTTGGGGACACAAATATGAACATCGTCAGAAAACTCAAAGTATTAGAACTTCCGATACTTACACAACTTTTCAACTACAAAGATATTGATGATATGATTTTTGAAAACACTCGCAACATCGGAAATGGTATCGTTGATATTTTTGCTCTGTTTGATGATAACAAACTGATTGGTGAGCTTCATGTGAAATATGATAATGAAGATAAAGACTTCGCCGAAAAAGAGAAACGAGCATATCTGTTCGCACTCAGAGTTCATAAAGATTATCAGGGTAAAGGCTTAGGCTCTTATCTTCTTGAAACCGTTATTGACGAACTCAATGCCAACGGTTATCACGAATTCACCGTCGGTGTTGAAGATGATAACCTCAGAGCAAGATATATGTATGAGAAATACGGCTTCATTCATCTTATCGCACGAATAAAAGAAACCTACCAAGGCGACAGCTATGAATATGATTTGTTGTTGAAAAGATAATTCAATATGTAGAAAAACCCACATCGTAGTATACAACTACGGAGTGGGTTTTGTATATTTTGTGTTGAAAAACAAGCGTTTTTGTCAAAAAACGAAGCATTTTTGTTTTTTATATAGTTTTTTACTAATATTTAATATACCATTACAAATTATCAATACTTGTTAATTTCAAAATTATAATGTCTTTTTAGTTTAAACAAGGAGAAACTATCTATGAATAGAAGTGAACTTATATTAAATTTAATAAGAGAAAACACAATAAGCAATTATACCTTTCTAAATAATTCTAATAATGTTGATAAATTGGGTGAGGGCGGATCAGGATATATTTTAGTTGCTAATCAAAACATGGGCGAAAACGCTAGTGTAAAAAGAGCGGTAAAATTTTTTGTGTTTAAAGACGAGTTATGGGAGAAAAATGGTATAGTTTCAAATAATAATTTTTTAAGTGAAATTGTTAATATTAGTAGATTAAGTCATCAAAACATTATAAAAGTTATTGATGGAAATTTAATTGTATATAATGTAAATGAAAATACATATAAGATTCCTTATATAGTTACAGAATTAATTGAAGGATACGATGCCGAAAATATCTTTAATGATAATAATAAAGATAAGGCAAAAAAGATATTTAAAAACGAAGACATTATTTTTAATTTTTTCTTGCAAATAATTGATGGAATAGGATATTTACATAAGAACTTGTGCTACCATTGTGATATTGCTCCCAAAAATATTTTCATTAAAGAAAACAATGATGGAAGCACTTTTGCGATTTTAGGTGATTTGGGATTGGCAACTTTTTTTGAGGATAGCATTAATCTTGACAGTGAAATTAATGTTTTGGGGACAAGAAAATATATGCCAAACAATGTTGCACGTATTAAAAACAAAAAAGTAAGTAAAAGGGAATTCAAAAAACTACAACCTGCTTGGGACATATATAGTACTATTATGTCATTAATAGAAATAATAGACAACATAAAAAAATTGGACTCCGAGAAGTTTGCGCAGATGTGGAATTTGAACCTTCTTTATGAAAAATTGAAGAAAATATTGAATGACACAACTTCAATAAAAACGATAGATAAAATAAAAAATGAAATAGAAGTTTTACAACCTAATAATAATAAGATTCTTTCTTTGGAGGAAATATCAGAAGCGAGCAGTGGTATAGGGCAAAAATTAATTCCAGTAAGTCCAGCGTTTCTTTCGTATAGAGTTCAAATGTTAACTCGCAGTGACATAATGTTAAGATTAAATGATGTTACTCAATTATTTACAGGAACCACCATTTTCCCAGGTGCTAATCACACCCGTTATGAACATTCTTTAGGAACATATGAATTGATGCGAAAAACTATTATTTCTTTGATGCGTAATTCGGAGTACAGAAAGTTTTTTTCTATCAGGAATATTGTTGTAGGTTTGTTAGCCGCGTTATTATCAAGTTTAGATTGTTTTCCATACTCACATGCATTTTCAGAGTTATTAAAACAAGGTGTTGACATCAAAACATTGAAAGACTCGGAAATTTTCAAGTATTATATCAATTTTCCGAACGAAAAACACGAAAGTTTATGGAGTGAAATAATCCGTTTGTTTGGGGAATATAATATACAATTGTCTGAAATCGAATATGTTATATATGGAAAAACAAACGAACAAGAATACAATAAGGAGTTGCAAATTTTACATATTATTCTAAATTCATCAATTGGTGTTAGAGTTGTTGACTATCTAATTAGAGATGCATACCATATAGGTATGGAGTATACTATAGACATTGAGTATTTAATCAAAAGCATGACTATAAAAGATGATAATTTTTATTTATCCCAGAAAGGCGTTGTTCATGCAGAGCAAATTATTTCAAACAGGTATTGGATGTATAAACGTATATATTGGAATGAACCCAGTAGATTTAATATGGCACTAATGAAAAATATAATTTATCATTCAATAATACAAGATGAATCTGTTTGTGAGGAAATCCAAAAAAAATCTGTGAATTGTACATATAATGATATACTAAATATTTTGTATGAGGCAAATAATCAGAAACTCGAAATTCGCAAAAATATAGATTTCATTAGACAAAAGGGTAAAGAGCGTTATCGAAATCTTTTGTTTTTTGGAAGATCTTCCTCGTTTCCTGATTGCAATAATCTTTATAATAAATTTATTGAACTTACATACGAAAAACAAGATATTTTAAGACAAAAAATAGAGGAAAAGATAATTGAATACTACGAACTACCAAAAGATACGATAGATGATTTAGGAACTATAATTTTGCTTGATTGTCCTATTGGAAACAATAAAACTGGTACTGATATAGAAATCGTTAGGTTTGATAAAAGTACAATTAAATTAGATGAAGTTTCTAAAGTAGTGAGTGGTGTTGTCAACGCATTTGAGAAAGATTTAAAATTAATACGTATTTTTGCACATCCTGTTATATACAAGAAAATAATAAACGAAGATAGTAGAAAATATGAAGAGGTACAAACTTGGTTGTATGGCCAATTAAGGGATTTGTTATGAGAAACTTAAACGAAATACAGAAATATGTGAATACCGTAGTTTTACCACAATACAAAAGTAATGACGATGCACATAATGTTGAACATGTAAAATATGTTATAAAAAGATCACTAAAATTTTCTAAACAATACAATTGTGATTCGTGTATCGTATATGTTGCGGCAGCTTACCACGATATTGGACATAGTATTAATCCTGACAATCATGAGAAGGTTTCTGCTGAAATTTTTGAAAAAGATACTCAAATTAAAAAGTGGTTTTCAAAAAATGAGATTAATCTTATTAGCGAAGCAATACAAGATCACAGAGCATCAGATAAGCAACCGCCAAGAAGTATATATGGCGAGATTATATCATCAGCAGATCGAACAATTAATGTGGTTTTGGCTATTAAACGTTCAGTTCGATATAACATGTATCATTTTGGTTGTGAAAATCAAGAACGCATTGTTTCAAATGTATATTCTTATATTATAAAGAAATATGGGGAAACTGGGTATTCCAAAACATATGTTAAAGATAAACAATATTATAAATTTAACCAAAATATGATTTTTTTGTCAAAGCATCCCACCTTTTTAAAGATTTTGATTAAATTAATATTTATAAAAATAATGTATATTGAAAATAATAAAAAAATTTTTAAAGGTTAATAAATATTATCAATTTTATGATGACACAATTTGGATGTTCTTATTCACATTACATATAGAGGGGAAGTTTTTTGTTCAAACACGAACTTTTATTTTATAAAACATATTGACATTTACTTTTTTATTCAATATAATTTAGGCACTAATTAAATATTAAACTTAACGCTCCGTGCAACGGGTCTAATTATAATGTCTCCAAATAGCCGGGCATTAGGTACTGAAAATATCTACTTTTTGTAGATGTTTCTAGTATCTAATGCCCGGTTTTTCATTTTGTCATAACGGCAAAATTTCTCACGAACCTTGAAAACTGAATGACCGTCTGAAAGTGATATGACTTTGCAATGATATGAGCGAGGCAACGTTGCGACTAGATTCCGGGGCAGGAACTATTTCAGGTAAAACGGCAAGAATTTTGTAGAAAATTATCGACAAAAGAACAAATGTTCTTTATAATGGTAAATTGGTAAATAATGTATTTGCCCTACAACTGAATACAAACTGAAACATATATTTTTTACTTATTGGTTTTATGCCAACACATATTATCTGACCGAAAAAGTATAGTCCGATACTCGGTCAGTAACATACAGACAATCAAAGCTTAAGTTTTAAGCCGTTACATAGTTTCAGTGCAAACTGTGCGAGAGGATGAAATGTCCTCCCACTATTTGTACTGTCTATGTGACGGCTTTTTTTATTATCAAAAACATTTTATGACGGCAATTCTGCCGTCGTCCTACAGATAACATGGAATAATTATTGTAATTGTGACGGCACTTTTGCCGTCACAAAAAAATTTTTTAAAACTTTTCGGAAATTATGCCGAATTTAGCTTCTCCCAGCACAAACATAATGAGAGGAATTTTGAATTCTTTGTAAAAATTTCGGATTTAGGGTGTAATTTTGCCCTCTCCTAGTGCAAATAAGTGAGAGGTATTTTAAATTTTTTTGCAAAACACCCTACAAATTGCCCTCTCCCAGTGCATATATAGTGGAGGGTATTTTTAAAAAACTTTTTGAACTTTTCCGAAAACAGCGAATTTTGGGTGTCCATTTTGGGGGTGCTTGTTCAAATAAGTGAAGGGATATTTAAATTTTTCTCTGAAAAATCACCCCAATTTGCCCTCTCCCAGTGCAAACATAATGAAGGGTAATTTTAAATTTTATGAAAACAGACTATACAAAACGCCCTCTGAAATTCCAAATAAGTGAGAGAAGTTTTTGCCCTTCATCAAAAAAATAAGGAGTTGATGCCTATGATTTAGTACCAGCCGAAAGGCAAAACAAAACCACGGCTTTGTCCGTGGCATAAGTCTTAGCGAGCATTGGATTTGTGCATACAAATCCGCACGTTAGGGACTTCTCGCCTGCCGGCTCGGTCGGTACTTTTGAATGCAAAATGCATTCAAAGGTCTCCACCGGAGACCCGCACCCCTAAAACCCGCAGAAAGGAGGTAGAAATGAAATACACCAAAACAATATTCTTCTATCTGGACGATGAAGAATTAAATGACCTTGATGAAGAAGCAGATGTGGCAGGAGTAACTCGCTCGGAGTATGTTCGCAGATGTATCAATGAAACGGTTATGAAGCCTATGGTGAAGATTAACTATGTTGAAATTACCCGTGAGGCTACCGAACTTGTTGAACGCTTTCGAGTTGTTGCTGACCGTGCCTGGCACAGCAGAGTTCTTGATGTTCCGATGTTTCGGAAAGTTATTCAGGACACACAAATACTTATGACAAATATCAAAAATGAATTAATAAAGGAGATTAACCATGAGAAACAGAAATAACAGAATTGCAGTCAGAGTTACAAACAAGGAATTTGACCGTATCAATGAAATGGTAAGTAAAAGTATATTCCCGAAAGAAAAGCTGATTCGACTTATCGTTACAGGTTATCCGATTCAAGAAAAACCTTCGGATGATTGTATGCAGCTTGAACTTACCTTGGGTAAACTCGCAACAAATATGGGAGCTTTGCTTTTCCAAGGAACAGAGGCAAACAACACTTCAGAACTTGTGTATGAAACATTGAATATTTTAATGAATGTAAATTATGTATCTTACGACATAAAACGTAAGAAAAAGAAAGGAGTCAAATTATGAAAATTGATAAAGTAAATATCAACAATCTTTTACCGTTTAATGAAAATCCTTACCGAATCCGTGAGGGTGAAGAGTTGGAATCGCTGCTTAACAGCATAAGTGAGAATGGTATTATCTCACCCTTGATTGTCAGACCTACGGATGAGAAAGGTAAATTTGAAGTAATCTCGGGACACCGCAGATTACACGCCGCCCGTATGCTGAATCTTGAAACCGTTCCCGTTACCATTTGTGACGTAAGCAGAGAAGATGCAATGATAATGCTTGTTGACAGCAACCTGCACAGAGAACATATTTTACCGAGCGAAAAAGCCAAGGCATACAAGCTAAAGCTTGACGCTTTAAAGGCGCAAGGCAAACGGACAGATTTAACTTGTGGACAAGCTGTCCACAAGTCCAGAGAAAGCGTGTCCGACACCGATAGCGGCAGACAGGTACAACGATATATCCGTCTGACTATGCTTATTCCCGAACTGCTTCAAATGGTTGATGAAAACAAGATCGCATTTTCGGTTGCGGTTGAGTTATCGTATCTTGATGATTCCAAACAGTATGAATTGTTGGGAATAATTGAGGAAACAGAATGTACTCCGTCATACTCTCAGTCAAACAGAATACGAAAGCTGTTCCAATCGGGAGAACTGAATGAAAACTTAATAAAAACAATTATGAACGAAGAGAAAGCCAACCAAAAGCCGATGTTTAAAATGTCTATGGAACGGTTGCAGAAATACTCTCCGAAGTCTGATGAAAGACAGATGCAGGAGTTCATAATCAAGGCTTGTGAATATTATGCGAAGTATTTACAGAAAAAGAGAAATCGGGAGGCAAGATGATTTATGGGTGAAATTATACCGATTTCAGACTTCGACTGTGACTATTTCATCAACGGAATATGTTACAAGGTTTCTTCAAAATTTGAGGGCTTTGATGCCCCAAAACTCGGCTCTACACTTACAGAAAGGCTCGAAAAATATTTAGGCGGTGATTTCGCACATTTGACAACTGACGAAGATGAAAATACAATACAAGCGGAATATGTATGTTCGACTGCCGGAGAGGAGGATTAATGCAGTCAAACAATGCAGGAATTACAGCTCTTTACTGCCGTCTTTCACGAGATGACGGCAATAAAGAAAGTGACAGTAACTCCATTGAGAATCAAAAAATCATGTTATCGAGATATGCTCAAGAGAAAGGTTTTGAGAACACCAGATTTTATGTTGATGACGGGTTTACCGGTACAAACTTTAATCGACCTGATTTCAAAAGAATGATGGAAGATGTTGAAGCGGGATATATCTCAACTATTATCGTAAAGGATATGTCCCGATTCGGAAGAAACTATGTTGAGGTTGGTCTATACACCGAATCATACTTCCCCGAAAACAATATCCGCTTTATTGCCATTACAGACTTGGTTGACAGTGCTGACGGTGAAAATGAAATCATCCCGTTCAAGAATGTCATGAACGAGATGTATGCAAGAGATATTTCAAAGAAAGTGCGCTCCGCCAAACGAATACGAGGCAATATGGGTGAACCTCTTGCACAGCCGCCTTACGGTTATGTTAAAGATGCAATTAACCCTAAAAAGTGGGTGATTGAACACGAAGCGGCAGAGGTTGTGAGAGATATATTCCGTATGTGTCTTGAGGGTAAAGGTAACGAAACGATTGCCCGATTGCTTCAGGAAAACAAGGTGCTTGTACCTATGGCATATTGGCGAAGCAAGGGTTTAAACCGAGGCGGAAAGAAATCTCAGGAAGACCCGTATAAATGGTGCAAGACAACCATAGCAAAGATACTATCACAGCAGGAATACTGCGGTGATGTCATTAACTTCAGAACATTCTCAAAGTCTTTCAAAAACAAGACGAGAATACCTAATTCCGAAGAAAATTGGAAGGTATTTAAGAATGTTCATGAGCCGATAATTGACCGTGAAACCTTTGAGCTTGTTCAAACACTCATAAAGAAAACAAAACGGCGTTCACCGAAGAAACAGAATGCTGAAAAGCACTTGTTCAGCGGATTGCTTCGCTGTGCTGATTGCGGTCACAATATGCGTTATCACACCAACACCATCAACAAAGACATTCATTATTTCAGCTGCGGTAACTACACCAAAGATACACGGGGAGATTGTACTACTCGTCACTATATCCGTGCAGATGCCATTGAAGCCATTGTAATCCTTGAACTCAAGCATCTTGCAAGTTATCTCAAGAATGATGAAAAAATACTTGCAGATATACTTGAGAAGAAAACCAACAAGGATTTTCACGAACAGCAGAGATATATTGAGAGTGAACTGCAAAATTCAATCTCCCGACAGCAATCGGTAAACATACTTTACGAGAAGCTGTATGAGGATAATGCGGTAGGGAAAGTTACAGACGAATGGTTTATGCACATGGCACACAAGTACGAAACCGAACGTGTTACACTCAAATCCAAGATAGCGGATTACAGAACTAAGCTTGCCACAATGAATACCGTTCAACAAAGCAGAGAGATGTTTCTGAAAGCTGTACGCAAAGTGATTGAAATGGAAGCATTATCTGCACCTCTTGTGAGAGAACTCATAGACCACATTGATGTTTACGAGACACAAGGAAAAGGCAAGAACAAAACACAGCGGGTGGTAATCCACTACAGATTTGTGGGGTATATTGAACTTCCGACCAATGAAGATGACTTTTACAAAAGCGATACACGGCAGGGAGTTCAGGTCAGCTATATACCGAGAGCATTACCTGAAAGCATAACGGCATAGCAAAACAGAAAAAGGTCGCAGACCTCAACAGTCTGCGACCAATCCAAAAACTCTTTTTAAGCAAAAAAATTGAGTATTCATAGGTAAATCCCTTATGAATACTCAATATGGTGCGGGTAGCAGGACTTGAACCTGTACCGAGTTGCCCCGACTAGAACCTGAATCTAGCGCGTCTGCCGATTCCGCCATACCCGCAAATATTAAATCAGATAAAAAGAGGACTCCTTGCGGAATCCTCTCTGGTGCGAGAGACGGGACTTGAACCCGTACGGGATTACCACACGCCCCTCAAACGTGCGCGTCTGCCGATTCCGCCACTCTCGCATATCTTGTTCGCTCGGAACGTTGCCTATTATAGCAAACCGCAATGCACTTGTCAAGGGTTTTTTTGAAATTTTTTTAAATATTTTTTATTATTGTTTTTCGGAATTATTTTTTCGATTTCAGTTACTTTTTCCGCTATCTCTCTGAACACGGGCGCGCAGCTTACCGCGCCCTCGCCGCCGTCTTCCTTTAAAATTGCAACCGCATATTTCGGCTCCTCCGCAGGGAACCACCCTGCAAACCACGCGTTATAAACTTCCTCCCCGTTTTCGGTTCTGCCCGTTTGCGCGGTTGAGGTTTTGCCTGCAGCGGTCACATATTCGCTCTGCGCCCTTTTGCCGCTGCCCTCGGTCACAACGGCTTTCAGAAATTTTTGAAGAGCCTGCGCCGTTGAGGCGGAAATTATCTGCCTGCGCTCGCCGTAATTCTTTATCCGTGTAAAATTGCCGTTGACATCAACCTCACCCTCAACAAGATAGGGCCGAACATACACTCCGCCCCTTGCAATTGCCGCAAAAGCGGAACAAATCTGAACGGGGGTCACAAGCAGGCTGCCCTGACCGAATGAAATATTGGCAACCGCCGCCTTTGAATCAAGCTCGCTTTCATCGGGCAATACGCCCGCGGAGGATTTCATTCCTCCTGCAAAGATAATTTCACTGCCGAATCCAAAATTCTCCGCAGTTTCAATTATATTATCTCCGCCCGTCAGGTTTGCAAGGGCAATAAAATATGTGTTGCAGGAATTCGCAACGGCGCCCTGCATATCAAGCATGCCGTGACCCTCTTTTTTGTGGCAGTTAAAGGTTACTCCGTTAAGAATTGCGCTGCCCGTGCAGCAATATTCAAAATTTTCGATTCCGTTTTCGAGGGCTGCCGCCGCAACAAAAGGCTTGAAAACCGAGCCTGCGCTGAATGGCAAAAAAGCGCGGTTTATCAGCGGAGAATTTTCGTCATCAAGGCTCGCAGCTATATCATACTGATTGAATGCAGGGCGTGACACACAGGCGCGCACCGCACCGCTGTCAACCTCAATCACAACCGCCGCGGCGCACTCTGCTCCCGAGGCATCAAGGGCAGCTTCGGTTATTTTCTGTATTTCTCTGTCAATAGTCAGAACGACTCCGTTTTCGGGGATTCCGTTGCCCTCCACCTGAATTTCGCTGCCCAGCATCGCTTTGCCCTTTGCATTGGCCGCAAACCTGACCGTGACGGTTGATGTATGCTCGGAAAGCAGGCTGTTAAATGCCTTTTCCGCACCGCTGACCCCCTGCCCCGCGCTGTCAAGGTAGCCGAGAACATGGCAGGCAAGAGAATCCGAAGGGTATCTTACGGGCACGGATATTTCTTTTATATCATCATTTTCCGCTATGGGCGAATCAATTTTAACCGCAATGCATTTGCCCTGCGCCATACGCTCCATAACGGAATCAAACACCTCGGGCAGCACCCTGCCTTTAAGCTGACCAAGCGAATATCCCGAGGGCTTAGCGGCGGCATAAAGCTCACTTCCGCCGTTGGTCAGCGGCTGCAAATTGCAGTCATAAACCGTGCCTTTTAAGGTTGCAAGGTCAACGGTCATTGAGAAATACGAATTCGCCGCCTGCATGGGCTCGGCAATCAAATCCGCCATCCGCAGGCCCGTGAGCGCAAACAATATTGTTAATGCCGATAAAACCGCCGCTGCACGCTTCTTCAAAAAAATCACTCCCCGTGGTATCATACCACAGAGAGTGTAGTTTTATTATACATTAAATCTGAAAAGGACAACGTCGCCGTCCTTCATAACATATTCCTTGCCTTCGCTGCGGACAAGACCCTTTTCCTTTGCGGCGGCGATTGAGCCAAGCTCAATAAGGTCCTCATAGGCGATAACCTCGGCTCTGATGAAGCCACGCTCAAAGTCGCTGTGGATTTTACCTGCCGCCTGAGGCGCTTTTGTGCCCTTTGTGATAGTCCATGCTCTTACCTCGGGCTGGCCTGCGGTGAGATAGGAAATAAGTCCGAGCAGCGCATAGCTCTTTTTAACAAGCAGGTCAAGTCCGCCCGATTCAACGCCAAGCTCCTCAAGGAACATTTCTTTTTCGTCCTTTTCAAGAGATGCAATCTGTGCCTCAAGCTCTGCGCAGATGGGGAGCACCTCGCTGCCCTCTGCCTGAGCAATCTCACAAACTTTTTTGTAGTGCTGATTGTTGTCAAGGCCGCCTGCGAAATCGCCCTCGCTCATGTTGCAGGCGTAGATAACGGGCTTTGCAGTGAGCAGAGCAATCTCGGAGAGCCATGCCTTTTCATTCTCATCGCATTCAAGGTTTCTTGCGGGAACATTATCCTCAAGGCTCTGCTGAAGTCTCTTAAGGAATTCAAGCTCCGATGCAAGGGTTTTATCGCCCTTAAGAGCCTTTGTAACGCGGTCAATTCTGCGCTCAACCATTTCGATATCCGAAAGAATAAGCTCCAGATTGATTGTTTCAATATCCCTTTCGGGGTTGATGGTTGCATCAACGTGAACAATATCGTCATCCTCAAAGCAGCGGACAACATGGATAACCGCATCAACCTCGCGGATGTGGGAGAGAAATTTGTTGCCCAGACCCTCGCCCTTTGATGCACCTCTTACAAGGCCTGCAATATCAACAAATTCGATGAAAGCAGGGGTGATTTTAACGGGATTATAAAGCTCTGCCAGCTTATCGAGCCTTTCATCGGGCACATTAACAACGCCAACATTGGGCTCAATTGTGCAGAAAGCATAGTTTGCGGACTGAGCGCCCGCATTTGTTATTGCATTGAAAAGCGTGCTTTTGCCTACGTTGGGCAAGCCTACTATACCAAGTTTCATTTCAAAAAATCCTTTCGCATATTTTAACTTAACCATTATATATTAATTTCTTGAAAAATACAATATGAAATTTAACAAATATAGTTTGCAATATGCCGCATTTTGGTGTATCATATATTATGTATAGGTATAAGGTGGTGTAATTTTGGAGCATTCACAGTTTTTGCGCTCGGAAATGATTATGGGCAAAGAGTCAACGGAAATTCTGGAAAATAAAAGCGTTATCCTTTTCGGCCTTGGCGGAGTGGGCTCATACACCGCTGATGCCCTTGCAAGAGCAGGCATCGGCAGGCTCACGATTGTTGATAACGACACTGTATCCGTCACCAACCTTAACCGCCAGCTTTGCGCCCTGCATTCAACCTTGGGAATACCAAAGGTTGAGGTTATGAAGGCAAGAATTCTTGACATTAACCCTCATTGCGAGGTTACTGCCCTGCAAAAATTCTATCTGCCCGGGAATTCGGCGGAATTCGGGCTTGAAAATTACGATTACATTGCCGATGCCATTGACACCGTAAGCGCAAAAATTGACCTTGCGGTTAAGTCGCAGGGGCTGGGAATCCCCCTGATTTCCTGCATGGGCACGGGCAACAAGCTCAACCCCTCGCTTTTCACCGTTTCCGATATTTTCAAAACAAGCGGCTGCCCCCTTTGCAGGGTTATGCGCACGGAGCTGAGAAAAAGAGGAATTAAAAAGCTGAACGTTGTGTGGTCCCCCGAGGAGCCGATTAAGCCTGCGCAGACAGACGAAAATTCAGGCAAAAGGCAGACTCCTGCAAGCCTTCCCTTTGTGCCTCCCGTTGCGGGAATGATTATGGCAGGCAAAATTATTCTGGATTTAACAAGGTGAACAAAATGAAAAGAATCGCCGCTTTGATATTAATATTTTCTTTGCTCTCAACCGCCTTTTACGGCTGCAAAAAGGAGCCCGAGGGCACCGATGACCCCCACATAGTTACAAATCTTAACGAAGGCAGCGCAACCACCCTCAAGCTGGCTTATTCAAAGGCAGATATGCTTGACCCCTTTACCTGCACGATGAGCGCCAACATTCAGATTCTCGGCCTTATCTATGACGGGCTTTACAAAACAGACAAAGACTACAAGCCCATCCCCGTTATTGCAAAAAGCGCCATCGTCAGCGGCACAACGGTTAACGTGACCCTCAATTCAGTTAAATTTTCAGACGGCACTGCTTTAACCTCAAACGATGTTGCATATTCCTTCAATAAAGCAAAAAACTCACCTTATTACACCGAAAGGCTTAAGAACGTCGCATCCGTCAGCATCTCTTCATCCAACATGCTTGTTTTCACTCTTACAAACCCCGACCCCTATGTTCTTGCCTGCCTCACCTTCCCCGTTGTTAAAAACGGCTCAGAGGGCGAGCTGCCCATAGGCTCGGGCAGGTATGCCCCTCAGGTTTCGGGTGAAACGATTTATCTTGTTGTAAACAGCAAAAAAGCAGGCTTCAACCCTGCAATCAAAACTATAACGCTTGTTCCGGTCAGGGACAGCGGCTCCGTTGAAAGCAGCCTTGAAATAGGCAACACGGGCTTTTACTATAACGACCTTAGCAGCGGCACATATTCAAGAATCAATGCAAAAACCGTTGAAATGGGCATTAATAATTTTGTTTATCTTGCATTCAATTATCAAAGCGATATTTTTTCAAATCAGCTTATCCGTCAGGCGGTGAGCCTTGCAACAGACAGAAAGGACATTGCCGTTACCGCGTTTCAGGGCCATGCAAGGGAAACTTACACTCCCTTCAACCCCGATTGGCATATGCTTTCAAATAAAGACCTTATCATTGCAAAGGATATTCAGAAAGCCACAGAGCTGATTACCCAATCCGGCGTTGACATTGCAGGCAGGGAAATTTCACTGCTTGTGAACAAGGAAAACGGCTTCAAGCTGGAAGCAGCGCAGCTTATCCGCGACAGCCTGACGGCTCTGGGCTTCAAGGTTATCCTTAAGGATTATGAGCCGCAATATTACACGGAGGCGGTTGAAATCGGTTCATACGATATATATATCGGCGAAATCCGCCTTGCACCCAACATGGATTTATCTGCAATTCTCGGCGGCGCGGCAGGCTACGGAATTGACCCCCTATGCCCCTCGCTTTCAAGGTATGCCCAGCTTCTTTCGGGCGGCTGCGAGCTGATGGATTTCATTAACACCTTCAACGATGATTTGCCTCTTATCCCCCTCTGCTACAGAAATGCGGCGGCATCTTACACAAACGCCATGCAGGCGGATTATGCCTGCTGCGACGGCGATGTTTTTTACGATATCGAAACATGGCGTTTTAAATAAAGAAAAACCTGCCATAATATATCAGGGTGATATGTTATGATAAATTCCGAAATACTTAAAAAAGCGTTTATCTGCGGCGCAGAAAGCATTTCACGCCGCACTGAGCAGGTTAATTCAATCAATGTTTTCCCCGTGCCGGACGGCGATACGGGAACAAACCTTGCCCTGACCATGACGGGCTGCGCGGATAAAATAAAGAATTTGCCCGAAATGAGCGCCGGCGGGCTTGCAAACGAAATTGCAGGCTGCCTTTTCCGAAGCGCAAGGGGAAATTCGGGAGTAATCTTCTCTCTTATTTTCAGCGGCTTTGCCAAAAGCGTTGAAGAGCTTGAGGTTATTGATGCGCTTAGCCTTGCAAAAGGCCTTGAAGCAGGCTGCAACGAGGCATACGCCGCCGTTGAAAAGCCCACGGAGGGAACAATGCTGACAGTTATCAGGCTTGCAGCGTCAAAGGCGGTCAGCGCGGCATCCAAGGGCAAAAATGCCCGGGATACTTTTGCCGAGGCGGTCAACGCCGCAAAGGCATCCCTCAAATCAACTCCCAACCTGCTGCCCGTTCTGAAAAAGCACGGCTGCGTTGATGCAGGCGGTCAGGGGCTTGTTTACATTATGGAGGGAATGCTTGAGCAGGATGCTCCGCGTGCGGAATTGCAGTTCATCTACTGCACGGAATTTCTGATAAACAAAAGCAAAAATGCGGATATTTCCGCTTTCAGGCGATATATTTCGGATTTCGGCGATTGCGCAGCAGCCGCCGAGCATTCGGGAATAATCAAGGTTCATATTCACACAAACCAACCCGACAGAGTGCTGAAATCAGCGCTTGAAATCGGCGAGCTTACCGATATTAAAATAGACAACATGAGAATTCAGGCAGAAAACGGAGTTAATCAATGGAACTGAACGCGAGCATTAAATATCTCAAGGGCGTGGGCGAAAAAAGGGCGGCTTTGCTTGCAAAGCTGGGAATTTTCACCCTTTGGGATTTGCTGACCTTTTATCCCCGCGCTTACGAGGATTGGAGCAGCTTAACCTCCATTGCAAACGCTCCGCTGAATGAAAATGTTTGCATCAAAGCCGTTGTGGGCACCCGTTGCCGCGAGCAGAGAATAAGGGGCGGAATGACCCTTTATAAAACCGAAATTACCGACGGCGAAATGCTGCTTGACGTTACTTTTTTCAACAATAAATTTGCCGCCCAGAAGCTGGAGGTGGGCAAGGAATACCTTTTCTTCGGCAAAATCACGGGCAAGGGCTACTATAAATCAATGAATTCCCCCGTTTTTGAGGAATATGACGGCAATGAGGCTCTTCGCCCCGTTTATCCCCAAACGGCAGGGCTGAATTCAAGGGCAATTCAGAAGCTGGTGAAAACCGCATTTTCCGTTTGCGGCTCAATCCCCGACCCCCTGCCCGAGGATATCCGCAACAGCTATTGCCTGATGGGCATTGAAAGCGCGCTGAAAAATATTCACGCGCCCGAAAGCGAGGATTTGCTCAGCGAGGCCCGCAGAAGGCTGATTTTTGAGGAGCTTTTCCTGCTTGAGCTTGGTCTTATGCGCCTGAAAAGCAAAAATCGCCGTTCAACCGCATTTGCCATGGAAAAGGATTACACCGCCGGGTTTATGAATCTGCTTCCTTTTGAGCTGACGGGAGCACAGAAAAGAGCCGTTGCTCAGGCTGCGGAGGATATGCAGAAAAACGTTCCCATGAACAGGCTTTTGCAGGGCGATGTAGGCTCGGGCAAAACTGCCGTCAGCGCCGCGCTGATTTATAACTGCGCCCGCAACGGCTGCCAGAGCGCCCTTATGGCGCCCACCGAGGTGCTTGCAATGCAGCACTATAAAACATTGGCAAAAATGTTTGAAAACACAGATATAACAATCGGTCTGCTGACGGGCTCAACCCCTGCGGCAGAAAAAAGAAAAATAAAAGCCGCCCTTAAGAACGGCGAAATAAGCCTTGTTATCGGCACCCATGCGCTGATACAGAAAGACGTTGAATTCAAAAACCTTGCCCTTGCAGTTACCGATGAGCAGCACCGCTTCGGCGTTAATCAGCGCGGCTCACTGACCTCAAAGGGCAACAATCCCCACACCCTTGTCATGTCCGCAACCCCCATTCCGAGGACTCTTGCCCTGATTATTTACGGTGACCTTGACCTGAGCATTCTCGACGAAATGCCCAAGGGCAGGCAGAAAACAGAAACCTTTCTCGTTGGCACCGATATCCGTGAAAGGGCTTACGGATATGTTAAAAAGCATCTTTGCGAGGGCAGGCAGGGCTACATAGTGTGCGCCCTTGTGGCGGAGAATGAGGCAAGCGAGCTGACGGCGGCAACTGAGCTTTATCAGAACCTTGCCGAGGGATTTTTCAAGGGCTTCAGACTTGGCCTGCTTCACGGCAAAATGAAGCCTGCGGAGAAAAAAGCCGTTATGGATTCCTTTGCATTGGGCGAAACCCAACTGCTTGTTTCCACAACGGTTATTGAGGTTGGCATTGACGTGCCAAATGCGGTTATAATGGTTATTGAAAATGCGGAGAGATTCGGCCTTTCGCAGCTTCATCAGCTCCGCGGCAGAATAGGCAGAGGAACGGAAAAATCAACCTGCATAATGATATCAGATGCTCATAATGACCTGACGGAGCAGAGGCTGAAAATCCTTGCTTCCACAACCGACGGCTTTAAGATTGCCGACGAGGACTTAAAGCTGCGCGGCCCCGGCGACTTCTTCGGCTCACGGCAGCACGGCCTGCCCGAAATGAAAATTGCAAACATGATGACCGACGGCGAGGCAATCCGCGAAACCCACGGAGCAGCCGCAGAATTGCTGAAGAAAAACCCCGCCCTTGAGGGCGAGGCATACTTCTTACTCAGGAAAGCCGTTAACCGCCTTTTCAGCGGCGGCATGTCAATGAACTGAGCCTGCTTTGGCTTTTTCCAGATCCGCTTTGTCAACGGGAATTATTTTATACTCACTTGAATTTTCGTCAACCATGGTTATGGGCAGCTCAGGCAGAATTTCATGAATTCTCGCAATGAAACCGCTGCTTCCCTGCGCAGGGAAGCCCGTAACAAGGGTTGCGGCGTTGTTCCTTTTGGCTGAAACCGCAACGGTCAGCGCAGGGCTGTCGCTGAAATAAACATCCATCGATGCATTGAACTGACCTGCACATGCAAAAAGGTTTTCAAGCGCGCCGCCCTCATTAGCGTTAAATCCGCTGCTCTCTCTGAAAACGCTGATAACGGACAGAGGCAGCTTTTCCTGCCTTGCAATCCGCGCACCTGCTTCAATAAGCCTTTGGCAGGATTGCTGAGGAGTTACGCAAACCATAATGCATGGCTGCTTTATTCTTTTACTCATCGCATTCATTCCTTTCCGTAAAATATCTATATTGATTCGATTTATTTACTGATATTATCTTAACATCCATATGTTGACAGGTTAAGAAAAATAAATGTACGAAGTGTAAACTCATTTTTAATACCTTTCGGGAGGTTATTATGGCTGAAAAAAAATATTACCTCGGCGTTGACGGCGGAGGCAGCAAAACAACCGCCGTTGTTTATGACGAAAAGGGCTGCTTTGTTGGCAAAGCCACGGGCGAAAGCATCAATTATTATTCGGTAGGGCTTGAAAATGCGAGGCAGGCAATGGCGGATATTATCGGCCTCCTCCCGCAAAAATGCTTTGACTGCGCCGTTATCGGTATGTCCGCGCTCAATGACAGAGCATCCGATGAAGAAACGGAGCGTTTCTGCAGAGATATAATTATAAGTAATAAAATAATAATGGATTCTGACCTTTTTATTGCCCTTGAGGCAATGAATTGCGAGGGCGAATGCGCCTTTGTTATCAGCGGCACGGGTTCAATGGCGGTTTGCCGCAGCGAAGGCGGCGAAATCAGCCATGCGGGCGGCTTTGGCTACATAATCGGCGATGAAGGCAGCGGCTATTCAATCGCACTGAGCGCAATCAAAACCGCAATCAGGGCGGCGGAGAGCATTGTTCCCCCTACCGCACTTACGGAAAGCTGTCTTAAATATTTTTCAGCTGAAACCGTTTATGACCTGATTGATATTTTTTACGAAAAGACCGTGAGCCGAAAAAATGTTGCCGCATTTGCAAAGGAGGTTTGCCTCTGCGCCGAAAACGGCGACGTTACCGCCCATGAAATTCTGCGGAACGAAGCAATGCTCCTTTCGCAAACCGTATCAAGCCTTATCAAGGGCAAAAATGCGGGCATTCCCGTTGGACTCTGGGGCGGAATTTTTCAGCATAACCTGATTTTCAGAAATTATTTCTGCGGCTTCCTCAGCGAAAACGGTTTCAGTAATGTAAAGTTGCTTGACTTTACACCTGAAACAGGTGCAATCCTCGCCTGCTACCGCTTCGCAGGCGCAAAAACCGTTGATATTGTTGAGAATATCAAAAGCAGTCTTTCTGCTTAATTATATTTGTAAAGTCACTTGCCTTTACAGAAAAGAGCAACAATGAAAGCACAAAAAATTGCATTTACGGGCATTCTGGCAGCGATAATCTGCCTGCTTGCCCCTATTTCGATACCAATGGGCGCGGTGCCTCTGTCCCTTGCAACCTTTGCGGTTTACATAATCGCCTGCACCGCTGACCCGAAGCGCGCAGCAGGCGCAATTATCATTTATATTCTGCTTGGTGCCGCAGGGTTACCCGTTTTTTCCGCCTTCAGAGGCGGCCTTCAGGTTGTTGCAGGCATAACGGGCGGCTTCATAATCGGCTACATACCCTGCGCTTTGATAATCAGCCTGATGACAGGGAAATTCGGCGCAAAAAAATTTGTTTATCCTTTAAGCATGGCGCTGGGCACTCTTGCTTGCTATTTAACCGGTGCTCTTTGGTATACGGTGCAGGCAGGCGTTACCTTTACGGCAGCCCTTTCCGCATGTGTATTGCCGTTTATAATAGGCGATGTTACAAAAATCGCAGCCGCATCGGCGCTTGGAATATCACTGAAAAAATATAACATAAGGAGCAGATAAAATGGAAATTACCAAAAAAGAGTATAAAATCCCCTCAAAATCAGGGGTTGCGGATGTTTATGCAAGGTGTTGGATGCCTGCCGACGGCATCAAGGCGATTTTTCAGATTTCTCACGGCATGGCTGAGCACGGCAACAGATACGAGGATTTTGCAGCATATCTTGTAAATCTTGGATTTGCGGTGCTTGTTGATGACCATGTAGGCCACGGTAAATCAATAAAAACAGACGATGATCTGGGCTATTTCGGCGAAAACAGCGGCTGGGACGCCTTTGTTGAGGATGAAAGAACGCTGACCGAAATAATCAAAAAAGATATCCCCGATGTTCCCGTTATCTTTTTCGGCCACAGCATGGGCTCATTCATTGCAAGGGAATATATTCTGCGCTACGGCACGGATGAAAGAATAAAGGCGGCAATTTTCTGCGGCACAAGCGGCAAAAACCCTGCATCCGGCATTGCAATTCACCTTGCAGGCGCTATCGCAAAGGCGAAGGGCAGCAGGCATCGCAGCGAATTCATCAACAAAATGGCCTTCGGCCCCTACAACAAAAAATGCGAGGGCAGAACCCCCTTTGACTGGCTTTCAACGGACACAAAGCAGGTTGATAAATACATAGCCGATAAATACTGCGGCTTTCTTTTCACTGCCGCAGGCTACAAAGACCTTTTCACCGTGCTCACAAAGGTTTCGGGCAAGGATTGGTATTCAAAGCTGCCCGACCTGCCCATTCTTCTCACCGCAGGCGAGGATGACCCCGTTGGCAACTACGGTAAGGGCATCAAGCAGGTGCATAACGACCTTGTTCAGGCAGGCAAAAAAGATGTCACCGTAAAGCTATATGCAGGAATGCGCCACGAAATTCTCAACGAGGTTGAAAATAAAAAGGTTTATGAGGATATCGCCGCCTGGGCACTTTCGAAGATAAAATAAGAATTTAACACGCCGTAAGGCATATATCAAAAAAGACAGCCGAAGCTGTCTTTTTTTTATTCCGCAGGTGTTCCCTGCTCTTCAGTTGTGTTTTCACCCTCGCCCTGCACCGGCTGCTCCGCCTGAGTTGTTGTTTCAATCTGCTCAGCGGTTGTGTTTTCCGTCTGCTCAGCGGTTGTTACCTCTTCCGTTGTTGATTCAACGGGCTGAGTTGTTGTTGCCTGAGTTGTTGTGGGGCGTCTTGTTGTTGTGGGCTTTCTTGTGGTTGTGGGGCGCCTTGTTGTAGTTGCCCTCTTTGTTGTTGACTCCGTTGTTGATTCCTCGGTTGTGCTTTCCGTTGAGGATTCAAGAGGCCATGTTTCAATGGGATTTGTCGGCGGATTATACTGGGGATAAGTAATCAAATCATTATAAGCCGTTGTGCCCGAGCTTGTTGTGTTATCATCGCCGCTGCTGCCGCCTACAAAAGCCTTTATAAGCAAGGCCGCAATAACAATGAGCGCTACCGCGCCGATTACGATGCCTGCAATTTTGAGAATTTTTGCCTTGTTGGCAGGCCTTTCGTGAATTCTCGCATCTGCATTGGCATAAGGCGAAACCTCATTTTCATCGTCGGGCATCTCATTTGAGCCGAAGCAGTTGCGGTATTCATCCTCATAGTCCGCGTCGCTGTCACCAACCATTGCGGCTGCAATGGGGGCAAAAATTGCGGTTTCCTCAACATTAAGGAATGCAACGGCAACGGTTACGTTATCCTTGCCGCCGTTTTCAAGGGCTCTGCGGATGAGCTTGCTTGCGGCTGACTGCGAATTCTCCGCAGTTGAAAGGATTGATGTGATTTCCGCATCGCCAAGCATATCGGTAAGGCCGTCGCTGCAAAGAAGAATTGCATCGCCGTCATCAACATCGTCAATAACGCTGATGTTGGGCGAAAGATTGCCCTCCTCGGGGAAAACACCAAGGTGGCGGGTGAGCCTTTTTGCATCGGGAATCTGCCCGATATTATCCTGCGACACCTGACCCGCGTCAACAATCGTCTGAGCGTGGGTATGGTCAAAGCTGATTTGCTCCAGCAGACCTTTTGAATAGTGGTAAACCCTTGTGTCACCTATGTTAACACAGTAAACCTTGCCCTTGACGGCATAAACCGAGGCAAGGGTTGTTCCCATGCGCTTGCCCTTTGCATTGATTTCGGCGCAGATGCGGTTGTTTGCATCCTCAAGGCAGTTTGCGATTGCAAAGCTGTAGTCCTCGCCGCTTTCATAAACATCATAAGCATGGGCTGCAATGGTTTCAACGGCAATTCCCGAGGCGAGCTCGCCGTAGCTTTCGCCTCCCATGCCGTCGCAAACGGCAATGTGGAAGGGCTCTGACATGCTCTGCACATAGGCGGAACCTTTTTTCAGATCACCCGTAGAGGTCATTCTGCCGTTTAAATCGTAATTATCCTCATTTTCTTTGCGAATTCTGCCCGCGTGAGTTACGGCGCAGACAGATGCTCTTATCTTTTTCATAATTCCCCCGTTATATCAAAGGCACTCTTAAAGAACGCCTTCTTCCTTTGCCCAGTCATACCAGACTTCGATTGAGCGCTTTCTTGCCGCGCCGAGGTCATGGGAACCTCTTGTGTACCAATTCATATCGATGCCCTGAAGGCTTACAAGGTACTTTGCGCTTGCGCAGAAGCCTGAATCAATGCAGTTATCAAGGGCAATAATGTGCTGATGGGTCTTTCTTGCAGCTTCAAGGTCACCCTTTGTGAATTCATCCCACATCTTGACAAAAAGCCCTGCGCCGCAGGAGGTGGGAGTTGCAATAACGCCCCTTGCGCCTGCAACATATGCATCATAAAGGAAGGGAATGTTTGCCTGAAGCACGTTTGAATCACCCTGAACGGCAATTTTCTGCTTGATTTCGGTAAGTTTGCAGGTTGTATCCTTAATTCCCTTGAACTTGCCGGTTGCCGCAAGCCTGCCGTAGGTTGTGCTGTCCATAAGGTGAGGTCTGAGGCCGGGGAATTCATAAAGGATGATGGGAAGCTCTGTGTGAGAAGCGAGTGACATCATATAGTCAAACATGGCGTCAGGCTTATCGCACATACCCTTTGTTACGAAAACAAGGCCGCTTATGCCCTGCTGCTCCAGCTTTTTCATTTCTTCAACCTGCTCGTTGAAATCGGTTGCAAGGTTGCCCGTTGCATAAACGGGAACTCCGTTTGAATTTTTAACTGCAAGGCCTGCGCACTTAACTCTCTCCTCGGGAGTGAGCTCCATCATTTCCGATGAGCCGCAGACTGCGAAAAGATGCTGGGGCTTGAAAGCTGCCTGCCATGCAACATATTCTTCATAAGTTTTGTAGTTAATTGTTCTGTCCCAATTAAAGGGAGTGAGAAGCAGTGAATATACGCCTGAAAATTCGTTGAACTGTGACATTTAATGCACCTTCTTGTTGTATTTTAGCTTTCGCCTAATTAAAAATTATATCGCAGTTATCCCTAAAAATCAATAGCTGAGTGCAATATTAATATATATTTAATGCATTATTTTCATTGACTTTTAACGATAATATCAATATACTTGTTATTAGCAATAAAAATATGAGGAAATGAAATGAATTCACAGAAAAACTTTTTTAAAAATATGCTCAAGCTCGCCCTGCCCATTGCGCTGCAGCAGCTTCTTGTTTCCTGCGCTCAGCTTGTGGACACGGCAATGGTAACAAGCCTCGGCAACGTTGTTGTGTCCTCCGTCGGCGTTTCGTCAAGGTGGATATTCCTGATGAACCTTTTTTATTTCGGAATTTCATCGGGCTCAGCGGCAATGATTGCCCAATTCTGGGGCGCGCGCGAAAAGGATAACATCCGCAAATCCTACGGCATTGCCATCATCTTCAGCGCGGTTGTTGCGGTTACTTTTAACCTTGCAATGTTCTTTTTTCCTGCTCAGCTTATCAGGGTTTTCACTGCAGAGCAGGCAGTTATTGAAACCGCATCGCAATACATGCGGATTGTTGCCTTCATGGCTCCCTTTGCAGCGTTCAATCAGGTAACCTGCGTTGCGCTCAGGTCAACGGAGAGGGTTAACCCTCCCCTTTACACCTCAATAATTTCCGTTGCGCTGAACACATTTCTGAATTATATTCTCATCAACGGCAAGCTGGGCCTGCCTGCAATGGGAATTAGGGGCGCGGCAATTGCAACCCTCACTTCAACTGCGGCTCAGGCAATTCTGCTTTTAATCGTACTTCGCACCTCGGATAATGTTTACAACGCCAAAATCAGGGGATTTTTCAGCCTCGGCAAGGATTTCTTCCGCAGATTTTCCGTTGTTTGCCTGCCCGTTGTTTTCAACGAGGTTGCATGGGCGGTTGGCACAAATATCTATTCCATGGTTTTTGCAAGGCAGGGCAGCGAAGCCTATGCAGGCTACACGATTTTCAGCTCCATAGAGCAGTTTGCCTTTGTTTTCTTCGTGGGCATATGCCACGCCTGCTCAATCATGACGGGCAAAACCATAGGCGAGGGCAACGAAGGCGGCGCCTACAAGCTGGCAAAGAAGTTTTTGATTATGACCCCGATTGTCGGCGTTGCAACGGGCAGCGTGCTTTCGCTTGCGCGCAATCCCCTGCTTTCGCTGCTCAACATTGAAACTCAGGCGGCATTTGACCTTGCCTCAAGCCTTATTCTGCTTTACTGCATCTGGCTGCCATTCAGAAATATTCCGTACACCCTCATCGTAGGCACCTTCAGAGCAGGCGGCGACACAAAAATCGGCATTGTTCTCGATATGATTTCCCTTTATCTGCTCGGCGTTCCCGTTGTGGCATACCTTGGCCTTATTGCAAAGGTTGATTTCATTTATCTTCTGCTTGCAATGTATCTTTGCGAGGATATTCCGAAAATTATCCTCAGCCTGCGCAGATTCAGAAGCAAAAAATGGATTAAAAATCTGACAACTCAGTGAGGTGAAACAACATGACCTTCAACGGAATTGAGCTTATCAAAAATCCCTCGGCTGATAAATATGACTGCGGCGAAGGAAGCGAAATGCTGCTTTTCGGCGACTGCACAAGGCAGGATTTTGACCTGCAATGCGAGCAAATAAGCAAAAGCGCATCTCTTTATGCCGAAAATGAAATAAAAGGCAATATTTTCAGAACATATACGGCGGACAAGATTATTCACGCTTACTTTTGCGAAACTGAGGGCAGAATGCGCATTGTTGCAGACCCCTGCAAAAATCTTTTCGAAAAGGAGCCTGAAAGCTGCCCCAAAACTCACCCCGTAACCCTCTGGCAGTTTGAGGTTGACCACAGCCTGATTGACTGCGGAATGTGCCTGATAATCCGCTGCTGCGACGGCAGCTTCTTTATCATTGACAGCGCACATATGTATTCCGTCAACGACGATATAAGAATAATTGAATTCCTTAAAAAGCAGACGGGAGGCAGAAAGCCCGTTGTTGCAGGCTGGTTTTTCTCTCACGCCCACGAGGACCATGTTTGCAAATTCCTTGATATTGTTGAATATCACCGCAATGAAATTGAAATTGAAAAGGTTTATTATAACTTCCCCGCAGCCGACAATAAAGATAATATTTATTGGGGCGAATGCGGCCTTGCAGTGCTTGAAAGATTTGAAAAGGTTATTGCGGCAAACCCCGATATAAAGCGCATCAACCTTCATGCAGGCCAGCGCTTTTATGTCCGCAATCTTGAATTCACCGTGCTCTGCACCCATGAGGACGTTTATCCAAAGCCCTTCAGGGATTTCAATAACACCTCAACCGCGCTGATGCTTTCAGTTGAGGGCAGCAAGGTGCTCTTGCCCGGCGACTGCTCCGTTGAAAGCGACAAGGTTATGGTGCCCCGATGGGGAGATTATCTGAAATGCGATGTTGTTCAGGTTTCCCACCACGGCCACACGGGCACATCCCCCGAATTCTACCGCCTTGCGGATGCTCAGTGCGCTCTTTTTGCCGTTACGGAAATAAAATATGACGAGGAATATCCCCGTCAGGAGGCAAACAGAACTGCGGTTGAGCTTGCAAAGGAATTATACATAGCCTCAAACGGCACGGCGGAAATCCCTCTGCCCTATAAATTCGGCCAAACAAAGCTGCACCCCGACGAAACCTTTGAGGATTTCAACGGGATTTTCCAACTCTGGACTTATGAATACACCGATGAATATAAAGAAAAGCTCCGCAGTGAATTCATTGAAAGAAGCGGAAAGCAATAATTTCGGGAGAAGATATTATGCTTATAATTAACGCGATAATGAAAAAATATGTTAACCTCAGCTACAAAAGCCTCGTTAACTATGCAAGGCTCTCGGTTCACATTCTCAGAACCGCCTGCGCCAAGGCTGACGAAGAGGGCAATGAGGGCTATAACCTCGCCTGCATAATTCTTTCGGCAATCAACGCGGACGGAACCGTTAAAGACGGCGAAATTCAGTTCATCTGCGATATTCTGGACACCGATGAGGAAAGCGCAAAAGCCCTTGCAGAATTATACACCGACGACATGCCCGAGAAAGCCAAGAAGTTTTGCACCGACCTTTCAGGCGACCTGAAAACCGAGGTTGCAAGGCTTGTGCTCTGCATCGGAGCCGCGGACCTTTCATTCAACACGGCAGAGGCAATTCTTGCATTTAACCTTGTGGGGGCAAGGATAAACGCGCAAAACGATTGACAAACAACATAAAGTTAAGGGAGTGAATCACCGAGGTGACTCACTCCCGTTTTTTTATTCATGTGTAATCCTGAATTCGCTGAACATTATGCCCGATTGAGGCTCGCTGAATTCAAGGTCAATGCAGCCGTTGCAAATAACCTCCTTGGGTATCACATAGGTTGCGGTTTCAAAGCCCTCGCAAAGCATTGCGGAGTCAAACTCCCCGTCCTTTTCGCCGCCGTACTGCGCGCCCTCATAGATAACAGCACCGTTTGCGGTGATTTTATGGGCAGTTGTGCTTTCATCCTTTCTGCTTGTGAAGGTGATTTTCAGGCGGTAATCGCCGTCATAATCAAGGCCGCCCACCTTGCATTTAAAGGTCAGATTATCATAAACCTTGAACATGCAAACGGGCATTGCGCCTGTGTTCACATCAGGTCTGTCGCCCTGAAAATTCATATAAATCTCGCCCGTCTGAGCAGCTCCGCATTCCTCAAGTCCGTTGAGGGCAACGGAGAAATAATATTCATCGCTCCTCACCTTGTTGCGGGTGATGATTTTTTTCATATACTCCGCAGGGTCGTCAGCATTCTGCGCCGCATCAAGCCTGCCGAGGAGCCATTTTCTGTCCGTCACGGGCAGGTCGATGGTTTCAAGAATCGCTCCCCTTTCCCAGTTATCGGCGCAGTAATTTTCAATATCAGTCTGCAGGCCGATAAGGTCAAACAGAACTTTGCAAAGCTCGGTTATATCATCGCGCTGCTTTTTATAATTCTCATCAAAATCCGCTTCAAGGATTTCGCGTGCAGAATCAAGCCTTCCGCCTTTTATTTCTTTTTCCGCAAGCCTGATAAGCTCAAGCTCAGACAGCCTTCTGCGGCGCAGCACCCAATCACATTTCGCTCTGAGAAGAAGCTGCAGGAATCGCCAATTTTCTGCAAGGAAGGGATATTCCTCCTGCATTGCCTCAAAAGCGGCAAGGGTTGTTTCAATGGTCGGATTTTCCGCAGGGTCGCACTGCCAGTTAAGCTCAAGGGCAAGAATTCCGTCGGCTATTGCCTCAGGGTCTGCTCCGTAGAAAAACAGCCTTGCATAGTCCAGCAGAGTTGTTCTCAAATCGCAGTCGGGAAAGTAATCCATATCCGCCCAAACCATTTTGTTAACATCGTCTGTTATTCCCTCGGAATAGCTGACGGAGCCCACAACATAGCGGCGGGTCAGGCGGTGGATAAGGCGGTATTCGCGGGGTCTGGGATTGGTGCATTCACGGCTCAGGCCCGTAGTCAGCGCAAAGTGCCAGTCGTCACGGTCAAAGTGCACGGGGTATTCGCAGCGCACATTATGGGTAATATCGGGGTAAAGCCTTATAGGGTACTTTGAGGGCAGCCTGCGGCGCAGAGTTTCAAGGTCAAAGGCATGGTTGGGGCCCGTGATAACGCCGTCAATCTCATCGGGCTGCTTTTCCATTTCGGCAATAAAAACCTCGCCCCAATCTGGCACGGAATGAGGTTGCTGAGCCGAGGGCCACATCTGCGCATTGGGATGAACCTTTTTCAGCGCCTTTGAAATCTCCTTACATCTGAGCACAAATTCATCCGCGCCGAATTCGCCGGGGTCACCTCCCGGAGGAAAAACAACATCAAGTCTGGGCACGGTTTCATAGAGCCTGCCTCGCCTTTCGGCGGCAAACTCAACGGTTTCGCCGTCGTTATTGGGGTGCCAGAGCGACACATTCAAATCGTATTCATCCGCCATTTCCGATGCCTTAACAAGGAATTCTTCCTCGTCATACTTCATAAGGCGGTTACGCTTGGAAACTCCCCTTTCATAGGGAATATGCTCAACGATATTCGTTCCGAAAAACATCATGTCAAGGTAATACCTGCGGTAATCCTCATATGTCCATGCATCATAGGTGTTGGGGGTTGTTCGGTAGCCAATCTGATGTCCTCTTATGGATTTATCAGGGCTGTAGCTGCCCGAAATATCCTCAACAAGAACGGGCACGCCGCATACGGGCACGATTTTGCGCAGGAACATACCGAAGCCGTAAATAAAGCCTCTGATTCCGCTTGCGCAGACCGTTACCGAATTTTCGCCGCAGTCAATTCCGTAGCCGTCACGCTGTGTATTTTCGCAGTATGCAAAAATAAAATTTGCATTATCGGTGTTATCCGTAAGCTCGGGTAAATCACCTGTGCGCAGCCTGATTTCCTCCGCAAAAAGCTCTGCCGCTTTTCTTGCCTCGGGTGAATGTGCAAATACAATAAACTTTCTGAAATTAATCATTGTTATTCTCCGTATCGATTTCTTCAAGCGCCTGCTTTTTGGCAACAGCCCTGGAATTTCTGTGCTCCGCAAGCTCAATTAGCATACGCTCCTTATTTTTACCGTGAACATTAAAAAGGAAAAGGGCAATGCCGTAGCCGTATCTTGCAACCGCAGGCGCAAGGCAGAAAATGCCCCATATTCCCTTAAGCACCTTGGGGTTGGTGTGGGGAACGATATTACCGAATGCATCCTGCTGGGGTTTGAATTTAATCCAGTCAAAAACAACGCCCGAAAGCAGCGCATGAACGCTGGAGGACAGCTTATTGACATAGCTCATAACCGCATTGACGATACCCTCGTTGCGGATGCCGTTCTGCCATTCAAGGTAGTCATACATATCGCCCTTGAGAAGCGGGTCGCAAACGCCCATAATATGGTTAGGAAGTCCGCAAACCGTAAGACCGATTGTTACAATAGCAAAATCCAGCCAATAGTTGCCCGTGGGCTTATAGCCGATGAAATAAAGCACCGTGTATGCAACGCCGCTGAAAACGCCCGCGGAAATTGCTGTTGTTCTCAGGCCGAATTTGCGGATAATGGACGGCGCAACAGGAGTTATAACATAATTGGGAATTCCCGTGAAAAGGCTGCAAAGAAGGCGGTTGGAGAGCCTGCCCGTGCAGTTAAGCCAGAAGAAATCCTCCGACGCGCCGCCAACGCCCTTTATTCCTCCGAAAAAGCCCGAAACAAGCAGCGCCCAAAGAGGTCGGCAGGTCAGAATTGACTTTGCAGACCTGAAAAATCCCACCTGCTTTATTTCATCCTTTGATGCAATGGAAACACGCTCTTTCATAACAAAGAAGCCATAAATCGCAGCAGCTGCCGCAACAATAACAAAAAATATTGAAAATCCTTTGTAAACCTCAGGCTGGGTTACCGCATTTTTAGTTACCCCGGGCACAAAGTCAACAAACACAGGCACCAACGAGGGCAGCCATGTGAAAAGATTAACGAATTTCTGGGTTGCAATCAGCGTTCCCCTTTCGCCCGTATTGGGCGTCATGTTGTAAAGCAGAAGCTCCCAGCCGCTTAAGTAAGAAAAGCCTATACCGTAAAAAATCGTTGCCGCAAGCGCGTAAATAAAAAGCTGGTTTGAGGTCATTCCGCCGGGAACGGTATAAAAAAGAATCGAGGTTATCGCCCAAAGCGGCATTGAAAGAATCAGAAACGGGCGAAGCCTGCCCCATCTTGTTCTGAACCTGTCAATAACTATTCCCGAAATCGGGTCATCCAGCGCATCCCATATGGTTGAAATTGTGCCCAGCAGGCCGTATTGCTTACCCGTAAGGCCCATAAAGCTCATCATGAAGTATTGCTTCGTGGAGCCTATGAACGAGGTAAGGTTATTCAGGCCGTAGGAGGTCAGAGCATAAGCCGCAATCTCGCGAGGGCGCACATATCGCTTTCCCTTTTGCTCAACGGGCACTTCCCGTTCCTTAACCGCGGTATTTCCAGCCATTTTTATCATCTCTTTCCGATAAATTATATGGTATATATAAAATAATAATATCACTTTATATAATTCAATGTCAATCGGCAGAAAAACATAACCTTGAAGTAAAAATCTGTGCATAATGTCAATAATTTTTGCATATAATGATAACGAAAACAACCAAAAAAGGATTAAAGAAAAATTAATTTATATTTTTTTAAAAAATCACTTGACAAATCCTCAAAAGCGTGTATAATTAATAAGCACTTGAAAAACAGATATCGCGGAGTAGAGCAGTTGGTAGCTCGTCGGGCTCATAACCCGGAGGTCGCAGGTTCAAGTCCTGTCTCCGCAACCATAAGGAAAGCCTTGGAATCTTCGGATTCCAAGGCTTCTTTTTTTCGCGGTTTTTTACCTTTCGGAAGTAGTCGTAAAATATCACATCGAATTTTTTTCGAAGTGGCCTGAATACCATCATCAAAATGTGGCTGGCGGACGGCTGTTGACCCACCGGCGAAAAATATGTGGAGCGGGTAGGGGAACGCGGTTTATAGCCTAGCTAAAGCATGGTTTCGGGAGATGAGTTTTTTGTTCTATGGGTGGATTCGGAGCGGAGACTATAATTTGATTGATATA
>JAZUON010000023.1:0-60559 GCA_045604685.1 Acutalibacteraceae bacterium
CCTGTGCTTGCTATAACGCCCTGAACATAGTCACGGGCTGCAAGTTCTTCCTCTGTGAAGCCTGATCTGTTAACAATCCAGTTTTCGTCTGCACATTTCTTTGATGTAAGACCTACTGAAATGTCGTTTGCCTGATGTACAGGGTTCTCAGCATTAACAGTACCTGTAACACCAACGGAATAGCCATTGCTGTTGGGTGCTGTTGTTGTAATCTGAGTTACATCGAAGAATGAATTGTCGTATGACTTAACAAATGTGCTGCCGCCAAAGTAGAAGTCGCCCTTGATAAAGAATCTTTCTTCAAGGAGCTGACCTGCATCTACATGGTAGTCGGTAAGCACTCTGTCTGTGACAACAGTGTTAAGTGTGCCGTCTGCAGTTTCAATTTCATAAACCTCTGAAGCAAGATAAATGAAATTGTCGTACTGAGCATCAAGCTCTGCAAATGTTTTTACCTTTGATACGCCGTCTGCCGCCGAGGCATCGGGTGTTGCAAGACCACCGAGCACAGAAAATGAACCTGCAAGCATTGCAATGCAGAGAACTATGCTGATGACCTTCTTAAAAGTGGACATAGAATTTCCTCCTTCTTTATAAATAGGAACATAAAATTCCCGTGAATTGCATCGCTTTTTAAAGCGCTTCAATCCATTTTATCGTCTAATTATTGCACATTAATCAAAATAAAGCAATAGACAAAAACAAAAATTAATATATCAAAAATCGTTTTTGTGAAACCTCGCCAAATTACAACTGTTAAATTCGTGCAATTCCACAACTGCGAGCAGCCTCGCCTACCGCCTTTGCAACGGCAGGGCCTACCCTTTCATCAAACGCCTCGGGAAGTATATATTCGGGGCAGAGCTTCTCTTCCGAAACGAGCTCCGCAATAGCATATGCGGCTGCCAGCTTCATCTGCTCATTGATATCCGATGCGCGGACATCGAGCGCGCCTCTGAATATGCCGGGGAATGCGAGAACATTGTTAATCTGGTTGGGAAAATCGCTTCTGCCTGTACCGACAACCGCAGCGCCTGCGGCAAGAGCCTCATCGGGCATGATTTCAGGGGTGGGGTTTGCCATTGCCATAACAACAGCATTCTTTGCCATTGATGCAACCATTTCCTTGCTGACTATTCCGCCTGCGGAAACACCGACAAACACATCCGCGCCCTTCATTGCATCGGCAAGGGTGCCGGTTATGCGGTTTTTGTTTGTGAAATCTGCAAGCTCATCAAATGCAGGCGAAAGCGCCTGACCCTTGCAGATTATTCCCTCGCGGTCACTCATGATTATGTTGCCTGCACCGCAAGCATTGAGCAGCCTTGCGATTGCAGACCCTGCCGAGCCTGCGCCGCTCATTGCAACCGTGCAGTCCTCAAGCCTTTTGCCCACACACCGAAGTGCATTGAGCACCGCCGCAAGAACAACTACCGCAGTGCCGTGCTGGTCATCGTGAAAAACGGGAATATCGCAGATATCCTTAAGCCTTTTTTCAATTTCAAAGCACCTCGGCGCCGCAATATCCTCAAGGTTTATGCCTCCGAAGCTGCCAGCAAAAAGCGAAACCGCTTTAACGATTTCATCCGTATCCTTTGAGCGCACACAAAGAGGGATTGCATCGATTCCCGCAAACTCCTTGAAAAGCAGGCATTTGCCTTCCATAACGGGCATACCTGCCTCGGGGCCGATATCGCCCAGGCCGAGAACTGCAGTGCCGTCGGTAATAACCGCAACGGTATTCCACCTGCGGGTCAGCTCATAGCTTTTGTTTATATCCTTCTGAATTTCAAGACAAGGCGCCGCAACGCCGGGTGTATATGCCAAAGAAAGCTCCTGCTTGTTTGAGGCGCTTGTTCTTGAATTTATTTCCAGCTTGCCCTTCCATTCGTAATGGAGCCTTAACGACTCCTTTAAATAATCCATTTTGTTTCTCCTGACTGTTATTTTGCCCATCCCATTGAGCATTCAACCGCGCGCTTCCAATCAGCATAAAGGCTGTTTCTGCGCTCAATATCCATCTCGGGAACAAAAACCTTTGCAACCTCACGGTTGTTTTTGATTTCATCCATATTCTCCCAGAGACCTGCCGCAAGACCTGCAAGATATGCCGCTCCGAGGGCGGTTGTTTCAACATTCTTCGGGCGGTTAACGCTGCAACGAATCATATCCGCCTGAATCTGCAGCATAATGTCGCTGACGCTTGCACCGCCGTCAACGCGCAGCTCTGTAAAATCAATGCCCGAATCGGATTTCATCGCCTCCAGCAAATCAGTCACCTGATATGCAATGGCTTCAAGCACGCTGCGGGCAATATGCGCCCTGTTGACCCCTCGGGTAAGACCAACAAGAGTGCCTCTTGCATACATATCCCAATAGGGTGCTCCGAGACCCGTGAATGCGGGAACAAAATAAATTCCGTTCGAATCGGGAACGCTTTCCGCAAGCTCGTCGCAGCGCTTTGCGGTGTCAATCATATGCAGCTCGTCGCGGAGCCATTTGATAACGGAGCCTGCATTGAAGGCCGAGCCCTCGATTGCATATTCAACCTTGTCGCCTATGCCCCATGCAACGCCCGTAAGAAGATTGTTCTTTGATTTAACACGGGTTTCGCCCGTGTTCATCAGCAGGAAGCAACCCGTACCGTAGGTGTTTTTTGCCTGACCGGCATCAAAACAGCCCTGACCGAAAAGCGCCGCAGGCTGGTCACCGATTGCGCCGCAGATAGGAATACCTTCAAGGAATTCGAGACCGAGAATGCCCTTTGAAACCCTGCCGTAAATTTTGCTTGAGGGCACGGGCTCGGGAAGAATGGACATGGGGATTCCCAGCTTTTCACAAAGGTATTTATCCCAACAGAGATTATCCACATCAAAAAGCATTGTTCTTGATGCATTTGAATAGTCGGTAACATGAACGCTGCCGCCCGTAAGATTCCATATAAGCCATGTTTCAACCGTGCCGAAAAGAAGTCTGCCCTGCTCGGCAAGCTCCCTTGCGCCCTGAACATTGTCAAGAATCCACTTGATTTTTGTGCCCGAAAAATAGGCATCTATGAGAAGTCCTGTTTTTTCTTTTATGTAATCCTCAAGCCCCTGAGCCTTGAGCTCCTCACAAAGCTCCGCCGTTCTGCGGCACTGCCACACAATTGCATTGTAAACGGGTTTTCCCGTCTGCCTGTCCCAGAGAATTGTTGTTTCACGCTGGTTTGTAATTCCTATGCCCGCAATATCGCAAGGGTTAATTCCACCCTGCATTATGCAGGAGGAAACCGCCTGAAACTGGCTGTAAAGAATTGAGAGAGGGTCGTGCTCAACCCAGCCCGCCTGAGGATAAATCTGCTCAAACTCATTCTGAGCCTTGCTGACAATGTTGCCTTTTTTATCAAAAACTATCGCCCTTGAGCTTGTTGTTCCCTGATCCAAAGCAAGAACATATTTTGCCATTGTTACACCTCTCTTACCCTACTCCGAAATATTTGATAGCATTATTATAGGAAATATCCTCCGCTATTTTGCAGATTGCTGCCTCATCATAAGGATAAAGCCCGTCGGCAACCATATCACCCAGAAGCCCGCACATAATTCTGCGGAAATATTCGTGCCTGGGATATGAAAGGAAGGAACGGGAATCCGTTACCATTCCAACAAATTTGCCGATTGCGCCAAGGTTTGCAAGAGCCTTCATCTGCTCTCTCATGCCGTCAATGTTATCGTTGAACCACCATGCGGAGCCGAACTGGATTTTACTCTCCGCATCGCTGTTCTGGAAGTTGCCCAGCATTGTGCCGAGAACATAATTATCCTTGGGATTGAGGGTGAACAGCACGGTTCTGGGCAGCTTTTCTTTTACTGCAAGGCTGTCAAGGAAGCGTGAGAGCTTCTGCGCAATTTCTCTGTCGTCTATTGAGTCAAAGCCTGCATCGGGGCCGATTTTGTTGAACATAAGAGTGTTGTTGTTTCTCATGGGGCCGATGTGAAGCTCCATGCCCCAGCCGCGCTCCGCATATTCGGCGGCAAGATATGCAAGCAAAGCGGTTTTGAATTTATCCGCCTCAACAACGCTTGCCTCGGCGCCGCCCCTGACCTTTGCAAAAATCGCCTCAAGCTCCTCTGCGGTTGCCTCCTCATAGGGCACATAGGCAAAGGCATGGTCACTTGCACGGCAACCCATTTCCGCAAAGAAATCTATTCTTTCCTTAAGCACCTCGCAAAGCTCCGCAAAGCCGTTTATCGCCCTGCCTGCGGTTTTTTCCATATCGGAAAGCCAGCCTCTCCACGAGGGAAGGTCAATGCCCAGAGCCTTGTCGGGTCTGAAAGCGGGGAGCACCTTGCATTTGAAATCGCTCTGTGCAATCAACTTGTGATATTCAAGACTGTCGGCAGGGTCATCCGTTGTGCAAAGGTGAGAAACATTTGATTTTTCAATAAGCTCTCTGGGGGTAAAGCCGCCTGCCTTGATTGCCGCATTTGCCCTTTCCCAGATGCTGTCTGCATTTTCTGCATTAAGAATATCGGTAATTCCGAAATATCTTCTCAGCTCAAGATGGCACCAGTGATACATGGGGTTGCCGATAAGATTGGGCATTATGCTTGCAAATGCCTTGAATTTTTCATAGCCGCTTGCATCGCCCGTAATATATTTTTCATCAACGCCGCAGGAGCGCATTGCGCGCCATTTATAGTGGTCGCCTGCAAGCCAGAGCCATGCAATATCTTCAGGCTGCTTATTTTCATAAATTTCCTTGGGTGAAAGATGGCAGTGCCAATCAAAAATCGGCATTTTTTCCGCTGCTTCATACATTTTAACCGCAGGCTCGCTGCCCAGCAAAAAATCTCTGCCCATAAATTCTTTAACCATCGGTAACTCCTCCAATACACAAATATACATAATAATTGTATCATATATCACAATAATTTCAAGTGAAAATTGCTCCTTAATGCAAAAAAGCCGCACCCAAAGGTGCGGCTGTAATCACTTTCTCTTATTCATCAATACCGAGCAGCTCATTTACTGTCATTCCAAGCACCTCGGCAAGCGCCTTGAGCTCAAAATCCGTAACATAACGGAGCTGACCCTCCAGCTTTGAAAGACCCGATGCATTGAGGTCAATACCCTTTATCTGGAGCTGTGTAAGGAGATCCTTCTGCTTCATATTTATAGCCTTGCGCCTTGCTTCTACCTTTGCGCCGACGATGTTTCTGTCACCAAGCGTTTGTTTTCTGATTCTCATTTTTAACCTCCTGTATAGAAAACGAGCGAATTTATACTGTTCGTATAAAAATCCGTATTTTCAGCAAAATCCTAAGGATTTTGCGCGATTGTTCAGTAATTTTATCACACCTTTTTTCAAAATGCAACCGCTTTTTACACATAAAAACCCTTTTATTTATACATTTCATTTGATTTGTCTGTAAATGCCTGAGATTTATTATTTCTAAAAACTCTCCACCGTCGCATATCGTTTTTTGTTTGAAATGTATATTGTAATGTTTAAAATAAAAGGTGTATAATAACCAAAAGCAGAAAAAGAAAGGAAATGGATATGAATTACACAAAGCCTCAGCGCAATCTGACAATGCTTACGGATTTTTACGAAATTACCATGGCAAACGGTTATTTTAAAAACGGCTTTGAAGATACCGTTGCATATTTTGACATGTTTTTCAGAAAAGTGCCCGACGGCGGCGGATTTGTTATAATGGCAGGTGTTGAACAGCTCGTTGATTACCTTGCCAACCTTAAGTTTGATAATGACGATATAGAATATCTGCGCAGCAAGGGCTTCGAAGAGGATTTCCTGAATTACCTTGCAAATTTTGAATTCGCCTGCGATGTCTGGGCAATCCCCGAGGGAACTCCCGTTTTTCCCGGAGAGCCCATAGTTAAAGTCAAGGGACCCGTTATTCAGGCGCAGTTTATTGAAACAATGCTTCTTCTCTGCATTAACCATCAGAGCCTTATTGCAACAAAGGCAAACCGAATTTCAAGGGCAGCAATGGGCAAGGCTGTTATGGAATTCGGCTCGAGGCGCGCTCAGGGCGCAGACGGCGCAATTTACGGTGCAAGGGCTGCTTATATCGGCGGCTGCTCGGGCACTGCCTGCACAATCAGCGATGAGATGTTCGGCGTGCCTGCTCTGGGAACAATGGCCCACAGCTGGGTTCAGCTTTTCGACAGCGAGCTTGATGCATTCAGAGCCTATGCCAAAGAATATCCCGACTCATGCACCCTTCTTGTAGATACTTATAACACGCTCAAATCGGGCATTCCAAATGCCATAAAGGTTTTTGATGAAGTGCTTAAGCCTCTGGGCAAGCGTCCCAAGGGAATCCGCATTGACAGCGGCGATATTGCCTACCTTTCGCGCAAGGCAAGAAAAATGCTGGACGAGGCAGGCTACCCCGACTGCGGCATCGTTGCCTCAAACTCACTTGACGAATATATTATCAGGGATATGCTCCTTCAGGGCGCAAAAATCGATTCCTTCGGAGTTGGCGAAAGGCTTATCACATCATCCTCAAGTCCCATGCTGGGCGGCGTTTACAAGCTCTGCGCCGTTGAAAAGGACGGCGAGCTTGTTCCCAAAATCAAACTGAGCGAAAATGTTCAGAAAATCACAACACCGGGCAACAAAAGAACATACCGCCTTTATGACAAGGACACAGGCAAAGCTATTGCCGACCTGATGGCTCTCGCAAGCGAAAAAATCGATGAATCTCAGCCTTATGAGCTTTTTGACCCCGATTACACATGGAAGCGCAAAACCGTTACTAATTTCACGGTGCGCGAGCTTCTTGAGCCTGTTTTCAGCAAAGGCAAATGTGTTTTTGAAAAAAAGAGCGTTAAGGAAATCAGGGATTACTGCACGGCTCAGGTTAACACTCTCTGGGATGAGGTTACCCGTTTTGAAAATCCCCATAATTATTATGTTGACCTTTCTCAGCCTCTGTGGGACCTCAAGCATGAAATGCTCAGCAAAAACGGAAAATAAAATATCCATAATGTGTCAGGAGGTTCGGAAAAATGGATAAATTTCTTGTTGTTTTCACATTAATCGGTGCACTTGCAGCTCTTGTTTTTGCCTTTCTCACCGCGCGCAAGGTGCTCAGATTCCCCGAAGGCACCGACCTGATGAAAAAAATTTCACTGGCAATCCGTCAGGGCGCAAACGCCTACCTGAAAAGGCAATATAAAATTGTTGCCGTTTTCTTCGGTATAATGTTTGTCGTTCTCAGCGCAATGGCGCTTGCAGGTTTGCTGACGCCCTATGTTCCCTTTGCATTTGTTACGGGCGGATTTTTCTCGGCGCTTTCAGGCTTTATCGGAATGAAAATAGCCACTCTCTCAAATGCAAGAACGGCAAACGCCTGCCAAGAGGGGCTTAACAAAGGCCTGAGAGTAGCTTTTTCCGCAGGCAGCGTTATGGGATTTACGGTTGTGGGCCTCGGACTTCTTGATATTTCTCTTTGGTTTTTAATTCTGAAATTTATTTTCCGCCTTGAGCCCGAAGCTATTACAAGCGCAATGCTCACCTTTGGCATGGGCGCATCGTCAATGGCGCTTTTTGCCCGTGTTGGCGGCGGTATTTTCACAAAAGCCGCCGATGTCGGTGCCGACCTTGTCGGCAAGGTTGAAGCAGGCATCCCCGAGGATGACCCCCGAAACCCTGCTGTAATTTCCGACAATGTCGGAGATAACGTCGGCGATGTTGCAGGCATGGGCGCAGACCTCTATGAATCCTACGTCGGCTCAATTATTTCTGCCTGCGCTCTGGGCGTTGCGGCTTTCCACAGCCTCAATGCAATGGCATTGCCGATGCTTATAGCCGCAATCGGCGTTGTTTGCTCTGTTTTAGGCACATTCTTTGTTAAAACGAAGGAAGGCGCAAGCCAGAAGCAGCTTCTCAGCTCTCTTTCAAGGGGCACAAATCTTTCCGCAATCCTCATTGCGATTATTTCGCTCCCCCTTGTTTATTATATTCTCGGCGCTGAAAACATTAAAATCTACATTGCAATTCTCGCAGGCCTTGTTTCGGGTGTTCTTATCGGCAAAGCTACCGAATACTACACATCGGACAGCTTCAGACCCACAAAAAATCTTGCCGCCACATCTGAAACAGGCACGGCAACCATAATAATCGGCGGTCTTTCCGTTGGCATGATGTCAACGCTTGTTCCCATTATCATCGTTGCGGTCTGTGTTCTTATTGCATACTTTGTTTCAGGCGGCGCAGCCAGCGCATCAATGGGTCTCTACGGCATTGCTCTTGCTGCAGTGGGTATGCTTTCAACTCTCGGCATCACCCTTGCAACGGACGCTTACGGCCCCGTGGCCGATAATGCAGGCGGCATTGCGGAAATGGCAGGCCTTGACAAAAAGGTCAGAGAAAGAACGGATGCTCTGGACGCCCTCGGCAACACAACCGCCGCAACGGGCAAGGGCTTTGCAATCGGCTCCGCTGCGCTTACCGCGCTTGCACTTATGGCATCCTACATTGACAAGGTATCCTCCATTGAGGGCGGCCTTGAAAAAATTTCAAACCTCAGCATCACAAACCCTACAGTGCTTGCAGGACTTTTCATCGGAGCGTGCCTCCCCTTTGTTTTTGCAGCGCTGACCATGAATTCCGTAGGCCGTGCGGCGCAGAGCGTTGTTAAAGAAGTCCGCAGACAGTTCAGGGAAATCAAGGGCCTTATGGAGGGCAAGGCAGATGCAGACTATGCAAGCTGCGTTGACCTTTGCACAAAGGCAAGCCTGCGCGAAATGATTCTGCCAACGGTTGTTGCAATCGCCGTGCCCATAGGCGTCGGCCTTGTGCTGGGCTGCGCAGGCGTTGTAGGAATGCTTGCAGGCGCAACTGCATCGGGCTTCCTTATGGCGGTTTATATGTCAAATGCCGGCGGCGCATGGGACAATGCAAAAAAATATATTGAAAGCGGTGTTCACGGCGGCAAAGGCTCCCATTGCCACAAGGCTGCCGTTGTAGGTGACACGGTAGGCGACCCCTTCAAGGACACCTCAGGCCCCGCAATCAACATTCTCATAAAACTTCTTTCGATGGTTTCAATCGTTTTCGCATCGCTTGTTGTTAATTTTTCAATTCTTTAATATACAAACAGAAAACCGCCGATTTCTCGGCGGTTTTTGACTGTCTGCAGAGCTGTCAGAACACAAATCGAAATGTCTTCCCTTGCCTGAAAAGAAAAAGTTGTTATTCTTCGTTTTATATGCTACAATGTAAACACAGATTGATTTTCGGAGGGTTTTACCGTGGCCAGAACGAAATTAACTCAGAAGGCAAAGAACCTTTTTGCCACCGCAAAAGAATATTGGACAGTGCCGCCCCAAGGCAACTGCATCCCATACAAGGAGGTTGCCAGCATCAGCGGCGCAGGCTTCGGTGTTAACTGGCTGACACTCCTTGCCTCAACAATCGGCCTTAATGCCTCAAACTTTCTCGTCGGCGCAAGCATCGGGCTGCGCCCCGTTGACCTGCAGATTATGCTTACGGTTGCAAACCTTGTAGGCATTCCGCTGGGCATTTTCCGAAGCTGGTATTACGATAATCACCACCTGAAGGGCGGCAAATTTCTCCCCTTCATCAGGATGACCGCCTTACCGATTTTCCTGATTTCCCTGATTTTCGTCTGGCTTCCCTATGAAAACTGGACTTACAACACAAAAGCGGTTGTTGTATGGTTCATGTATATGCTGCTGAACGTTTTTCTTTCGTTTTATAATGAAAGCTACACCTATTTCCAGCAGATTATAACCCCGAACGCTCAGGAACGCGCGACGGTAATGAGCATTTCTCAGGTTATTTATTCCCTTGCACCAACAATCTCAAATCTGTTCATTCCCATGATTGCCGGTTGGACATGGGGACTCAACAACATCTGGACTTACCGCGTAATTTACCCCGTTTTCACGGTTATCGGCCTTATTGTCAGCGTTATTTTCTTCCGCAAGGTCAAGGAAAGACTGATTCTGCCCAAAAAGAAGCCTGAGCCAATCAGAATTCTTGATGCAATCCGCGAGGTTGCCAAAAACAAATATTACTGGATTGTTCAGTCGGCAAACTGGGTTGTTTTTCTTGAATCGGGCTATGGAGTTGTGCTTGGCTGGTCCTTCGTTTATGCTTATGGCGGTCAGTACCAGGCATCCATGGGCGTTGCAAACACGGTTATCGGTAACGCCGCCCTCTGGTCAATGCTTCTCGCTCCCATTGCAATCAAAGCAATGGGCAAACGCAACCTGCTGATTGTTATAAATTCCTTCAATGTGCTGGTGCTTATCGCTCTTTATTTCACCTACAGAAACCTGATTATGATTTGTGTTCTTTGGTATCTGAACACCTTTGTCAGCACCTTCTGGAACATTATTCAGCATAACATCAGCGCCGATATGAGGGACTACCACCAGTGGAAAACGGGAGTCAGGGTTGACGGGCTTTTTGGCCCTCTTGGCATGATAGGCACGGTTATCAGCTTCTTCACGGGCATGGTTTACCCTGCAATTTATGAAAAAATGGGTCTGCTTGAGGACTACAATGTGCTTTATGACGATGCAATCCGCAACAATCTTTTCGAGGTTCTCATTCTCTGCTCAGCGGCAGGCGCATTCCTCAATCTTGTTCCCTTCTTCTTCTATGACCTGACGGAAAACAAGCACAGAGCCTATGTTGATGTGCTGAAAATCCGCGCAATGTTTGAAAATTATTCAATCGGTGCCCTTGAGGACAGGGAACTGACCGAAGGAATGGAAATAATTCTTCAGGCAAAGGAGCTTTTCGGAAAAGAGAAGCTCATTGCCGATAAATCAGCGCTGAAAGCGGCCAAAAAGCTGCCACGCCGCAGCAGTGAAGAAAAGGAATTGCGCAGCCGGGCGATAAAGGCAGCAAAAAATGAGCTTGACTCGGTCAGGGAAACCAACCTTGCCATTGAAAGAGCCGCAATTATTATGGAAGACCTCAACAAATTCAGCACCGCCGCAGGCGCCGCAAGGCTTGTTCAGGCAAAACACGACCTTGCAAGAGGCGAGCTTTATGCCTATGAAAATGCCGCAGACGAGCTCAGAGCAGCAAGAGCACTGCCAAAGAGCACTGCGGACGAAAAAGCAATCCGCTCCGATGCAATCAGGAACGCAAAAATGAAAAAAGAAGCCGCCGCGCTTATCATGAAATACGGCGCAGAAAACATAACCGCCCCCGATGAGGCGGTTAAAGAAGAGCTTCGCAACAGAGAAGCCCGCAGCTTTGCCGAAAACCTGAAGATAAGGCAGGAACTCAGAGCCTATGCAAAAGCGGAGTCGGTTTACCTGAGAGCAAGGAAGCCCTACTCAAATGCGGAAAACACGGTTGCTCAGGCTGAAAACTACACTCACTACGAGGTTCTTGCCGAAAAATACTTTGCAATGAAAGAAATCTGACAAAAACCCGCCTGCAGTGCAGGCGGTTCTTTATTTGTCAGCCGACTTTTTATAAAGACCGAACACAATGTCATTTTTCCCGATATGCCTGAGGCTGTAGAAGAACATATAGATGTCCGTATATCCCGAATAGATTGACATCACAAGCAAAAATCCGAAAATCAGCTTCAGCATTCCTTCTGAAAGAAGCATTGCCAAAAGAAAAACCGCACCGAGAACCAGAACAGGAAAAATAAGCCCGAGGATATATCCCCTGCGGGTCTGAAAATCGTTGAAAAGAGCTGATGCCCTGAACATTGCGAAGGTTATTATGCATCTGTCATCAAGCCTGCCCCTTGAGGGTGTTACAAGATGGAGTATTTCATGCAGCGGCACAACGGCAACAAGTAAAATTGCCAGGGCAACCAACGCTGCGATAACCACGTTCTTCTTGCCGTATTCAGCGAGCATCGGCTTCATAAGTATTGCAGCAACGGTTATTGCAGCCTGAATTGCAATGCCCATAACCGTAACATGCTTTTTGACAACATCCCAATTATACCATTTAATATAGCCGTTTTTCTCGCTTACGCCCTTGCCCTCATAATCGTATTCGGGATTTTTCATAACCTTCATGGCAATCGCTCCTTTGTTATAATAACGCGTAATGTGGCTGCAAGAAGAGCGCCGAAAAGCTGCCCTTCAAATAAAGTATATATTGAATTTTGTCCTGTTGCAAGCATTTGCAACAAATATAATCCTTGATATTCTTTTTTTTGTGTGATACAATGGGAGCACCATAAAAACGGATTTTTCAAGGAGATTCCCATGAAAACAAAAAATTTTAAGCGTACAAAGCTCGCCTGCTACTCGGCGTATTTTACAATGTCGTCAATTTTCAGCCTGCCCCCCCTGCTGTTTGCATCCCTTCAGGATATGTACGGCATATCCTACACCCTGCTGGGCACTCTTGTGCTCACAAATTTCTGCACTCAGCTTGCGGTTGACCTTATTTTTACTGTTTTTTCAAAACATTTCAATGTTAAAAAAGTTGTAAGGGCAATGCCTCTCATTACCTCGGCAGGCCTTTTGATTTATGCCGCGATTCCTACCCTGCTGCCCCAACATGCATATGCGGGCCTGCTTATCGGCACGGTGCTTTTCTCCGTTTCCGCAGGCCTTTCAGAGGTTCTTCTCAGCCCCGTTATTGCCGCTATTCCCTCTGACAATCCTCAGAAGGATATGAGCCTGCTTCACTCTCTTTATGCCTTCGGAGTTTTTACGGTTGTTGTTGTCAGCACCCTGTTCCTTCGTGTTTTCGGTGCGGAAAACTGGATGTATCTCACGGTTTTCTGGGCATTGCTGCCCGTTGCAGCCGCAATTCTTTTCATGCTTTCTCCCATGCCCGATATGGACGTTTCCTCAGAAGAAGGCACAAAAGGCACCGGCAGGCGCGCACTCGCCCTCGCAATCTGTGTGGGCTCAATCTTCTTCGGAAGCTGCGCGGAAAACGCTATGTCCAACTGGGTTTCAACCTATATGGAAAATGCCCTGCAGGTTGATAAAACCCTCGGCGATATTCTCGGCATGGCAATGTTTGCAATCCTGCTGGGCGTTGCAAGAATCACATATGCAAAATACGGCAAAAACATAACAAGAGTTTTGCTTGCAGGAATGATAGGCGCCGCAATATGCTACCTTACCGCAGGCCTTACAACAAACGTTATTGCTGCCTTTGTTGCCTGCATTTTAACGGGTCTTTTCACCGCTATGCTCTGGCCCGGAACACTTATTATGATGGAAGAAAACCTGCCCGGTCTGGGAGTTGCCGCATATGCGCTTATGGCGGCAGGCGGCGATTTGGGAGCTTCCATCGCGCCCCAGCTTCTGGGAATTGTTGTTGACAAGGTTGCGGCAAGCACCTTTGCTGCCGAAATGGGAGCAAGATTCAGCCTTGAAGCAGAGCAAATCGGACTTAAAGCAGGTATGCTTGTAACGGCAATTTTCCCCATCTTAGGCGCAGCCCTGCTCATCTTCGCTATCCATTATTTCAAAAAACAGAAGAAAGCATAAAAATGGGTCTGTCTCAATAAGATGAAGAAGCCGTTTTCTTCCGATGCGAGGCGTATATAAATACGTCAAATCGGAAAAAGCGGCTAAAAAGAAACAAAAAATCAGCATTTAATTTTTATACAGCATTAATCAAGGCTTGTACGGGTTTGTTACCCATACAAGCCTTGATTTTATTTATTCAGTTTCTTTTGTTCTTCGCTTAGTGAAACAGACCCAACCTTATTAAAGATTATTCAGTATATTCAGCACGCAGCTAAGCTCCTCGGGCTTAACCTTTTCAACAGGCAGGTCATTCATAACACAGTTTGCAAAATAATTGATTTCATTTGCATAAGCATCGCTCTTGGGCAGGTTGATGCTGCCCGTATCACCCTCGGCATCCTGCGAAAGGTCAATTTTAACATCATCCCTGCAGAAGATAATCATTTTGCCGTTTTCGTTGGCAACGATTGCATCCTCAAACTGGAAACGGAATTCAGCAGTAAAGGGATAGCAGGTTGCATACCACGAAGCCTCGGAATTAATTGAAAAATCGCCGAAATCATAGCTGATGCTGACAAAATCCTGATCAGGCAGCTTTGAGCGGTACTGATAAGCAACCTTGGGCATACCGAAAGCATAAACCATAAAATCAAGGTCGTGAATATGCAGGTCAAAAGGAACAAGACCGCTGCGCTTTTCGTCCATCATCCAGCCGTCCCAGCTCCACTTGGGGTAGCAGCCCAATCTTGTCATTGTGCCTGAAAGAAGTTTGCCGTATTTCTTTGTGTCGTAAATTTCCTTGAGCAGCTCATATTCGGGCCAGAAGCGAAGCACCTGAGCCACCATAAATTTAACGTTATTTTTCTTTGCGGTTGAATAAACCCTTTCAACATCCTCATTCTTAAGCGAAATGGGCTTTTCGCAGATAACGTTTATTCCCCTCTCCATAGCCTTAACGGCAAAATCTGCATGGAGATAGGTAGGCAGGCAGATATCAAGGATATCAAGCTGCTCGTTACCCAGCATTTCGTCAAAATCCGTGTAAAGACGCTTGCCCTCATATTTTTCCATTCTCTCGGGTCGGATATCGCAAAGAGCAACAAGCTCTGCATTCTCCATTGCTTCCCAGGCGGGAATATGTGCGCCGCTTATTCCGCCAACGCCTACAAGACCGATTTTAAGCATAAATTAACCTCCGTGGCTCAAAACTTTAAAACATATTTATTTTATCACAACATGCCGAAAATGCAAGCATATAAATGTTTTTGTTTGAAGTTTACCGTCTTAAGAAAATCTTAAGAATTAATTCTGCAACATTTTCCTGACAATTCTGACACTTATATAACAGAGGGGGTGCTTTTCCCCTTGCATAAAACGAAGGGACAACACTAAAAGAAAGGTAAGGTAAAAACTATGTATTGTAAAAATTGCGGCAAAGCACTTGACGAAGGCGAGGTATGCCTTTGCGAAATTCTCGGTGAAGATGAGCCCAAAAAATCCGCAAAGAAAATGACCCCGTGGAAAAAGATACTCGTCGGCGTAATCGCAGGCGTTATTTCATTCACTCTCACCTCATTCGTAATCCCTGCAATATTTGAAAAGATTAACGACAAAACACCTGAAAGCAGCGAAGTCAATATTTTTGAGGGTATTGAGGGAGATTTTGCTCTTGCCTCATCAGGCACGGAATACACAAAGGGCACAGTTAAAGGCAACACCTATTCAAACCCCTGGGCAAACCTTAAAATAGCCGTTGACAGTCGCTTTGCCGAGGGCACGGAAGAGGACTACGAGGCATACGAAAGCCTTCTTTATGACTGCGGCGCATATTTCTATGCCGATGATGACGGCGACGAGGCAGGCATTCTTTTTTATGATGCAGGGCGCACAACGGTTGAAGAATATGCTGAGGAATGTCTTTATCTTTGGGAACAATCCGCCGAAAATTTTTATGAAGAAACATATTCAAAAACATTTATACAAAACATTACCTATGAGCGCGAGGCAAGGGTTGTTGAGGTTGCAGGCGAGGAGTATCTGGGCGTGTTCCTCATCGTTAAGGTTTATGATGAACCCGATGTGGTTTACGGCGATTTCTGCGCAACAAAGGACAACAGAATAATTGATATATTCACAGTTTCCGACAGCATTGAGGAGAGCATCGCACTGGCCGAATCCTTTGAAATCTGCAATGGGTATGATATTTGAAATTCATAAAACGGGAGGACAAAAATGAAAGGATTAAAAAAATTAACCGCAATTATTCTTTGTGCAGTAATGATGCTTACGGCAATACCCCTCGGCGCATTTGCGGTAGAGGAAAAAACTGTTATCGGCAGCGGCTTCTGCGGCGCATTGGGCGAAAACCTTACCTGGACCTTCTATGATGACGGTGAGCTTGTTATCAGCGGCGAGGGTGATATGGACTGGTATTCTCTGAGGTACGGAAAACTGCCGCCCTGGTATGAATATCGTTTTGACATCTGGAATATCACGATTGAGCACGGCGTCACCTCCATAGGCTCATATGCATTTTATTTTGCAGAAGTTGATGATAAAATTCCGCCCTTATGCAAAATTGAATTGCCCAAAACCCTGTGCAAAATACAGAACAATGCAATTGATAACACGGTTTATACTCATTGGCATAAATCGGCTGTCAGCTTTGCAGGCACAGAAACGGAATGGAACACAATCCTTTGGGAAGTCCAGGCGACCCACCAAGGCGTTATCGTTTATGAAGACCATAAGGAATATTATCTGTGGAGAGAGTTTGTCGGATATGAGGGCAAAAATCTTTTCAGGCATTGGAATGTTTACCTTAACGGCGAACAGCCTGAACCCTACTGCGATTTGGGAAGCGAAGAAATATACAGCCCCACGGATTCCGAATCCATTGTTTACCGCGCTGAATACTATCTTGACGAGCATCCCGATGCCAAGTTTGTTTGGTCAATAGACGGTGATGCAGAAATTTTGGCAGTTCAGACAGACAGATACGGCAACGACAACGCCGTTGAGGTTTCTTCAATCGAAAGAGGAAATGCTACTTTAAAACTTGAAATAGTTGACCCTGACGGAACGGTAATTGCATCGGATTACAAAAACATAACCTCAAGAAAAATTGCTCCCGACGACGGTCTTTTCAAAGGGCTCAAAAAAATAATCTTTGAAATTGATAATTATTTATCCTGGAACGGATTCGTTGTTATCTATACAATAGTAATGTTCAGCATGTCAATAGCCGGCTTCTTTTCAACATTATTTAAATGATACACAGAACATAAAAAAACAGGCAGTTCGGTTGAACTGCCTGTTTTGCTTTTATTTAACGGGTTTTGCGCTCATTTCAAAAACAAGCTCGCCGCCGCCCATAAGCTGCTCGTGGGTGATATATGTACCCTCAAGTTTTTCGCCGTTAAGAGTAACGCTGCTTACATAAACATTCTTATCGCTCTGATTGTTTGCGGTGATTTTCAGCGCGTTGCCGTTTGAAAGGGTAACCTCCGCCTTGTCAACATTGGGCGAGCCAATCCAGTATTTATCCGTGCCTGCAAGGGGATAAATGCCCATTGCGGAGAATACATACCATGCGCTGAGAGTGCCGCCGTCATCGTTGCCGTCAAGGCCGTTGATATCGGTGCTGAAACGGTTTTTCAGCGTCCAGCGCACCCATTTCTGCGTAAGGTCTGCCCTGCCTGCATTGCTGAAAAGATAAGGTGTGTGTATATCGTGCTGATTGCCGACCCAGAAGCCGTGGCCGGGGTCAATCGCCGCCCTTGAAAGAGAGGCATCCTTCATGAAGTCCTCAAGCTCGCTGACAAAATATTCCTTTGAGCCGAAAAGCTCAATCATTCCGTCAATATCGTGCAGGGCATTCCAGCGCCACTGCCTTGCGCTGCCCTCGCAATAGCAATCCGCAAACTTCTTAATCATAACCGCATCATAAAATGTTGTTATATACGGATTGAAATTCCAGACGAAGCTGCCGTCGGAATTCCTTGCCTGAAAATACATTGTTTCGGGGTTGAAAAGATTTTTGTAATACATGGATTTATCCGCATAAATCTTTGCATCCTCGGTTTTGCCCATAGCAGTTGCAAGGGTTGCAATTGCCGCATCCTCCCATGCATATTCGATTGTGCGGCTGACGGATTTGTTAACTCCCTCTGTATCCTGAGGAATGTAGCCGTATTTGTTATATTCTTCAACATATCCTCTGCCGTCCTTGCTGACGGGGTTATCCGAGGTGTTTTTCATAAATTCAAGGGCCTTTTCCGCATCAAAATCCGTTATGCCCTTTATGTAGCTTTCCGCAATAACGATATTTGCGGCATCACCTATCATTGAGCCCGTGTAGCCTGCGCCCATGGGCCAGCGAGGAATAACTCCCCTGCCGCTTTTTTCCGCCATATCAACAAGGCTTTTAAGGCAGTCGGTCTGAATATCCTGCGCAATAAGGGTGTAAAGGGGATGAGTTGTGCGGCAGGTATCCCAAAGGGACATATCCGTTCTGTAGGTATAGCCCTCTGCTGTGTGAGTTTTTTTATCGAAGCCCAGATATTCGCCGTTAACATCGGTAAAGTTTGTGGGCATAATCATTGAGTGGTAAAGGGCTGTGTAAAAATTGGTTTTGATTTCATCGCTGCCCTCAATATCGATAACGGAAAGTGACTTTTCCCATTCATCGGCGGCATTCTGCCTGACGTCATTAAAGTCAAGGCCCTCTGTTTCTGCCTTAAGGTTGAGCATTGCATTTTCTTTGCTGACAAAGCTGATGCCCACCTTTATTTCAACGCTTTCGCCGTTTAATGCGCCGAAGTTGATATCCACTCCGCCGTCGGCAATTTCGCAGGATTTGATAGGCTTATCCGCAACTGCAACAAAATAAACCGGCAGGCCGTCAAATCTGCTTGAAAATACACCGCTGAGCTCGCAGCTTCCCGAAACAACGCCGCTTGCCTCGTCATATTCCGCCTGTCCGTCATAGGTTGTGCATTTACCTGCGCCGCTGAAAAGGTCAATAAAGAGCTTTGCATCGTCGCTGCCGTAGAATGTGTAGCGGTGAACGCCCGTGTGAACATCAGCCGTCATTTCCGCAAGGCAGCCAACAGTAGGCAGATAAACCGCATAGTAGCCCACGGAAGCGGTTTCATTTTTGTGGGAATAGGGCATCACAGCAGGCTCATTGCTGCCCGAATGGGGAATAAACCTGAAATGGCCGTAATCCTCCGCACCCGTGCCCGAAAGGCGCGAATGGCTGAAGCCCTTGATGTGGGCGTGCTCATAATAATAACCCGAATTGTTGGTTTTAACGATGTATGCGCCGCCGATAAAGCAGGTATCTGCACCGAGCCTTACCGAGCCGAAGGGCACCGTTGCCGCAGGGCTGAGCATTCCGCAGGTCCAGGGCACGCCACCCGTGCCGATAAACGGGTCAACATACTGCCCGTATTCGCCGAGCTCAACCTCAGGCATTTCAATATTTCTGAACTGCACGCCGCCGATAATCCCCGTAACAAGCATTTCAACCGAAACAAAAAGGGCAACAACGGCTCTGATTATTTTAAGCATCAAATCTCCTCCCGAAGCAGTTATAATTTTAATATAAATTAGAACTGCTGAAAAGTCAAGGAAGTCCTTGAAAAGAAAATAAATATATGCTACTATGAGCTCACAAGAAAATTTACGGAGGGTCAGGTATGGCAGCGTATATCAAAGCGTTTTTTGCCTTAATAGAAGTGCTTCTTTTCATCGCAGGCATTATTCCCGTTGATACAAACATAAACTATGGCGGAGGGGATTATATTGCCCCTGCAATTACCACACCCATGTATATTGTTGAGGACGGCAAATCGGATTTTTCCATTGTTACAGCTGAGGACGCGGATGAGTGCATAATGACCGCCGCAGAGGAAATGCAGACATATCTTGAAAAAATAAGCGGTGCAAAGCTGCCCGTTATTACCGAAAATCAGCTTGACGAGGGCGCAAAAGCCGTTGTCATTGGCGAAACGGAGCTTGAAAAGGATATCACCGAGGTTAACAGAGATGCAATCGGCGCAGACGGCTTTCTGCTTTATTCCGACGGCAACTACCTGCTCATTGCAGGAGGCAACAGCCGCGGCACTCTTTACGGAGTTTACACTCTGCTTGAGGATTATCTGGGCATTCGCTGGTTTACGCCCGAGCTTGAGGTTATACCCGAAAGCAAGGATATTGTTGTTGATGCAAATATAAACAAAATCATTCAGCCCTCATTTGAAATCCGCCGCAACAGCCCTGCAGGCTCAACAGATGCTTACCGCGCAAGAACAAAAATGAACGTTTCATTCCACTACGATGCCTCGGGATACGGCGGCGCGCTGACATATGTGCTCTGGGATGTTACACTTGACAGGCTCGTGCCCGATTCCCTTTTTGCGGAGCACCCCGAATATTTCGCAATGAATCCCGACGGCAGCCGCACAACAGACCATGTTTGTGTTTCTCACCCCGAGGTGCTGACCGTTGCGGTTGAAAACGCGCGCAAGGCAATCCTTGCCGATAACAAGAATGCAGACCATATCCACATCGGCCAGAAGGATAATTCAAACTATTGCCACTGCGAAACCTGCGAGGCTCTCTATGAAAAATACGGCAGTGTTTCCGCACCAACAATTATTTTCACCAATGCTTTCGCCGATGCCCTTGACGATGAATTTCCCGATTTCACCTTCACTTTCTATGCATACGGTGAAACGGACAGACCTCCCGAGGATCTGAGCCTTAAATGCAATTCCAACGTTGTGCCGGTGCTTTGCGGACTTCACAAAGCCTGCCGCAGCCATCCTCTTACGGAATGCGGCGCTCAGGACGGTAATGAAACATTTATGAACCTTTTCGCCGATAATGAACCCACCATTGCTCAGGACTTTGCCGATTGGGTTAAAATTGCGGAAAGAACCTATATTTATGATTACACAATAAATTTCCTTAACACCGCCCAGTTTTTCTCCAATTTCGAAACAATGCAGCCCACTATGAAATACATGCACGATATAGGCATAACGGGCTATGTTTACAACTGCGGTGACGGCCATTACGCCGCCTTCAATGAGCTGAGAAACTATCTTCTGCAAAAGCTGCAGTGGGATGTTGACTGCGATGTTGAATACCATATGATGGACTTCATTAAGGCATATTACGGCGAGGATGCCGCACCCTATATCAGAGAAATTATTGATATTCAGACGGCGCAGACCAAAGCAACCGCCCACGCATTTGATTTTGACTGGCATTATCAGGCAGGCTTCTATTCGCCTCTCAACACCCTCAGGCTTGAGGCTCTGTGGCGAAAGGCTCTGAAGGCGGATGTTACCGAGGAGCAGCTTTTCAACATTGAGGTTGCAAATCTGAGCTGGGAATACTTCAAGGCGAACCAATTCATCGGCAAATATTCATTCCTGAGTCCCCTGCGCTTGCAGGCAAACGAATGGCTTTACGATGAATTCAAGGCTCACGGAATGGACAGGGTATCATCCTTCGGAATAATTCCGCAGGATAAGAGCGAGGTTGACTTTATGCTGAGACCCTTTAATTGGGGATAAATAAAACGGCTTGCAGCAGCAAGCCGTTATTTTTTATATCATAGAGAAAAGTGTTTTTATCAGCGAAACCGTAACAGTAAAAATATTTGCTCTTGAATTGTTTGTGTTATCGGTGATTTCAAAGGTGTCAATGATTTCATCCGTATCGGTGCGGTAGGTTGCGCCGATTATTGCTTCTTGTGTAAATGTGAAAGCGGTGTATGTGGGCACCCTCACATCAAAGGCCGTTTCCGTAAACCATGCAAGCTCTTCGGGCAGGGGGTCATAGTTGCTGCCCGAGGCGGATGATGACTGAACATAAACCGTGCCCTCACCCTCTGCAGCTTTGCCTGCATACAAAGGCTCCGTTCGTGAATAAAAATGGTCGTGACCGCTGAGAACAAGGTCAATATCATAGCAATCGTAGAGCGAGCTGAAAAGCAGCCTCTCCTCCGAATATTCATCGCTGCCGAGGGATGCGGAATAGGGGTTGTGATGCATTGTCACAACTCTCCATTTTGTGTCGGGATAAGCGTTAACCGCCGTGCGAAGAACCTTTGCGGTATCCAAAAGGAAGTTGTTGTTTGAATTAACGGTTATAAACAGCACATCGCCGTAGGTGTAATAATATCCCGTGCCTGCTTCGTCAGCCAGAAGCTCATTAACCTCGTTGGGGTTGTTGAAAATATCGCCGTAAAGGGTTGAGCCGTCGTCATGGTTGCCGATTGTGTTTGCAACGGGCAGGCTGCGCAGCGCCTCGGGGGCAAGGTAAGCCTTCATCTGGGTTATGCTGTCGGGAGACTGGAATTGGTCGCCGCCCGAAATTGCAAATGCAGCATTGGGATAAGCCTTCATCATTTTTTCAACGGTGTAATTCCAGCCGCAGGTGTCACGGATAAGTATTTCTTCAAGTGTTTCCTCGCCCGAGCGTCCTATTTGAGCATCGGAGATATAAAGCACCGTAAAATTATCATCGGGCTGAACGGTAACGGGCGCAGGCTCGCTCCATACGCCGTTTTCCGTGTAGGAATAATAATATGTTTTGCCCTCTGCAAGACCCGTTGCGGTAACTTTATTGGAAACAAAACCGCCCTCTGCATCGACGAATTCCACCTTAAGCTCCTTAGCCGAGGACATATCCGCATTTTCGGATATCATAAACCGTGAACTTTCATCCTTTGAAAGCCAGCCGAAGCCTATTTCGCCCTGCTCACCGCCGGGGGTAAGGGAAATAACGGTTTCATCCGCCTGAATGGCGCTCCATTTCGGTGCAAATGCAGAAAGCACCTCTTCTCCGTAAGCAAAGCCCGGCTCCGCAAATGCGGTAACACCCGTAAGCAGAGCAATTACAAGAGCAAGTGCAACGGCGGCAATAATTTTTTTCATTCTCATGGCCTCCCTCTAAATCTATGCAAATATTTTAATCCCAAATCAAAGGGTTTGTCAATAATTCTTTGACTGTTTATTAATATTGTGATATCATAAATGGTATTAACAATGAAAAAGGAGAAAGAATATGACCTTCACTTCCTTCCTGCGGATAATTACGGCAATCATAATGATACCCTATTATCTTTTCAACTATGCTTTTAACGACTACGCTTACCCCGCCGTCAGCACAGAGGGCGCATATGTTTTTTGCTACTTTGTGGGCAACGAGGTTGATGAGCAGACAATTCACCTTGCCGTCAGCACAGACGGCTACAACTTCAACGCTCTTAACGATAACAAAGCAATCATAAAGCAGACAAAGGGAACGGGCTGCGTGCGCGACCCTTATCTCCTCAGCGGCAAGGATGAAAACGGCAGGGATTGCTACTTCATAATTGCAACGGATATGAACGCCCTTGAGGGCTGGACCTCAAACCATGCGCTCATAACATGGAAATCCTATGACCTGATTAACTGGTTTGACGAAACGGTTATTGATATCCGCCAATTCAAGGGCTTTGAAACAACAACCCGAGCATGGGCTCCTCAGGCGTTATGGGATGCCGATAAAGGAATGTATATGGTCTACTGGGCAAACTCAACGGCGGAGAACGACTGCGCAGGCCATTATTACGCTTACACAAAGGATTTCAAAACCTTTGAAACCGAGCCTCAGGTGCTTTTCGGCAGATGGAATGAGGTTGACCCCGAAACAGGCGAAACAAGAAGCATCCAGTGCATAGACGGCGACATTATATATAATGAAAAAGACGGTTATTATTACCTCTATTTCAAGGAGGATTTAACCCAGAAAATTGCCTATGTCAGGTCAAAAAACATGACAGGCCCTTACAATCAGGATTACACCATATGCTCACTTAACTGGTGGGGCGTTGAAGGCAGCACAATGTACCGCATAACAGGCACGGATGCCTGGATGATGATTATGGATGAATACAGCGCAGGCTCATTCTTTGCACAGATGACCCGCGATTTTGAAAATTTCAGGCAGGTGCAGCGCTCAACCTATTCCGTAAATCACCTTAAGCCCCGCCACGGTTCGGTGCTTGCAATCAGCGAGGATGAATACTTCGCTCTTGTTGATGCATACGGCATTCAGGAGATACCCAAGGAGGAAAAATAATAATGAAACACGATTTTACAAGCATACCTGACCGCAGCTCATTCGGCGCGGCAAAATGGAACAGAGCCCAAAATTCCTCCACCGAATTCGTGCCCCTTTCCGTTGCGGATATGGAATTCCCGACGGCAAAGCCCATTGTAAATGCCCTCAAAAAGCTGGCAGATGAAGCAATCCTCGGCTACACCGACCCTACTGATGCATATTTTGATGCCGTAATCGGCTGGATGAAGCGCAGGCACGATTTTGAGGTGAAAAGAGAATGGATTCTGCAGACACCCGGCATTATCACCGCCCTTGAAATGCTTGTTGAGGCGGTAACAAGCCCCGGCGACGGCGTTATCATTATGTCACCCGTTTACTATCCTTTTGACATGGCGGTTGTTGCCGCAAGCAGAAAAATCGTTTACTGCCCTCTCGCTCACGAAAACGGCGAATACAGAATAGACTATGACCTGCTTGAAAAGAAGGCTGAAGATAAAAACAACACCGCAATTTTATTCTGCAACCCCCATAATCCCATTGGCAAGGTGTGGTCTGCGGAGGAAATGGCAAGGGTTGCGGATATCTGCTGCAATAACGGCGTTTTCATTATTGATGACGAAATCCACAATGACCTGATTATGCCCGGTTATAACCACACGGTTATGGCAAATGTCAGCGAAAAAGCAATGAACAACATTGCCGTATGTACCGCACCCAGCAAAACCTTTAACCTTGCGGGTATGCAATGCTCAAACATAATTATTCCCAATGAAAAAATGAGAAAAAGAGCAATTGCCTGCAACTGGCTTGATATGCAGATGCACCTCAATATTTTTGCCTATGCCGCCTGCACCGCCGCCTACAACGAATGCGGAGACTGGCTGGAGGAACTTATCACGGTTATTGCAGATAATGCAAAATGTGTTGAGGATTTTATGGCGGAAAACTTCCCCGAAATCAAGGTTTATCCCCTTGAAGGCACCTACCTGCAATGGCTTGACATGAGAGGTCTTGGAATGACCCATGTTGAGCTGCGCCAAATGCTTGAGGGCGCAAATATTTACCTTGACGGCGGCGAAATGTTCGGCCCTCTCGGCAGAGGCTTCCAGCGCATTAACCTTGCCTGCGCAAGAGAAACTCTTGAAAAAATGCTTATCCGCTTCAGGAATGCGGTTGACGCCGTACGCGCCGATTGGGCAGCAAACGGCAAACCTCACCGCCGCACCCTTTCCGTGGGCACAGCCCTTGACGGTTTTGTTTATGAATCAGCAAAAAGCACCCATTGCGAGCTTGAAAATATAATTGATAAAAAAGCTCTTATCGTTTTCACGAGATATTACGAATGCGATGTTACAAAAAAACTGCTTGCCGCCCTTGCAGCCGCATACCCCGCAGCAAAGGCCATGGGTTGCGAAATCAAGGCAGTTGTGCAGTCCGATCTGCAAACCCTCGCTCCCGTTCAGGGCAAATATCCCTTTGAACTGATTGCCGACGGAGAAGCGAAGCTCTTTGAGCGCTACAACGTTTTTGAAGCAGACAGCGCCGTTAACCTGATTGCAGGCGATAAAATGTTTGAAACGATGATGGGCAAGGATATCAGAAAGCTCATAGGCACAGACCTGCTCAACACAATAACCGCAACCGCCGAGCCCGCCCAGGGCCGCAGACCCCTGCAGCTTTGCGCATTCATCGGCGTAGATAAGGATATGAGGGTAATTTATTCCCACTATTGCAAAACATTATCGGATTTCCCCGAAATAAAAGATATTATAAAGGCTATGATTTGATTATGAAAAAGCAATTTTTTGATTTTATTATTCACGGCGGCGACTATAACCCCGACCAGTGGATTAAAACCCCCGAAATCTGGGATGAGGATATGCGCCTGATGAAGCTGGCTCATGTAAACAGCGCAACAATCAACATTTTCTCCTGGTCGCTCCTTGAGCCCGAAGAGGGCGTTTATAACTTTGAGTGGCTGGATACAATTATGGACAAGCTCCATGCAAACGGGATTTCCGTTATCCTTGCAACTCCTTCGGGCGCAAGACCTCCTTGGCTTGCGCAGAAATACCCCGAGGTTCTCCGCGTTGAGGAAACGGGAATCCGCAACGAATTCGGAGTGCGCCATAACCATTGCCTCACCTCACCCGTTTACCGTGAAAAGGTTCGCAATATCAACCGCATGATTGCCGAGCGCTATAAAAATCACCCTGCGCTTAAAATGTGGCATATCTCCAACGAATACTGCGGCGAATGCCACTGCGAGCTTTGTCAGCAGGCGTTCAGGGATTGGCTCAAAGAATACTATCATAACGACATCGAAGAGCTCAACGATAAATGGTGGAACGGCTTCTGGAGCCACAGAATGAACGACTGGTCGCAGATAAATTCACCCAAAAACAGAGGCGAAAATCACGTTTCCGCAATGAAGCTCTGCTGGAACAGATTTGTTTCCGACAGCCACATTTCATTCTATGAAAACGAAATTGCACCCCTGCGCGAAATAACCCCCGATATCCCCATAACAACCAACTTTATGAGGATGTATGACGGCATTGACTATCAGAAATTCGCAAAGAAAACGGATTTGGTTTCATGGGATAACTACCCTGCCTGGGATAAGGGCAGAAACGAGGACGAGGCGCTTGCCGTTGCCTTTGTTCACGATGCATTCCGCTCAATGAAGGACGGTCAGCCCTTCTTCATGATGGAAAGCACACCCTCTCTTGTTAACTGGCACGATGTTAACAAGCTGCCGCATTCGGGAATGCAGGAGCTTTCCGCAATTCAGGCGATTGCCCACGGTGCGGACAGCGTTCAGTATTTCCAGTGGCGCAAAAGCAAGGGCGGCCACGAGAAATACCACGGCGCGGTTGTTGACCACTGCGGCCACGAAAACACAAGGGTTTTCCGCGATGTTGCTCATCTCGGTGAGGTTCTTGAAAAGCTGGGCGGCGTAACGGGCGGCTATTCCGAAAGCAGGGTTGCCGTTATCTGCGACTGGGAAAACATCTGGGCAACAAAGCATTTCTGCGGCTTCAACAATGTTAACCGCAACTATATTGAAGAATGCACAAAATGGTATGCACCTTTTTATAAAAAGGGTGTGTCCGTTGATGTAATTCCTATGGATGCAGACTTTTCAAAATACGATTTGGTCATTGCTCCTTTCCTTTATATGCTTAAGGAAGGCACGGATAAAAGAATTGAGGATTATGTAAGCAATGGCGGCAATTTTGTTGCAACTTATCTTACGGGACTTGTGGACAGCAACGACATGTGCTTCCTCGGCGGCTTCCCTGCAAATAATCTGAAAAATGTTTTCGGCATATGGAATGAAGAAACGGATTCCCTGCCCGAGGGTATGAAAAACAGCGCATCCTTCGGCGGTAAGGAATATGACGTTGTGCACGTTTGCGACATAATTCATTCGACGGGCGCTGAGGTGCTTGGAGAATACAAAAAAGATTTCTATGACGGCATGCCTGCTGTTACGAAAAACACCTTCGGCAAGGGCACGGCTTACTATGCCGCATTCCGCAACGACGGCGATTTTGCCACTGATTTCTGCAATATGCTCATTAAAAAAATCGGCATTGCGGCAGATGCACCTGTTGACGCCGAAGAGGGCATAACAATCCGCAAAAGAGGCAGCCACATATTTATGATGAACTTCACGGAAAGCGAAAAATCCGCTTTGCTTAACGGCGACTACACAAACGCTGTTACGGGTGAAAAATGCGGGGAAAAAGTTAAAATTCCTGCCTGCGGATACATCATATTGAAGTAATTTTTAAAATTTATAGGCTATATTGTTAAAAATCCGTATTTTTCTCAAATAAAAATATGGATTTTTAACATTGCTTTTCATTGCCCGTATATGTTAAAATCTTTCAGGATTTTTAAGAAAATGCAGGTAATGAAATGAAGAGAACAATAACTCTCATATTTTCTTTTTTAATAGGTGTTTTCGGCTGTGTTATTTCATTTAACGCGGTTGAAAGCAGCAATGCTCCCCTTGCCAAATCCTCCGCACCCGTTGTTGAAGCGGTTGAGGTAACCGTTCCCGTTACCGTTGCTGAGGAACCCGAGATGCCCGAAGAGCCTGAAGAGCCCGCCATTGAAACCTCTCTGAACGAAAAAAGCGGCTTCCTCTGGCCCGCGGAAATCAATGCAGAGGTTATTGCAGGCTATCCCAGATATTCCGGCGGCGGAGCTCACTGGGGCGTTGATATAGGCGTTTATGACGATATCGGCTGCAATATTTCTGAGGGAACTATTATCCTTGCTTCCAAGGGCGGCGAGGTTGTTGAGGCGGTCAACAACGGCGAATGGAACACTGGCTTCGGCAACTACTGTGTGATTGACCACGGCGACGGCACTCAGACCCTTTATGCCCATTCCTGCGATATTCAGGTCAGCGTTGGCGAAAGCGTTGAGCAGGGTCAGGTTATCGGCATTGTTGGCGACACGGGCAACACCACCGCGCCCCACCTTCATTTTGAGGTCAGGGTTGAAAACGGCTGCGGCGGCTACAAAAGGGTTAACCCCATGAAATTTATTGAAGAACCCTGAAAATTTACCGCTTGACAATATTATTCCGCAGTGATATAATACAGAAAAATTAATAAACCAAACCGTTGAAGCGGAAATAAAGGCGTTGATGCCTTCACAGAGAGCCTGCGTTGCTGAGAGTCAGGCAAGAAACAATTCGTCAAATGGGCCGCTGAGGGTGCAGTCAAATGCGGGCAACCGTAGAGTATTCTGCAACGTGAGGGCATACGTTAGTTGTCGGGGGTATGTATGTACCCTGCAAAGCGCACGGCATGGCCGTGAATCAAGGTGGCACCGCGAATAAGCATATTCGTCCTTGACAGAAGATAATTCTGTCAGGGATTTTTTATTTTTATTTTCAGGAGGAAAGCAAAATGAAAATTAATAATGTTGATTTTGATACCTATTTTAACAATTATCCCGATAAGGACGGTTACTTCGGCAAATACGGCGGCGTTTTTATTGACGACAAGCTGAAGGCTGCCATGGCTGAAATCACCGAGGCATATTATTCAATCTGCCAGAGCAGAAAGTTCATTGCTGAGCTTCGCAGAATCCGCAAGGAATTCCAGGGCAGACCCACCCCCGTTACCCACCTTGAAAGGCTTTCCGATGCTCTCGGCGGCAAGGTTCAGCTTTATGCAAAGCGCGAGGATCTGAACCATTCGGGCGCTCACAAGCTCAACCACTGCATGGGCGAGGCTCTCCTTGCAAAATACATGGGCAAGAAAAAGGTTATTGCCGAAACCGGCGCAGGTCAGCACGGCGTTGCCCTTGCAACCGCAGCTGCATATTTCGGACTTGAATGCGATATCTACATGGGCTCCGTTGACATCAAAAAGCAAGCTCCCAACGTTGCAAGAATGAAAATTCTGGGCGCAAATGTTGTTGAGGTTACCCACGGTCTGCAGACTCTTAAAGAGGCTGTTGATGCCGCTTTTGATGCATACAGCAAGGAATACAAGGATTCAATCTACTGCATCGGTTCGGTGCTTGGCCCCCACCCCTTCCCCATGATGGTGCGCGATTTCCAGAGCATTGTCGGCATTGAAGCAAGAGACCAGTTTATTGAAATGACAGGTCATCTGCCAAGCGCAATTGTTGCCTGTGTAGGCGGCGGCTCAAATGCGGCAGGTCTTTTTGCAGGCTTCCTTAATGACCCCGTTGATATTTACGGCGTTGAGCCCCTCGGCAGAGGCCCCAAGCTGGGCGACCACGCCGCAAGCCTCAAATACGGCACAGAGGGCATTATGCATGGCTTCAACAGCATCATGCTCAAGGATGAAAACGGCGAGCCCGCTCCCGTTTATTCCGTTGCAAGCGGCCTTGACTACCCCTCATCGGGCCCCGAGCACGCCTTCCTGCAAGAAATCGGCAGAGTTAAGTACGATGTTATCGACGATGAAGAGACCATTGATGCATTCTACAAGCTCTCACGCCTTGAAGGCATTATCCCCGCAATCGAAAGCTCCCACGCCGTTGCATTCGGCATGAAGCTGGCAAAGACAATGGACCACGGCTCAATCCTCATCAACCTCTCCGGCAGAGGCGACAAGGATATGGATTATGTAATTGAAAATTACGGCATAAGATAAAAAATTTCCCCGACCAATCAAGGTCGGGGATAATTTTTTATCCTACAAAAACTCTTTTAACCGTCAGGCTGTCGCCGGTGCCGATTTCGCCGAGACCCATAAAATTATCTTCGGGGTCGTAAATTCTGAAAAGCCCGAGCATTCTTGGGTATTTCAGCCTTTGCAGGTCAAGCTCGCCGCCGTTGCGGAAGCGCTTTGCCTGCGCTGCGGAAACTTTTATTATCGGATATTCCTCAAGAGCCTTGTCAACAGGCATAAGTACGCTTGAAAGCTCTCCCTTTTCAGCCGCATCTGCAAGCTGCTCAAGGGTTACTGCCTGCGATATATCAAAGCCGTTTGCCTTTGTGCGGCGCAATTCCGTAAGCACGGCACCGCAGCCCAGCGCCTCTCCCAAATCCGCAATAAGGGTTCGGATATATGTGCCCGATGAGCACTCAACACTGATTGTATATTCACCCGCCTGCTCATTTTCGCTGAGCATATCTATTGAAAAAACGGTTACCTCTCTTGCCTTACGCTCAACCTCAATGCCCTGCCTTGCAAGGTCATAAAGCCGCTGACCGTTAACGGAAACCGCGGAATACATAGGCGGAAGCTGGCTGATATCGCCGATAAAATCCTTTATTTTTTCCTTCACCTGCTCTGCGGTGGCAGTTACTTCCCTTGTTTCAAGCACCTTTCCCGTTATATCAAGGGTATCGGTTACCGTGCCGAGGCGGAAGGTTGCAATATACGCCTTATCGTGGCTTGGCAGAAGCTCGCAAAACCTTGTTGCACCGCCAAGCATTATTGTTAAAACTCCTGTTGCCATGGGGTCAAGGGTGCCCGTATGGCCGCATTTTTTTTCGCCGCATATGCGCCTCACCCTTGCAACCGCACCGAATGAGGTTATATCCTTTGGCTTATCAAGAAGAATTATTCCCGTCATAATTATCCTTTCTTTGTAAGTGAAGAATGAAAAGTTTCGGATAGGCTCCGCCTATGACCGATTATATTATAACGGGTACGGGTGAAACCCGTCCTTAACTTTTCACTATTCACTAAAAACGGGCAGCATAAAAGAGCTGCCCGTTTTTCTTAATCAATTGTAAACGCATCAATCTCCGCCTGAATTTCCTTGAGCAGAGAATTGATTGCCTGCTGCTTTGTGCCGTAAAGGGTGCAGCCTGCAGCGCCCATATGTCCGCCGCCGCCAAGCCTTTTGCAGATTGCCGAAACATCAATATCGCCGTGGGAGCGCACGGAAGCCTTGAAGCTGCCGTCCTTAAGTTCTCTCATGGTTACGCCCACAAGCACGCCTTCAATCTGCCTCGGCAGGTTGGCAAGTCGGTCAACCTCGCTTTCATCCGAACCGCTTTTTTTATACATATCCTGAGTTACGCACATAATCGCGCAGCGGTCAGAAAAATAAAGGCGCATTGTATCCAGCGCAAGCCTTTCAAGGGCTGCAAAGGTTTTTGTTTTTGTTTCAAAGAACACCTGAATGATATTATAGGTATCGGCGCCCAGCCTTGCAAGCTCTGCGGCAATTTCAAATGTTCTCACCGATGTGTTTGAAAAACGGAAGCAGCCCGTATCCGTTGAAACGCCTGTGAAAAGGCAGGATGCGATAACGGGTGTTATTTCCGCATTCATCATTTTAAGCAGCAGATAAATCATTTCGGCAGTTGATGCGGAGTCCGCCTCAAGGCAAACCTTATCCGCATAAAGCATGTTTGAGCCGTGATGGTCAATGCAAAGGTCAATTCTGCCCTCATATCTGCCCTCAAAATCCCTGCCCAGCAGCTTTATATCCGCAACATCAATCGCGGCGATAAGCTGCGGCTCAAACTCCTCGGCGGCAAAGCCCTCAAACATAAAGGAAAAATCCTTGGGGATGGGGTCGCCGCAGTCAACCTTAACCCTTTTGCCCATTGCGGAAAGTCCGCGGGCAAGGGCAGTTGCGCTGCCGAGAGTGTCGCCGTCGGGGTGAGCGTGGCATAAAAGCAATATATTGTCGGATTGCTTAAGCAATTCCGCGGTTTCGCGCAGGTCAATTCTCATGATCGACGCTCCTTATTATTCATTAGTGTCTGAAGTAATATCGCCAAGCATTTTTGCAATGCCCATGCCTCTTTCGATTGAGTCATCGGCAACAAACTTAAGCTCGGGGGTTTTGCGCAGGTGCAGGCGCTTGCCCACTTCCCTGCGGATATATCCCGTTGCGCTTGTGAGCCCTTTAACGGCCAGCTTTGCGGTTTCAATGCCTTCCATTGCGCTGACGTAAACCTTTGCAAAGGAAGCATCGGAGCTGACCTCAACATTAACAACGGTCAGCATTCCCTGAATCCTGGGGTCTTTAAGCTCGCGCATAATTGATGCAATTTCGCGCTTTATGTCTTCGGACACTCTGTCAATTCTGTATCCTGCCATAATTAATCTCTGTACTCCTCTGTAACAAACGCCTCGAAGATATCGCCTTCCTTGATATCGTTGAACTTGTTGAGACCGATACCGCAGTCAAAGCCCGAAGCAACTTCCTTAACATCATCCTTGAAGCGCTTGAGCGATGCCATTTCATCCTCAGCAATAACGATACCGTCACGGACAACTCTGATTTTTGCACCTCTGGTGATTTTGCCGTTGATAACGTGGCAGCCTGCAATGTTGCCGACTGACGAAATCTTAACAACCTGACGTACCTCTGCCTTACCGATATCAACATCTCTGAACTTGGGCGCAAGCATACCCTTGATAGCAGCCTCAACCTCTTCGATGCATTCGTAAATAACTCTGTAGGTTCTCAATTCAACGCCGTCGCGCTCTGCAACCTCGGCTGCAACATTATCGGGTCTTACGTTGAAGCCAACGATAATTGCATTTGATGCATTTGCAAGCATAACGTCGCTTTCGGTGATTGCGCCTACGCCGCTGTGGATAACCTTAACGCGGACTTCCTCGTTTGAGAGCTTAATAAGATTCTGCTTAACAGCCTCTGCCGAGCCCTGAACGTCCGCCTTGATGATAATATTGAGGTCCTTGAGCTGACCTTCCTGAATTGAAGCAAAGAGGTTGTCAAGAGTAACCTTCTGGAACTCCTTGAACTGTTCCTCCTTAGCCTTTGATTTTCTCTGCTCAACAAGCTCCCTTGCAAGGCGCTCATCGTTAACGGCGTCAAAGCCGTCGCCTGCCTGGGGAACCTCTGCAAGACCCATAATCTCAACGGGGATTGAGGGGCCTGCCTCGTTAACCTTTCTGCCCTTATCGTCAACCATAACTCTTACACGGCCAACGGAAGTGCCCGCAACGATGATATCGCCTGACTTAAGTGTACCGTTCTGAACAAGAAGGGTTGAAACGGGGCCTCTGCCCTTATCAAGCCTTGCTTCAATAACAACGCCCTTTGCGGAGCGGTTGGGGTTAGCCTTAAGCTCCTGCATTTCCGCAACAAGAAGAACGGATTCAAGCAGGTTATCAATGCCCTGTCTTGTAAGCGCGGAAACGGGAACGCAGATTGTTTCGCCGCCCCACTCTTCGGGAACAAGCTCATATTCAGTAAGCTGCTGAAGCACCTTGTCGGGGTTTGCGGCAGGCTTATCCATTTTGTTGATTGCAACAATAATCTGAACACCTGCAGCCTTTGCATGGTTAATAGCCTCAATTGTCTGAGGCATAATGCCGTCATCCGCAGCAACAACAAGGATAGCAATATCCGTTGCCATTGCGCCTCTCAGACGCATTGATGTGAAAGCAGCGTGGCCGGGGGTATCAAGGAAAGTGATGCTTGAGCCGTTGATGTTAACTCTGTAAGCACCGATATGCTGTGTAATACCGCCTGCTTCCGTTGCAGTAACGGATGTGTTTCTGATAGCGTCAAGAAGTGATGTTTTACCGTGGTCAACGTGACCCATAACAACAACAACGGGGTCTCTTGTGATAAGCTCGCTCTCATCGTCAATGTGGTCGTCAATGATTCTGTCCTCGATTGTAACAACAACCTCTTTTTCAACCTTTGCACCAAGCTCTTCGGCAACAATGGCTGCGGTTTCGTAGTCGAGCACCTCGTTAACGGTTGCCATCTGGCCGAGTGTAAACAGCTTTTTGATAACCTCGGCTGCAGTCATCTTAAGCATGGCTGCAAGCTCGCCAACGGTGATTTCCTCAGGCAGCTTGAGAAGCATCTGGGGCTTCTTTGCTCTTTCTGCAGCAATTCTCTTGAGCCTTTCCTGCTCTGTTTCACGCCTTGATGAGCGCATTCCGCCCTGCTTTCTGTACTGCTGGCTCTTCTGCTTGAGCTTCTGCTTTTTAACTGCACCCTCATGCTGCTTTGTTTTGTTTTCGGGTGCAATGTTTTCGTATCTTTCGTTATACTTTTCAAGGTCAACATTATCGGCACGGGTGTCGATTGTCCTCATTTCGCCCTTTGTTCTGGACTGCATGGGCTTGTTGTCCTTTTCCTTAGCCTCGGGCTTAGGCTGCTTTTTGGGCATAGGAGGCAATTTATCTGCCTTGCCCTGCTGAGCAGGCTTCTGAGGCTTCTGCTCCTTCTTTTCGGGGGCAGGCTTTTTATCCTCGGGCTTCTTCTCAGGCTTCTTTTCGGGAGCCTTTTCCGCCTTCTTCTCTTCCTTCTTTTCGGGTGCGGGAGCAGGCTCTGCCTTCACTTCCTCTGCAGGAGCAGGCTCTTCGGCAGCTTCTTCAGCCTTTTTCTTTGCCTTCTTTGCAGCAGGCTTGAATTCAAAATATTCGTTAAGGTCTGCAACCTCATTTTCCTTTGTGAAGGTTTCAAAAATTACATCAAGCTCATCCTCTTCGAGAGCCGTCATATGCTTTTTCTGGCCGTCAAAATATTTTGCCAGCAAATCAACAACTATATTGCTTTTGATATCGAAGTCCTTAGCGACCTCGTGAACTCTGTATTTATTAATCATAGATTAACCTCCTCTGTTGTGTTCAGAAGCCCAAGCATGGTTTTTGCAAAGCCTTCGTCATTGACTGTTACCACAGCGGATTTAAGCCCCGTGGCTTTTCCTATTTCCTCTATTGTTGAAGCCAGCATTCTGACGGGGATATCCCTGCCGCCATATGCCGCCTCACGCTCAATCTCTTTTCTCAGCCGCTGAGAAGAATCGCTGCTCAGCAGGCAGAGCTTTGCGCTTTTGCTTCTGACAGAGCCGATTGCAGCATCGTGACCGCAGCTTAGTCTGCCCGCCCTGCGGCACATTCCGAGAAGAGAGAGGAGCTTCGGGTTATCATTCATTTTTCAGCTCGTCCTCCATTCTCTCGTAAACTCCGTCGGGAATTGCGCAGGAGAATGCCTTCTCAAGCCTTTTTGCTTTTCTTGCCTTGGCGAGGCATTCGGCATCGCGGCACACATAAGCGCCTCTGCCTGCCTTCTTGCCCGTAAGGTCAAGGGATATTTCGCCTTCGGGGCTTTTGACCACCCTTACAAGCTCTTTTTTAGGCTTCATTTCATTACAGCCTGTGCATTTTCTCATTGGTATACGACGGGTCTGCATAATTCAGCTCCTTATAGGTTATTCATTCGTGAATATATATTATTCGTCAAAATTGATAACAGGCTCTTCCGTTTCGGGGTTGATGTCTATCTTCCAGCCTGTGAGCTTTGCGGCAAGGCGGGCATTCTGACCCTTGTTGCCGATGGCAAGTGAAAGCTGATTGTTGGGAACAACAGCTCTGCATGAACGCTCTTCCTCGCTGAGAACCGTTACGGAAATAACATCTGCGGGAGCAAGTGCGGCTGCAACATACTGAGCAGGGTCCTCACTGTAGCGGACGATATCCAGCTTTTCGCCGCCGAGCTGGTCAACGATTCTGTTAACGCGGGCGCCTCTCTGGCCGATGCATGCGCCTACGGGGTCAATGTTTTCATCTGCGCTGTGAACGGCAATCTTGCTTCTTGAGCCTGCCTCTCGGGATACGGACATGATTTCAACCGTGCCGTCATAGATTTCGGGAACTTCGCTTTCAAGAAGGCGGCGCACAAGGCCGGGATGAGTTCTTGAAATTGTTGCCTTGGGTCCCTTTGTTGCCTCTCTGATTTCGGCAATGTAAACCTTGATAAGGTCGCCTACGCTGAGGTTATCCGTGGGAAGCTGCTCACTTCTGAGAAGCCTTTCGCTGATTTTACCTATTTCAACAAATGCATCAAGGGTTTCGGGGTCAACCTTAGTAACCTTGGCAGTAACGATTTCCTGCTTCTTATTCTCAAACTCAGCCTTGATCTGGCCGTGCTCAGCCTCTCTGATAGCCTGACGGAGAATATGCTTACCCTTTTCAGCGGCAATACGGCTGACTTCCTTTGTTTCAAGCTCGATTTCAATGATATCGCCTGCAATGGCGTTCTTCTTGAATCTCTTTGCCTGGTCAACCGTCATATCCTCATCGGGGTCAAGAATTTCGGTAACAACATTCTTGCGGACAAAAACTCTGAAATCATCCTTTGCAGGGTCGATTTCGCAGAAAACGATGTCCTTGTTATTATAGTCTCTCTTAACTGCGGTTACGATTGCTCTCTGTATTCCTTCAAAAAGCAAATCCTCGGGGATTTTCTTTTCCTTGGCAAGATATCTGACTGCCTCAAAAAATTCCTTGTTCTTCATTTTTCCGACCGTTCCTTTCAAAAACTGAAATCATCAAGTTTGATGTAGCTTGTTTCTTTTTTCTCAAAGCTGATTGCGCTGCCGTCCTCAAGGCGCATTGTGATTGCCTTGCCGTCAAAGTCCTCAAGAACGCCCTTATATTCTCTGACGCCGTTGACTGCTCTGATGAACTTAACCATTATTTTTTCGCCCTTGCAGACTTCAAAATGGGTTTCTCTCGTAAGCTCCCTTTCAACTCCGGGGGAGGAAACCTCAAGGCAATAGCTCTGCTCAATGGGGTCTGCCTCATCAAGGGGCTTATCTATTGCACGGCTCATGTTTTCGCAGTCTGTGATGCCTACGCCGCCTTCCTTGTCAATAAATATGCGAAGAAACCAATCTGCGCCTTCCTTAACAAAGCGGATGTCCCATATGTCAAGGCCGAGCTGCTCGGCAATGGGCTCTGCAATTTCCCAGACAGCGGCGACGGTGTTGCCGCCCTTTCCTTTTGCCATAGGTAATTCTCCTTTTTTCTAAATATGAAAAATGATTTATGCATAAACAAAAGAGCGGGTCGCCCCACTCTTGTTGAAATACATAATCCTACTGTGGCTATTTTAACACATAATGTTTTAAATATCAAGTATTATTTTAAAATTTTATATTTTGTTATTGATATAGCGGGGTTTTGGGTGTAAAATAATATAAATTCCACAAAAACGAAAGCGTGAAAAAATGATTATAGATTTCCACACCCACTGTTTTCCCGATAAGATTGCCGGAAAAGCGATTGAACAGCTCAGGCTGCGCTCGGGAATAACGAGGCCCTTTCATAACGGTTCTCTGAGCAGCCTGCTTCAATTGCAGAAAGCGGACGGCGTTGATTATTCCGTTGTGCTCAACATTGCGACCAATCCTCATCAGCAGACAAGCGTAAATAACTTTACAATTTCGCTGAAAGAGGTTGATGGCATAATTCCCTTCGGCAGCGTGCATCCCGACAGCCCCGATGCCCTTGCAGAGCTTGAAAGGCTGAAGGCAAACGGCATAAAGGGCGTTAAGCTCCACCCCGATTATCAGGATTTTTTTGTTGACGAAAAGCGGATGCTTCCGATTTACGAAAAGATTGCGGAGCTGGGAATGATAACTCTTTTTCACTGCGGCTTTGATATAGGCTATCCCGAGCCTGTCCACTGCACGGCAAAGGCTCTTGCAAGTGTGCTGCCCGTATTCGGCGGTGCGCCCGTTGTTGCGGCCCATTTCGGCGGAATATGGTCGCTGCCCGAAACAAGAAAGCATCTTGCCGGCAAAAATATTTACCTTGACACCGCCTATTGCTACGGCACCATAACTCCCCGATATGCAAAGAAAATTATCGATATCCACGGCGCAGACAAGATTCTTTTCGGCAGCGATGCTCCGTGGAATGCACCGTCGCAGGACATTGAGCTGATTAAATGCTTCGGGCTGACCGAGGATGAAGAAAAAGCAGTCCTCGGCGAAAATGCACGAAAACTGCTTGGTTTATAATTATCTGAGTGAATAATGAAAAGTGAATAGTTAAGGGTGGGCGTTGCCCACACCCATTATATAAATCGGTCATAGGCGGAGCCTATCCGAAACTTTTCACTCTTCACTTTTAGCTTTCATTTTCAACGGAGCTCATCCAGCGTCATTTCATATGCAGGCAGAAATTCCTCAACAAAAACCTTTGCCTCGGGCAGGTCGAGCTTTTCAATGGCTTCCTTTATTCCCTCGCCCGCTTTCACGAATTCGCTGTTGCCCGCTTTCTTTTCCTCAATGCATTTTATGAGGGCGCTGATTTTATCGGCAGCCTTCACCAGCCTCCAAAGCTCATCATCGCCGCTCTGAGGAATAAACATAGGCATATATTCATCTCTGAAGTCCTCGGGCAGCATTGAAACAAGGCTCTTGCAGGCATTCTCCTCAACGGTTTTATAGGCAAGGCGCACCTCTTCGCTGTAATACTTTACGGGGGTAGGCATATCACCCGTCAGTGTTTCAGGCGTGTCGTGATAAAGACCCATAAGCGCAGCTCTCTCGCCGTTTAAATTTTTGCCGAAACGCTTGTTGCCGATAACCGCAAGGGCATGGGCAATAACCGCAACCTCAAAGCTGTGCTCGCATAAATTTTCGCTATGCTCATTGCGCATAAGCGCCCAGCGGTTAATATATTTCATTCTTGAAACCATTGCAAAAAATCCGTTATCCATAAAATCACCTTTAGTTTTTTTGTTTAATCAATATAACATATTTTCATTGCATTTGCAATGCAGAAAGGCAGCTATGCAGAAAATTTCACTTAAGAAATTCATTAATGAGCTTGATTCGTTCTTTGCAAAAGAGGATTTGCAGGGGGCGGGGCTTTGCCTGCTCAATTGGCTTGACCTTGCACGCGAAAGCGGCGATAAGCCTGCAGAGCTGATAATTCTCAACGAAATGACAGGCTATTACCGCCAGACAAAAGAAGAGCAAAAAGGTCTTGCCGCCATAGAGGAAGCCTTTGCGCTGCTTGATTCCTTTGATTTTGACCGCAAAACCGCCGCAACCATTTACCTCAACGGCGCAACAACCATGAAGTCCTTCGGCAAAAGCGTCGAGGCAATGGAACACTATGAAAAATCCGAAAAGCTCTTTTCAGAAATTCTTGACGGAAACGACCCTCTTTTTGCGGGTTTTTACAATAACAAAGCTCTTGCCCTGCAGGATTTGAAAAGATATTCCGAAGCCGAGGAATGCTTTCTCAGGGCAATCAGAATTACCGAAGCCAACGAAAAAAACGAGCTCGAAACCGCAGTATCGCTGGTAAACCTTGCTCATCTTTATTACGATATGAATTCCGAGGATGAAAGAATAAACAGCCTTATGGACAGAGCTCTGAATATTCTTGACTGCCCCGATTATTTCGGCTATGGCAAATATGCATTCACCTGCAGGAAATGCGCTCCGTCCTTCGGATTTTTCGGATTTTTCCTTGCAGAAAAACAGCTTAACGAAAGGGCGGACAGAATATATGCAGGGAATTGAGCTGAGCCGCCGCTACTATGAAGAATTCGGCATACCGATGATAAAAGAGCAATTCTCCGAATTTGAGGGCAGAATTGCAGTTGGCCTTGCAGGGGCAGGATCGGATTGCTTCGGCTTTGACGATGAAATTTCCCGTGACCACGATTTCGGCGCAGGCTTCTGCCTATGGCTGACAGATGAGGATAACGACCTTTTCGGATTCAGGCTGGCGCGGGCATACGGCAGGCTGCCGAGAATTTTCATGGGCATTGAAAAGGGCAAAACCAACTCCTACGGCACTGCGCGCTACGGAGTGAAAACCATATCCGATTTTTACCTGCCGTTTACTGGCAGAGCAGGCGCGCCCGAAAGCCTCCGCGAATGGCTTTACACCCCCGAGCATGCACTTGCCGCCGCGGTTAACGGCTGTGTTTTCAGGGATGATTCGGGCAAATTCAGCGAAATCCGAAACATAATCAAAACGGGAATGCCCGAGGATATACGCCTCAAAAAGCTCGCCGCGCGCACCGCGCTTATGGCACAAAGCGGCCAGTATAATTTTTCAAGATGCATTGCTCACGGCGAAGCAGGCGCAGCAGCCCTTGCCGCCGCTGAGTTTGCGCGCAACACCGCTTCATTTGTTTATCTCATCAACGGTGAATATGCGCCTTTCTATAAATGGGCGCTCAGAGGAATGAAAAATCTTGAGCTTTTCCACCATTTTTCACAAAAGCTGACCGACCTGCTGACGGGCGGCTTTTCGCCCGAAGAGGTTAAAAATAAACAAGAAATAATTGAAAACATCTGCGCTGAGGCGGCGGATTATCTCCGCAAGGCAGGGCTTGCTCAAAGCAGCTCCGATTTCCTTGAGCCTCTGGCATATCAGATACAGAACAAAATCAGAAACAGCGAAATCCGTTCACTTCATGTAATGGAAGGAGGGTCACTTTGAAAAGATGCATAAACTGCCTTTCGGAATGCGACGATACCTCAAAGGTCTGCACCGAATGCGGCTACAACGGCACAGCAGAAAGAACAATCGAACACGCTTTGCCTGCAGGCACAAGGCTTAACAACCGCTATCTTCTGGGCGGCACAATTTCAAGGATCAACTCCTTTATCTGCTATTACGCCCTTGACACTCACGGGCGATGCAGGGTTAAAATTTACGAATATCTGCCCGTTAAGCTGATGTACCGCCTGCCCGATGAGCTTGTTATAAAATATTTTGACGAAAAATGCAGCGCAAGGGGCGATAAAGAAATTTCCGCCTTTTATTCTCATTTCACAAAACTCTGCGCCGCCGCCAAAAACTCCGTGCTTGATTTTACGGATTGCTTTGCGGATAATTCAACCGTTTATTATGTCTGCTCAATCACAACGGGCACACCCCTCTCTTCCCTTTTGGGCAACGGCAAGGCAATGCCGTTCAAAAAAGCGGCAGAGCTTCTGTCGCCACTGGTTGACGGCATAGTCAGGCTGGAAAAATCGGGCAAATGGCACGGCTGCATTTCCCCCTATTCAATCATCACGGACGGAGCAAAAATAACCTCTCTTTCAGGCTATTCCTATCCGCCCAAAAGCATATATTCACCCTTTGATGCTCCCGAAAAGCAGCTTGGCGCAAAAAGCTGCGGCGCATTCACGGATATTTACGCGCTGGGCGCAATTCTTTATGAGGCGGTTACGGGCTTTTTGCCTCCTGCGGCGGACAGACGGCAGAACGGCAGGGCGCTGAAGCTGCCTGCAAGCCTTTCCGAAAACGAGAAAAACATTATAGAAAAGGCTCTCGCGCTTGATAAAGAGAACCGTTACGCTACGGCGGAGGAATTCCTTGCGGAATTAAAGGGCAAACCAAAAAAAGAAAAGCTGCCGAGGAAGGAAGTTATCAGGCGAACCGTTCTTGCAATCGCTTCGGTCACTCTTGTCTGCAGCCTTGCTTTCCTTATCAACTATTTTATAATCGAACCTTTCCGCGAGAAAAAACAATCATCTGACCTTGCCTCGATGGTTCAGACAACCCTTGAGGAAAAAGACCCGTGGGTTGAAATAAAAGCAAAATATCCCGATATTGATTTCCCTGCAGGCATGAATCCGTCCTATGCCGATATCTATGCCTCCAACACGGATTTTGCGGGCTGGATAAAAATCAGCGAAATGAATATCGATTTCCCCGTTGTTCAGACAACAGACAACCAATACTATGAGCGCCGCGATTTCTACGGCAAAAGCACCAACTACGGCGCAACCTTCTTTGACTACCGCAATTCTCTTGCATCCCTCGACCGCAACACCATTATCTACGGCCACAACATGCGCCATGACGATAAGATTTTCGGCACGCTGGAGCAATACAGAAAAATTGAAGGCTTTGCAAAGGCTCCCTTCATCACAATGAACACTCTTTATGGCAGCTACACCTTCAAAATCTACGCCGTGTTCATCTCAAACAGCAAGGCAAGCGACGATAACGGCCATATTTTTGATTATATTTTCACCGATGCGGGAAATGCAAGGTTCAAGAATTACATTGCGGAAATTGATAAGCGCAAGCTCTACACAACAGGCGTTGACATCAATGAAAACGATAAAATTCTGACCCTTTCCACCTGCTGCTACGATTTTGAGGATGCAAGGCTTGTTGTAGTCGGCAGACTTGTGAGAAGCGGTGAGAGCGAGGCGGTTGATATTTCTCTCGCCTGCGAAAATCCTTCCCCCAAATTTCCGCAGGCATATTATGATGCAAAGCGAATTGACAACCCCTATACGGGTGACCCCGATTTATTTGACTGAGGTGATAAAATGAAGTTTTTAATTGTTGTTGATATGCAGAATGACTTTATTGACGGCGCGCTGGGCACAAAGGAAGCCGTTGCAATCCTGCCTGCGGTAAAGGCAAAAATTGAAGGCTTTGACGGCAGAGTTATTTTCACCCGCGACACCCACGAGGCGGACTACCTTGCCACTCAGGAGGGTAAAAACCTGCCCGTTGAGCACTGCATCAAGGGCGCCGACGGCTGGCAGATACATCCCTCGCTGGAGGCTCTCCGCAAGGAAGAACCTGTTGACAAGCCTACCTTCGGCAGCGTTGCTCTCGGTCAGCTTCTCAAGGCATACGATACCTATGAAGAAAAGATTGAAAGCATAACCCTCATCGGCCTTTGCACGGATATCTGTGTTATTTCAAACGCCATGATTATCAAGGCATTCCTGCCCGAAACCCCCGTTATTGTTGATGCCGCCTGCTGCGCGGGAGTAACCCCCGAAAGCCATGAAAATGCGCTGAAAGCAATGGCAATGTGCCAGATAAAAATTGAAAATCTCTGATTTAACAGCAAAACACTTTAAATTGCTAAAGTTTTTTGCAAAAAACTATTGACAAATCATTTTTGCGGTGCTATTCTATAGGCAACAAAATTCAGGCAGAGGTTATTTTCAATGACTAAAAACGTTTTCACAGCTGCATACTACTACTTTTACTTTATCAAGTAATTTGATAGGGTTTGGTAGGTTTTGCTGAAAAACGTTAAATGAGGTTTATTAACACCCCGCAGCGAAATTTACGCTGTGGGGTTAATTTTTTTTCGGAGGTAATAAAAATGATTGTGTCAATTAAAAAAGGAACAGACGAAGCTCAGGTGCAGAACCTTGTTGAATGGCTTAAAAGCCTTAATCTTGAAATCCACCGCAGCGAGGGTCAGTACGAAACAATCCTCGGTCTTGTAGGCGACACAAGTCATGTTGATATTGACCTGATTGAGGGTCTTAACATAGTCAGCCGCGTTGCAAGAATCAGCGAGCCATATAAAAAGGCAAGCCGCAAATTCCACCCCGACGACACGGTTATTGACATCTGCGGCCACAAAATAGGCGGCGGCAACTTTCAGTTTATTGCAGGCCCCTGCTCCGTTGAATCCCCCGAGCAGATTTGCTCAATCGCAAGGGATATCAAGGCATCGGGCGCAAATCTTCTCAGAGGCGGCGCATTCAAACCCCGCACATCACCCTATGCATTCCAGGGTATGAGGGCAGAGGGTCTTGACCTTCTGCGCAAAGCAAGGGAAGAAACGGGCGCGCCCATCGTTACGGAAATCATGGACCTTTCCCACCTGCCGCTGTTTGAGGATGTTGATGTTATTCAGGTCGGCGCAAGGAATATGCAGAATTTTGAGCTGCTCAAGGAGCTTGGCAAAACGGATAAGCCTATCCTGCTCAAGAGAGGTCTTTCCGCCACAATGGAAGAGCTGCTTATGAGCGCCGAATACATTATGGCAGGCGGTAACAGCAAGGTTATGCTCTGCGAAAGGGGCATAAGAACCTTTGAGCATTACACAAGAAACACAATGGATATTTCAGCCATCGCCCTGCTTAAGGAAAAAACTCACCTGCCCGTTATTGCAGACCCCAGCCATGCAGCAGGCATGGCAAGAATGGTTCGTCCCCTTGCCCTTGCAGCGGTGGCGGCAGGCGCAGACGGACTTATGATTGAGGTGCATAACGACCCTGCCCACGCTCTTTGCGACGGACCGCAGGCTCTTCGTCCCGAGGAATTTGCAAAGGTTGTTAAGGAAGCCCTTGCAATCAGAGAAATAATGACAAAGTTTTAAGGTGATATTATGAAAATAGGTATAGTCGGCCTTGGCCTTATCGGCGGCTCACTTGCACGGGCGCTGACGGACAGCGGCAAGCATGAGGTTTTCGGCCTTGACCGCAACAGAAGCTCCCTGCTTGCGGCAAAAATGGTTGGTGCAATCGCAAGCGAAATGAATGATGAAACAATCGGCTCTCTTGACATGATATTCATTGCCCTTTATCCGCAGGCAACAGTTGATTTTGTCAGGGAAAATGCCGCAAAAATCAAAAGAGGCGCAATCGTTGCGGATTGCGGCGGCGTTAAAAGACCCATTTGCACCCCCTGCGAAAAACTTGCAGAAGAAAATGGGTTCATATTCATCGGCGCTCATCCCATGGCAGGCACTCAGTTTTCGGGCTTCAACGCGTCAAGAAGCAACCTTTTCAAGAGCGCAACAATGATTGTTACCCCCAAGGAAAATACAGACATACGAATTCTTGAAAAGCTGCGAAATGTGCTCAATGATGCAGGTTTTGGCGCAATTAACTTTACAACTCCCGAAGAACATGATAAAGTAATAGCGTTCACTTCTCAATTACCCCACATAATTTCAAACGCTTATGTCAAAAGCCGCACGGCGGTTAAGCAAAAGGGCTTTTCCGCAGGCAGCTACAGGGATTTAACCCGTGTATCAAAGCTCAATGAGGCTATGTGGACAGAGCTTTTCTTTGAAAACAAGGATAATCTCTGCGCAGAAATTGATTTTCTTGTTGAAAGGCTCAGCGAATACAGCGCCGCGCTTAAGGCGGATGATAAGGAAGGTCTTGTTGCCCTGCTGAAAGAGGGCACTGACAGCAAAAAACAGGCAAAGTAGGTCATGTTTATGGAGATTATTCAGGTTAACGCTTCAAAGGAATATGAGGTTATAATCGGCAGCGGAATTCTGCCCGAGCTGGGCGAAAGGTGTGTTTCGCTTTTCGGCAAAAGCAGGGCATTAATCGTGACGGACAGCAATGTTGCCCCCTTGTGGCTTGACAAAGCAAAATCAGCTCTTGAAAGCGCAGGAATAAATACACTTGAATTCATTTTCCCTGCCGGCGAGGATTCAAAAAGCAAGGAAACTCTTTTTGAGCTCCTTGAATTTGCGGCAGAAAACCGTATTACGCGCAGTGACCTTGCGGTTGCTCTGGGCGGCGGTGTAACGGGCGATATGACAGGCCTTGCAGCTTCACTTTACCTGCGAGGCATCCCCTTTGTGCAGGTGCCCACAACTCTGCTTGCGGCGGTTGATTCCTCCGTAGGCGGCAAAACCGCAGTTAACCTTAAAGCTGGCAAAAACCTTATGGGCGCATTCTATCAGCCCTCACTTGTGCTTTGCGATACGGATACCCTCTCTACCCTGCCCGAATGCGAATTTGCAAACGGTATGGCAGAGGTCATAAAATACGGCGTTATTTTTGATAAAGAATTATTTGACAAGGTATGCGGCGGAGATGTAAAATCGGATATAGAAAAAATAATTGCACGCTGCGTTGAACTTAAGCGTGATGTTGTTGCAAAGGATGAATTTGATAACGGCGAAAGGCAGCTGCTCAACTTCGGCCACACAATGGCTCATTCCATTGAAAAATGCAGCAATTTTGAAATTGCCCACGGCTCAGCCGTTGCAATCGGCATGGTTATTGCTGCAAATGCAAGCGCAAAGCTGGGCTGGAGCAGCGAGGACTGCACGGCGGCAATTATTGAAGCAAACAAAAATAACAGCCTGCCCGTTGAGTGCGATTTTTCCGCAACTGACCTTGCAGATGCCGCGCTTTCGGATAAAAAGCGCACGGGCGGTACAATCAATTTTGTTGTGCCCGAGGCTATGGGCAGATGCATTCTGAAAAAAATCCCCGTTGAAACTCTTTATGAAATTGCGGAGTGTAAATAATGGATATAAAAATCACCCCTGCCGTCATAAGCGGCGGCATTGAGGGCATTGCCTCAAAATCCTTTGCTCACCGTGCATTGATTTGCGCCGCGCTTGCAAAGGGCAAAAGTGAAATCAGAATAAACACCACATCTGCGGATATTGAGGCAACGGTTGACTGCCTTAAAAATATGGGTGCGGTCATTGAGCAATGCGGCTCGGTTTATTCCGTAACTCCCATTGAAAAAGCACCCGAAAATGCCGTTATCAACTGCGGCGAAAGCGGCTCAACCCTGCGCTTTCTGCTGCCCGTAATCTGTGCATTGGGTATTAACACCGAAATCCACGGCTCAGGCAGGCTTCCCGAAAGGCCCCTTTCACCCCTTAAGGAAGAATTAATCCGCACGGACGCAAGCATTTCAGATGAGTTTCCCCTTAATGTTTCGGGCAAAATCGGTGCAGGCGAATTTACCCTGCGGGGCGATGTAAGCTCCCAATTCGTAACAGGTCTGCTTATGGCGCTTGCATATCTCGGCGGCGGCAAAATAAACCTGCTGCCCCCCGTAGAATCAAGACCCTATATTGACATAACTCTTGAAGTGCTGCGCACCTTCGGCGCAGATATTAAAGAAGAAAACAATACATTTTATATAAATTCAAGCCCTCTCACGGGCTGCAGCTTTGACGTTGAGGCGGACTGGTCAAATGCCGCATTCCCTCTTTGCATGGGTGCGGAAGTTACGGGGCTTAACCCACTTTCAACCCAAGGCGACAAAGCGATAATTGATGTGCTTCATGCCATGGGTGCGAAGATTTTTGAAGATAACGGCAGCTTCAGAGCAGATGTATCCTCTCTTCACGGCAGCAGAATAAACGCGGCGGATATTCCCGATGCCGTGCCCGTTATTGCCGCAGTTGCCGCAACAGCAAAGGGCCAAACGGTGATTTACAATGCAGAAAGGCTCCGCATTAAGGAAAGCGACAGAATAATGACCACCGCTCATATGATTCGCTCCCTCGGCGGCAACATTGCTGAAACAGCCGACGGACTTATCATAAACGGCAAAGAACATCTTGACGGCGGCGAAACGCTCTCGTTCAATGACCATAGAATTGCAATGGCGGCGGCAGTTGCGGCTTGCAGATGCAGTGGCGATGTAATTATCCGCAATGCCGAAGCCGTCAACAAATCTTACCCCGCATTTTTTGATGACTATAACAAGCTGGGAGGTAATGCCCGTGTCCTGTAATTTCGGAAATAACATTAAAATAACAATTTTCGGTCAATCCCATTCCGAGGCAATCGGCGTTGTGATTGACGGCCTGCCTGCAGGCTTTGAAATTGATATGAATAAGGTTGCCGCTTTTATGGCAAGGCGTGCCCCCGGCAACAGCGACCTGTCAACCCCCCGCAAAGAGGCTGACGAGGTTAAAATTATTTCGGGCGTTGTTGATAGTGTTACCTGCGGCGCACCCCTTTGCGCCTTAATTGAAAACACCAACACCCGTTCAGGCGATTATTCAAAGCTGCGCACCCTGCCCCGACCCTCTCACAGCGACTTTGCCGCGATGATGAAGCATGGCGGATTCAACGATATCAGAGGCGGCGGCAACTTCAGCGGCAGGCTAACCGCGCCACTTTGCTTTGCAGGTGCAATATGTATGCAGATGCTTGAGAAAAAGGGAATCCGCATAGGCGCTCATATTTCTTCAATCGGCAAGGTGCAGGGCAATCGCTTTGACCCTGTTAATGTAAACGGCAATGATTTTGATGCTTTGCTTGAAAAGCCCTTCCCCGTTATTGACGATAATCAGGGCGAGCTGATGCGAAAAGAAATTTACAATGCCAAGGCAGAAGGCGATTCCGTTGGCGGCACAATTGAATGCGCCGTTATCGGCCTGCCTGCAGGAATTGGCGAGCCCATCTTTGACGGAGTGGAAAACAGAATTTCCGCTGCAGTTTTCGGTATTCCCGCAATCAAGGGCATTGAATTCGGCTCTGGCTTTGAGGGCAGCACCCTCCGAGGCAGCGAGAATAACGACCCGTTCACTACACAAAACGGTAAAATCACTACCGTTACCAACAATCACGGCGGCATCCTTGGCGGAATAACCTCGGGAATGCCCCTTGTTTTCCGATGTGCGGTAAAGCCTACGCCCTCAATCGGCAAAGAACAGCAGACGGTCAACACCGAATCGGGCGCAGAAGAAAGCCTTGTTATCGGCGGCAGGCACGATCCCTGCATAGTGCCCCGTGCAGTGCCCTGCATTGAGGCTGCGGCGGCGGTTGTTATTGCAGATTATCTTTTGGGATGAGGTAAAAAAATGGATTTGAAGGAATTAAGAAATAAAATAGACGGCATTGATAAGGAGCTTGTCAGGCTTTTTGCGGAAAGAATGGAAACCGCGGCAGCCGTCGGTAAATATAAGCAGGAAAACGGCGTGCCCGTTTTCAACAGAGAACGTGAAAGGGAAATTCTCAACAACATGACGGGCAGCGTTCCCGAGGAAATGCAGAGCTACACAAAAACGCTCTATCAGACCCTTTTTGAGCTGAGCCGTTCATATCAGAAAAGAATTATTTATCCCCAATCGCAGTTTTCAAAAATGATTGAAGATGCTACTGCGGGAGAGCCCAGACCCATGCCCGACAGAGCAACCGTTGCCTGTCAGGGCGTTGAGGGTGCCTATTCGCAGTTTGCCTGCGACAAAATGTTTGCCTACCCCTCAATTATGTATTTTTCGGGCTTTGAGGATGTTTTCAAGGCCGTTGACAGCGGACTTTGCCGCTACGGAATTCTGCCCGTCGAAAACAGCACCGCAGGCTCGGTCAACAAGGTCTACGACCTGATGAACAAATACAAATTCTACATCACCCACAGCCTTAAGCTGTTTATCGGCCACACTCTGCTTGCCCCTCAGGGCGTTGCACTCAGCGATATCAAAGAGGTTTTCTCCCATGAGCAGGCACTCAACCAATGCTCGGAGTACCTTGCCAAAATGGGCGTTAAGGTTACCGTTTGCGAAAACACCGCAGCAGCGGCAAAAATGGTTTCAAACAGCGGCAGAAAGGATTGCGCTGCAATCGGCTCAAAGGACTGCGCAGAGCTTTATGGCCTTTCTGCGCTGAAAAGCGGAATCCAGAATACGGATAATAACTACACCCGCTTCATCTGCATTTCCAAAAATCTTGAAATCTATGCCGGCGCCAACAAAACCAGCATAATGATGACCATTCCCCACAAGCCGGGCTCGCTTTATAACATTATTTCCAGCTTTGCGGCTCTCGGCCTTAACATGACCAAGCTGGAAAGCCGACCCCTCCCCGGCACAAATTTTGAATTTATGTTCTATTTTGACATTGATGCTTCGGTTTATTCCGAAAATCTTCGCGTGCTTCTCAACGAGCTGGAGCATGATGCCGAGCAGTTTAATTATCTGGGCAGCTATACGGAGGGCTGATAAATGTACGGACTTTTAGGCAGAAAGCTGGGTCACTCCCTTTCGCCGCAGATTCATGCGCTGCTGCGCGGCTACGAATATAATCTTTATCCCACAGAGCCCGAAAATCTTGAAGAATTCTTTTCGGATAAGACTCTTAAAGGCTTCAACATAACAATTCCCTATAAAATTGAAGGCTTCAACCGCTGCACCGAGCGTTCCGAAACCGCCGAAAAAATCGGCAGCGTCAACACCGTAATCCGCCGTGCGGACGGCACTCTTTACGGCGACAATACGGATTACTTCGGTTTTGACTATATGGCGAAAAAATGCGGTTGCGATTTCAGGGGCAAAAAGGTGCTCATTCTTGGCTCGGGCGGCGCAAGCCTTACGGTTTTTCACGTTGTCCGTGACGGCGGCGCAAGGGAAATTGTTACCGTTTCGCGCTCAGGCGAAAATAACTATTCCAACATCAGCCGACACTATGATGCGGATATAATTGTTAACACGACCCCCGTGGGAATGTATCCCAATAACGGCGAAAGGCTCATTGACCTTTCAAAATTTACAAAATGCAAAAAGGCACTTGACCTTATTTACAACCCTGCGCGCACGGTTTTTCTTCAGGATGCTCAAAGGCTTGGCATTGACTGCATAAACGGCCTTTATATGCTGGTTGCTCAGGCGCTCCGTGCGGCGGAAATTTTTACGGGCGAAAGCATTCCCCTTTCACGGATTGACGAAATCTATTCCGAAATAATTTCAAATCAGAAAAATATTACCCTTGTGGGTATGCCCGGCTGCGGTAAATCAACCTGCGCAGCGCTTCTTTCGCAGATAACGGGCAGGGAATGCATTGATACCGATGCCCTTGTTATCAAGAATTCGGGCGAGAAAATCCCCGATATTTTTGCAAAATACGGCGAAGAAGAATTCCGCAGGCGCGAAACGGAAGCTGTGCGCTCCGCAGGCAAGCTGGCGGGCAAAATCATTGCCACGGGCGGCGGCGCGATTCTTAAAGAGGAAAACAGAATTGCCCTTCGTGAAAACTCAACGGTTATTTTTCTTAAAGCACCTGTTGACGCCCTTGCCACCGACGGCAGACCCCTTTCAAAAAACGCCGATGTTCTGCAAAAAATGCTGAAGCAGAGGCTGCCTCTCTACGAGGCAACGGCGGATTTCACCGTTGAGGTTGACCACGACCCCGAAATAACTGTCAGGAGGATTTTAAAATGCATATCCTTGTAATAAACGGCCCCAACATCAATATGCTGGGCATAAGGGAGCCTGATATTTACGGCAGCAACACCTACGAAAATCTTTGCTCAATTATCCGTGATTACGCCGCTGAAAAGGGCGTAGATGTGGAGCTTTTTCAATCAAACTATGAGGGCGCAATAGTTGACGCCATTCAGAAGGCTTATTTTGACGGAATTGACGGAATTGTTATCAACCCCGCCGCTTACACCCACACAAGCGTTGCAATTCTTGATGCGCTTAAGGCGGTTGCAATCCCTGCGGTTGAGGTGCATATTTCAAAAGTTAACGAAAGAGAGGCTTTCAGGCAGATTTCTTACGCGGGAATGGCCTGCGAAAAAGCCTTTATCGGCCTTGGCTTTGACGGATACTTAAGAGCCATAGACCATCTTATAAACAGATAAAAAAATAAAGCGTACGGCTTCATCACCGTACGCTTTTTATTAATCCTTATTTATTTCAATCTTGCCGTAGAGCGAGCCTGCGGAATCCGAACGGGGAGCTCTTGCGGGAGCTGCGGGTGCATCGGAGCTTTCGCGTCTGTTATAGCCGCCTCTGTTACCGCCGCGGTAACCGCCTCTGCCGCCCTTATTGTATCCGCCGCGGCCTCTGTTATTGTATCCGCCGTTTGTAGGCTTAACGCCTTCTTCAAGAGTGATAACAACCTTTCTGTCGCCGTCGCTGCCTACCGAATGGGAGGTAACGCCTTCGATTTCCTGAACGGTTGTGTGAATAATTCTTCTTTCATAGGGGTTCATAGGCTCAAGAACAACATTTCTGCCATACTTTCTAACCTTTGCCGCATTCTTGCGTGCAAGTGAGCGAAGAGTATTTTCTCTCTTTTCTCTGTAGTTGCCTACATTGATTGAAACCCTCTTGAAATTTTCGGAGCCTCTGTTGATAACAAGGCGGGTAAGATACTGAATCGCATCAAGGGTTTCGCCTCTTCTGCCGATTACTGAGCCGTAATCATCGCCGCAGCTGATTGAAAAACGAACTTCCTCATCATCAGCCTCAACGGTGATTTCAGCCTCTTCAATTCCGAGGCTTTTAAGAATTGTGAGGATATAATCCTTTGCCTTGTCAAATGTGCCGTCGTCAACGATAACAGCCTTCTTTGCGGGGGCAGCCTTCTCAACGGGAGCAGCCTCTGCAACGGGCTCTTCATCCTCAACTTCATAGCTGACCTTTACCTTTGCGGATGAGCCGCCGAAAATACCGAAGAGCTTTGCCTTGGGTGTTTCCAGAACTTCATATTTTATATCTGCATCCTCGGGAGCATTAAGCTCCTTCAGCGCAGCATCTTTTGCTTCTTCAATAGTAGCACCTATACCGAATGCTTCTTTTATCAAAATGTTTCACCACCTGGATGTGTTAGTTGTTTTTTTCTTTTCTTTCAACAGACTGCTTCAGGTTGTTCTCCTTTGAACGGCGTGCAACCGTTTCATCAACCATGAGCTTTGCAAGCATCTTTTTGGGGTTATAAATGTGGCCGATAATAACTGTTGAAATGAATCCGAAAACGCTGGATGCTATCCAATAAATACCGATACCTGCAGGGTAATTAACAACAAAATAGAGTGAGAACAAGGGCATGCCAAGGGTCATGCAGCCCGTCATCATGGCATTATTTGCCATTGCGGGATTCTGCTTCTTCTGCTTAATCTGAGAGTAGATACCCGTTGCCATTGATGAAATGAATGAAAGAACGGGAATTGCCCAGATAACATGAAGGCCCTTGAAATCGGTGGGAACATCGCCAAGGGAGAAAAGCCCGAAGAAATCAAAGTTAATGCCCTTGATTGCATTAAATGCTGCCTCGCTTACGCCTGCAACATTCTGCAGTGAATCAATATTCTGGATAATAATAAGCTCAACAAGATGTGTGTTCTTGGTGTTGCCCATAAGGCCAAGATCCTGAACTGCTTTTGTGAGCAATGCAATTTCTTCCTTTGTGATTTCGCTGTCATAAAGGAAATTACTCAGAGGATAATAAATTGCGCCGATAAGACCGAAAAGCAGAACAAACTGAACAAGCATAGGCGCACAACCTGCACCCATGGGATTATAACCCTCGCGCTGATAAAGAGCGCTGGTTTCTTCCTGAATCTTCTGCTGATTTCCTGCATATTTGGTTTGAATTCTGCGAAGCTTTGCCTGCATTCTCTGAGTTTTGACCATACCCTTCTGCTGGCTGATTGACGAAGGAATCATAAGGATTCTTGCAAATAAGGTCAGCAAAACAATGGCAATCGCATAGTTGCTCATGCCGATTGTGTCATAAATAAATCTGAGAATAAATCCAAAGGGTATGCCGAGGATTTCATAAAGACCGGTCATTTTTTGTCCTCCGAATGGCGGTGCTTCTTAGGCGGAACCGGATCGTATCCACCCGGAAAAAGTATGTTGCACCTCATTAATCTGAATAAAGTCAAAACGGTCCCCCGGAATGCTCCGTGAACCTGAATTGCCTCAACGGCATAATGTGAGCAGGTGGGATAATACCTGCACATCGGGGGTAACAGCGGGGAAATGCGCCTCTGATAAAAGCGTATTGCGGAAAGCAAAAATTTTTTCATTAAAAATCAGCCCCCGCACTGCCCCTGACAACGCCCAGCTCCGTCAGATGGCTTCTCATAACGGGCTCAAGGTCGCTGCTTTTGAGCTTTTTGGTTTTGAACCTTGCAACGAACACAATGTCGTAATTCCCGCCGCAATCGGGATAAATTGAGGAGAATGCCGCCCTGATGATGCGGCGGCATCTGTTTCTCTCAACTGCACTGCCCAGCTTTTTTGCGGCAGTGATGCCGATACGGACACCCTGACCCCTGTTTTTGACAACATAGGTCACGAGTGAGGGTGAGGCCTTAACCTTTCCCCTGCCGTAGGCACGGTGGAATTCGGTGTTCAGCTTTAAGGTTGCTGCTCTCTGCATCTTCACCATTTCCTTTTTTAAGGATTAGTAAGTGAGCTGCTTTCTGCCCTTTGCTCTGCGGCGGGCAAGAACCTTGCGGCCGTTTCTGTCAGCCATTCTCTTGCGGAAGCCGTGTTCCATCTTGCGATGACGCTTCTTGGGCTGGTAAGTTCTTTTCATTCTGCTTAACCTCCGTTTCACTTTTTTGTGTATTTTCCGACCCTTGCGGGTCTGAAACAATCAAAATTAAATGGGGGCAAAAACCACACAATTAAAAATGATTATTAAACAAAAACATAAAAATGCGCATAACAAACCAAGGGGCACACCCCTCAGAATACACATTATATATCATACCTACCGCCAATGTCAACATTTTTTTCAATTAATGTTGTTTTTTAGTGAATTTTTCCCGCGAGTTTTCCACACAAATGTGAAAAGTTTTTGCCTTTCGGGCAAATTCCGCTTGAAATGAGCAAAAGTATGTGTTATAGTGTATTATGTATCGTTATCGTTAGAATGCGAAAAAATGCGCTAAAATAAAAAAGCTACTAAAGAATCGGAGGAAAAGAAAGATATGGAATCTCTCAAAGAGATGTGGAATCTTGTGTGCGAAAAGCTGAAGGCTTCCTGCGGCGACGTTATTTATGACAGTTGGTTCAAGCCTCTCGAGATAATCAGCTTTGACGGCACAAAGGCAGAAATCGGCGCAAGCGAATTTGTTAAAAGAATTATTGACCAGAGGTTTATCAGCGACATTGCTCAGGCTTTCAAGGAAGTAATGGGCTTTGACATTGAGGTGAGCATCATTGACCCCAACGCGGTTGCAAAAGCAGAGGCTGCTGCCAAGGCTGCAGCGGCAGGCGGCTCATCTCTCAGCATTGAAAAGAACACCTTTGACACCTTCGTTGTAGGCTCATCAAATAAGTTCGCCCATGCAGCGGCCATTGCGGTTGCGGCGGCACCCGGCGCGGCTTACAACCCCCTTTTCATTTACGGCAACTCGGGGCTGGGCAAAACCCACCTTCTTTGCGCCATCGGCAACGAAATCAAGAGCAAAAACCCCAAGGCGGATATTATTTTCACCCGCGGCGAAGATTTTGTTAGCCTTATCGTTGAAGGCATCAAAGAAAAATCAATGAAGGAAATCCATAAGAAATACAGAAACTGCGATGTTCTCATTGTTGACGATATTCAGTTCATTGCAGGCAAGGAATCTACTCAGGAAGAATTTTTCCATACCTTCAACGCGCTTACTCAGGACGGCAAGCAGATTGTTCTTGCATCCGACCGCGCACCCAAGGACATTGAAATTCTAGACGAAAGACTCCGCAACCGCTTTGAATGGGGACTTCTTGCAGATATTCAGCCCCCCGATACGGAAACAAGAATGGCAATCATCCAGCGCAAGGCGGATACCCTCGGTCTTGCACTCCCCCCCGATGTTGTTCAGTTCATTGCAGACAAAATCAAATCAAACATCCGTCAGCTTGAAGGCGCCGTTAAAAAAATCAACGCCCTTGTGAACATTGAAGGCGCGGCAATCAACATTGCAATGGCGCAGAACGCTATCAGGGACATTATGACGGACAGCAGACCCGTTTCATCCATCGTAAACAACATTATTTCCGAAACCGCAAGAACCTACGGTGTTCCTCAGTCGGATATTATTTCCAAGAAAAAGGATGCAAAAACCGCAAGGGCAAGGCAGGTTGCAATTTACATAGTCAGAGAGATTACCGACCTCACTCAGAATCAGATCAGTGAATTCTTCGGCGGCAGGGACAGAACGACTATCCTTTATTCCGTTGACCTCATCGCAAAGGAAGCCGCAAACGACCCCTCGCTCAAGAAAACCGTTGATAAGATTATCAAGAATGTGCAGGAGCAGTAACACATAATCGGCAATACATTATTATATAGAGGTACGCTATGGGACTTTTCAAGAGAATTAACAAGGGTCTGAAAAAGACCCGTGACAGCATGAGCGGCGCAATCAACGCGGCGCTTTACGGCAAAAATGAGATAGATGAGGATTTTTACGAAGAACTTGAAGAAATTCTCGTTATGGCTGATGTGGGCGTAACAACCGCAACGGAAATCGTTGACAGACTCAAGGATTCCGTTTTCAAAAAGAATCTCCGCAAGGCAAAGGATGTAAAAAAAGAAATCCGCGATATCGTTGCAGAGCTTCTCAGCGGCGGCGAAGAGCTTGATATGATTACCGTGCCCTCCGTTATCCTTGTTATAGGCGTTAACGGCGTTGGCAAAACAACCTCAATCGGCAAAATGGCGGCTATGTTCAAGCAAGAGGGCAAAAAGGTTATCCTCGGCGCAGCGGACACCTTCAGAGCCGCAGCCATTGACCAGCTTGAAATCTGGGCAGAGCGTGCGGATGTTGACATCGTTAAGCACAAAGAGGGTGCAGACCCCGCAGCCGTTGTGTTTGATACAATTGCGGCAGGTAAAGCAAGAAATGCAGATATAATTATCTGCGACACCGCAGGCAGACTCCACAACAAGAAAAATCTTATGGAAGAGCTTGCAAAGATTTACAGAGTAATCGACCGTCAGCTCCCCTATGCGGACCGCGAAATTCTGCTTGTGCTTGATGCAACAACGGGCCAGAACGCGGTTAATCAGGCAAAAGAATTCAAGGATGTTGCCGAAATCACGGGCATTATTCTTACCAAGCTGGACGGCACCGCAAAGGGCGGCGTTGTTCTCGCAATCAAGAATGACCTTAAGGTGCCCGTTAAATTCATCGGCGTAGGCGAGGGAATTGACGACCTGAGGCCCTTTAATCCCACCGCTTTTGCAGACGGACTGTTTGAAGAAGACAAAGACGAGGAATAATATATATGGATTACATTATTGCAACACACAACATGAAAAAAAGGGACGAAATGCAGCGCATTCTTGCTCCCTTGGGCATAAGAGTGCTCCTTGCGGAGGAGGCAGGCATTGAGCTTACCGATGCCGAGGAAACGGGCACAACATTTGAAGAAAATGCATTCATCAAGGCTGAAAGCGGCTGCAGAGAAAGCGGTATGCCCTGCATTGCAGATGATTCGGGCCTTGCCGTTGATTATCTTGACGGCGCGCCCGGCGTTTACTCCGCGAGGTATGCAGGTGAGCACGGCAACGATGCCGCCAATAACGAAAAGCTGCTTAAAGCCCTTGAGGGTGTTGACCCTGCTGAGAGAGGCGCGGCCTTTGTTAGCGTTGCATGCTGTGTATATCCCGACGGCAGAAAGCTCATCGCAAGAGGCGAATGCAGAGGCACCATCGGCTACGAAGAAATCGGCAGCGGCGGCTTCGGCTATGACCCCCTTTTCCTGCCCGTTGAATACGGCGGAGAAAAGACAATGGCTCAGCTTACCGCCGACGAAAAGGATGCAATCAGCCACAGAGGCAAGTCCGTAAGGCTGCTTGCAAAACAGATTGAGGAGGACAACTGATGACAAGCAAGGAAAGAGCTCAGCTCAGAGCGCAGGCAAACGGCCTTGAGCCCCTTTTTCAGATAGGTAAAGGCGGAATTTCCGATGCCCTTGTTGCCCAGACCGCCGATGCACTGAGAAAAAGAGAGCTGATAAAGCTGAAAGTTCTGCTTGAAAGCGCTCCCGAAAGCCCCAGAGAGTTTGCAGATAAGCTGGCCGAGGCAACGGGCAGCGAGGTTGTTCAGGTTGTGGGCGGCAGCATTGTTTTCTACAAGGAAAACCCCGATAAGGACAAGGAAGAAACCAAGAAAAAGCCTGCAAAGAAGGGCAAACCTCTCTCAAAGGTGAAGGCCAAAAGAGCCCTTGCCGCCAAGCGTGAGGCAGAGGAAAAGAAAAGAAAGAAAGATTTTTACGCCAAAAAGCGTAATTACGGCAGCAAAAACGGCACAAAATAATGTGTCTGCAGTTGTTTTGAACCGCAAACAGACGTATTTTTCGAATATTTTAAAATTTTTTGCAACAAAATTAAGATATTGACACACTTATTTAATGTGTGGTATAATCGCAATCCGTGAAAGGTGCATAAAATGGAAAAAAACAGCGGCATAAAAATGATTGCCCAGAACAAAAAAGCATATCACGACTATTTTGTGCTTGAAAAGCTGGAGGCAGGCATCGAACTTTTCGGTACTGAGGTAAAATCCATCCGTCAGGGCAAAATAAACCTGAAGGACTCATGGTGCTTCGTAAAGGACGGGGAAATGTTTGTTAACGGCATGCACATCAGCCCTTATGAGCAGGGCAACATCTTCAACCGCGACCCCCTGAGGACAAAGCGTCTGCTCCTCCACAAAAAGGAAATCAGGAGATTTTATTCGCAGGTCAAGCAGGACGGTCTTTCAATCGTGCCCTTAAGCGTTTATTTTTCAAAAGGCAGGGCAAAGGTTGAAATCGGTCTTTGCAAAGGTAAAAAGCTCTATGACAAGCGAGATGTTGCAGCAAAAAAAGATGCTCAGAGGGCTATCGAGCGCAACCTTCGCAGATAAAATATATTTGGGGATGAAAGGATTTCGACGGGGAATCTGAGCCCGGATAAGCGAGTAGCGGGGCGGGACCGCTATAAAATCCGTAAAATTCAAATTTAAACGACAACAATAAAGTTGCTCTTGCTGCTTAACTAAGCAGCCGTCTCTGCGCGGAGGACTGCGGCCGTGCAAGAGGCGTCGATCAGCAGTGAACGTGAACGGGTAACGGCCGATAGCCCGTCACGGCCAATCGGTCTACCAAGCTCCGAAGCCTGTTCGCCGGCGTCGGAATGAGGGAATGTTAAAAGACGGAATACACTCGTAGAAAGTCCCTGCAAGGGTTTTTCGGACGCGGTTTCGATTACCGCCATCTCCACCATTTAAAAATTATTTTTGTGCAAATATATAAAACAGGAGGAAGGAAAATGAAAAAGAAAGCAAATATTGCAGTAATTGCCGTTGCTGTTGTTGCCGTTTGCGTTGCCGCAATCGCAGGCACCCTTGTTTTCAAGGCAAACAGCGGCCCTGCCGTTGAGCCCGATGTCACCATAGGCTCCGAAGAAAGCAGCTACCTTTACGCTCCCGTTGAAACAACAACAGAGCCTTCAACTCTTCAGGCAATTCTTGACCTCACAACCCAGGTTATTACAGACACCTACGAGCCTTCAACACAGAAGGCAACTGAAAAAAGCACCAAGGCTACTCAGGCGGCAACTCAGAAGCCCACCGAGGCTGCAACAGAGGCTCCCGAAGAACCTACCACACAGAAGGGCGAGCTTGACCCTGACGATATGTCCCATTCAAGCGGTACAAAAAGACCTGTTACTGCAAGCACAAATCTTCCCAAGGATATGAGCTTCTCGGGTCTTTACAGCTCAGGCTATGATATCATCGGTCTTAAGCCCTACATATTCAACGACGATAAAGACCCCAACTGCATGCAGAGGAATTTCGGCTATAACCCCGGCTATGATGCAGGTGCAAGCCTTATTGATTTCTCCATTGAAACAACAAGAATCGATTTCAAATATGAAAACAAGCCTTACAGAATCCAGCTCTGGAAGGGCCAGTATATTTCGGGCGATATCGGCACGGTAGGCGGCGAAATCGGCGTTTACACCAGAACTCCCGGCAAGGTATACCTTATCCCCGAGCATTATGACTGCGCCGCTGAAGAAGACTGGCTGAAAATGGAAATGACCATCCTCTGGGATGAATTTGACGACGGAAACTACCTGCCCCAGTTCACAAGAAACTATGACGATTTCTGGTGGGCAACAGGCTTTGTTGACGGCCAGCTCAAGGAAAAACTTGATTCAAACTCACTCCGCCTTCTTGGCAGAATTACCTTTGAGAGCAATGAGCAGGCTCAACTCTTTGCGGATGCTCTGGCCAAAAAGGGCTTCACAAAGGTTTCAACCTTCAATCCTACCGTTATTGATACTTATAAACTCTACGGCAAGGACGTTATTTTCCTTTGGCAGAACATCAGATAAAGCAAGCCGGCCAACATAATCACGGATATTTACTCCAATGAGGAGTTCAAATATACAAAAATTACAGCGGAGCAATACTCCGCAGGAGGAAAAAAGTATGGGTAAGAAAAAAATTCTCATCCTCGCCATCTGCGCTGCAGTGGTAATTGCAGGCTCGGTAGCAGCCGTTGCAATTCTCAGAGGCGGCTTCAACACCGCAGGCGACGAAACAACAACCTCATCAACAGCTCCTCAGACCGAATACGATTATAACAACTATAATCCCGGTGTTTACGAGCCCGTTGAGAGCAGCACCGATGATGCATCGGAAAACAACCTTCTCACAACTCTGCAGCAGATTGCAAACACAACAAAAAGAGCTGCAAGCAAGAATCCCACAAAGGCAAACAAAACACCCACAAAAGCAAATTCCAATAAGAACAACACTACCACAACCAAAAAGACAGGCACCGTTTCATATCCCGGCGATGACAAGCTCGTTGATCAGGTTATCGGCCCCAACGGCCAGCAGTTCCTCGGCTACAGATACGATGCTGAGGGTGACTTCTACTACACCGACGATAAGGATTGCTGGCAGTCAAATGCAGGCTTTAACGAAATTTATGACAATATGACTCCTGTTACCGCAATGTATATTGACGTGCTTCGTGTCCGCTTTACATACGGCGATAAGGACTGGATGATTCAGCTCTGGAAGGGTCAGTACGGTTGGGTACTCTACGGTTGTGAAATCGGTATCTACAACAAGGAAAAGAACAGACCTGTTGAACATTACACATGTGCTAACGACGACGATATGATCCAGATGGAAATGGTACTCTGGGAAAAGGTTGAAGGCAACTGGGTAAGAACATTCGGCCGTCCTTATGAGAGACAGTGGTGGCATACCGGCTTCGTATGGGGCAATATGATCGGCAGAAACAAAGATCTCCAGATGAGAGCAAGAATCACAATGAGAGACTTCGAAATGCTCGATGCAGTTGTTAAGGCGTTCAAGGATAAGGGCTTCAAGGAAGTATCACTTAAGATTACAGACTTCCTTAAGAATCCTGCAGTTCCCACACCTGACAGCTTCTTCGTAAACGGTCTTGACATTTACTTCTATTGGACAGAACTCTTTGATTGATTCTGAAACTGAAAGTCGGATCGTAGCCA
>JAZUON010000024.1:0-298660 GCA_045604685.1 Acutalibacteraceae bacterium
AACAAAGGTGAGGAGTGCGATAATTTTCTCTTAGCATATCGCAGGCTTTAGGCAGACTTATATCCGCAATCAATCACATCGTTATTCAATTGTCAAATTTAAATTTAACTTACTATACCATACGGAACATTTGTTTGTCAAGAGATATTGAAAAAATTTTTCAATATATAACCAATATTAAAAAGTTAATCAGATTTTATTCTTATTACAAAAAGCTGCAACACATCATATAAAATCCACAAAAGTGTAACAGTTTTATTTGTTAATTTATTTATACAAATATTCTTTTGCTTTTTCAAAAAGTTCTGCTCGGCTGGTTATTTCAAGCTTTTTGAAAATGGCTGATGTATGTTTCTTGATTGTGCTTTCGGTGACGAAAAGAGTTTCGGCAATGTCTTTACGTTTTTGGTTTTCGAGAATAAAACCGAGAACTTCTTTTTCACGTTGTGAAAGTGTATCAAGTGTTTTCCAGTTGTTGAAAATGTTTTCTATCTGTTCTTTGCTAAATGACTTTACCGTTTCGGATGCGGTGATATTTTCACTTGTTTCGGACAGAGATTCAACTGCTGAATCTGAAATTCTCTGTGTGTCGGCAAGTCCGTAATCCTGTAAAATACCGTAAAGGAAAAGGATGAGACCTTCTGAAAAGATATATGAAATTGAGAGGAACTCAAAGCCTGCGCCTATCATATTTTCGACAAGCCATGTTGCGATATTACCTATAACAACAAACGCAAGGAAAACAGAATGCTTGGTTGAAACAACGGTTTTCTTAATAGCTGTATAAATGATTATTGCAACCATCGATACAAAATAAGCGAAAAGAAATACTTTATAAAGGTTGTGAAGCGGACCGTATTCTTTAATCAGATAAGATGCTCCATCAGAAAATCCGAGCGAAACATCTTTGTAATAAATCGGCAGAATACCTCCGCTTGCGGCAATCAGAAACATAGCCGTATTCAGGGCAATCAATATTTTCGGCAAGAACTTCGGGTATTTGAATCTTGACAGATTCATTATCATCATAAGCATAAAGAAGGGAAGAAAAACACTTCCGAGATAAGCAAGTCTGTTTGACCACAAAGCCGCTTCAAGAGTTTTTGAAGCCGAAAGCAAAAAATACCCTGCATCGCACACGGCAATCGAAACAAATAAGAGCATAAGCCATATGTCACGCTTGCGGTCAACAAAAAAGTAAACGCCAACCATTAAAAGCGCAACGGCAAAAACTATACCGTAAACCGTAGTCATCTTATCCCTCCTTATCTGTTAAATCAACTTCTATTCCGTTTCGAATACAAAACGAATAGAACTTGCCGAGCATAGCAAGCTGAGGTGTGCGGTTTTCGCGCTCCCAGCGGCTTACAGTTGCATAGGATATGCCGATTTTTTCTGCAAGCTCGGTCTGGCTTCACTGTAAAATCATTCTTACAAATTTAACCTGTTCGGGGAAAGATAGCTTTTTTATCTCAAGTTTCATATAAAACACCAATCCTTATATATCATAATATAGCATACTTTGAATTTAGTGTCAAACTTTAATACGGTTTTCAATCTTTGTGCAGTTGTAACAATTTGAGATGCCCGTTTTTGACACGGTAGCCCTAAAGGTAGCCTTTTTTCGGTAAAAGTAGCCTTTGGGGCTACTTATTTTTAAAGAAATCTGCCATTAAAATGAAATTACAAATTAAAAGCAAGGGAGGTTTTCTATGCTTAAAGCAGTTACGAAAAGGTTTGCTGACAAGTCAACAATAAAGCAGTTCGAGTTTGAATTTTACTGTGACTGTTGCGGCAAACCGATAAAAACAGACGTTATTGAATTCATTTCAGGCTTCAAAGACAAAGCATTTTTGACTAATGACGAAAGAGAAGCGAGGGCAATCATTTACGCAAATGACCACGGAAAGGCATACGAGAGAGCTAACATTGAAGCTCGTCTTGAACTTAACAAATGTGAAATTTGCGGAAACATGGTATGTGAAGACTGCACGGTTTACGGCGAGAATCTTAACGGCGGTTTTTGCTGTAAAGACTGCGCAAACAAATAATTATTCCGAAAGGAGATTTTTGATATGGGACTTATTAAAGCGGGCATAGGCGCACTTGGCGGAGTGCTTGCAGACCAGTGGAAGGAATTTTTCTACTGCGATTCGCTTGAAAACGACGTGCTTATGGTCAAGGGCTCGAAGCGAGTCAGCGGCAGAAGCTCAAACACAAAGGGAAATGACAACATAATTTCAAACGGCTCGGGTATTGCCGTTGCCGACGGTCAGTGTATGATTATCGTCGAACAGGGCAAGATTGTTGAAGTATGTGCAGAGCCCGGTGAATTTACTTACGATTCTTCAACAGAGCCTTCAATCTTCACAGGTAAGCTCGGTGACACAATAAAGGAAACATTCAAAACTGTCGGCAAGCGTTTTACTTACGGCGGTGATTCAGGCAAGGACCAGAGAGTTTACTACTTCAACACCAAAGAAATTCTCGACAATAAATTCGGTACACCCAACCCCTTTATGTTCGAGGTTGTCAACAAGAGAATAGGTATGGCAAGAACCGTTCAGGTAAGATGCAACGGTGTCTATTCCTACAAAATCACAGATCCGCTTCTTTTCTATACAAAGATTGCAGGCAATGTTGACGATGAATACAGACGAGAAGAAATTGATATGCAGCTTAAGACAGAGTTTATCTCTGCGCTTCAGCCTGCATTTGCAAGACTGACAGAGCTTGAGCTTCGCCCTGCACAGATTCCTGCACACACAAATGAACTTAAGGATGCCATGAATGCGGCACTTAAGAGTGAGTGGACAGACCGCAGAGGTATTTCCGTTGAATCTATCGCTCTTAATCCCATTACCCTCACAGACGAGGATATGAAGAAGATTACGCAGATGGAAGATGCCGCAACAATGGGCAGTAATCCGTTTATGATGGCGGGCAGAATGACAGATGCTCAGGCAAGCGCAATGGAAGCTGCGGCAAACAATCCCAACGGCGCAATGATGGGCTTTATGGGCTTGAATATGGCTATGGGTGCCAACGGCGGATTTAATGCGGCACAGATGTATCAGGCAGGCGTACAGCAGCAACAGCAGTTTGCTCAACAGCAGCAGGCAACTCCCGCACCGACACCTTCTGCTGACGGATGGAAATGTGCCTGCGGTGCAACCGTAAACGGTAAATTCTGCACGGAATGCGGAGCAAAGAAGCCCGAGGCAGAGGGCTGGACCTGTTCTTGCGGTGCAGTGAATAAAGGCAAATTCTGCCCCAACTGCGGACAGAAGAAGCCCGAGGGTGCACCGCTTTATCAATGTGACAAGTGCGGCTGGAAGCCCGAAGACCCCCACAATCCCCCGAAGTTCTGCCCCGAATGCGGCGACACCTTCGATTCAAGCGACATTAAATAAATTATTATAAAGGAGATTTAATTATGGGACTTTTTGACAAGAAATATTGTGACATCTGCGGCGATAAAATAGGACTTTTGGGCAACAGAAAGCTCGAAGACGGCAATATGTGCAAGGACTGCGCAAGGAAGCTGTCACCGTTTTTCAGCGAGAGAAGAAGCTCAACAGTTAACGAAATCAAGCAGCAGCTTGAATACAGAGAACAGAACAAGCAGACTCTTGCAGGCTTTTCACCGGTGTTCACCTTTGGTGAGGACGACAAAATTTATATCGATCCGATGAAGCAGAGCTTTGTTGTTTCACGTCGCAATCCCGGAAGCTGGAGCGATGAAAACCCCGATGTTATTCCGCTTTCAAGTGTTACGGGCTGTAACCTCAGGGTAGATGAAGACCGTGAGGAAATTTACACTCAGGGTAAAGACGGTCAGGAGGTAAGCTACAATCCGCCCAGATACAAGTTTACATACGATTTTTACATTGACATCAAGGTAAACAACCCCTATTTCGATGAAATTACCGCAAGACTCAACGACAGAGATGTTGAGGGTATGGGCACAATGGAATATAACCGCTACCAGCAGATGGCACAGCAGGTTATCAACAACCTCACACAAAACGGCAATGCAGGTATGCCGATGAATAACGGCGCAGTTAATATGGGCGGCTATCCCCCTGCAAATGCACCTGTAAACGCCGTGCCGTATCGGTACGATAATTCCGCTAACCCGGCTTACGGAATGCCGGTCCCCAATATGTACCAGAATCAGCAGGCACAGCCTAACCAGTATGCACAGCAGAATCCTTACGCACAGCAGAATGCTTATGCACAGCAGCCTAATCCCTATGCTCAGCAGAATCAGTATAATCAGCCTCCCGTACAGCAGCCTGTATCACAGAGTTGGGTATGTCCCTCATGTCAGGCAAATAACGACGGCGGCAGGTTCTGTGCGTTCTGCGGCACACCTAAACAGTAATGAACAAAATGAAGGCTGTGATAATCATAGTTTCGGTGGTTGTTTTGATTTCTGCTGTTGCGGCAGGCGTTTGGTATTACAAAACCAAGTTCTATGTACCGGATAAAAACGGTATGGTGTTTTCTCTGACCGATACAATAACCTCTTGCCGCTATGAATCTGGCGGCGGTATGAACGGTGAATTGACACAGGCGCAAATCTTTCTAAAAGATAACGGCGAGGTTTGGCTGAAATATCATTACCGTTATCCCGTAGGAACAGATAAAGAGGATGTAACAACGGAATATCAGATAGATGCCAAAGCGATTGAGGATATCCGTGAAATCTGTAACGAGTACGGCGTTCTCCGTTGGGGCAAGCTCAAACACAGCAAAACAGTTATTCTTGACGGCGCAACAGATGAAATTGCTTTGACTTTTTCAGAAAAAGAATACTACAGCTTCAACACAGGCCTTGAATTACCCGACGGCGGCGAAAAAATCTTTGATGAAATTTTAGAAATCATTAAACAGTATAAGCAAGGAGATGATTAACCTTGTCAACAATTCTTGAACAGAAATGTCCGTGCTGCGGCGGTGCCGTTGAGTTCAACACCGGTGCACAAAGGTTGAAATGCCCTTACTGCGACACCGAGTTTGATATTACCGCAATGCCCGAAGATACATCAAATCAGGTTGAGCAAATCAACTGGAATTCGCAGGGTGCACAGTGGGGAGCAGGCGAAACAGACGGTATAAACGTTTATGCCTGCAATTCCTGCGGCGGTGAAATTGTTGCTGACACAACAACGGGTGCAACAACCTGTCCTTACTGCGGCAATCAGGTTGTTATGAAGGGACAGTTTTCGGGCGCATTGAAGCCTGACCTTGTAATTCCTTTCAAGCTCGATAAGAAAGCGGCAAAGGAAGCACTCAAAAAACATATCTCAACCAAAAAATTTGTGCCGAAATCATTCCTTACCGATAACCGCCTTGAAGAAATCAAGGGTGTATATGTACCTCATTGGCTCTTTACCTGCGATGCAATCGGCAACGCAAACTATAAAGCCAAAAAGGTAAAGACCTGGTCGGACGAAAATTACGAATACACCGAAACCTCGTATTTTGATATTTACAGAAGCGGCAATATAGGCTTTGACAACATTCCCGTTGACGGCTCAACCAAAATGCCCGACGACCTTATGGAATCTGTTGAGCCCTTTGATTTGTCGCAGGCTGTTGATTTCAACACCGCTTATCTCGCAGGCTATCTTGCGGACAAATACGATGTCACAGCCGAAGAAAGTATGCCAAGAGCCAATGAAAGAATCAGGCAGAGCATAATTGATTCGTTTAAAGAAACCGTAAAGGGATATGACGAGGTTGAAAACCAGGGCGCAAATATGAACGTTGCAAACGGTATTTATAAATACGCACTCTATCCCGTATGGCTCCTCAACACAAAGTGGAACGGTGAGAATTTCACCTTTGCAATGAACGGACAGACGGGCAAATTCGTCGGCAATATTCCCACCGATAAAAAAGCCGTCACAAAGGCTTCGCTTTTACTCGGTGCTGGCATAGGCGCAGTAATTTACGGCCTTATGTGGCTGATAGAGCTGCTTTAAGGAGGTGCGGAAAATATGACTAAAAAGATTTTTGCAATAATTATTGCAGCTCTGATTTGTACTTCATTCGTATTCTCTGCATCTGCATATACGCAGCAGTATGTAATTGACTACGCCGATAAGTTATCTTCAAGTGAAATTGAAGAGCTCGATTCGTTTGCCGAAAAGCTCGAGTCAGCTTACGGCATTACCGTACTTTTCTGCATAACCGAAGGTACGGGCGACGTAACTGCCGATGAATTTTCTTCGGGAACCTATGGCGATTACACAGATAACGAAAACGGAATAATTCTCGTTCACGACGATTGGAACAAAACATTTTCCGTATTCACTTCGGGCAACGCAGATGAATATTTCAGCGATGCCGCCGTTGACAGTATGATTGATGCCTATGATTTGAACGAAAGCTATTATGGCGGAATTTATGCCTGCTATGAGCTCGCGGAAGAATATCTTGAAAACGGCTATTCGGGTGGTTATGTTTATGACGGAGAGCCTTTGAATAACGATACTGATACAATAGGCGCAAGCGAAGAAAAGGACGGCGTTTCGATTATATGGCTTCCCGTTTCGCTACTGATAGGTCTGCTTGTCGGTTTTCTTATCATTAACGGCATAGCCTCAAAAAACAAGTCGGTAAAAATGCAGGAAAATGCAACCGTCTATACCCGACCGGGCAGCATGGTTATAACGGGAAGTGCGGACAATTTCCTTTATAACAACGTCGAACGCAGAGAAAAGCCGAAGCAAACTGAAAACAAGAATAATTAGGTTTGGAGGAAAAATATGGATTTTATCGGCAAATGGAAATTTCATTCAATAGGCGTATTCAACGATAATGACGAACTTGATTATCTGACGGCAGAAGGGTATCTTGCTTCACCTATGCTTTACATAGACGAAACAGACAAGGATGCCGTTGACGAAGAAATGAAGGAACGCAAAAAGATTATCGGTATGCAGATTAAAATATGCGACGACGGCAAAATGTATATGCTGATGCCCCTACCCGAAGGCGTGTCTCAGGCTGAAGTTGACAAAGCGGTTGCGGCGGGATATTTCACTCTTGTTGACGGCATGATTGCCGATTCACCAATGCAGTGGGAACTGCGTGACGGTGAGCTGTGGTATGATACCGAAATTAAAGGTGAGGTTTTTGACGAAGAAGCTCAAACATGGGTAAAGGCGCTTGACGAAAGCGGATATTTTACCTTTATGAATTACAGATTTATCAAAGAATAGGAGGCATTACCAATGGGATTTTTTGATTCACTCAAAAGACAGGCAGAATCCGCACTTAAAAGAGAGGTTTCGCAGAGCATTAACAAAGCGGTGAACAATGCCGTGCAGTCAGTAGGCAAGGGCAGAAACCACACCGAAACCTTTACCTTTGCTTCACTTCCGACAAATGTTGCCGAGCTTAAAGCTCTGCCCGAGGCAAGCCTTGATTCCGCCTTCAAAACAACAGCACTCACTCTTGCGGCTTTGTGTAACTATGAGCACAATCCCGACGCAACAATTGAAATGCTCAACTTCTTAAAAGGTCCTGCAGAAGTCAGCGGCTTTGAAAAGCAGTTTATCAAAGAGCATCTCGGCTCGGAAGGCTATAAGGCTCGTTCATATTTTGACGGTGCGATTCCGCAGAACAGCTATAAGCCCAACGCGCCCTATAAAATTACCGTTATCGAAAATCCTTATTCCTTCGATAATGCTGATTGGGCAACGCTTTATGTTCAGAGCGGCGGTGCAGATAACCCCAGACCTGTGAAGCTGCGCAGAAAGCCCTCAACAGGCCAGTGGTTCTTGGTTGAAATCCAGTGCCTTGAGGATATCCGTGTGCCCGTAGAGGAAGACCCCTGGGCATAAAATAAAACAAAGGAGATATTACGCTATGAAAAAATTACTTGCAGTTCTTCTCGCACTTGCAATGTTGTTTTCCTTTGCCGCTTGCGGTGAAGATACTCCCGAAAACCCCGACACCACAAAACAGCCGTCTGCCAATTCCGATGCAGCTATTGAAGCAACGCTCTTTACCGTTGATTTCGGCGGCGACTGGATAAACATTGAAGATGACTTCAAGAATGAAGAGGAATACTCCAAAGCTGTTCTTCAGATTCTCGACCCCGAGGATAGCGAATATTATTTAGTTGAGGCAACAATCAGCGTTGAGATTGACGAGCCCTACGATTTCCGTGAGGACCTTGTATATTACGGCTTTAATCAGTATGAGTACAAGGAAAACAACGCTTATGAAACCGTAAAAGTTGGCGGCGTTGATCTTCTTAAGTATGACGACGGCGATGACACACTTGTCTATTTCAACCGTGTTGAAAACGCAAACGCATCGGTTTACGTTGAGTTTGATGCAACCGACATCAACGACAGCCGTATTCAGGCTCTCCTTGACGGCATAACCTTCAAGCTTGAGGATATCGGTAATGAAGACGGTCCTTGGGAGTGGGAAGGTGAAAGATTCTCGGCAGATGCTGCAAGCGTAAATGCGGGTTCGTTTACCGTTACATCAACATTCGTTCCCTTTGAAGCACCCGTTACAACCTTTGAAACCTTTGACCATTCAGTTGCCGCAATCGGTGACAGAGTATATGTTCTTGTTGACGGCGAACTGAGCGAATGTCACTATGACGGTACAACTCTTGCTTTTGTTAACAAAATCGAGCTTCCCGAAGACGATTATGACAGAATTGAAGCAACAGCAGACGGTACGCTCTGGGTCAGCGGTTCGATGAATGACATTCTCTGCATCAAAGACGGCAAAACAGTTGCAACATACGAAGACATTGATAACCTCGCAATTCATCCATCAGGCGCTTGGGGTGTTAATTTCTTCACTTCCAACGAATGTGCGATTGTTACATTCAGCGGAAATACATACACCTCAACTCCCGTAACTTTCAAAGAAGCAGATACAATAATGCAGCTCTGCGTTGATGAAAACAATATTTATGTCTGTGCAAATGCGGCTGACGACAGCGGACACAAGGTTTTCATTTATAACAAAGACGGTGTTCTTCAGAAAACTCTCTGCGATGCAGAAGGTGAAGGACTCGGCAGCGTTACTTTTGTAACTCAGACCGCAAACGGTTATATAGCCTTTGACGGCAATATGAGAGATGTTCTTCTCTGGGATAACAGCGGCAATTTCATTGCAGAGATTTCTGACGGAGATATTTTCTCCACAAATTATCCGTGGTTCTGCGATTCTGCTGTTCTTGGTGACGGAAGCATTATTACAATTATGACAGATGAACGTGAAGACCGTTCGGCAACTGAGGTTGTTGCGTTCATCGTCAAAGGATTTTGATGATGTTAATGGATAAGCTGAAAAGAATTATAGGCATATTACTGGTTTTGTGTTTTATGGTTGCTTTTACCTCTTGCGGAGAAGATTCTCCGCAGGAGGTTACTCCAAATGAAACAACACAGACTGCCGGAAATGAAACAAGTGAAGAAATAACCGTTCTTTCACTCAACAAAGAATATATTTCTCATTATGAATGGTATGAAGATTATCCTACTATGCTTGTGAGAAGCGAATATACGGATGTTACCCTTGATAAATCAATGGAGGAAAAATATCCGCTTCTGGCAAATGCTCTCACGGAAACTTCCGTGATGAGAAAAAGAGCAATGGAAGAAGAAAAGGATAATTTCATCGTTACTGCTACCGAAGAATTTTTGAATGACAGCGAAGCTTTTTCAACCTATGTTTCAACTCTTGATGTTCAGGTACGCCGTGCCGACAGTGTTGCAGTCAGTATTGTTGAAGATTACAATTCGGAAACTGACAGGGCATTCAACTGCCTTAATTACGACACAGAAAGCGGAAAACTGCTTGCTCTTTCCGATGTTGTGACGGATATTGCAAAGCTTCCGTCAATCGTTGAAAAAGAAGTTACAAGCCGTATTTTTCAAGGTGACTCTGATGTTGAAACCGCCATTCCCGATTATTTTAAGAACACTCCCGAAGAAGATATCACATGGGTGCTTGAATATAACGGCATAACCTTTTATTTCGAGCCGGGCGCTGTTGCTCCCACGAATTTCGGCATTCAGACTGCAACGGTTACCTTTGCAGAGTATCCCGATTTGTTCAAAGAAAAATATACTGCCGTGCCGAACTCCTATATAGTAGGTATGCCTTTGTCAGTACCGTTCTTTACCGACCTTACAGGTGACAAACGTGCAGATGAGCTTACCGTTTCGGGTAACTACGACCATGACGGCAGATATTATTACACGCTCGGAATAAGTTCGGAAAACTCAAACTATGAGGTAGATTGGTTTTCCTATGACCTGAATCCGTATTATGTCAAAACCGCAGACGGCGACAGCTTCCTCTATGTTTTCAGCGAGGAAAGCGAAGAGGAAGACCGACAGATGATTCTGTGCGTATTCAGCCTTAAAAACGGTGAAATCAAACAGGTCAGCGAAACGGATATGGGACTGCTTTACAGAGGTAATAATGTTTTTGCCTTGCCGACAGACCCTGATAATCTTCTGCTTTCTGTCTATGACGGCGCAACGGATTCTGTTTTCTCTGCAGATGAAAACGGTATTCCGATGAAAACCGCAAGCTGAACTTTGCCCGAATTACCTTTTTAATTTGCAAAACATACAACGAAAAATCAACATCCGAAATATAAATAGTAATTTGTGGCATTTGTCTTAACGAGCAATGGATTTGAACGTACAAATCCGTAATTAAGGGGTCTCACCCTTAATACCCCACAGAAAATTCTTGACAAAAAAGCAAAGTGTGCTATAATACATTGTAATAGTTAAGTATAGTTTTTAAGGGAACCAGCTGACTGCAGAGGATGTTGGTTCCTTTATGTTTTTTTGAAGGAAAACGCGAAAAATATACATTATCATAAAAGGAGACTGCATATGGAAATTCAACTTCAGGAACTTATTGAGCAGATAAAAAAAGACGGTGTGGATGCGGCTGAGACTCAAGCTGAAGCTATACTTAAATCTGCAAAAGCAGAGGCTGAAAAAATCATCTCCGATGCACAGGCGCAGGCAGATAAGATTATAGCCGATGCAAAAAGTGAAAATGAAAAAACCGTTAAATCGGGCGAAGATGCACTTCGTCAAGCCGGAAGAAACCTGCTTATTTCGTTCAGAGAGAGCGTAACGAGAGAGCTTAAAGCGTTTGTGAGCGGCAATGTAAATGCTGTTTATTCATCAGATGCTTTTGCAAAGCTTATCATTTGTGCCGTTGAAAATTGGACAAGCAAACCCGAAGCGGATGATATTGCTGTTGTTCTTAACAGCAGTGACCTTGCAAAGCTTGAAAAATCACTTCTTTCAGAACTTAAAGAAAAAATGCTCGGCGGCGTTACCCTTAAAGCAAACGATAATTTTGACGGCGGTTTCCGCATTGCAGTCAATAACGGTGCGGTTTATTATGATTATTCTGCCGAGGCTGTTACCGATATGTTGTCAAACTATCTCAGCCCCAAGGTTGCCGCACTTCTGAAAGAGGCTGAATAATTATGGCTGAATATTATCTGATATCTCAATTACCGTCACTTGACGGAATTAACGAAAACACGTCTCTTTCCATAACATCAGAGCGATTTGCTGAACTTTGTCAGCGATTTCTCAGCAAAAAAACGCAGGGCGAATTAGAGAAACTAACTCTCATTCCGCCGAGGAATCCCGTAAAAACATCATCTGTATTGATTGAAAAATGGAATGAGGGCGAGAGAAGTCTGCGTCTTGCACTTGCAAAACTTCGTGCAGACAAAATGAATAAGCATTTTGATACTGAAACTCAATCGTTTCCTGCGGAACTTTTACAGGCGGCACGCACAGCCGTTGAAATTGAAAGTCCTATGGAAGCAGAAAAATTTCTCAATCGCTATCGTCTTGACTTTCTTGAAACACTCAGACCTATGGATTCGTTTTCGGAAGAATTCGTATTTTATTATGGATTGAAGCTGAAACTTATTGAGCGTTTAAGAAAATTTGATTCGGAAAGCGGAGAATCTGCATACAGAAATATCTATAACTCCATTATGTATGGGGACAGATCGGAGGTTATACAATGACCGAAAACAAAGGTAAGGTAGTAAGCATTAACGGTAACCTTGTGTCCGTAAGGTTTGACGGCAATGTTTCGATGAACGAAATTTGCTTCGTTAATGTTGACAATACAAAACTCAAAAGCGAGGTTATCCGTATCCGGGGTGACATCGCACAGATACAGGTTTATGAAATGACAAATGGCATCAAATGCGGCGATGAAGTTGAATTTACGGGCGATATGCTTTCTGCTCAGCTCGGACCGGGTCTTCTCGGACAGGTTTATGACGGCCTTCAAAATCCGCTGCCTATTTTAGCTGAGCAGGCAGGCTGGTTCCTTGAAAGAGGAATTTATGCCGACGGACTTAACGCCGAAAAGAAATGGGACTTTACTCCCACAGCAAAAATCGGTGACACTCTGCGTGCAGGAGAATATATAGGTACTGTTCCCGAAGGACCTTTTACTCATAAAATCTTTGTTCCGTTTTATCTTCTCGGCAACTACACCCTGAAATCAATCGCAGAAAAAGGTGAATACACCGTAAACGAAACAGTTGCGGTTATAGCTGATGAACGAGGCAGAGAAATCCCTGTTTCGATGTCATTTAAATGGCCCGTTAAGCGTGCGGTAAAATGCTACAGCGAAAGACTTGCACCCGTTGAAACAATGGAAACAAAGGTGCGCCTTATCGACTCATTCTTCCCCGTTGCAAAGGGCGGAACTTACTGTACCCCCGGTCCCTTCGGCGCAGGTAAAACCGTTTTGCAGCATACTACATCAAAATATGCGGATGTTGATATCGTTATCATCGCTGCCTGCGGTGAACGTGCAGGTGAAGTTGTTGAAACCTTAACCGAATTCCCCGAGCTTACTGACCCGAAAACGGGCCGTTCACTTATGGAACGCACCATAATTATCTGCAACACTTCGTCAATGCCTGTTGCATCCCGTGAAGCGTCGGTTTATACCTCGGTAACTCTTGCCGAGTATTACCGTCAGATGGGTCTTAATGTTCTTCTTCTTGCCGATTCAACATCACGCTGGGCGCAGGCACTCAGAGAAATGTCGGGCAGACTTGAAGAGATTCCGGGTGAAGAAGCTTTCCCCGCATATCTTGAGTCATATATCGCCGCTTTCTATGAAAGAGCAGGTTATGTCCGTTTACCCAACGGAAGCACAGGCTCCGTTACAATCGGCGGTACAGTTTCTCCCGCAGGCGGTAACTTTGAAGAGCCCGTAACCCAGGCAACTCTCAAGGTTGTCGGTGCATTCCACGGTTTATCCCGTGAACGCTCTGACGCAAGAAAATATCCCGCAATCGACCCGCTTATTTCGTGGTCAAAATATAAAACCGTTACAGATTCCGCAAAATCGGGTTTCTGTAAAAATATTCTTCTTCACGGCGATGAAATCGGCTCGATGATGAAGGTTGTCGGCGAAGAAGGCACAAGTCTTGAGGATTATATAACTTATCTCAAATCGGAAATGCTTGATTCCGTTTATCTTCAGCAAAATTCATTTGACCCGGTTGATGCCGACTGCGGCAAAGACCGTCAGCGTTATGTAACGGACAAGCTGATATATGTTATCGGCAGTGAATATGCACTTGACAATAAAGATGATGCAAGAAGCTTTTTCAACCGTATGCGTCAGAAATTCATCGACTGGAACTACACGGAATTTGAAAGCGAAGCTTTTGTAAAGGCAGAGAGCGAAATCGATGCAATGTATGCCGACGGTCAGGGTAAAACAAACCGAGAGGCAGAGTTTTTGTTAAAGGACGGTGAGTGATAATGAATAAAGTATTTAACAGAATTGAATCCATCACGGGCAACGTTATCACCGTCAGAGCAGAAGGCGTGCGATACAATGAGCTTGCACAGATAAACACCCGATTCGGTAAATCACTTGCACAGGTCAATAAAATTGACGGCAATATTGTTTCTCTTCAGGTTTTTGCAGGTGGTCAGGGCGTTTCAACGGGTGATGAGGTCCGCTTTTTAGGTCACGAAATGCGTGTTTCATTCAGCGAAGATTTGCTCGGCAGAATCTTCAACGGCTCGGGTGAACCGAGAGATAAAGGTCCCGCACTTACCGATAACATGAAGCCCATCGGCGGACCGTCCGTCAACCCCACAAAACGTATTCTCGCAAACCGTATGATGCGTACCAACATTCCGATGATTGATATGTTCAACACTCTTGTTGTTTCGCAGAAGCTCCCGATTTTTTCAATTTCGGGTGAACCGTATAATCAGCTTCTTGCAAGAATTGCCCTTCAGGCTGAAGCGGATGTTATTGTGCTTGGCGGTATGGGACTTAAATATGACGATTTTCTTTATTTCAAAGAAGAACTTTCAAACGGCGGAGCTCTTAGCAAGACGGTTATGTTCATTCATACGGCATCCGATCCGACCGTTGAATGCATGATGATTCCCGATATGGCGCTTGCGGTTGCAGAGCAGTTTGCATTGCAGAATAAAGACGTGCTTGTGCTTCTTACCGATATGACCAACTTTGCAGATGCAATGAAAGAAATCGCCATCACTCAGGAACAGGTTCCCTCTAACCGCGGCTATCCCGGTGACCTCTATTCACAGCTTGCATCACGTTATGAAAAGGCAGTTGATTTTGCTGATTCGGGCTCCGTTACCGTTCTTGCGGTCACCACAATGCCCGGCGATGACGTAACTCATCCCGTTCCCGATAACACAGGCTATATTACCGAAGGCCAGTATTATCTCAAGGGTGGACGTATTGAACCTTTCGGCTCACTTTCACGACTCAAGCAGAATGTTAATGGCAAAACCCGTAAAGACCACCGTGCTCTCATGGATGCAATGATCCGTATGTATTCATCCTATAAGGAAACATTGGAAAAGAAGAATATGGGCTTTGCCATGACACGCTGGGATGATAAACTCCTTAAATACGGTCAGCTTTTTGAAAACAAGCTTATGGATTTGTCAGTCAACCTTTCTCTTGAAGAAGCGCTTGACCTCGGCTGGAAAATCCTTGCAGAATGCTTTGAAAAGGATGAAACAGGCATTAAATCCGACCTTACAGACGAGTTCTGGCCCGTCAGATAAGGAGGTTTAAAGTGGCAAAAATCAAACTGACTAAAAATGAGTTGAAGATACAGAAAGATGCCCTCAAAATGTATCGGAGATATTTGCCTACTCTGACACTCAAAAAACAGCAGCTTCAGGCTGAAATACGCACCATTGAAGCAAAAGCCGAAGCGGTAAGAAGAGAGAGAGAAGACCTTGAAAAAGGATTTGGCTCCTGGATTGCCGTTTTCAGCGAAACAGTCGCTTTCCCCGACGGAATAATTTCTGTCAGCAATATCCGTAAGAACTGCGGTAATATTGCGGGTGTTACTATTCCCGTCTATGAGGGTGCGGATTTCTCCCGAGGAGATTATGATTTATACGAAACTCCGCTCTGGGTTGATATTGCCGCAAACCATATGGAAATGGCAATGTCGCTTGACCTTGAAGCGGAAGTGTTGGATGAGCAGGTCAGACTTTTAGAAACAGAGCTTCTTGCAACCTCACAGAGAGTCAACCTGTTTGAAAAGGTAAAAATCCCCGAAACAGAGGAAAACATCAAAAAAATATCGATTTATATGGCGGACCAGCAGGTAAGTGCCGTTGTCCGTTCAAAGATTTCAAAGCGCAAAATTGCGGCACGAAACGAAACATCTTCCGAAACGGAGGTGTGCTCATTATGATTGTGCCTATGAAAAAAGTTTCTCTCATAATTATGGGAGATAAAAAATCAGAAACACTCAAAAAGCTTCGCAAGCTCGGTATTCTTCACATCGAATCGGTTGAAGGCTCCGGCAAAAAGCTTGAAGAACTCAAAGAAAGAGTTGCTTTGCTTGAAAGTGCGCTTTTCAGCATATCGGAAAAGAAAAATAAAAAGACAAAGCTTCAGAGCATTGATATTCAGCAGGCAACAGACATATCAAAAGAAATCGTTGCTCTTGAGGATGAAAAAAAACTTTGTTCGGCTGAAAAAATCACTCTGGCCGCAGAGCTTGACCGACTTTCGGATTGGGGAGAGCTTTACCCCGAAAAGCTTTATGCTTTAGCCGAAAAAGGCATTGACATTTCGCTTTATGAAATGCCGAAATCCGAATACGAGAATCTCGGTGAAAGCGTAAAAACCCTGGCACTTGAGAAAACAAAATCTTCCGTAAAATTCTTGATGATTAAATCGGGAATTGAAGGAGAGTCGGAGGTTGTTGATTCATTAAAGGCATACAATTTTGAAATGCCCGCAGCATCAACGACTGAAATAAGGCAAAAAGCTGAAAATTTAAATAATCGCATCAAAGAGATTGATGAAAAGATTTCATCCTTTGCAGGCTGTGCCGACAGCATAAAGAAAGCAATCAAAGCCTGCGAAAAAGAGATTGAATTCGAGGTTTATGCAACGGGTATGTCAAACGAAAGTCTGTCTGATATAACCGTTTCATACTTCACAGGCTATGTTGAAGAAGAAAATCTTGAATGTCTCAAAAAGACCGCTAAAGAGAACTCGTGGGGTCTGCTCGTTGAAGAACCCACCGAAGAAGATAATGTTCCCACCAAGCTGAAAAACAACAAATTCGTAAGCCTTATTTATCCGCTGACCGACTTTCTCGGCACAGTGCCCGGATATTTTGAATATGACATTTCGGGTTGGTTTTTGGGATTTATCCTCATTTTCTTCGGAATTATCTTCGGCGACGGTGGCTACGGACTTCTTATCTCTGCCGTTATAGGAATCCTTATTGCAAAATCTGTTGCAGCAAAGAAAAAAGTTTCCCCTGCATTTTTGCTTATCGGTCTTTTCGGTCTGTCAACAATTCTTTGGGGTACTCTTACCTGCACATGGTTCGGTCTTTCTCCCGAACAGCTGCCCGAATGGCTTCAGAAGCTGTCGATACCCGTTATTTCCAATGTTTATGCCGAAAGAATCTGGTATCCGCCATGGACAAACGGTGAATACGGACTCACAACTGCACAGAACCTGCAGATATTCTGCTTCTCGTTGGCTCTTGTTCAGTTGACCGTGGCGCACATCAAGGTCGCCGCAAGAAACAGAAAATCAATTAAAATTCTCGGCGATATCGGCTCAATAATGCAGCTTGTCGGTATCTTTTATGTGGTGCTCAGCTTCGTTGTCAATGCCGAAGTGTTCAGCTTCGGGCTTGTTTTAGGCGGTGTTCCCGTCGGCACGGCTGCACTTGTTCTTGTTATTGCAGGCTTTGTGATGAGCTTTGTATTCTCAAACTATGAAGGAAACATTATCAAGTCAATACTTGAAAGCCTTAAGAATATCGTTTCTGTTCTGCTCGGCGTTGTCAATGTTTTCTCGGATATAGTTTCGTATATCCGACTTTGGGCGGTTGGTCTTGCAGGTGCGGCAATATCCGCAACCGTCAATGAGCTTGCAGGACCCTTGCTCGGCAACTTTATGTTTATGATAATTGCGATTGTACTCCTTGTGTTCGGTCACGGACTTAATATGATACTGAATGTTCTGTCCGTTATAGTTCACGGAATAAGACTTAACACCCTGGAATTCTCATCGCATCTTGATATGTCCTGGAGCGGGCATAAATTCAAACCTTTTGAAGAACAAATTGAAAATTAAGGAGAATCATTATGAATTTAGGATTATTAGCAACAGCTCTGGCAATGGGCATTGCCGCAACAGGTTCTGCAATCGGCATCGGCATTGCAGGTCAGGCATCAATCGGCGCATGGAAAAAGTGCTATATGAGCAATAAGGCTGCACCTTTCATTCTCACCGTTTTTGCAGGTGCACCTCTCACACAGACCATCTACGGCTTCCTTCTTATGCAGCAGATGAGCTCATCAACCGCAGACCCTGCATTTCTCTTCGGTCTCGGCATAGCATCGGGCGTTGCAATGGCAGTTTCAGCTGTTGTTCAGGGTAAAGCAGGTGCCGCAGGTGCAGATGCTCTTGCCGAAACAGGAAAAGGCTTCTCGCAGTACATCACCGTTGTCGGTCTTTGCGAAACAGTTGCGCTTTTCGCACTCGTTTTCAGCATGGTTGCTCTCGGATAATTGAATAATCGTTGATTTACAAAATGAAAATCAGGTGCAGCAGGAGTAATTCCCGTTGCACCTGATCCTATTTTTATGCTGTAAAAATCAACTCATGATTAACAATCTCTCTTGCACGTGATTCAATGTTATTCATACGGGCAACCCATTCCATTTGGTTATCTGATTTGACTTGCTCTGTTATTCCATCATTAACTTTCATCTGTTCTACCAGCCGAGAAAACATATCTGATGCCTGTTCATCAACCTCTGCAAGATGAGTCCACAATGTTCCTGTCATAAGCATAATATTGAACTGCATTCGTTTATGATGCATAAGATAATCTTTGCGTTTCATTCCCCATACGCCGAGCGGTTTACTTGCTTCGGCAAGTAATGTGATGTTGGGGATTCTGTAATCACCAACCATTCTGTATGTGCCACCGTTTTGTTCAAATGATGATTTGCTCATAACCATAACTCCTTTCAATCAGTAACAAATGTGTCGTGTGTGAATTTTGCACCAAGCCGAAAGCCAGAAATAAAACCATCGGTTATACTAACTGTCAGAAAATCGTTATATGTATTTGTGTAAGTTACGAACAAAGCTTTTTCTTCGCTGCTTAACTTTGAATTGAGTTCTTCTTCCTTTTCGGTGAGAATTCTTAATTTCTTCTTTAATTCATTTTTTAACTCCGAACAGCATTCCTGCGGTTCAATGTTGCCATAATAAAAGTCTTCAATAAAACCAGACATTTTGTAAACCTCCGTAATAGATTGATAATCCTTACAATTCAATCATTCCGACTGTCTACAAAAGCAGAAGGGAGGCAACTTCCTTATGAAGTGCCTCCCTTTGCCGTCTTTTTTCTTTGGCCCGCCCGAAGGGATTCGAACCCCCGTTCTTCAGAATCGGAATCTGCTGCGTTATCCAACTGCGCCACGGGCGGAAGTTTAATTTTACTTCAGTAATAATATCATATCACATTTAAAAAATCAATATGCTAAAAGCAAAACAAAAAACCTGCACTGTCATTTGACGGTGCAGGTTGATTTTTTATGCATTTACTGTTTCTTCCTCCGCTTTTTCGGCCTCTTCCTTTTTTTCTTCGGGAGGAATTTCAACCTTTTGCAGTGAAACAATAAGGTTTGTGATTGATGACACAAGGAAGATTGCGCCGCTTACGAATACGCCCCAGCTTGGGCCGCACTGAATTGCATCTGCAAGGGTGCTTGCCTCCATCATTGCGGAGAACTGATTAAAGCAGAAAGCGCTTGCAAACATCATTATGCTTGCCACAAGGTTTGTTCCGAAAAGACCCTTGCTGTTGAACTTTCTGAAGTTGAGCAGCAGGAACACGAGGCTCACAAGCAGCGAAAGTGCAGAAAGCACAACCAAAAGAATTGAAAGCATAAACATCAGCGCCGTATCGCCTATAATCTCCGACGAGGGAGCCTTGAAAATTCCGAGAATATCAAAATTCAGGATGTTCATAACAAGAGTTATGGCGTTGATTGTGATTTTTTCGTCACAGAAGGGGATTGAAACCGCCATTGTGCCAAGGGGAAGCAGGAATGTGAAAAGGGGGAGAACGCTGATGGGGATTCTTGCAATTCGCAGCTTTGTGCCCACAAATGAGAATTTGAATTTTCTCATTGTTTCATGGAGCTTTGCAAATGCGGCTTCGGCCTGAATTGAATCCTGCTCAAGTCTGTTTTCCCAATCGTAGTTGGCAATGTTAACGCCGCAATCGGGGCATTCTGCCGTAACATTCCATATATGTAATTTGCGGTTGCATTTAGGACATTTAGCCATAAAATCACACCTTTGAAATTTTATATTAACATTTTTATTTTATACTCAAAAGGAGCTTGTGTCAAGAAATTATTTCTGCCCGTAGTATGCGCCCGCTCCGTGCTTTCTGAAATAATGCTTCTTCTGAATATCCGCGCTTGCCTCGGGAGCTTCCATTGTTTTGCTCAGGTAAGCCATTTTGGCAACCTCTTCAAGGATTGCGGAATTCTTTGCGGCTGCATCGCCGTTTTTGCCCCATGTAAAAGGCCCGTGAGAGCGCACAAGCACGGCAGGCACGGCATTATAGTCTATGCTGCGGCTTTCGAAGCATTCGGCAATAACCTTTCCGGTGTTAAGCTCATATTCGCCCTCAATCTCATCTTTTGTCAAATCCCTTGTGCAGGGCACTGAACCATAGGCAAAATCTGCATGGGTTGTGCCGTAGCAGGGGATATCGTTTGCCGCCTGAGCAAAGGAAACCGCAAAGGTTGAGTGGGTATGCGCAACGCCGCCGATATCGGGGAAGCGGCGGTAAAGCTCAAGGTGGGTGGGGGTGTCCGATGAGGGGTTAAGCTCGCCCTCAACCTTTTCGCCGTTAAGATTCATAACAACCATATCTTCGGGGCGCATTTTATCATAATCAACGCCTGAAGGCTTGATTACAACAAGGCCTGTTTCTTTGTCGATTTCGGAAACGTTGCCCCATGTGAAAAGCACCAGCTTGTATTCAACCAGCTTAAGGTTCGCTTCATATACCTTTTGTTTAAGATGTTCAAGCATTTTTCTGCTCCTTAAATATATAATGAGGTGATGACAGTTGAGTAAACATAGGACGGATTTTTGAGGAATTTATGCTTTATATGCTCCGCCTGCTCATAGTCGGCGGCATAGACCGTCAGCTCCATAAGGTTATCATTTTTATGGGTAACCCTGCAGGTGACGAAATATCCTCTTTCTGTTTTGTTGATTTCAACGGTGTTTTCGCTTTCCCGCTTTTCAACAAGCTGAAGGTTAAGGGCATCCGCAAGGGCGGTTTCCTTAACCGATTTGGGAAGCTCCTGCGAAAGCTCATCAACGGAAAGAGAGCCTTTCGGAGTTATGTAAACAAGGCCTTCTGCCGTTGTGAGAATTCCGTTGTCAAACAGTTCGTCGAGGGCCTGACTCACCTCAAAATAGTTGGCAAGCCCGTGAATCTGCAAAGCCTCAATAATCATGGTATCCCTCAGAGGCTCCCTGATTCTGCTGACGATAAAGGTGATGAGTATTTTTATTTGTGTTCTGTTGCGCAATCCGCCGGGCTCAACGCCCTCGGAAAATGCATCAAATTCGTTTTCAATTGACATTTGTTTTCTCCCTGCGTTCCGTAAGCTCTTTTTGGATTTTTTCTTTCTTTTTGCCGCTGTAATCGTTGAAGAACATGGGGATTGCGGCAAGTGCAAGGCTGATTGCGGGAATGACCGTTACCATTATAAACATACCGTCGAGGGTCTCGGGGCTTTGTTGCTGAACGATTTCCTTGAGCTGGCCGAGTTCGTTGTATTCTCTGACAGGCTGAACATAGTTGAATATTTCAAGCACCTGTGTGGTAATGAAGTTTGAAATGCCTGCAGTAAGGTTGCTGATGAAAGTCTGGCATGCAAAGCAAGCGCCTTCGGCACGTCTGCCCGTTTTCCATTCAAGATAGTCAACACTGTCGGCAATCATTGCATAAGTGATAACGTTGAAAATACCGAGAGGAAGACCTGCAAAAACAAGCATTCCGAGGAAAAGATAGAAATTCGAATATCCTACAAAATACATTATGAGGTGAACAACCGCACCGAAGAATGCCGAAGAAATATAGATGGATTTGAGCGACATTTTTTTGCGGAGCACAGGCATAAGAACCATTGCAACCATCATACCCGCGCCGATTGCCACGGTCATAACTGTCTGTACGGGGAACTTTTCTTTGTAGGGAGTGAAAAGATAATTTGCAAGATATGCGCCCGAGGTCTGTGCCATAAGCATTGCCGAACCGAGAATGCTTGAAATTATAACAAGAATGAGAGGCTTGTTTTTGGTGTATGCAAGGAAATATTCCTTGACGGTGATTTTTTCCTTATTATCTTCAAGTCTTTCTTTTGTGCCGAAGAATGCAAGCCATGAAAGGCTTGTGCCTGCAATTGAAATGATGATTGCGCCTGCCAGGTAACCTGAAGAAAGACCGAATGCCTTGGTGAGAGGGTCAATGAGGAGAGTGGGAACGATTCCGCCGATTGTGCAAAAAATTCTTGCGGTTGAGAGAAGCTTGTTTCTCTCTGTTTCAAGAGGAGAAACAACTGCGCTCATTCCCCAGAAAGGAACATCCTGAACGGTGAAACATGCTGCCCAGAGAATGTATGTGGCAGCTGAATAAACCAGCCTGAAGGTATAATTTTCCGTTTCGGGAACATTGAAAAGCAAAATTGTTGAAACAAGAATCAGCGGAGGGGAAATAAGAAGGAAGGGGCGAAGTTTGCCGAATTTAGTTTTTGTTTTGTCAACAATGATACCCATTACGGGATCGTTGAAAGCATCAAAAATACGGGTGATGAGAATAATCATACCTGCATCGCTGAATTTCAGATGCATTGCATCGGTATAGAAAATCAGCAGGAATGTTGACATCAGATTGTAAATCATGCTCCTGCCGAAGCCGGCAGTTGAAAACGAGAGCAATTCGCTTGTTTTCAGATATTTTTTCATTATTTGTTCCTCTTTCTGCCTTTGATGTCCTTGCGCTTGCTTCTGTTGGGGTTGATGGGCTTGCCGTATCTGCCTCTGTTAAGCAGTTCGGGAGTTTTAAAGCGCTCTTTTGTTGCCCAAAGGCCGCAGGTGTTTGCCCAGCCCTCGCAGTAAAGCCAATAATATGAAACGTTGTCATATTTGCGCTTTTTTACGAAATAGGGCACGTTGCACCATATCATGGAGGGGATTGCTATAACAAAAAGCCATATGGGGCCAAGAATAAGCGATTGCACGGTGTGACCGTATTCGTGTATTTTGGTGTCGTGAAGGTGGTCGCCCTCTCTTTTTGCATTTATAAAAATGAACATACCCAGCGAAACGCCGCCAAAGTTCTTTTTGTCAATATAAGTTATCAGCGCATTGTGATACCATTCGCTTTTTGCGCCCTTTGATTTATAAATTGCCAGCATAATCAGACCTATAATATTCTGCGCAAGGGCATAGGTGAATTGCCAGATATAAAACAAAGCTGATTTGATGATTTTCAAAGTTTTATCCCTCCATAATCATAATTAAATAAATTATAACATATTTCCGCCTGATTTGCAACAAATAAAAACGCCTGAATCTCATTTGAAATTCAGGCGCTGATTTATTTCGGCTTTTTCTTTTTGATAACAACCGCAATCGTTATAACTGCAGCAACCGCAACTGCTGCGCCGCAGGCTATGAGGATAATTGCCGCTGAGGAAAGGCCGTCTTTCAGCTCCGGTGCATTGCTTGCGAAGAGGCGGCTGATTTCCTTTGCTCCGAAGGGAGCATCAATATATTTTTCGGAGCCTTCAACAAGTGAGGCTTCATCCTCTGTTGAAAAAATCCAGCCGTATTCATCGTTGCAGCTGACAAATGACCAGTATGCCTTCTGGCCGTTTTTCGTTGTTTCAAATTCATAAGCGCAGGTCACAAGCGTATCCTTAGGGATAACCTTTAACTGCTGAGAGCTTTCGCTTTGCTCCGCAAAAAGGGAAAGCCCGTCTGCGACGTTAACCTTCAGGTCATAAACAGAGCTCATATAGCAATAATCCGATGCATTTGCGCTGCAGGTCCAGCCCTCGATGCCGTTGAAGCTGACATGCATCCAGCGGTCAACGGTTATTTCGCTGCTTGTTATATCGGCATCCCAATACTGCTTGTCAACACAAAGGTTGGTGTTTTTCGGCAGGGTAGCAATGACCTCTGCGCTTGTGTCAAAAGGCTTTTCGTAAAGAGGCATTCCCTCTTCTGCCAGAACATAAACGCCGCCTTTTTCGCTCATGGCAACCTTATATGCCTTGTTCATTGTTTGTAGCCAGCCCTTGATTCCGTTATACTCAACGAAAACGCTGACGGAATAATCGGGGTTTTCATAAAAATATTTGAAATCCATAACCGTTCCCGCGGGGATATTTTCGGCAACCTTTGCAGAGCCTGCATAGGCGGTTTCCGTCAGAAATGCGCCGTCTGACAGGATTTCAACTGTGCCCGTGTAAACATGGGAATCGTCAAGAACGCGTGCGCAGTCATAAATTCCTTCAACGCCGCTTTGAAAAATATAAATCCAGCCTGCGGTGCCTTTGTATTCCGTGTATGCCCACTGAGCATAGGCTTCGTGCTTGCTGTTGGTCATTGTGTAGGAAAGGACGGTGCCGTACGGAATATTTTTTTCAAGAGCCTCGCCGTATGCAAGGGAAGGACCCTTGCGAAGTGCAACGCCGTTTTGGTTGATTACGGCAGCCTTGCGCTCGGCTTTGGTCGGGAATGCAAGGTCTTCGCCAACAAAATCTCTCATAAGAGTTACCTTTGAGCGCTGAACATAGGCACTGAAATCCTTATATTCAACCGCAAGGTAAACCTCGCCGTCAAACTCACGCTCGCCCGTAACGGTCAGCTTTGTTCCGTTGGGAACAAAAACAGCCATGGGTCGCATAATGCTTTGGGTCATGTCGCTGTTCCACACTCTGTCATAAAGCACGGTGCCCGACTGAGCTTCAACGGTTACCGTAAATGGGGTGAAATAACCGCCGTTATCGGCAAATGCAGGCGCAGCGCAGGCAAAGCAGATTGCTGCGGCAAAAACAATGCAAAGAATCTTTTTAACCATGGAATAGCTCCTTTCGCAGGATATACAATCAATTTTAACACACACTTTATTTCAGGTCAAGCACCGAAGCCCGTTATATTTTATTACTAATGTATGGTTGACAATGCCAAAACTGTGTGTTATACTTCATTACGAATGAAATTTAATACCTAACCTATAAAGATATTGACGGAGACAGTAGCATTTGCAAGCGCATTCCAAGTGAGGCGGAGATAGTGGAAACCCGCCGTTTGCCGCAAAAGTGAATATCACTCCCGAATCGCAAACCGAAAAAACTTTTCAAAGAAAGTTTAAGTAGGCTTTGACGGACTCCCGCCGTTATCGGGAAGCATAAAGATCGGGTTATGCAGGTGCTTTTTGATGTTCCTTGTCCCGATTGGGTCAGGGATTATTTTTTTGTAAGAGAATTTTCAAAATATATCGGAGGAATGCAGAATGTACGAAAAGGTTTCGTCAAATTTTGATTTTGTGACCAGAGAAAAGGCTGTGCTTGATTTCTGGAAGGAAAATCAGATTTTTGAAAAGAGCATTGAAGAGAGAAAGGGCTGCCCCACATACACTTTCTATGACGGCCCTCCCACCGCCAACGGTAAGCCCCATATCGGCCATGTTCTCACCCGCGTTATCAAGGATATGATTCCCAGATACAGAACAATGAAGGGCTACATGGTGCCCCGTAAGGCCGGCTGGGATACCCACGGCCTCCCCGTTGAGCTTGAAATCGAAAAAGAGCTTGGCATCAACGGCAAGGAGCAGATTGAAGGCTACGGTCTTGAGCCTTTCATCGGCAGATGTAAGGAAAGCGTTTGGAAATAAAAGGGAATGTGGGAGGATTTCTCCGGCACGGTAGGCTTCTGGGCCGATATGGATAATCCCTATGTTACCTATCACAACAGCTACATTGAGTCAATCTGGTGGTCACTCAAGGAAATCTGGAACAAAGGTCTCCTTTATAAGGGCTTCAAGATTGTTCCCTATTGCCCCCGCTGCGGAACACCCCTTTCATCCCACGAGGTTGCTCAGGGCTACAAGGCAGTTAAGGAGCGCTCGGCAGTTGTCCGCTTCAAGGTTATCGGCGAGGATGCATATTTCCTTGCATGGACAACAACCCCCTGGACTCTGCCCTCAAACTGCGCACTTTGCGTAAATCCCGAAGAAACCTACTGCAAGGTTAAGGCTGCAGACGGCTACACATATTATATGGCAAAGGCTCTGCTTGATAACGTTCTCGGCTCGTTGGGTGATAAGGAAAACGGCGTAGCAGCCTATGAAATCCTTGAAACCTATGTAGGCACAGACCTTGAAGGCAAGGAATACGAGCCTCTCTTTGAATGTGCAGGCAAGGTTGCCGAAAAGCAGGGCAAAAAGGCTCATTTCGTAACAGTTGATAATTACGTTACAATGTCCGACGGTACGGGTATCGTTCACATCGCTCCCGCATTCGGTGAGGATGACGCCAAGGTTGGCAGGGCATATGACCTTCCCTTCATTCAGTTTGTTGACGGCAAGGGTAATATGACCGAGGACACACCTTATGCAGGCATGTTCGTTAAGGATGCAGACCCCAAAATCCTTGTTGACCTTGATAAGGAAGGCAAGCTGTTCTCTGCGCCCAAGTTTGAGCACGATTATCCCTTCTGCTGGAGATGCGATACTCCTCTCATCTACTATGCAAGAGAATCATGGTTCATCAAGATGACCGCCGTTAAGGATAACCTTGTTAAGAATAACAACACCGTTAACTGGATTCCCGAAAGCATCGGCAAGGGCCGCTTCGGCGACTGGCTTGAAAATATTCAGGATTGGGGCATCAGCCGTAACCGTTATTGGGGCACACCCCTCAACATCTGGGAGTGCGAATGCGGCCACAGACATTCAATCGGCTCAATCGAGGAGCTTAAGTCAATGAGCAGCAACTGCCCCGATGATATTGAGCTTCACAGACCGTTTATTGACGATGTTACAATCAAGTGCGAAAAGTGCGGCGGCGAAATGAAGAGAGTGCCAGAGGTTATTGACTGCTGGTACGATTCAGGCGCAATGCCCTTCGCTCAGCACCACTATCCCTTTGAGAATAAAGACCTCTTTGAGCAGCAGTTCCCCGCAGAATTTATCTCCGAGGCTGTTGACCAGACAAGAGGCTGGTTCTATTCGCTGATGGCGATTTCAACCCTTCTTTTCGACAAATCACCTTATAAGAATGTTATTGTTCTCGGCCTTGTTCAGGATGAAAACGGCCAGAAGATGTCAAAGTCCAAGGGCAACGCTGTTGACCCCTTTGATGCACTTGCAAAGCATGGTGCAGATGCAATCCGTTGGTATTTCTACACCAACTCCGCACCCTGGCTGCCCAACCGCTTCCACGACAATGCAGTTGTTGAAGGCAAGCGCAAGTTTATGGGTACTCTTTGGAACACCTATGCATTCTATGTGCTCTATGCAAACATCGATAAGTTCAACCCCACAGAGCATACCCTTGATTATGACAAGCTCTCCATTATGGATAAGTGGCTTCTTTCAAGGCTCAACACTCTGATTGACACCGTTGACGGTTACCTCGATAATTATGCAATTCCCGAGGCTGCAAAGGCACTCCAGAGCTTTGTTGACGATATGAGTAACTGGTATGTGCGCCGCGGCAGAGAGCGCTTCTGGGCTCAGGGCCTTGAGCAGGATAAGATTAATGCTTATATGACCCTTTACACTGCCCTTGTAACCGTTGTTAAGCTGGCTGCTCCCATGATTCCCTTCATGGCAGAGGATATCTACCGCAACCTTGTTTGCAATGTTGATAAGGCTGCTCCCATCAGCGTTCACCTTTGCGATTATCCTGTTTCGGATAAGGCACTTGTTGATGCAGAGCTTGAGGCTTCAATGGATGAGGTTCTTAACATCGTTGTTCTGGGCAGAGCTGCAAGAAACACCGCAAACATCAAGAACAGACAGCCTCTCGGCAAGATTTTCGTAAGTGCACCCAAGGCTCTTGGTGGCGAATACTGCGAAATCGTTGAGGATGAGCTTAATGTTAAGACTCTTGAATTTGTAACCGATTCATCGGGCTATGTTTCATATAACTTCAAGCCTCAGCTTAAGACCCTCGGACCCAAGTACGGCAAGCTCCTCGGCGCAATCAGAGAGTATCTTTCATCTCTTGACGGCTCCGCAGCAAAGGCAGAGCTTGACGAAAAGGGCGCACTTACATTTACCGCAGGCGATACCGAAATTTCACTTGCAGTTGAGGACCTTCTTATTGAAACCGTTCAGAAGGAAGGATTCCAGGCTGAAAGCGGAAACGGTGTTACCGTTGTTCTTGATACCAACCTCACAGACGAGCTTATTGAAGAAGGCTTCGTAAGGGAGCTTATTTCAAAGATTCAGACAATGCGCAAGGATGCAGGCTTTGAGGTTATGGATACAATTAAGATTTATGTAAGCGGCAACGAGAAGATTGAAGCAATCTTTGCTGCAAATGCAGAAACAATCAAGCACGATGTTCTTGCAACGGATATCATCACAGCCGAAGGCGGCTCATACGCCAAGGCATGGGATATCAACGGCGAAAAGGTAACCCTCGGCGTTGAGAAGAACTGAATAAAATAACTGACACCCCGTGACGGAATGTCACGGGGTGTTGTTTGGTGTGTTGCAGTGACAGCCCTTGCGGCTGTCACTAAATTAATCCTTTACGGGCTGAAAGGGCTTGGTGTAGTTGAGCATAAAGATGATTATGTATGCAACCCACATGGGAATGCTCTCAATTCCGCCGCTTTTGCCGAAAATGAGAAGAAGAACAACCATAAGCACAAGGGTGAGAGCAAGTACAATAAGCATAACGAGGTGTTTTACGCTCTTTTGCATTGACTTATAAAGCAGGAATGCAATGATTGCCGCTGCAAAGAATGCCGCAAAGAGCAGGGCGGTTGACCAATGAGCCGCCATCTGAAGAGGCTTGCCGTCCTCGGGCTCAACCGACGGAATGTTTACGCAGGCAAAAATGCAGAAAAAGCCGAGATATGTGCATATATTTCCGAATTTAGCAAGTTTTTCCGTCTTGAATGAATTGAGCTTGTAAAGATACTGAATGTTGAGATAAAGTGAAACGCCCGAGAATACTGCCCACCAGATGAAAAGGCGGGGATGGGTTTTGCCGATAACGCTTGCGGTTTTTGCAAGGTCGGGGTTGTCAATAAAGCCGTAAACGGTAAAGAAAATAAAGCCCGCAATAAGCCATGCCATGCAGAAATTTCTGTTATCCGTCAGCACATCAATAAAATTGAGAAATGCCTGCTTGATTGTGGGTTTCTGTGCAAGCTCTGCCTGCTTTTTGAGTTTTGATGCTTTGGACATAAAAACACTCCCTTTTCATTTTATAATTTTATTCTACATTTTTCCTGCATAATTTTCAAGGGTGTAATTAAAAGATTGTCCCTTGCATTCGGTATTAATATATGGTATATTTAATCTATATTTCTAAAAAGAGGTGTAAAAATGAAGAAAACATTAAGTGTTTTACTTTCAGCAGTTATCCTTGTAACATCCCTCACCGTGGGCTTCACCGCCTTTGCAGCGGAGGATGAAATGAAGTTTGCTGTTGCATCCGACCTTCATTACAATATTCCCAGAGAAGAACTTGAGGGAGTAATTGACGATGAAATTTATTGGTATGCAAACCGCAGAGCCGCCATGGAAGATGAAAGCGGACTTATTATTGACGAATTCCTTAATCAGTGCGCTGCCGATGATGAGTGCGAATTTGTGCTTATTCCCGGCGACCTTGTTGATAACGGCAAGTCAATCCATCAGGAGCATGTTGATGTTGCTGCAAAGCTCGCAAAGTTTGAGGCTGAATCAGGTAAGCCGGTTTATGTTATCCCCGGTAACCACGATTACGGCGTTGATTGCGCAACGGATATTGACGATTTTATCAGAGTTTATGCGGATTTCGGCTATAATGAGGCTCTTACCACCCTTGAGGGCACAGGCTCATACACTGCCGACCTTAATGCAAAATACAGGCTTATTGCTCTTGACAGCTGCGACCCCACAAAGTCAACCGAGGACGGCATGACGACCGAGAAAATCGAATGGGTTCACGAGCAGGCAAATCAGGCAAAGGCAGACGGCAAATATCCCATTCTTATGATGCATCATAACCTTCTGGACCACCTTCCCTTGCAGAGAATCCTCAGCAGAAACTTTATTGTAAGATTCCATTACACAACCGCAACTCTCTTTGCGGATTGGGGCATAAAGCTGGTTTTCTCGGGTCATGAGCATTGCAGCGATGCAACATCCTACACCACCCCTTCCGGCAACGTTATCTATGACTTTGCAACAACATCGCTTACAATGTACCCCTTGCAGTACAGATATTTCACCGTAACCGACGATGAAATCAAATATGAGGCAAAAACAATTGATTCAATTGATACCGATGCTCTTGCTGCAACAACTGCAGGCTTTTCGCAGGAGCAGATTGATCTTATGAATGCAGGCCTTAACGATTATGCAAAGGGCTTCCTTAAGGCTGGCGTTCAGTACCGTCTGGGCAAGGGCTTCAAAATGGAAGAAATGGGCATTGCAGAGGATGCTTTCTATTATGACCTTGTTGCAACCGCAGTTGGCGGCCTTGTTAAAATCCTTGAAGAGCCTCTTTACGGCGAGGGCGGAATTCAGGAGCTTGCAGCCGAATATAACCTTGAAATCCCCGACAGTGAGTATAAAAACGGTTGGGATATCGTAACAGAGCTTGTGTCGTGGCACTATGCAGGCAGCGAGCCTTATGATATTTACAGCAGGGATATCACAATTTTCCTTCGCCTTGTTTCGCTTCTCCTTAAGGATGACCTTGCAACAATTGCAGACGATGTTCTCCTTAAGGCTGCAAATGAGCTTTTCTCCGTTTTCGGAACGGATTCAATCGTTACCGATATCACAAAGCTGGCAACAAGCATTCTCGGCCCAGTCAGCGCGGTTGAATATTTCCTTGTGGCTCTTGTTTCGCCTCTTATCTGTGCATTCATTGCGGATGATGACGGCGTTGAAGATAATAACGGCTCAATCCCCGGCTACGGCACGGTTACCGTGCAGAGCAGAATCAGCAATGTTTTTGATAACATTGTAACATCAGTAAAAGATGTTGCCGAAGCAATTATGACAATGCTGGGCATTCTTCTTAAAATCTTTATAGCATAAAAATAACGGTGGGGTTAACCCACCGTTTATTTTTTATTCTCTTGTGTTCATTGAATTTCTGTAAACTACAAAGCGGCAGTAGAGGTATTCCGTAACAAGATTGACCGCCATTGTTCCTATTTCAATTATGTATTCATTAATGCCCATTTGGGTGAATTCATGGGTCCACCAGGTTGATAGGGGAGCGAATACACAATAGAAAAGAGCAACCTTAAGCATGGCAACGGGAATGTTTGCTGCCGATTTAAAGGTGAATTTTCTGTTGAAGGTGAAATTCCACAGCACGGAAAGGGTAAGGGATATAATGTAGCTTACCGTGTTGCTGAGCCCTATTACTTCAAATAGAAGAGTGAATGAAACAATCTGAATTATGCCTGCCGAAGCGGAGAAAAGGGCAAATTTGATAATCTGAATTATGTTTTGCTTTTTTGTCATTTTTGTTTCGTTGCTCATTTTGCTGCCTCCTTTGCATTTTCAACAAGTGTTGCAACCCTGCAAGCCCTGCAGTAAACCTCTGCCACATATTGCTCAATGGGCATTGCGGCGTATTTATCGTTTTCGTGGCGGTTTGGCTTGCTTTTTGTTGTCAGTTCAAATGTAATATTTCCGTCAAAGCCGCATTTTGCAAGCCTTTGGGCAACCTCGTTCCAATCGTGAATACCGTCAAAGGGCAGCAGGTGCAGGTCGTCAATATATGTTATTTTACCGCCGAAGTCACGGATGCCCAGATTATCGTTAAGGTGTGTGCATATGAGCCTGTCACCGTAAAGCTCAAGCAGGTTTTTGCCGTAGTTGTAGCAAAGCTCGTGGCCCGAATCCCAGCAAAAGCCGACGGATTTCTCACCCTTTAATGCATTCATAAGTGCATCAAGGTATTCAAAGCCTTCTGTGTTTTCAAGGGCCAATTTAACCCCCAAATCATCTGCACGCCTTGCAAGTGCGCCGTAACGCTCAATGCCGGTTTGTGTGGGTATGTAAGGCTCGTCAAAGCCTATAAATGTGTGTGCAACAAGGGCGGGGATTTCAAGCCTTGCGCAAAGCTCAGTGTATTCAATCAACTCTTTCAGTGCGATATCGCCAAGCTCACCCTCTGCCCACATATCATCTGATTTATTAAAGGGTGCATGAAGGTAATCAATAAAAAGGCCTTCTTCCCTGCCTTTTGAGGCAAGTGCGGCAACATCGGCGTTTCTGCCGCTGTCATCAATGGCAAAGCCCTCAAAGCCTGTTGCCTTGAAAAGCATTATTTGCTCCTCATAGGGTATGCCGAACTGACCGCTAAGGGCAAGTGCAAGTTTTTGTTTATACATTTTAATCACCAATTAAATGGTAAATCAAAATCGGGCGGTTGTCAAGTGAAATGATTTATGGTATTATTTATTGCAGAGGTGATTTTCATGGGAATTATTATCGGAATCGGCGGCGGCAGATACAGCGACAATGAAGTTCTGCCCATTTTTGAACATATCGTTTCTCTTGCAGGCAAGAAAAATCCGTCAGTGCTTTTTGTGCCAACGGCAGGGTTTGACGATATTGACGGCGATGAGCATATTTTCAGGCTTTTTATCGGCCTTGGCTGCAGCGTATCCGCACTTTTGCTGACGGATAAAAACCTTACCAAAGCTGAAATTGAGGATAAAATCCTTTCGGCAGATATTGTTTATGCAGGCGGCGGCAACCTGAAGTTTCTCATGGATACATGGAAGGCCACGGGCGCAGATGAAATATTCAAAAAAGCCTATGAAAAGGGAGTTATTCTTTCGGGTTACAGTTCGGGCTCAATGTGCTGGTTTGAGCAGGGATATGACGACTGCGGCGAAAATCATGAGTTTATGTTTGTGGACTGTCTTGGGCTGCTACCTTTCTGCAATTGCCCCCATTTTGAAAGTGATTATTGGCAGGTTTTTGCCGATGCCGTAAAGGGCAATTCTTTTCACGGCCTTGCGCTTGATAACGGCGCCGCAGTTATTTATAATAACGGAGTTTACACCACCCTTCAGGGCAACGACGGCGGAGTGGTTACATTTTTTGACCGTGAAAACGGCCATAAGGCTCAGCCTTTTGATGCAGAAAAGTTCAGTATATAATGTATATTAATAATACTATATATGGGGCATGGCTTTGCAGGCCGTGCCCCTGTTCTTTTTTTGGACTTGCCGGCATATAGTATAAAAGCGGAAAAATAAACCAATAATAACATTGCAGGCGTTTTAATCCTGAATCAAACCGGAACAAAAATGCCTGCTTTTATTGTATTTTGCAAAAATGTAACCATTTTTTACGGTTTTGTAACCATTTGTAACTTTTTATGTTTTCTACAAAAAAATTTCCATAAAATGACAAAAATCAAGCTATTGAACCATTCTTCAATGGGGATAATTGTAAAAAAATGGAAAAACCTTTGTGCATGTTCAACAAAAAAATGTTCTCAAAAAATTTGACAAATCGGAAAATTGTCAATATAATGACACCCGTTGCAAAAGGAAATCGAGGTTTGACCCCTAAAAGGCTTTACCAAAAAACTACTAATGCGCAAAATAAGGAGAGAATTATGATTACAAATTCAGCATCCGTAGACAGCGGAAAGCGCAGCAAGGCTTTCAGAATCCTGACTGCCGTTGTTGCAGTTCTGTTTGTCTGTTCGGTAACAATCACGGCCTTCGCTGCGACGGGCGATCCCCAGGTTACCGTAGTTGACGGAGAAAAATCAGTAACCATAGCTGCCGGGTCGGGCAGCCCCCGTGAAATTGTAAAAGAGGCAGGTTTCATCCTCAGCCCCAACGACATTCTTGACACCTCGGAATTCAATGCCGAGGAGGGCGGAACAATTGTTATTAACAGGTCAAATGTTATCAGAATTGAAGATAACGGCGTTGTTTCCTATTTTATCGGTTATTCCGATACGGTTAATGACATTTTTTCGGGCAAGGGCATTGTTATTGACGACAAGGATGAAATCAACGTAGACACAGCAAGCAATATATTTGACGGTATGCAGGTTTTCATCAAAAGAGCATTCACCGTTAATATTGAAATTGACGGAGAAACAAAGAAGGCTTATCTTGCCCATGGCACAGTTGCCGATGCCCTTGAAAAGGCAGGCATTGAGATTGGCGACGATGATGTTGTTTTTCCCTCGCTTGACACAGAGCTTAAAGGCTTCACAAAAATCAAAATAGCAAGAGTTAAATATGAAACGGTTATTGATGAAGAAACCGTTGAATATGAAACCGAAATCATCAAAAGTGATGATATGTATGTTGACGAGAGCGAAATTGTAACTCCCGGCGTTAACGGCAAAAAGCAGGTTTTCTACATTGAAAAATATGTGGACGGTCAGCTTGAGGAAACTGTTTTCTCCAAGGAAGTTGTTACAAAGAAGCCCGTTAATGAAATCAAAAAGGTCGGAACAAAAACAAGGGAAACACTTTCAGCTTATAAAAATACAGATGCACCGATTTCCGAGCTTAAGGTTCCCTCAGACCTCAGACTTGATGAAAACGGAATTCCCGTAAACTACACAAAGAAGGTTAGCGCAAAGGCAACCGCTTACACCGGCGACCCTGCAACCGCATCAGGAAGGAAGCCCATGCCCGGCCACATTGCCGTTGACCCCAAGGAATATCCCTATGGCACCGAGCTTTACATCGTTTCTGCTGATGGCAGCTATGTTTACGGCTACTGCGTTGCAGCTGATACGGGCGGATTCGTTTCAATGGGCAACACCGATGTTGACCTTTATATGAATAACGAGGATATGTGTTACGATTGGGGCAACAGAAACATCGTTATTTATGTTCTTAACTGACACATTATTTGGTTAAACTGCGAAAAGCAGGGCTTGCAACACCTTGCTTTTCGCTTTTATTTTTTGCAAAGCCGCAAAAAAGCCTTAAAATATGTTGATGTATAACAAAAAATCAATTTGTCTATCGTCAATTTGAACAAAACAAAAATTTTTGTTTGCCCTTGGTTTGGCCGACAAGCCAAATTATTTGATTGAAGGTCAAAACTGTGTTTAAAAATGTTGACGAAGCAAAGTTTTATGATATAATATGTAATAGTATCATAAGAAATTTATAGTTTGGGAGATATAGATATGTTTGTTAAAGATGTTACAGTTCAGAATCAGGTTGGCCTTCATGCTCGTCCCGCAACATTCTTCATTCAGAAGGCAAACGAATTCAAGTCATCAATCTGGGTTGAAAAAGAGGAACGCAGAGTAAATGCAAAGAGCCTTCTCGGTGTTCTTTCCCTCGGCATTATGGGCGGCACAGCTATCCGCATCATTGCAGGCGGACCCGATGAGGAGCAGGCTGTTACAGAGCTTGTCAAGCTCGTTGAATCAGGCTTTGCAGAATAATTGAATAAAAATCAACCGACCGAAAGCGTTTTTGCAATCGGTCGGTTTTTTGTTATTATGCGGCATTCCGGCGTGTGCCGAAAAAGCAGAGGCACCTTCCGTTTGGAGGGTGCCTCTGTTATTAGTGATTTGAATATTTTATTCTGCGGAGCCTTCGCCTGCATGGTCGTTAAATTCCTTAACTTCTGCAGCGATTGCCTTACGTCTTTCACGAAGCTCCATATACATTCTTTCTCTCTTTTCGCCCTGAAGGTCATAGAAGAGCTGAGGAATGATGCTGAGGATACCCGTAACAACGGGAAGAAGTGTGCACATAAAGAACAGTGCATAGCGTGCTTCGGGAGTCTGTGCGCCCTGGTTTTTGCTGGGGTCGTAGCCAAATGCCTTGAAGAGAAGGGGCTGGATAACGCCCTTAACGCTGCCAACCATCTTGGTGATAAGACCCTTGGCAACGCCGGTCATACCTTCTGACCTGAAGCCGTTCTTCCACTCGCCGTAGTCAATGGCTTCGTTTCTCATTTCTTCGGGGATAACCTTTCTGATACCCCAGAAGAACATCCAGATTGTTTCGCGGAGCATAAATGCGGGAATCATAACTGCAAGGCTTTCGTAGCCCTTCTTGCCGCCGATATTGATAAACTTACCTGCAGCATATACGCCCAGCATCAGAACGCTGTCAACATGGGAGCCTGCAATCCAAAGAGCTTTTGTTGAGAACTTTGAACGCGCCCAAGGAACGTATGAATAGCTGATGGGAGAAACAACCGCACCAGGAATACCAACGATTGTTGACATTGATGCAAGGTTGAGAACTTCGATGTAGTAAAGGTTTGTGCCTGAGTTAAGGCTGAATGCGCCGAGGAACTCGGAAAGAGTGATAAGAAGCAGGGGCTTGTTGGTAACAACTGATTTAAGTCCGCTGAAAATGCTGGGACGGTCAACCGTCTGCATAACTCTTTCTTTTGCAACAAAGGCATAGAAGAGAGCGAAAAGACCTGATACAACTGCGGTTATAACGCCGCCGATGACGAACATTCTGTTATAACCGAGCTGATACATCTCGGGGTTTACAAGCTCAAGTGCTTGCTTTGCAGGGCTGTTGATATAAATATCAATAAGAAGGCCCATAAGGATTTCGGGTGCCTTCTCAACAAAGCCTGAAAGAAGGTTTGCCGAAGTAATCAGCCTTGTACGGTCAATGATATTGGGTGTAATGGTTGAAGTCATACCCTGACGTACAATTGAAATCAATGAGGTTGCAAGGTTTGAGAAAATCTGAAGAACCAGATAAATTGCAAATCGCGGAATGTTGGTGCCGATACCTTCTGTTCCCATAAACATAGGCAGAGCCCAATAAATAACAGTCAGAAGAACACCGGGAACAGCGTAAACTACAAGCCAGGGCTTGAATTTACCCCATCTGGTACGTGTTTTATCAACGATTGCTGCAAGGAAAATATCGTTGATAATATCCCACACGCTGATGATACCGTTTGTAATCGACTGAAGAACAAGGTCGATTTTCAGGATGTTCATCCTGAAAACGTCGTCATACTTACCGATGTTAAAGCTCTGGGCTATATCGTCGAGTATGTATGCAAAGGTTTCTTTGGAGCCGACATAGCGTCTGTCCTTGGGAACGGCGCTTGGTGCCTTCTCCTGAACAACCTTGGCGGTTGATTCTGAAGCCATAGAATCTCTCCTATCCTAAAATATATAAAAATATATTAACATATACTTAACAGTTTTTCAATACTGCAATATTTTTTTATGAATTATTCACAGTTAACAGAGCTTTTTTTTGGTGAATAAGACGATATAAAAGGGCTGCCTCAAATCCGAGACAGCCCTTTTGATACTCAAAAAGAATTATACTTTGAAGTTAACCGATGTGTCGCCTTTTTCATCGGTGCCGAATTCATAATCCTTGCCGGGAAGGATTGCATTAAGAATAATACCTACAAGTGCGCCTACGGCAAGGCCCGAAAGGCTGATTGTAACGGAGCCGATGGGAATCTGGATTGCGCCTGCATAGTTGATGCCGATTGAAAGAACAAGAATGAGAGCAGCGATGATAACATTTCTTGTGTTCTCAAAGTTAACCTTGTTTTCAACAACATTGCGAACGCCTACTGCAGAAATCATGCCGTAAAGAACAAGGGATGCGCCGCCGATTGTTGCCGTTGGCATAAGGCTTACGAGGGCTGCAAACTTGGGTGAGAATGAAACAAGAACTGCAAGGTAAGCTGCAATTCTTACAACTCTGGGGTCAAATACCTTTGAGAGTGAAAGCACGCCTGTATTTTCGCCGTAGGTTGTGTTTGCGGGAGCGCCGAAAAGTGAAGCAATTGTTGTTGCAAGGCCGTCGCCGAGAAGTGTTCTGTGAAGGCCGGGATCAGCAATGTAATTTTTCTTGCAGGTGGAGCTTATAGCGGAAATATCACCGATGTGCTCAACCATTGTTGCAAGTGAAATGGGCATAATTGTGATAACTGCGGAAACAAGGAGGTTTTTATCGAAATCGCCTGCGAACAGACCGAAAACAGTGTCCTTGAACTGGAAGGGAACGCCAACCCATGCGGCATCTTTGAATGCCTGCAGCTTTGCGGGGTCAAGAACTTCCATAGCGCCTGTGAAGTGAAGAATAACCGCAACTGCCGATGAGCCGAGAACGCCCAGCATAATGGGGATAATCTTAATCATACCCTTGCCCCAGATGTTGCAGCAGATGATAATTGCGATTGCAATAACGGCGATAAGCCAGTTAGCGGAGCAGTTTGAAATTGCGCTTGATGAAAGGGTGAGGCCGATTGCAATGATGATGGGGCCCGTAACGATGGGCGGGAAGAATCGCATAACCTTTTTTGCGCCGAATGCCTTGATGAGAGCTGCAAGCGCAAGGTAAAGCAGACCTGCACATGCAACGCCGAAGCAGGCATAGGGGAGAAGGCTGTAATCGTGTGTGCCGTCTGCAAGGGCGGTTATTGCGGCGTATCCGCCGATAAATGCAAAGGAGGAGCCCAGGAAAGCAGGAACCTTACCCTTGGCAAGGAAATGGAAAAGAAGCGTGCCGAGACCGGCAAAAAGAAGGGTTGCGGAAACGCTTAAGCCTGTAAGCGCAGGCACAAGAACGGTTGCTCCGAACATTGCGAACATGTGCTGTATACCGAGAACAGCCATTCTGGGGTAGCCGAGTTGTTTGGCATCATAAATGCCGTCACCGATATCGAATTTTTTCTTTGACATATTTTGACCTCCTGTTTTTTGTTAATTTAAAAGTATCACATTATGAACAGTTTGTAAATAGTTTTACAAAATAAAATTACCCGAAAACCAACCGTTTATGTCGGCTTTCGGGTAAATTCAGTCAATTTTTTCGTAGAGAACAAGCTCTGATGAGAGGGGGCATGGCAGATATGCGGGAATGCCCTGAGAAATCAGGTCGATACCTTTTGCAGTGTAGCTTGCGCCGCTGTTGTCAAGGGTGATTTTATAGGTAAATTCCGCATTTATTCCCTTGGGAATAACGTTGAATCTGCGCAATTTTGCATCGGGCATTGAGAATGCCGCCAATGCTCCTCTGCTGCAATCGGATGCGGCAACCTCAAGAGCATAGAATTCATCCTTGAGAAGCCCTGCTTCGGGGGTGTGATGATATGTTTTTGCCGTGGGAAGGAAGGGACGGATGAAATTTTTATATATTTCAACACTGTGGCGCACAAATTCGACCTGAACGGGGTTGGGCTGTGCATTGACGGGAGCAACAACATTCAGCGTCATATGAGTGAGCATGGTGTTTCTCATCTGCAGGTCAATTGTGCCGTGCTCATGGCAGCCCATGCCTGCAAAAAGTCTGTCAACCCTTTCGGGGGGCAGGGCAAGAGTAAGGCCGTTTGTTACGGTCAGCGAGCGTGGTGCCCTCTGGCAATCGGAAACCCATGTGTGATTGAAATTCTTCATTATGCCAAGGTCGGTGCGCGCGCCGCCGCCTGCACAGTTTTCAAAAATTACGTTGGGGTAACGGCGCTTCAGGTTTCCGTACATTTTATATACCGCCTGATGATGGCGCAGCGAAAGGCATTCCGTAACACCCGTGCCAGCATCGGCCATTGTGAAATAATCGCGGTAGGATACATTGTGGTCAACGCGCAGCAGGTCAAGTTTATATTCCTCAATTATTCTTGCAAGCTCGTTTTCGGCCCATTGAGCAACCTCGGGCTTGCTGAAATCCGCAAGGTTTCTGCTCTGCACACCGATAACGGTTTTCTCTCTCCATTCGGGGTGCTCATCATAAATGCCTGATTTTGAGCCCAGATTTTCAATATCCACCCACAGCCCGAATTTCATTCCCAATGAATGGCAGTAATCGGAAATTTCGGAAATTCCGTTGGGATATCTGTCGGGGTCGGGGATGTTTCTGCCGTTGTAGTGGGGCCATTCCGCCTGCTTTGCGGGAGGGCATTCCCAGCCTGCATCAACAATGAATATCTCCGCACCCATATCGGCAAAATTCTTGGCATATATTTTGCTTGTTTCAACAGACATATCGTGCTCTGCACCCATTCCTGCTCCTACAAGGCATTCTTCGGGTGATGCTTCGGGCATGGTCAGTACGGATTTGCGGATGTGGCTGTGCATTTCGTTAACCGCATCGTCAAGCCCGCCAAGCACAACGCCCATATGTACCTCGGGGGAGGTGAAAACTGATTTGGGAGGAATAACCGTAAGTGGATTGTGTGCCGTGATTTCTGCTTTGAATGCAAGCAGACTGTTGCTTCTTTCATAATCGGCGTGGTGGTCAACAGTGAAGCTGCAGCCGCCGCTCCAACCGATTTGCGAAAAATACATTGCTCCCGTCAGGTTGTTTCTTACAAAAATAACGGGATGGCGGAATCTGTCCCTTCCAAAGCGGGTTTTAACGGTTAATTCCTCGGGGTGCAGGTCGTGCCAGGCAAATTCGCCCTCTCTGCCCCATTTATCGCTGTCAAAATAGCCTGCGGAATAAATTTTGCTTATGTCGTTGCTATGGCTGTAATGCCTGCGGTTTGTTTCTTCAACTCCGCCGCCAAGGAGAACAAGCCTGCTCAGATTAAGATTATTATCCGAAAGATTTTCAATTTCAATATAGCGGCTGAACATCTGCGAGCCGTCAAGAATAGTGTGGATTCTGAGCCTTACGGGCTTTATTTCACTTTCAAGGGTCATTACCGCTTCAATTCGGCTGACATTCCTGACGGTTTCAAAATCAACCAGCTTCAGGCGGTAGTCAATGCTCTGGCCGTCAATTTCAATGTTAAAGGATGAGGGCTCGTGAAATTCCGCGGGGTCAAGCCTTGAGGGGCAGATTTCAAGCAGCCCCAGAGGATAGCCCGAAGCGTTGTAGCCCGATGAAACAAGGGCACCGTTAAAGAATGTTTCTTCGTAAACGGCAAGGCCGCTTCTGTAGCAGAAAACGGGATTTTCGCCGTTTGTGCGGTATGCATCAAAATAATTTTTCATGTGCGGTTCACCCTTCGGTAAATTTTTATATCCAAATTATAACAAGCCATGCGCAGGATTGCAACAAAAAACTCCCTTGCCGAAGCAAAGGAGTTTGAATTTTACCAGTTATACATCTGCTCGGGATTTTTGAAGATATCCTCAAGGCGCTGAATAAAGGGGAGAACATCGCCGAAATCGAGGGCTCTGTGGTCAAAAACAAGGTCAATGGGCATTTCGTTGCCGATAACGATGATATCATTGCCGTTTTCATCCTGCTTAACAACGGGCTTTTTGATAACGGAGCCCATACAGCAGGCAAAAACCTGAGGCGGAATGATGGAAAGAAGGGCAACTCTGCCGTTGATGCCTCTTGTGAGAGAGCCTATGTTGGAAATTGTAACGGTGCCCTGCTTGATGTCATATTTTGTGAGTCTGTCGGTTTCGGGGATTGCATAGTAATCCTTTTTGGCCTGACCCGAAAGTGTCTTGATTTTATGCTTGCCTGTTTTTGCGCCGAAGAGGCGGTAGACCGCATTCATTACCTTGCCCTTCTTAAGTTTTTCAAGAGTATCGTTGAGTGATACCTCAAACATAACCTCTGTCATGTCTGAATTACCGATTTTTCTGGCTACATCCGCAACATATTCTGCAAGCTCCACAAGGCTCTTGTTGCCGATATCGTGAAGGTTAATTGTCATCATTTCGCCGTTGGGCAGAATCCATGTCATACCTGCATGGATTTCATCCCATTCCGTAACCTCGCCCCTTACCAGCTTGCGGTTGAACTTAATGTGTGCATTGAGCTGAGGTGCTGCAATAAGTGCCTCTGCAAGCGCCTTGAGCATAACAGTGTTGACGGTGAGCTTTACGGGGAACTTGCCGGATGCATTCATTTCCTTAACAACTTTCATGAAGTCCGTAACTTCGGGCTCGTAGATATAAGAAGTGTGGGGAATTGTTTCCCAGCTTTCCGAGGTCATATTTGCAACGATTTTTCTTGCTATGCCGAAATGCTTAACTTTTATAGGTTTCATCTTTTTTTCCTCCGTTTTATTGAACTTGGTGTTACTTATTTACCAAAATCAAAGCAATTCTATCATATTTTGCATTGGTCATATTTCCGAAAAAGAAAAATAGCGAAAATTAACAATTATCAAATCATTTTTTGCACACCACTTCACAAATGTTAATATTTATGGTAAAATATAAAGTCAGAATATAAACTCAGAAGGGTTGAATTATGAAAAAACTGCTTAAATATCTTAAGGGCAGCCGTGCTCAGTGTGTGCTGGCTCCTTTGTTTAAGATGCTTGAGGCAATTCTTGAGCTTTTTGTGCCCCTTGTTGTGGCAAAAATAATAGATACGGGAATTGCAAACGGCGACTCGTCATACATACTCAGAATGTGCGGCCTGCTTGTGTTGCTGGGTGCAGTGGGGCTTGCATTCTCGGTAACTGCTCAGTTTTTTGCGGCGCAGGCATCCGTCAGCTTTGTCAAAAGGCTGAAGCATGCCCTTTTTGAGCATATCGGCAGGCTTTCTTATGAAAAAACCGATTCTGCAGGCACGGCAACCCTCATAACCCGCATGACGGGCGATATGGACAGCGTGCAAAACGGCCTCAACCTGACTCTGCGCCTTCTTCTGCGCTCTCCCTTTGTTGTCATCGGCGCAATGGTAATGGCGTTTACCGTTGATAAAAATGCGGCAATGACATTTGTTGTTGTTATTCCGCTTTTATCGCTTGTTGTTTTCGGAATAATGTTTTTCTGCATTCCACTCTATAAAAAGGTGAGGCTTGCCCTTGATAGGGTGCTCTGCACCGCGAGAGAAAGCCTGACGGGCGCAAAGGTTATCCGCGCCTTCTGCAAAGAGGATGAGCAGGTTGAAGAATTCAAAGAGCGCAATGATTCACTCACCGCTATTCAGGAATTCACGGGCAGGATTTCCGCGCTGCTTAACCCCGTAACCTGCATAATAATCAATATCGGCATTGCCGTGCTTATCTATAAGGGCGCAATAAGGGTTGAGGCAGGTCTTATTACTCAGGGTGCAGTTGTTGCACTTTATAACTATATGTCTCAGATTCTTGTTGAGCTTGTTAAATTTGCAACCCTTGTTATCAGCATCACCAAATCCGTTGCCTGCGCAGGCAGAATAAGCGCTGTGCTTGAAACTCCCGCGGAGGAGCAGGGCGGCGATGCGAAGTTTGATGAAAACAGCGAGAATATTGTTGAATTCCGCGATGTTTCTTTTGCTTATGCAGGAGCAGGCGACAACTCACTTGAAAACATAACATTTTCCGTTAAAAAAGGCGAAACCGTTGGCATTATCGGCTCAACGGGCTCGGGTAAAACAACTCTTGTTAACCTTATCCCCGCTTTCTACAGAGCAACCTCGGGCAAGGTGCTTGTGGGCGGTGCGGATGTAAATGAGCTTTCCCTTGAGGAATTGCGCTCTGAAATTGCGGTTGTTCCGCAGAAATCCGTGCTTTTCAAAGGCACCGTCAGGGAAAATATGCTCTGGGGCAAGGAAGATGCAACGGATGAGGAAATAATGAAAGCGCTTGAAATTGCTCAGGCAGCAGAATTTATTCTGAAAAAAGACGGCATGCTTGATGCGCCCGTTGAGCAGGGCGGCAGGAATTTTTCGGGCGGTCAGCGCCAGAGGCTTGCCGTTGCAAGGGCGGTTATCAAAAATGCGGATATCCTTATTCTTGACGACAGCTCAAGCGCACTTGACTATGCAACCGATGCCGCAATGCGAAAATCAATTGCACAGAATCAGGGAGATACCGCCGTGTTTATTGTTTCACAGCGCACCTCGTCGATTATGCATGCTGATAAAATTATCGTGCTTGATGACGGGCGTGCAGAAATCGGTACCCATTCTGAGCTGCTGAAAAACAATGCGGTTTATAGAGAAATCCATCTTTCGCAGTTTGATGAGGAGGATGAGACATGAAGAAAAAAGTGAACAAAAGCACCCTTAACCGAGTTCTTTTTTACGTAGGCAGATACAAGGTGCACCTTGCATTTTCAATTATTCTTGCGGCGCTCAGCGTAGCCGTAAGCCTTTATATTCCCGTGCTTGCAGGCAGCGCCATTGACACGATTGCAGGTGCAGGAAGAGTTGATTTTGCTGCACTGATGCCCTATCTTTATAAAATTGCCGTGCTTGCCCTGATTGCAGCGGCGGCGCAATGGATAATGAATACCCTTAACAACCGAATAACCTTCCGCGTTGTTCGTGATATCCGTAATGCTGCAATGGAAAAAATTCAGATTCTGCCCCTGAGCTATATCGACTCAAAGCCTGCAGGCGAAACCGTAAGCAGAATTATTTCCGATGCCGACCAGTTTGCAGATGGCCTGCTTATGGGCTTTACACAGCTTTTTACGGGTGTTGTTACCATTGCAGGCACTCTGGGCTTCATGATTGCTATAAATTGGAAAATCACCCTTGTTGTGGTTGTGCTTACTCCGCTTTCCCTTTTTGTGGCAAGGTTTATTGCAAAGCGTACCCACTCGATGTTTAAATTGCAGGCGCAGACAAGGGGGGAGCAGACCGCTTTCACAGAGGAGAATGTGGGCAATAAAAAGGTTGTAACCGCTTTCTCAAGGGAGGAAAAATCCCTTGAGGAGTTTGATGAAATCAACGAGAGATATGCGAAATATTCCTTGAAAGCAATATTCTTTTCATCGCTGACAAATCCCTGCACGCGCTTTGTTAACAGTATGGTTTATGCTGCCGTAGGCCTTGCAGGTGCAATTGCCGTTGTGAATAATGCAATCACCGTGGGCGAGCTTTCTTGCTTTCTCAGCTATGCAAACCAGTACACAAAGCCTTTTAACGAAATTTCGGGCGTTATTGCAGAGCTTCAGAATGCACTTGCCTGCGCGGAAAGACTGTTTGAGCTTGTTGAGCAGCAGCCTCAGACTCCCGATGCGCCCGATGCTGCTGTGCTTGAGGATGTTGAGGGCAATGTTACCATTGAAAATGTTGCATTTTCATATTCAAAGGATAGGGAGCTTATCAAGAATCTTAACCTTGCCGTTGAAAGTGGCAACAGAGTTGCCATAGTAGGCCCCACGGGCTGCGGAAAAACAACGGTTATAAACCTCTTAATGCGCTTTTACGATGTTGATGAGGGCAAAATTTACATTGACGGCGTTGATGTGAATAAGGCAACGAGAAAGAGCCTGCGCAAAAGCTACGGAATGGTGCTGCAGGATACATGGCTTAAGGAGGGAACGGTTAAAGAAAACATTGCAATGGGAAGGCCTGATGCTACGGATGAGGAAATCATTGAGGCGGCAAAGGCTGCCCATGCACACAGCTTTATAAAACGGTTGCCCAACGGCTATGACACGGTTATTTCCGACGAGGCGTCGGGGCTTTCGCAGGGTCAGAAGCAGCTCCTCTGCATAACCAGGGTTATGCTATGCCTTCCGCCCATGCTCATTCTTGACGAGGCGACCTCCTCCATTGACACAAGAACGGAAATCCGGATTCAGAAAGCATTCGGCAAAATGATGGAGGGCAGAACCAGCTTTATTGTTGCCCACAGACTTTCAACAATCAAAAATGCAGATGTTATTCTTGTTATGCGCGACGGAAATATCGTTGAGCAGGGCAGCCATAAGGAGCTTATGGAAAAAGGCGGCTTTTACAGCGAACTTTACAACAGCCGCATGGATGCAACAGCATAAAATAAGAAACTCCCTGCGGGGAGTTTTTTCATGCAAAGACTGAAACCGATATACGGAAAGGCAAAATTTTTACGCCGCTGCCTTTGCTCATGTACTGTTACAATTTTGGCTCTAATATATATTGAAATTGTGGTTTTTTTGTGTTAACATATTGTTATAATGTTCCTTTAGCATACTAACTCAGCAAAGGAGAGTTGAAAATGAAGAAATCCATCAAAAAAATCATTTCCCTTGTTCTCTGTGCGGTAATGCTTATCTCCGCGTTTTCCTTCGGCGGCTTTGCTGCCCATGACAGAATTACGGATTGCGGCGATGACTGCGAATTCTACCCCACAATCATCATCCCCGGCCTCGGCCAGAGCAGCGTTCGCGTTGCCGATGAAAACGGCGATTTTGTTCTTGATGCAGATGGCAACAAAATCTCCGCTTTCCCCGCTTACATTCAGATACCCGAGGTTATCAAAACTGCCATTGTTCCCGTGCTTATGTCCCTTGTTTTCCAGAGGGATGCAGGCCTTTCCGATGCTCTTGCAAAGGTGATTGATTCCTGCTTCGGCATCAACAAGTGCGATAACAATGCGCAACCCACGGGCAATGTAATCCTTGAAGAGTTCTTGTATCCCTATTCGGAATGCAGCGACTATGAAAAGGGAATTATCAATTCTCACATTCCTTTTAATCTTTACCCCACCGACCTGCCCTATGATCACCTCTATTATTTCTCATACAACTCCTTCGGCAACCATATTGACACAACCGAAAGACTTTATGACTATATTCAGATGGTTAAGGAGCAGACAGGCCACGATAAAATAAACCTTGTGCCCATCAGCCAGGGCGGCACCTTTGCAAACGCTCTTTTCGAGTATTACCCCGAGGTTATGGACTGCCTTCACAAGGTGCTTTACATTGTGCCTGCAATTGACGGTTCAACAATCATCGGTGATATATTCAATGACAGAATCACATTCCTCAAGGCAGAATATCTTTACAACGGATTCCTTGAAAACCTTGGTCTCCTTGATGCAAACACGGCAAGGATAATTGAAATTGCCGCAAGAATTCTGCCCGATGAGGTGCTTATGACCAGCCTTGAAAAGGCGGTTGCAACCCTTGTTGAGGATGTTATGATTATGAGTACGGGTATGTGGGCCCTCTGCCCCTCAGGCGATTATCCCACCGCCGCCGAGCTTTATCTTTCAACCCCCGAAATGGCAAATATCAAGGCGCAGACCGATAAATATTACCGGGCTCAGCTTCATGCTCACGATAACATCAAAACGCTCCTCGCAAAGGGCGTTCAGGTGTTCAACGTTGCGCAGTACGATTTCAACATGATTAATGTAGGCGAAACATGGAACACACAGAATGCCGACTATATTATTCAGCTTGATTCAACCTCGATGGGTGCACACGCCGCAAAAGTCGGCGAAACACTGCCTGAGGATTATGTTCAGCAGAATACTTACTGTTCAAACCCCGACCACAACCACATTTCACCCGACAGAGTTGTTGACGCATCAACAGGTCTGCTGCCCGACACAACCTTCTATTTTGACGGTCAGCGCCACGACCTGACACAGCACAATGACGTTATCCTTGAAATTGCAATGGAGCTGATTGCCCACGATGACATCAAGGATGTTTATTCAGACCCCCGATTCCCCCAGTTCAACATCGGCAGAGATGTAAGGAAGCTTTATGAACTGCTTGAGATTGCAGATGAGATTGACACCGCTGCCCTCTCCGCAGAGGATGCAACTGAGTTTGCTGCAGCCGTTAAGCAGGCAGAGGATACCGTTAACGATTCAACCGTTGAGGCGGGTGTATTTGAGGCTGCGGAGGAAAGACTTGAGGCAATCCTCGTAAAGCTGGGCGCAACCGAAGCAACGGAAAAGAAAGAGAAGTCTGCTTTCCTTGAAAAGCTCAGCCTCTGGCTCTACGATAATTACGGCACAAACGGCTATTCCGAAATGCCTGCAATAACACTGAATAAGCTCTGGAATCTAATAACAGGTAAATAATTAAAAGGCTCACCGTTGCGGTGAGCCTTTTTAATGTGTAGTTCGAAGTAAGGGCGATTCGCGAATCGTCCGAGGAACCTGACTGAAAATATTCTTCTGAAAACCCGTTTTCTTAATCTTCATATCCTTTTTGAACCGCGTAATATGCAGGCTTGGGATTGCCCTTGCCGTCAACCAGACCCCAACCTGTTTCAACGGGGCAGTCCGACTGACCGCAGACATAGCAGCTGTCGCTGTCTGCCCAGCAGTAAAGGCACATGCCGATAACATAGTCAAGATTGCGAACCTTTTTAATGATATACTCATAAAGCTCGGCCTGACCCTCGGGGGTGTGCTTGTATCCGTAGAGACCGTAGCCGTCGGGAAGCTCGCGGTAAATGTGGTTTGTATATTCGCTGGTGAAAACTATATCCGCAACCTCCTCGGGTGAGCGGTCGGAATAGTTCTCGGTGATTTCCTCGGTCAAAGGCTCGGGAAGGTTGTTGACGAATTCCCAGATATTTGCCTTTGCTTCTTCCTCGCTGTTAAAGCCGTACTGCTGAAGGATAGCCTTCTTTTCAGCCTCGGTTTTGGGCTCGCCGTAGCCGATGTAGCCGAATTCGCAAAGGATGATGGGCTTGCCCGTATTCTTTCTTACAAAGCTGAGAAGTGTGATAAGCTGGTCGGGATTTTTGAGGACGTTTTCAAAGCAGCCAAGATACATATCAACGCCCACATAGTCGCAATACTGATGGTAATCGCCCATAAGGGGAGTAAGCTGAAGAAGTGAAAGTCCGCCGAGGTTGTAGCCGATGATAACATCGCCTCTGACGGGGTACATTGCCTCAAGCTGCATACCGATGAATTCGGCAGCTTCTTCAAGGGTCAGGGGCAGGGTGAAGCGGTCAATGCCCATTTCGTTTGTAACCTGAAATGCGCCGACTATGCCCTTGAGGTCCTCGATGTAAAACCTTGCAATATCCTGAATTGCCTCGCGATTTGCAGGGTCACGGGGGTCAAGGCCGTATTCAATATAGTCATCGGGGTATGGCGTAACGCCGAAAATTCTTATGCCGTTGTTGACATATTCAAGGGCGCCTTTCTTCCAGTTTTCATAGTACTGTGAAATAGAGCCGTCCTTGTTGTAGGGGAAGGGAATATCGTCACGATACCATTCAACATTTGCCTCTTTGATAAGGTCATAGTCGGGGTCAAGGTGGCAAACACCCTTCATAAATCCGCCGATTTTCTCCTCGGCAACGGTAACTTCTTTGTCGAAGTATGCTGAGGGGTCCCAGACAAGCATTGATGCAAAGGGAGTGATGATTGCGAGAATGAAGCCTACGATTTTCATTAAAATAGCCATAGTTTTTCTCCTTTTAAAGTGAATAGTGAATAATGAATAGTGAAAAGTTAAGGAAGGGCTTCGCCCGTACCTGATATATTCGGTCATAGGCGGAGCCTATCCGAAACTCTTCGCTCTTCATTTTTCATTTTTCACTTATATAATTTCCAAACAAAATTCTAACATAGCAAATCCGCCTTTTCAATGAAAATTGAAAGACGGATTTATTTTTGTTATTCAGCACAATAAATTGTACCGATTTTTGTTAAATTGTTACAGTTGATTTGCGGCGTTAATAACCTTTTCCGCCACGGTGCGGAGCTGGTCCATTGTTTCAAGCGCGCCGATTTCCTGCCTGAGCGCCGCAGCGCCTCTTACGCCCTTGATATACCAGCCCGAGTGCTTGCGAGCCTCGCGCATACCCACATAATCGCCCTTGTATTCGCAGAGCCTTGCAATGTGGCGAATCATTGTTTCCATACGCTCCTCAATGGGTGGCTCGGGCAGGATGATTCCGCTTTTTAAATATTCGTTAATCTGAGTGAAAACCCAGGGGGCACCCAATGCGCCTCTGCCAACCATTATGAAGTCGCAGCCTGTGGTTTTATACATATTTTCAGCCGAAACGGGGTCTGTGATGTCGCCGTTACCGATAACGGGGATTTTAACCGCCTGCTTGACCTGCCTGATTATGTCAAGGTTAACGGGGGGAGCGTACATCTGCTTCCTTGTGCGCCCGTGGACGGTGATTGCCGCCGCGCCTGCCTTTTCCTGCAAAAGCGCAAATTGAACGGCATTGATGCTGTTTTCATCCCATCCTGAACGGAATTTAACCGTTACAGGCAGGTCAATTGCCTTTGCACACGCTTCGGTTATCCTTGCGGCAAGTTCAGGGTCTTTCATCAGCGCAGAGCCGCCGCCGTTGCCTGCGATTTTGGGGGCAGGGCAGCCCATATTGATATCCACCGCAGCGCAGCCCGTTGCCGCCGCCTTTTTAGCTGCCTCTGCCATTGTTGCAGGGTCGCAGCCGAAAATCTGCACAGCCGCAGGCTTCTCCGTTTCGCCAAGCAGCATAAGGGTGTCGGATTTTCTGTCGTGCATTGTAAGACCCTTGGAGCTTACCATTTCGGTAACAACATAAGCTGCGCCGAATTCGATGCAAAGCTCCCTGCAGGCTCTGTCCGCAACCCCTGCCATAGGTGCAAGAGCGGCATATCCGTTTATTTCAAAGTTGCCTATTTTCATAAAATCTCCGATTTTGTAATGATTTTTATTAATGTTATCATTAAATCAAATTATTTTCAATAATTTTCACAAAAATGCTGAAATTTACAAAATATATGTTATAATGTAATATGAGGTGATTTGGAATGAAACTTTTAGCCCTTGACGGCAACAGCATTCTTAACCGTGCATTTTACGGAATCAAACTTCTTACAACAAAGGACGGCTCTAAATTCACAAACGGAATTTACGGCTTTCTCAATATACTTTTAAGGCTGCATGAGGAGGTAAGCCCAGATGCGGTGGCTATCGCCTTTGACGTTAAAGCTCCCACCTTCCGCCACGAAATGTATTCGGGCTACAAGGCGAACCGCAAGGGTATGCCCCCCGAATTGGCTCAGCAGATGCCGCCCCTTAAGGAGCTGCTTGCGGCTATGGGCTACAAAATTCTTGAAGCTCCGGGCTGGGAGGCGGATGATATCCTCGGCACTCTTGCGGCAAATTGCGGCGAGGGTGACTTCTGCTACATCGCAACGGGTGACCGCGATTCCCTGCAGCTTGTGCGCGATAATGTTAACGTGCTCCTTGCTTCAACCAAAATGGGCAGACCTCAGAGCGTGCGCTATGACAGGGATAAAATCAAGGAAGAATATCTCGTTACTCCCGAGCAGATGATTGACATAAAAGCCCTTATGGGCGATAGCTCGGACTGCATACCGGGCGTTGCAGGTATAGGTCAGAAAACGGCGCAGGATTTAATCAGCCGCTTCGGCTCAGTTGACGAAATTTATGCAAATCTTGATACCATTGACATAAAGAAAGGTGTTCACGATAAGCTGGCTGCCGATAAGGATATGGCCTATCTGAGCCGTGAGCTGGGCACAATCAAAACCGATGCACCCGTTGACGGTGCTTATGCAAGCTATGTGCCTTCTGTGCCCGATGCTTTTAAGGTGACAAGCCTGCTTGCGGAGCTTGAAATGTATAAAATGATTGAACGCCTTGACCTCAAAGCTCCCGAAAAGACGGAGCAGCCCGAAGCAGAAAAAATCTGCACCGATTGCTATGAGCAGGAGGATTTGAAGCTGTTTTATAACCTGCTGAAAAAATCGGGAGAGGCTTATTTTACCTTTGGCAGCGGAATTTTTCTTTTCAGAACTGATAACGGAGTTGCTCTTGTTAATCCTGAAAACGGCGGATATGCCGAGTTTTGCTCCGACTTCCTTTTTGACCGTGAAATTAAAAAATATACCTATAATTCAAAGGCGCTTTACGCGTTTTACTATGATTACCGCGAGGATATTGAAATCAATTCAATCTGCGGCGATGCAATGCTTTCTGCATATCTTATCAACCCTTCGTCGGGCGCATATGACCTGAAGCGCATCATTGCGGAATATGCCAATGCTGAATTGCCCGAGGCGGAGAATGAGGCGGCGTTTTATGCGGCTTATCTGCCCTCTGCTTTTGCAAAAATGAACGCCCTTATTGAAGAGCATAACCAGAAAAGGCTGCTTGAAGAAATTGAGCTGCCCCTTGCCGGTGTGCTTGCCTCAATGGAGCGCGAGGGATTCCTTGTTGATGCCGAGGGCATTGAAAATTTCGGCATTGAGCTGCAGAGCAGAATTGAAATTCTTGTTAAAGAAATATATGAAGAAGCAGGCTGCGAATTCAACCTTAATTCGCCAAAGCAGCTTGGCGAAGCACTGTTTGTGAAAATGGGTCTGCCTGCAAAGAAAAAGACAAAAAGCGGCTATTCAACCAATGCCGAGGTGCTGGAGGGTCTTGCGGCGGATTATCCCGTTGTGGCAAAAATCCTTGAATACCGAAGCCTTGCAAAGCTGAAATCAACCTATTGCGACGGTCTGCTTAAGGTTATCGGCGCGGACGGCAGAATACATTCAAGCCTTAATCAGACGGAAACCCGTACGGGCAGAATTTCATCAACGGAGCCCAATTTGCAGAATATTCCCGTGCGCTCGGAGCTTGGCAGGGAAATGAGAAAATTCTTCAAAGCCAAGGACGGCTGTGTGCTCATTGATGCGGACTATTCCCAAATTGAGCTGCGTGTGCTTGCTCACATGGCCAACGATAAAAATATGATTGACGCCTTCAATAACGGCGATGATATCCACGCCATAACCGCATCTCAGGTTTTTGATATGCCCCTTATGATGGTAACTCCCATAATGCGAAGCCGTGCAAAGGCGGTCAACTTCGGCATTGTTTACGGCATCGGCGCGTTTTCCCTTGCAAAGGATATCGGCGTTACCCGCGCCGAGGCGGACAGCTACATCAAGGGCTACCTTTCACATTTCAGCGGTGTGCGCAAATATATGACCGATGTTGTGGAGGTTGCCAAGGAAAAGGGCTATGTTGAAACGGTGTTTGCCCGCCGCAGATACCTGCCCGAGCTTTCCTCCTCTAACGGGATGATGCGCGCCTTCGGCGAAAGGGTTGCGCTGAATATGCCAATTCAGGGCACGGCGGCGGATATCATTAAAATCGCTATGATTAGAGTATGGCAAAGCCTTAAGGAGCAGTGCCTGAAGGCAAGGCTCATTATGCAGGTGCACGATGAGCTTATTATCGAAGCTCCCGAAAACGAGGCAAAAATCGTTGCAGGTATCGTTAAAAAAGAAATGGAAAATGCAGTTAAAATGCGCGTTGCCATGCAGGCAGATGTAGGCATCGGCAAAACGTGGTATGAATCTAAATAAGTGAAGAGTGAAAAGTTTCGGACAGGCGCCGCCCATGACCGATTGTATTATAACGGGTACGGGTAACTCCCGTCCACAACTATTCACTTCAAGAAGGAAACAAAAGCTATGAATATACTGTTCGTCTGCACAGGCAACACCTGCCGCAGCCCAATGGCGGAGGGGCTTTTCAAAAAGCTCCTTGCCGATAAAGATATAAATGATATAAATTGCTCCAGCGCGGGGCTTTTTGCCATGACGGGCGACGAGGTGACAAGGAATTCCGTTGAGGCATGTCAGCGCTTCGGTGTTGATATTTCTGCCCACAGAGCAAGGCGCATAACCGCCTGTGTTCTTGATGAAACGGATAAATTCGTGTGCATGACCCCCGACCATGCGGCAAGCCTTTCGCTTTATGTCAATCCCGAAAAAGTCATCGTTCTGGGCGGCGGAATATCCGACCCCTACGGCGGTGATATTGAAACATATATGCGCTGTGCAAATTCAATCCGAACCGCCCTTTATGAGCAGTTTAATGAAATAACGGCGGAGGTAAAATAAATGGATTTTACCGTTGAAAATATGGGTGAAAAGCATATTTTGCAGATTGCGGAGCTTGAAAGGCAGTGCTTTTCACAGCCATGGAGCGAAAACGCCCTCAGGGAAGAGCTTGATAACCAAAATTCCCATTTTCTTGTTGCTGTTGCGGATGGATTTGCAGGCTACATCGGCGTGCAGGAAATCTGCGGCGAGGCGTATATAACAAATGTTGCGGTGTTTGAGAACTACCGCAAAATAGGTGTCGGAAGAATGCTTCTCCGTGCCGCATGCGACGGTGCAAAGGGCAGGGGGTGCGAGTTCATTACCCTTGAGGTGCGCCAAAGCAACGTGCCTGCCATTACCCTTTATGAATCCGAGGGCTTTGAGCCTGCAGGCGTAAGAAAGAATTTTTATTCCAACCCCACGGAAAACGGGGTTATTTATACTAAATATTTTTGTGAGGTAAACTTATGAAAATTCTTGCAATCGAATCCTCCTGCGATGAAACCGCTGCTGCCGTTGTTGAGGACGGCAGAAAGGTGCTTTCGAGCGTAATTGCATCCCAGGTCAGTGAACATATTGTTTACGGCGGCGTTGTGCCCGAAATCGCATCAAGAATGCATGCTCAGGCAATCAGCGGCGTTGTGTCAAAAGCGATGAGCGATGCAGGGGTCGGCTACGGTGATATTGATGCCGTTGCCGTCACCTATGCACCGGGTCTTATCGGTGCTCTGCTTGTGGGTGTTAACTTTGCAAAGGGGCTTGCTTTTTCAACAGGTCTGCCTCTTATTCCCGTTCATCATCTGCGCTCCCACATAGCCGCAAATTACATCACCCATGCGGAGCTTGAGCCCCCGTTTCTCTGTCTTGTTGTTTCGGGCGGCCACAGCCATATTGTTGCCGTTAAAAGCTATACGGATTTTGAAATTATCGGCAGAACAAGGGACGATGCGGCAGGTGAATGCATGGATAAGGCGGCAAGGGCAATGGGCCTGCCTTACCCGGGCGGCGTTAACCTTGACCGCATCAGTGCAGAGGGCAACCCTGATTTATATAAGCTGCCTCACCCCAGAGTGGACGGCTGTGAATATGATTTCAGTTTTTCGGGCCTCAAAACCGCTGTTGTGAACATAATCCACAATGCAAAGCAGAAGGGGATTGAAGTCAGCGTGCCCGATCTGGGCGCAGCCTGCATTGAAACAGTGGCGGATTGCCTTGTGAATAACACCGTTAAGGCTGCAGAGGCTTACGGTTTTGATAAAATTGTTATGGCAGGCGGAGTTTCCGCAAATTCGCGCCTTCGCAAGCGCATGGCGGATGCCTGCGGAGAAAAGGGATGGCAGCTTTATATGCCTCAGCTTTCCCTTTGCGGCGATAATGCGGCCATGGTAGGCGCTCAGGCATATTATGAATTCAAAAACGGCAATACTGCAGGCTCAGACCTCAACGCCTTCGCAACTATGCCTATTGATGAGCGAAAATCGATAAATTTTACCGAAAAATGAAATTTTTTCAACTTTTTAATGCAAAATCTGCTTGTCATATTGACTTTACAAAAAACCATGATATAATTATTATGGGCGAGGATGAGAAAGCGTTTTGACACCTTTGTCAAAGGGCACAAAATCCGCTTTTTTATCCGATTAAAACTGTTTAATTTTAGTATATTTCCCCAGATGAAAGGAGAAAAACTATGGAAAATATGACCACAAACAAAAGCGTTCTTTCATGGATTAACGAAAAAGTTGACCTCGTTAAGCCCGACAAAATCGTTTGGATTGACGGCTCACAGGAGCAGATTGAAGCTCTCCGCGCAGAGGCTTGCTCAACAGGCGAAATGATTAAGCTCAATCAGGAACTTCTTCCCGATTGCTATCTTCACAGAACAGCAGTTAATGACGTTGCCCGTGTTGAAGGCAGAACCTTCATCTGCGCTCCCACCAAGGAGGAGGCAGGCCCCACCAACAACTGGATGGATCCCGCTGAGGCTTATGAAATGCTCTACGCTATCGCTAAGGACAGCTACAAGGGCAGAACAATGTATGTAATTCCTTATTCAATGGGCCCCGTTGGCTCACAGTTCTCAAAAATCGGCATTGAGCTCACAGACTCAATCTATGTTGTTCTCAACATGGCTATCATGACCAGAGTAGGCAACGATGTTCTCAAGGCTCTCGGCGACAGCGACGATTGGGTTCGCGGTCTCCATTGTAAGTGTGACATCGACGAAGAGAAGAGATATATCTGCCATTTCCCTCAGGATAACACAATTATCTCCGTTAACTCAGGTTACGGCGGAAACGTTCTTCTCGGCAAAAAGTGCTTTGCACTCCGTATTGCTTCATATCAGGGCAAGAACGAAGGCTGGCAGGCAGAGCATATGCTCATTCTCGGCCTCCAGAAGCCCGACGGCGAAATCAGATATATCTGCGCTGCATTCCCCTCAGCTTGCGGCAAGACAAACCTTGCTATGCTTATTCCTCCCGAGGGATACTACAAGAACGGCTACCGCGTATGGTGTGTAGGCGACGATATTTCATGGATTCGTAAAGGCGCAGACGGCAGACTTTATGCTATCAACCCCGAAAACGGCTTCTTCGGCGTTGCTCCCGGCACAAACGAAAAGTCAAACCCCAACGCTCTTGCTTCAACAAGAAAGGGCACAATCTTCACCAACGTTGCTCATAACCTTGATAACAACACCGTTTGGTGGGAAGGTCTTGACAAGAATCCTCCCGCAAACGCTATTGAATGGAAGGGCAACCCCTGGAACGGTCAGGAAAGCGACGAAAAGGGCGCACATCCCAACAGCCGATTCACTGCTCCCGCAGTTAACTGCCCCTGCATCAGCTCCGAGTTTGAGAATCCCAACGGTGTTCCCATCTCAGCTATCGTATTCGGCGGCAGACGTGCAAAGCTCGCTCCCCTTGTTTATCAGTCAAGAGATTGGAACCACGGTGTATTCGTTGGCTCAATCATGGCTTCAGAAACAACTGCAGCAGCAGCAGGCGCAGTTGGCGTTGTTCGCCGTGACCCCATGGCAATGCTTCCCTTCTGCGGCTACAACATGGCTGATTACTGGCAGCATTGGATCAACATCGGTGCAGGTCTTGACCCCGAAAAGGCTCCCAAGATCTTCAACGTTAACTGGTTCCGTAAGGATGACGAAGGCAACTTCCTCTGGCCCGGCTTCGGCGATAACCTCCGTGTTCTTGATTGGATTATCGACCGCTGCGAAGGTAAGGTAGACGCTGTTGAAACTTCAATCGGTTATGTTCCCAAGGCAGAGGATATCAACCTTGAAGGCATTGAAGATGAAGTAAGCGATGCACAGCTTAAGGAAATCCTCAGCGTTGACAATGCTCTCTGGGCAGACGAAATCGCAGGTATCGAGGAATTCTACGGCAAGTTTGACAGACTTCCCGAAACCCTCAAGGCAGAGCTTGAAACTCTCAAGGCAAATATTCAGTAATTTAAAGGACAGCTTCGGCTGTCCTTTTTTGCAGGAAACGGAGAATTTTATGAAAAAATACGATGTGATTTTATTTGACCTTGACGGCACGGTAACCGACCCCGGTATGGGTATAACAAATTCCGTTGCTCATGCGCTGAAAAAATACGGCATAACCGTTGAAGACAGAGCAGAGCTTTATAAATTCATCGGTCCGCCTTTGCACATTTCCTTTGAAAAATACTATGGCCTTGACGGTCTGCAGGCGGTTGAATACTACAGGGAATATTACCGTGACAGGGGAATATATGAAAACACTGTTTACAGCGGCATTGAGGCTTTGCTGAAAAAGCTGAACAAGGCAGGCAAAAAGGTTATACTTGCCACCTCGAAGCCTGAGGTTTTTGCAAGGGAAATCCTGCGCTATTTCAATCTGACGGATTATTTTTATTATGCAGCAGGTGCAAATCTGGACGGCACCCTTACTGACAAGGCGGAGGTTATTGCCTATGCACTTGCGGAAGGCGGCGTTACGGATAAATCAACCGTGCTGATGATTGGCGACAGAGAGCATGATATTATCGGCGCAAAGAAAAACGGAGTTGACTCAATGGGTGTGCTTTACGGCTATGGCAGCCGTCAGGAGCTTGAAGCCGCAGGAGCGGAATACATAGCTGCAACTGTTGAGGAAATGACGGAAATGCTGTTATAAGTGCAAAGTGAGAGGTTGCTTTGCACTTGTTTGAATTGTTTACAATTTGTTCAAAAAATAAATTTCACTTTTTTGACATTATAATTGTTTACTTTATGGGTGAGTTTCGGAAGATTAATCCCGATTAATCAGAAAGGGGGGCAATGAATTCTATGGACAGCAGAAAATTCACCGAGGAAGAAATCCGTGAGCTTGTTGAAACCTATGGCTCGCTGATTTTCAGAATATCCTACTGCATTCTGTGCAACCGCGACGATGCCGAGGATGCCGTGCAGGAAACTCTGCTGAAATACATGACAAAAGCCCCCGAATTCAACAGCGAGGAGCACCGCAAGGCGTGGCTTATCAAGGTTGCCGCCAACATCAGCAAAAACATATTCAAGCTGAAAATCAGGCGCAGCACAGTCAGCCTTGAAGAGGTGAAAAACATCGGCATTCTTGAAAGTGATTTTGAAACCTTTGAAATGATTATGAATCTGCCGAAAAAATACAAAATCGTGCTCACGCTTCACTATGCAGAGGGCTATAAATGCAAGGAAATTGCAGAAATCGTCGGCATCAGCGAAGATGCTGTTAAGAAGCGGCTGCAAAAAGGCAGGGAGCTTCTCAGAGATGAAATTGAAAGGACAAAAGACCATGATTGATGCTTACACAAAGGAATATATCAGACTTATCAATTCCGTTGCCCTCTCTCAGACGGACAGAATCCGCGTTGCGGATGACCTGATTAAAAGGGCTTGCGAAAAAAGCGTATTCACCAGAAAACATGCCGCCGCTGCAGGAATTGCGGTTGTTATTGCGGCAGGCGTTTTCATTCCCTATATGATGAACAGAACAAAATAAAAGAAGTGAGGAAGAATATGAGTAAGAAAAATCCGTTTTTCAGGTTTGAAAACAGTGAAGCCCCTCTCGGCTTTGATGTTCCCGATGTTTCAATGTTCGGAATGCTTAAAATTGCGGCTGAAAATCAGCCCGATGCTGATGCTTATGAGTATTTCGGCACAAAATGCAGCTATTCGGGTCTTGTTAAAAAAATCGAGCGAATTTCCGCTGCATATGCGGCAGTGGGCGTTAAAAAAGGCGATATTGTTACCATAATTATGCCTAACACCCCCGAAGCGGTTATCAGCATCTATGCCCTTAACAGAATCGGCGCAGTTGCCAATATTCTGCACCCTCTTTCGGCTCAGGAGGAAATCAAGAACCACATCAACAGAGTAAGCAGCACGGTTCTGCTTGCGGTTGATATCTGCGCCGAAAAAATTGCAAACATTATTGACGGAACAAAGCTCAGAACGGTTATTGTTGCTTCTGCAGGCAATTCAATGCCTTTCGTTATGAAAAAGCTCTATGCCCTCAAATGCATAAAGAATTTCAAATATGACAAAAAGGATAAAAGATACATTTCGTGGAATGATTTTGCCAAAAAAGAAAAATCTGTCAAGGAATATAAGCCTGTCGGTGAGCAGAACGGCGAAACCGCAATTATTCTCCACAGCGGCGGAACAACGGGCACTCCCAAGGATATTATGCTTTCCAACAGCAATTTTAATGCCTTTGGAATTCAGGCGGTTCTGACTCTCCGCGATGTTCAGGCAGAGGACAAAATTCTTGCAATTCTGCCCATTTTCCACGGTTTCGGTCTGGGCGTTTGTGTTCATGTTTCCTTCTGCTTCGGCGCATGCTCAGTGCTGATTCCCCAGTTCAATGCTAAGCAGTTCACAAGCATTATCAAAAAATACAAGCCCTCAATGCTTTTTGGCGTGCCCACTCTTTACGATGCACTGCTTAAAGCAAAGGGTATGGATGAAATTGATTTTTCATTCCTCAAATATGCAATCAGCGGCGGTGATACCCTGCCTGAAAAGCTGGAAAAGAGCGTTAACGACTTCTTTGCCGCACATAACTCCGATGTTAAGCTCTGCGAGGGCTACGGCATGACCGAGGGCCTTGCTGCGCTCTGCCTTTCCGTTGGCGATTGCTATAAGTCTGGCACTATCGGCAAGCCCCTTATCGGCACGGAAATGTGCATCGTTGAGCCCGGCACAACCAATGTGCTGCCTGCAAACGAGGATGGCGAGCTTTGTGTAAGCGGCCCCACTGTTATGATTGGCTACAGAAATAACCCTGAGGAAACCGCGAACACCCTTCGTACCCATGCAGACGGCAAAATCTGGCTCCATACGGGTGATATGGCCGCTATTGATGAGGACGGCTTTGTACATTACAAATTGAGAATTAAGCGCATGATGATTACATCGGGCTTCAACGTTTACCCCACACAGATTGAAAAGGCGGTTGAGGAGCTTGATTTTGTTGAAAAGTGTGTTGTTGTTTCCGTGCCTCACCAGTATAAAAAAGAGGTTGCCAAGGCATATATTGTGCTTAAAAACGGCAAAGAAAAGAACGATGCAACCAAGGAAGAAATCCGCAGCTACTGCAAAAAGAAACTTATGCATTACAGCGTGCCCTACATTTACGAATTTGTTGATATACTTCCCAAAACCGCATACAACAAAATCGACTTTATGAAGCTCCAGAAGGAAAGCGCAAAGGAGGCAATTTCCTGATGGCGCAAAGACCCAAAACAGCAGGCTTCAAATTTTTTTCAAAAATCCTGCTGCCGATTTTTTCGCTTTACTATAACCCCCGAGTTATCGTTGAGCAGCCCATTCCCATGGAGGGTGCAACGGTAATATGCAGCAACCATAAGCATGTTATGGACCAGTGTATGGCTGCACTTTCAACCAAAAGAGCCATTAATTACATGGCGAAGTCCGAGTATTTCAAGGGGCCCTTTGCTTGGTTTTTCAGGGCAACGGGCTGCATCTGCGTTAACCGCAACGGCCACGATGAGGAAGCTAAAAGCGAGGCAAATGCTGTTCTTGCGGACGGCGGTGCGCTGGGAATTTTCCCTGAGGGCACCCGCAATAAAACAAACAACCTTATGGGCGAATTCAAATACGGTGCAGCTTCACTTGCCTGCAAAAACGGCGCAGTTATGGTGCCCGTTGCAGTTACGGGAGAATATAAATTCAGAAGCAAAAACCTGACATCCCGCATCGGAAAACCCTTTTCAACCAATGGTATGACCGTTGAGGAAGCAAACAAACGCCTCGAAGCTGAAATTGCCGCACTTATCAGAAAAAACCTTGATGACGGCTACGGCACACCCGAGGAATTTGAAAGAGCAGAAAGATATTTTGCAAAATAAAAACAATCCGACTTGACGAAAATCAGGTCGGATTTTTACATATTTTAGTTGACAAAACCACTTTATTATGCTAATGTAATAACACAATAAAAAATAAAAGGAGATAAATTATGAAAAAGATTCTCGCATTAATTCTCGCAGGCCTTATGCTTTTCTCACTGGCAGCTTGCGGTGCAAACAACGCTTCGGATGAAACCACAGACCCTGCAAATGACACAAAGGAAACAATTGTTGTTGGCTACACAATTTACGAGCCTATGAACTATAAGGATGAAAACGGCAAACTTATAGGTTTTGATACAGAGCTTGCAGAGAAAGTTTTCGGCAATCTCGGTTATGAAGTTATCTTCCAGGAAATTGAGTGGAGCAGCAAGTATACAGACCTTAACTCAGGCACAATTGATTGTGTATGGAACGGCTTCACAGCTAACACCGCTGATGACGACGGCGTTCTCCGCGCAGAAAAGGTTGATTTCTCATATAACTATATGGAAAACCGTCAGGTAATCGTTGTTAAGGCTGATTCGGGCATTGCCTCGGCAGCAGATCTCAGCGGCAAAATCGGCGTTGCAGAGAGCGGTTCTGCAGGTGAAGAATATGCAACTTCATTTGACGGTGTAAACTTCAAGGGCTTTATCAAGCAGACAGACTGCCTTGTTGAAATCAAATCAGGCACAGCAGATTTTGCTGTTGTTGATGCTCAGCTTGCAAAGAGTTATGTTGGCAAGGGCGATTATGCAAACCTTGCAATCGTTGATTCACTTTCAAGCGATGTTGAATACTATGCAATCGGCTTCAAGAAGGGAAGCGAGCTTACAGCTAATGTAAACGAGCAGCTTGAAGCGCTTGCTGCAGACGGCACAATTTCCGCTCTTGCAGAGAAGTACGGCGTTGCTACAACAGCCATCACAGATTTCTCCGATCAGAAATAATTTAAACTTGGAGTTTTAATATGTCCTTTTTAGAAGTCACGGCTTTTTTGTTCGACGGCTTTAAAATATCTTTGCTTATCTTTGCGGTGACGCTGCTTTGCGGCGCACCGCTTGGTTTGCCTATTGCCTTTTGTTCGATGAGCCGATTCAAAATAATCAAGTCAATATCAAAAGTTATTGTTTGGGTTGTCAGAGGCATACCCCTGATGCTTCAGATATTTATTATCTACTATGTGCCGGGTCTGCTGTTTGATTATCAGCTTTTCGGCAAGATTGACAGATATGTGTTTCTTGAATACGGCATTGCTGATGCAGGAAGAATCACGGCAGTTCTTCTTGCCTTTGCTCTCAACTATGCTTGCTATTTTTCGGAGATTTACAGAGGCGGAATCGAAAGCATTCCCCGCGGCCAATACGAGGCTGGTCAGGTGCTTGGCATGAGCAAATCTCAGATATTCAGAAAAATCATTTTAAAGCAGGTTGTTCAGCGCATAGTTCCGCCTATGTCAAATGAAATTATAACCCTTATCAAGGATACGGCTCTTGCAAACTGCATTATGGTTTGTGAAATTATCAAAAACGCCAAGGAGTTGGCAGCAACAAAGGCAATGATATGGCCGCTATTCTTCACCGGTGTTTTCTACCTTGTTTTTGTTGGTATTCTTACTGTTGTTCTCAACAAGGTTGAAAAAAAGCTGAGCTATTTCAGGAGTTAAAATATGGCAATACTTGAAGTCAGAAATCTTAATAAGAGCTTCGGCAGCAACCATGTTCTCAAGGGCATTGATTTTGAGCTTGAGGAAGGCAAGGTGCTTTCAATCATCGGTTCATCAGGCAGCGGAAAGACCACTCTTCTGCGCTGCATCACCTCGCTTGAAACTGCCGATAAGGGTCAGATAACCGTTAACGGCAACGTTGTTTTTGACAGCGTGAATCAACATAAATTCACTAAGGAGGAAATCCGCAAAAACCGCCTTTCTGTAGGTCTTGTTTTTCAGGACTTTCACCTTTTTCCTCAGTACACTGTTCTCAAAAATGTGACTCTTGCCTGCGAGCTTCAGGCAAAAAAAGACCCTGAATGGAAGCAGAACAAAAAGCAGATTCTTGAAAAAATCGAAGAAAATGCAAAGGCGATTCTTACAAAGGTTGGTCTTTCCGAAAAGTTTGATTCATATCCGTGCGAGCTTTCGGGCGGTCAGAAGCAGCGAGTTTCAATTGCCAGAGCTCTTGCAATGAATCCTCATATTCTTTTCTTTGATGAGCCCACCTCTGCTCTTGACCCTGAGCTGACGGGCGAAATTCTTAAAGTTATCAAAGATCTTGCAGCGGTTAATATGACAATGGTTATCGTTACCCACGAAATGGCATTTGCCAGGGATGTTTCCGACCATGTTATATTTATGGACGGCGGAGTTATTGTTGAGGAGGGTGACCCTGAGCAGGTTATCAACAATCCTCAGCAGGAGAGAACGAAGCATTTCCTGAGCCGTTTTCAGGAAAAATAAATAAAATTAACAACGCTCCGAAAGTCGGTTGATTTTCGGAGCGCTTTATATTATAATCTACTCAAAAGGGGTTGGTACCAATGAAAATAATGATAGCATCCGATATTCACGGCTCGGAGTTTTACTGCAAAAAGCTGCTTGAAGCATACAAAAAAGAGGGGGCGGAAAGACTTCTTCTCCTCGGCGATATTCTTTATCACGGGCCCCGCAACGATTTGCCTGAGGGCTATGCACCCAAAAAAGTGATAGAATTGCTCAATGCGATGAAAAATGAAATTATGTGTGTCAGGGGTAACTGCGACACCGAGGTTGACCAGATGGTGCTCAGTTTTCCCATTCTTGCGGATTATGCGGTTTTAACCGCAGGAAAAAGGCTTGTTTATGTAACCCACGGCCATAAATTCGGTAAAGATAATCCTCCGCCTCTTAAAGAAGGCGATATTCTTCTTTGCGGCCACACCCATATTCCCGAATGCACCGATTGCGGCGGCTTCATATATCTCAACACGGGTTCCGTTTCGATTCCCAAAGAGAATTCATGGCACGGATATATAATTCTTGAAAACGGCGAATTTACATGGAAAGACCTTGACGGCGAAATAAAAATGAATCACAAAGCATAAGGAGGTTTTTATGGAAGTTTTAAATGTAAGGCGGCTTACCCCGAGCGTAAAAGCGTTGCTGGTAATAACCTGCGCAATTATGTGCGGCTTTATGTGGCGTGTAAGAGGCTCACACGGTTGGGGCTCAATGTGGGGAATGTTTGCAGTAGGCGTTATGCTGGTGCTTTTTATTTTTGCATTTTTCGGCAACCGCAAAAAAATGAGCTTTGAAGCGATTCCTGTTGCAGTTATTCTTCTCGGCATTACAAACGGCGGCTGGGGCACGCTCAATTCGCAAATGGGCGGCTATCTCGGCAGCACAGTGCCCTTTACGGGTCAGGAGGCGGATGCGGTGATATCCATAAGCCCTTGGTCGGGAATGGTTGCAATGCTCCTTCTCGGTTTCGGCTGGATGCCTCTTTTTGCAATGTTCATTGGCACTCTTTTTTCAAAGAAACAATATAAAATCGGTCACTACATAGCTCTTATAGCTGTTTTTTATGCGGTGGTTTATGTTTTCCAATTCTTTGTTGCTCATTATATAGTGCCTTTTGTTAATTCCGAGGCTGTTGAGGCCTTTAAGCAGGGTCTTGCCGACAGAGGCTTTGAAATGACGCCTATGATGTCCTACATCAAAAATCTCGGTAACGAAGCATGGTTTAAGAAAATTCCCTTCGGCAGAAACTACTATGCAACGGTCAGGATTGTTTCTTATTCAGCGGCTGCTCTTGTGCTTTCACTCGCTCTGCTTGTTGCAAAACGTGATAAGGTTGCTGCTTTCATTTCTTTCACAATGAATCTCATCTGCTCCGTTTCAATCACCCTTGCGGATGTTGTTATGGTTATGGATTCCGATGCAGGCTTTTTTGCAAATGTTAATGTACCCCGTTTCCTTCAGGGCGGCAACTGGTCGCTCTGGGAATATCTGACGGGTTTCCTTCTTGGCTTCGGAATAATGTTGCTGCTTGTGTGCCTGCCCAAAAGCATTACGGGTGGCGAGGGGGATTTTGATTACGCCCTGCCTTTCAAAAACAGAAAAATATACGCCGCGTACAGTGCGGTGCTGACCCTTTTTGCAACCTTTGTTGTAACCGTTGCAAGGCCTGCAGGTATGAGAATAGCGGAACTTATTGTTTACAAGGGTTGGTTTGATAACGAGGATTTGCTTAACTACATAATCATTGCGGTGCTCTGTGTTATCGGCATGGTTCCGTGCGCAATAATTGCAAAGAAGAATGTTGTGAAGAGAGAATTACCCAATCTTCTTAACATCAGAACAGAGGATTTCTGCCTGAAAGCAATACCCGTTTACTTCCTCATAACCGCCGTGCTTTATTTCATTTTCAGCGATTCGGGCATATTCTATTGCATTCCTTTTGCAGAAATAAGCAGCCCCGCATCATTGTTTGAAATGATACGGAGCGGAAGAATTCTTATTGTTACGATTATGCTTGTGAGCTTTGTTGTTTTCAATTTGATCTATCTTGCGGTTTCTAAAAAAGCGGTTAAGAAAAAATAATTTTTCTGATTTCTTCCGCAGTGTCGGCAATGTAGGTTGCGCCTGCTTTCTGCAGCTCGTCCCTGCTGCCAAAACCGAAGGTGACTCCTATGCTTTCAATTCCGGCATCTCTTGCGCCTTCAATGTCAAAGTAGCGGTCACCAATCATAACGGCCTTGCTTTTTTCAACGCCGAAATGCTTAAGAGCCCGTTCAACAAGAACTGCCTTGCTTTCGGGGGCCTTGTCGCTTTCCGGTGCGGAAATGAAATCAAAAAGATTATCCAATTTTAAAAAATCAAGAATTTTTACAATGAAATTTTCGGGCTTTGAGCTTGCGATTGCCAGCTTGATGCCCGATTTTTTCATATCCAGCATCAGTTTTTCCATTCCGTCATAAATTTCAAGTTGATAAATTCCGCTTTCAACATAGCGTTCACGGTATTTTTCAACAGCCCTTGCGCTGTCCTCATCGGATAAATTCAGCGCACGTTTGAATGATGAAAAAACGGGCGGGCCGATAAATGTTCCGATAACCTCTTCGGGCAGAGGCTCAAACCCCATAGCTTCAATCGCATAGCGCACTGAGCCGAAAATTCCTTCCCCCGTGTCGGCAATTGTGCCGTCAAAATCGAGAAAAACCGCGTCGTATTTTGATGCCATTATGCTCTCTCTCCAATAAACATTCATTTTCAGGATTATATCACAGATAAAAAAGCCGTTCAATAATTATTTTCATTTACTTTTTAAAAACAATATGATATACTTACAATATTATAAGCAGATTTTGCTTTAATATCCCCGAAAGGACTGAAAAAATAAATGGATTATAAATTTGCAAAGGGTGTGGCATCTCTCAAGCCTTCAATTATCAGAGAGATTCTCAAAAGCTCGGGCAACACAATTCCCCTTGCAGCAGGCAACCCTGCACCCGATGCTTTTCCCGTTGACGATATAAAGAAAATCATAAATAATATTTTTGAAACAGACCCGATTCTTGCATTGCAGTATGGTGTCAGCGAGGGTTATACCCCCCTTATTGAAAAGCTGACCGACCTTGCAAAAAACCGTTACGGCGTAGGCAGCGAAAACGATGGGCTGATTGTTGTAAGCGGCGCTCAGCAGGTTATGAGCCTTATGAGCCAATGCTTTATCAATTACGGCGATTGCATTCTTTGCGAAGAACCCTCGTTCATAGGCTCGCTCAACTGCTTCAGAAGCTATGGCGCAAGGCTCAGCGGAGTGCCCGTTGAAAGCGACGGCATGAACATTGCAGCTCTTGAAGAAAAGCTGAAAACCGAAGAAAACATTAAGTTTATCTATACAATCCCCAATTTCCAGAATCCTGCAGGCGTAACAATGTCCCTTGAAAAGAGAAAGGCAGTTTATGAGCTTGCAAAGAAATACGGTGTGCTCATCCTTGAGGATAATCCTTACGGAGACCTTCGTGTTTCAGGCGAAAACGTGCCTGCAATCAAGAGCCTTGATGAGGACGGCATTGTTGTTTATGCCGGCTCATTTTCAAAGATTGTTGCCCCCGGCATAAGAGTTGGCTATGCGCTTGCTCCCAAGGAGATTATTGCAAAGCTCACTGTTGCCAAGCAGACTCAGGATGTTCATACTCCGCTGATTTCTCAGCTTGTTGTTTATAAGTGGCTTACAGAGTGCGATTTTGAAGGCCACATCAATAAAATCAGAGAAATCTATAAGCGTAAGCTGAATTTGCTTTGCGATTGCATTGATAAGGAGCTTTCTGATTTTCTTACATATCACAGGCCCGAAGGCGGACTTTTTGTTTGGGCAAAGCTCAACGATGGCATTGATATGCTTGATTTCTGCCGCAAGGCAAGCGCCGCAGGCGTTTCCGTTGTTCCGGGAAATGCATTTATGGTTGACGGCGATAAGGAATGCAGCTATATCCGAATGAATTTCTCAACTCCCTCCGATGAGGCAATCGTCAAGGGTGTTAAGATTCTCGGCGAGGTTGCACGCTCATTATAATTCAGAAAGGTAAATCAAAATGGAAAATACAACACCCGAAAAAAAGCCCATAGTGCTCAGCATGATTCAGCCCACCTCAATACCTACTCTGGGCAATTATCTGGGAGCGCTTAAAAATTGGAAAAAAATGAGCGATGATTATAACTGCCTTTATGCAGTTGCTGACCTTCACGCTCTTACCATTCATCCCGAGCCGGCAAAGCTCCGCCAGCAGATTCTTGAAATGTATGCAATTATGCTTGCCGTAGGTCTTGACCCCGAAAAGAATATTGTTTTCCTTCAGAGTCAGGTTGCAGCCCATGCAGAGCTTGCATGGATTCTTGATTGCTACACCCAGTTCGGCGAGGCATCAAGAATGACCCAGTTTAAAGAAAAGTCACAGAAACATGCGGATAACGTTAACGTTGGTCTTTTTGCATATCCCGTGCTTATGGCTGCCGATATCCTTCTTTATCAGGCAAACTTTGTTCCCATCGGTGCAGACCAGAAGCAGCATCTTGAGCTTGCCCGTGACATTGCAAACCGCTTTAATTCACTTCGCGGCAACACCTTCACTCTGCCTGAGCCTTTCATCGGCAAGGTAGGCGCAAGGGTTATGAGCCTTCAGGACCCCACACAGAAGATGTCCAAGAGCGACCCCAATCCCAAGGCATCCGTTTCCCTGCTTGACCCGCCCGAGGTTATCCTCAAAAAGTTCAAGTCTGCGGTTACGGACAGCGAGGCTTGCGTACGTTATGCAGACGGCAAGGACGGCATCAACAACCTTATGGCTATCTATTCCTGCTGCACAGGTCTTGACTATGCGGCTATTGAAAAGGAATTTGAGGGCAAGGGCTACGGCGATTTCAAGGTTAAGGTTGCAGAAGCTGTTATTGAGGAGCTTCGCCCCGTGCAGGAAGAGTATAAGCGCCTTATTGCAGATAAGCAGTATTTGCTTGATACCGCAGCTGCAGGTGCAGAGAAGGCATCCCGCATTGCATACCGAACTCTCACAAAAGCCAAGAAAAAAGTCGGACTTTTGCTCGGTTAATCGGCAAAAATCAGCGGATTTTTGTTAAATACGCCAAAAATGCATAAATATTCAAAAAGAACTTGAATTTCTGAATATTTGATGTATAATTAATGCATAAAAATAAACATGAACGGAGAATTACCATGAAAGAAATCAAAAAAGTTGTTCTTGCCTATTCAGGCGGACTTGATACATCAATCATCATTCCTTGGCTTAAGGAAAACTACAATAACTGCGAAGTTATCGCTGTTTCAGGTGACGTAGGTCAGGGCACAGAGCTTGACGGCCTTGAGGAAAAGGCTATCAAAACAGGCGCTTCAAAGCTCTACATTGAAAACCTTCAGGACGAATTCGTAAGCGATTACATTTTCCCCACCCTCAAGGCAGGCGCTGTTTATGAGAAGGAATATCTCCTCGGAACATCCTTTGCACGCCCCATCATCGCAAAGAGGATTGTTGAAATCGCAAAGGCTGAGGGCGCAGACGCCATCTGCCACGGCTGCACAGGCAAGGGTAACGATCAGGTAAGATTTGAGCTTACAATCAAGGCTTTTGCTCCCGAAATGGAAATCATTGCTCCCTGGAGAATCTGGGACATCAAGTCAAGAGAAGAGGAAATCGAATATGCAGAGGCACACAACATTCCTCTTAAGATAAACCGTGAAACCAACTATTCAAAGGATAAGAATCTCTGGCACCTTTCACATGAGGGACTTGACCTTGAGGACCCTGCAAACGAGCCTCAGTATAATAAGCCCGGCTTCCTTGAGATGGGTGTTTCACCCGAAATGGCTCCCGATGCTCCCACTTATGTTACAATTCATTTTGAAAAGGGTGTTCCCACCGCAGTTGACGGTAAGGAAATGGGCGGCGTTGAGCTTATCAAGTATCTTAACGAAATCGGCGGCAAGAACGGCATCGGCCTTAATGACATCGTTGAAAACCGTCTTGTAGGTATGAAGTCCAGAGGCGTTTACGAAAATCCCGCAGGTTCAATTCTCTTCAAGGCTCACGATGTTCTTGAAACAATCACTCTTGACAGAGATACTCAGCACTATAAGGAAATCGTTGCTCATAAGTTTGCAGAGCTTGTTTACTTCGGTCAGTGGTTCACTCCTCTCCGTGAGGCTCTTTCAGCTTTTGTTGACAAGACTCAGGAAACTGTTACCGGCGATGTTAAGCTCAAGCTCTATAAGGGCAACATGATTAATGCAGGTGTAACCTCACCCTACACCCTTTACAGCGAGGATTTCGCAACCTTCGATGCAGACGAGGTTTATGACCAGAAGGATTCCGCAGGCTTCATCAACCTCTTCGGTCTTCCCATCAAGGTTAAGGCTATCCTTGAAGCTGAAAGAAACAAATAATCGGCGCATAATTGCGAAATATTGCATGATTATTAAAAAACTTAAAATAAGGAGCCGTCATATGGCGGCTCTTTTTCCCGTATAAGGAGTGTTAAATATGAAGTTATGGGCAGGACGCTTTTCAAAGGAAGCGGATAAAAAAACCAATGATTTCAATTCATCAATAGCAACCGATTCCAGAATGTATTATCAGGATATCGAGGGCAGTATTGCCCATGCAACAATGCTTGCCGCAAAGGGCATTATTTCGCAGGATGACGGTGCTCTAATTTGCAGCGAGCTTGCAAAAATCAGGCAGGAAATTTCAAGCGGCGAGCTGCTCATTGACCCCAATGCCGAGGATATCCATACCTTTATTGAGCAGACCCTTACTGAGCGCATAGGTTCTGCGGGCAAGCGCCTCCACACGGGCAGAAGCCGTAATGATCAGGTAGCCCTTGATGTGCGCCTTTATCTGCGCGAGCAATGCGATGAAACCCTTGTGCTTGTTAAAAATCTTATCAAGGCTCTTGAGGATAAGGGCGATGAATATGCAAATGCAATTATGCCCGGCTACACCCATCTGCAGAGGGCACAGCCCATCACCTTCAAGGCTCACCTTACCGCATACACCGAAATGCTTACCCGTGACCTTGGCAGGCTTGAGGATGCAAAAAAGAGGATGAATTCTTCACCTCTCGGCAGCGGCGCTCTTGCAGGCACAACTTACCCCATCGACAGGGCAATGACCGCTGAATTCCTTGGCTTCGATTCATATACAAAGAGCACCCTTGACGGCGTTGCGGACAGAGATTTCTGCATTGAGCTTGCAAGTGCGCTTTCAATATGCATGGTGCATCTTTCAAGGCTTTGCGAGGAAATTATACTTTGGTGTTCTTGGGAATTTAAGTTTGTTGAGCTTGATGATGCATTTTCAACGGGCTCAAGCATTATGCCTCAGAAAAAGAATCCCGACATTGCAGAGCTTGTGAGAGGCAAAAGCGGCAGAGTATTCGGTGACCTTATGACCCTGCTCACCGTTATGAAGGGTCTGCCCCTTGCCTATAACAAGGATATGCAGGAGGATAAGGATGCAATTTTTGATGCTTTTGATACGGTTAAAATCTGTCTTGTTACCCTTGAGCCTATGATTCAGACAATGAAGGCAATTCCTGAAAACATGAGGAAGGCAGCGGCAGGCGGATTCATTAATGCAACGGATTGCGCAGATTACCTTGTTTCAAAAGGTCTGCCTTTCAGAGATGCATACAAAGCAACGGGCGAGCTTGTTGCCCTTTGCATAAAAGAAAACAAAACCCTTGAAACTCTCTCCCTTGAAGAATATAAAGGCGTTTGCGAACTGTTTGATGACGGCGTTTATGATGCAATCAGCCTTGAAAACTGTGTAAGGCGCAGAGGAATGTAAAAATGGACTGCCTCACGAAGCGAAGAACAAAAGAAACCGAATAAATAAAGAAAAGCGACTTGCATCGGAATTTATCCTTTGTAAGTCGCTTCTGATTTTATATGAATTTTAAAGTTGTTGTGTTATGTTTTTTTGCCGTTTTTTCCGATTTGATATATCGCATACGTCTGTCATCGGAAGAAAACGGCATCTTCATTTCTGTGAGACCGTCCCTTTTATCTTCAATCTTCTACATAATCAAAGAAAACAATTTTAACGGTTTCCTCGGGGAAGTCAAAGATGCAGTCCGTAACAACATCGCCAACCTTTACGCCGTCAAGCTGAGCTTGCAGGAAGCTCTTTCTGACAACCTTGCCGTCTTTATCGTAGGCGGTGTAGCCGATGCGCATGTTATCTTTTCTTGAGCCGATGCCCTTGATTTCAACATTTGCAACGCCCATAACCTCAAATGCGGAGAATGCATTGTATTCAAGCTCAATATCCTTGATTGAGGCAACGGAATTTCCATAAACATTGTAATCACTGATAACAAATTCAACATTGCCGATGGTTTCAACATATTTAACGGGCGCTGTTGTGCCGCTGCTTGGGTCAGCATTTGCAGGGGGAGCAACGGTTTCGCCGTAAGGATTAGCAAAAGAATGGTTAACAACGGTTGTTGTTGCGGGCTCATCGGGGATGTTTGAGCAGCCGAAGAAGCAAAGGGCAACGCAAACCATAACAAGGAAAATACTGATTGTTGATTTCATGAAAAATCAATCCTTTCTTAATGGATGTAATAATAATATCACATATTTTTAGTTTTTTCAACCGTATTAATTATTTCTGCAACTGTCTGTGCAATTACAGATGCGGTTTCGGGTCCCATTGAATTGGTTTCCTCGTAGTGCCTGCGGCCGTGAATATCTCGCCCGTTTTCAAAATAAGGTGTTTCCTCATGGAGCAGGAAGTCGTTAGGGGGAAGCACATAACCCAGCTCATCGTTTGCAAGGCCGATAATCATAACATCATCGCCCACAATTTCCTGCAGGGGAATGGGATTGATTTCGCTGCCGCAGCCCGTTGCAGATTCCTCTGCGCTCAGGTAACCGCCGTAAACAAGCTCGGGGAATATTTCGCAGGGGAGCATGAGGATTTTCAGCGAGTCTATTTCAAGGTAGCTGATTTCGGTTTTCATAACAAAGCCTGTGCCGTCGGGCATTCTGTATTCATCGGCTTCAAGTATGCCTGCCTTTGCGGCAATCAGCAGCAGTGTGTTTTCGGCTTTTATGTAGGTTTCCTGCCTGATGCAGCCGATTTTGGGCTTAAGCTCTGTTTCCTCATCAACGGAAAGGGCATAGCCTGCAAGTTTTTTGCCTATTTCAGCAGTTGATTGCGCAAAGTCGCTGCCGTTATCGCGTATTTCCTTTTCGTTGGGGATATCCATGCTTATCATTCCGCCGATAGCGCCGACACAATAAAGAGTTTCCGCGCCTGTTTCCTGCCTGATTTTTTCGCGCATATAATGGGGAAAATCCGCGCTGACTCTGCTGTTGCAGCCCTGAAGGGATTCGGAATGAGAAGCAAAGTTGAGAATATAAACCTGCCTTGTGCCGTCATCAGGCACAAACCTGAGCCTTGTGAGTGTTTTTGAATAAACAATGGGTGTGCGGATATCCTCCTGCATATCGGGTACTTCCGTTTTGCCCAGATAAAGCCTGCCGGGCTTGCGGTTTGCATAAGCCTGCTTAACGGCTTCAACGGTCTGTGAAAACACAAGCTCCATATATTTCGGGTCCTTGCCGCTTAATGGAAGTGGACCCCAGATTCCCATTGTGTCAATTCCCGCATGGGAATGGGTGCTGACTATGTTGATGCTTCTGCAGCCCGAAAGCATTGCAAAATCGTGAAGGCGCGCTCTTAAGCGGTTAACATCCTTGTTAAGCATGCCTACGTTGTCAATGGAAACAAGCACGATTCCGCCCTTGCCCGAAAGGTCATCAAGCCAGACTGCATGGGTATGGGGCGGGTCAAGCACACCCTTGGCAGGGTTGTTTTCGCCGTAGCCTGCAACATAGTATTTCTTTTTGTCTATGTCGTCGGGCAGAATGGATTCTTTTGAAAATCCCAGCAGAAATCTGTCACTCTTTGCCTGCGGGGGGATAATGAATTCGGCGGATTTAATGGGAAACGCAGTTTTTTTCTTTGTGATGTGCTTTGACTGAGTGCGAAGAACAAAATCAATTGCCTTGTAAGCTGCGGTCATTGCTTTCATTTTCTCTATTCCTTCCAATCGAATTTTGTGAGCTTTCCTTTGAGCAGAAGCTCGGGGAAATCCCACTGCCTGAGCACCTCGTAAACTCCGATTGCAACGGAGTTTGAAAGGTTAAGGCTCCGTGCGGCGCTGTTATTTATCATCGGCAGGCGAACACAGCTTTCCTGATTCTGCAAAAGCAAATCCTCAGGCAAGCCTGCGGTTTCCTTGCCGAAGACAAGGTATGTGTTGTCAGGATATTCAATTTCTGAATAAATTTTGGTTGCCTTGGTTGAGAAATAATAAAAATTGCCGTCCTTATTTTTCTCAAAAAAATCTGCAAGGCTCTCGTAATATGTAATATCAAGCAGGTGCCAGTAATCAAGCCCTGCTCTTTTTAATTTTGCATCGTCAACGCGGAAACCCATAGGCTCAACAAGGTGCAGCCTTGCTCCCGTTGCGGCGCAGGTGCGCGCAATGTTGCCTGTGTTTTGCGGAATCTGCGGCTCAACAAGAACAATATTCAAAACTGACATTTTATAACTTCCTTAAAAATTTTACATTGTTTTTATTCCCTCTGCAGGACAGAATATTAATGAAATTCACTGTATTGGAGGGAAATTTATGACTTCGAAAAATATGTCTATGGCAAAAGGTCTTGGCATCGGCATTGCCGTTGGCACGGCTGCAGCCGTTGCCGGCAGCAAAATGATGACAAGAAGCGGCAGAAAGGCCTGCCGCAAAAGCGCTGCAAAGTGCATGAAAACCATGGAAGATATGCTGGACAGCATTTCAATGATGACAAAGTAATCAGCTGTTAAAGCTGCTCATTGCCTTGTCCGTATCGCCGTTCACCATCAGCTCAGCAGCACTGCAGGCATTCTCTGCTGCTTCTCTGAGCAAGGGAATTTCATCCTTTTTAAAGTTGGAAAGCACCCAGTCTGCAAGCTCATAGTCGGGGTGGGGCTTTTCGCCCACGCCCAGCTTGATTCTGGGGAAATTATCGGAATTAAGGTGGTAAATAATGCTTTTGATTCCGTTGTGTCCGCCTGCGCTGCCCTTGCGCCTGATTCTCAGCTTGCCGCAGGGAAGCGAAATATCGTCAAAAACAACAATTATTTTTTCGGGCGGAATTTTATAAAAGGATGCCGCCTGCTTAACTGCCTCGCCGCTGTTGTTCATAAAGGTCTGAGGCTTCATCAGCAGGCATCGGCGGCCGCCAAGCTCAATAACGGCGGTTACGGCTTTAAACTGTATTTTGTTAATTTTAAAATTGCTTTTATCCGCCAGCAAATCTGCAAATAAAAAGCCTGCATTGTGGCGTGTAAGCTCATACTGCCTCCCGGGGTTGCCCAGTCCGACTATAAGAAATTCGGGTGGCCCTGAGGGGGCTTTGTTTCTTGAAAAAAATCCCATTTTGTATATCCTTTTAGTTTTCTGTATTATTCACATCGGCTGTTTTGTAGCCTGCATACGATAAAGAGCTGTCATTATCAATGACGGTTGAGTCTCTGTAAATGAGTTTTATATCCATATCACTCACGAGAACCTTTGCCTCGTCAGTTGAAAGGTCGCCGTTGTCGCAAACGATGTTGAATGAGGCGGGGCTGCTGCTGCCGGGCTCGATTTCGATTTCGCCGTCAAGGGCAGTTGAAACATAAACGCCGTTTTTGCCGTTATCGGCAATTTCAAGTCCGTAAACGGTTATGTAATCATTTGTTTCGTTTTTAATGGTTATGAGTTCGGCGTAAGTAAGCCATTCCTCGGGGCATTCGTAGAATTCTGCGGTTTTTTCTGCGCCGAGCTGATATTCGTTTTCAAGCGCTTTTGTGAATCTTTCGGGGCGGGTCATAAGCGCCTCAAGAATGTCTGGGCTGTCAAGGAAATCGTCAACAGAAACCGTAACTGCGCCCTCATCGTTGCTGCCGGAAAAAATAAAATATGAGCCAACGCCCAACGCCGCCGCAATGGCAATGGCAATTATTGCGATTATTGCTTTTTTCATTCGGAAAACCTCCGTTCTGTATTATAAAAGAATTATGACAGATTTTAACTGAAAAAACAATAGAATAAATTTATTTTATAAATTATTTTACACATTATTAAAAAAATCTCCCCACACAGGTGAGGAGATTTCCTTTATTCTTCGGAGGGAGTTATAAGAATAAATTCAAAGTTTTCGTTTTCGTATTTGCAAATGTAAGCCTTACCTGCTTCCAGCTTTCCTTCAAGCATTTCCTCGGAGAGCTTATCTTCAATTCTTTGTTGAATCGCCCTTCTCAAAGGTCTTGCGCCGTAAATGGGGTCAAATCCCGCTTTGCCGATTGCATCAACGGCTTCGTCGGAGAATTCAAGGCCGATGTCAAGCTCCTTGACTCTCTTTGACAGCGCGGAAAGCATTCTTTTTGCAATTTCATTTATATCTTCTTTTCCGAGCTGGTGGAAAACAATAATGTCGTCAACTCTGTTTATAAATTCGGGTCTGAAAACATTTTTCAGCTCGCCCATAACCGCCTCGCGGATGCGCTTTTCACTCATTGTTTCTGCTTCCGCGGGCGCAAAGCCGAGAGTGCCTGCACCGCTCTGAGCGATGAGCTTTGCTCCCACATTGGAGGTCATGATGATAACGCAATTTTTGAAGTCAACGCGTCTGCCCTGAGAATCGGTGAGAATGCCGTCCTCAAGAATCTGCAGCAGCATATTGAAAACATCGGGATGAGCTTTTTCAATTTCGTCAAAAAGAACAACGGAATATGGTCTGCGGCGCACCTTTTCGGTGAGCTGACCGCCCTCGTCATAGCCTACATAGCCGGGAGGGGAGCCGACGAGCCTTGAAACTGTGTGCTTTTCCATATATTCCGACATATCAAGCCTTATCATTGCATTTTCATCGCCGAACATTGAGGCGGCAAGGGTTTTGCAAAGCTCCGTTTTGCCAACACCCGTAGGTCCGAGAAAAATGAATGAGCCCGTGGGTCGCTTAGGGTCTTTAAGCCCTGCTCTGCCGCGCCTGATTGCTCTTGCAACTGCGCTGACAGCCTCATCCTGACCAACGATTCGCTTGTGCAGCTCTTCTTCCATGTGAAGCAAGCGCTGGCTTTCCTCCTGAGTGAGCTGAACAACGGGGATGCCCGTCCACTGCGAAACAATTGCGGCAATTTCCTGCTCGCCGACCTCGCCCGTTGAACGGTTGCTCTTTTCCTGCCAGAGCCTGCGCTCATTTTCAAGGTCCTGGGCAATTTTGTTTTTCTCATCCCTGATGGCTGCAGCGTGTTCAAAATCCTGCGAATTGACGGCGGATTCCATTTCTTCGCCGAGAGATTTGAGCTTGTTTTCAAGTGCTTTCAAATCGGGCGGCGCTGTAAAGGCTTTGAGCCTTACGCGGGATGCTGCCTCGTCAACAAGGTCAATTGCCTTGTCAGGCAAATATCTGTCGCCGATATATCTTGATGACATTTTAACCGCTGCGAGAATAGCGCCGTCGGTGATTTTAACCTTGTGGTGAGCTTCGTATTTATCCCGCAGCCCTTTAAGAATTTCAATGGCCTCCGCCTCGGAAGGCTCGCCGACGGTAACGGGCTGAAATCTTCTTTCAAGTGCGGCATCCTTTTCAATATGCTTGCGGTATTCCTCAAGGGTTGTTGCGCCGATAACCTGAATTTCGCCTCTTGCAAGGGAGGGCTTAAGGATGTTTGCGGCATCAACGGCGCCCTCTGCCGAGCCTGCACCGATGAGGGTATGCACCTCGTCAATGAAAAGAATGATATCGCCGGCTTTTTTAACCTCTTCAATGGCGCTGCGTATTCTTTCCTCAAAGTCGCCTCTGTATTTTGTGCCAGCAACCATACCTGTCAGGTCAAGGGTGATTATCCTTTTGTTCCTCAGCATTTCGGGCACCTCAGCTGTTGCAATTTTGAGGGCAAGTCCCTCTGCAATGGCGGTTTTGCCAACGCCGGGTTCGCCGATAAGGCAGGGGTTATTTTTGGTTCTTCGGCTGAGAATCTGAATTACCCTTTCAATTTCCTTTTGCCTGCCGATAACGGGGTCAATTTTGCCCTGCATGGCATAAACGGTTAAATCTCTGCCGAATTGGCTGAGGGTAGGCGTATCCGATTTTTCCTTTTGCTCTTTTTTGCCGCCTGAGGCATTGGGGCTGCTGCCCAGCGCATTAGTCAGGTCGCTGAGCAAATCCTGAGGCTGAACGCCCATTCTTCCGAGGATTTCCGTTGCAGCACCCGTGCCCTCACGGATAATGCCCATCAGCAAATGCTCCGTGCCGATGTAGGAATGTCCCATTCCTTTGCCCTGAGCAATGGCGGTGTCAATAATATTTTTGGCTCTCGGAGTTAAATCGTTGGGTGAAAGCACCGTCGGTGAGCCGATTCCGATGCTGCTTTTTATAATTTGCTCAACCTCGCCGTGGGTTACTTTTCTCGCCGAAAGAGCAGTGTAAGCCATGCCGCCTTTTTCCGCAAGAAGGCCGAGCAGGATGTGTTCACTGCCAACATAAGTGTGGCCGAGGTTTTCCGCTGAAGTTATTGCGCTGTTAAGCGCATCATTGGCTTTCTGAGTAAAGCCCGTAAATCTGTACATACATATTCCCCCTGAAACATAATCCTTCTGAAATTAAACGAGGGCTTCTCTGACAGTTTTTGCTCTGTAAGCATCCCTTGCCGAGGGAGTGTCTGCCTGCTCATTTGCGGCGCTGACCGTTGCAGGCTGCATGCTTACTATCAGTTCATTGAGCTTTTCAATGGAAATTTCAAAAAGCCCTCTTGCGGCGCCGAGCCTGACAAGCGATGCAAGCTCCATAAATTCATCTGTATTGAGGAGCCTTGCATTTTTAAGGATGCCAAGCGCCCTGAACATTTTATCCTCTTCCTCAGGATTCTTTATGATTTCCGCTGCCGCAGCCCTTTCCTGAGCAACAAGCTGCAGCACAATTGATTTGAGATTTGCAATGGCAGTTTCTTCCGTAATGCCCAAAGTTATCTGATTGCTTATCTGATAAATATCACCCTTGGGCTGAGAGCCTTCGCCGTATGCGCCCCGGATTGTAAGACCCAGCTTTGAAACCGTGTTGGAAAGCCTTGCCATCTGGCCGCAACGGGTCAGCGCAGGCAGGTGAAGCATAACTGATGCCCTCATTGCCGTGCCCAGATTTGTTGGGCACTGCGTAAGGTAGCCTATTCTTTCGTCAAAGGCATAGTTGAGCTTTGCGCCCAGCATATTATCCAGCTTATCCGCAATGTCATATGCCTCCTCGAGGGCAAGACCTGCCTTCATAACCTGAAGCCTGATGTGGTCCTCCTCGCAAAGCATGATGCTGACACTTTCATCCTCCGAAAGAACAAAGGCGCTGCCGTCTTTTTTTGCGGCAAATTCGGGGCTGATAAGATGCCTTTCCGCAAGGGACACTGCCTGAATTCTTGAAATATCCTTCATTTCGATGTAGCTGAAGTCTTTGCCGTCATTTTCAAAAAGTACACCTCTGACTGCGGCATTAACTGCATTTTTTCCTGCAATATCCAGCTTTGCGGGGAATGGATAATCGTCAATATTTCTTGCAAGGCGTATTCTTGTGCTGAGCACTATATCGCCCTGATCACCTTTTTCGATATACCATTTACTCATTGCCTTCGCCTCCTTCAAGAGCCTTGATTTCATCTCTGATTTTTGCCGCTTCCTCAAAATTCTGAGCCGCAACCGCCTCGTTCATAGCTGCTTTCAGTTTTTCTATTTTCTCTTCTGTTGTTTCAACCTTGGGCTGTGCGGGAGTTACGGCAGCGATTTTTCCGCTGTGCTTGATTTTGCCGTGAATTCTCTGAATTGAGGGGAGCAGGCGGTCATAAAATGTTCGGTAACAGTCTGAGCAGCCAACCTTTCCGTCGCGCACGATTTCATCAAAGGAAGTTCCGCATTTGGGGCAACGGGGCGACTTTCCTGCTGAAACCGCAGGCTTAAGGTCGCCGAGAAATCCGCCGAAAAATTCCGAAAGATTAAGCCCGAAGCCCGAAAACATATCGGAATATCCGAGGTGTGCCGCGCAGTCGGAGCAGAGGTGACTTTCCGCCATATCTCCGTTAATGATTTGCTTGATGTGGGTTGTTGCTTCATTCTTTCCGCAGTTCTGACATAACATAATCAATCATCCTTTCCTTGCTATCCTATTCTAAAGTAACCAGCATTTGTTTGAGTATTGTTGCCCTGATTCTGTCCTTAAGGGGGGCAGGTATTCTTTTGAGCGAATTTTCGCCGGTTGCGGCAAGAATCAACTTTGCGCTCTGGGCGTTGATTGCACCGCTATGGAGCAGGTTCATTACATTTGCATGGCAGGCTGCATAGTCAATTGCCTCACCTATGTGGTTCACCGTGTGCATTATCAGCGACGGGCGGTCAAGATTGACTCTTGTGATTTTAATGTATCCGCCTCCGCCACGCCTGCTTTCAACTATATAACCCTGCTCAGGGGTGAAGCGTGAGGAAATAACATAATTAATTTGGCTGGGCACACAGCCAAGGGTTTGCGCAAGCTCGTTGCGCTGAATTTCTGCTCTGCCGTCATCTTCAAGCATTTCAAGCAGCATTCTTGCTATATCATTGCTTAAACTCATAACATCATCTCTTTTTAATCAATTTGACTTTGACTTTCTTTGACCTTGGCTTTATTATAGTCAGGGAAGGTCAAAAGGTCAAAAGTCAGAAAAGGTCAAATTTGCTTGATTAAAGGCCGATATCTTTACTTTTCTTCTGTTTTCTTGAATTCTCTTTGTTTTTCGTTGATTTTCAATTTTTTGAAAATCAGTATTGGTCAGGGATATGTATAAATTATAGGCAAAATATTTTTGAGTTATGCCGAATTAATGTTGCACTTATTATTGTAATGTGATATTATTCCATAGTTGATAAGAAGGTGAAAAAATGAAAAGGTCAAAAACTGCCTTGGGAATTATACTTTCGCTTTTGGGCGGAATATTCTGGGGTTTTTCGGGCTCCTGCGGGCAGTATCTGTTTGCATATCATTCGGTGGACTCGCGCTGGTTAGTATCGGTCAGAATGATTGTTTCGGGCGCAATTTTGCTGGGAATATCCGCTTTCAGACACAAAAAGGAAATATTTGCGGTGTGGCGCGGTAAAAGTAATTTTACAAGAATGGCTGCTTTTACGGTTTTCGGGCTTGTGATGTGCCAATATGCATATTTTACGGCAATTCAGTTTTCAAATGCAGGCACGGCAACCGTGCTTCAATATCTTTCGCCCGCTATGATACTTATTTTTCTTTGTGTAAAAAATAAAAAGCCTCCCGTTTTCAGAGAAGCAGCGGCAATTGTTCTTGCAATCGGCGGAACATTCATAATCGCAACGGGCGGCAGCATAAGCAGCCTTTCTATTTCAACGGGTGCTCTTATCTGGGGTTTGCTTGCAGGCGTTTTTCTTGCTTGCTATTCGCTTATCCCTGTGCCGTTGCTGAAAATTGCGGATACCCCTACAGTGCTTGGCTGGGGCACATTCGCAGGCGGCTTGGCAATGTTGCCCGTATTCAGACCGTGGGAAACCATGCCGCAAATCAGTTTTTCTCTTATTGCAGCGCTTGGGGGCATAATCATATTCGGCACGGTGCTGGCCTATTCGTTTTATCTTGAGGGAATTCATCTTATAGGCGCAACAAATGCAAGCATAATTTCAAGCATTGAGCCTGTTGCGGCAACGGTTATATCTGCCGTGTGGCTTGGCACGGAATTTTCATTCACTGATATAATCGGTTTTATAATGATTATTTCAACAATATTTATAATATCAATAAAAAAAGACCCGAAGCCTTGAAACTTCGGGTCTTGATTTTTAATAAACTTATGCTTTGTTGTCGCAGCCGAGAACGTTCTTGATCTTATGCTCAACCATGCCCTGGATAGCGGTACGTGCGGGAGCAAGATACTGTCTGGGGTCAAAGTGGCCGGGATTCTCTGCCATATACTTTCTAATAGCAGCTGTCATTGCAAGGCGAAGGTCTGAGTCGATGTTAATCTTACAAACAGCGTGTGAAGCAGCCTTGCGAAGCTCGCTTTCGGGAATACCGATAGCATCTTCCATCTTGCCGCCGAATTCGTTAATCTGGTCAACAAACTCGGGAACAACTGATGATGCGCCGTGAAGAACGATGGGGAAGCCGGGGAGCTTCTTCTCAATTTCTTCAAGGATGTCGATGCGGATTTTGGGATCCTGACCGGGCTTGAACTTGAATGCGCCGTGGCTTGTGCCGATAGCGATTGCAAGTGAATCAACGCCTGTTCTTGTTACAAAATCGATAACCTCGGCGGGATTTGTGTATGAAGCATCTTCAGCTGAAACGTTAACGTCATCCTCGATGCCTGCAAGCTGGCCAAGCTCGCCCTCAACAACAACGCCGTGAGCGTGAGCATAGTCAACAACCTTCTTTGTGAGAGCAACGTTCTCTTCATAGGGAAGGTGTGAGCCGTCAATCATAACTGATGTGAAGCCGCCGTCAATGCAAGCCTTGCAGGTTTCAAAATCGGGGCCGTGGTCAAGGTGAAGAGCGATGGGCAGACCTGTTGTTTCAACAGCAGCCTCAACGAGCTTAACAAGGTAGGTGTGGTTTGCATAAGCTCTTGCGCCCTTGGAAACCTGAAGAATGAGGGGTGCGTTGAGAGCTTTACCTGCTTCAACAATACCCTGAATGATTTCCATGTTGTTAACATTGAATGCACCGACAGCGTAGCCGCCCTTGTATGCATCTTCGAACATTTTCTTGGTTGTTACTAATGGCATTTTTATCACTCCTGTAATTTTTAAAACTAACCTTATATATTATATCAAAATTTCAATGATTGTCAACATCTTCGGCTTATTTTATGAAAGCAGGCTTTTTATTTCCATAACAAGAACGGTGATTGCATTTTTGAAGCCTGCAAATAATTCTTCGATGAAATTATCATATTCCGCATATGGCTCATAGGTCTGAGCTTCAAGCCTTGCATCGCCGTTTTTAATGCTGCCTTCGTAGGTGTAAAGTTCATTTTCATAGTTTTCGGCATCGTTTTCATAAATTGTGAAAACTCTTACGCCGTAGGGACCTGTTTTTGCAAATTCGCAACCGTAAGTCATGCCGAGCTCAATGCCGTCATAGGTGCCCGTATAGCCCTCGGTGTGCCAATGGCCGAAATATGCGCCCAGCACATCGCCGCATTCTTTCCACGCCTTGAACTGTGCGCTTGTATCCGAAGGGGGAGTAAATGCACCTGCATTATATCCGTTTGCAACCTCTTTGTTAAGGCGGTAGAATTTGCTGTCAACAAGCCTTGCGCCTTCATCCCACATTTTACATTCTTCAAAAAGATAGCCCATATCACTTGTTGGAACATGCTGGAAAAGAATTGAGGGCACGGGTTTGCCGCTGTTGGCTGCCGTCAGAGCTGCGCTTTCGGATTTATACCATTCAAGCTGCTCATCGGTTGCGCCGCTTGATTTTGTATCCATAAGCCAGATGTTGAAAACGGTTTTATCCGAATTGCTTGCCTTGATTTCAAGGTTATAGTCAATTCTGCCGCTTTCATCGTTGCTTTCGTCAAAAACAATGCAGTTTTTATAACTGCTATAGATTTTGAGCCAGTCCTCATTTGTAATGCCGCAGGCGTAGTCATTGTTGCCTTGTGTAACGGCAAAGGGAATTCCTCTGCTTTCTGCCTCAGCAAAAACGGCGGCACAGGTTGCCTTAACATTTTCAAGGGTCTGGGTATAATCGTCAACCTCAACGCCCTCGCGAAGGCTTTCGCCGTCAATGCCCATATCGCCTATGCGGCTGTCCTCAACAATATCGCCCGTGAAAACAATGAGGTCGGGGTTGGTTTGCTCAATGGATAATTTTATGAGGTTAACCATATCATAAGCAGGGTAATGGTCATCCTGCGGGTCGCTGATTTGCAGAACCGTGAATTTTCCGTCGTTGCCGAATCGCAGTTCATCATCCTGTGCACCTGCACTTATGCAGAACGAAAACAGCAGGGAAACAGCAAGAAAAATGCTTATTAATTTTTTCATTTAATCACCCGAATCAATATTTATCCATACTTTCAACATCAAGCACAAATACTGTTGCACCGCCAACGGTAACTTCTTCTTCAAGGCTGTTTTTCTGCAGACCTCTGCCAAGGGAATCCGTTGTCATCGCAACCTTGTTCCTTGTCATTGAATATTCGCGGATGATTTCCTTTGCCCTTGCAACCTTGTCATCCTCTGCGCCGATAAGCAGGGTTGTGTTGCCTATCATAAGGAAGCCGCCCGTTGTGGAGAGCTTTGTTACGCTGTAATTTTCTCTTGTAAGTGTTGCGGAAACAACCGCACTGTCATCATTATTAACTATTGCAAGAATAAGTTTCATATATAAATCGTCCTTTCATTACATATCGGGTAAAATCAGCTTCTGGCTGCGCTTATCAAGCTCGTAAATGTTGGGAATTTCATAGCGATTATCGTTGCCGTCCTTGATAAGAATGCGCTTATCATAAAACATTTTCATTGACTGAATGTGATTTATGATTTCAAAGGTGTAGTTGCCTCTGTCTGTTTCAACATTCCAGAGCCATATGCGGTGCTTTTCGCTGCGGCTTATGAGCCTTGTTATTTTGGGAATTCTGTAATATTCCTCAAGGCAACCCAGCAGCAGATTTTTCTGGCTTTCCTCCATGTTGTCCAGCTTTCTGAGAATAAACTGTTCCTCGCCGTTTTCGTCAAGGAAGGTTATGTATTCCGAGTGACCGCTGACGGGGAAAAGCCTTCGGGGCTCAAGATTGCAGAGCTTTTCACCCGTAAAGAATTCAACATCGCAGAAGATTTTGTCTTTCACGGTCAGGCGTATTTCGTTGCCGTTAATAAAATTTCTTGCCATCTTTACCCCTCCTTATTCAAAGTTTTCCGCAGCCTTTTCCGCTGCAACTTTTTCGCTCATGGACTGAATGTTGATGAGCTTGTAATATTTGCCCTTGAGAGCCATCAGCTCTTCGGGAGTGCCGAATTCAATGATGTTGCCCTTGTCAACAACAATGATTTTGTTTGCCTTGCGCAGGGTTGAAAGGCGGTGGGCAATCATCAGGGTTGTTCTGCCTCTTATCAGGCGGTTGATGGCATCCTGAATCAGCTTTTCCGTTTCGGAGTCAACAGCAGAGGTTGCCTCGTCAAAGATAAGCACGCCGGGATTTTTAAGCACGGCTCTTGCAATTGAAAGCCTCTGCTTTTCACCGCCCGAAAGGCCGACACCTCTTTCGCCCAGCATAGTGTCATATGCATCGGGCAGGCGGGAGATAAAGCCGTGAGCATTTGCAATGTCCGCAGCGTTGAGCACCTGCTCGGGGTGAGCGCCCGGCAGCGAATATGCAATGTTATTGAAAATAGTATCCCTGAACATCATGGGCTCCTGCTGAACATAGCCGATTTGTGAACGGTAATAGCCCATATCAATATCTTTTATGTTAACATCGTCAACAAGGATTTCACCCTCATAGTCATCGTAAAAGCGCATCAGCAGGTTTATAAGGGTTGATTTGCCCGAGCCCGTTGTTCCTACAATACCCACAACATCACCGGGATTTATTACAAAGTTGATGTCATTAAGCACCTTCTTTGAACGGTCGAAAGAGAAGTTGACGTTGCGGAATTCGATTTTGCCCTTGATCATGTCAAGGGTGTTATCCTTGCCGAAATCATGCTCAGGCTCGGCGTTAATGATATCCATAATCTTTTCTGTTGAAGCAAGAGCACTTTGATAGGAATCGCTGAGATTTGCGAAAAAGCTGACGGGGTTATAGAACATGCTTGTGTATGAAATAAACGAAACAAGAACACCGAGTGAGAGTTTTTCGGGGGTGTCAATTACCATGTTGCCGCCAACAAACCAGATTATAACCGAACCGCAGGTAATCAGGAAGGTGATAACATTGGGGAATATGGCCGAAACCTTGCCCGCCTTTTTATCCTCATAAAGCCAGTCGTCAACCTGCCTGCTGAAATTTTTAACTGCCTTTTCTTCACTTGAGAAGGATTTAACGATTCTGATTGCGGGAATTGTATCTGAAAGTATGGTTGAAATTGCAACACCTCTGCGCCATATGCGGCGGTAAAGGGGGCCGATTTTTTTGCCGAAGTAGCGGCTGCAGCAAACAACGATGGGAACAGGCGTAAGCGAAAGCAAGGTCAGTTTCCAGTTCATGCACATCATAATCACGATAATTCCTATCATGGTGAAAAGCTGAACAACCGCTTCCTGAGTTATTCGCAGCATAAATTGCTGCAGCACCGTTGTGTCTGAATTAACTCGGTTAATAACCGAACCCGTTGAGGTTTTGTCGTAAAACTTCATGGGCAGGTATTGCGCCTTTGCATATATCTCTTTTTTCAGGTCAGCAATAATTCCGTCGCCTGCAATTCTCAGGTGATATGCGCGTAATGCGCCAACGCCGTACTGAATCAGATAAATCAGCAGCAGAAATGCAATAACCGCAATAAGCATTTTTTTGTTACCACCGGGAATTACCGAGTCCACCATAAGGCTTGTAACATAGGGCGGCACAAGGGCTGCAACGGTTGTTACAACCGAAAGGACAATGCAGAAAACCAGCTTGCCCGCGTAGGGCTTTATGTAGCGCAGCATTGTTGAGGCGATTTTGCCCTTGCCCTGGCAGTTAAGGCAGTCTGCATTGGGTGATGGCAGCTTTCTGCCGCATTTGGGGCAGAATGAGCGCAGGTTTCTGAATGTTCCTTCAACTGCGGCAAATCTTTCCTCAACGTTTTCGCCTTCTTTGACTTTGGTCACAAAGTCGGCGGCAGCATCGCAGATATCTGCCATTGCAAAGGTGAAGCGCATAAGGTCAACCGAGGAACCGCCTGTTGTAACAGCCTTAAGCACCGCGTTGCCGTACATTCGCTTAACGCTGATTTTGCTTATGTTTGCAAAATCAAGGCTGAAAAAGCCGCCCTCAAAGCCATTGCCGATTGCAAGAATCCGATTCTCTGTAATGTAAACCGCACCCTCGCCGTAGCAGCTGTCAAGCTCAAGGTCGCCCACAACCGCAAACAGCGGCTTTTCATTGCCCTTGAACTGCTTTTCTGCAATTTTCAGAATTTCTTTGCTTGCGGGTTTGTTAATCAGCAGATTTTTCGGAACCATTTGTTTCCCTCCTGACATACTGATTTTGTCTGCATTATAGGTTTATTTTTTTTATAAGTCAACACCCAAAAACAACTTTTTTTAATTTTGTGAAATTGAACAAATTGAGGGCAGGTATATTGTGCTTTTGAACAAAACAACAATGCCTTCCGAAGCCATGATAAGCAACGGAAGGCGCAGATAGTTATATGAATTTTGCATGATTTTCTTTTATAGCTTTGCCTGCGGCTTCGCAGATTGCATCAGCCGTAACAAGCTGTAAAAATTCGGCATCATTTTTTTCTATTTCTTCGGGAATGAACGATGTTGTTTCATTTTCGGGGTCATATGCATTGTATTCTTCCGCAAATATTTCTGCAGCTCTGCCACTGAAAAGGCGGTTAAAGCCTGCCAGAGCGGCGCCCGTCAAGGGCTGGCCGTTAGCCTTGAAAAATCTGCTGAGTTTTTCGCTGCCGTCCTCAACAACAAAGGAAAGGGCATAGATTTCCTTCTGCTCGTCTGTCAGCTTTTCAAACTCCGCATTCATATCTGCCGCATCGGATATTTTCTTTTGCAGATTAAGAGCAACGCCCTTGAAGAGCCTTGCGGGTTCTGCGCTTTCAATAAGCGACTGTGTAAGCACGGAAAATTCATTGCGAAGGAGGTTTTCTTCCTTCAGCTTTTTCATAATTGCTTCGTTTGCCTTGTATCTTTTCGAGCTTGCCGCGCCTGCTTTGATGCACACAAAAATTGTGATAATTATAAGAACGGCAAGAATAACAAGCCAATAGGGATTTTCAAGCATATACGCCATAATCAATCCTCCTGAATAAGTAGTTTATAGATATCGCCCTTTTTGAAGCCGCATTCCTTCGCAGCAGTTTTGGCGGCATCGCTTTTGCTTTCGCCGTCGGCAACAAGGGCTTTTGCATATTTCACAGCCTGTTCAAGGGTCATTTCCTCTTTTTTATCCTCAGGCGCACCGCCGATGATAAGCACAATTTCACCCTTTAACGGCTCTTGGGAATATTTTTTTGCCGCAGAGCAAAGAGTTGTGCGGATAACCTGCTCATGAATTTTTGTTATTTCACGGACTATTGCAATTTCTCTGTCCCCCAGCGCGTCTGCAAGGTCGGCAAGGGTCTGCGCCAACTTATGGGGCGCTTCGTAGAAAATCATCGTTCGCCTTTCGCCCGTCAGGGAGCTTATGTGCTCGCGTCTTTCGCTTTTTTCAACAGGTAAAAAGCCTTCAAACGTAAAACGCCTTGACGGCATACCCGACAGCGCAAGTGCTGTTGCAAATGCGCAGGGCCCTGGTACGGATTCAACCTTAACCCCGTTTTCGTGGCAGAGCTTAACTAAATCCTCGCCGGGGTCTGATATTGCGGGCATTCCCGCATCCGTTACAAGGGCGCAGCTTTCACCTGCAAGCAGCCTTTGAAGAATAATCGGCCCTCTTTCAAAACGGTTATGCTCAAAGTAGCTGACCATAGGCTTTTTTATTTCGAATCGGTTAAGCAGCTTGAGGGTAACTCTTGTATCCTCGGCGGCTATAAAATCGCAGCTTTCAAGGGTTTCAATTGCTCTTGGAGAAAAATCGCCCAGATTGCCTATGGGAGTGCCCACAACAAAAAGAGTTCCGCTCAAGTGTTTTCACCTCTGTTTTCCAAAAGATAGTCGCCGTAGATTTTTTTCATTTCGTCAGAATATCCGCCGTCTGCGCCGTGCACAAATAGCTCGGGCTCAACGGTGATTCCCTGTTTTCCGCCGCGTCTGCCCTCAATGAGCGCAAGCCACGGAGCTTTGCCGGGGCATTTCGAAACCAGCTTCAGCCTTTTGGGCTCAATGCCCGCCGAGTGCATTTCGCAAATCAGCTCCGCAAGCCTTTCGGGTCGGATGCACATGCAAAGCCTGCCACCGAAGTTGAGCAGCTTTTTTGCGGCTTCGCAAATATCCGTAAGCGAACACATGGTTTCGTGCCTTGCGATTTTATCGGCGCTGCTCGTGCTTTCAATTCCTGCGCCGCTTGCCTTATACGGCGGATTCATTGTGACCACATCAAAGCAGCCGAAGGGCACTTTGCCTTTCAATTCCTTAAGGTCGGCGTTAACTGCCGTCAGCCTTTCTTCAAGGGAGTTGAATTCAATGGCTTTTTTTATCTGCTCTGCGCCAAGGGGTTGAATTTCAACGGCGGTGATTTTGCCCGTTTCTTTTTTGCACCAGAGCAGGGGAATTATTCCGCAGCCCGAGCCCAAATCACAGCAAACCGCTCTTTTTGACGGCGCGGCAAAATCCGCAAGAAGAACCGCATCCGTGCCGAAGCTGTGTGACGGGGAAACAAAGGCGGTTATTCCTGAGCCAAGATATTCCTTTCTGAATTCTTCCATAGCCAGCTCCCTTTTCAGATAATAATTCATTATATCATTTTAAAGCAGGCTTGTAAAGTGGGATAAACACTTGATTAAACCCTGCGGATTTGATATAATTATCTCATTCTCAATGAAAGGCAAGGATTTTTTATGTCGGCACCTCTTGCGGACAGACTCCGCCCAAAGAAAATTGAAGATATAATCGGTCAGCCCCACCTTTTAGGCGAGGGAAAGCCGCTGAGAAATATTATTGAGTCAGGCGAGCTGCCCAACATGGTGTTTTACGGCCCACCCGGTGTTGGCAAAACAACCCTTGCAAGCATAATTGCCAAAACAACTGACCGCCACCTTGTAAAGCTCAACGGCACAACCGCAGGAACGGCGGATATCAAGGATGTTGTTGCAAAGCTGGACACCTTCCTTGCGCCAAACGGCATTCTTCTTTATCTTGATGAGATTCAGTATTTCAACAAAAAGCAGCAGCAGACTCTGCTTGAATACATTGAAAACGGCGCAATAACTCTTATTGCATCAACAACGGAAAATCCTTATTTTTATGTTTACAGTGCAATCCTCAGCCGTTCAACGGTGTTTGAATTCAAAAGCGTAACTGCCTCCGAAGCTGAAAAGGCGGTAAGGCGTGCATTTGACTATATTTCGCAGGACAGGGGCGAGGAATACAGCATTGAGGACGGTGTTTATTCTCACATTGCAACGGCCTGTGCAGGGGATGTGCGCAAGGCAATCAACAGCGTTGAGCTTTGTGTGCTTTCCGCAAACAGCGAGGGCGGCAAAAAGCTGATTACCCTTGAAAGCGCAAAATCCCTGACACAGAAAAGCGCAATGCGCTACGATAAAGACGGCGATGAGCATTACGATATTATTTCTGCTTTTCAGAAGTCGATGAGGGGTTCCGACCCCGATGCAGCGGTGCATTACCTTGCAAGGCTTCTTGAGGCAGGGGATATGCCCTCGGCGTGCAGGCGGCTTATGGTCTGCGCCTGCGAGGATGTGGGCCTTGCCTATCCGCAGATAATTCCCATAGTCAAATCCGCCATAGATGCGGCGATGATGCTTGGTATGCCCGAGGCAAGAATTCCCCTTGCGGATGCGGTTGTGCTTGTCGCAACGAGCCCCAAATCCAACACCGCTTACGGCGCAATCAACTCCGCAATGGCGGATGTTGAGGCAGGCAGAACAGGTCCCGTGCCCAGGCAGCTTCAGAATATGCACTATGACGGCGAAGATAACCCCAACAAGGGTCAGTTTTATAAATATGCCCACGATTTCCCCGGCCATTGGGTTGACCAGCAGTACCTGCCCGATGCCATAAAGCACAAAAAATATTACGAATTCGGTGATAACAAAAACGAGCAGGCTGCAAGGGAATATTGGGCAAGAATCAAAAAGAAATAAGCAAACGGGTGAGATAAATTCTCACCCGTATTTTTTATTCGCAAAATTTCAAATCCGTGCCTATATATCCCACTTCCTTGAAATCCTCGGGGTTATGGCGGATAATGTAGTCAATGTATGATGCCACCATATGTGCTGTCAGCACATAGCCCATGGGATTCATATGGCCGCCCATGTAGAATTTCTTTTTGAATTCATCGTCGTAAACGGGGGCGTATTCATAAAGGTCAATAACATAGGTGTTGTCAAAAAACTCTGCAAGCTCATAAATTGCCTTTCTGTGCGCCTGCGATTTTTCCGGAATCCTGCGGCTTGTTTCCCTGGGCATAGTCATAAGAAAGAATTTTGCCCTTGGCTGAATCTTTTTGAGGCGCTGAATTATCTGCGCATAGTATCCGATGAAATTCTTTGCATTTTTTGTGTAATCCTCGGCGCAGATATCCTCAACCGTGCCGATTTCCTGACCCATGTTGTGGATGTCATTAACGCCCAATGCAATAATGTAGCATTGGCAGGCATATTGAGGGTCCCAGAAGCGCATGTTATCTGCAAAGCTCTCGCAGTATTCCATTGCGGTCATGCCGCCTCTTGAAAAATTGTAGCATATGCTGCCGCACATACGGGCAAGATTCTGTCCCCACGAATATTCAAAATAATCGTGGTATCCCTTGTTTCCGTTTTCGTCAAGGCTTTCAAATTCGCCGGATGAAAGGCTGTCTCCAACAACGCCTATTTTGCGGAAAACAGCGGCATACCCACCGTTGATTGCAAGATTTTCAAGGGGCTTTTCGTCATTGGCGTTTACCATTATATCAAGATTCATAATTAACACTCTCCTTAAAGTGATTGTAACAATAAAAACTGAAAATTGCAATAAAAAGATTCAGGGCAGTCACCGTAGCGGAGCTGCCCCGAATCTTTATGGAGGATTTTGAGCGGTCAAAGATAAATCTTTGCCGGGTGGTTGGTTATTTTCTGTTGATTATTTTGGCGCGGATGTTTCTTGTTGATTTTAATGCCTTCTGTGCAAGGTTAACCGCGTGGAAGCCCGTTTTGCTGATAATAAGGTCAGCTTCACCCATCAGCTCCATGTAATCATTGCAGAAGCCCTTCTTGAATTTGAAAATACCGTGCAGGGGATTGCTTTCGTCGGGGTAGCCGCCTCTGAAATCATAATATTTGCAGCCTCTTTCAATGGCCCATTTAATCATTTCCCACTGCACAAGGTAGTTGGGCATAACGTTGCGGTATTCATTTGAGCTTGCACCGTAAACATACCATTCTTTATCGCCGCAGATAACGTTAAGTGCGCCTGCAATGGTTTTGCCTTCATATTTTGCAAGGTAAATTCTTGCATCGTCGCCAAATGCATCCATAATGCGCTTGAAGTATGATGTGTCACGGGTTGCAAAGTTATCTCTTTCGCCGGTAACGAGCATAAGGTCGTGGAATTCTTCGCAGGCTTCTGCTCCTTTTATTTCAATTGTAACGCCTTTTCTTGCGGCAAGGCGCGTGTTGTAGCGTGTTTTGGGGTGGAAGGATGCCATAACCTCTTCTTCGGTTTTACCGCCAACATCAAGGCGGAAGATATACCTTGCCTGAATGGTGTCAAAGCCTGCGCCGTGCTCCTTGAAGGTGAAACCGATTTCCTTAAGCAGGTTGATATATTCCGAATTTGAAGCAAGAGTATCGGTGTCTATTTTGAAAGTATAGGCCTTGTTTTTGATGCCGTATTCTTTGACCGCAGTGAGAAGTTCTCTGACGGTTTCTTTATCGTTGAGGTCGCATACGGGGCCTCTGGGTGCATACATCATTTTGAAGGGTGTCATGGGAATCTGGCGCAGAAGCACGCCGCAAACACCCTTTATATTTCCGTTGCCGTCACGGCTGATAAATCCTCTCCAGTCCCATTCCTTTTTGACCTTTCCCCATGCAGATGACTGCATCATATGTCCCTTGGGATGTGAACGTAAAAAGCTGTCAAATTCCTGAGCGTTCTCAATTTTTACCGTTTCCATTTCTTTCTCCTTTCTGCAGTCACTTCAACTGCGCGGCTCTTTCCAAAAGTGCCTGAGGTGTATTTTCGGTTTTTTCTTCCATAACTTCATCAAGAAGAATCTTAAGTATTCTTCCCATTTCCGGCGAAGGCTCAATGCCTATTGCCGCAAGGTCTCTGCCGCTTACGGCAAGGTCATTTATGCTGAAGCAAGCAGCCTCATTTTTTATTTCTTCAAGTGTTTTAAGTCCGATTTCATTTTCACGCAGGCTCTCTGCATGGAATTTCGGGTTTTGCGCTTTGATATCCGCAGCCCTTACGCTGAAAAGCTGACATACAATATCAATTCCCAGCCTGCCGATATATTTCTTATAAGTTTTTTTGCTTATTTTATCGGGAAGGAAATCGTGAAATTCAACGAGATTGCAAACATGATTTTTGAATTTTGTTGAGGTTTTCAGCCGTGTTAAAACATCAAAAGCAATTTTTTTGCTTGTTTTTCCGTGTGAATAAAAGTGGTCAATCCCTTTTTTGTCGGTGGTTTTGCATTGCGGTTTTCCCGAATCGTGAAAAAGCATTGCAAATCTTAATTCGGGAATCGGCTCAATATTCTCAACCGCTGCAACTGTGTGACCCCACACATCGTAAATGTGCCTTTCGTGGTTCTGTGCGCAGCCCTTCATTGCATTGAGTTCAGGGAGAATATAGAATATTACATCCTCATATTCGCGAAGAATTCTGCCTGCATCTCTGCCGCAAAGCAGCTTTGAAAGCTCCGAGAAAATGCGCTCAACGGAGATGTTGTCAAGCAGACGGTAATTGCGGTGAATACTGCTTGCGGTTTCGCTGTCAATTTCAAAGCCAAGCACAGCGGAAAATCTTAATGCGCGCAATATCCGAAGCGCATCCTCGCCGAAGCGCTTGTCCGCCTCGCCAACACAGCGTATAACCTCTTTTTTTATGTCCTCCCGTCCGTGGAATGGGTCTGCAAAGCCGCACGCGGGTGAATAAGCAATGGCATTTACCGTAAAATCACGCCGCGAAAGGTCATCCTCAACTCTGTCAGTAAAGTCAACGCTGTCGGGGTGGCGATTATCGGAATAGCCTTTCTCAATGCGATAGGTTGTTATTTCAAGGCTTGATCCGTCAATAATAACTGTTACCGTGCCGTGCTTCAGCCCTGTTTCGACTGTTCGGAAATCCTTGAATGCATCAAGAGTTTCTTCGGGCAATGCGCTTGTTGCGATATCCCAATCGTGGGGTTCTTTGCCCATCAGAGCATCGCGCACCGCACCGCCCACAACATAGGCGGAATGCCTGTTGCTTTGCAGAATTTCAACGGCTCTATTGACTTGCGGAGGAATTTTTATTACCATAGTATTATTACCATCAATTCGGAGGTTTTTATGAATATACAGATTTTTGGAACAAACAAATGCTTTGACACCAAAAAGGCGCAGCGATATTTCAAGGAAAGAAATATAAAGTTTCAGTTCATTGACCTTGCTCAAAAGAATCTGAGCAAGGGCGAATATCAGAGCGTCAAATCCGCGGTTGGTTCAATGGAAGCGCTTATTGATGAGAAATCCAAAGCGTATGAAAAGCATTTCATAAAGTATCTTGCAAGCAAGGAAGCTGTTGAAGAAAAGCTCCTTGAACACGGTGAGCTTTTCAAAACTCCCATTGTCCGCAACGGAAAAAAGGCAACCGTCGGCTATTGCCCCGAAATCTGGAAGGATTGGGATTAATAAGCCTCAAATTTTGAAATCGTTGCAAAGCATCTTGCTTTTTCAATAACAAGTTTGAAGTAGCGCACTCTGATTTCTCTGAATCGGCATATGCGCTTGTAGCCTATTGTTGTTTCTGCGGCAATCTTTTTCCATTTGCCGTTGATTTGGGCATAGAGCTTGAATTTCTCAATCTGCTGACCTGTTCTGATATTCTCGCCGAGAACGATTTTGTCGATATCGTATTCATCGCCGAGGTCAAGAATCAGTTCTGCGCCCTCGGGGTCATCGCCCGAATGCCAATAGCTGTCCGGATATTCGCTGAGCGCCATCTGACCCGTATGCTCTTCGTCAAGGTGTCGGTTATCGGTTATGATTGAGCCGTCAGCAAGGTTTTCGTTAAAGTCAATTTCAAGCTGAGCGCCCATTGCAAGAAGGGTTTCAAGGTCTTTTTCTGCAATCTTTCCTTCGGGTGTTGGGGGAATGTTCAGCAGGAAGTTGGCATTTGCGCCAACGGAGTTGTAGTATATCTCCATAAGTTTTGACAGAGGCTTAACCGAATAATCCTCGTCGGGATGATAAAACCAGCCTTTTCTTATAGAGGTGTCAACCTCTGCAGGGTACCAAATTAATTTGTTGCAGTTTTTAATAGCTTTCCTGCTGCCCAGATCAAGGTCAGTGGGATTTATTTTTTTAGGCGGTTTTGTAACATTCTTCTGGCTTGCGGCGGCAATCAGCTCACTGTTTGAGTGCCAATAGGGCACAACGCTCCATTCGCTCTTTCTGCAAACGCCTGCCTCGTTGCCGCACCAGCGGACATCGGGGCCGCAGATGTTGATTGTTGCATTGGGCTGAAGCTCACGGATAAGCTCGTAGTAGCCTTCCCAGTCATATTCTTGTTTTTTGCCGTTGGCTCCCTCACCGCAGGCACCGTCAAACCATACACAGAAAAGCTCGCCGTATGCTGTCAGCAGCTCGCGAAGCTGATTTTTGAAAAAGCGGTTGTATGCCTCTCCTGTGCCGTAGGTAGGCTCGTGCCTGTCCCAAGGCGAAACATAGATGCCGAATTTTATTCCGAATTCCTTGCAGGCCTTTGCACATTCGGCCACAACATCACCCTTGCCGTCCTTCCATTTGCTGGAGCGCACACAATGGTCTGTGTATGCGCTGGGCCACAGGCAGAAGCCGTCGTGATGCTTGGCAGTAAGAATAAGACCTTTCATGCCTGAAAGCTGGCAAACCTTTGCCCACTGGCGGCAATCCAGCTTTTCAGGGTTGAAAAGCTCGGGATCCTCGTTGCCGTTGCCCCATTCGGAATTGGTGAAGGTGTTCATTCCGAAATGAAAAAAGGCATAGAATTCAAGCTCCTGCCATTTTAATTGGCGTTCGCTGGGCACAATTGAGGCGGCATATTTTACAAAATCGGGGGTTTTACTCATGTGTTGTTACCTCTCTTTTGATTATTTATATTTTGAAGCATGCTGACCCAGAAATTCTCGGGCAGCGTGTTATTCATTGCATATTTTATAAGTCCCAAGAGGGCAGGGGAGTCAGAAATATATGCAAACATTTCGGGCGGCAGCATTCCGCGGTCTGCATAAGCGAGGAGCCTGAATTTTTCTGCATCGGCTTCATTGAGTGCCAAGCGGCTTATGAGCTTCAGCAGGTCACCGTCATCGGGGGGCGAATTGTTTTTGCCCTTTTCGATGTTGCTGATATACTGTGCGGTTTTTCCGAGCACATCTGCAAGCTCGCCCTGAGAGATTTTTGCATCTTCACGGACTTGCTTAAGCATTATGCCAAATGGCGTTGGCACAAACATCGGACTCCTCCTTTCTGAATTTTAATTGAGGAATGAGAAAGCGGAATATCCGCTTCAATCCTATTTATTTTTTAAATAAACAAATTTGTTTATTTAGGCAGTAAATAGAATATCATAAATTAATTGAGGTGTCAAGGGGAGTGGCGATTTTTGATACAGATATTGCTTTGTGATAAGGAATTGTATATAATATTTAAAAATATTTTGATAAACCTGAATTTGTAAAGGTGAATACTGATGGATAAAAAGGCATTTATAAAATACTTGTCTGCATTATTGTTGTTTGGTCTAAATGGCATAGTCGCAAGCAATATATCGTTAAGCAGTTATGAAATTGTGTTTTTAAGAACACTAATCGGTAGTGTTCTTTTGGTCGTATTGTTTTTAATTGGTAAAGGAAAGTTCCATATAAAGGAACACAAAAAAGATACGGTTTTCATTGCTTTGTCAGGTGTTGCAATGGGTACAAGTTGGATGTTTTTGTACGAAGCATATCAACAAATCGGTGTGAGTTTAGCATCGTTGATATATTATTGCGGTCCTGTTATTGTGATGATTTTATCGCCGTTGATTTTCAAGGAAAAGTTAACCTTTCCCAAAATAATAGGGTTTGCAACGGTTCTTGTTGGCATTGTGCTTGTGAATGGTAATGTTTCTAACGGCAACGGAAATAATTGGGGGTTGCTCTGCGGTGGCTTGTCGGCTGTTATGTATTGCTTTATGGTAACACTCAACAAGCAATCAAAAAACATTACAGGAATGGAAAATTCGGTAATTCAACTTTTGGTCAGTTTCTTAACTGTTGCCATATTTGTCGGTATAAAACAAGGCTTTGTTATAGATGTGCCGACAAATGATTGGGTATGGATTATTATTCTTGGTATTGTAAATACGGGTATAGGTTGTTATCTGTATTTTTCGCCACTTTCCCAATTGCCCGTACAAACAGTAGCGGTATGCGGTTATCTTGAACCTCTTTCGGCAGTTGTTTTTGCTACCGTCTTGCTTGGTGAAAAAATGACTGTAATTCAAATTGTTGGTGCAGTTTGCATTATCGGTGGTGCTATATTTGTTGAATTAGTAAAAACAAAGAAATAGATAAATTCCAATTTATAAAGGTAATTATTATGATAGGAAAAACGGTAAAGGTTATTGTTGACAGGCCTTTGGGCAGTTGTCATCCCAGATACAAGGATATGATTTATCTCGTGAATTACGGATACGTTGAAGGTGTTATTGCACCTGACGGAGAGGAACAGGATGTTTATATTTTAGGGGTTGTTGCACCTGAAAATATTACATTTACGGCAGAGCAAATAGCAGAAAAAGTCAGGTTTCAGGAGCAGTATTTTAACTATGAAATTATAATGTGAAAAGGCAAGGTGTTGTTCGCACCTTGCCTTTTTGTTTCTTTATTTTGCTGTTACTATCGGTCTTGCCAAGATACCTACATCACGAAGCACATATTCATAGCTCCAGGTTTCTTCGTCGCTGCGCCATGCTCCGGGGCCGTGCCAGGAGTGCTTAACATCCGTAAGATGTACGGGACCGAAGGCATTGTAACGGTTGCCAAAAAGGGTGATATCAATCTTGTGGCCGCCGTCTGCAAGTCCGTCAACATCAAGAATATAAGGGGGATAAACAATCTTGCCCTTTTCCTCGCCGTCAACAGCAACGGAAATGAGTGCGCCTCTGTATCTTGTTGCCTCAACTCGGAGGGCGTTGCCATCTGCCTCAAGGTGGTAGGTAACATTGCCGCCGTAGAAGGGCAGACCCTGATTCACTATTGAGCCGAAGCCCAGCTTTTCGGGCAGGGCGGTGATTATCTTTGCTCTGCCGATAACCTTTACTCCGAAGTTGCCGAGAATGTAGCACCATTCGGTGTTGGTACGCTTGCCGAAGGGCAGGGTAACTTCAAGAATATTTTCTCCCTTGCGGATATCGGTAAGGGCAACGGTTTTGATGTCCTTATCAGTATACCAACCCGTAATTGTGTTTGCAATTTCAGCGCCGTTGAAAATAATTTTCGCTTTTTCTGCATCTTCGAGGGCAAGCTCTGCGCCGCTGTAATCAATCTCGCTGTTGATTGTGAATTTAAGGGTTATATAATGCTCAATTGTTTCGGGCTCAATAACCCATGGCTGAGCAACGTTGCCGCCGCGCTCAACAAATCCAACCATTTCACGGCATACATTGTCAAGACGAAGGATTTCTTCCTCGGCTATAAACTCGCCGCCGTCAAGGGCAAATTCAGCCATGTCAAGCAAGAGAACATTGCGCTCGGAAAGGGTGTAGGGCACAAGTGCGGGCATTGCGGTTGCATCTGATACAGAAATATCTTTCTCAGGCTCAATGTCATTTGCGGCCTTGCCGTCATCAAGTCTGAGCAGCAGGCTGTCGTAGTCATAAAGAGTTTTTGCAATAACCGTGTTGCCGTTTATGTATTCGCAGGTAACGGGAGCAATTTCGCCGCTGATTGTGTCGTAAACATAGGGTGTGAATTCGCCCTTAACGCTTATGCGCAGGTGATTTTCACGGATGCAATCCTTATTGTAGGGCTCACAGCAACGGCTGATAAAGAGCCATTGGCCGTTGCCGTCTTTGCGGAGCTGATAAATGAATTTATCGGAAAGTCTGCCGTTCGCAAGGCGGAGGGTAACGGTTCTGTTTTCGTCAAGAGCATTAAGCAGCTTTTCTCTGTCGTAGGGCAGAACGGTTGCGCTGTCATAGAGAGCCTTGCCTCTGCCGTCGGGAATGCCGTCAACAAATTTCGGAGCATTGCCGAGGAAAATCAATTTGCCGCCTGCATTTTTGAATGCTTCAAGGCGTTCGATTGTTGTTGATCTGAGTGTCTCGCAGTCGGGCACGATAACGGCATCATATGCCATTTCGCCAACCTGAAGAGGTGCAGATGCCTTTTCGCAAAGTGAGGGGAACAGAGATTCGCTGATGAAGTTGAAATCGATGCTGCCCTTAAGGAGCCACTCGGTGATATCTCCGAATTTTTTATCCATATTTTCGCGCATAAGTGCGGTTTTGTCGTTGGGACCCCAGTGGAGCCAGAAACTCTCAACGGGATGAATAACGCCAACCTTAACAACGGGCTTGCCTCGTGTCATTGCGGTGTTGACTCTTGCAAAGTGATCCTCAAGATATGAGAATTCCTCCCACCAGGGGGACTGATAATGGATTGAAGCAGGGTAGTCGCGCTTTGCCTCGCCGCCCATTGCATACCACGAAAGGTGGGGAACTCTGATTGTAACGCCGAGGCATGCCTGCCAGTCGCCGTGGAGCTTGTAGCCTCTGAAATCGTAGTCCCAGCCCGTAACGCCGTAAAGCTCGGAGAGCATGCCTTCTCTGCCGTACTGATGCACTGCGGACTGTGCCTGCTTTGCGGTTGTGAATTCAAAGTTTGCGCAAAGCATATCAATGCCGGGCAGGTCAAAGCCTCTGTAAGAGCGCATTGCATCGCCCAAAGCTGCTGTCTGACTGTGGAGAGAAGGTTCTTCCATCATATGGCCTGTAAGCGCAATTCCGTTTTCTCTGCACCAGGAGCCGCAAACATCAGCAAATGCCTCTGCAAAGCGTTCGGAGATATGGTCGTGATAATGATATCTTGTGGTTGAAACCTTGCCCTCGGGCAGCTCCCAGAAGATTTCGGGCAGGGATGAAAGAATATCCTCGCCATACTGCGCCATATATGTTTCGGGCAGGTTGTCTGTCCAAGGCATGGTTATATCGTCTTTATCTGTTGAGTTATCAAGCACATCCTTGCGGGTGAACTGAGGCTCATCGGTGAATATTGCAGGCACGATACCGCCGAAATGCTCGCCGATAACCTGCTTGTATCTTTCGTGGGTAACCTCAACAAAGCGCTGAACTGCCTTGGGGTTGAGGGTGTCAAGATAGGTCTGGTTGTTATACCAGGGAGAGGGTGCATGGATTTTAAGGTAGGCATACCATTTTGTGCCCTGAGCCTCGTCATCCTCGCCGATAATCTTGTAATCCTTAAGGTATCCGTTTTCGTCAAGGGTAATATCGTAGCAGTTGATGAGCCAACCCTTACCTTCTCTGCCGCCCTCTGCACGGGAATCAATGATTGTTGCGGCAACATCTTCGTTGTCGCAGGGTACGGTTGTCATCAGCAGGCAGCGCGCTCTGTATTCCTCATCCTTTGTAACAAGTCCGCCTGCAGCGCCTGAGGGCCATCTGTCCTCGTCATAAAGCCATGCGAGCATATGCTCCTTGTCTGCTTTTTCGCAGCAGCATTTGATGAGGGACATAAACTCGTCCGAAAGGTAGTTTGTTGACATACCCGTACGAACGTGCATATGGAATCCGCCAAGGCCCATTTTTTTGAAAATTTCAATCTGGCGGCAAAGCTCCTCTGCCTTAAGGTCGCTGTTCCATGCCCAGAAGGGTGTGCCTCTGTATTCGCAGGTGGGGTTTTTGAAAAGCTCATTTGTAAGAGCAGGTGCGGAATTTTTCTTATACAGCATAAAAATATCTCCTTTATTCGGGATGTTTGCAGAGAGGTTTATCCTCGCTGGGTGTGTTCCAATTTATAAAATTATTTCGCTTCGCATGGTACCATTCCATTTCAAACATCTTTGCGCTGTCATCAACGGGAATGTAAAGCTGATTTCTGTAAAAATAAGGTTTGCCCTGCATTTCAACCGTGCCGAGGTCGGTTTTCGCAAGGGTACTGCCCTCGGTAAAGGTTGCTCTGTGGCCGTAAGCCTCAACATAAAGGCTGTCCTTTTCTTTCACAACCTTGCCGCCGATAAACTGCATAACTACGCCGAAAGGAGCGTACCACATACCGTTTTTGAATTCTGCATAAAGCTCGCGGGCGATAAGCTCAAGCATCTGACCCTTGAATGCCATTTTAGTCCAGTCATAAGTAGGAGCAAGGGCATAGGGGGTAATTAAATCCTTGGTTTTGTCAATGGTGAAAACATCTATTATTCTGCCGTCCGCAAGGTAAGCGGTAGCCGTAAGCACATCGCCGTCAATTTCAACAAGGGTGTATGAACCCATTCTTATTTCCTGCGGATAAAATGCGCTGTGCCATATCTTTTGGGCATTTGAATGGTAAATATTTCCGCCGCCGTTGCCTACAATGTAGTGAACCGTGCCCTCTGACGGGCGGTCAAAGTGCTCGTCGCCCTTTGTGGGGTAGGTGCGGGCAAAGGAATGCTCGTGACCTTCAAAAAGAATGTCCAGCCTGCCGTCCTCAATGGGTTTTCTAAGCCACGGATAGCCGTCATTATTCTGACCCTCGGGCATAACGGGGTAAATGGGGAAATGATATGCGCCCAGCTTCCATGTTTTGTTGCTCTTTTGCAGGTCTTTATATGCCCAATCTTCAATAACCTGAGGAGCATTTATGCCCAGCACAAGGAAATGAGCGTTGCCGTAATCAAAGGAATAATTTTCGCCCGTGTAGCCTTCGGGCCCGTTATCGGGGTAAGCAGGGCCGAACTGAAAATCAAAGAAATCGGCGTGCTCAAGGTAAAATTTGCCTATAGGTTCGGGGAAGTATGTAATAAATCCTCTGTTATCGTGGTTGCCCGTGGTCATCATGTAAGGGATGCTTTCGATTATACCCTTAAGCCCCTCAAACATTCCGTTCCACTGAAGCTCATTCTGGCCGTTGTCGCAGTTGTCGCCTGCAGTAAAGATGAATTTGCATCCGGGGTGCTTTTTCAGCGCATCCTTGAGCATATCGCCCACCATGCTGTAATCGGGCAGGTGGCAGGGGTTGCCCTTCTGATGGTCTGCAATAACGATAAAGCTGAATTTATCAAGGTTTTCAGGCTCAGTTTCAAATGTGAAATTCTCACTTCTGTAATCATCTGAGCCTACATTATAAACATATTTTGTTCCTGATTCGAGACCGCTCAGCCTTACGGAATAGTAGTTGCTGATATCAATATCCGTTTCTTTGGTCTGATAGTTTGCATCAAGCCTTGACCATTCATTTTCGTTTTCCTTGCGGTAAAGAATGAATCCGTCGGTGATTTCCGTGCAGGTGCGCCAGATAACCGCCATTTCAGTTTTAGCATCGCCGCAGAAGGCGAGCATAATGTGGTCGGGCATATTGCCCGAGCCTCTTTCGGGTTTGCAGAAATTTCCGTTTTCGTCAATCATAACTTTTACTCCAATATTTGATACCTCAATTTTAGTGATTTAGCACATATTTGTCAATACGATTGACCTAAACTCGAACAAAATATATTGATTTTTTATAAAAAATAAGTTATAATCCAAGATGCGATATTATTAAACAGGGGGACACACTATGAAAAAAATCGCAAAAATAATCAGCTTGCTGCTTGCTTTGGGGCTGGCATTCTCCTGCACGGGAGTTTTTGCCTCGGCCGCAGGTGAAAGCAATCTGACAATAATGGTTTATGATGACATTGCCGTTGTTACAAGCTGCCTTGCAACCGCAACGGGAGAGATTGATATTCCCTCAACCTATAACGGTGTTTCGGTTACTCAGATAGGCACAAGCGCCTTCAGCGGCTGCACAAGGATAACAAAAATCAGCGTTCCGTCAAGCGTAACAAGAGTCGGCAACATGGCGTTTTATAATTGCGATATGCTGGAGGAGATTGTTTTCTCAGGCAGCACATGCACCTTCGGAACAGATGTCTTTTATAATTGCAGCTCGCTTAAAACCGTAAATATTCCTTCGGGCACAAAGCAGATTACTCAAAGGATGTTTTACGGCTGCGCCGCTCTTGAAAGCCTTGAAATACCTTCGGCGGTAACAAGCATCGGCAGCGAGGCGTTCGGAAAATGCTCGTTACTTAAAGGTGTTTCAATTCCTGCGGCAACAACCTCAATCGGCAAAAATGCATTTATCGGCTGCAATTCCGTGGCCGCTTATACGGTTGCAAGCGGCAATTCCGTTTACAGCAGCTCAAACGGCGTTCTCTACGGCCCCAACCCTTCAAGCGGCGAGAAGGCTCTGCTTCAGTATCCCAACGGAAAAACTCAGACATCATATTCTGTTCTCTCAGGAACAAAAACAATTGCAGACTATGCATTCGGTGAAAATGCAGCTCTTACAAAGGTAACTCTTCCGAGCGGGCTCGAAAAGATTGATAAGTATGCTTTTTACAGCTGCAAAAAGCTCTCGGAAATTTCAATTCCCTCAACGGTAACATATCTGGGCTCTCAGTCCTTCGGCAGATGCTCTGCGCTCAAAAAAATAACAGTTCCTGCAAGCGTTGCGGATTTTGAAAGCGCATTTTATATGTCAGCCCTTGAAAGTGTTGTTATTGAGAACGGCGTTACCGAAATCGGAACGAAGAGCTTTGAAAATTGCGAAAGCCTGACATCGGTTTCAATCCCTGCAAGCGTAACAACAATCGGTATCGGCGCGTTTTACGGCTGCACGGCGCTTAAGGAAATGAGCATTCCTTCAACGGTAACAACGATTGAAAGAGGCGCATTTCAGGAGTGCGACAACTTAACCCTTTGGGTGGACAGCGGCTCTGCAGCTCATACTTATGCCGTCAATAATTCGATTTCATATAAATTAAACGGCGTTGACAATAAAACCGTTAAGTCGGTTTCCGTTCTTTCACGCCCCAACAAAACAAGCTATATATATAAAGAAAGCCTTGACACAACGGGGCTCAAGCTCTCTGTTGTTTATACCGACGGCTCAACCGAAACCGTTACAAGCGGCTATGATGTAAGCCCCAAAACACTGACAAAAACGGGCGCTCAGGTTATTGACGTAACCTATGAGGGCTGCACGGCGCAGTTCAGCGTCAACGTTTCATATGCCTGGTGGCAGTGGATAATCATGATTCTTCTGCTGGGCATTTTCTGGTATTAACAAGCAAAACCTCCGAGGTTCATTCCTCGGAGGTTTTAAGTTTATCCAGATATTCTTTATCTTTCTTAGTCAGCTCGGCTTTTGCCAGCATATCGGGTCGGCGCTCAAGAGTGCGCTTAAGGCTTTGTTCCCTCTGCCATTTCTGAATGTTGGCATGGTGGCCTGAAATAAGCACTTCGGGCACCTTTTCGCCGTGCCATTCAAAGGGGCGTGTGTACTGCGGATATTCAAGCAGGCCTGAATAATGGCTTTCAAGGGTGAATGCATCCTCGTTTGCAAGCACTCCGGGCAGCATTCTTGAAATACTGTCCGCAAGAATCAAAGCGGGCAATTCGCCGCCTGTCAGAACATAATCGCCGATTGAGATTTCCTCATCAACAATTTCATCAATAACACGCTGATCAATGCCCTCATAATGGCCGCAAAGCAGCGCAATATTATCAAGCCTTGAAAGCTCCTTCACCTTTTCTTGTGTCAAGGTTTTACCTTGAGGTGAAAGATAAATAAGGTGAGGCTTTGTGCCCGTTTCCTCGCAAAGTGCCGCAAAGCAGTCGTAAATTGGCTGGGTTTGCATTATCATTCCCGTGCCGCCGCCGTAGGGCGAATCGTCAACACGGTTGTGCTTATCAAGGGTGTAATCCCTTATGTTGCGGCAGTTGATTTCAACACAGCCGTTGGACCGCGCCCTGCCTATAATGCTTTCGCCAAGCACGCTTTCGCACATTTCGGGGAAAAGGGTTAAAATATCAATCCTCATCGTCAAAAATACCTTTCAGCGGTCTGATAACAATACGGTCATTTGCAACGTCCGTTTCAATAACAACATCGGGAATCGAGGGGATGAGATACTCCTTGCCCTCGGAATTTGTTATGTGCCAAACATCGTTTGCGCCCGTTTCGCTCACATCGGTCAGCCTGCCGTATACCTTTTCGGGGCAGTCGGCATCGTAAACCGTGCAGCCTTTAAGCTCCGCAATGAAATATGTGCCCTCGGGCAGTTTTGCATCGCTGCGCTTCATGTAGAGGATTTTTCCTCTCATGGTCTGAGCTTTTTCAACCGTATCTATATCCGCAACTGTTAACAAAACAATGTTGCCGTGCGGCCTCGCAGACTTAACCTGCGCCGCACAGCTTCCATTGCTGTCATAATATAAGGTTTTGAAGTTTTTTACGAATTCGGGTGAATCGCACCACGGATTAAGGCGCATTTCGCCTCTTATTCCGTGAGTGCCTACTATTTCACCGATTTCAAGAAATTCTTTAATCAATTTCTACAACAACCCTTGTGCTCTGACGAGTTGCGGCTGCACGCATAACCGTGCGGATAGCCTTTGCAATTCTGCCCTGCTTGCCGATAACTCTGCCCATATCATCCTCACCAACGTGAAGGTGATAAACAACAGTGCCGTCCTCAGCAGGCTCGTCAACTGTAACAGTTACCGCTGCGGGATCATCAACAAGACCCTGAGCGATGCTTACAAGTAAATCTTTCATTACATTAACCTCTTGTTAAAGATTAAAGAACGCCTTCTTTTTTAAGAAGAGCCTTAACAGTGTCTGTGGGCTGTGCGCCGTTAGCAATCCACTGCTTAGCCTTTTCAGCGTCTACCTTAACCTCTGAGGGAGTTGCAACGGGGTTGTAGGTACCGATTTCCTCGATGAATCTGCCGTCACGGGGATATCTTGAATCTGCAACAACGATGCGATAGAAGGGAGCCTTCTTTGCGCCCATACGACGAAGTCTGATTTTTACTGCCATGATAAATTCCTCCAAAAAATAAAATTAACAAAATTAAATATATAATGTATCAGCTTTTGCTGGATTACATTCCGAACTGTGAAGGGTCAAAGCCTGCAGGCATCTGGAAACGCTGCTTTCTGCGGCGTTTACCGCCCTTTTTGCCGCCAAGCTGCTTGAACATTTTCTGCATCTGCTTGAATTGGTTAAGCAGTCTGTTAACATCTTCAATGCTCTGGCCGCAGCCTGCCGCAATCCTCTTTTTGCGTGAGGGGTTGATAATGTCGGGGTTGGTGCGCTCCTTTTCCGTCATTGAAAGGATGATTGCCTTCAGGCGGTCAAACTTGCGCTCATCAACTTCAATATCCTTTGCCTTTTTGCCGATGCCGGGGATAAGGGCAAGAGTATCCTGAAGCGAACCCATTTTGCGGATTTGCTCAAACTGGTCAAGCAAATCGTTAAGGTCAAATTTATTCTGCATGAGCTTCTTTTCAAGCTCTGCAGCCTTTTTCTCGTCCATAGTCTGCTCTGCTTTTTCAATAAGCGAAAGAACATCGCCCATGCCGAGAATTCTGGATGCCATTCTGTCAGGGTGGAAAATGTCAAGATTTTCCAGCTTTTCGCCCGTGCCCACAAATTTGATGGGCTTGCCTGTAACAGCTCTTGCGGAGAGCGCCGCGCCTCCTCGGGTGTCGCCATCCAGCTTTGTGAGAATAAGGCCGTCAATTCCCAATGCGCCGTCAAAAGCGGTTGCAACGTTAACTGCATCCTGACCGGTCATTGAGTCAACAACAAGCAGAATTTCGTGGGGCTTAACCTCGGCCTTAACAGCCTTAAGCTCGTCCATAAGCTCTTCATCAACATGAAGGCGGCCGGCGGTATCGAGAATAACGTAATCGTAGCCGTGGTCCTTTGAATATGCGATAGCCTCTTTGGCAATGTTAACGGGGTTGGACTGGCCCATTTCAAAAACGGGGGCGCCAACCTGCTCGCCCACAACCTGGAGCTGCTTGATAGCTGCGGGTCTGTAAATATCGCAGGCTACAAGCAGGGGACGGTGATTCTGCTTTTTGAGCATAAGAGCCAGCTTTGCGCAGTGTGTTGTTTTACCTGAACCCTGAAGTCCGCACATGAGGATAACTGTTGGCGGATGGCTGGCATATGCAAGGCGGCTCTGAGTTCCGCCCATAAGGCTTACAAGCTCCTCTTTAACGATTTTAATAACCATCTGAGAGGGTGTAAGGCTTTCCATAACCTTTTCACCGATTGCCTTTTCGGTTACGGTGTTTGTGAAATCCTTGGCAACTTTATAGTTAACGTCGGCTTCAAGCAACGCCATACGGACCTCGCGCATTGCGCTTCTTACGTCCGCTTCGGTCAGGCTGCCTTTGCTGCGCAGGTTTTTAAATGCAGATTCGAGTCTGTCTGAAAGTCCTTCAAATGCCAAATGATTCACCCCTTATATTAAATGTATGTAATGATTGTTTTTATCAGCTTTCAAGAAGTGCCATTGCTGCAGCTTTGATTCTTACGCTGTAGTCGTTGATTTCTTTTGAAAGGCTGTGGCGCAGATTATATTCGGAAATCTGGTTTGAGCATTCAATGATTTCTTCAACGCTGCGGCGCATATCCTCAAATCTTCTTGCAACGCCAAGGCGGCTTTCCATTTCCTGAAGCTGGGTTTCAGCTCTTTTGATTGCATCACGAACACCCTGACGGGTAATGCCTTCGTTTTCCGCTATTTCGGAGAGGGAGAGGTCGTCGTTATAGTAATATTCCAAAAAATCACGCTGCTTTGCCGTCAGCATTTCGCCATAGAAATCAATCAGCACTGCCATTTCATAATTCTTTGCCATTCCGAACCCTCCTTCCTCGCATTTAAGCTGAAATTATCAGAGATTTTTCAGCTGAAATATTTGCCTCAAAATCATCCACCTGTAAAGCTGTTGCGCTTTACAGGTGGATATTATACTAAAAAACATATGCAATGTCAAGCATAATTTTAACCACATTTGCGGGGGTTTTCCACTTTTTTTGCACGAAAACACCTAAAAACAAGGGGTAAAACCCATAATTTGTGGAAAAAACGGGTGCTCGCCCACAAGATGTATCCACATTTCCACATATCAAATGTGGAAATCTTTTTTACACGCCCGTGGTGTTCAGTGTTTGTAAAGTGAATTAGCTTTACGGATTATTTGAGGGTGACTATTGTAACTCCGTCCTCACCTTCGCCGTAAACGCCCAATCTGCTTGATTTTACATAGGGCGAAGCCTTAAGGTAACGGGTAACCGCGGTTCTCAATGCGCCCGTACCTTTGCCGTGAACAACGGTGAATTCGTTGAGCCCTGTGCGAAGCCCCTGGTCAATGAATCTGTCAAGCTCAATGAGGCAGTCATCAACGGTCATACCTCTCAGGTCAAGCCTTGTTGAGGCGGCCATATTCAGCCTGCTTTCACCCTGAAGCCTGACAGTTGATTTCTTTTCTTGTTTTTTAGGCGCATTTTCGCAAAGCCTGAGGTTTGTCAGCTTGACTCTTGTTTTGATTGAGCCTGCCTGCACCTCAACGTTGCCGTTTTTATCCGCAGGAGAAAGCACCTTTGCGCTTTTTCCTATGTCACGGATTATAACTGTATCACCTGCAACAAGGGCGCGGGGAAGCACATAATCCTTATCGTCATCCTCAATTCCGATAATGGGGTCTGCTGCTGAATCAATGGATTCGATGCCTTTTTTGACAAGTGACTTTGCGCGCCTTGCCAATTCGGCGGCATCCTTTGCTTTTTGCTGCTCTTTCTTCAGCTTATCAAGCTCCTGAAGCAGTGCATAAGCCTCGCGCTTTGCCTGCTCAACAACCCGAAGCGCCTGTGACCTTGCATTTTCCATTTCACGCTCGCGGAGCTTCTGGGCGTCTGCTTTGATTTTTTCAGCCTCAGCTTTTTCTTTTTCAGCCTTTTCGGCAAGCTGCTTTGCCCTTTCGTATTCGTCTTCCATGCGGCGCCTTGTATCTTCAAGACGGTCAACAACATTTTCAAATTGTTTGTTTTCGCTGGAAACAAGCTCCTGCGCACGGTTGATAACAGAGATATCAAGCCCCAGCTTTTCGCTGATTGCAAGGGCGTTTGATTTACCGGGCACGCCGATAAGCAGGCGGTAGGTGGGTCTGAGGGTTGCAACATCAAATTCGCAGCAGCCGTTTTCAACTCTCGGAGTTTCAAGAGCATAGGCTTTAAGCTCGGCGTAATGGGTTGTTGCGGCAATTTTTGCGCCCTTGAAGTGAAGCGCCTCAAGAATTGAAATTGCAAGGGCAGCGCCCTCAACGGGGTCTGTGCCTGCGCCCAATTCGTCAATAAGAATAAGGCTGCTTTCATCCGCCTCCTCAAAAATGCTGATGATGTTTGTCATGTGCGCTGAGAAGGTGGAAAGTGACTGCTCAATGGACTGCTCGTCACCAATATCCGAAAGTATTTTATCAAAAACCGAAATTTCGCTTCTGTCGCCTGCGGGAATCATAAGGCCGCACATTGCCATCATTGAAAGCAGGCCGATTGTTTTGATTGAAACTGTTTTACCGCCTGTGTTGGGGCCTGTAATAACAAGGGTGTCAAACTCTCCGCCAAGCATGATGTCAACGGGAACAACTTTTTGAGGGTCAATGAGCGGGTGCCTTGCCGCGCGCAGGTTAATAATTCCCTTATCATTCATAACGGGTGGCGCAGCCTTGATTTTATAGGCATACTGCGCCTTTGCAAAAATAAGATTAAGCTCAACGGCGCATTCATAGCTGTTTTTAATGCTCTGTGAAAAATCGCCTGCGCTGGCGGAAAGCTCGCTGAGAATGCGCTCAATTTCCTCGCGCTCCTTTGTCTGAAGCACGCGGATTTCATTGTTGGCCTCAACAACTGCCATGGGCTCAATGAAAACCGTTGCGCCGCTTGACGATGTGTCGTGCACAAGGCCTGCAACCTCATTTCTGTGCTCACTTTTAACGGGTACAACATATCTGCCGTTGCGCTGAGTAATAATATTTTCCTGCAGGAATTTTGAGTTTGCCTGAGAGCGTGAAAATCTGTCAAGCTGCTCCCTGACCTTTGACTCCTGAATGCGGATTTTGCGCCTGATATCCTTGAGAGTGGGGGAAGCGTTATCCGAAATTTCCTCCTCGGAAATAATTGCATTGAAAATTGCCGATTCAAGAAATTTGTTGGGCACAAGTGCATTGAAAAGGGGATCAAGCACCGTTTGCACACCTGCATTTGATGCTCTCCATTGCGAAAGTGTGCGGATAACGCGAAGCACTCCTCCTATATCAAGCAGTTCTCTTGTGTTAAGCACGCTTCCTGCATTTGCCCGGCTGAGAGCGTTGTTAACATTCTTCAAGCCGCCGAAGGACGGCCCGCCGAAGCGTGCAAGCAGCATATGCGCATCAACTGTCTGGTTAAGCAAAGCCCTTGCAAGGTCAAGGTTGCTTTCAGGTCTGAGATGCATTGCATTGTAGCGCGCATCGTCGCAGCCTGTAAAATCCGCAAGCCTTTCAAGCACCTTGTCAAATTCAAGTGACTTCGCATGTTTATCGTAAGTATTCATTTTATTCTTCCTCGGATTCAGTTTCTTCCGTTGAGTCCTCTTCGCCGGTTGTTTCGACGGCTGATGATGATTCCTCGGTTACGGCAACATATTCGGTAACGGTGTCGCCGTTTTCGTCGGTGACCTCTTCGCCGTCCTCATCCGTAACGGGTACGGCGGTTGTGAGAGGTGCTGTTGTTGTTTCGGGCTCAACAGGCAGAGTTGTTGCTTCTGTGGGATTTTCGCGGCGCTCCGTTGTGCCGATAACCTCCTGAACATCCGTTGCCTGAATGGATGCAATGTATCTTCCGCCGTCTCGCTCGCGAAGAGTGATTTTCATAAATTTATCGGGTTCGGGCGCGGCATATTCGCCGTCCTCAAGCTGAACCCAGGCCTTGTTGCCGATATAGCCCACGCTGAGGATGAGCGAGCTGCCCTGCTTTTCGATTTCATAAACCTTTGGTGTATAAGCGGATTCAATGCCCGTAATAGGCAGAATGTAGCTTTTGAGCGCGGCATCATATGAAATGTCATATTCGCTCATATCCGTTGATGAATGCATTGATGCAATGTCGATTTCCGTGCCGAAAAGGCTGACAAAATATTTTTCAATGTCCGCTTGGGGAACGACAATACCGAAGTTTTCGCCCTCAGAGTAAGGGTATTTATCCGCGCCCTCATCGCTCATTAGCAGTGCCCAAACGGCGCTGTTAAGAAGCTGAGAAATATCCGCCTGAGTCAGGTCATCAAAGGGGTCGGGGTCAAACATAACAACGGGAGCAAGCATTTTTTCATATTCAGCTTTTTCTGCAGAATTATCCGCAAGATTTTTTACCGTGTCTGCTGAAAATCTGATAACTGTTATAAGACCTATAATTGCAAGAGCAGCCGCAATAATTCCAACGGGGAATGCCAGCTTGTTTTTCTTTGCTTTAGCCATCTGATTACCTCCGATTATCTTATCTGACCGTTGCCGCTGATAACATATTTTGAGCTTACCATATGAGCGATTCCCAAAGGCCCTCTTGCATGGAGCTTCTGGGTGGAAATTCCGATTTCCGCACCGAATCCGAATTCGCCGCCGTCGGTAAACCTTGTTGAAGCGTTAACATAAACTGCGGCGGCATCAACCTCTGCTTTGAATTTTTCGGCAGCGGCGTAGCTATCGGTGATTATTGCCTCGCTGTGGCTTGTGCCGTATTTTGAAATGTGAGCGATTGCATCGTCAATGCCGTCAACAACCTTAACACTGATTTTGTAGTCAAGGTATTCCGTTGCCCAATCCTCATCGGTTGCGGCAATTGCATAGGGCAGAATTTCGCAAACCGCTTCATCACCCCTGATTTCAACATTCTTTTCCTGCAGCTTGTCGCCGATTGCAATGAGTGCCATCTCGGCAATGTCGCGGTGAATAAGAAGACCCTCGCAGGCGTTGCAGACGGAAACTCGGGACGCTTTTGCATTGGCAACAATATTTGCTGCCATGTCAAGGTCAGCATCCTTGTCAACATAAATGTGGCAGTTGCCGACACCCGTTTCAATAACGGGCACTGTTGCATTTTCAACAACAGAGCGGATAAGTCCCGCGCCGCCTCTGGGTATAAGCAGGTCAACATAGCCGTTGAGGCGCATAAGTTCGGTTGCAGCCTCTCTGGAAATGTTTTCAATGAGAATAATGCAATCCTCGGGCAGACCCGACTGAGCAAGAGCGTTTCTCATAACCGCGGCAACCGCTTTGTTGGAATTGATTGCCTCCTTGCCGCCTTTGAGAATAACGGAGTTGCCTGCTTTGAGGCAGATTGCCGCCGCATCGGCGGTAACATTGGGCCTTGCTTCAAAAATAACCGCAATAACTCCGATGGGTACACATATTTTTTCGATTTTTAATCCGTTGGGCTTTGTTTCGCCCCAGAGCACCTTGCCAACGGGGTTTTCGCTTGCCGCAACCTGACGCATTCCGTCCGCCATGCCCGAAATTCTGGTTTGTGTAAGAGTGAGCCTGTCAATCATGGCTTCGGAAATGCCTGCATCACGGGCGGCTCTGATATCCTTTGCATTTTCTTCGAGAATATATTGCGAGTTTTTTTCAAGAGCCGCTGCAACCGCATTCAGTGCTTTGTCAATCACAGCGCCTCCTGCTTTTGCGAGAATTCTTTGCGCCGCCTTTGAGCGAGCGCCTATATCTGTCATATTGCTCATTCTGTTATCTCCTTTGCCTTGAAAAGCGTGCCTATCTGTCTGCCGTCAATGAGCTTATAAATTTCTTCGGGGTCTGAGCCATTCATAACAACGGTGTCAATGCCGGCCTGAGTTGCAATCTGCGCCGCATGGAGCTTTGTTACCATTCCGCCAGTGCCTCTGCTTGTGCCGCTGCCGCCTGCAAGGGCAAGAATCTCATCGTTGATTTCCTCAACACAATGGATAAGCACGGCGTTTTCATCTTCTCTGGGATTTGCGCTGAAAAGCCCGTCAATATCCGTAAGAATAATAAGGGTATCGGCATCAACAATCTTTGCAACATGAGCTGAAAGGCTGTCGTTATCGCCAAAAACAATTTCGTCAACGGCAACGCTGTCGTTTTCGTTAATAACGGGAATTGCGCCGTATTCAAATAGCTTCATAAATGAGTTGTGAAGGTTGCGGTGGCGCTCCTCGTCCTCAAAATCGTCTTTTGTAACAAGAAGCTGACCTGTTATGTTGCCGTATTCGCCGAAAAATTTGTCATAAAGGAACATCAGCTCGCATTGACCCACCGTTGCGGCAGCCTGCCTGCCCGGGGTGTCATGAGGTCTTTCTTTAAGTCCCAGCTTGCCTACTCCGACGCCGATTGCGCCTGATGTGACCAGAGAAACTTCAATGCCTGCATTCTTAAGATCACTGAGCACCTGAGCCAGCTTTGACATCCTGCGCAGATTTATTTTGCCCGTGTCATATGTCAGAGTTGAGGTGCCTACCTTAACCACTATTCTTTTTATGTCTTTTCTGTTGAGCATTATGATTCACCTTTGCCTGAAGTTAAAATTTGTTTGTATGATTTTTTGCTGCTTACCTTTCCTGCGGCGCACAGCGATATTTTTGAAATGTCAAGGATTTCCGCTGCGGTTTCCTTTAAATCCTCAAGGGTGACCGACCTGATTTTTTTGATTACCTCATCCTCGGAAATCGCTTTGCCGTAAAGCAAAACGTTTCTGCCGTTGCGCGATGCAAGAGAGGAAACGCTTTCAAGGCTCATAACAAAGCTCGCAACGGTCTGCTCCTTTGCTCTGTCAAGCTCCTTTTCCGTAACGGTTCCGGGAAAATCTGCAATGATTTTTAGCGCCTCGGTAATAGCTTTTTGCTCCGATTTCTCGCTCAGCCCCATGCAGACGATAAACACGCCTGCATCAAGATGGGAAACCCCTGCGGTGTCAACGGAATAAACAAGGCCGAGCTCCTCGCGTATGCGCTGGAAAAGCCTTGATGAGGATGCGGAGCCCAGAATTGAAGAAATCAGCGACACCGTGTGGCGCCTTTCGTCTGTCAGGGAAATTGAAGGAAAGCCGAGAATAAGCTGATTTTGCATGAAATCCTTTTTAACAATGGTTATTCCCGCTTTGTATTCGGCGGGCACTGGAGCAATTTCAAAGCCCGAGTTTTTCATTCCCGAAAAATAATTTTTGCAGATTTCAAGGGCCTTTTCTTCGTCAAAATTGCCGCTGAAGCTGATAACCATTCTTTCAGGCACATAGAATTTTTCCAAATGTGTGCAAAGGCTTTCGCGGGTAACGGAATCAACGGTTTCGGGGGTGCCGAGAATGTTGCTGCCCAGCATGCTGCCTGCCCAGACATTTTCGTAGTAGGTGTCGGCGCATAAATCCTCGGGGCTGTCCTCATACATTGCTATTTCTTCTTTTATAACGCCCTTCTCAAGCTCAATATCCTCATCTGAGAGTTTCGGGTTCATTATCATGTCGCAGATAATATCAAGAGCCTTGGGCATATGCTCCGTAAGCGTATGAGCGTAAAAGCAGGTCATTTCCTTTGCTGTGTATGCATTGAGAATGCCGCCTATTTCATCCATTTCAACCGCAATGTCGAGGGCAGAGCGCTTTTTTGTGCCTCTGAAAAGCATATGCTCAATGAAATGGGATGTGCCTGCGGTTTCGGGCGTTTCGTAGCATGAGCCGCTTGCAACCCAGATTCCCATGGAGCAGGTTTTTGCATGTGAGGATTTTCTTAAGGCGATTCTCAGTCCGTTATCAAATTTTATGATTTTTGTTTTTTCTGTCATTATGTCAACCCTGCTTGTTATCAAAAATGAGTGTTATGCTGCCCAGTGTGATTTTGTCGTTTGTTTTCAGAAGCAGCTTTTTTTCAATGGCCTTGCCGTTAACCGTAACTTCGGTTTCGGATTTGACTTTTGTTATGTACCAGCCTGAGTTTGTGCAGATTATAACGGCGCATATGCGCGACACTGTAGGATAATTGAGAATGATATCGCAGTTTTTGTGGCGGCCGATTGAGGTTTCGCGGCTTACAAGAGGAAACTCATCGCCGTTAACCGTATTGATAAGCCTTGCCTTGCCAAGAGAAGGGGGCTTACGCTTTAGAAGTGGGGAAAGGCATAGCAGCAACACCGCAACCGCAAGCACGGGCAGCGCGTAGTGCGATATTCTCAGAACAAAATCAAGCATAAATTTCTCCATTATATATAATACATAATAATAACATTATAATAATGAAATGTCAACGGAATATTGAACGGTATGCATTGACATTTCAGCCTCGGATTGGTAAAATATAAAATGGAATTTTATGTGTTACAAAAAGGATGCGGCACAAATGAAAAAATATGATTTGGCGGTAGTGGGCGGATGCTCTGCGGGGCTTGCTGCTGCAATAAATGCAAAGCGTCTTTGCCCCGATTTGAAAATTGCCGTTGTTGAAAAGCTGCCCCGAGTAGGCAAAAAGCTGCTTGCAACGGGTAACGGCAAGTGCAACTTAACAAATCTCAGCGCTCTTGACCACGGTTATGTGAACAGGGGCTTTGCAGCGTTTGCCATGAGCAACTATCCGCCCGAAAAAATAATTGATTTTTTTGCATCCCTCGGTCTGCTAACTTATTCCGATTCCTGCGGCAGAGTTTATCCCGAAAGCAATATGGCTGCATCGGTTGTTGATGCTCTCAGGTTTGAGCTTGAAAGGCTTGGGGTTGATGTGATTTGCGATACGCCCGTAACGGAAATAAAAAAATCAGGCAAGGGCTTTTGTGTTAACGGAGAGATTTTTTGCGAAAAATTGATTCTTGCAGCAGGCGGAAAAGCCTCTGCACCTCAGGGGTCTGACGGCAGCGGATTTGACCTTGCAAAAAAGCTGGGTCACACCGTAACCGAAACTGTGCCTGCTCTCGTTCCTCTTAATTCAAAGCCTGAAATAACAAAGCCTCTTAAGGGTGTAAGGGTCAGAAATGTTGAGCTTACCCTCAAGGGTGAAAAAACAATTGCAAAAACTCAGGGAGAAATCCTTTTTACGGATTACGGCTTATCGGGAATTGCGGCAATGGAGCTTGCAGCGCCTGCGCAGAAATATATCAACTCTGTAAAGTGTAACCCCTTTACAAATATAGATTTTTTGCCCGATATGGCATATGACGAGCTTTGTGAATACCTTCAGAATCTCAGTAAAATCAAGGGATTTTGCAAAATTGAGAATTTGTTGACGGGAGTTCTTCCAAAAGCAGTGGGAATTGCGATTTGTAAAGCTACAGACCTTTACAATTCTGAAAAACTGATATCCGACCTCAGCGCAAAAGAAATGAGAAGCGTTGCTGAGAAAATCAAAAAATTTCCCCTTGAAATAACGGGAACAAGAGGTTTCCTAAACGCTCAGGTCACAAGCGGCGGCGTAAAGGTGAGCGAAATCAATGAAAAAACAATGGAATCAAAAATTTGCAAAAATCTTTATTTAGCAGGCGAAATAATTGATGTTGACGGCGGCTGTGGAGGCTTCAATCTTCAGTGGGCGTGGGCATCGGGAATGCTTGCAGGCGAAATGAAATAAATCCAAAACGGAGAAAATATATGATAAGAATCAATGAAATCAAGCTCCCTCTCGAGAGCGATGAGTGTGAGCTTCGCAGGGCAGCCGCAAAGGCTCTCAGGTGCAAGGAAAACAAAATTGTTGCCTTGCGAATTGTCAAAAAAGCGGTTGACTCAAGAAAAAAGGACAACATTCATTTTGTTTACAACGTGAATGTTGAAGTGGATTCCGATGAGTCTGCTGTTATTGCTCATGCAAAAAATTCAAAGGTTGAATCGGTAACGGAGTATAAATACGAAATGCCCGAAATCAGAAGAACAAGCACTCTGAGGCCTGTTGTTGCAGGCTTCGGTCCTGCGGGCTTTTATGCCGCGCTGATTCTTGCAAGGGCAGGATTTAAACCTCTTGTGCTTGAAAGAGGTGCGGATGTTGACACCAGAACTAGGGATGTAAACACTTTCTGGTCAACCCGCAGGCTCAACCCTGAAAGCAACGTTCAGTTTGGTGAGGGCGGCGCAGGCACATTTTCCGACGGTAAGCTGACAACGGGAATTAAAGACCCTCTTTGCCGAAAGGTTGTTGAAGAGCTTGTTGCTCACGGTGCACCGCCTGAAATTGTATATTCTTCAACTCCCCACATCGGAACGGATAAACTCGGCGCAGTTGTCAAAGCATTCCGCGAGGAAATAATTTCCCTTGGCGGCGAGGTTCGTTTCGGCTGTAAGCTGACTGATTTGATTATTGCCAACGGCGTTATTCAGGGCATAACCTGCCGGAACTCCGACGGCAGCACTGAGGATATAGAGACGGATACCCTTCTGCTTTGCATCGGTCATTCTGCGAGGGATACCGTTGAAATGCTCTATAAAAAGGGAATAAATATTATTCAGAAGCCTTTTTCCGTGGGCGTCAGGATTGAACATCCACGCGAAATGATTGATAAGGCGCAGTACGGCCCATTTGCGGGCCACCCTGCACTGGGTGCCGCAAACTATAAGCTGGCCTGCCACCCCGACCACGGCAGGGGAGCATACACATTCTGTATGTGCCCGGGAGGCACGGTTGTTGCCGCAGCCTCGGAGGAAGGCCATGTTGTTGTTAACGGAATGAGCGAATACGCCCGTGACGGTGAAAATTCAAACGCGGCGCTGCTTGTGGGCATTGAGCCTGAGCATTTCGGCAGTGACCATCCCCTTGCAGGCATTGAACTTCAGCGTAAAATAGAGAAAACTGCTTTTGAGCTTGGCGGCGGAGATTACAGCGCCCCCTGCCAGACTATCGGCGATTTTCTTAACAATACACCGTCAAAGAAACTTTCTTTTGTGAAACCTACCTGCGCAACGGGTGTAACCCCCGGTGATATCCGCAATGTTCTGCCCGAAAAGGTAACGGATGTTATGGCGCAGGCGATTGTTAAAATGGATAAGAGCCTTAACGGCTTTGCTTTGCCTGACGGCGTGCTTACCGCACCCGAAACCCGTTCCTCCGCACCCGTCAGAATTCTCAGAGATGACCTTTATCAGGCAAATATCAGGGGCCTTTATCCCTGCGGAGAGGGCGCGGGCTATGCAGGCGGCATTGTTTCTGCAGCGGTTGACGGAATAAGATGCGCCCATGCAGTTTTGATTGACGAAAGTGATGAGTGGTAATGGAAACACAGCTTGAAAAGCTTACCGATTTGCAGCTTGCAAAGAAGATTTCAAAATATATTTCAACCCTTCAAAGCATAAGGCTCCGTGCGGATTATTACTCCTTCGGCGCCGCCTCTCAGGCAGAGCTTGCGGAGCTTTCTGCCGATTATAAAAAGGTCAGGGATTCCGTGCGCGAGGATGCAAAATACCTGAATTATAACAAGGAGAAAAAGGGCAGCGCTCTTTTGTGGGATAAGTATTATCCGAGTGTCAGCGAAGCCTCTGCATGGGGGCTTTATGCCGACCCCGACGGAAAATTCGATAAGGAATTTTTCAAGAGCATAAGCGATGCCGAAAAACGCCTGACAAAATATTATTCCTATGATTATTGGCGAATCATAGCGGAAGAATGAAATCAAGCCCTGACTCAGGTCGGGGCTTTGTCATATTTATTATCCTTTTCATCATATAATCAAACGATAAATATGATGCGGAGGAATTGCAATGGATAATTTTGATTACGGGTCGCAGCGCCTTGAAAGAGATGATTACAGAAATAAATTCAGATTTGCCGATGAGGATGAGCCGAGAAGAAAAAGCGCAGGCAAGCCGAAAAACAAAACGGATTATCTTATCAGGCTGATGCTTTTGCAGTGCCTTATCTGCGCTCTTATTATTTCGGGAGTTTTCATTGCATCAAAAATAAGTCCCTCTGCCTTTGAAAGGATAAAAGAGGACTACGCCAAAATCATGCAAAGGAATATGACCGCGGGCGAGTTTGCCGATGACATAAAAAATGCCGCAAATTATATTACCTCGCAGGCGGATGCGCTTCAGGCCTCGTCAAATGAGGTTGAGGCAGAAATAAAGGATGAATACACCGTTGAATCCTTTGAGGTTATAGGTGATGAAACGGGCGAAACTGTTGCTGTCGGCGAAATAGTCCTTGACGGCTCGGGCGGTGAGGATATGCAGGGTAAGGAGGCGGCAAAGGGAACTTCCTTTGCACCTTATTATGTAAGCGTTGAGCCCGTTTTGCCCGTGAAAAATGCAAGGATAACTTCGAAATTCGGTTACAGAACAAATCCTGTTTCGGGTAATTACGGCTTTCATACGGGTCTTGACCTTGCGGCAGCCGAGGGAACACCCGTCTCCGCCGCGTTTTACGGCAGAGTGCTTGAAACCGGCAGCAGCGATGTCTGGGGCAACTATGTTCTGATGGAGCATTCGGAAAACTTCTGCACCTATTACTGCCATTTATCTGAAATTTATGTTGAGGAAAATGCGGTTATCAGGCAGGGCGAAACTATCGGTCTTGTTGGCTCAACGGGTTGGTCAACGGGACCTCACCTTCACTTTGAGGTCAGGATAAACGGAGTCAGAGTCAATCCCGAAGCCTTGCTTTATCCTGAAAAAAATGAGGCTTGAGCTTGGAAAAACAACTCTGAGAATAAACATTTCCTTTGCGGCGGCGGTAACCCTTACGCTGATTCTTGACGAAAGCGGCCTGTGCGCGGCAGCGTTGTTTTGCTGCATTGTGCATGAGCTGGGGCATATAATCAGCCTTTTGATTCTCGGCGAAAAGCCGAGGCTCATTGAGCTTTCGTTTTACGGAATAAAGATGGAGAGGCAAAGCGCATCGGGATTTAAAAGCCTTGGGGAAATTATAATTTATGCATCGGGACCGGCGGCAAATTTTGCCTTGTCGGCCCTGCTTTTTGTCTTTGCGGCAGGCGAAGGAATGAAGTCAGCGGCTGTTATCAGCTTTTGTGTCGGCTTGTTTAATCTTTTGCCTTGCTGTCCCCTTGACGGCGGAAATATTATGCGGCATCTGATTATCCGCAGGACGGATGAGAGCAGATGTGAGAAAATATGCTTTTGTGTTTCCTGCCTGATTATTGCGCCTATGGCTGCTGCGGGGCTTACCCTTCTGCTGAAAAGCGGCAACATAACGCTGATTGCCGTTTCGGCCTATCTTGCGTGGGTTGCGGTAACGGATAAAAAAGAAAAGCGCATCAGGATATAGATTTTTTTGAAAGATTATGTTATTATAGATAAGATAATCTGAAAATAGGAGAAATATTATGTATCCGAAAGAACTTGAAAAGCTCCTGCTGAAGGTTCAGAAGCCCGGCAGATACACGGGTGGCGAGCTTAACAGCGTTGTGAAAGATAAATCAAAGGTTGATATCCGCTACGCTTTCTGCTTCCCCGATACTTATGAAATCGGAATGTCACATCTGGGAATGAAAATTCTTTATTCCCTTGTCAATGCAAGGGAGGATGCATGGTGCGAAAGAGTTTTTGCTCCGTGGGTTGATATGGAAGCTGTTATGAGGGAAAATAATATTCTTCTCTACGGCCTTGAAAGCGGCGATGCCATCCGCGATTTTGATATTCTCGGCTTCACCATGCAGTATGAGCTGAGCTATACCAATGTGCTCAACATGCTTGACCTTGCAGGTCTGCCCGTAAGGTCAAAGGACAGAAAAGACCTGACGCCCATTGTTATTGGAGGCGGTGCATGTGTGTGCAATGCGGAGCCTATGGCGGAATTTTTTGATATTACTCTGCCCGGTGACGGTGAGGAAGTAACAAACGAGCTTATTGATTTGCTCAAGGAATATAAGGCGAAGGGCGCAACAAAGCAGGAGTTTCTGCAGGCTGCGGCGCAGATAAAGGGCGTATATGTGCCCTCGCTTTATGAGGTTGAATATAACGAAGATAACACGGTAAAATCAATCGCTCCTACCTGCGGCGCGCCCGAAAAGGTTGAAAAGCGTAATGTTGCCGATCTTGATTCAATGTTTTCTCCAACGGAGTTTGTTGTGCCTTTCCTTGAGGTCGTGCATGACAGAACAACCGTTGAAATATTCAGAGGATGCATCAGAGGTTGCCGCTTCTGCCAGGCAGGCTTCCTCAACAGACCACTCAGAAGAAAATCTCCAGAAACAGTTGAAGCGCAGTGCAAGGCGATATGCAACAGCACGGGCTATGATGAAATTTCACTCTGCTCTCTCAGCACAAGCGACTATAAGGGTCTTGAAAAGCTCATAACAAATATGCTTCCGTGGACGGTTGAAGAAAAAATCAACATTGCTTTGCCGTCCCTCAGAGCAGATAACTTCCCCAAGGAGCTTATGGAGCAGCTTAATGCGGTCAGAAGAAGCGGCCTTACCTTCGCTCCCGAGGCGGGCACCCAGCGACTGCGCGATGTTATCAATAAGAATATTACCGAAGAAGAAGTTCTCAGAACTGCGGCGCAGGCCTTTGCGGGCGGCTGGACTGCGGTGAAGCTCTATTTTATGATAGGCCTTCCCACTGAAACCGAGGAGGATATCTGCGGCATTGCGAACCTTGCTCAGGCGGTTGTTGATGAATATTATAAAAACCCCGATAAGCCCAAGGGCAAGAGCGTCAGCGTCAGCATAAGCCTCGCTTCCCTTGTTCCCAAACCCTTCACTCCCTTCCAGTGGGAGCCGCAGGATAAGCCCGATGTGCTTGTTGAAAAGCAGAATTATCTTGTATCTTGTGTTAAAACAAGGAAGGTCAATGTTTCGCGTCATGTGCCGTGGACGAGCTTCCTTGAGGGTGTTTTTGCAAGGGGTGACAGACGCCTTGCCGATGTTATTGAAACCGCTTGGCGCAAGGGTTGCTCATTTGACGGCTGGGCGGAATGCCTTAAGCCTGAAATCTGGGAGGAGAGCTTTGCAGAGAACGGTATTGACCCCTATTTTTACACTGCAAGGCGCCGCGAATATGACGAAGTTCTTCCTTGGGATCATATGGATTACGGCGTAACAAAAAAATTCCTTGTAAATGAAAATAAAAAGGCCCACAAGGGTGAAACAACAGCTTGCTGCCGTGAAAAATGTGCAGGCTGCGGTGCAAACAGGCTTAACGGAGGTGTGTGCGATGAAATCAGTAAGACTGTGGTTTAAAAAGGACGGTCTTGCCGTCTATATTTCACATCTCGATATGAACCGCTGCATGACCCGTGCCGTAAGGCGCGCGCAGATTCCTTTGTGGTATACAGAGGGTTTTAATCCACATCCTTACATGACCTTCCTTATGCCTCTGCCTCTGGGGCAGATCGGTATGAGAGAGCCTCTTGACATCAGAATCGAAGGCGAAATGTCCTTTGGCGAAATAAAAAAAAGGCTGAACGCCGTTATGCCTGAAGGTATTGAAATTGTTGATGTTGCAAAGCCTGAATGCAAGCCCAATGCCATTGCCGCAGCGGAATATGAAATATTTGCGGAGTTTGTGTCCGAGGGCGAGGCGCAGGGCTTTGCCTCAGGCGCGTCAAGCGTTATTGAGGGCGGAGTGCTCAATGCGGAAAAGCGCAGCAAAAGAGGTGTGAAAACGGTTAATCTCTGCGAAATGGTGCGCAGCTTTTCAGCTGAGGCTAACGGCAATGAGGTGTGCATCAAAGCAATTCTTGCCGCAGGCAATACGGTTAACCTCAATGCGGAGTTGCTGCTCAGTGCCCTGCTTTCGCAATTCGGAGCTGAAACTGAGAATACAGTTATAGTCAGAACAAAGCTCCTGCAGGATGATTTGAGCATTTTTGAATGATTGAAAGGTCGGAATGCTGCCGATTTTGGTGCATATTTATCAAAATATAAAAAATATGCGAAAAGAGCGAAAAAATGCTTGCAATCTTTGGAATGTTGTGATATCATATTATTCGCATTTGTGCCGTCATTAGAGTTATTGCGCTCAAAGACGGGGTTTAATGCCAATAACATTAAAGCGGACGTTCCTCTTTCTGCAAGGGCAGTTACGAACTTCTGAAAAAATCGGAGGAAATTACAATGGATGCACTCAAGTTAATCGCACAGGACTCACTTAAGTCCGAAGTGCCCGCAATCGAAGTCGGTGATACCGTAAAGGTTTCCGTTAAGATTCGCGAAGGCGACAAAGAAAGAATTCAGGCTTTTGAAGGCACTGTTATCGCTTGCAAGGGTTCAGGCGTTTCAGCAACCTTCACTGTTCGCCGTGTATCTTACGGCGTAGGCGTTGAAAGGGTATTCCCCGTTCACTCACCTAACGTTGCTAAGGTTGAAGTAATCAGACACGGCCGTGTTCGCAGAAGCAAGCTCTACTACCTCAGAGACAGAGTTGGTAAGGCTGCTAAGGTTAAGGAACAGATCAGATAATCAGCTTGATGAGGGTGTAACAATTTTTCGGTTGTTACACCTTTATTATTACCCTTATTAATTAATTACTTTAAATTCGTGCTCTTTTGTGCAGAAAGGAGAACACAATGCGCAGAATCGAAGAATTCTGGATAGAATTTGAGCAGCAGGAGCCCAAAGCCCCCGCAGGCGTTTCGTTCCTTTACGATGTGGTGGATTCGCTTAAGGGTGCGGTTATAGCGGCATTTGTTGTTTTTTGCCTTGTGTTCAGAGTTATCGGCGTTGAGGGCGATTCAATGTTTCCGACCCTTCATGACGGCGATTGGGTTGCCGTTTCGGGTCTCAGTCTCAGCATTGACAGAGGAGATATAATCATCTCCACCCAGCCGTGGGAAAGAAATGTTCCCATAGTCAAAAGAGTTATTGCCGTGGGCGGCGATACGGTTGATATTGATTTTCTGAAGGGAGAGGTTTTTGTTAACGGCGAGCTGATGAATGAGCCTTATATCAATTCGGCAACAACCCTCAGCTATGATGTCCGTTTTCCCTTAACAGTGCCAGAGGGCCATGTTTTTGTTATGGGTGATAACAGAGGGGAATCCCTTGACAGCAGATCAAGTCAGATTGGTTTTATTGATGAAAGATATATTCTCGGCGAGGTTTATTTCAGGATATACCCTACGGGAGATTGGAAGATAGACGATTATGAATAAAGAGGTGACCGCAATGTCAGAGAATGAAAAGAAGGCAAAGGAATCGGGCGGAATATCGTTGATTTATGACATGGTGTCGATTATTGCAACTGCGGTTGTTTCGGTTGCGCTGGTGTTCCTTTTTGTGTTCAGGACGGTCGGAGTTGTAGGCGGTTCAATGGAGCCTACCCTTAATTCGGGTGACAGAATAGTTCTCACCGCTTCATACGGCGAGCCTGAATACGGCGATATTGTTGTTACCTGCCAGCCCGATTTGTCAAATGTTATTCCGGATACCCTTGTAAAGCGTGTTATTGCAACCGAGGGTCAAACAGTTGATATTGATTTCACAAAGGGTAAGGTTTATGTTGACGGCGTTGAGCTTGATGAGCCTTATATTGCAGACCCCACAAGGGACAGAGAGGATTTTGATGGTCCCGTTGTTGTGCCCGAGGGCTGTGTTTTTGTTATGGGTGATAACAGAAATCATTCAACCGACAGCCGAGATAACAGGGTCGGATTTATCAGAGAAGAATATATCATGGGAAAGGCGCTTTTCAGAATTGCGCCCTTCGGTCAGTTTAAGATAGGTTAAGTATGAATGAAAAAATGACGGTTCAGTGGTTTCCCGGCCATATGGCAAAAACCCGAAGATTAATTAAAGAAAGCCTTTCAATGGTGGATGCGGTCTGTGAGCTTGTTGATGCGCGCATTCCCGAAAGCAGCCGCAATCCCGAGCTTGATGAAATTGTGGGCTCAAAGCCGAGAATTGTTCTGCTCAACAAGTGCGACCTTGCTGACCCGAATGCAACCTCGCGCAAAATAAAGGAGCTTGCGGAAAAGGGCGTAACCGCTTTGCCGGTTGATTGCAGAAGCGGCAAGGGGCTTGAAAAATTTCAGCCCGCCGTCAGAGAAGTGCTTAAGGATAAAATAAAGGCAAACGCAGAAAAGGGCATGGCAGGCAAGGCATTGAGGGTTATGGTTGTGGGAATTCCCAACACGGGAAAATCCTCCTTCATCAACCGCATGGCAGGCAAAAACCGCGCAAAGGTTGCGGACAAGCCCGGCGTTACAAGGAGCAACCAGTGGTTTGCTATCGGCTCTGGCATTGAATTGCTTGATACACCAGGCGTGCTCTGGCCTAAATTTGAGGACCCCGAGGTTGGTTTTAAGCTGGCGTTTATCGGCTCGGTTAAGGATGAAATTCTGGATAGTCAGGAAATTGCGGTAAGGCTGCTGGTTGTTCTTCAGAAGAATTATCCCGAAAGACTTACGGAAAGATATAAGATATCCGATTTTGAAGAGCTTGAGCCTTATGAGCTTCTTGAGCTTATAGGCGCAAAAAGAGGAATGCTTATCAAGGGCGGCGAAACAGATACGGAAAGGGCAGCTGTTATGCTGCTTGATGAATACAGAAGCGGAAAGCTGGGCAAGCTGACTCTCGATTAATCGGAGAGGTGACTGAAATGAAAAAAAGAATGACGGCATTTATCGCCGTAATCATAGTTCTTGATATTATTGCCATGGGCATTATATTTTTCGGCAGGGATTCGTCCCGACCCGATATCAGCGCAAGCGTAAGCCCTAACGCTGATGAGCAAACAACTCAGCAGGCTGAGCTTTTTTCAAGGGTTACCTTTGCTGCTGTCGGCGATAATCTTATTCATGATACGGTCTATGAGCAGGCAGCCGCAAGAAGCAGCGGCGGCTATGATTTTACCGATGCATATGAGAGAATTGCGGATTATATTGCGGAGCCTGATGTTGCAATTCTTAATCAGGAAACGATAATTTCAACGGAGCATAATGTTTCGAGCTATCCCATGTTCAATTCGCCCGTTGAGGTCGGCGAGGAAATGCTCGAAATAGGTTTTGATGTGTTCAATATCGCAACAAACCACTCGCTGGACTGCGGCGAAAAGGGTCTTGTTTCGGCAATTAATTTCTGGAAAAGCAAAAACGCGGTAACCTGCGGAGCTTATCTTAACAGTGAGGATATGAGCAATATCCCCATGCATGAGGTTAACGGTGTCAAAATTGCTTATCTGGGATTCACGGAGTCTGCCAACGGGCTTTCATTGCCGGAGGATTCCGAGGTTATTCTTGTCCGCGCAAAGGATGAATCTCTTCTGCAGCAGCGCATTATAAAGGCAAAGGAAATTGCCGATGTTGTTGTGGTCAGCGCTCATTGGGGTAATGAATATACCCATGAGCCTACTGATGCCCAGCGTGAGCTTGCCGAAAAGCTGGCGATGTGGGGCGCGGATGTGATTTTAGGCACCCATCCTCATGTTATTCAGCCCGTGGAATATATTACCAACAATGACGGAAGAAAAACTCTTGTTGCATATTCATTGGGTAACTTTATTTCTGCCCAGAACAGAGGGCCGAGAATGCTTGGAGGAATGCTGAATTTTGAGGTTGTCAAGAATAATGCAACGGGAGAAATTGCCATTGAAAATGTTAAGTTTTCAGGGGTTGTAACCCATTTTGGCTACGGCTGCTCAAATATCAGGGTTTATCCTCTTGAGGCATATACGGAGGAGCTTGCCTCAAAGCACGGAGTGCTCAGCAAAACATCCGATTTCAGCCTTCAGTATCTTTACGATATCCTGAATGAGGTTATCGACAAACAGTTTCTTTAAAAAATACGGGCTGAAAGGTGAATGGAAATTCGCCCTTCAGCTCTTTTGCTTTTTTGGAGGTAATTATGGATTTTCAGTATGAAATCAGCGCGGCGCAAAAAGGATTCAAGGCGGTTTGCGGCGTTGACGAAGCGGGCAGAGGTCCCCTTGCAGGCCCCGTTTTTGCCGCTGCGGTTATTCTGCCGGAGGGCTGTGTTATTGACGGCCTTAACGATTCAAAAAAAATATCAGAAAAAAAGCGTGAAGTGCTTTTTGATGTTATAAAAGAAAAGGCCATAAGCTGGAGTGTTGCAAGCGTTGATGAAAAAACCATTGATGAAATCAACATTCTTCAGGCAACCTATCTTGCAATGCGCAGGGCTGTTGAAGGCCTTGATGTGCCTGCGGATTATGCACTTATTGACGGCAACAGAATGCCTCCTCTTTCAATAGAAGGTGAAACCATAATCAAGGGTGATGCAAACAGCCCCTCAATAGCAGCCGCATCAATTCTTGCAAAGGTCAGCAGGGACAGGTTTATGCTTGATCTTGCGGAAAAATATCCGCAGTATCAGTTTGAAAAGCATAAGGGCTACGGCACAAAGCTGCATTATGAAATGCTGGAGGCTCACGGAATTTCCGACTGTCACCGCAGGTCGTTTCTTACCAAAATTATCGGTGCAGGCAAATGATAAAAAACAAAACGGGAGTATGGGGCGAGATTTTTGCTGCCCGCTACCTCAGGAAAAACGGCTATGAAATTCTCAGCGCAAACTATGTTTGCCGCTTCGGCGAAATAGATATCATTGCCCGCAAGGGGGGAAGGGTCTGCTTTGTTGAAGTGAAAACAAGAAACGAAAAAAGCGAAATACGCCCCATGGAAGCGGTTGATGCAGCTAAACGCGGCAGGCTTGAGATGACTGCCAAAAATTTTGTTTCATTCACTGAAATAGAGGCTGATATGCGCTTTGATGTCTGCGAGGTTTATGTTGATGATAATAACTGCCTTTCAGGCATAAATTATATTGAAAATGCATTTTGAATTTAAAAAATCCTAAAAATTGTCAGCGATACACTTGTAAAGCTGTATAACTTTACAAACGCTGAGATTTCTGAGGGCTGAGTTTGTAATAAACCGTATCGGATAAAACACAGAAAAATATCCGAAACAACAAAACAGCAAGAATTGAAAAACCGAGCAATATCAATATATTTCAGGCGCACAAAGTCAGATTTCTGCATAAATAATGCCTTTTTCAAAGTCTTATTTTACATAAGAAAATTGGATTTCACAGCGTTATGTAAAGGCGTATAACTTTACAAAAAGGTGCAAAAAACAAATTTCATATCAATCAAAATTCAAAGCTCTTTTACTTTGATTGTGCTAAAAAACAAGGAACTTTATTTTGAGAACGGGCAAATTTTTTTCAAAAATATTTTACAAAGCTAAAATAATATGATACAATATTATGAATTATTTCCGAAAAGGATGATGTTTAATGAATTATGTAAGCACAAGAGACACAGCGGTTAAGGTTACTGCTTCTCAGGCAATCACAAAGGGCATTTCTGCCGAGGGCGGACTTTTTGTGCCTGAAAACCTTCCCAAGGTTTCAATTGATAAAATATCGGAGCTTGCCGGTCTTGATTATATCGGCAGAGCTAAGTCAATACTTTCATTGTTCCTCACCGATTTTACGGAGGATGAGGTTGATTCATGTGTAAAGGGTGCCTATGAAACGGGCTTCTCCGATGCAAAGGTTGCGCCTCTTGCAAAGATTGAGGACGGTGTGCATATTCTTGAGCTTTTCAAAGGCCCTACCTGCGCTTTCAAGGATATGGCTCTTCAGATTCTTCCCAGACTTCTCACCGTTTCCAGCGGCAAGGCTGCAAAGGGAACAAAAATTGTTATTCTTGTTGCAACATCGGGCGATACGGGCAAGGCTGCCCTTGAAGGCTTCAAGGATGTTGAGAACACTCAGATTCTTGTTTTCTATCCCAGCGACGGCGTAAGCCCCATGCAGAAGCTGCAGATGTGCACTCAGGAGGGTGAAAATGTTGCTGTTTGCGCTATCGAGGGTAATTTTGATGATGCACAAAGCGGCGTAAAGCGCATTTTTACCGACAAGGCTATCGCAGAAAAGCTGGCTGAAAATTCAATGGCATTCTCGTCTGCAAACTCAATCAACTGGGGACGCCTTTGCCCTCAGATTGTTTATTATTTCTCGGCTTACTGCGATCTGCTTGCAAGCGGTGAAATCAAAGCAGGCGATGAAATCAATGTTGTAGTTCCCACGGGCAACTTCGGCAATATCCTTGCGGCTTATTATGCAAGGGAAATGGGCCTGCCCGTTAAAAAGCTGATTTGCGCTTCAAACAGCAACTCTGTTCTCACCGAGTTCTTAACAACCGGCGTTTACAACAGAAACCGTGAATTCTTCACAACAATTTCTCCCTCAATGGATATCCTTATTTCAAGCAACCTCGAGAGGCTTCTTTATTCCGTCAGCGGCAGTGAAAATGTTAAGAAGTGGATGAAGCAGCTTTCAGACGGCGGTAAGTATGAGGTTGATGCCGAAACACTTGATGAAATCAAGGCTCTTTTTGCAGCGGGTTGCTGCGACGACGCCGAAACAAAGGCTACCATTGCAAAGATTTTCAAGGAGAAGAATTACCTTTGCGATACTCATACTGCGGTTGCGGTTAAGGTATACTATGACTATAAAGAAAAGACAGGCGATGCAACGCCTGCCGTGATTGCTTCAACTGCAAGCCCCTTCAAATTCAGCGCAGCAGTGCTTGAAGCTGTTGCAGGCGGAACAGAGGGACTTGACGAGTTTGAAATGGTTGAACGCCTTGCTGAGGTAACAGGTAAAGTTTGCCCCGAGCAGCTTGCAAACCTTCGCAACAAGGCTGTCAGGTTTGACGGATGCTGCTCAAAAGATAAAATGGACGGCGTTGTTTTTAATATGCTGGAAATTTAATCGCAGCAGCCGCGGGCTTCGTTGACCGCGTTTTCGTTGAGCTTGAAGGTTGAGCACTGAGTTTCGCCGCATTTGCAGGCTGATGAATTGCCAACCTCAATTGTGCCTGCGGTGCAGGCTGTGTTGCCCTTGTGGTAAACACAGTTTTTGGCAAAGCAGGTGATAGCGCCGATTTCGTTATTCATTTCGCAAAATCTCCTTTCATTGTTTAACGGAATTGCTCCGCATTTCTATTATTGTCGGAATTGCACTCAATTATTTTTGGAAAGGATATGTCTATGGCACTTTTTGCAATCGGAGATACCCATCTTTCCCTTGCTACGGGTAAGTCCATGAATATTTTTGGTGGCTGGACGGATTATGAACAGCGGCTTGAAAATAATTGGCGCAGGCTTGTGCGCGAGGGTGACACGGTTGTTATTGCCGGTGATACATCATGGTGCATGAATCTTGAGGAAGGGCTTGAGGATTTCAGATTTCTTGATTCTCTGCCCGGCAAAAAAATAATTCTCAAGGGTAACCACGATTATTGGTGGGCAACCAAGAAAAAATCCGATGAGTTTTTCGAAAAGCATTCCCTTTCAACTCTGAATATTCTTCATAATAACGCTTATGCCGCAGGCGATTTTGCAATTTGCGGCACGCGGGGATGGTTTTTCGATGCGGAAAGCGATGCGGATAAGAAGGTTGTTCTGCGTGAGGCGGGCAGGCTGCGCGCTTCAATAGCCGCCGCAAAAGAAACAGGGCTTGAGCCCGTTGTTTTTCTTCACTATCCGCCTCTTAACATAACCCAGAAGTGCGATGAGATTTATAGTGTTCTTGTTGAAGAAAAAATAACCAGATGCTATTATGGCCATTTGCATTCCTATTCCCATGCGGGAGCATTCATCGGAGAGAAGGACGGAATCCGCTTTTCTCTTATTTCAAGCGATTTTTTGCAGTTTTGCCCTGCACTTGTGTACTGAAATTTGTCAATATGACCAAAAGAACGGGCGAAAAAACGGAAAATTTAACTAAAAACAAGAAAAATTAAATTAATACAAATATATATAGAAATTCGCGGAAATATTTGTTATAATTTACGGGTAAAAGTAGAATTGGAGGAATTCTAAAATGAGTTTAGTATCAGCAAACAAAACAGAAACCAACACTTATTCGGTTGAAATCGCTATTGCAGCTGAAGATTTCAGAGCTGCAATCCAGCAGGCTTATCTCAAGCAGAGGAAGTCAATCCAGATTCCCGGCTTCCGTAAGGGCAAGGCTCCTCTTCAGATGATTGAGAAGCTTTACGGCAAGGAAGTTTTCTATGAGGATGCTCTTGATATCGTGTTCCCTGACGCTGTTCAGGCTGCATACGAAGAAGCAGGCATCGTTCCCGTTGATTCACCTAAGGATTTTGATATTAAGACGATGAGCAAGGAAGAAGGCGTTGTAATGGCCTTCAACGTAACCGTTAAGCCTGAAATTACTCTCAAGGCTTATAAGGGCCTCACCGCTGAAAAGGCAGATTCAAAGGTTACAAAGGAAGAAATTGACCATGAAATCGAGCATATGCTCGAAAGAGGCGCAAGAATCATCAATGTTGATGACAGAGCTGCCAAGGACGGCGATATCACCGTTATCGATTTTGAAGGCTTTGTTGACGGCGTTGCATTTGACGGCGGCAAGGCAGAAAAGTATGAGCTCACAATCGGCTCAGGTTCATTCATTCCCGGCTTTGAGGAGCAGATTATCGGTCACTCCGTAGGCGAAGAATTTGACGTTAACGTTACTTTCCCCGAGGCTTATGCACCCGAGCTTGCTTCAAAGGCTGCAGTATTCAAGATTAAGCTCCACGAAATCAAGGTTAAGGAGCTTCCCGAGCTTGACGATGAATTCGCTAAGGATATGGGCGAATATGAAACAGTGGCTGACCTTAAGAAGGGCGTTGAGGAGGATATCCTCAAGAGAAAGCAGGAGAGCGCTCAGAATGCATTTGAAGATGCAGTTATTGAAGCTCTTGTTGCAAATGTTGAGGGTGAAATCCCCGAATGCATGTATGATAACAGAGCAAAGGAAGATGTTGACTCATTTGCGCAGAGAATTGCTCAGCAGGGCATCGACCTTGACACATACCTTATGTATATGGGTATGGACAAGGCAGCTTTCGAGGCTCAGATGAAGGAACGCGCAGTAACAGAGGTTAAGATTGACCTTGCAATCGAAAAGATTATTGAGCTTGAAGGCCTTCAGGCATCGGCAGAAGAAATTGATGCTGAATATGCAAAGATGGCTGAAATGTATCAGCTTGATGTTGAAAAAATCAAGGAGCTTGTTCCCGAAGCAACTGTTGCAGCAGAGCTTGTTAAGCAGGCTGCATTCAAGCTGGTAATTGATTCTGCAAAGGCAAAGAAGCCCGCTGCAAAGAGAGCAACCAAGAAGAAGGAAGCTGCTCCCGCAGAGGAAGGCGCTGCTGAAGAGGCAAAGCCCGCAAAGAAGCCTGCCGCAAAGAAAACAACAAAGAAGGCTACAGAAAAGAAGGAAGAAACTGCTGAATAATCTGCAGGATTTCCAACTATACTTAAAATATGAGCATATAAAGATAAACCGGTGTCAAAGCCGGTTTATTTATACTTTTTTAGTAAAGTATTCTTAATTGCGGAGAAAGGATTGATTTTTATGGCATTAATACCCTACGTTGTTGAACAGACTAACAGAGGCGAGCGTTCATACGATATTTTTTCGCGCCTTCTTAACGACAGAATTATCGTTCTCTCCGATGAGGTTAACGATACAACGGCAAGCATTGTTGTTGCGCAGCTCCTTTTTCTTGAAAGTCAGGATCCCGATAAGGATATCAGCCTTTACATCAACAGCCCCGGCGGTTCGGTAACAGCAGGTATGGCGATTTATGACACAATGCAGTATATCAAGTGCGATGTTTCAACCATCTGCATGGGTATGGCAGCGTCAATGGGAGCATTTCTTCTTTCATCCGGTGCAAAGGGCAAGAGATTCGCTCTGCCCAACAGTGAAATCATGATTCATCAGCCCCTCGGCGGAGCAAGAGGTCAGGCAACGGAAATCAAGATTGTTGCAGACCATATCCTCAAAACAAGGGAAAGACTTAACAGAATCCTTGCCGAAAACACCGGCAGGTCAATTGATGAAATTGCAAGAGATACCGAAAGAGATAATTATCTCACCGCTCAGGAGGCTATGGAATACGGCCTTGTTGATAAGGTAATTGCAAAAAGATAAGGTGTGACTGCCGATAAATGCGCCGGAACATAAACATTTAATGTTTATTTGGCTTTTTTTCGCGCTCAACGTATCGCTATATGCCCTCGCACGAGAAAAAGCCATCCGCCATCATTTCTCAACAGTCAAATTTATATTTATCCCACAGGAGGCAAAAGATGCCCAGAGATGACGAAAGAAGGGTTTCCTGCTCATTCTGCCATAAAACACAGGATCAGGTAGATAAGCTGATTGCAGGCCCAAATGTATACATCTGCAACGAATGTGTTGAGCTTTGCTGCTCCATAATTGATTCCGAACCCGTTCATAACCGCAGCGATTTTGATTCATCATCGCTTCCCAAGCCCCATGAAATCAAGGCGATGCTTGATGAATATGTTATCGGTCAGGAGGCTGCAAAGATTGCCCTGAGTGTTGCTGTTTATAACCATTATAAAAGAATCGGCAGCAAGGGCGTTTCGGATGTTGAAATTCAGAAGAGCAACATTCTGCTCCTCGGTCCAACGGGTGTAGGTAAAACAATGCTTGCACAGACCCTTGCAAAAATTCTTGATGTACCCTTTGCAATTGCAGATGCAACAACTCTTACCGAGGCAGGCTATGTTGGCGAGGATGTTGAGAATATTCTGCTCAGGATTATTCAGGCTGCGGATTTTGACATTGAGCGTGCTGAACGCGGCATTATCTATGTTGATGAAATCGATAAGATTGCCCGTAAGAGTGAAAATCCTTCAATAACAAGAGATGTAAGCGGTGAAGGCGTTCAGCAGGCGCTGCTTAAGATAATTGAAGGCACGGTAGCCAATGTTCCTCCTCAGGGCGGCAGAAAGCATCCCCAGCAGGAATTTATTCAGATTGATACTTCCAATATTCTGTTTATCTGCGGCGGTGCATTTGACGGCATTGAAAAGATAATTGAAAAGCGCTCGGAGGGCACAGCTCTCGGTTTTGGCGCTCAGATTAAGAGCAAGTCAGAGGCTGCTAAGGAAAACGTTATGTCAAAGGTTATTCAGCAGGACCTTGTAAAGTTCGGTATTATTCCCGAGCTTGTAGGCCGTCTGCCCGTTGTAACCACTCTTCAGGAGCTTGACAGAGATGCGCTTGTTCAGATTCTCACAAAGCCCAAAAATGCTGTTGTAAAGCAGTATAAGGAACTTTTCAGGCTGGATGAGGTTGAGCTTGATTTTGACCTGAGTGCACTTGAGGCTATTGCCGAAAAAGCTCTGGAGAAAAAGACGGGTGCAAGAGGCCTGCGCTCAATAATTGAGGGCGTTCTGATGTCGGTTATGTATGATGTGCCCTCTGACCCCACGGTTGAGAGAGTTTGTATAACTGCGGCAAGCGTTAATGACGGCGCCGAGCCCCTGATTGAACGCAATCCAAACAGTAAGCGTGCCAAAATGGCTCCTCCGCCCAAAGTTACAAGTCCTAAAACAGCAAGTTAAAAAAGAGCCTTGCAATGCGCGAAGCATTGCAAGGCTTTTTCATGCTCTTGTAACTTTTTTAATCCAGTTGAATCTGTTAACTTTCACAACCGCAACAGCGCATTTCAAAACCTGGTCCGCTTTAAGGCAGGCGAAGGTAACAACAACGGGGAATTCAAAAACAAAAGCGCTGAGCATGCTCAGAGGCAGAACAATCAGCCACATAAAAATAATGTCGTTTTTCAGCACGAAAGAGGTTTCGCCGCCGCCTGAAACAATTCCGCAAAGGCAGGGGGCTTCATATGCGGTGCCAATAATCGTTATGCAAAGCACCCAAATGAATTGGTTTGTGATTTCAATGGTCTGGGGTGTGGCGTTATAAAAATCAATAATAAGATTTTTGGTCAGCAGAAGGATTGCGCTTGAAACAATACCGATTGCAAGGAAAAAAAGCTGCAGCATTTTGCTGCGGTGTTTGATGACCTGGAGAGGTTTGTTTTCACCTATTGTTTTGCCTATCAGCACACAGGCGGCGTTGCTTGATGCATAGCAGATAACTGTTGCAACCTGAAAGATGGTTGTCGCAATGCTGTTTGCGGCAATTGCGCTTTCAATAAGTCTGCCGATGATTGCTCCCTGAATGCTCATTGCGATGCCCCATGAAACGCTGCTCATCATGAGAGGCAAGCCCGTTTTAAAATAGTCTTTGAACATCTGAACATCGGCTGCAAAAAGGTCTTTGATTCGCATTTTCAGCTTCTTATCAACAAACAGAATATATATGATAACAACTGCAAGCTCAATTCCTCTTGAAACAAGGGTTGCAATCGCTGCGCCTCTTATTCCCATTTCGGGTGCGCCGAATTTGCCGTAAATAAGCATATAATTAAGAAGAATATTAACAGCAAAGGAAGAAAGAGAAACATAAAAGCCGATTTTAACGGTTTCAACGCTGCGGAGAATTGCAAGCAGAATGGTTGTAACCGTGTATAATAAATATGTATGCTTTATAACATCAAGGTAAAGCACGGCTTGCTCAATAACCGCTTCCTTGTCCGTGAAAAGGCGTATGAGCATTTCAGGCGCAAGGGCGGCAAAAGCGAAAATAAACAGGGTGAAAATTATGCCTATCCACATTGCAACGGAGGAAACCTTAAAAATAGGCTTTTTATCGTTCTTGCCCCAATACTGTGAGGCGATAACCGTCATTCCCGAAGCTACGCCCGAGGCAACCATGTTAAGAAAAAACTGAATGTTGTTGCAGATTCCGACTCCGCTGAGAGCAGTTTCGCTGTATGCCCCCATCATAACGGAATCTGCAAGGTTAACGCCGAAAACAATGAGATTCTGCAACGCCATTGTGAGCGTCATTGTAAAAAACACTTTGTAAAAGTCGCTGTCCTTGATTTTTGTTTTCATTTTCTTTTCTCCGATTTCAGATTCAAGTTATTATATCACTGAAAAAAAGATATTTCAAGCAGCTAAGTTTATAAACATAATTCTTAATCGGAAATATACATTTAGGGTTAATTGATATAATATCAGGCAGGTGAGATTTATGAATGTTTATGATTTTGATAACACAATTTACAAGGGTGAATCCGCGATTGATTTTTTTCTTTATTTCCTGAAGCGCGACCGAAAGCTGCTGGCATATGTGCCCAAGGTAATTGTTGCCTTATTCAGATATAAGGCAAGAAAAATTTCAATTAATGAGGCACTGAGCGAATACGGCGCTCTTGTTGAGGGCTATTGCCGTTCGGTTGAGGATTTGCAGGGGGATATCCGTAAATTCTGGGATATCAATCTCAAAAAAATGAAGCCTTTTTATGCGGATTTGAGGAAGGATGACGATGTTATTCTTTCGGCAGGTTTTGACATTGTGCTTGAAGAAATGGGCAGAAGAACGGGCATCAAAAATATTGTTGCAACCGAAACTGACAGAGAAAATTTCAGGATAATCAATTTCTGCTTCAGAGAAAACAAGGTGAAGTCCTTCAGGGCGCGCTATCCCGATGCGGTGATTGAGAATTTTTATACGGATTCTCTCAACGACCAGCCCATAATCGACCTTGCTCAGAATGCATACCTTGTAAAAGGTAATAAAATAACTAAGATAAAATAAAAATCAGGCTGCACCTTTTCGGTTCAGCCTGATATTTTTATGAATATTTTCTTGCCCATGCATAGGGTGAAAAAAGCATAAGCATGGGGATAAGTTCAAGCCTGCCTGCCAGCATAACAAAGCTTAGCACGAGCTTGCTGAGCATTGAAAAATCTGCAAAGTTGCCGTAGGGGCCAACTGCGCCAAGTCCGGGTCCGATGTTGCTGATGCAGGAGATAACGGCGGTGGCGGTTGTTTCAAAGTCAAACCCGTCAAGCGAAACAACAAGGATAGCTCCTGCAAGAAGCAGCATATAGGTTGCAAAGAAAACGGATATGCTTTTAACAACGGGCTCCTCAACCGTTCTTTTGTCTAATTTAACTGTTTCAATGCTGCGGGGATTAATTGCTTTTTTGATATCACGAAGTCCGCTTTTCACAAGGACAACAAGCCTTGAAACCTTGATGCCGCCGCCCGTTGAGCCTGCGCATGCGCCCACAAACATCAGGAAAACCAAAACGAATTTTGCGATTAAGGGCCATGTGTCAAAGTTTGTGGTGGAAAAGCCTGTTGTTGTTATGATTGACGAAACCTGAAAGAATGCATAGCGGAAGGATTCTGCAAGGCCGTCGTGCTTTGTGGTGTAAAGGCTTGCAGCAATGATTATAACCGCCGAGGCAACAATGCCGATATACCAGCGAAGCTCCTCATTTTTGATTGCCTGCCTGCCCTGTTTCATAAGAAACATATAGTAAAGGTTGAAGTTAACGCCGAAAATAAGCATAAACACGGCAATAACCATTTCCGAATAAACGCTGTTATAGCCCTCAATGCTGTTGTTCAGCACTCCAAAGCCGCCCGTGCCTGCCGTTGCAAATGAATTTACAAGGCTGTCAAAAAGGGGCATTCCGCCTGCAAGCAGCATAACAACCTGAACGGCTGTCAACGCACAGTAAATGCCGTAAAGAATACGTGCCGATGCACGGAGCTTTGAAACAAGCTTGCCGACCGTGGGTCCCGGCACCTCAGCTCTCATAACGTGCATTGACGAACTTTCTGTTTTGGGCATAATCGCTATAACAAAAACAAGTATACCCATACCGCCGATCCAATGAGTAAAGCTGCGCCAGAAAAGCAGGCTTTTCGGCATAGCCTCAATGTTCTGAAGAATGGTAGAGCCTGTTGTTGTGAAACCGGAAACGGTTTCAAAAAAAGCATCAGTGAAGCTGGGAATATGTCCGCTGATGTAAAAGGGCAGCGCACCGAAAAGTGACATCATTATCCATGTCAGGGCAACAATAACATAGCCTTCTTTGGCATAAATGGATGTTTTTGCGGGTCTTTTTTTTACTGCAAGCAGTCCGGTTAATGTGAGTGCGCCGATTGTGACCGCAAATGAGAGCAGCGTGTCCTCGCCGTAAATAAGCGCACCGATTGCGGGAAATACCAGCAGAAATGCTTCAATGAGCAGAATTCTGCCGATGTAATACGATATCATTCTGTAATTCATATTGCGCCTCCGGAGAATCAGACGAAAATATCGTGAAGGTCTTCGATTATTCTGCCTGCAGTAACAACAATAACGTTGTCGTTTGCTTTCATAACATCATTACCGCCGGGGAAAATGGTTTTTCCGTTGCGGATAATGCAACCGATGAGGATGTTGGGCAGCAGGTTCAAATCCTTGAATGGGATGTTTTCATAGCCTGCATCCTCGGGCACAATAAATTCAACTGCCTCAACTTTGCCGTTGACCAGCTTGTGCAGAGTCTGAATCTGGGAATTGCCTGCGGAATTGTGAAGGGCGCGGACATAACGTGTAACAAGATTACCTGCAACAATCTGGGGCGAAACAACGGTTTCAAGGCCGATATCCGTCAGGATTGAATATGAATGGCGGTTAACCTTTGTTATAACTTTGTTAATGCCCTTGGATTCGGCATACATTGAAACGATAATGTTTTCTTCGTCAATGCCCGTCAGGGAAACAAGGGCATCCTGCATATCAAGCCCCTGCTCGTCAAGCATATCCTGGTCGGTGCCGTCGCCGTGAACAACGGTGACATCATCCAGCATATCCGCAAGGTGATAGCAGCGGGCGTCGCTTTGCTCAATGAGCTTTATGTTTCTGCCCGTGCCGGAAAGCAGCTTTGAAAGGTAATAACCGATTCTGCCGCCGCCGATAATCATAACATTCTTGATTTTTTGCTTGTAAACACCCGTTTGCTTCATGAAAAGAGCAAGTTCCGCCCTTGTTCCGGTTATGCTGATTGTGTCGTCACATCTGATAACAAAGTCACCGGAAGGGATGAAAACCTCATCATTTCTCTGAACGGCGCAAACAAGCACCTTTGCTTTGCTTTTTTTGCGAAGGTCGTAAAGAGGAGTGTTGCACAGGGTGTTATCGGAATGAATTCTTATGCTTGCAATTTCAATTTTACCCCTTGCAAATGAATCAAGGTTTGCCGCTGAAGGAAAACGGATGATTCGTGAAATTTCATTTGCCGTTTCAAATTCGGGGTTAACAATCATGCTTATGCCAAGCTCGTTGCGCAAGAACTGCATCTGCGCCGCATAATCGGGGTTGCGCACACGGGCAATGGTGTTTTCCGTGCCCATTCTGTTTGCGATAAGGCAGCAGAGGATGTTCATTTCGTCCGATGCGGTTGCGGCAATAATCAGCTTAGCTTTTGACGCGCCTGCAATTTCAAGCGTTTCGCAGGTTGCGCCGTTTCCGCAAACACCCATAACATCATAGGTATCAACGGCTTTGGTCAGTTTTTCATTGTTTGTGTCAACAACGGTGATGCTGTGACCCTCTTTGACAAGCTGCTTGGTCATGGTAATGCCCAGCTTGCCTAAACCGACAATTATAATATGCATTTCAAAATACCTTCTTCGTATTTATAAAAATTACTTTTGTGCTTTTTGCTTTTTGAATTCCTTTGCAAGGAAGAAAAGGGGAATAACAATAAGTGCGCCAACTGCTGCAGCTGCAAGGTAGATATGAGGCGCAGGGATGTTAACCATTTCGCCGTAGTCGTTTGCATACTGTGCAGTAGCATACATATCGGTAACTTTAACCGCGATTTCGGGGCCTATTGTCATGGGAAGGAGAACGGAGAATATCATTCTTATTCCCTGAAGCTGGCCTGCCTTGTCCTCGGGAGTGAAGTCGCGGATTGCGGCGTTAAGCATAATCATAAGCAGTCCGTAGCCTACCATTGCAATAACAGCTGAGAGAGCAAACCAAATAATGTTTCTGTCTGCAAAGTACACAAGAATAAGACCTATGATGAAGAATGCCGCTGAAGGGAAAAGGAAGGGCGCTTTGCCTTTCTTATCGCTGAGAATAACAATTGAAACAAGTGCCGCAATTGCGCCGATAATAACAACTGCCGCAAGGATTATCGTGGGCACCGTGAGACTAAGGGTGCTCATATCAATATAATGTGCAACATAAATGAAAAGATAAGGGAAGAAAACCTGGCTTGCAATTGAGAAAATACCCATGCATACCAGCGAGATGTAAAGGCTCTTGTTGCTCTTTATAACAGAGGGTCTGAAGCCGTAGGTGAGAGCCTGAGTGAAATTGACTGTTGTAACAACGCCCGTTCTGGATTCTTTGATAGAGAATATTCCTATTATGCCGCAAACGGAAACTATTAAGCCAAGGCCGATGAAGCAGGCAGGGTAGCCGAATTTGCCTGAAAGCGAGCCGAAGGCTGCTGTAACCGCAACCATTGCAATAACGGGAAGAAGGGCGAGAATTGACTCGGTTTTTGCTCTGTTTGAGGATGAAGTTATATCCGTAATCCACGCGTTGAAGGCTGCGTCGTTGCTGGTAGAGCCCATGAAGGTCATAATGCAGTCCATTATAATTACAATGATAATTGTTGTTGAAACTGCTGCGGCGGGTGTTGTGCCCATAACCTTTGCAACATTTTCGGGGGATATGAGGGCGAATGCCATAACCGTAACGCCCCATACTATGTAGCCTGCGCAGATAAATATTTTTCGCTTATTTATTTTATCGCTGAGGCTGCCCATGAAGAGGGTTGTAAGCACGGCAACAACAGAGCTTGCCATAACCATGTTTGAAATATCCTGAGGTGTGCCGCCGATTTCATTGAAAAGGAAAAGATTGAAGAAGTTGTTTTCGACTGCCCATGCAACCTGACCCATAAAGCCGAAAAGGAGTATGTTCAGAATAAGCGAAGGGCTGAGTTTTTTTGATTTTTCCATAATTTTAACCTCCGAATTTTTCAATAAGAAGTTTTATGATAAAGCCGATTACACCAACACCTGCAATGCCTGCTGCGATGTAGCCTGCAATGTGAAGCAAAAGGCTTTGTCTGTCCGATATTGTTCGGAATACGGGGCCGAGGCTTTCGCTTTTAAGCCCGAATTCCTTGAAGCGCTTGATTTTATGAGTGAATTTTTCGGGATTCTTTTCGTCAATGGTAACAAGCCTTACGCAGCTTCGGCAGCCGTCTGTATATGCACGGAAGCCTGCAGTTTTATGCTGCGCCATAAATATGCCGTCAACAAAGCCCGAAAAATCGTTAAGGTGGTCGTGGCCGAAGAATGCGCCGAGCACGCCGCCAACCTTTTTCCAGCTTGCGAACTGACCGTTGTTTACATCGGGTGCGCAGGGTCCTTCACCAACATAGCCTTTGGTGCCCTTTTTGCCTACATAAAGTGTTTTGCTTCTTGTGTTGTAGCCTCTTACGGCAACGGGCAATTCCCAGAAATGAGCTTTTCTCAGCAGCTCATATTCCTCATAAACAGGAGTGTGCTGAAAAACAAATGAAGGCATGGGTTTGCCGCCGTTGATTTCTTTAAGTTTTTCGCTTTCCGCCTCAAACCATTCAATCTGGTCTGTGTGAACATAGTCGTAGTGAGAAACTTCTCTGTTTTCGTGGCAATTGTTTGAATCGATGAACCAAAGGCAGAAAGCAGGAGTTTCGCCGTCGGATGAATAAATAAGCTCCTTGAAGTTGGCGTTGCCCGTAACCTCGGGTGGAGCATCGTTACGCATAATTATGCCGAGTTTTCCGTAATCCGCAACGATTTCATCGTCAAAGCCGTTGTCGTGTTCGTGGTTACCCGGCACAGCGGCAACGGGGATGTTTCTGCTAGTAATGGGTTCAACAACTGCTGCAAGCATCTTTTTGAAAAGCTCGGGGTCATCTTTATAACATTTTGTGTCACAGTTATCGCCAAGAAGAACGCATAAATCGGGCTTGAATTCCTCAAGTGCAGCGTTCATCAGCTTATTCATATCTTTGAATTTGGGATTGGTTTCGTAATCTTCGTGTTCGTGAATATCGCCGAAAAGAAGAATTTTAAATTTACCGTCATTAAACTTGAGTTTCATTTTTAATCACCTTTATGAATAATTAATTGCAACTGCAATGAGCATCAGCGCAACAGAAGCGATGCCCTCAAGGGCGAACAGTTTCCATGAAAATTTGAGCCATTTGCCGTAAGAAATATTTACAAGACCTATTGCGATTATCATAATTCCGCTTGTGGGGTAAAGCAGGTTTGTGAAGCCGTCGCCAAGGCAGAATGCAAGAGTAACGCTCTGACGGGTTACGTTTACCATATCCGCAAGGGGAAGAACAATGGGCATTACGAGAAATGCTTTTGCAGTGCCGCTGCCCACAAAAAATTCAAGAATAACAATAAATGCAAACAGCATCAGTATCGCCCAATAGGGAGAAAGGCCGCTGATGAGATTATAAACAAAGTTGAGAATGGTGGGGATAATGTTGCCCTCGTCGAGAATATATGTGATTGAAAGAATAATGAGAATAACGGGAACAATGGGAGCAACGGTCTTTATTCCCTCGCCGAAGCCTTTGAGAAGTTGCTTGCCGTTCATTCCCGAAAATTTGCCTGCAAGCATACCTCCTATAAAAAAGAGGATTGCCATGCCGGGCAATGAAATTCCGCCCTCTGCGCCGAGAAGAAAATCGGCAATTATGCATGCAAGAACACCGCAAAGGCAACAGATAAACGCCTTTGATGCCTTTTTTATCTGAGCATTCTGAAGAATGGCTATGCTGTCATCAAGGTTATATTTTTCCCTCAGAGCAATGTCCGTTTCGTAGCACATTGATTTCTGCGGATTTTTTTCAATTCTTTTTGCATAGGCCGTCATGAAGACTGCAAGCACGGCATAAACAACCACAAAAACGATTATTCTGTAGCCTGTGCCCGAAAAAACTGGAATATCCGCCATTTTCTGAACAGTTACAACATTGAAAGGGTTAAAGGTTGCGGCAGTGAAGCCGAAAGCAACCGCAATAAGGCTCATTCCAAGCCCCACAAAGGAGTCCCAGCCAAGTGCAAGTGAAATTGCAACCGCAATGGGCACGAGGGTAACGGATTCTTCGAGTATTCCCGCCGTTGAGCTGAGCACCATGCAGGCAAGAATCATAAGGTTAAGCAAAAGATATTTCCGCTTGCCGAATTTTTCAATTATGGCCGCCATTATGTATTTGAGAACACTGCATTTATCGAGTATAAGGAAGGTTCCGCCGATAAGCGTTATAATCAGAATAATTCCTACGCCCGTCAGCGCCGTTTCAGAGCCGAAAACAAGGATGGGGGCAAGAAAAATTTTCCATATGGGGAGCTTATCTTCAATCTGAGTGTAGGTTCCGTTTATGATCGCGCCGTCTGCATCGGTCTGATACATGCCGCGGGGCAAAACCTGAGTCAGCACTCCTGCGAATGCCATAATTGCGGCAAGAAGAACACATATAAGTATAACAGTCTTTTTGTTAATTTTAAGACCGGCTTGTTTATTTTCTGTTTCCGTCAATTCAATCACCCTCTCGTTGCGGGTATTGTAACACAAATGAGTATATATTTGCAATATAATAGTAAAAAAATATAGTAATAACGGAAAAATATGTGTTGTGTATTCGTGTCTTTTGTGATAAACTGAAATAAAAAAGGGCGCAATGCCTGAAAAGAGGAATGATTGAATTGAAAAAGCTCCTTGCAGTGATTCTTTCGGCGGTTATGATTTTTACCGTAATGTCACCTGCTGCGGTTGCCGCTGACGGCAAATGTGACTGCGGAATGCTGCCCACAATTTATGTAGGCCCTCTCGGCAACACGGATATCTATGAAAACCCCGGTGCGGAAAATGAAAAAACACTTTTCAGACCTGCAACGGATACCATTATCAGCCTTGTGCTGAAGCTTGTGCCTTCGCTTTTCGGCCTGCTTCTTTTCAAGGATTATGACAGCTTCGGCGACAGCCTTATTGATGCCGTTTACGATGCCTTCGGTGCAATGGCACTTGACGGCAACGGCAATTCGCTGCCCAATGTCGATGTTGTTATTGACCTGCCTACCGAAACAAAGCACGGCAAGGGTGAGCAGTATTATTTTCACTATGACTGGCGCCTTGACCCCGTTGAAATTGCAGGCCAGCTTGACGAATTTGTTCAGCATGTAAAGACTCTTACGGGCCACGATATGGTTAATTTCCGCGCATCGTCCATGGGCGGCGTTGTTACTCTTGCCTATTTTAACGAATACGGCTACGACGATGTTGATGCCTGCATTTTCCAGAGCTGCCCCTTGCTTGGCACAGATGTTGCAGGCGACCTGCTCAGCAGAAAGCTGGCTCTTGATTCAAGGGCACTCCTTGATTATGCAACCGACGGTTATCCTCCCTTCAGCGCAGGGGATACGGCTCTTTGGGTGCTTTTCAACACTCTCTATTACAGCGGACTTGTTGACATTGTTCTCGGCCTTGGTGAGGATATTCTCGATAACCTTGAAACAAGGGTTTTTGATGAGCTTCTGACTCCCGTTTTCGGCACTCTGCTTGGCCTCTGGGCCTTTGTTCCCGATTGTTCATATGAAACCGCAAAGGCTATCAACCTTGACCCCGAAACTCAGGCAGGCCTTATCGCAAAGGCGGATTATTACCACTATCAGGTTCAGTGCAGAGCAGACGAAATTCTCAATGGCGCAGTTGATAACGGCGTAAGGGTTATGATTGTTGCAGGCTATAATATTCAGAGAACGCCTCTTGTTGAATCTCTCAATAATAACAGTGATGCAACGGTTGACACTAAATACGCTTCGGCGGGCGCAACGGTTGCGCCTCTCAACGGTACGCTGGGCGATGACTATAAGCAGGCCTGCACGGACTGCGGCCATAACCACCTTTCACCCGACGGCGTTATTGATGCCTCAACCTGCATCCTGCCCGAGCACACATGGTTCATCAAGGATATGCTCCATTCAAATGCACACGACGGCATAATGGAAATGTACTATTGGTTCATGTATGCCGATGAATACTATGATGTATGGTCAAACCCTGCATATACACAGTTCCTGCAGAACGATAAGCCCAATCTCAGAATGTTTCCCATGGGTAACTTTGCCGATGGTGCGGCTGCTCCCGTATACGACGAGGGCGATTCCTACTATAATAAGTTTGAAAAGTATGTTATGCCCGTAACGGACACTGTATTTTCAATTCTTGATAAGTGCAGGGCGGTAATTGGTCTGTAAACAGAATAAAACGGCGAAAAAGCAAAAAAATAATCGGGAAGTGTAATGCTTCCCGATTTTTCTTTTTGTGGTGATAAAATGAATTCACGGATAAAACTTTCCGCAAGGGCGGCAATCTGCGGCTCATATGCAAGAATATTGCCCTTGCTTCTGGCGGCTATACTGATTTTTGGCTTGTTTTCGTTGAGCAACGCGGCGGTTAACAGATTTTTTGGGAGCGAAGGGAATGCTTTGCTCTCGTCAGTTGCAGTGTTGACCCTTCCTGCTGCGGTTGCGGCAATCAGCCCCCTTTGCCTTGCTATGCAGATTCGGTATGTTTGCTTTGCAAGGGGGATGCGGCGGTGCGGCAGGCCTCAGATCGGTCTGTCGGGAGCGCTGAAATCCTGCGACTTGTGTGTAAGGCTTTTTGCGGTGAAAGCCTTCTGGTTTGCCGTTTTTGAAGCGATTCCCTTTGGCTCGGCTCTGCTTTTTCTGTTTCAGATTGAGAGCACCTCGGTCAGCCTCAGGGCGGCATATGCGGTTGCTGCAGGCCTTTCAATGCTTGCTGCCGCAGGCTTGGTTTTTTGGCTGATTTTTATTCAGCGCTATTCGAAATCAATGTTTTACCTTGCTTGCTATAAGGATTTCACGCCAGGGGATGCAATAAACGAAAGCGTCAGAAGAACAAAAAACAATATGGCAGAAATTTTTCTTTTTAAACTCAGCTTTGCGCCGTGGCTGCTGCTTTGCCTGCTTATTCTGCCCGCATTTTATGTTATTCCCTATTATAAACAAAGCGTCACCTGCCTTTTTCTCGGCAGGTGACGCGGAATTATACTTTGATTTTGAAAACAGCTTTTTTAATTTTATCAGCTCCGGTTTTAATGCCGGGCTTGTGAGTATCGTCGGGGGTAAGGAAGGCAAAAGTGCCTTCAGTCAGTGCAACGCGGGTTGAAGCTGCGGTCTGCTCGGTGAAAAATTCAATGTCAGGCTTGTAGCCGGTTGAATTTTTTGCAAATTCAATGGGAAGAACGTCTATTGCTTCTTCGCCTGTGATTGCAAGCTGAAGGTCGTGATAATCTCTGTGAGCTTCAAGGTCGCCGCCTGCTCCGGGTTCATATTCCGAAATGCCTACCGTTATTCCTTCCGCAACATCATAGCTGCCGCATTCGATTGCTTTGAGGTCGTTTTTTTCAATAAACCCGGCAATTGCAACAAAAGCGGGGTTGAATTCCGAATAGAGCTTAAGATTTTTTACGGTGTCAAATATCATCAGAACATCTCCTTAATTTTGATACTTCAATTATATAGCTTTGCTGTGAAAAGTCAATATTCCGATTGACACAATTTTCTCAAAATGTTAAACTGAAAGAAAAAACAAAAGGGGAACAAAATGATAAAGTATATATGCATTGTTCTTGCATGGCTGCAGGCGTTTACATTTTCGGTTTTTACCTCCGACAGAACACAGTCGATAGGAGTGAACAAATTCGTGGAACATCAGACATTTGAAGGGTTCGGAACAAGCTCTGCATGGTGGTCGCAGACCATTGATGATGAAGAAACCGCAAGGGAAATTGCAAGGCTACTTTATGACGATGAAACAGGTCTGGGGCTTGATATATACCGCTATAATATCGGCGGCGGTGAAAAAGAAAACCCTGCCTGCCGCATAGGCGACCCCAACAGACGAACGGAGAGCTTTTATGTGTTCAACAAAGAAACGGGCGAATATGAATATGATTTCACCCGCGATGCAAATGCGCGCAGAATGCTTGATATGGCGGTTGAATACGGCGCAAGCGAAGTTATTCTTTTCTGCAACAGTCCCCATTTTTCAATGACTGCAAGCGGTCACGCTTCGGGAGGGCTGACACAGTATGCCTCTAATCTTCCGAAAGAGAATTATAAAGCCTTTGTTGATTATGTGCTTACAATAGCCGATTGGTTTGTGGCGCAGGGCTACCCCGTAACCGCAATTTCGCCAATCAATGAGCCTCAATGGTCATGGGGCGGCGACTGGGTCGGTCAGGAGGGATGCCATTATACGGCGGATGAAACCGTTGAAGTGCTTGAGCTTTTTGCGACGGAAATGAAGAAACGAAACTCGCCCTATAAGCTCAACGGTCCCGAAAGCGGCCAGCTTTCACCCGAATATTACGAATACATAGATAAATTCTTTGAAAGCGAAATTCTGAATGAATTCTGCGATACCTACAGCGGCCACAGCTATTGGATTGACAATAAGCATTGGATAAAGGCGGATGTGGGAGCGAAGTTTGCTCAGCAGTATCCCGATAAAAAGCTGGAAATGAGCGAATGGTGCGAATTGCCGCTGACTATTGACTCAACCACAATTGACAGCGGACTTTACATGGCAAACATAATTATTCAGGACTTTAATCTCATGAATGCCGTTTCGTGGCAAAGCTGGACTGCCGTTAACGGCGACGGGCTTATGGAAATAAAAAACGGTGAGCTTGTTATATACAGCAGATATTATGCCTACAAACACTTCTCGAATTTCATCAAAGAGGGCATGGTAAGAATTGATGTTATGGATAGCTTTGAAAGCAGCAGCAAGGTTGCTTCAACAGCGTTTACCGACGGCGAAAAAACCGTGCTTGTGCTTGTCAATAACGATGAAGCGGCGCAGGATATAAGGCTTTACGGCCGCTATGCTTCGGCAGAGGTTTATGTTACGGATTCGGGTTGCAATCTTGAAAAAACGGAGCTTGATGGCTCGCAGCAAAGCGTAAGCCTGCCTGCGAAAAGTATAGTGACCGTAGTAATGAGCAAATAAAAATCAGGGCTGACCCGTGTTGCTCGGGTCAGCCCTTTAACTGTCTGAAATATGATTTTTTGTTAGTCCTCTGTAATGAGCTTGGGGTTGTTGGTAAACACAAAATCAAGTGTCATCAGCGAGGGGTTATAAAGCATGTATGCGCCGTAGGTTGTGCCGTCAATGTCCTTGATTACATCAACCATGGTAACGCTGAAGCCGTCAACGGTTGCGCTTGTGATGGGGCCGCTGAATTTTGCGGCTCCGAGCAAGTTGCAGTAGCTCTCAAAATCCTCCTGAGTAACGCCGATGAAGCAGTTGCTTGTGCCGCCGGTGCAGAGAAATTCCCAGTGCCAGTTGGGCGCAAAGCTGTTCTGAAATTCGCCTGAAATAAACTCAAGGCTTGCATCGTGGCCGCAGTAAATTCCGTTGCCTGAGCTGACACCGTCAAAATCGGGGAAGAACTCAAGAAGCGCTTCGGGGAGCCCTTTTGAGCAGGGTATAATATCTATTGTAACGGTTATTTCGCCGTCAAGGCTTTCGCTTGAAGCAACAACCTTAACAATATTTGTGCCGTCCTGCCAATAGCCGTGAAGACCGTTCCTGAAATAATCAAGTCCTTCGGCAACACTTCTTGTTCCGCCCTTGTAGCCGTTGGTAAGGAAGGCGTTAGTGAAGGAGTGAAGGTTATGCTTGGGGCAAGTGAATCTGATTCTTACCCAGTCATTGCTGTAGTCAGAAACATCGGTTTCATGGTTGCCCTGCGCAATTTCAAAATTGTAGGTGTTTAAGGGTGGCGCAGGAAAATTATCGGGCAGCAGGTCACTGTTCCATTCTGTAATAAAAACTTTTTGAGAAGCTGTTGACGATGTTGTCGGTGCCGTCACGGCGGGGGGAACGGTGTTGCCTGAGCATGCGCATAGAAGCAGTATTGAAAGGGCAAGAATTATTGCGGTCAGCTTTTTCATAAACAAATCTCCAAAAACAAAAAGTGAACGGTATTTCTACCGTTCACTTTAACATAAAACTGCCGGTTTTTCAATAGCTTATCGCATATGGAACGAAATAAATGCGAGAATTTCCGTGAAGATATTTAAAAAGGATGATACGGAACGTCTGATATAATCGGCAGAATTTTCTGCGCCGTAGCTGATGAATTCTCCGAGATTGTTGCAGTAAAGAATTTCAATCAGCGAGTACCTGAAGTAGCGTGAGGCTCTTTCAAAATAATATTTTCCGTTGAGAACAAGGTTTGAGAAGTTTTCGTCTGCGGAGGCATCAATCTCATTGCAGTCATAGGATTTTATTATATAGTCCCAGAACATAACATTCAGAGTGATGTTGCCGTCGGTGTTATCCGTTGAGAGGTAAAAGCTGATTTTGCTGCCGTCGGGCAAGGTGACATAGTTGTTATCGTCGGAACTGAAAACAACATCCTGAGTGCTGCCGTCAGTCAAGGTGAATGTGAAGGTTTCGTTTACGGGATAATAGCCCTCGTAGCCGTCATAATAAACTTTTGTATTCAGGTAATCCTCAATGTTGCTGATTTCAACATCCTTGATGACATCGCTGATGAGATAAACGTCAAGCGTTGCGCTTTTTGTTTCGCCTAAAATTGAAAATTCAACGGTGTTAAGACCTTTGGTTATTTCTTTCTCCGCAACGCCGCTGAGATAATCAAGGGCAATTGAACCGCCGGAGGAAAATGTTATTTCGGAATCGGCGTATATTTCGATCGCATCTCCGTAGCTGTAAATATCTCTTCCCAGAAGCAGAGACGAATCCGCAAGGGTGACGGATTCTATTTCGGTGCCTTCAAAAACTATTCCGAAGTTTTTTTCAATGATATTGCTGCGGATGTCAAAGCCGATAATGTTTGCGCCTTTGCTGAATTTGAAGGTGTAGCGGTTAAGATTGCTTTCTGTTTTGCTGTAAAGGCAGTCAGCCTCGTTGTATGCTTTGCTGCCTGTAACGGATTCGGGAACGCCCATCCAGCCGTCAAAAGCGTAGTCGGTGAAGCCGATTGTGTAGTAACCGCTTTCTTCAGCGTTGAAAATGCAGTAGCAATAGTATGAATCTTCAGGCGTGGTGAGCGTATTTTCACCAACGCTCAGCTCGCCTGCATAATCATAACTGCACTCCCAGCCGTAATAGTCCCATGAAATTTTTCTGTTTTCTTCTGCGGCGAAGGCTGATGTGCAGCTCAGGGCCATGGCGATGGCGAGCAATGCCGCAACGATTGCTCTGATTGATTTTTTCATGTTTTTGTCCTCCTTAAAAGGGTTGGTCCCTCGTTTGGCTTAATGTTATCATGGAAATATATTCTTGTAAATAAAAATTACGGAATTGAAATCAAACTGTAATTTGTTGTAACCAACTGTAATGGATTTGTAATTTTTTTCTATACAAAGCAGGCTGTTTGTGATATAATCGTAACAGAATCCGCGAGGGGAGGGTCAGAATGGCAAGGAGCATTGATTATACTGTGCCGCCTGAATATGACGGCAGAAAGGTTGTTCATTTTCTCAGGGGATACTGCGGCTTTTCTGCAAGAGTCATGCGCAAGGTCAAGTATTCAATCAGGCTTAACGGAGCACCTTCAAGAACCATAGACAAGCTCAGAGACGGGGACACGGTTAATGTTGTTATTCCCGACGATAATATTCTGCCGGAGGCTCTCAGTGCGGAAATTGACATTATCTATGAAGATGACGATATCCTTGTTGTCAACAAGTCGCCATTTATGGCGATGCATCCCACTCATAATCATCAGGGAGATACCCTGGCAAATGCAGTTTCCGCTTATCTTGCCGAAAAAGGAAAGGGGGCGGCATTCAGGTCTGCAGGCAGGCTTGATAAAGGCACCTCGGGCGTTGTTGTCTGCGCGCTTAACCCTCTCGCCGCAAGCAAGCTGGCAGGAAACACAAGCAAGGTGTACTACGCCCTTGTGAAGGGAAATCTCAGCGGAGAGGGCAGGGTGGACGTCCCTATTTACCGCCCGGACCCAATGAAAACCCTGCGCGCCTGCTCATATGAGCTTGGCGTTGAGCCTGCGGCAACAAATTGGAGGGCCGAAAAGAAATTTAACGGTGCAACCCTGCTGAGCCTTCGCCTTGAAACGGGCAGAACCCATCAGATAAGGGTTCATATGGCGTTTTGCGGTAATCCCCTTGCAGGCGACACGATGTATGGTGATTTTATGCCTGAAATCGGCCATCAGCTTCTCCATTGCCGTTTTTGCAAAATAATTCACCCCGTTACGGGTGACGAAATGGAGTTTGAAGCCGGATTTCCCGAAGATTTTCTCGGCGCAATGAATTCTCTGGCCGAAATTGAATAAAAAATGAGAAAATAAACATATTTTTTATAAAAATACATTTTTACTTTACATTTTCATTATGTGATGCTATAATATGTATATTAAATATATGGAGGTAATTCCCATGAAAAAGTTTCTCAAGGCATTTTCAATCATAATGGTAGTTGCAATGCTTGCAACAACTCTTTTTGCATGCGGTGACACAAAAACAGATGAGCCCGCAGCGCAGGCAGTTAAGGTTATCGACATTGAACTTACTCAGGAAGAATATGCATTCGGCGTTGACAAAACTCAGCCCGAGCTTCTCACTCAGGTTAACACATTCATCGCAAAGATTAAGGGTGACGGCACATTTGACGAAATCTGCAACAAGTATTTCGGCGACGGCACACCCACTGCAGTTAAGTCGGCAGAACTTGACCCCTCAAAGGACCAGCTTGTTGTTGCAACAAATGCAGCTTTTGAGCCTTTTGAATACACAATCGGCGAAGATTATTACGGCATTGATATGGAAATCGCAGCCCTTCTTGCAGCAGAGCTCGGCAAGGAGCTTGTAATCAGCAACATGGACTTTGATTCGGTTTGCCTTTCGGTTGGTCAGCAGAAGTGCGACATCGCAATGGCAGGTCTCACCATCAAGCCCGACAGAGAAGAGTATGTTAACTTCACCGATTCATATTATGAAGCATCGCAGAAGCTCATAGTCAAGGGCGACAGCACCGAATTTGACGCATGCACGGATGCAGCTTCCGTTGAAGCAATTCTCAACACATACGATGCAACAACAAAAATCGGTGTTCAGAACGGCACAACAGGCCAGTTCTATGTTGAAGGCGATGAAGACTGGGGCTTTGCAGGCTTCGCAGCAACCTGTGTAGGCTATAAGAACGGCTCGCTTGCAGTTCAGGACCTCATTAACGGCGGTCTTAACTATGTTATCATCGACTCAGCACCTGCCGATTGCATCACAGAGGCAATCAATGCAGTTCAGTAATTGTCGGCATACAGACTGCTAAATTTAAATGAAGATGTAACCTCACCAAAGCGGTGAGGTTACTCTGTCAAAAGGGAAAAATGCTATGAATTTTGAAGCTAAAATAAATAAATTCATTGAGATTCTTATTGATTACAAGGGCTATGTCAAGGTAATCGAGGGTCTTGAAAACACACTTAAAATTGCCGTTCTCGGCCTTGTGATAGGCATCGTTATCGGAACGCTTATTGCAACGGTCAGGGTTATACCCAAATATAAAACTCTTCCGAAAGTGCTTAACTCAATATGCACATTTTATGTAGGTTTTTTCAGAGGCACGCCCATGGTTGTTCAGCTTCTGCTTTTCTATTATGTGGCTCTTCCGCTTATGGGAATCAATCTGCCGTCGGTCAGCGTTGCCATTGCGGTTTTTGGCCTCAACAGCGGCGCCTACATATCGGAAATAATGCGAAGCGGCATTCAGTCAGTTGATTACGGTCAGACCGAAGGTGGTCGCTCCGTAGGCCTCAGCTTTTCAACAACAATGATGAAAATCGTTATTCCTCAGGCGGTTAAGAACATTCTTCCCACCCTCGGCAACGAATTCATCGTTCTTATTAAGGAAACCTCCATCGTTTCGTTTATCGGTGCGGCAGACCTTTATGTTGCATTCAATTACATCGGCTCAAACAGCTATGAATTTATGGTTCCTTACCTTGCAATGGCAATAATTTATATTGTTATCGTTTGCATCATTACGGTGCTTATCAAATTTATGGAAAGGAGCTTGAAGAAAAGTGATAGACGTAATTAACCTCAAAAAGAGCTTTGGAAAAAACGAAGTTCTGAAGGGTATTGACATCACCATCAACAAGGGTGACGTTGTTGTTGTTATCGGACCTTCAGGCTCGGGAAAATCAACATTCCTTCGTTGCCTCAACTGCATGGAAGACCCCACGGGGGGTAACATTATTTTTAACGGCGTTGATATTGCAGACCCTAAGGTTAATATCAACATCCACCGCCGCCGCATCGGCATGGTGTTTCAGCATTTCAACCTTTTCAATAATAAAACCGTTATTCAGAACATTATGCTTTCGCCTGTTCACTGCGCAAAGTCGGACAGAAAGAAGGCGGTTATAAAAAATCTTTTCTCTAAGCAGAAGCAGCCCGTTAAAAGCGTGGCCGAAATCAAAAAAGAGGCTGAGGAGAATGCGCGTAAGCTCCTTGCAAGAATCGGCCTTGAGGATAAGGCGGATGCCTATCCCTCAACTCTTTCGGGCGGTCAGAAGCAGAGAGTTGCAATTATCAGGTCTCTTGCAATGAATCCCGATGTTATTCTTTTTGATGAGCCTACCTCGGCTCTTGACCCCGAAATGGTAGGCGAGGTTCTTGAACTTATGAAGGAGCTTGCAAAATCGGGCATGACAATGGTTGTTGTAACCCATGAAATGGGATTTGCAAAGGAAGTCGGTTCCAGAGTGGTGTTTATGGACGAAGGCGTTATTATGGAAGAGAATAATCCCGAGGACTTTTTTGCCAACCCCAAGAATGCCCGTCTCAAGGAGTTTCTTTCAAAGGTTCTTATGTAATTTTTAGTTTAAGGTGGTTTAGCTGATGAAAACAAAGGCTGCCAAAATATTTTCATCAATCAAATATGAGCTTTGCATTTTCGTGTTGCTTGCTGTTCAGGCGTTGAGGTGGATTGTTCCCAACTTTTATGTTGGAGAATATCTGCGGGTTTATTATCTTGTTGATCTTTCAATGGCAAAAACATCAAGGCTTCTTATCGGTTCCATTGTAAAGCTCCTTAATCCTGACCCTTCACCGGAATGGATTGCCGGTTTTGCAACGGTTGCGGTTTTTGCCGTGCTTTTGTTTGCTTCAATTCTTATCGGTAAGGTTATCAGATTTTCCAATGAAGAAGTTAAGCCTCAGCTTTTGGTGTTTGCGGCGTTTGCTGTAACGGGTGTGTTCACATTTACCGGTTTCTCCGTTTTTTTGGGATTTCTGGATGTGTGGATGCTGCTTGTTACTTTGCTTGCAGTAGTGTGCGCATGCAATAAGTATCTCCGCTGGTTTGTGCCTGTGTTATGTGCAACGGGCGTGTTTATTCATAACGCCTATGCACTGACTTATTTTTCGCTGATTATCCTTGTTGTATTTTATCTCATGGTTACGAGCGAGAAAAAAGCTGGCAATGCGGTTGTTTTTCTGATTTCAGGTGCAGTAACTGCCGCATTAACTCTTTTTGTTACTCTTCGCGGGTCTGAAACCGCAACCGTAACATATGAACAGCTTTTTGAAATCCTCAAAAATAAAGGCGGCCATGTTTACGATGACCGCGGGATAGAATCCATTGCTTATTATATTCTCAATATCCCGCCTTCATATACAGGTTACACCGCTGAATTTATAGCAGATGCTTCACTTTGGGAAAGTATATATTACACGGCTAAATTTGCACTGCAGGATATTTCGCTCGGCTACACCTTCTCAAATCTTATTTTTGGTATTTCTGTTCTTGCTGCATTCTGGGCTATATGGATAAAATGTATCAAAAATACGGAAGTCAAAAGCAGAAAGTTTGTTTATGCTTGCTTTATGCTTTTTTCGCTCCTGATATTCATATTAATGGTAGTTGCTTATGACTTTGCCCGTTGGTTCCAGGCAGGAATACTCGTTCAGTTTGGTCTGGTAATGTTTATGTTCTTTTCAAAGGATGAACCCTTTGAAAAAACAATGCAGGAGCTGGGAACGTTTTTCGGCAACAAAAAGCTTCTGGTTATGCTTGTGTTTATTGTTTATGCAACTGCTCAGCCTCACGGCACCTCAGCATAAAAAACAAGGATGCGCTTATGCGCATCCTTAAATGAATTTATATATTTGAGAAGCGATTGTTTTTGATTATCTGATAGGCTTTTGTCAGCTCAATAATTCCGTCATCGAGGGAATAAACGGGCTTCCATCCGAGAGCCTCCAGCTTTTCGTTTGAAACGATGTAGTTTCTCTTGTCGGGATCTTCACCGATGGGAGCTTCAATGTAGATGAATTTCGGTATAATTGCTTTGATTTTTTCGCAGAGTTCAATTTTTGAAAGATTGGAATCGGAAAGGCCGCAATTGTGGGTGCCGCCCTCCATCTTTTCGAAATTCTCAATGGCAAACCAGAATGCATTTGCCGCATCCCTGACATGAAGGTAGTTTCTTTTAAAGCTCCCTTCAAAAACAACCAGCGTGCGGTCAAAAACTGCTCTGTAAACAAAGTCATTAACAAGCAGATCGGTTCTCATTCTGGGCGATGCACCGAAAAGGGTTGCAAACCTGAATGCGGTTGTCCCGCTTTCGCTGAGCACTGCAGCTTCAGCCTCAACCTTGCTTTTTCCGTAAATGGAAATGGGTTTTATAGGCGAGCTTTCCGTGCAGTATTTTTCGCCCTCGCCAAGGCCGTAGCCGCTGTTGGTGCAGGGAAAAATAATGCGCTGCCCTTTTTCTCTGAGACGAAGAATCATTTTGATTGCATCGTAATTTATAGAATAAGCCGAGCAGGCTTCCTTGTCGCAGATGGGGAATCCGGCAAGCGCAGCAAGGGGAATGATGTAGTCCTTGCCTTTCATGGCTGCTTTAACGGCGTTTTCATTGCGCGCATCGGCGTTAATCATTGTGAAGTTCGGGTTGACGCAGCATTCAAGCAAAGGGTTCTGGTTGTAAAAAAGATTGTCCAGCACGGTCACACGGCAGCCCTTTGACAAAAGCATCGGCACAAGCACAGAACCAATATAGCCTGCGCCGCCCGTAACGAGAATATCAAGCATAAAAAGTCACTTCCGTTCATTTAGGGTAGCGAGGATAACCCAAATCGTGTTTTTGTCGGAATATCCTCAATACTATTTTGTAAATACTCTACCACATTTTTAATCTTAAGTCAATTCTTACATTGACATGTGAATTCTATAGGCAGGGAGCCCGATATCAATGATGAAAAATATTCAATGGGATACCAAAACAAAAATTAAAACAGCGCTTGTAATTTTTATTGCATTTTTTGCAGGCATTCTTTACGAATGTTTGTCGTGGGAATGGATTTCGCTAAAATCGGTTCTTATTCAGATTGCCGCCTCTGTTGCGGTTTCACTGTTTGTTGTTTTTACTGTTCAGGAAAAAGGATATTCACTTCAATCCTCTCAGAGTGTTGCAATGGCGGTTTCCGTGGCATTGCTGATGCTTATGGTTACTTCTAGGAATAACTTCAGCAGTGAAGCTCTTCTGATGGTGTTTTTTGCGCCTGTTCTTCTTATTTGCTCTCAGGTGACGGTGTTGATGCCTGCCGCTGCGCTGATAGGCGTGTATATTGTTCTTGAGCATGACGGTGTTGCGGTTATGTGCCTTCCCGCCGCGGTGGGTGCATCCCTGATATATCTTTCATCCAAGGTTAAGGAATCCGCAGCGTGGAAGAAAATTCTGTTTGCAGTTTCTGAGGTTGTTCTGATTGCGGCTGCAGTTTATGCATTCTGTCTGCGTCGTTACTCGCTGACCCTTCATTCGCTTATTACTCAGGTATGGGATTCAATCGGCATCTTTGTTACAATAGCGGCCCTTATTGCTCTTGCCGTTGTTTCTGTAATCAGGAAAAGACCTGTTGGTGAAATTTTCGGCTATATCGCAGGCGCTGCACTTTCCGCAGTTCCCATGTTTATGTACGGTGCCTACAGTCTGCCTGCAACAGCGGCAACATTTATGATTTTTCCTGTTATATGTCAGGATGGCTTGCCTGCAGGCGAACTTGCAGATAAGGCTCTTGATGCTATAGTTTCAAAATTCAAGAAATAAAAAAGAGAGTCGAAAGACTCTCTTTTTTTGCCGACTTATGAAAGACTGTTGGTGTAAAGCGTTGCACCTTTACGCCTGCCGTACCATACGGTTTCTTTTGCAAAGGTGGGCCAGTCTGTGTATTCTTTTGCAGCCTTGAAAACAAAGGCTGTTTTTTCTTTTTTCAGCTTCGCGCTGCCGTCAGCGGAAACATTGCGGAAATACTCCGTGAAATTATAACCGCATTCAAAGCGCTTTTCGCTTTCAAACGGTCTTTTAACGGCGTTTGTCTGGAATTTACAGAGTTCATTATAAACGTTATCATCAATTCCCAAGGGCTTCACATATCCGTCAATGATTTTTTGATATTCCTTGGAATTATAGAGCAATTCAAGGAACAGACCTTCTTCAAAAAACCATGTTACATTGCCGAACGCCGGGTTGCTGTGATTCCAATCGCCCTCAAGCGAGCCGTCCAGCTTCCGCTTGATTTCTCTGAAAAGGTCGCCTGTCAGCCCGCCGCTTTTAAGGCAGAATTCAAGCAGACCGCTATAGAAATCATAATAGTCAAGGTTCATGGAATAGTATGCATAAATTGCAAAATAGCGCAGCAATCCGAGGCTGTGGAAGCATTGCAGACAGATTGAAAAAAGGTTTGCATAAACCCATCCGTCCCTTGAAAGGGTGCTGGTTGAGCGAACAAGGTAGGAATATTCGGGAATACCGTCTTTTTTGCCGCTTGCAGAATGTATGTGGTTAAACTGAACCTTCATTGGTTCAATTTTATGCTTTTCCATGAATTCGGGGCTGCACATAGGTGCATTGGGCAGCAATTCGCAATAATAAACGCTGATTGAATTATGCTGACCTGCCCTGAGCAGTTTACAAAGACCCTGACAGAAGCTCTCGGCGGTTTCACCCGGTAAACCGAGAATCAGCTCGGAATAGGTGGGAATGTTTGCCTTTGTGTAGCTTGACAAAAGGTCGGAAAAATGCTCCATGGTCAGGTTTTTGCGGTTGATATTTTTCAGCGCGTCGTCGCAGAGAGTCTGATATGCCATTGTTGCGCCTTTATCAAGCCCTCTTGAGTTGAGCGCTTTTGAAATGCGGAAAACTCTTTCTGCACTGTTTTTTTCGTAGCATGGGCGGAAAACCTTCGGGAAGCCCGTCTGCCTGTTAAGCTCAACGATGTATTCTGCAATTTCCTCGTCGCGCTCAAATATGCCGAAGTTTGCATCGGCGCAGAAGCAATATTCAATGTTATGGTCGGAGAGCCATTTGAGCTCGCCCTTAACCTTTTCCATGGGGAAAAGGCGCAGTTTTTTGTTGTTGCTCCAGTCGCAATATGCACAGTTGTAGGGGCAGCCTCTGTTTGTTTCTATTATTGAGTCAAACATAAGATTGGGATTTTTTTCAATAATAGAGTCGAAAACTCCGGTCAGATAAGGTGAAGGATAATCCTCGAGACTTTCAGGGCAGTGGGGGGCGGTCAGGATATTGCTGCCGTCGGAGTCCCTGAAAGCGATGCCTGAGCAATCCGAAAGGTCGGTGCCGTCGCGCAATGCGCGCAGCAGCCCAGCGGTTACCTCTTCACCCTCGCCAAGGGTAAGTACATCGATATAATCCTTTGAAAGGAATTCCATTCTGTCCGAAACGCTGTGACCTCCGAAAACAATAATGCAGTCAGGATATTTTGCTTTAACGGCCTGGGCGAGCGCCTTGTTGAATTCAACATTCCAGACATAGGTTGAAAATGCTGCCATGTAGGGGTTATCCATTCCGTTTACTATAGCATCAATATCATCCCTGCGGAAAATAATTTCCGGGAATGCATATTTTGCCGCTATGTCAGGCTGAGCCTTACAGTATGCAACGATTGTGCCCGTTGCATAGGGAAGGTAAACGGATTTGTCAAAAGCAAACCCTACCTGAATGAAATAAACGTTTTTCAAAGCCAAAACACCTACTTTATACTGTTAACGGCATCGTAAAGGCTGCCGTATGCATCAGAGGCAACTCCGTTTTCATCCGTTTCGTCATTGCCGATAAGAATATTGTTTTTTACGCCTGCATTTTTGCCTGCAAGAATGTCGGAAACACGGTTTCCGATTGTGCAGCTTAAGTTCAGGTCAATTTCAATTCCCGTTTTTGCAAAATCCTCAACCGCTTTGAGGAGGAGCCCTGAATTCGGCTTTCTGCACGGGCAGTCAAAGCGATAGGCCTCAATTACCGCATTAGGATGATGAGGGCAATAGTAGTATCCGTCAGCAATAACTGAATACTTTTCCCTGAGAAGCGAATCAAGATAAGAATGAAGAATGTGAATATCCTCTTCTCTGTAAAGCCCCTTTGCAACGCCTGCCTGATTTGTGATAACCGTAACAAGGAAGCCTTTTTCCTTGAGAAGAGCAATTGCCTTGTCTGCATCGGGCAGGAATTCAAACTCCTCCTTGCGGAAAAGATGAACGGTGTCTTTGTTTATTGTGCCGTCTCGGTCAATGAAAGCCGCGCGTCTTTTGCGATGCGATATAAGGTTATCTTTCTCTTTTTCGGCAAGTTTATATGCATCGGGCACGCCGATATCAATGAAATATCCGCCGCTTTCATAAACACCGATGTCATATCCGCCTGCAAGCACGGTTTTTTCAAAGGAGAATTTATCCTCGTTGATATCTTCAAGAAGAGTCCGTTTTATAAAATACACTCCGCCGTTGATAAAGCCCGAGGGGGCGATTCCGTTTTCCTTGAAGCCGCAAAGCCTGCCGTTTTCAAATTCAAGCAGACCCGAACGGTGGGCGTTTTCAATAAATTTTGCCGCGAGAGTTACGGGGTAGCCCGATTTGAGGTGAAAATCCCTCATTTTGAAAAGGTCAACATCAAAAAATGAGTCGCCGTTGCAAACAACGATATCGTCACCGGTGCATTTTTTCAGCGCTTTTTTTATTCCGCCGCCTGTGCCCAGAGGAGTATCTTCAACGCTGTATTCAACGGTCATTCCTCTGTAGCTGCCGCCAATGGCTTCTTCAACTTTTTCGGCAAGGTAGCCCGTTGAAATTATTACGCGGTGAACGCCGTTGGCATAAAGATAATCAAGCAGATAGAAAAGAAACGGCCTGCCGCTTATGGGCGCAAGAGGCTTCGGAATGTTATCGATGCAGCTTTTCAGCCTTGTGCCGAAACCGCCTGCAAGAACAACTGCTTCCAAATTAATCCGCCTCCGAGATTATATCTTTTTTACCGTTGGATAATTCAACGCCCTTGTCATAAAATGCAACGAGTGTTGTGTCCTCACGGTAATTGAATCTGTGCATAACATTGGGCTTTATAACAAACATGTCACCCTTTTTGAATTCGTAGCTTTCCTCTTTTCCGTCAAGGCTGACGGTTAGAACAAATGAGCCTTCAACAACATAAAAGCCTTCTCTGTTGAATTTGTGGAAATGGTTGCCACGTTCAATTCCTGCCTTTGATGTGACAACATTTATCTGATTGTATCCCTCGTGAACAAGCTGAACAAGAGTTCCTCTTTCGTCCTCAAAAATAAAATCGGGCGTCAATATTTCTATCATTGCCATAACCTCGTCCGTATACATAGAAATTCACATTATAGATTATCATATAAGAACTCAAATGTCAAGAAAACAAGGAGCTGTTCCGAACGGTAAACAGCTCCTTGTTTATCAGTAATTGCAAATGATTTTTGTTCCGTCATTTTCAAATTTAAATGGGATTTCAAGCAAATCCCCAAGGGCAGCCCTTACGGAATTCTGCTTTTCCTTTTCAACATAGAACAGCAAACAGCCTCCGCCGCCTGCGCCAAGCAGCTTACCGCCCAGCGCACCTGCTTCAACTGCCTTTTTGTAGGCAATGTCTATGTAATCCGTTGAAATTTCGGAACTTATTTCTCTTTTCTGAAGCCATGTTTCATTGAGTAAAAAGCCGAAATCATTTAAGTTGCGCTGAGGATTTGTAAGGATATCCTCAGCTTCGTTAACCATTTCAAGCATTTTCAGCAGGCGGTCGGTGTTCTGCGGCAGCAGTTTTCTTGTTGTTTTCTGAACATGGAAGGAAAAACGGGAAAGCCCCGTGAAAAAGAGCATCAGATTTTCCTCGAGCCGTTCTTTTCTGCCTGCGCAGAAATTAATCGGCGTAACCGTGTAGCCCTGTGCGGAAAAATCAATTCTGTTAAAACCGCCGAATGCGGAGGCAATCTGGTCCTGAATTCCTCCGTCCTCGTTGCAGAGAGTGCGTTCAAGATGAATTGCACCGTCGGCAAGCTGACGCTTTGTTTTTTCTTCACCCATCATTGTGTGAAAAGCATTCAGCATGCCCACGGAAAATGCACTGCTTGTGCCCAGCCCTGTTTTTGCAGGCACATCGGCATCGTAATTAAGGCATATTTTCTCAAGCCCCAGCCATTTCATGGCGTTGCGGATGGCAGGGTGCTGAATTTCGTCAACGGAGCTGACCTTTTCAATCTTTGCATAGGAAAGGTAGGTTTTGTATTCAAAAAGGTCGGGCATTTCCCTGACGTTGACATGGCAGTATTTATCAAAGGTTGTGGAAATAACGGCGCCGCCGTGCTTTTGGTAAAATTCGGGAAAATCGGTGCCGCCGCCGAAAAACGACATCCTCATCGGTGTCTGGGATATTATCATTGCTGTTACTCCTTAGTAAACGAGGTTAACGGGTTTGCCGCCGAGATATGCCTCAACATTGCTTCGGCAGATTTTCATCAGTCTTTCTCTTGTTTCAAAGCCTGCCCATGCAATGTGAGGGGTTATAAAGCAGTTTTTTGCGCCGATTAACGGGCAGTCCGCTTTGGGAGGCTCTGTTTCCAGCACATCAAGGCCTGCGCCTGAAATAATGCCGTTTTCAAGGGCGTATGCAAGAGCGTTTTCGTCAACAACCTGCCCTCTTGAGGTGTTGATTAAAATTGCAGACTTCTTCATTTTTGAAAGGAAATCGGCGTTAACCATGCCCTCTGTTGATGGTGTGAGAGGGCAGTGAAGGCTCACGAAATCGCTTTTCGCAAGCAGCTCATCCCTGCTGCAGAATTCAACGTTTTCAAACGGTGCGGGGTGGTTGGTTGATGCAATAACCTTCATTCCGAATGCTGCGGCAATTTTTGCAACAGCCTTGCCGATTTTACCAAAGCCGATAATGCCCATGGTTTTGCCGTCAAGCTCCGAAAGGGGAGCTTTCCAATAGCAAAAATCCTTGCATGCTGTCCATTCGCCTGCATGTACGGATTGGCTGTGAAGCGCAACAGCATTTGTGTGCTCAAGAATATGCGCAAAAACAAGCTGGGCAACCGCATTTGTGCTGTAAGACGGTATGTTACAAACGGGAATTCCCTTTTCTTTGCAGTATTCCCAATCAACGATGTTGAAGCCCGTGCTGAGCAGACCGATATACTTAAGCTCGGGAAGAGTTTCAAGTAAGGCTCTGCGCAGTGGTGTTTTGTTGGTTATGATTATTTCGCAGCCTTCGCACCTTTCCGCAACCAGCTCGGGCGGGGTGCGGTCATAAATTGTGCATTCTCCGCATTCCCTGAGCCAATCCCATGAAAGGTCGCCAGGGTTTTCTGTGTAGCCGTCAAGAACGGTAATTTTCATAAAAAGTGTTCCTCCGAAATCGCTTGTTTTGTTTCTGCTTATATTATAGCATAAAATGCGGAAAATAAAATACCAAAATATTTTGTTTTCTTATTGACCCAACGGCAATAATATTATAAAATAATGGAATAAGAAAGTTGGAAAGCGGTGAACTTTTGAAAAGAAGAAAAAAACAGAAAAAGTACCTGCTTTTCGGCGGTTTGATTTTTATTGCATTGGGAATTGCGGTGGGCATTTTGCTTTTTTCTCTTCAGCATGAAGAGCTGTGGCGCTGGTACGCGCAAACTCAGCAAAAGCTGCTGGAGCTTGAGGAATACATTGCTCATCTTGATAAGGTGTGGCAGTTTTTTGCGGCGGTAATGCTGCTTTTTGCAGTTAAAAGTTTTTTCCCGATTTATGCAACCTCAACGGTCTGCTTTCTGTCGGGAATCGTTCTTCCCGTCTATGTGGCAATCCCCGTTAATGTTCTGGGATTTGTTCTGCTGATTACTATTCGCTATTTCTGGGGCAGGCGCTTCGGCGCAGGCGGAGCGTGGAAGGTGATCTGTAAAACAGAAAAGCTGAAAAGGCTTATCAGGCAGGACGGCAGAGGCAACCCTGCATTGCTGATAGCTCTCAGGCTTGTGCCCAGCATGCCTGTTAACAGCATTTCGGGTATTTACGGTTCGTTCAATTTCGGCTATTGGAGATTTGTGCTTCTGTCCGTAATCGGCTTTTTGCCGAAAATTGTTTCGTTCACCCTTGTTGGCCGAAATGTTTATGACCCTCTGTCGGCAGGCTTCCTGCTGCCCGTAATGATTCTGCTCCTGATAACGGGACTGTCCTTGCTGTCTGTTAACGGCATATGGACTACGGTTGAAAAAACAGTTCAATTTGCAAATAACCATAAAGAAAGGAAAGATAAGAGCGATGAAAACATCTGAATTGAAAGCAAGGCTTGCAGGCTGTGAATTTGATGCTGCTCTTGCAAGAATTTATAAGAAAGAAGACGTCGGTTTCCAAAAGGAAAGATATGCGAGAATCGTTTCAAGATTTGAAGCCCTTTTCGGCGCGGAGAGAGAGGTTGAAGTGTATTCCGCACCCGGCAGAACCGAGGTGGGCGGTAACCACACCGACCATAACCACGGAAAGGTGCTTGCCGCAAGCGTTAACCTTGATGCGGTAGCGGTTGTGTCTGCAAACAGTGAAAATATCGTCAGAGTCAAGTCTGAGGGCTACAAGATTGATGCTGTTGACCTTGGAAATCTTGGCGTTATGCCTGCCGAAAGAGGCAAATCCGAATCGCTTATCAGAGGCGTTTGCGCCGCCTTCAGGAACAGAGGCTACAACATCGGCGGCTTCGATGCCGCAACCGTTTCCGATGTTCTTTCAGGCTCGGGTCTTTCATCATCCGCAGCCTTTGAGGTTCTTATCGGAACAATTCTTAACTATGTTTATAACGAGGGCAAAATCAGCCCCGTTGAAATTGCGCAGATTGCTCAGTTTGCGGAAAATGAATATTTTGGCAAGCCCTGCGGACTTATGGACCAGATGGCATGCTCCGTGGGCGGTTTTGTTCAGATTGATTTCAAAGACCCTGCCGCACCCGTTATCAACAAGGTCAATTTTGATTTTGCTTCCTGCAACCATGCTCTCTGCATTGTTGACACGGGCGGAAATCATGCCGATCTTACGGATGAATATGCAGCCGTTAGAGGAGAAATGGAAGCGGTTGCTGCGAAATTCGGCAAATCCGTTCTCCGCGAAGTGAGCGTTGAAGAGTTTGAGAAGAATATTCCCCTTATCCGTGAATCTGCAGGGGACAGGGCAGTTCTGCGCGCAATGCATTTCTTTAATGAGAACAGAAGGGTTGACCTTCTTGCCGCAGCGCTCAAGGCTGATGATTTCGAGGCTTTCAAGGAGCTTATTGTTGAAAGCGGTTATTCATCATATATGTATAATCAGAATGTTTACACCTGCAAGGCACCTGCCGACCAGCCCGTAAGCGTTGCTCTCGCAATCTGTCAGGATCTTCTTAAGGGTAAGGGCGCATGGAGAGTTCACGGCGGCGGATTTGCGGGAACAATTCAGGCTTTTGTGCCTGCTGATGCGCTTGATGAATTCAAAGAGAAAATCTGCGCCGTTTTCGGTGAAAAATCCTGCTATGTACTTAACATCCGTCCCGAAGGCGGAATCAAGGTTATCTGATAAATTCTTGTGGGGTGAGCCTGTGCGCATTGGTTGCACGGGCACACCCCTGAGTTGTTGAAAGGTATGTTTTTATGAACAGTTACAGTGAAGTTTCCGCTTTGCTTGAAAGGCTTTGCGCCGCAGGCGGCGTTTCGGGTGCGGAAAATGAGGCGGCTGCGGTTGCGGCAGAGCTTCTCGGCAGGCATATGCCTGCGAAAATTGATGCTCTCGGCAGCGTTACGGGAGCAACGGGCAGCGGCGAAACCCATATTCTTCTTGATGCTCACCTTGACCAGATAGGTCTTGTTGTAACAGCGGTTGACGATTGCGGCTTCCTGAAGGTGGCAAAATGCGGCGGTGTTGATATCAGGGTGCTTGCGGCGGCAGAGGTTACCGTTCACGGAAGAGAAAAGCTCTTCGGAGTTATAACATCAACGCCTCCACATCTTTCATCTCCCGATGATTCGGGCAAGGCAAAGGGACTTGATGACATTGCGGTTGATATCGGAATGAGCCGCGATGAGGCAGTTAAATATGTTTCCGCAGGGGACAGAATAACCTTTAACGGCGAATATAAGCCCCTTCTCGGCAACCGAATTTGCTCACCCTCTCTTGACGACAGAGCAGGCGTTGCGGCGATTCTCCGCGCGCTTGAACTTCTTGAAGGTAAGAATCTCAACTGCAAAATCAGCGTTCTTTTTTCTGTTCAGGAGGAAACGGGCGGCAGCGGTGCGCAGGCAGGCGCATTTGCCGCTGACGCGGACGAAGCAATTGCAGTTGATGTCAGCTTTGCAAGCGCACCATCCGTAAGCAGCGAAAAATATGCGGCTCTCGGCGGCGGTGCAATGATAGGTTACGGCCCGTCCCTTGACTATGCAATGAGCAGAAGGCTTGCGGAAATTGCTGAAAAAAAAGGAATTTCCAATCAGCCTGAGGTTATGGGTGGAAGAACGGGCACGAACTGCGACAAAATTCAGGTTGCGGGCAAAGGCGTTAAAACTGCGCTGATTTCCGTGCCTTTGAGAAATATGCACACTGCCGCGGAGGTTTGTGACCTCGCGGATATTGAAAATACGGCAAGGCTTATTGCCGAATATATTTCAGAAAGGGGCAGCGAAAATGCTTGAAATGATTAAAGAGCTTTGCACTCTTTCAGGTATATCCGGCAGGGAAGACGCGGTGCGCGAATATATAATCGAAAAAATCAGGGATTATGCCGAATACAGCGTTGACCCCCTCGGCAATCTGCTTGTTTTCAAAAAAGGAAAAAACAGGGCGAGTAAAAAGGTTATGCTTGACGCTCATATGGATGAGGTAGGCCTGATTATAACCGCAATCACCTCCGAGGGGTATCTGCGCTTCACAAAGGTGGGCGGCATTGATACCCGCGTTATGATTGGCAGAACCGTTAAGGTTGGTGAAAAGGCGGTCAACGGTGTTATCGGCATCAAGCCCGGCCATCTTGTTGCCGAAAGTGCGCTTGCCGATATTCCCGGTGCGGATGATTTGTATATCGATATCGGCGCATCAAGCAAGGAAGAAGCTGCGGAATATGTCCGTTTCGGCGATTCAGCGTGGTTTGCAGGCGATTTTGTTGAATTCGGTGACGGATTTGTGAAATCCAAGGCTCTTGATGACAGAGTGGGCTGCGCAATCCTGATTGAAATGATAAGAAGCGAGCTTGAATATGACACGTGGTTTTCCTTCAGCGTTCAGGAGGAAATCGGAACAAGGGGCGCTCAGACTGCCGCTTTCACAATTGACCCCGATTATGCGATAGTGGTTGAAACAACAACGGCGGCGGATATCTCAGGCGTCAGCGGCGAAAAAAGAGTTTGCATCTGCGGCAAGGGCGGAACGGTTTCCTTTATGGACAGAAGCACCCTTTACAGCAGAGAGCTTTTTGACAGAGCGTTTGAAATTGCAGAAAAAGAAAGCGTTGCAATTCAGCCCAAAACAATGGTTGCAGGCGGCAACGATGCAGGCGCAATCCATAAAAGCAGAGGCGGTGTTAAGGTGCTTACGGTTTCCGTGCCCTGCAGATATCTTCATTCACCAAGCGGTGTTATAAAATACAGCGATGCAGAGGAAAGCCTGAAACTTATCAGAGCTCTTGCAGAGGATTTTGCGAAATGATAAGCCTTATCAGCGATATAAATGAACTTTCATTTCTGCCTGCAGACCCTTATGCGGCAAGGATTACGGCTCTTGCGGAAACCTACGGAACAGATTATGATTTTGTTCTTTTCTGGGTGCAAAGAATTGACGGCGTGCCTGTTGCTGCGGTAAGCCGGATTGACGGCAATGCAACTCTTTGCGGCCTTGACGGCGCGGATTTTGAGGAGCTTGCCGGATTTCTGGATGCGGTGGGTTATTCAAGCCTGACCTTTGACGCTCGGTTTTCTGACAGCCTCGGAACAGTGCCGCAGAAAACCTCGTTTACAGTAAAATATACGGGCGGAGCATCAATATGCAATGATGCGCTTCCCGATTACAACAAAAAAGAGATTTATTCACTTTTGTGCGAATGCGGCTTTGAGCTTGGTGATTACGGAGCTTTTCTTGCGGATATCTGCTCAAGGCTAAACAAATCAACGGCATCGCTGGCCGCTGCGGAGCTTGACGGCAGGCTCTGCGCCTGCGCCTTCGCCCTGTTTGAGGGAGAAAAGAGCGTGCTCCTCGGCGCCGTTGCAACAAGCCCTGCTGCAAGGGGCAGGGGATATGCTTCAAAGCTGGTTGGTACCCTTGCCGAAACGAAAAAAGGAAAGGAAGTTTTTCTTTTTTGCAGGAACGATTCTCTGGCGGAATTTTACTCAAAAATCGGGTTTGAAATCGTCGGCAGATGGGCAATTCACGAAAAATAAACAAGGAGGAAAAGCTATGTCACCGTTATGTGTTATTCTTGCAGGCCTCACCGTTGCCTTTGCAATCGGTTGCATCACTTTACGCCGTAAAAATAAGGCTTTTGAGGGTATGCTTTGCAAGTTTATGGCCAGCTTCGGCTTCATTTCCGTTGCGGTTGTAGGCTATTCGCTCAATCCTGTGGATACCTATTATTTCTGCATTGTATGCTTTGCGCTGCTATTTGGCTTCTGCGGTGATGTGCTTCTCGGAATAAAGGAAATTGCGCCTACCTTCAGGGGCAGGCTTGTGCCCCTCGGGCTGCTTTATTTCCTTGTGGGCCATGTGTTTTATCTCTGTGCATTTATAAGCATGAGCAGTTTCAGCGTTGCAGCGCTGATAGTTGGAATTGCTTTCGGAATCGCCGCATTCATCCTCATCAAGGTGCTGAAAATGAAGGCGGACGGCAAAATGCGCATTGTTATGTCTGTTTATTATGCGGTTCTTGCATTCAAGGCTGCTTCAGCGCTTAACCTTGCGATTCAGGGCGGTCAGTCTGCTTTCTGGACGGCCTTTGCAGGCGCGGTTCTGTTCATTGTCAGCGACACATGCCTCGGTTTCCTCTATTTCACCCCCGTAAAAAGAAAAAATGTTTTTGTAACCGCAGAACTTGCAACATATTATGCGGCGCAAATTTTGCTTGCATCTTCTGTTGCGCTGCTTAAATAAAAAGGAGAGAAAAATATGCTCAGCAAAATTTTTGTTATGTTCATTGCGCTTCTGATGCCCGTTATGACGGCGCTTAACGGAATTTCGTTTACCGTTCCGTTTCTGTCAGACAGTGCCGAAATTGTTTATGATTTTGAGAACGAAACTGCAGGCTCAGCCGCAGGCACCGTTACCGTAAAAACGGGTCTTGACGGCGAATATGACCTTTATTGGGGCACTGACGACGGCGAAAAGCTGGCCGAAAAAGTAGGCGGTTACACCGTTTACTACAGTGAGTTTGCCGGCGTTGATGTTGATGGCGGCGAGGGCAGCGCGGAAATTCAGGAATTCACCGCCATCCCCGAGGGTGCCGAAACAGTGCTTGTATACAAAGGCGGTATCCTTGCGGGCGAGGCTGAAATTCCCGACGGCAAGGTTGCGGATTACGGCGAAATGGTTTATTCCTTCGGTGCGCTCAGCGATGTTCACTTTAACAGATATAATTTTTCGCTGACGGGTGATGATGCGCTGATGACATTCCCCAATGCGCTCAACTTTTTTGATGAGCTTGGTGTTTCAATGGTAGGCATTTCGGGCGATATTTCTGCTGACGGCGAAAGAGATGCCTTTGAAAAATTCAACACAATTACTTTCGGCTATGATTTCCCTGTTTATACCTGCACGGGTAACCACGATGTAAGCGATTATTTCACCCTTGAAAATTGGCAGGAGCTTATAAATACGGGCGTTTACGGCGCTGAAAAGGCAGCAGGAGTTCAGGATGTTGCCCAAAACGGACTTGATTTTGTTTATATTCCCGAAGGCTGTGAGGACGTTTTTGTTTTCCTTTCTCAGTATCAGTGGGATTATAACAGGCCTGAAAGCCGCCTTCTGACCGATGCTCAGCTTGACTGGCTTGAGGCTCAGCTTGAAAAATATGCGGACACAACCGTTTATCTTTTCTTCCACACCTTCCTCAACAACCCCGTTGAGGGCGAGAATCCCAACATGGGCGAGGGTAACCTTGAAAATAATGTAGGCCGTCACTATGACCTGGCCTTTACTGAGGATTGTCCCGATGAGGTGCGCTTTGAGCAGCTTATGGATAAATACGAAAACGTTGTTTACTTCAACGGACATTCGCACTGGGCATACGATATGCAGGAGCTCAATCCCAACCTTAACATTGCAAATTACGGCGGAGAATATGCAACGATGATTCATGTTTCCAGTGTGTCCTCACCCAGAAGAACCACAGCAAACATTGACGATTCATCGGAGCACTATATGCGCTCATCCGAGGGTATGCTTGTTAAGGTTTATGAGGACAGAATTGTTTTCACGGCCTGCGAATTCCTTAAGGGCGAATACCTTTCATATGCAACATATGTAGTTGAAAAATGAGCAAACGGGCGGTGTGAACCGCCCGTTTTTTATACCTTGTTGTTATCTTTGATTTTTTTAATGGCGCCCTTTTCGAGGCGCGAAACCTGTGCTTGTGAGATGCCTATTTCGTCGGCAACCTCCATCTGGGTTTTGCCCTGCATGAAGCGCAGTGAAAGTATCTTTTTTTCGCGGCTGTTAAGGTCTTTTATGGCTTGTCTGAGCAGAATTTCGTCAAGCCAGCTTTCGTCCGTTTCGGTGTCGCCGATCTGGTCCATAACATAAATTGTGTCGCCGCCGTCGGAGTAAACGGGCTCGTTGAGCGAAACGGGCTCGACAATGGCGTCAAGAGCAACAACAACGCTCTCTTTGGGAATTCCAAGCTCTTTTGCGATTTCCTCGGGTGTGGGGTCACGCTCAAGCTCGTTGATTAGTCTTTCGCGAACCTGCATTGCATGGTAAGCCGTATCCCTGACGGAGCGGCTGACTCTGACAGGGTTGTTATCCCTCAGGTGGCGCCTGACCTCGCCGATTATCATTGGGCAGGCATAGGTGCTGAAACGAACATCAAGGCTCATGTCAAAATTATCAATGGCTTTTATAAGTCCTATGCAGCCTACCTGAAACAGGTCGTCGGGATTTTCTCCTCTGTTTGAAAATCTTTGAATAACGCTGAGCACCAGCCTCAGGTTGCCCGTCACTAAATCTTCCCTTGCTTTTTTATCACCTGCTCTTGCTTTTCGGAGCAGGTCCATTTTTTCGCTTTCCTTCAACACTTTCAGCTTTGCGGTGTTGACTCCGCAGATTTCAACCTTGCTGAATTGCAAAAAATCACCCCGATACAATTAATGGCAATAAAAGTATTGCCCGTTTGTATCGGGGTTATTATTTTATTTACTTGATTTCATAGGTAAGATTCAAATCGGCATCAACCGTAACGGCAATTGTTATTGTTTCGAGAACTTCATAGCGTTCAAGGTCAATTTCATATCCCTCTTCGGTTTTAACAAGCGGATACATATCTACCTTTTCAAGTGTGAATTCTGCCGTGCCTTCTTTGAGGGCTTCGATAACTACCGTGTCGGTGCCGTTCACGGGAACTTTGCCGAATATATCTCCGATAAGCATTTTGAGAGCTTCGGCGGATTCGAAGTCTTCGGGAATATAAATGTTTCCGTATTCATCGGAACTCAGATAAACATTGATTATTTCTGCTTCATCATAAGTGTAATCACTTGTTACGGTCCAGAAAATAAGCTTTGAAAAATCAGAGGGAAGCTCAATCTGAGTAAGTCTGCTTTCGTCTGTGTATTTAATTGTGCCGTTTTCTTTTAATGTATAGGCAAGGAATTTGTTTTCAAGCGGAGTGCCGTCTTTATCATAGTAAGTGAAAAGTGTGCCGTATTTCATATCTTCCAGATAAGGGTTGATGACATCAAAGGTGCATACTCCGTTAACCGTTTCAGGCTCGCAGGTAATTTCGGGTGCATCCGCACCGAAACCGAAGCCCCAGTAACCGCCTTTAACAGGTGATTCTGCGGTGAGTGTAATTCCTTCGTCATAGCTTATATATGTGCCGAAATCGTAAAGAACATAAATCTGATAGTATTCAAGTTTGCCGTTGTAAGGGTTGTATTCGCCTGAAGAATAGATTATGCATTCGGATGTTTCGCCTTTTTGGTTTGTCATTGTTATTTCTGTCTGACCTTCGCTTATACCCTCAATAACAAAGGACTGAACAGAGCCAACAGCTTTTTCGCTTTTCACAACTGCAATGTCGTCATCTGCGATATCGCATTCCCAGACATAGCCTCGTTCTTCGTTGTAAACCATCATCAATGTGCAAAGGTTGTTGCCGAAAAGCACGGTGAAAAATGAGGAGATGGAAAAGAAAAATGCCATAATTGCCGAAAGTACATTGAACATATTTATTCCTCCTTGATTTTCAGGGTTATATCCTTGAAATAATTATAACAGTAAGCGGCAAATCAGTCAATATATTCCGATAAAACGCCTTTTACTGTTATATATTATAGAACTAATTCGTTCTAAAGTCAATAGTATTCTTCAGTTCTATGATATGTTTAACAAAAAGGGGGAGAATGGCATGAATTATTACCAGAGATTGAGAGATATAAGAGAGGATAATGACCTGACACAGGCGGATGTTGCAAAGGTGCTTGATATTCAGCAGACCCAATACAGCCGCTATGAACGGGGTGCGGCGCAGATGGGGATTGACAAGTATGTAACACTCGCAAAATACTATAATATATCCCTTGATTATATTGCAGGGATAATTGACGAGCCGAAAAAGATAAAATAAGCAAGATTTTTTAAAAAATCTTAAAAAATAAAAATTGAGTAAAACAGAGAAAAATCGAGCATTTCTGAGCAAATCAAAGAAAAATATTTGGCAAACCCGTTTTGCAACGGATTTTTCGCGGATTTGTTAAAAAAATTGTTGACATTTGCAAGTTTTTGCTCTATATTTTATATTATTATAATAAGCCGTGGTGCCGTTTTTTCGGCGAGGGCAGAGAGGGGCTGCATAATTGAAAAAAAATGCCATAATTGATTTGAAAAACATTTCCGTCACATTCGGGAATAATCAGGTTCTCAAAAACCTTAACCTTTATATCCGCGATAAGGAGTTTATAACCTTTCTCGGTCCTTCGGGCTGCGGAAAAACAACAACGCTCCGCATCATTGCGGGCTTTATTCAGCCTGACGAGGGTGAGGTTATTTTTGAAGATAAAGTAATCAATAGTGTTCCGCCCCACAAAAGGCAGGTTAACACTATTTTTCAGCGTTATGCCCTTTTTCCTCACCTCAATGTTTATGAAAACGTTGCCTTTGGTCTGAGGATAAAAAAGGTGCCCGAAAAGCAGATTAAGGAAACCGTTGAGGAAATGCTTGCACTTGTTAATCTTACGGGATTCAATAAGCGCAACATAAATTCTCTTTCGGGCGGTCAGCAGCAGCGCGTTGCAATCGCGAGAGCTCTTGCGGTCAAGCCTCGTGTTCTTCTGCTCGATGAGCCTTTGGGCGCCCTTGACCTTAAGTTGCGTAAGGATATGCAGGTTGAGCTTAAAAACATTCAGCAAAGGCTTGGTATAACTTTTATTTATGTTACCCACGACCAGGAGGAAGCCCTCTCTATGTCCGACACAATTGTTGTTATGGACGGCGGCGTTATTCAGCAGATCGGAACTCCTCTTGATATTTACAATGAGCCCAAGAATGCTTTTGTTGCGGATTTCATCGGCGAAAGCAATATTCTTGACGGCGTTATGATTGACGACTGCCTTGTTGATTTTTCGGGCCACCGTTTTGAGTGCCTTGACAAGGGCTTTGGCAAAAATGAAGCAGTTGACGTTGTTGTCCGTCCCGAGGATGTTGACGTTGTTGAGCCTGAAAAAGGAATGCTTTGCGGCGTAGTTACTTCCGTGACATTCAAGGGCGTTCATTTTGAAATCATTGTTGATATCGGCGGCTTCAAATGGATGATTCAGACAACGGATTATCAGCCCGAGGGTGCCAAAATCGGCCTTTTCATTGAGCCCGATGCAATACATATTATGAAAAAGTCCGAATATTCGGGCATTTACGGCGACTACAGCTCCTTCAGCGAGGAGTTTGACGAGCTTTCAAATGCAGAGGAGGTAGAGGAATGAGCAACCGTTCATCTCTCAGGTCAAAGCTGGTTGCCTCGCCCTACATTGTGTGGTCTGTGCTTTTTATAGTTGCTCCGCTGATTTTTGTTGTTTATTATTCGTTTACCGATGCCTCGGGTGCTTTCACCTTTGAAAATATCTCAGCGCTGAGCAAATATGCACCAACCTTTCTTCGCTCAATATGGTTCGGAATAGTTGCAACGCTGATTTGCCTTGTAATTGCATTCCCGCTTGCATATTTTATTTCGCAATCAACCGAAAAGGTTCAGCGGACAATGGTTATGCTTGTTATGCTGCCCATGTGGATGAGCTTTCTTATCCGCACCTATTCATGGATGGCGCTGCTTCAGGATACGGGTATAATAAACTCCCTGCTTGGCAAAATCGGCATTGACCCGATACATATGATTAACACCGAGGGCGCGGTAATTTTAGGCATGGTGTATAACTTCCTGCCCTATATGATATTGCCCATTTATTCCGTTATGGCAAAGCTGGATTACAGCATGGTTGAGGCTTGTCAGGATTTGGGCGGCAACAGGCTGACGGTTATCAGGCGCTGCATTCTGCCTATGAGTATGCCCGGCATTGTTTCGGGCATAACAATGGTTTTTGTGCCTTCTGTAAGTACATTCTATATTTCGCAAAAGTTGGGCGGCGGTTCGTTTGACCTTATCGGTGATGTTATCGAAAGGCAGTTCCAGCAGTCATATAACTACAACCTCGGCGCATCTCTTTCGCTTGTGCTGATGGTGCTTATTCTTATCTGCATGGCGGTTATGAACCGCTTTTCAGGGGATGAGGAGGGCATGGTTATATGAAAGTTGCTTCAAAGGTTTACACCGCTCTCGTTTTTCTCTTTCTCTATGCGCCGATTATCGTTATGATAATCTTCTCATTCAACGGCTCAAGCAGCACAAGCGTGCTTTCAGGCTTTTCGCTTCAGTGGTATAAGGCTTTGCTTGAGGATGAAACAACTCTCAGGGCGCTTTCAAACACCGTTGTTCTTGCGGTTTGTTCGTCGCTTATCGCAACCGTTCTGGGCACTGCAGCGGCGGTAGGCATAGATAAATTCAAAAAAGGCCCTGCCCGTTCGGGCATTATGGCGGTAACAAACATACCGATGATGAATCCCGAAATCGTAACGGGTATTTCAATGATGCTGCTTTTCGTTTTTGTGGGAAAGCTGGTTAATATTGATTCCGTTCTGGGCTTCGGAACACTGCTTATCGCTCATGTTACATTCAACCTGCCCTATATTATTCTCAATGTTCTGCCAAAGCTCCGGCAGACGGACAGAAACCTTGCGGAAGCTGCGCAGGATCTGGGCTGCAGGCCCGTTTCCGCCTTTTTCAAGGTTGTTCTTCCTTCAATTATGCCCGGCATGATTACGGGAATGATAACGGCATTTACCCTTTCGCTGGATGATTTCATTATCAGCTATTTCACCAGCGGCCCCGGCTTCCAGACTCTGCCTATTGCCATCTTCTCGATGACGAAGAAAAGGGTTAAGCCCGATATGTATGCGCTTTCGGCTTTGATTTTTGTCAGTATTCTTCTGCTTCTTATTCTCTACAATGTAGCGCAGGCGAAGAGCGAAGAAAAGTCAAAAAAGAAATAGCAGCACGGTTACTAAGGAGTGATTTTGTTGAAAAAAAGAATAGCATCTGCGTTTTTTGCGTTGATGTTTGTGCTTTTGTCCCTCAGCCCAGCGTTCGCTGCTGAGCAAAGCGATGTTGACGCCCTCAGAGGCACGAAGCTCTATGTTTATAACTGGGGCGAGTATATTTCCGACGGCGCGGACGATACCCTTGACGTTAACAAGGCTTTTGAGGAAAAATACGGCATTGAGGTTGTTTACGATACCTACGATAACAACGAGGTTATGTATTCAAAGCTCAAAAGCGGCGGCGTTTCATACGATATCGTTATTCCTTCGGACTATATGATTGAAAGAATGATTGCTGAGGATATGCTGGAGAAAATTGATTTTTCCAATATTCCCAACTACAAATATATCCCGGAAAAGTATAAAAATCTTGCTCACGACCCCGAGAATGAATATTCCGTGCCCTATACGGTTGGCATGGTAGGTCTTATTTATAACAAAGAAATGGTTGATGAGGCTCCCGACAGTTGGACGGCGCTCTGGGATGAAAACTATGCAAACAGTATTCTGATGATAAATAACCCCCGCGACGCCTTTGCCATTGCGCAGAGCATTCTGGGAATGGATTTCAATAATGAATCACCCGTCGCGTGGAGAGTTGCGGCAGAGCTTCTCAAGGAGCAGAAGAATGTTTCGCCCGCTTATGTGAACGATGAAATTTTCCTTAAAATGGAAGCTGGGGAGGCTGCTCTTGCTCCGTATTATGCAGGCGATTTTCTTACTATGCAGGAGAATAACTCTGACCTTGACTTTGTTTATCCCAAAGAGGGAGTTAATTTCTTTGTGGACGGCGTATGCATCCTTAAAGATGCGCAGAATAAGCTGGCAGCGGAGCTTTACATCAATTTCCTTCTTGAGCCCGATGTAGCTCTTGCCAATGCGGAGTATATCTGCTATGCAAGCCCTCACACCGAAGTTTATTCAAACCCTGAGTATTCCTTCTACGAGAATGAAATACTCTATCCCGAAGACGGTCAGTTCAAAACCCAGCTTTTCCTTAATCTTAAGCCTGAAACGCTTGCGCTCATGAGCACTCTCTGGGACGATGTTAAAAACCATGTTCCTTCATCGGGTTCAAGTAACCATGCGTTTTTCTTTGGCGGCGAATCGTCGCAGGCCGTAACCGATGACGGAGAGGCAATGACCCCCGAGGCGAGAAAATATGCTCTTTATATAGGTGTTTTCGTGTTTATTTGCATTGCTTACATTGTTTTCAGGTATGCACGAAAAAAATACCGTGAAAAAGTTTAATTGAGGAGGACTTCTTTAATGTCAGAAAAAAGAAGCAGTTTTACCGGAAAAATCGGCTTTGTTCTTGCGGCGGCAGGCTCTGCTGTCGGTTTGGGCAACATATGGAGATTCCCTTATCTTGCGGCTAAATACGGCGGCGGAATTTTCCTGCTTGTCTACCTTGTTCTTGCAGTAACCTTTGGTTTTGCTCTTATGGTTGGCGAAATTGCTCTGGGCAGAAAAACGGGTCAGAGTGCAATCGGGGCATTCACCCAATTAAGCAAAAAATACACATTTGTTGGAGCTATAGCTTCAATTATCCCTGCTTTGATTTTTCCGTATTACTCCGTTATCGGTGGCTGGGTAACCAAGTATCTTGTTGTTTTTGCATCCGGAGGCGCAAGCGCAGCAGCGGCGGACGATTATTTCACAGGCTTCATTTCAAAGACCGTTGAGCCTATCGGATGGTTTCTCATCTTTATGGCGCTTACGGCCATAATTGTTCTTTTGGGCGTTGAAAAGGGTGTTGAGAAGGTAAGCAAGTTTATGATGCCCGTGCTTGTTGTGCTCACGCTTTTCATTGCGGTTTATGCAATGTTTATGCCCGGCGCAATGGAGGGTGTTAAGTATTATCTCACTCCTGATTTCAGCAAATTTTCCGCAACAACCGTTCTTGCGGCAATGGGTCAGCTTTTCTATTCAATGAGCCTTGCAATGGGTATTATGATAACCTACGGCTCATATATGAAAAAGGATGTTAACCTTGAAAAATCCGTAAGGCAGATTGAACTTTTTGACACGGGCATTGCATTCCTTGCAGGCCTTATGATTATTCCTGCAGTTTTTGCTTTTTCGGGCGGCGACGAAGCTGCTCTCGGCAAAGGCCCCAGCCTTATGTTCATAACCCTGCCCAAGGTATTTGAAAGCATGAAGGGCGGCACATTCATAGGTGCACTTTTCTTCCTGCTTGTGCTTTTTGCAGCGCTTACATCTTCAATTTCGCTTATGGAAACCGTTGTTTCAATCGTTAAGGATAAAACAGGCTGGAACAGAAAGGCAATCTGCTTTGGCGTATTTATTTTCTGCATTGTTCTTGGTCTGCCCTCCTGCTTCGGCTTCAGCATCTGGAGCAGCTTTGCAATCGGCGGACTTTCAATCCTTGATATATTTGATTTCATGACCAATAGCGTAATGATGCCTGTTGTGGCATTCTTCACCTGTATCTTTATCGGCTATGTTATCAAGCCCAAGGCAATTATTGAAGAAGTTGAAATCAGCGGTCCGTTCAAGGCGAAAACTCTTTTCACAATCGTAATCAAGTATGTTGCACCTGTTTGCATCATCCTTATTCTTATTTCATCTGTGCTTGATGCACTCGGAATCATGAAGATTTAACAGTCAACCCCCGTTGCAGAATGCAACGGGGGTTGATTATTTAATCGTGTATATATTGCCCGTGGAGCGCAGTTTTTTCGCCTCGTCGGATTGCAAATTCAGGGCAGCGGTGCAGGCAGCCGAGGCACATGGCGCATTTATCTTTTACCCATACAGGTCTGCCGTTTTTGATTTCTATTGCATCAACGGGGCAGAGGCTTGCGCATTTGCCGCAGCCCGTGCAGCTTTCACCGACAGAAAGGGTTTCAGTCCTTCGCATATTTTCATAATCCTTGTAAAATCTGTCGCAGAAGGGGAGGCGGCGCAGGTCAAAATTACCTTTTGTGTTTTTCTTTATTTTTTGTATTGTTTTGCCGATGCATTTATCGGCTTTTTTATTAATTTTCTTAATCTTTTTTTTATCCGAAACATCGTAAACGGGTGTCCATGTGTCGGGCATTCTGACGGAATATGCTCCGTTAACACAAATTCCTTTTTCGGCAAGCAGATTTTTCAGCATTCTGCTTGCACCGCCTGAAAACCCGCCGTAGGTAACAGCCGTAAAAACGTAATTTTTATTCAATTTAAGGTTCAGCTTTTTAATGAAATCAATAACCGTAACGGGCAACCCGAGATTATATACGGGGCACACAAAGCCGATTTTTTCATCGGGCAGGGCAACAAAATTAAATTTTTCGTTTTTCAGGCAAATGTCAATGGGTATTGCTCTGTCGCCGAGGCTTTCTGCAATTTGCTGCGCAACATGTCTGCTGTTGCCCGTGGCAGAAAAATAAAAAATCATTTAAATCACTCCGCTTTGGTGAATAAAGTAGTTGCGGGCAAGAAGTAAAAATCCCCGTTCTTGCGAACGAGGATTTTTGGTGGAAGAGGGTGGATTCGAACCACCGAAGTCGTTGACGGCAGATTTACAGTCTGCTCCCTTTGGCCGCTCGGGAACTCTTCCATATTTAATTGGAGCTGGTGGACGGACTCGAACCCCCGACCTGCTGATTACAAATCAGCTGCTCTACCAACTGAGCTACACCAGCAACTGATGTGTTCCGTAGAACGCTTGACTACTATATCACAAAAAAAACTGTTCGTCAAGTCTTTTTTTCAATTTTTTTAAAATATTTTTTTCTTTGTGCTTTTATTTCATTTTACGGAAAATCTTGACTAATTATGTAATGATATGATATTATTAATACATTATGAATAAATGGGAGTGATATCTTTGGACTTCAAAGAAAGTACCTTTATGTATGCCATAGCGCTCTGCGTTGTTGCATTCGTAACCCTTCAGTCCATGTTCTTTATTGTCAAGTCGTGGAAACATGCTAAAGAGCTGGGCATTGAAAAAGAAAAGCTGAAAAACACGGTTGTTTCCAGCATCCTCTTCACCGTTGCGCCCGCAATTTCAATCCTGGCAACAGTTATTGTTCTTGCAAATGCGCTGGGTATTGTCCTTCCTTGGATAAGGCTTACTGTTATCGGCAACCTTGCATATGAAACAACCGCTGCGCAGACTGCTGTTGAAGCAATGGGCGGTACCCTTACAAGCTCAATCGCCGACTATAAGCAGTTTTCAACAGTTGCATGGGCAATGACAATCGGCAGCATTGCACCTCTGCTTATGCTTCCTTTTGTTTGCAAGAAGCTGCAGAAGAAAATCGGTTCGGCTGTTAACAAGAATGAAAACGCCGCAAAGCTGGGCGATGCAATCTCCGCCGCAGCGTTCATCGGCATCATCTCCGCATTCATTGCAAGAGCCATTGCAGGCACAACCTCAGACGGCGTTGGTAATGCAGGCTTTATGTCAATCAGCGTGCTTATTGTTGCAATGGTTGCAATGGTTGTTCTTGAAACAGTCTGCAAGAAGTTCAATCTTGAAAAACTCCGCCCCTTCACAATGCCAATCGCAATGTTTATCGGCATGGGTGCAGCAATGCTGTTTGAGGCGGTTCTTCCTGCGGATATCGTTAACTTTGTTTGGAGATAAGGGAAAGGAGGAAATGAATTATGCAGAAAAATTATTTTGACAAGGTTCACAGATGGGGTATCCTCTGGAACATCGGCGCATTGATCATGCTCCTTTCAATTCCCGTTGCCATTTCAACCTATTACAATGCATGGCCTGAGTTAAGTGTTCTCTGGTCCGTTCTCAGCAAGCTGATGCTTCTTTATTGGGTAACAGCCGTTATTGAGGTTATTACTTATGTTCCCATGCTTGGCGCAGGCGGCACATACCTGAGCTTCGTTACGGGTAACATCACAAACCTTAAGCTGCCCGTTGGCCTTGCAGCTATGGAAAATGCAAATGTCCGCGCCAATACTGAAGAGGGCGAGGTTATTTCAACAATCGCAATCGGCGTTTCCTCAATCACAACAACGGTTATCATTGCTGTTGGCGTTCTTGCATTCTCACCTGTTCTTCCTCTTATTACGGCTGAAGGCTCGGCTTTCAAGCCCGCATTTGAATGGGTTCTTCCCGCACTTTTCGGCGCACTCGGCGCAAGCTACTTTGCAAAGCATTGGAAGCTGGTTCCTCTGCCTGTTATCGTTGGCGTAATCGTGCTCATTTTCTCACCCACAATGGGCGTAGGTACCCTTATGTTTGTAACAATCGTTGCAGCAGTTCTGGGCGCATTTGTAATGGTTAAGAAGAATTGGTTATAATAAATCGCATATTTGCGGATTTGTTGTGCAAATTTACACTTGATATTGAAAAAATTTTAGGTTAATATATTACAGGTATAAATTATCATCTCTCTTGAAAGGAGAAATTTAAAATGATTAACTATTCACGCGAAGTACAGGAAATGTGCTGCGTAGCCAAGGGCCCCAACCACGGTCCCGCTCCCATCCCCGAAGAGGGCAAGTGGGTTAAGGCTTACGAAATCAAGGATATTTCCGCATTCACCCACGGTGTTGGCTGGTGTGCACCTCAGCAGGGCGCTTGCAAGCTCTCACTCAACGTTAAGAACGGTATCATCGAAGAAGCTCTTGTTGAAACAATCGGTTGCTCGGGTATGACTCACTCAGCTGCTATGGCTGCTGAAATCCTCCCCGGCAAGACTATCCTCGAGGCTCTCAATACTGACCTCGTTTGCGATGCTATCAACACAGCTATGCGTGAGCTTTTCCTTCAGATAGTTTACGGCCGTTCACAGTCCGCTTTCTCAGACGACGGCCTTTCAGTAGGCGCAGGTCTTGAGGACCTCGGCAAGGGCCTCCGTTCACAGGTAGGCACAATGTACGGCACAAAGGTTAAGGGCGTTCGTTATCTTGAAATGGCTGAAGGCTATGTAACAAGACTTGCTCTTGATGAGGACAGCCAGGTTATCGGCTATGAATTCGTTTCACTCGGCAAGATGACAGACTTCATCAAGAAGGGCGACACACCCAACGATGCATACAACAAGGCAATCGGCACTTACGGCAGATTTGCAGACGCCGCTAAGTACATCGATCCCAGAAAAGAATAATTGCAGGAGGTAAGGAATAATGGCATTATTTGAAAGCTATGAAAGACGTATTGACCAGATCAATGCATGTCTTAAAGAATACGGCATTTCTTCAATTGAAGAGTGCAAGGAAATCACTCTTGCAAAGGGCGTTGATTGCGACAAAATAGTAAGAGAAACTCAGCCCATCTGCTTCGAAAACGCTGTTTGGGCTTACACAGTAGGCTGCGCTATCGCTATCAAGACAGGCTGCACAAAGGCTGCTGACGCTGCTGCCGCTATCGGTATCGGTCTCCAGTCATTCTGCATCCCCGGCTCAGTTGCTGATAACAGAAAGGTTGGTATCGGCCACGGTAACCTTGGCAAGATGCTTCTTTCAGAGGAAACAGAGTGCTTCTGCTTCCTTGCAGGTCACGAATCATTTGCTGCTGCTGAAGGCGCTATCAAAATTGCTCTTAATGCAAACAAAGTTAGAGTTAAGCCCCTTCGCGTTATCCTTAACGGTCTCGGCAAGGATGCTGCAATGATTATTTCAAGAATCAACGGCTTCACATACTGCAAGACAGAGTTCGATCCCTATGCTGAAACTGTTACCGTTGTTGAAGAAAAAGCATATTCAACAGGCAACAGAGCAAAGGTTAAGTGCTACGGTGCGGACAACGTTCCCGAAGGCGTAGCAATCATGAAGCTTGAGAATGTTGGTGTTTCCATCACCGGTAACTCAACCAACCCCACAAGATTCCAGCATCCCGTTGCAGGCACTTACAAGAAGTGGTGCAATGAAAACGGCGTTAATTACTTCTCAGTTGCATCAGGTGGCGGCACAGGCCGTACTCTTCATCCCGATAACATGGCAGCAGGTCCTGCTTCCTACGGTATGACAGATACAATGGGACGTATGCACTCAGATGCACAGTTCGCAGGTTCATCATCAGTTCCCGCTCACGTTGAAATGATGGGTCTTATCGGTGCAGGTAACAACCCCATGGTTGGTATGACCGTTGCATGCGCAGTTGCAGTTGAAGAAGCAATGAAATAAGAACCTGACTTCGTCAGAACCTTGTTACTCGCTACGGCTCGTAATAATTATAAAAATGATTAAAGCCTTGTTCTCGTTTGAGAGCAAGGCTTTTTGTTATATTTTTTATTTCCGTACTTGTAACTTGTTTATAAAATGATATAATGTAAAATGTAAGGCAGTATCCTTATTGGCTTATTGAAAGGACGGCATTGATATGAACACAAAAACAAAGCTATCCTCCGAATGGATTTATAAATTCTATAAAGAGCTTGAAAAATACGGCATTGAGAATCACGGGCTGCTTATTGAGCAGAGCGGTGAAATCCTTTATGAAGAATATTCATACCCCTATTCTGCCGATATGCCTCACACCTTGTTTTCTGTAACAAAATCCATTGTTGCAACGGCGGCGGGATTTGCGATTGATGAGGGGCTTGTTGCGCTTGATACAAAAATTCTGTCCCTTTTTCCCGAATACAAAGCCTGCGAAAGCGATGAGTGGGATAATGTTACTCTGCGCTCCGTGCTGACGATGCAAAGCAACAAGGAATTCAGCTTTTTGCAGGATATGACGGGCGATTATGTTGAAATGTTTATGAAAGCGCCTTTCAGGAAGGATAAGGGCTTTCTGTATAGCAATAACGATGCCCATATGGTTGCGGCGGTTGTTCAGAAGCTGTCGGGGCAGAATCTTGTTGATTACCTTATGCCTCGTCTGTTTGAGCCTCTGGGCATTGAAAAGCTGTTTTGGGAAACAAATGAAAAAGGCGAGTGCATTGGCGGCACGGGAGCTTATCTGAAGCTGCGCGACCTTGCCAAAATCTGCCGCTGCTATGCAGATGGCGGCAAATATAACGGCGTTCAGGTTATTCCCGAATGGTGGACAAAAGAAGCAACAAAAAGACATGTTGTTTTTGAGGGCAGGAAGGATGAGGATGGCTACGGTTATCTTTTCTGGCTTCAGAACGGCATTTTCAGCATGAACGGAATGTACGGCCAGCAGATTTCCTATATCCCGAAATACGATGCAGTTATCGCAAGCCTTAACTGTGTTGTTAATGACGGACCTCATAATTATCTTATTAAAAATTTTCTGCCCAAGGTGTTTGAAAACGAATCAACCCCCGAATGGGATAAAAAGCTGTCCGAATATCTTGGCAGCAGGGGTGAAAAGCCTGTTGCAAACAAAGAAAAGCTGAATATTTCCGCGGGCAAAACCTATAAAATCACTCCCGTTTCCGACGCAATGGCAAAAATGATGTTCCCTGCAAGTCTTATTCCCCGTTCGATTACCTCCAGCTTTGCAAAAAGGCCTGCGGAAAACATAGACAATGTTTCTTTTGAATCGGTTGAAAATGTTCTTACGGTAAAATGGTTTGAGGGTGCCGATGAGGTTGTTATCAGTTGCGGCCTTGACGGCAAGCCCCGAATGTCGCAATGCAGCATCAAGGGCTATCGGTATAAAATATGGGCCTATGCTTACAGTGAAAACGGAGTTATAAATGCGGTGGTCAAACCGCTGAATACACTTGCAACCCAGCGCATCCGCATTGAATTCTGCGGCAAGTCGTTGAAAATGCAGTTCAAGGATACCCCGAGCTTTGCCGAATTTATTCTGCACAATGCAGCACAAAGCTCATTTGTGAGCAAATCGGGAAAATTCAGACCTGTTATAGATAAAACGATAAAGGCGTTTATGAAAACAATTGAAATTCCTATGAAATTCAAGCTGAAATAAAATGACATAATAAACATTGGTTGACTTTTTTGTCGTAATGTTATAGAATATGCCTGCGAAAATTCGCAAACGGGTAGGACAAAATTTGAAAAGGAGCAAGATTATGATGAAAAAATTACTTGCAATTTTAACCGCTTTTGCATTGCTGTTTTCATTTGCAGCCTGCAATAAGGACACAAACAACACAGACCCCACAAATGAATTTGTAACCGATAACAAAGGCGAAACCGTAACAAATGAAAGCGGCGAAAATGTTACCGTAAGCAACACGGATGAAGCATCCGAAGCAACCGAAAGCACAACGGGCGTTACAGGCACGGAGGATACAACCGCATTAACAACGCCTTTGACTGACCCTTCAACCTGGACAAAGGAGGAGGTTGTTGAGTTTTACAGAAATGCAGCAATCAACTCCAAATCACAGAAGTCAATTCAGCAAATGACTCTTGAAGAAATGGTTGTTAATGAGGGTGACGGATTACTCGGTACACTTGTTGAAATGATAACACCTTTCCTCATTTCGGCGCTTGAGGACAGCTCAACAGAGTTTGACGGCATAACGGGTGGCTATGAAAACCTTGTGCCTGAGGATGCGCAGTCTGCAAAGGCATATAAAAGCGGCGATTATATTGTTGTTGAAATGACAATGAAGGAGCAGATTGACGGTGCTCACGGCAATCTTCACAGCGGCACTGTAGGCCATGCAATTTCCGTTGTAGGCGATCTTGCAGTTGTTGAAGAGGCACTTCCCAACTTTGAAATCGGCTTTGATGATGCGGAAGTTAAGCTGCATTACAAAAATCCCAAGCTGAAGGTTAAAATCAACAAGGACGGCGTTATTGAAAAGGGTACATGGACTTATGACGTGTATGTAACCATTAAAAATCTTTATGTCGGAGGCAAAAGATTACCTCTTTCCGCAACGGTTGAGAGCGGATACGGCACGGTTGATTACATAATCACAGTAGGCGGCGGATTTTAATTAAAAAACAAGAATGGCTTGCACGATTTTGTGCAAGCCATATTTTTATTATTTTTCTTCCATAACGCTCATATAGGCGGGGCGTATGATTTTATCCGTACACACAAGCTCCTCAATTCTGTGGGCGCTCCAGCCAACTATTCTTGCAATGGCAAACATTGCGGTGTAAAGCTCCTGAGGAATGCCCAGCATATCGTAAACAAAGCCGCTGTAAAAATCAACGTTGGGGCTGACGCCTTTAAAGATTTTTCTGTTGCGGGCGATAATTTCGGGCGCAAGCTCCTCGATATTGCGGTAAAGCTCAAAATCCTTATCTCTGCCCTTTTCGGCGGCCAGCTTTTCAACATAGCCCTTAAATACGCGTTCTCTCGGGTCGGAGAGGGAATAAACCGCGTGGCCCATGCCGTAAATAAGACCCTTTCGGTCAAAGGCCTCTTTGTTGACTATTTTGGTCAGATATGCAGCAACCTCATCCTTGTCGGAATAATCCGAAATGTGATTGCGGATATCAGCCATCATATCCATAACCTTGATGTTTGCGCCGCCGTGCTTGGGCCCTTTTAGTGAGGACATGGCCGCTGCAACGGTTGAATAAGTGTCCGAGCCCGATGAGGTGATAACTCTTGTGGTGAAGGTTGAATTGTTGCCGCCGCCGTGCTCCATATGAAGAATCAGCGCCGTATCCAGCACTTTGGCTTCCGTTGCGGTGTATTTTTTGTCCGGTCGCAGCATCATCAGGAAGTTTTCCGCCGTTGAAAGCTCAGGGTCAGGACGGTGAATAATCATGCTTTCCATGTTTTCGTAGTAGTTATATGCATGGTAGCCGTAAACCGCAAGCAAGGGGAATTCGCCGATAAGTTGAATGCACTGCCTTATGGTGTTTGTGAGGCTTGTGTCTGTTGCATCCTTGTCATAGGAAGCAAGGGTCAGGATGCTTCTTGTCATTGAATTCATTATGTCGCCGCTGGGCGCTTTCATAATAACATCTCTTGTGAAATTTGTGGGCAGGGTTCTGCATTTTCCGATAAGGCGCTTAAAAGCGATTGCTCCGTCGCCGTCAGGCATTTCGCCCGCAAGGAGAAGGTGAGCGATTTTTTCATAGCCAAGCTCATCGGCGCCAAGGCTGTTCAGAAGCTCCTCAACCCTGTAGCCTCTGTACCACAGCTTACCGTGGCAGGGAATTTTTTTGCCGTCTGCATACTCAAAAGAAGTGATTTTTGAAATGTTCGTCAACCCTGCAAGAACTCCGTTGCCGTTTTTATCGCGCAGGCCCTTGTTAACGCCGTATTCGCCGTAAAGCTCGGGTGAGATGGCGTCATTTTTTTTGCACAGACTTTCCATACTTTCGAGGTAACCGGCAAAGCAATCTGATTTCATTTTTTCCTCCTTTGGTTTTATTTGTTCTTAGCTTCCTGATAAATTATAAACTATAATCAGTTTTGTATCAAGCAGGTGCACCAAACGTTACAAAAATTTTACAAAGCACCAAAGATATAAAGCCAACACTTGATTTATGCTGGTTTATTGTGTTATAGTAAATAAAATAAGTAAAAAGAGATGATTTTATGAAAATATCGGAGCTTTTAAAAAGAGAGGCTTTGTCCGTTTCTTTTGAAGTTTTTCCGCCTAAAACCGAGGCGGGCTTTGAAAGCGTTAAATCCGCAACGGAAGAAATCGCAAAGCTCCATCCTGCATTTATGAGTGTAACCTACGGCGCAGGCGGCGGCACAAGCAAATATACGCTTGATATTGCCAAAAACATAAAAGAGCTTTACGGAGTGCCCACTCTTGCTCATCTTACCTGCGTTTCATCAACAAAAGAAACGGTGAAAAGCAAAATTGCGGAGATTAAAGCGGCAGGCATAAGCAACATTATGGCGCTGCGAGGCGATATTCCTGCAGGGCTTGAAAATGCGGACAGAAGCGGTTGGGATTATAAACACGCGGTTGAGCTTGTGAGAGAGCTTAAGGAATTCGATGCTGACTTCTGCATAGGTGGCGCCTGCTACCCTGAAATTCATCCTGAAAGCACCGACAGCAGAGAAGATATAAAATATCTTAGGGAAAAGGTTGATGCAGGCTGTGACTTCCTTACTACACAGATGTTTTTTGATAATAACCTTCTCTACAGCTTTCTTTATAAAATCCGCGAAGCAGGCATAACGGTGCCTGTAATTCCCGGCATTATGCCTATCACAAATGCAAACCAGATTGAAAGGGCAATAAAGCTCTCAGGTTCATTTATGCCTCAGCGTTTCAAAAGTCTTGTTGATAAATTCGGCTCTGACCCTGATGCTATGAAGCAGGCGGGCATAGCCTATGCTACCGACCAGATTATTGACCTTTATGCAAACGGTATAACCAATGTTCACGTTTATTCAATGAATAAGCCCGAGGTTGCAATGAAAATTCAGAGCAATCTTTCTGATATTCTTGGCAAATGAGGAGAATTAGTATGAAAATTACATTCAAAAGAGTTGTTTCCGTTATTCTTTGTGTTGCAATGCTGTTTTCCGTGTGCAGTGCAGGCGGATATGCAACACAGGATTCAAAAATAATTACCGTTTCTTGCGAGGAGGATTTAAAAAACCTTAATGAAGATTTTCCCATTGTTTTTGTGACGGGTCTTGAGGGCGAATTCTATAAGGGGCTTTCAACCGAAACTGAGGAAGACGATGTGCGCATATGGGGCCCCGAGGCAGGGACAATTGTCAAAACCGTGTTTAAGTATGTCGTGCCCCTTACATTCCGACTTCTTATTAAGGATTATGACGGAATAAACAAAATTTCTGCCGAGGTTGCAAATGAGCTTTTCGGCGATTTTGCCTGCGATGAAAACGGCGTGCCCAACCCCGACACGGGCAAAAAAGTGACAAGCAACTATGAATATCACAACGGCTTTGGTTACAGCAATTCATATAATTTTGTTTATGACTGGCGCCTTGATATGGTCACCATTGCCGCACAGCTTGATGAATATATCAATTATGTTATGAAAATGACAAGCTCGGATAAGGTTGCACTTGTTGCAATGAGTATGGGCACCGCCGTGCTTTCAACCTATCTTTATGAATATTACTACACCGCCGAGGATTATGCCGAGAGAAATCACATTGCAGCTGCAGTGTTTGTTGCAGGCGCGTTTAACGGCGTTGCAACCTGCGAGGATTCCTTCTCGGGCAATATGAGCTTTGACAGCACATCGCTTATGCGAATGATGAGCGAGGTTATGAAAGGAACGGGCAGCGAGGGCGTTTATAAGGTGCTTGAGGTGCTTTATTGCCTTGGTTTGCTTGACCCCGTAGTTGATTATGTGAACAACCTTGTTAAAGATATTTTTGCAAACGGCTTTAATGATGCGGCTTGTGACAGCATAGGCACAATCCCCGGATTTTATGCTCTGATGAGCCCTGAACGCTATGCGGAAACAAGAGAGTATATCTTTGACACTCCCGAAAAGAAGGCTAAATACGCCAAAATAATCGAAGCGAGTGACTATTATCACAACAATGTTCAGGCGAACAGTGCAAATGTTATTCAGTCCCTGCTTGATGACGGTATCAATACTGCAATCATTGCAGAATACGGACTTACAATTATTCCCATTACATCGGATAATGACAGAATGAGTGACGGCACAATCGCAACGGACAGAGAGAGCTTCGGCGCAACCTGCTCAGAGGTTGACGGCACTCTCGGCGATGGCTACAAGCAGGCAAAGGCTTGCCCCTGCGGTAAAAGCCACATTTCAGCCGATAACCAGATTGATGCATCAACCTGCGCGTTCCCCGATATCACATGGTTCGGAAAATATCTGCGCCATAGTTGCGATGAAAAATATGTGGGAGACCTTGTTGACCTTGTTGTTTACAGTGGTGAGCAGGTGACAGTGTGGACATATGAGGAGTATCCCCAGTATCTTGTTAACCTTGACGGCGAAAAACTTGTGCCCCTCACCGCGGAGAATGCAGGAGAAATTTTTCCTTATGAGGAAACAACGGCAATAAAGAAAATTTTTTAAAGGAAAACGGTATCGGACGAATAATCCGATACCGTTCTTGTTTTAATTGAGAATATAAATTGCAAGGTTAAGATAGCCTGCAAAGGTGACCCAAAGAAGGTAGGGAATTTGCAGGTAGCCTGCAACGGGCTTGATTTTTGCGAATTTTATAATCATCATCAGTATAACCGCCCAAAGAGCGACCAGCCAAAGGAAGGCAAAAAGATATGCCCTCATATTAAAGAAGATTATGCTCCAGAAAAAGTTAAGAAAAAGATTGAGTGCATAAACTGTCAGAGCGCGGTCTGCCTCTGAACGATTTGCGCTGCGCTGCAGCCAAATCATTGCGGCGCTTATTCCCATCAGGATGTAGAGAATAGTCCACACAACGGGGAAAAGCCACGGCGGCGGCGCAAGGGGCGGCTGAACTATCTGAGAATATAAGTCCATGTTGCCTGCCGTCAGCAGCGCTGAAAGACAGCCGATGCCGAGAGCAAGGGCCGCTGAGATAACATAGGGCTTGATTTTTTTCCACATATCTTTCACCTCGGGATATTTTATGACCGTTTGGGGTGAAATATGTAAAGAAATTATCGGCAAAAAGCCTCCCTTGTTAAAGGGAGGCTTTGCATATTAAATCTTTTCGTATAACTTCTCAATCTTCTCAAGGTCAGAATAATTCTCTGCCTGTGTAATAATCTTAACCGCATCAAGGTAGGGCTTTGCGGCTCTGCGGTAATCGGAGTTGAGTCTGATTGCGGCCTTGATTTTTTTCTTGATCTCTGTTTTTTCACTGCGGAGCTGCTGCATTTCTTCCCTTATAGGGATGATTTTATCCGTTCTTCCCTCTTCCTTGGCGGTTTTCATAGCCTTGGCAAGCTCAAGAAGGCGTGTTTCTGCTTTTCGCTCAGCTTCAAACAGATTATCCAGCACTGCAGTGTCAAATTCCTCAATACCGTCGGTGAAATGCTTTGCCGCAGCTTTTTTTGCGGCCTCAATGTCTTTTATGCGGCTGATTATTGCTTTGCGAAGCTCTTTTTCGTCTTTGGTTTCGCAGGGCATCTCTTTGATATCTGCCATTACGGGCAGGCTTTCTCCCGAAGCTCCGTTAATCCCTGCAGCGGCAACCGTGCGCGCAAATTCAAGCTCTGCTCTGCCTGTCGGGGTGTTGTATTTGTTCAGCTCATCTGCAATAAACTTTGCAATTTCAATTTTCTCGTTTGTTATTTTTGCTTCCTTGCAGATGTCCTTGCCCATTTTTCGCGCCTTCTTTAAGTCTTCCGGCGTAAGACTGCAATATGTCCGGGATTCTTTTATGATTTCAAATCCTTCTTTCAGAACCTCATCCGAAAGGCTGCCGTTGCCGTAATCCTCAAACATTGCTCTGATTTTAAGCACGCTTACAACCGCCTTTTGCTTTGTTTCCGTGAAATCATAGAAGAAATAGGGGATAACATTCATTAATGCGCCGATAACCGATGCCACAATCAGCACCGAGCTGATGCTGACGAAATATCCCTTATCAAAAAGAACATCGTAAACATTTGAACCGTCAAAGCCGAGGCTGATTGCTACCTCGCGGTTAAGACCCGATTTTTCATAAATTGCAGGCAGCACAAGGCCCGTTGCCATGGTTATAACATTGCCGATAAGGCCAACCGCGGCAAACATTCCGTCAATTCTCTCTCCCGTCACATACTGCTGGTAGTCCCTGATATCTGCATTGACGCTGGGAGTCATCAGATGACCCAGTGAGGTTATGAATTGGTTAATAAAGGTTATTCCAAGCAGGAACCATATAACATGGGGAGTGCCCGTCATTCTGACTACGGGCAGCATTGCAAGGATGAAAATTACGCTGAGCATATTTGTGAAAATCAGGATTTTCTTTTTACCGTATCGTCTGATAAAATACGGGCCAATGAGATTTGGCCAGAATGAGGCATTGCCTGCAATGGCAACGATAATTGAATATTGCCCTGCAGAGCACGCCGCCTGATAGTTATACATCCACTGCATGATGTTGTTGAATGAGCCTTCAAGAAAACCCACCCAGCCTGCAAGGGAAATTATCCAGAAATATTTATTTTTTGCAACGGATTTGAGGGCGTCGCGAAAACGGATGCTGATGTAATGGGATTTTGCCTGAACGATTTTTTCCTCAGTGTTGAGATAAACGATGAGTGAAATAAAAAATCCGAGCAAAAGCATCGGGGGATAGAGAATTCTGAAAATCTTAAGGTCAAAAAGGGTGTTTTCGCCCGTGATGAGCTTGGCCAGCAAGGGGAAAATAATGTTGACTATTGAGGGCGAAAGATTTTCAACAACACATCTTACGGAAAGCACATCCGAGCGCTCAATGCTGTTGGGTGAAAGTACGTTAATCAGGCTATCGTAGGAATCAAGATAAAAATTATAGAAAAACTGAAAGCCTATGTTATATGCAAGCACAACGGCGCACTTCGCAAAAAGCGACATATTCTCATATGGCATCCAGATGAAAAGGCAGCCGAGGATAACCGTGGGTATGCCCATGGAGATGATATAAGGTCGGTATTTGCCCTTCATGCTGCGGGTGTTGTCAATCATTCTTGCTCTGAGCGCCGTCAGCGGAAATCCCGAAAGAAGGCTGATTATGTAGATTATGTAAAGTGCTGTCGGGTCAATGCCTATTGTGTTGCCAATGAGAGTGTTTCCCGTTGAAAGCATAAGCTGACCGTAGCAGTATGTGATAAACCTTACGCCGATGCCGCCAACGGCAAGGGAGGTTATCTCTTTAAAGGTCATGTATCTGCCTTTGGGCGGAGTTTTCCAGTGGTCTTTAAAGTCCGTGATTGCGGAGCGTACATCTGAAATAATATTCATTTCAATACTCCTTAAAAAATAAGTGTTGTAACGGAGCAAGGCGTTATTTTTATGTGTTCGCCTTTGTTTGCCGTGTGTTCACACAGATTGCTTGATTTATCCGTAACCGCAACAATAGAATTTTCAGGCGCAGCTAAAGATTTTTCGTTTTCTGTCGGGTTTATGAGAATCAGAACCGTTTTGCCGTCTTTTTCAAATCCCAGTGTCATTATGTCACTGTCATCTGCTTTTGCATCAAAACGGACTGCGCCGCAGGGAATATATTTTGAAAAGTTGCCCGTAACATAGTATCTTTTTGTCAGCTCAAAGCTCCGCGTTTCGGGGTCAATGTAAATCAGCCCGTCGCAGTAATCGTAGCGTGAGCAGGCAATCCAATGCTGCCATGAGGTAACATTCAAAATTGAAATATCCTCATAAATAATCTTTGCAGTTTCAAGTGCGGAATCCATATTGGGATTCTTGCCGCCCTGCATGTGGCACCATTCGCTCATTTTAACGGGCACATGGGGATATTTTCTCTTCATCCATTTGTTAAAGCGGCGCAGGAAAGGTGGTCTGTTGTTGGTAAAGGGCAGGGGAGAATGCAGAAAATATGAGTGAACATCAAGGCTGTCAATGCATTCTCTGACATCTTTATGTTTCAGCATTTCTCTTGCATAGGATTTGTTGAACCAGCGGATATCGCCGTTTTCAACGCCTGAGAGCATAACGCCGTTAAGGCTGCTGCGCTTTCTTAATTCACGGGCAACGCAGAGCATAACCTTGCCTGCCTGCCTCGGGCTGTAGTGGCAGCCTTCCTGACCTCCGTTCCATATCCAGAGCGGCTCATTAACGGGTGAAAGATATTTAACGGGCAGGCCTTCCTCAACAAAATGCTCCGTAACATCAAGAATGTATTTTGCAAAGGCAGCGTAGTTTTTTTTGCTGAGATTTGTGCGGAATATTTTGCTTTTGTCAAGGTGAGCCTTGCCGTTTTTTGTCAGGCGTTCGATGGGAGAATTAACAAAAAGAATAATTTCATCTGCTCCGTCCTTTGCTGCCTGCTTCATCATGTAAACGGCGTTTGCATCCTTGCCGAAGTCGTACACGCCCTTGGCAGTTTCAAAGCACCCGGCTCTTCTGTCGGCATTGGGGAAATCACCTTTGCCTGATTCGGCAGAGCCTCCGCCTATGTTGTATCTGTAAGTGCGCAGACCGATGCCGTCGGATTTGCTGTGCAGAAGCTGCGATATTCTGTCGCGCACGGGTAGGCCGCTTTCGGGGTCAATGTTGTCCCAGCCGCCAACAAGCTGTGCCCACCATGCGCCGCTTGAACCGAAGCCCTCAAAGGTCTGATATTTCATGTTTTTATCAAGAATTATTTTCATAATTATTGCTCCTTAAGAAAAAACCGCTCCCCAACGAGAAATCGGGAAGCGGTTTATGTCCAAGTTTTAATTATTCAGCCTTGGGTGCTTCAACGGGGCAAGCGTCAGCGCAAGCACCGCACTCGATGCAAGCATCTGCATCGATAACATACTTGCCATCGCCTTCTGAGATAGCTTCAACGGGGCATTCTGCTGCGCATGCGCCGCAGGAGATGCAATCGTCATTGATAATGTATGCCATAGTGATCTTCCTCCTTAACATTTTTTCAAGACCATTGTAACATATTATTTGAAAATTGCAAGAGGTTTTTGATGTAAATTATCCTTCTATATCTTTCAAAGCCTCAATTTCTTCCTTTGCAACCTTAATTCTTGCATCTTTAACGAGCTTTACTTCTTTTCTGTCAAAGGTTTTGGGCTGGGCATCGGGATTGTTGTGGAGTTGAACCTTGAGTTTGCCTGTAAGCAGGCTGAAGTCGGTAACGGTTCCTGCGCCCTCTTTGGTTTCAACAATTGCGCCGGGCTTGGGCGTTATTTTGAGCAGGTATTCATATGCATTCTGCTCATATTTGAGGCAGCACATAAGCCTGCCGCAGGCGCCGCTGATTTTTGTGGGGTTAAGGGAAAGTCCCTGCTCCTTGGCCATTTTGATTGAAACGGGCTGGAATTCCCCGAGGAAGCTGCTGCAGCAGAAGGGTCTGCCGCAAATGCCGAGACCGCCGAGCATCTTTGATTCATCTCTGACGCCTATCTGGCGAAGCTCGATTCTTGTTTTGAAAACACCTGCGAGATCCTTTACAAGCTCTCTGAAGTCAACTCTGCCGTCAGCAGTGAAATAAAAAAGAATTTTTCCGCCGTCAAAGGTGTATTCAACATCAACCAGCTTCATATCCAGCTTGTGATGCGCGATTTTTTGCTGACAAATTGAAAAAGCATCCTTTTCCTTCTCTTTGTTTGCCTTGAATTGGGCAATGTCCTTTTCGTCAGCAATTCTGATGAGCTTTTTGAGGGGTTTCACAATCTGTTCATCATCTATTTCTCTGTTATCCATTGCAACCTCGCCGCATTCAACGCCGCGAACGGTTTCAACAATAACTCTGTTTCCTTTTTTCAGTTTATGTCCGTCCGGGTCAAAGTAATAAACCTTGCCGACCTCTTTGAAGCGGACACCTATAACTTCTGCCATATATTTAAACCTCCGATTTGATTGCCGCTTTGCGGAGCTTTGTGCAAAGGGCGGTTACCATTAAATTGTGGTTTGCATTAAGCTGGACGGATTTCATAAGATTATCCGTGCAGTCGATAAGCGAAAGCAGGGCGCGGCGGCTCAGCCTCGGCGCAAGCTCAGCGGGGAGCGAGCCGAATTCATCCTCATCCTGTGCCGAATATTTTATTCTCATCGCCGCTGCAAAAATCTCCTGAATAACGGGCAGGGCAGCCCTGAGCAGCTTCTGGTCTTTTTCAAAAACCGCGGCAGCCTTCACAATTTCAATATCGTCAAGGGCAATAACTGCTTTGGCTATTCCCGATGCGGCTTCAAGCACCTTTTCGCGGGGCAGTGTATCGCCGTCGGAGGCGTATGCCTGACCAAGGCAGTAAACTGCGGAGCGTGAAAGCACCGTGGGCAGGAATCCCGATTTTGAAGAGCAAAGCAGAATGAAATTAACATATGCAGGGGGCTCTTCAAGAATTTTCAGGATTGCATTCTGACCCTCAATGCCCATTGTGTGGGAATTTTCAAGAATAAAAACCTTTCTGTCCGCCTCGTTGGGCACAATATATGCCTTGCTTCGGATATCGCGGACATAATCAACCTTGAATGCCTTGGGCTTATCCTCAACGGTATATAAAAGAATATCCGCATGGGAATTCGCCTCAGCCTTTCTGCAGTTGGGGCAGGTGCCGCAGGGGACAATGCCTCCTGATGAGCAGACAAGGGCTGCGGCAATTTTTTTCGCAAGCCTCATTCTGTCCTCAACGCTGCCGCCTTCAAGGATTGCGGCGTGGGGAAATCTTTTGGAATGAAGCGCGGCGGATATTGTTTTTTCAAGTGAATTGTTTAAATCAAATGTTTCCATATTAGAGTTTTATGAAACGGTCAACATCAACCACAAAAACGGTTGCGCCTCCAACGGTAACCTCAACGGCTCTTGAAATAAAGCCTTCTGCCATAAATGAGGGTGAGGGAGTAACCATCTGGGTGCGCTTGCGTGAAAATTCGCTGATGATGCCTATAACGTCGTCAACTTTTTCGTCTTCTGTGCCGATAAGCAGTGTTGAGTTGCCTGCTTTGAGGAAACCGCCCGAGGTGGCCAGTTTTGTAACTCCGTAGCCCTTGTGGGTAAGCTCGCTGAGCACGCTTGCGGAATCGTCATTGTTGATAATTGCAACGATTAGCTTCATAAGTGATTCTCCTTTCACATTTTGTGCAGTGAAATGTTTCTTTCTATTACCTTTCTTCCCCGCCATTCATAGGCTCTGTTTTCAAGGGGGCAGCCCTCTTCAACAAAAGGAATGGGTGAGAGAATAAATTCCTCAATCTGTGTTGCGGCGGCATTTTTGTTCATAGGGCAAACATCCTGGCAGATGTCGCAGCCCCAAACACAGCCGCATTCTGTCATAAGTTGTTTTTCTTTTTCTGAAAGCTCGCCTTTTTTCTGTGTTATTTCCGAAAGGCAGGCGGATTTTTCAAAGCCCGTTTCGCTTAATGCGCCCGAGGGACAGGCTTCGATGCATTTTTTGCATCCGATGCAGTTTTTTTCGGCGTAACCGTCCGGGTCAAGTTTCAGATTTGTGACTATTTCACCGATAAAAACATATGAGCCGTATTTTTCTGTTATGAGCAGAGAATTGAGCCCTCTTACGCCAAGACCCGCCATGCAGGCCGCCCTGACTTCGGGAACGGGTGAATTATCAGCGAATGCGGTGAATTCCCCGTGGGGATAAAGCTCCTTCAGCTTTTCAACCGCCGAGTTAAGTCTGCCGAGTGCAACCGAATGATAGTCGGCAACAACGGCGTATTTTGAAATGTTGATGTTTTTGTAGTTTTCTTCATCGAGAAGGTAGGGAAAGCAGGCAACGATAACCGATTCTGCATTTTCGGGCAGGCGGCTTTTTGCTCTGCATTCAATCAGTCCGTCTCTGATTTTGTCAAAGGAACAGATTCCCCACAGAGGTGAAATTCCGTCCATTATTTTTTTGATGCTCAATTTATCACCCCACTGCCTGCGCCAGAGCGATCATGACGGGCAAGGTAATTATTGAAATGAAGCTGACAACCGCAACCGTCTGCGAGGCTAGGCCTGTGTTGCGGTCATATTTTGCAGCAAACATAACGGTGTTGTTGGCTGTAGGTGCGCCTGCGGAAATCGAAAGCGCAACAAGCAATGAGCCCGATATGCCTGCAAAGCGGAATGCCGTTATAAGCAGCAGAGGGAGCAGAATAAGCTTCACAACCGCAACTGCAAATATCCGCCAGTTTTTGAATATGCTCTTGAAGTTGGTGTTTGCAATGTATGTGCCGAAAATCAGCATTGCAACGGGGGTGTTGAGGCTTGCAATGTAGCTGACGGGCTTTGCAACTATTTCGGGAAGCTGCACGGAAAGAAGGAAAAGGGGAAGGCCGATAATAACGGATATTACGCCGGGATTAAGAATGAGCTTTTTGAAGTCAAACTTAACCTTTTCTCCGCCCTTTGTGATTGTGTAAATTCCGTGGGTAAAGCTGAAAATCTGGAATGAAATTATAACCGCCGAGCAATAGAATACGCCCTCGCTGCCAAGCACCGCTCCCGCAAGGGGGAGAGCCATATAGCCACAGTTGCCGTATGCGCAGGAGTATTTGTAAATGCAACCCTCATCAACGGGACAGCGGTTAAAAACAAGTGATGAAATTCCTGCCGAAACAACATGCAGAATAAATCCGCAGCCCATTGCTATGAAAAGACTTTTTGCTGTTTCGGGGTTATATTCAAGTGAGAGGAAGCTCTCAACAATAACTGCAGGAGTTATGATGTAGAAAAGCAGGTCTGTGCAGCTTTTGGCAACCTTTTCGGTGTAAATGCCAACCTTGTCGGCAATTGCGCCTACTGCAACAAGAATATAAAGGATTGCTACCTGCTCGCTTGCGATAAGAACATTCTGAAAAAACATGGGTAATTATCCTTTAACGGTAGTTTCTGAAGGGCTTTCTTCTTTAACGGCAGCTCTGTCCGTGAGCCTTGTGAAAACAAGGTCACAAATGAAAATTGCAACGCCGAGGTCGCAGAATTCGGCAGCTGAGTGGTCATACAGAAGAAAATCCTTGCCGATAACGGTAACGATAAATCTGGGTACGAAGCAAACAAGGGCCAAAAGTGCGGCGGTCAGGCCGTAGCCCGCCAGCTTCCATTCGCAGTTTTTGCTGCTTATCTGCGAATTAACCTGAGCAAACGCCATGAAGAACATAATCATGAATGCCAGCATAATAAGCTCAAATGTCAGGTCGGAAACTCTTTGATAGCTGATTGTTCTTGTGAAGCGGTAAACCATTCTGATAATGCACCAGATAACGGGCGCAAGGCAAATAATTTTGTGCTCCGAGCCGTTGGTTTTGCCCGTAAGATAAACAAGGCCGAGGGAGAGGAAGAATATTGCGGAAATAACTGCAAATATCGCCTCTGCGCCGAAAATCAGCTTGTCGGTGTTAACAGCGGTTGTTGCATAGTTGCTGTAGTCAAAAAGAGGTGTGCGGCTGTCAAGAACTGTGTTTGCGCAGGTGAGTCCGTCAATGAATAATGTTACTGCAGTCAGCAATGAAATTATGCCTGAAACGGGACGCTTTGCAACATCACGGTTGAAATCCAGCTTTTTCCTTTTTGACAAGCCGGAAAAGATGAATGCAAGGGCCGCGCCTGCAAGCACTGCATAAAGCAGATAAACGCTCCAATCATATGAAGTAAAAAATCCCGTTCCGCCTTCAAGAACAGTAAAAAACTGGACTGTTCTTACGGGCAGAGCGATTATTGCAGCAACGGCAAAAACTACCGCACCGATACCGAAGCCGCTTTTAACGGAAAAGTTTTTCATTCTGAAATTACCTCTTATCTGTTGTTTATGGGGATATATTCGTTCTTAAGGTTGTTGTTTTTATAGGCGGGTCTGATGATTTTGCCGCCTGAAACAATCTCTTCAATTCTGTGGGCAGACCAGCCTGCAATTCTGGCAATGGTGAATATGGGAGTGAAAAGGTCTGAAGGGATGTTCAGCATTTTATAAACAAGACCCGAATAAAGGTCAACATTGGCGCACATTGCCTTTTTGGGAGTTGCTTTATATTCGTTAAAAATTTCGGGTGTTAATTTTTCAATGAGGTTAAGAAGCCTGAATTCATCCTCAAATTCGGTGTTCATTGCAAATTCCTCCGCTTTTGTCCTGAGGATTTTTGCTCTGGGGTCTGAAAGAGTGTAAACTGCATGACCCATGCCGTAGATGAGGCCTGAGCCGTCGCCAGCTTCCTTCTTCATAACTTTTCTGATGAAATCCGCAACCTGACCCTCATTGGTTATATCGTTCACACCTTCCTTGAAATGGTTAACCATTTCGGAAACCTTGATGTTTGCTCCGCCGTGCTTCGGTCCCTTAAGGGAACTTATGCCGCCTGAAAGAGCCGCATATGTATCAGTACCGCTGGAGGTGAGAACTCTTGTTGTGAAGGTTGAGTTGTTGCCGCCGCCGTGCTCTGCATGAAGCATAAGGCAAACATCAAGCAGCTTAGCCTCGCGGTCAGTGAATGTTTTATCCGCCCTGATTGAGCGCAGAATGGTCTGTGCTGTTCTGTATTCATGCTTCATGGGGTGGATATACATGCTTTTGCGGTAGTAGTGCCTGCGCTTGACCTGATAGGCATAAACCATGATTGCGGGAATCTGTGCAATGAGGTGAATGCACTGGCGCAGAACGTTTTCAACCGATGTGTCATCGGGGTTGTTGTCGTATGAATAGAGGGCAAGAACTGCTCTTGAGAGCTTGTTCATAATGTCGGGCGAGGGAGCCTTCATAATCATATCTTCAATGAAATCCTCGGGCAGCTCGCGGCAATCCGCAAGGGTGTTGCAGAAATTATCAAGCTGTTCCTTTGTGGGAAGCTGACCAAAGAGGAGAAGATAAACAACCTCCTCAAAGCCGAAGCGATCCTCTTCAATGCAGGCGCTGACGATATCCTCCATGTTGATTCCTCTGAAGTAGAGGTGGCCTTCTCTGGGGATTTTTTCGCCGTCGTCAATATAGTAGCCCTCAACGGCGCAAACGTTTGTTATGCCTGCCATAACACCCGTGCCGTCGGAGTTTCTGAGTCCTCTTTTGATGTTGAAATGCTCATAATCAATGGGGGCTATATAGTTATTTTTCTTTATCTGTTCGCATAAGCTCTTAATATCACGCTCAGCAACATGCGATTCAATAGTGGACATATTATCTGCCTCCGTTCTTTATATACTATCTCCATTATATAATCAGTTAATTATACTCTTTTATTATATAAAAGTCAAGAAAGGATAACGAAAATGACCACAAACACTTTAACTTGTTTATTTATTTCCCTGTCCATGGTTCTTTGTCCTCTTGCCGCAACCGGCGGAGATAAAACCGAAAAAGCTGCCGAAACGGCTGCCGTTGCCGATGAAGTCAGCGAAACAGAATATATTTCCGTTATGTCGCCGCAAACAGGCGTTATAAGCAAGGTAGAAATGAGGGAATATATTGTGGGCTGCGTTGCGGCGGAGATGTCACCCCTTTATCATACGGAGTCGCTTAAGGCGCAGGCAGTTGCAAGCTATACATATGCGAAAAGAATCAGCGGAAATGACAGCCTGCGCATCGCAGATATAACCGACAGCCCCGATATCCATCAGGGGTATTCCGATAAGGACGAAAGAAAGGAAAAATGGGGCGAAAATTTTGAGGAATATGAGAAAAAAATTACCGCAGCGGTTGATGCGGTTATGGGTGAATATATGACATATGAAGGGGAAACCGTGCTTGCGGTTTATCATTCCAACAGTGCAGGCAAAACCCAAAGCGCAGAAAGCCTTTGGGGCAGTGAAATTCCGTATCTCGTAAGCGTTGAAAGCGAGGGTGACAGACTTGCGCCGGATTATCTCAGCACGGCAGAATTCACTGCTTCGGAGTTTGAAAAAGTTCTTGAGGAGTGCGGCGTAAATGTGAAGGGTGGCGCTGATGAATGGATTAAAAAAATAAGCAGGGATGAAAGCGGATATGTTACATCGCTTATCGCTTGCGGCAAGGAAATTTCCGCCTCTGATTTCAGGTCTGCCGCAGATTTGAGAAGCCCCTGCTTTGAGATTGAATATGATGGAGAGTTTACCGTTACCTGCAAGGGCTACGGCCACGGGGCAGGCATGAGCCAATACGGCGCGGATTATATGGCGCGGCAGGGCTTTGATTATAAAGAAATTCTTGCTCATTATTATACCGGCGTAAGTTTTGAAAAGGAATCATAAATTTGCCTTTGCAGGAAAAACTAAACAAAAACCTCGGAGGAAAATTAATGAAAAAAGTTGCCATAACTGTAGACAGCGCCGCAGATATTCCGCCTGAAACAGCTGCAGAATTCGGCATAAGCGTTGTGCCCATGTGTGTTGTTTTTGAAGGGAAGCCGATGCAGGATGGTGTGAACATCAATGCGCCCGAAATATTTGATTTTGCAGAGCGTACGGGTCAGATTCCCAAAACAACGGCAGTTCCGCCGGGTGAATATCTTGATTTTTTTGCCCGATTTGTGAAAGACGGGTTTGATGTTGTTCATCTTTCATTCTGCTCAGAGCTTTCCTCAACCTTCCGCAATGCCAAAATCGCATCGTCAAGGATGAACGGAGTTTATGTTCTTGATACCCGCAGCCTCGGCGGCGGAATTGCCCTGCCTGCCCTTAAGGGCTGCAGGATGCGGGACAAGGGAATGAGCGCCGAGGAGATTTATTCCGCTCTTTCCGAGATTGTCAAGAAAGCAAAGGTCAGCTATTTGCTGGACAGTATTGATTTTTTGCGCCGTTCAGGCAGATGCTCCGCGGCAGCAGCGTTCGGCGCAAACCTGCTTTCCGTTAAGCCCTGCGCCGCAATGATCGACGGAAAAATTGATGTTCTAAAAAAATACAGAGGAAAATCAAAAGCCGTTCGCCTGCAATATGCAAGCGAACAGCTTGAAACTAACAGAAATATTGATTTGTCCGCTGCTTTTATTTATCACTCCGGGGTAAGCAGCAGGGAATTGATGACGGTTGAGGAAATGCTGAAAAATGCGGGCTTTGAGAGAGTTATAACCGCATTTACGGGCTGCATGATAAGCCTACACAGCGGAAGAAACGCTCTTGGAGTTCATTTCCTTACACAGTAATTATTTACTGCAAAAAGTCAAGTGTAACCTTGCAAAGCTCGTCGGCTCTGTTTTCAATGCACTGATGGCCGCCGCCTTCAACAACATAGGTTGTTGCATCGGGGAATGCTTCGTGCATCTGTTCCTTCATTTCTGCGCTGATGATGATATCCTTGCTTGCCTGACAGAGGAGCACGGGGCAGGTTACTTTATCCGCATTTGCAAGGTCTGTTGCCTTAACATTGAACATCATTTCGCAAAGACCTCCGCCGAAGCCGTTGTACTGAGTTGCATCCGTAACACCCGAAACGTCGTAGTTCATTGCAAAATCCCAGTCCATTGTTGCGGCATAGATAATGAGCTTCACAAGGATATCAATTCTTGTGCCGTAATTGAAGAAAAGATTCATAACTGTTTTCATTATACCCGATGTCATAATGCCTTCCATTGCATCGGGGAATTCGCTCTGGGGAGCAGGGCAGTAAAGCAGAAGCGCATCAACAGGGTTTTCAATTGCAATGTTTGCCGCAACACCACCGCCCATTGAATGACCTGCAATAATCCATTCATTCATGGGAGCTATGGATTTCATAAGCTCGGTAATAAGAATTTCGCGGTCAATAACGGTTATATCGTCCGATTCTCTTGTGCTGAAGCCGAAGTTGGGCAGGTCCGCAAGCACACATTCATAACCCGCCTCGGAAAGGGTGGCAGCCATGTTGCGCCATGCATAGGTGGAGCAAAGGAAGCCGTGGAGCATCATAATTCTGCCCTTCTGCTGTCCTTTTGCAGGGATAATCCTGTAGTGAATGTCATAATCGCCGTATTCAAAGAAAAGGCTGTCCTCATAGGGTTTGAAATTCTCGTTTTCTGCATATGCGAAAATTACGAAGGATGAAAGTGCAATTGCAATAACACAAAGAATGCTTATAATTTTTTTCATAAGTCATGTACCTCACTAAAAGTTTAAACCCACGTTTACCGTGTAGTCGATAACCGCAATAAGTATGCCTGCCCATACGGCAACCGCAATGCAGGCAAATATAAACAGGGGCTTCGAAAAGCCCTTGTGCTTTTTTGTTATAAAAATGATTATGCTTCCGAGAATGAACGCAGCCGCAACAAGGACGGTTATTATGTAAATAATCAAGAAAACTGCCGATGCCGCATCGTGTGGGATAAGTTGCGCCGCAACAAATGATATTATCCATGCCGCAATCGCAGAAAGCATAACAGTTGAAAGAATGTTAATCGGTTTTTTCATTTCAGACCTCGCTTTATGCCTTGCCGGTTGAGCCAAAGCCGCCTGCGCCGCGCTGAGTTTCATCGAGCTCCTCAGCCTCAACGGGAGTGATAAGAGAAACAGGCATAATAACAAGCTGTGCAATGCGCTCATCGGGCTGGATTGTGTATGCCTCTTTAAGCTGATTGATAACGCCTACGCAGATTTCGCCTCTGTAGTCGCTGTCAATAACGCCAACGGAGTTGAGCAGGCCTATGCCGTGCTTGATTGCAAGTCCGCTTCTTGCAAAAACAAATGCTCCAAGCTCTGCCGAGGGCAGCTCAATGGCAATTCCCGTTGGAATAACCGCCTTTTCGCCGCCGCCGAGGGTTATGGGCTCATCAATGCAGGCATAAAGGTCCATTCCTGCACTGCCGGGCGTTGCCCTGAACGGAATTTTTGCATTTTCTCTGAGCTTTTTTATCTTGAATGTATCCATTATCTTGTTTTGCTCTCCTTGTATCTTTCTTCGGGAGAAATCTTCTTGTGGGGGCAGGGGACGGGCTCTTTCACGGTGTTTGCAGGTTCAGCCCATCTGACAGCATTTATTATAATGCGCTGAACATATTCATTGTGGAATGTGGGGTTGCTTTCGTGGCCGGGCTGGAAGTAGAAAATCTTGCCGTAGCCTCTTTGCCAGCAGCAGCCTGAGCGGAACACCTCGCCGCCTGCAAACCAGCCGAGAAAAACAATTTCGTCAGGCTTGGGAATATCAAACTGCTCGCCGTACATTTCTTCTTTGTCAATGCTGAAGTGGGCGGGAATTCCCTTTGCAATGGGGTGGGAGGGGTTGATGTTCCAGATTCTTTCTCTGTCGCCGTCTCTCCAGCGAAGGTTGCAGGTTGTGCCCATAAGTGATTTAAAAATCTTTGAATGGTGGCCCGAATGAAGAACAATAAGACCCATGCCTGCAAGCACGCGCTTATGTATTTTTTCAACCAGCTTGTCGGGCACCTTTTCGTGAGCCATGTGGCCCCACCAGATAAGAACATCTGTGTTTTCAAGAACCTCGTCGGAAAGTCCGCAACGGCGCTGCGCAAGGGTAGCGGTGCGAACGGCGAAATCATCCTGAGATGAAAGGAAGTTCTTTATGCAGCCGTGAATGCCTGCAGGGTAAACGCCTGCAACTTCATTGCTGAGCTTTTCGTGAACGCCTTCGTTCCAAACTGTAACATTAATCATTGATGTTTCTCCTTATCTTAATTTCTTCATTATTTCCTGAGATGCGGCAACTATTTTGGCTGCAGCAGGCTTGGTTATAAGGTCCATTTCACCCATAAATTCAATATAAGTGCCGTCAAAGCGGTGCTTAAAACGATAAAGACCGAAAAGAGGGTTGCTCTCGTCAATAACGCCTGCAACTCCTCTGAAATCATAAATGCTGCAGCCGCTTTCAATTGCCCATTTTATCATTTTCCACTGCATCAGGTAGTTGGGCATAACCTTTCGGTTTTCGTTGGAGGATGCTCCGTAGAAATACCACACCTTGTCGCCCCACAGAACGGAAATTGCGCCTGCAATGGGCTGACCCTCATAGTATGCCATGTAGAGCCTTGCCTTATCGCCGAAGCAGTCAAGGATTTTTGCAAAGTATGCGGCGGAGCGCAGCTCAAAGCCGTCTCTTTCGCAGGTTTCTTTCATTATTTTATAGAAAGTCTCCGCCATTTCGCTGCCGTGGATTTTAATTTCAACGTTGTTTTTTATCGCAATGCGGATTTTTCTTCGGTGGTCAGAGTGGAAGGCCGCAAAAATCTCGTCCTCCGTTCTGCCGTTCAGCAGAATGCGGATAACATAGCGGCACTGAAAATCTTCAAAGTTGATTGTCCGTTCCTTGAACTTAAAGCCCTGAGAAAGAGCAATTGCTCTGTAATCCTCGTTGTCAACGGGAACATCCTTATCCATTTTCAGCTCGTATGCATTATATTTTTTGCCCTCCTGCTTTGCTGCTTCAATCAGCGCGGCGAAGGTTTCTTTGTCGTCAAAATCGCATACAGGGCCTCTGGGGGCATACATCATGTGGAAGGGCAGCTTTGAAATTTTGCGAAGCAGCACACCGAGTGTGCCCGTTATTTCGCCGCTGTCGTTTCTGCATATAACGCCGAACCATTTCCAGTCATCCTTAACCCTGCCCCAGAGGGATGTCTGCAGGAAGTGGCCATTTTGATGTTTTTCAGTAAATGCATCAAGTTCGGCTGCATTGTTTATGTCAACAATCTGTGTTTTCACTTTTTATCCTCGCTTAATTACATATAATTAACATTATTATACTCCAACGGCGGATGAAATGCAATAGCTCCGAAGCATCTTTAGGGGAACTCTCTCTGCAATATTTTGCGCTTTTACGGCTGATTTTTTCGCGAATATTAAAAAATTTCAATTTTCTCTTGCAATTTGAGCAAAAACAAGTGATAATATATGAAAACGAAAGAAAGGATGAATTTTTTTTGGAAGCGATACTTAATTTTGATTTGTCTGTTTTTGAGTTTGTTTTCAATAACCTCAGCAACAGCGTTATGGATGTGATTATGAAGATTATCACAACCCTCGGCGATGACGGAATATTCTTTATCATTCTCGGCGTTATTATGCTTTTCTTCAAGAAAACAAGAAAAGCAGGCCTTGTCTGCCTTGGTTCACTTCTTGTTATGACACTGCTCAATAATGAGCTTATCAAGCCCATCATGGAGCGTCCCCGTCCTTATAACATCACAAGGCTTCCCGAAGCAACCGCAGAGGTTATTGCTTACACAAACGGCGAAAAGAACCTTGATTGGGTTGGTTTCTTCGGTAAGATTGACTGGTCAATCGACAGATTCCCCGGCCTTGCAGAAAAATGGAATGCAGGCTATGCATTCCCCGAGGTTGTTGAAAGAATGAAGCCCACTTCTCTTTCATTCCCCTCAGGCCACACATCATCAGCGTTTACCTTTGCAATGGCAATCACAATGGTACTTAAGAAAAAAGGCGTTGCAATCCCCGCATTTATTTTTGCATTCCTTATGGGTCTTTCAAGAGTTTATGTAGGCGTGCATTACCCCACAGACGTTATCGTCGGCGCATTTGTAGGCATTGTTTATGCACTTATCGGCTATGCGATTTTTGCAAAGCTCTATGATGTTGTTTATCCCAAAATCGAAAAGGTAATTGCAGATAAAAAGGCAAAGAAAGCCGCATAATTAACCGAAAAGGTCGGAAATCCGTTTTGGACTTCCGACCTTTAAAATTTATTCTAAAATCTCAAGAATTTCTTTGAATTCGGCAGATGCCTTGAAATCATCTGACAGAGGATATTTTTTGCACAGTAACTCTTTTACTCTGCTCTTGGCAACAAATGTGCTGCCAAGGGTGTGTTTATCAAATTCCTTGCCCTTGAACATTGTTGATTGCATAACACTTATTCTGTCCATATCGTCAAATTTAATTGCAAGCTCGGCAGATTTTCTGAAATTATAATTTGCATTTTTATAATCATTAAGTTTGAAATATTTTACGCCTAAATGACCGTAGAGATTCATCATCATTCTCCACATTTTGCCGTAATTTCCGTCATCATAAGCAAATTCAAGATATTCAATTTCCTTTTTAATTGATTCTGTCTGCCACTTATCGGTGCATCTGTCATTATAGAAATAAAAATGAGAGTAAAATGTTGTGCGAAGCAAAAAACTTTCCTCAATAGCATTTTGAATTTTAATATCGTGTTCGGGATGATTTTCGGGATAAAAAGTGCAGAACATTTCACGGCTGTCACGCATATCGGGCATTTCACGGATTATTTTTTCGCATTTTTCAAATATATCATCCGCATTCTCATCGTTTAACTGTGAACGGTAAAATTCTATCATTGCCCGTTTTGCCTTTATCCTTATTCTGTCATCCGTACAGTTTTGCTGGATGTTATTGTAAATTGCAAATATTTCGGAAGAAACAGCGGATAAATCTTCTGAAAATCTTACAAGACAACCAAGGTATCTGATTAACACTCTGAAATCATTGGGAAATTTTGTTTTTAAATCGTTTATGATTTCTTGCATCAGCTTATGGTCAGTCAGATTATCATATTCTGCAATTTTTGAATTTATTTCGTGTTCAATTTCAGCCCTATTAATGCCGAGAAGTTCATCAATGCTCACCTTGAAGAATCCGGCAATTTCAGGAAGCATTGTTATATCGGGATAACTTTCACCTCGCTCCCATTTGCTGATGCTTTGGTATGATACGCCGAGAAAGTTCGCAAGAGCTTCCTGGGTAAGCTCCCTTTCCTTGCGCATTCGCTTTATGGTCTCACCAAGATAAATTGTCATAAAATCACCTCAAAGAGTTATTGACTGATCAGCTTGGCTTCATAATACCTCAAAAGCTCCGCAAAAACAATAACGCGTTCTTAGAATCAAATTCAACCAAACGAAGAATTTTTCAACAAAACACCGATTTTTTAAAAAACCTGAAAAAAATCAAAAAATTTTAAAATAGGTATTGATTTTTTCTGTGGGATGTGATAATATACTTTGGCAATCGGAACTCACCGATTAAAACTGAATATGCGCTGCTAGCTCAGTTGGATAGAGTGTTTGGCTACGAACCAAAAGGTCAGGGGTTCGAATCCCTTGCAGCGCGCCAATTAAAGGACATAGCATCAGCTATGTCCTTTAGTTTTTATGCAAGGGATTCGAAAGGGCGTTAAGAAAACCTTCCGAGGGAAGGCTTTTAGTCCGTGGGAACAATCTGCGGCAAACTAAACACAACATTCACCTGCAAACGATTATTGCCTGCAAGGACTTTTAAAAATAAAAGAAGGGGTCTTATAGACCCCAACAGTTTAATGATAACACATCATTGATTCAATGTCAATGTGAAAACAAAAAACAATTGGCATATTAACCAAAAATCTGCACTTTAAACAACTTAAACAGGTTAACTTTGTACAAATTTCCGTCTTGAAAACCGCAAAAATCTATGCTATATTATAGTCAAGGAAAGGGTGATACCGATGAGAAGGTAAAAACCTTAAGACCCAAAGATTCAAATAACTCAAAAAATATTTGAAATCAAAAGGTCTGAAGTTACAATCTTAAAGGAAGCGAAAATTAAAAATCGAATAATTTAAGGTTGGACAATATTATGAAAGAGAGGTTACCCAAAGATGTTAGATACTAAGAGTTATCAGAAATAGCCCTTGATTGATTGTGTAAAGAAACATCAGTCAAGGGCTATTTCTTTTTTTATATAGATTACTTCCGTTGAAATCATAAGGGTTTCAGCGTTTTTTTGTTTTTTTATGTTCAATTTGTTTTGATAGCTAATAATAAAAGTACCGAAAATCTTGCCCTTTTCTTTCAGATGTGTTATTATAATGTCACCTTTAATGCTTGAAAGGAAAACATTATGAAAGATAAATCAACTTTGGTTTTTACCGGAGATATCGGTTTTGACAGATATATGTACGGCCAATGGAACGACGATGAACTTCTTTCATCTGAGATTCTTGAATTTCTTCACAGCGCTGACCATGTTGTTGCAAACGTGGAGGGTCCCGTTGCGCCCGTTGAGCAAAACACGGTTCAGGGCGGCGTTCAGCAGCTTCTGCACACTATTGACCCCCAGGCCGTGAAGGTTCTGAACAAAATGAATGCCGATATATGGAACATCTGCAACAATCATATTATGGATGCAGGCGAATTCGGCATAAAGAGCACCCTTGAAACAGCAAAGGCAAACGGCGCGGCAACCATCGGCGCAGGCATGAATATACACGAGGCGAGGCGCCCTGTAATTCTTGACGAAGCGGGCGGAATCGGTATGTTCGGCGTAGGATATCAGCGTGCATGCCGAAAAGCGGATGAAAACAAGGCGGGATGCTACAGTTGGAGCGACCTTGACGAAATTCAGAATACCATAAATGAGATAAAAAAAACCTGCCGTTGGTGTGTGGTTGTTGCCCATGCAGGGGAGGAGTTTACTCCGTTGCCTTCGCCTTATACAAGAGAACGTTACCATAAGTATCTTGAAATGGGTGCGGATATTGTTATAGGTCATCATCCCCATGTGCCCATGAATTACGAAACGGTGGGCGATAAAATTATCTTTTATTCGCTGGGAAATTTCATTTTTGATACGGATTATCAGCGTTCACAGTATAATACGGAATTCGGACTGCTTATAAAAATTAACTTTACCGAATCCGAATATTCGTGGGAGCCGATGGGTCTTGAAATTCTCCGTGGGCCCGAACACGTTGTGAAAGCACCGCTGCCGAGGATTTTTACCGACGTGCAGGAGGATGAATTCAATCTTCTTTCGCCCCTTTCGGCAAAAATGCACATCGCCGCCACGAAACGCCAGATGACCTATCTTAATCCTCAGCGGTTTGCAAATGCAACCGAGGAGGAATGGGCAGAGCACTTTGCAGAGCCCTTGAGAACGGGCCGTGTGCCGGGCGAAACCCTTGATTTCTTTATTCTTTGTCCCCTTGCCGAAAAAGCGGAAAATAAGGATTGGGAAAAGAGTAAATTAGAAGATGTCAAGCAGTATATTTTAGAGCAAATATGATAACAAGGGAGTGACTCACTTCGGATGAGTCACTCCCTTGTTTTTTTAAAATCCACCGCCAACGGTTATTATGTAATCAATTTTTGCATCCGCCTTGTCAATCATAATGCCGCTGATGTCAAGGTGTCTTATTTCGGGGTCGCAGGTGTATTTCCATGTACCTTTTTCAATTATGCCGTTTTGGTTGATTCTGACCTTTACCGTGGCGTTGACATAGTGAACATCAATATCAGCATTCTCAACATCAACATCAAATTGGGGGAATTCGGCAAGCACCTTTGAAATATCGCCCAGCACTGTTATAGCATGGCCAACCGAGCCTGCATATGCATCGCCGTGAATGCCGTCGGTCTGCTCATTCATGGTCATTTCAATAACGGTGTATTCTCCGCTTTTGTATGCCCTTATGCTTTTGGCATCAGAGGCTTCAAGATTTGCAAATCCGCCCGTTATGCCGTCAAAATCAAAGGCGTTTTTCTCGATGACCGAAGCTATTGCGGGTTCAAGAATCTTAATAAAAAAGCCGAGCGCACCGTCGCCGTCGTTAATAATCAGCTCATCAAGCACCATAACCTGAGTTGATTTGGCCTTCGGGTTTGATTTTTCGGCAGCCTTTTTATAGAAATCAATAATTTCTTCCTTTGTCCATTCCGATGGGTCGGCGGCAGCTTCGGTTGAAGCTGCGGTTTCGGTTGTGTTTGCAGAATGTGTCACATCAATGGGGCCTGTTGAATCCGCAATATCAGATGTTTCCGCAGGAGTTGTTTCGGAATAAGAATCTGTTTTCGGGGCGGACGGCTGATTTTTATCGCTTTTGCCGCAGGCAGCAAATGAGATAAGCATAACGAAAACGGTTAGAATTGCAATTGTTTTTTTCATATTTATTCCTCCCAAAAAACATTTATATAATAATTTTACAGCATCGGTGAACTAAAGTCAATTAAGATTATAAACATTCTTCGGGTTCAAATGTTTGCAATCCCCTTGAATTAGTTTATACTCTCTGCTATAATAATTTGGTAAAACTAAAATAGGAGAGTGCGGTATGAATAAAAAATATGTAATCAGCTACAAGTGCAACGGCATCGGCATTGTTTCAAACGACCTTGAAAACGACCATTATTCCCTTGAGGTGGTTGATACTGCGGAAAGGTTTTCTGTTAAGCTGAATCCCAAGTGCAACATTGAAATGGTTGATTTTTATGTTGAATTTCCCTATGATTTCAAGGCGGATGACCTTTTCTTCGGCGCAGGCTACCAGTCATGGACCTACACAAAGGAATATAACAGAAACGATGTTATGAAGGGCACAATCAAGCTCTCTCATATTCATCCCTATCTCAGGCATTACGCCAGCATCACAAGTGATGACAGAATTGTTGAATACACCGAAAAGCCCGGCGAAATCCACAGCCACGGCTACACTTATATCCGCAACGGCGAAAAGATGAAGCTCTGGGGCTCGCTCAGCGAGAAAACGGGCTACACCTATTTCAAAGTTAAGATGAACGAGAATTATTTCTCAATTCATAAGGATGCTCTCGGCAAAGCTGTAACCGAGCCTTGGCAGGTGTTCGACGTTGTTTATTTTGAAGGTACATACGACGAAGTGTTTGATAAGTACTTTGCTCTGTTTGATATGCCCGCAACCAGAAACGGTGCGATGAGCGGTTATACTTCGTGGTACAACTACTTCCAGAAGATTGATGAGAGCATCATCCTCCGTGACCTTAACGGCCTTGACCCCGCAAAGGACGAGGTTTCCATATTCCAGATTGATGACGGCTATGAGCCTTTTGTTGGTGATTGGCTTGACCCTTGCCCCGAAAAGTTCCCTCACGGCATGAAGTACATTGCCGATAAGGTTCATGCAAAGGGCTACAAGGCAGGCATATGGATTGCTCCCTTCAGCTGCCAGAAGGTTTCAAGAATTGCCAAGGAGCATCCCGATTGGCTCATCAAGGAAAACGGCAAGCCTCAGCTTGGCTGCATTGCATGGGGTGGCGCTTACACGCTTGACCTTTACAATGACGAAGCAAGGGCATATATCAAGAAAGTGTTTGATGTTGTTCTTAACGAATGGGGCTACGATATGGTTAAGCTGGATTTCCTTTACAGCGAATGCGTAACCCCCAGAAACGGCAAGTGCCGCGGCGAAATCATGTATGAGGCAATGCAGTTCTTAAGAGAATGTGTAGGCGATAAGCTGCTTCTCGGCTGCGGTATTCCCATGAGCGCCGCAATCGGCGTTTGCGATGCCTGCCGAATCAGCTGCGATGTTGACCTTACATATAAGGGCAAGATTTATAACCATATCCATGTTTCAAATGAAATGCTCAGCGCACAGAGCGCAATCAACAATTCGATATTCCGCCGTCACCTTAACGGCAGAGTGTTCATGAATGACCCCGATGTATTCTTCCTGAGAAAAAACAATCTTAAGTTTACCCTTGAGCAGAAAAAACTGCTTGCAAGAATCAATAACCTTTGCGGTAACGTTCTTTTCGTTTCCGATAATGCAGGTGATTACGATGCTGAGCAGATGGCAATGCTTAAGAAATACCTTAAGAAAACCGACGAAAAGATTGTTTCCGCTGAGCGCCTTAACCCCGATGTTATCAAGATTGTTATTGATGATAACGGAACAAAGAAAGATTTTGTTTTCAACATTAAACTCGGTAACGTAATGATAGGTGAATAAAAAACAAGGCAGAGGAGAAATCCTCTGCCTTTACTGTTTATATCAGTTCAATATCTGCATATGCTGCATGGTGGTCGGAATAGAAATCGCCGTCCACAAGTTTGTTGATAACCTTGAATCTGACAGGTCTAACCGTTGCCTCGTCAACAAAAACAAAGTCTATTCTTGCCTGAATTTCTTCGGGTCTGAAGCCGTGGTAGGTGCAGCATTCGTCGCTGTCGGGGGCCAGCTTTCTGGAATCCTTCATGTTTCCGCTGACCATGGTGTTATAGCAGTCGGAATCCTGATAAACATTGAAATCGCCTGTGCATACAACGGGAACTCCGCCAAAGGATGCCGCTTTTTCCTGAATCATTTTTGCGCCGTTAATCTGTGCAATTCTGCCAATATGGTCAAGGTGAGTGTTGAAGTGAACATAAGCCTTGCCGTTTTCTTTATCCGTCAGCTTAACATATGTAGCCATTCTTGTGCAGGCAGAATCCCAACTTTTCGAGGGCTTCTCGGGAGTTTCGGAAATCCAGAAGTTACCGCTTTCGCTTGCGGCGAACTTATTCTTTTTATAGAATACTGCGGCAAATTCTCCGTCTTTGTCGCCGTCCTCACGGCCAACGCCAACATAGGCATATTCGGGAAGATTTTCAGCCAATGCCTGCATCCATTCCCAGTGAGCCTCCTGCACGCCGAAGGAATCGGGGCTTGCCTCTTTGATGATTTTAACAACCTTGGGAACTCTGTTTTCCCATTTTCTTTCGTCCTTGCCTGCGCAAAGCAGGTTAAAAGTCAATACTCTGTACATTATTTTGCACCTCCGTTAAAAAGTGTCATTTCAACAATTATGGGGAAATGGTCTGAGGGATAAACAAGGTCAACCGTTCTTGAATCAACTCTGCTTGATTTTACCGATGAAACATATCCGTTAACAAATATGTAGTCAATGGGCTTTGTGTTGAAAACAAAGGGATTGTAATCGTGATATGTTGCGCAGTCGTCATATTTTTCAGCAAGGTATTTTGTGTCCTTAAGTCCGCATTCAAGCAGATTTTCATAGTTAGAGGAGCCTTCGCGGCTGTTGAAATCTCCCGTAAGCACAACGGGAATATCGGGAGCGATTTCAGCGATCTTTGCAGAAATAAGAGCAACGGATTCTGCTTTTGCCGTGGTGCCTATGTTGTCAAAATGTGTGTTGAAATGTGCATATGTAAATCCGTTTGCTTTATCTTTAAGAATTACCCATGTGGTTACTCTTTTGCAGCCCGAATCCCAGCCGAATGAAGGCTCGTGGGGAGTTTCGGAAAGCCAGAAATGGCCCGATTCAACAAGCTCATATTTATCCTTAAGGTAGAATATTGCGCAGGATTCGCCAAGCTCAATGCCGTCATCTCTGTATCTTTCAATATGGGCATATTCCGTCATTTCAGCGGCAATGTTCTCAACCCACCATTTGTCGGCCTCCTGAAGGCCGAATGAATCGGGCATGTAATCACGGATTATTTTTGTGATTTTAGGAAGTCTGTTTTCATTTGACTGTAAGCCGTCACCCGTAATTTTAACATTAAATGTCATTATCTTAATCTCCTGCTCAATTGCAGGCTCTGCAATTGAGTTAGGGTTAACGTTAACAAGGGGCAGGGCAGGCTCAACGGGCGTTTCAGGCACCTGCACGGTAAAAAGTGAAGAGATTGCAAGGAGAATTGAAACTATAATCTGTCCGAATTTAAAAAGCATAAATCAAAGCTCCTTTCAACCGTTATAGAGTGTCATTTCTGAAATTACAGGGTGGTGGTCGGATGCATAGTCGCCGTCATATTTTGTTGTATCAACCTTGTAGGTTTCAACCTTTGTTGCCATTGCACTGACGAAAATAAAGTCAATGGGCTTTTCTTTTGTCATAAGGTCGGAATAGCCGTGGAAGGTAGTTTTGTCATCGGCGGTTTCTGTAAGATATTTTGTGTCGCGCAGGCCGGTTTCAAGCACTCTGTTATACATTTCACCGCCCTCGGGGTCGTTAAGGTCGCCGGTGAAAACAACGGGGAATGTGTTGCATATTCTTGAAATCTTATCTGATACAACAGCAACGGATTCAAGCCTTGCAATAACACCCATGTGGTCAAAATGAGCATTGAAATGGGCATAAATAAACTTTGTTTCTTTATCTTTCAGAACGACATATGAACAGATTCTGTTAAACATTGCATCCCAGCCCTTTGAAGGCCTTTCGGGAGTTTTTGAAAGCCAGAATGTGCCCGAATCAACAAGCTCATACTTGTCTTTCTTATAAAACACGGGGCTTGCCTCTCCGCTGCCGTCTGCATTTCTGCCAACGCCCACATATGCATAGTCAGGCATCGCGGCTGCAATTGCCTCAATCCATTCGGGAGTTGCTTCCTGCAGACCGAAAGAATCGGGGTTATTATTGCGGATGTTCGCAACAACATTCTCCTGTCTTTCCTCGGGAGTTTTGTAATAAACGTTGTAACTCATAACGGTAATATCCTGAGTTTTTTCAACCTCGGGTAACTTTGAAGGGTTAATGTTTATAACGGGTGTGGGGGTATAGAAAATTGTCAGGATTGCCGTTACAAGGGCAAAAAAAGCGGTGATAATCTTGTCAATCATATTTATTTTCTCCTTTATTTTACAAATCCGGTTAACGCCGAAATGTCAAGTAAATCAAGGTTTTCAGCTTTTGAGATGACGGAATAAATATCCTTGCACATCTTCATTATTCCGCCTTTTTCATTGCTTTCCGCATTGAGCACGATAATCGGGTCGTGAACGCTCAGACGGATAAGAAACCAGCCGTTTCCGCAGGATGAATCCGCATTGATTCGGATGCCCTCGTGGTTATCGCTGCAGGCAGCCCATCCCATGTGGATTTTTGCCTCGTTTTCAAAAAGAGCAATGATTTTTTCGCCCTCGGGTCTGAATTTTTCGCAAAGAATTTTAAAACGAAGCTCTTTTTCCTCTTCTGCTTCTTTAAGTCTGCCGATTAAGTCCTCAAGGCTTGTGCCCTGCTTTGCAAGGGCCGCCGCCTCAATAATCAGTTTAGTTATCAAATATGCGCCGTCATCAAGAAAATAGTTTTCCGCAAATGCGGCGTGGCCGGAGGTTTCCATGGCAAGGGGGCAGGGGATACCCTGCGAATTAAGCTCAATCTGCTTGTTGATAACGTTTCTGTAGCCTCTTTTGAAGCGCAGGTGCTTTCCGCCGTTTTCTGCAATAAACTCTGCAAGTCCGTCGGAGGTTACGCTGTCCGTTACGATTGTGCCGCCCTTGCAGGATGCAAGAGCAATCTTTGAAGCAAGAGCCACAAGGCGGTTTCTGTTTATTTCAAAGCCGCCCTTGCCTACGCAGGCTGCTCTGTCAACATCTGTGTCAAATATAACGCCGAAATCTGCATTTGCATTTGCCGTGGCCTTTGAAATGCATTCCATAGCCTCGGCGTTTTCAGGGTTGGGCGCGTGGTTAGGGAAATTACCGTCGGGGTCAAGATAAATGCTGCCCGTTGTATCTGCACCAAGAGGCTCCAGCACATCCTTTGCATAAAATCCACCGACTCCGTTGCCTGCATCAACAACAATTTTCATTCCCTTAAGGGGCTTTTCACGGTCGGCTTCACTGTTAACGCCTTCAATTATCATATTTCGCAGAAATTCCGCGTAACGCTCCATAAAATTGCAGGGTGTGCATTCTCCGTTTTGACTGCCTGCGGGATTTTCAATTTCAGCAGCGGATTTAAGGATATCAGCAATATCCGAGCCGTCAAGGCCGCCCTCACGGGTGAAAAACTTCAGCCCGTTTCTGTCTTTGGGGTGGTGGCTTGCGGTAATCTGTATTGCGCCGTCACAGCCCATATCAACGGTCGTCATAAACATTGCAGGGGTTGAGCTTAAGCCGCAATCAGCAACTTTTGCGCCGTTTGATGTGAGAGCCTTGATAACCGCATTTTTTATTCTTTCCGCAGAAAGCCTGCTGTCGTGCCCCACGGAAATATAAAGCTCATTCTTATCTGATTTGTTTTTGAGCCACAGATAAAATGCCGCCGCACAGCGCATTATCATCATGTCATCCATATAAAGCGGATTGTTTTCATCGCCGAGTGCATAGCCTCTGATGTCGCTGCCGCTTTTGAATTTTGAATAATCCATTTTCATTCTCCCTTTGCGAAATATTCGTCAGAAACGCTGAGCAGGAATTTATACATGGGTGAATATGCCTTGAATGTGCCTCTTAATATTTCAATGATTCTGTCATTCTCAAGGTCCTCGAGCTGACCCGAAAAGGTGATGAAGCCTATGTCTTTTGCATTGTAATATTGCTCAAGTCCCTCGGGGCAGCCTGCGAAAGGCCTTTTATACTGCCTTTTCATAAAATATGAGCCGACCTTAATGCACAAATCCGCAGCCTCTGCAAATTCTTCGGGTCTTTCGCGCAGATTTTTTCTGAAGGTTTCCAAAAGCCCCGGTTCATCGCCGTAAAAACCGACGCCCATTGTGTATTCACGGGGAGTAACCTCAAACCACATGCAGGGGTAGCCTCTCCACTCGTGCTTGGGTCGCATGAACATAATCCACATGTTTTCGCGGTAAAGGCTTTTATCCTTGGTGTAGCGTGTATCCCTGCGCACACGGGAAACCATTTTTGTGGGGATTGTGTTCATCATCGGGTCAAGGGAAAGAAGCTCCTCGCCGATGATTCCGGCAATCTGCCGCATGGGGATTGTAACATTGTTCTTTATTTCTTCTTTGTGCTCTTCATAATATGCCTTTGAATCCCTGAAACGGTTATCCGCAAGCATAAACAGAGCCTCTCGGGTTATTCCTTTGTATTCCACTTATATCAGCCCTTTCTCTGCAAGGCCCTGCGCTGCCAGCATAATTGCGGTTTTTGCCGAATGGAAGTTGATGCCTCCCTGCATCCACACCGCAAAAGGTTCGCGGAGGGGAGCGTCTGCGGAAAGTTCGATTGATGAGCCGAGAATGAATGCCCCTGCCGCCATAATAACCTTGCTGTCATAGCCGGGCATATCCCAGGGCTCGGGTGTAACATATGAATCAACGGGAGCGCCGCTCTGGATTCCTCTGCAGAATTCAACAAGCCTGTCTGCATTTTCAAGGCAGAGCGCCTGGATAATATCGTGTCTGCTTTCGTCGCTTGAAGGGGTAACCTTAAAGCCGAAATTTTCAAAAAGTGCCGCCGCAAAAACGGCCGCCTTAAGGCTTTCGCCAACAACATGAGGTGCATGGAAAATGCCCATGAACATATTTCTGTTTTCGCCAAGAGTGCAGCCTACCTCTTTGCCGAGGCCGGGAGTTGTTGCTCTGTATGCGCAAAGCTCAACAAGGTCTGCTCTGCCTGCTATGTAGCCGCCCGTTCTTGCAATTGAGCCGCCAGCGTTTTTTATGAGAGAACCTGCCATAAGGTCTGCACCAACCTCAGTAGGCTCTGTTTTTTCAACAAGCTCGCCGTAGCAGTTGTCAACCATAACAACCGCATCGCATTTTGAGTGAACAAGCTCTGCGATTTCGCCTATTTCCGCAACGGAAAGGCTGGGGCGCAGGCTGTAACCTCTTGAACGCTGAATGTAAACCATTTTAGGCTTCATTTCAAGAGCCTTTTCGATGGCTGCCATATCGGGCATGCCGTCTGCACCAAGGTCAACCTGCTCGTATTTAACACCGAAATCCTTAAGAGAGCCCATTCCGCTGCCGCTTAAGCCTATAACACTGTGAATTGTGTCATAAGGTGTGCCCGTAACACAGAGCATTGTGTCACCGGGGCGAAGCACGCCGAAAAGGGCAACCGCAAGGGTATGAGTGCCGCAGGTGAAGCTGTGGCGCACAATTGCATCCTCTGCACCAAAGATATCCGCATAGATTCTGTCCAGCTTTTCTCTGCCCGTATCGCCGTAGCCGTAGCCCGTTGAGCCTGCAAAATCCGTTTCGCTCACTCTGTTATTTATGAATGCGGAAAGCACCTTTTGCTGATTGTATTCGGTGATTTCATCTATCTCGCCAAATTTTGTTTTTGCTTTTTCAAGGGCGGCATTGCTTGCCGCCTTTATTCTTTCGCTGAAATTAAAAAAATCCTTCATATTTTACCTTCTGTATATTCTGTTAAGTGATTTGAAAAACTCAGTGTTTGCGCCGTTAAGCTGCTCTTTTGTAACTCTGTAGCTCCAGTTGCCGCTTGCAACGCCCGGTGTATTTATTCTTGTGTCGGAGCCGTACATCAGGAAATCCTGAACGGGAATAATCGCAAGGTTGCTGACGCTTGCGAAGACCGCGCGCAAAAGCAGAGGAGTTGCGCCGCCCCAATCGCCGCCGCCGAATCCGCAGTAATCAAGGGCACGCCTGCGCACATCGTTGCTGCTTTCCCAAAGGAAGCCGAAAAGGGTGTTGTTATCGTGAGTGCCCGAATATGCAACGGAATTTCTGATGTAGTTATGAGGCATGTGAATGCTGTTGCTGTCATCAAGAAAACCGAATTGGAAAACCCTCATTCCGGGGAAGCCGCTTTCATCAACAAGCTGACGTACCTCGTCCGTTATGTCGCCCAGATCCTCGGCGATAATCAGTTTATCCTCGTGCCCCTCTTTTATTGCATTTACAAGGTCAATGCCCGGGCCTTTTATCCAAACGCCGTTTTTTGCGGTTGTTTCACTTGCATCAACGGACCAATATGCCTCAACCGCTCTGAAATGGTCGATTCTTACACCGTCAAACATTTCAAGAGCGTGGTCAATTCTTTCTTTCCACCAGCCGTAGCCGTCTTTCCTGAGCTCATCCCAGTCATATAAGGGGTTGCCCCAGAGCTGGCCGTCCTCTGCAAAATAATCGGGCGGCACGCCTGCAACCCTTGAGGGATAGCCATTTTCATCAACCTGAAAAAGATTGCGGTTTTCCCAAACATCGCAGCTGTCATCGGAAACATAAATGGGAATATCGCCGATTATGCTTACTCCTTTTGAATTTGCATATTCCTTTACGGCATACCACTGCCTGAAAAATTCATACTGAATAAATTTCCACATTCCCAGAGTTTCCGTATCGGTTATTTCGTTGTTTTTCCATTCCTGCCAGGGCTTATTGCCGTTTTGTTCGCGAAGAGTCATAAAGCGGCAGAATGCTTCAATGCGGGGATGCTTTTCAATGAATTCATCAATTCTATCCATGTTTTTTACATTGTGATACGCTTTTTTTAAAAGCGGCAAACGCTCCTTGCCCAGCCTTTCAAATTCGCATGAGTAGGGCGTGGTTTGCTTGCAGTTTTCAAGGTCAGCCTTTGAAATAAGGTCTTTTTCACAAAGCATTTCGGGGTCAATGAAATAAGGGTTGCCGCCGAATGCCGAGAATGATTTATAGGGCGAATTATATTCGTCCGTAACCGTGAAGGGCAGCACCTGCCAGACAGAAAAGCCCGCATCGCGGATAAAATCTATGAATTCATATGCACTTTTTCCGAATGTGCCGATTGAATAATCGCCGTAAAGGGAGGAAATGTGCATCAGAATACCGCTTTGTCGTTTCATAAAGGGACACCTTTCGTTTCAAATTTAGTAGATTATAGCATACAAGGTAATAAAAATAAAGTAATTTCGTAAAAAACTTGATATTTTACATAATAGCGAGTAAAATGGAATAAAAAACTTTCCGGAGGCTGTGTTATGACAAAAGCAACTGAATATTTCAATAATCTTCAGAAAATACTTGCAAGAATTGCAACCGAGCAGGGCGATAATATTGAGGCGGCGGCGCGCGCTGTTGCGGATACTCTTGAAAACGGCGGCAGAATACACACCTTCGGCACGGGTCATTCCCATATGCTTGCGGAAGAAATCTTTTACCGTGCAGGCGGCCTCGTTAATGTTAACCCCATTCTTGAAACGGGGCTTATGCTTCACGAAAGTGCATCGAAGAGCACTGCTCTTGAGCGCCTTGAGGGCTACGGAGAAATTCTTTTTGATATGCATGGCATTAAAGATACAGATATACTTTTTCTTTTCTCCAATTCGGGCAGAAACGGCGTTGCCATTGACCTTGGGCTCATTGCTCAGAGCAGGGGAGTTAAAACTGTTGTAATTACCAATATGGAGCACACTATGCAGGGTAAATCAAGGCATTCAAGCGGCAAAAAGCTCTATGAGCTGGGCAGCGTTGTGATTGATAACTGCGGCTGCATGGGCGATGCATCAATGAAAATTGAGGAAATCGGCAGAAATGTTGCGCCTACATCGACTGCGGCAGGTGCGGCAATCCTCAATGCAATTGAGGCACGCGCGGTTGAAATGATGGTTGAGGACGGCTATGTGCCTGAGGTATTTTCCAGCAGCAATGTTGACGGCGGAGATGAAATAAACGATGCCTATGTGAAAAAATATATCAAGGAGATTAAGTCCTTATGATTTATCCTGCCCTTCAGAAATCAAATATTACCGGATGGATTGATTTTTCGCCTGAAAAAATCATCGTAACCGGCTTTGACAGCGACTATGTGAGCAAATTTTATGCAAGACCGTCGAGAGATAACTGTAAAGGCACTGTGCTTTACATCCATATTGTCAAGGAAAATTCACGCCGTACGGAATACATTGAAGAAACCCGCAGAATAACCGATGAGAAATTCTTCATGAATGCAGAAAAAAGTGCCGACGGTTTGCGCCTCACCCTCACCGTTTCGGGCAGAAAAAGTCTTTTCCGTGCAATGAACAGAATTGTGCAGATGAAATGGCAGAAAAAGTTCTTCACAGGCACTGCCGAGGACTACCCTCTGTTTGCCGAAAGAGGCTATATAGAAGGGTTTTACGGCAGTCCGTGGAGTTTTGAATATCGCCGGGAAATGCTTATGATGATGTCATTTTACGGAATGAACACACATTATTATGCCCCGAAAGACGACCCTTATCACCGTGATAAATGGGATGAATTATACCCCGAAAAAGAACTTGCGGAGCTTTCGCAGCTTATCGAAATCTGCAACGAAAATTTTGTGGATTTTTACTTCTGCATTGCTCCGGGACTGAGCATGAAATATTCATCGGAGGCTGATTTTTTGAAGCTGACGCGTAAAGCTGAACAGCTTTACAGTATCGGTGTTCGCAATTTCGGACTCCTTCTTGATGATATTCCCGATAATCTTTATTTTGATGAGGATAAGGCTGCTTTTTGCGGTGAGGCGGTCAATGCTCATATCCATGTTTCCAATAAATTCTACGATTATCTCAGGCAGCTTAACCCTCAATGCCGCCTGACGGTCTGCCCGCTGCAGTATCACGGCAAGGGCGATGAATATTATATTTCTAAGCTGGGCAGAGGCCTTGACGGCTCAATAAAAATCTTCTGGACGGGCAGCAATATCTGCTCTCAGCAGCTTACGGTGCGCGAGGCTGTTATTTTTGAAAATTCAACCAACCGCAAGCCGCTTTATTGGGATAACTTCCCCGTTAACGATGCCGAAATGCAGAATGAAATGCATATGGGCTACATAAACGGAAGGGAGCCTGATCTATACCGCTATTCCGAGGGCCTTATTTCTAATACCATGGAATATTGTTTGTCAAGTAAAATACCTTTACTGACTGTCTGCGATTATCTCTGGAATCCTGTTTCCTATGAGGGCTTTGATTCGTGGCAGAAGGCCTGCAAAATTGTTCTCGGCGACGAATCGGAAACTGTTAAGCCTTTCCTTGATAACCTTTTATTTTCCTGCCTCAGGGTTGAAAATTCACCTATGCTAAATGCTGTCCTCAATGATGCTCAGCAGAAGTTTTTCGGTGGAGATGCAGAGGGCGCAAAGGCTGCTATGGCGGAATATCTGGGTAGGCTCGGCAGATGCCTTGAACATCTTGAAACCGTTGATAATCCGGCGTTTTCTGAGCTTGCTCCGTGGATTGAAAAGCAGAAAATCGCCTATGAAATGCTTGCTTCGGCAACCGCCCTGCTTAATGACAATTCAGAGGAGAAAAAGGAGAATGTCCGCCTTCTTCTGAAAAAATATCTTGCACATCCCAAAACTCTCTGCGATTTTTCGCTTCAGGCATTTACGGAAAGGATGCTTACGCTTTGATGAAAATTAAAAATCCTGCTCTGCGCGAAGCGTATGAGCGCCTTTATCATAAAACTCCTCTTGGCTTTTATAACTGCGGCAGGCTTTGCGACGGCCTTTGCTGCAGGGGTGACAGTCAGGGTATGTGGCTTTTTCCTTATGAGGAAGAGCTTTTTCGGGGCAAATATGGCTTTGAAATCTGTGAAACGGAGGGGAATTACGGCTACCCCATGGTGATTTGCTCCGGTGAATGCAACAGAGCCGAAAGACCCCTTGCCTGCCGCATTTTTCCCCTTTTTCCCCTTGTGACCGAGGAGGACGGCAAGGTTAAAGTTGAAGTTATTTATGACCCGAGGGCGGGTATGTGTCCCATTGCAAGGGAGCAAAAACCTCTTGACCCGTCATTTATCAAGGAAGTCCGCAAGGCGGCGCTTTACCTTGTCCGTGACGAAAAAATTCTTGAATATCTGAAGGCGGTCAGCCTTGAGCTGCTTGAAATCATTGAACTGAAAGAGGTATTGGGAGTATAATCAATGAAAAAAATAATATATAAATCCATAATTATAACATTAATGTTATGCACGCTTTGCTCCTGCAAGGTTAATATCAGCGAAAGCTATGTTGCTCATATTCAGGCGCAGGCAGAGGCTTTTGATTTTGCCGAAGCCGCGGAGACCATCAAGGCCGAAACCGGCGTTGAAATGACGGCTGTATTCCTTGAATCAATGGGTGAGGAGAAGGCGCAGCAGATTATAGATGCCCTTGACAGCGGAACTTATACCGAGCTTACATGGCTTAAGGTGACGGGTTATTCATATCATGTTATTTCCGATATGCTTGCGGGAAAACTTGAATCAGATAATATCTCCGATTTCGGCTTCAACGGTAAGGATAGCTTTACGGTTTCTTTTGTGGGCGATATTCTTTTTGACCCCGATTTCCGCCCCATGGTGCACGCTAGCGAAATGGGCGGAGTGCTTAACTGCATTGATACTGCCGTTGTTGATTATCTTAAATCCTCTGATGTTTTTCTTATCAACAATGAATTTACCGTCGGTGAAAGGGGCGCTCCTCTTCCAAATAAAACATGGACTTTTCAGGTGCATCCCGACAGACTTCAGCTTTTCAACCAAATGGGTGTTGATATTGTTTCGCTCGCCAATAATCATGTTTATGATTACGGCCGGGAGGGCTTTGAGGATACCATTGCAAACCTTGATATTGCCGGCATTCCTCATGTCGGAGCAGGCATGAATCTTTCGGAGGCTGCCGAGGGCCATTATTTTATTGTTAACGGCATCAAGGTTGGCATTGTTGCCGCAAGCTGCGCGGAAAAGGTGCGGTTTACTCCCATTGCCGATGAAAACAGCCTTGGTGTTATGGGTACTTACGACAGCGCAAAGTTCCTTGAGGCAATCAGGGCTGCCGATGCGCAGTGCGATGTTCTTGTTGCCTATGTTCATTGGGGAACGGAAAACACAACCAAGCTGGACGCTCAGCAGATTTCCATGGCCCGCGAGTATATCGATGCAGGTGTTGATGCTGTTATCGGCGGACATCCCCATTGCCTGCAGGGAATGGATTTTTATAACGGAGTGCCTGTTATATATAGCGTGGGCAATTTCTGGTTCAACAGCAAAAGCCTTGATTCCTGTGTTATTACATTGAGAATCAACAGTGATATAAAAACAGAAGCCCTGATTGTTCCTCTTGAGCAGAAGAATTGCGAAACAAGGCTTCTTACCGACCCCGCGGAGAGCAGAGCGCTTTTTGACAGGGTTGAGAGCTTTGAGCCTCAGGGTGTAATAATTTCGGATGACGGCCTAATCAGCCCAAAAGTCATCGCTCCCTGACCATTCATGTTTTTTCATATCTATTCTGCCGTCGGGGAGAAATTCAATTCCTTCCTCGCTGAGCAGCAGACGCTGCATGTTTTCGCCGCCAAAGGCAAACGCCTTTGATACCTCGCCGTTTTTGGTAACAACCCTGTGGCAGGGGATTATCTTTGGTTGCGGATTTGAGTGCAGTGCATAGCCGACCACCCTTGACCACCGCGGATTGCCTGCCATAGCTGCAACTGTGCCGTAGCTTGCAACCCTGCCTTTTGGTATTCTTTTGACTACCTCATAGATTTTCTCAAACGTATTCATTTCAATCACCGTATTCTATTATAAATAAAACATTAATATTATTCAAGGAGTGCCAATGAAATATACTCATATAATCTGGGATTGGAACGGAACGCTTCTCAATGATATCAGTGCCTCATTGGCCAGCGTTAACGATATGCTTGCAATGCGGGGCAGGCCATCCATCGGTGTTGATTATTACAGGGAGTGCATCGGCGTGCCCATCATCAAGTTTTATGAAAAGGTGTTTGACCTTGAGAATGAGGATTATTCCGATATTATAAAACAATATAATAATGGCTACCTGAGCCGTCTTGATTCCTGTTCGCTGACGGAAAATGCTCTTGAGGTGGTGGATTATTTTGCTTCAAAGGGAGTAAAGCAGGCAATTGTTTCATCGTCAAATAATGAGCAGCTTTGCGCAAATGTCAAAAAATACGGCATATTCGACCGCTTTGAAGCGGTGCTTGGGGCGTCGGATTATTATGCAGGGTCAAAGATTGAAAGGGCGGTTGAATACCTTAAAAAAAGCGGAGAATTTTGCGCTCTTGTTGTTGGTGATTTGGAGCACGATGCAGAGATGGCGGCTGAATTAGGCGCAGACTGCGCGCTGATAACAAGCGGCCATGAGAACCGTGAAAGGCTTTATTCGGCAAACGCCCGTGTTATTTCTGACCTGCGCGAGCTCATTTTTATTGCTGAAAACGGAATCTGATTCAGCGCCGCAGAGGGGTATGTGAACACCGATTTCAACTGCATTTTACAGCATTTTTCTTGAGAAGAAGGTGGCGGCGCAACCCTCAGATGAGATGCAGAATAATGTTTTTCAGGCAACTTTTAATCTGCAAAACTAAACAAAAAACTGATTTACAGTTCGATTTTAAAATCAGCAAGAAATTTAAACACCTTGTTAAAAGTTAACAAAATAAGACTTTTTTGTTTGTAAATCATAAACAAAAAATCGCTGAATTCATAATTTGTTCATAATTTATTTACAAAAAATTAAAACAATTGCAGGGAGAACGTAACAACTCATTTATAAAGTAATTATTGTAAATTGAGGCATTTTAAAATGCCCGAACATAAGGGGCCCTTTTTGCAGGGGCTTCGGCGCGCAAGCGTTATTTTTATGGAGGTGCAAAATTATGAAAAAGGCAAAAAGACTCTTGGCAGTTCTTTTGGCAGCCCTCATGATCTTCGGCTCGGCAAGCATTTCATCATATGCTTACCTTGACTCTGCTGAAGACTGGAACGTTCCGGGTGATTCCGGTAGCCAGAAGTACTACTTCTCCTATGAAAAGGGTGCAACATGGGTTCTTGACATGTTGGACGAAATGCTCGGAGAAGCAAACATTGTTCTTGACGTTGACGACCTGAACAATATGGCTGACCTTGGTGTTAACATTTTCACAAGTAACATTATGATCAACCTTGACAAGTTCCTTGCTCAGGCCGATTCATACGATGAGGACGGCAGAGAAGCAATTGACCTTCGAAGCGTTGATGCCCTCATCAAGTCCCTTGCCGGTGTTTTCTACTGTCTTGAAGATGGCGGTCTTATAAAGATTGCCGATGCTCTCACCCTTCTCGGTGACCTTCTTGACGGAACCAAAGGCCTTAAGGCAGCAGGTCTTGATGTTGATAAGCGCAGATACAGCGGTACTTCACAGGATAAGGATGTTCTTGAAATGCTTGTTCTCTGGATTACAAACCAGAAGGGTATGCTTCAGAGCATTCTTGGCGGTACATTCAACTTCGGTTCACTTCTTAAGAGCCTTCTCGGCGATATGCTTACGGACCTTCTTCCTGTTGAACCTAAATGGGGCACCCAGGCAGGCGTTGAAAACGGTATAAACACCCAGGCTCTTATCAGAGACCTTCTTTACACATTGCTTGTTGACTCAACAGCAACTGCAGCTCCCGACGGCACAACTCTTGACAGTTGGGTTCAGCAGCTTATCAACTGGGCTCTTGTCGATGGCACAGGAAATGATGCTGCAAGCGGCGGCTTCTCAATGCTCGGTATCAATGCAGAGCCTCTTATGCCTGCGCTCGCAAATCAGCCCGGTGGAGCTTCAATCGGCAGCGAAACAATCACTGTTGACAGAAATAAGGACGGCATAACCGAAACTGCAACGATGAGCTTCTATCAGCTCGTTAACAACGTTATTCAGGCTCTCATGGGCGGCATGCTTTACGATATGCTTTATGACATGCTTTTCGATATGCTCGAAATCGAAGCAACCGAAGAATTCCCCATGGGTGACCCTGCAATCCTTCAGGATGAAATGTTTGCAATCATCCTTGGTGCGGTTGAAGGCCTTCTTGTTGCCAACGGTGCTCCCGAAATCACCTACACAGAAGAAGAGAATTCATATCCCATCCCCAGGCTGGAAAAGCTCCTTAAATGGCTCCTTGTAGGTGACACAGCCAACGGCGTTTATCCCGCACTTGATTCATTCATTCTTATCGACTATTACGGACTTCACATTCAGGATAACTTCATGTCACTCCTTAATGACGTTGCCCGTCTTCTTATCAACCTCCTTCCCAGCCTTGGTCTTTTCTCAGGTTCATCGCATCTTGCTTACACTCCCGATCAGCTTAACGAAAGCTGGTTTATCGATGAAAACTATAACCTCGTAAGCTCGCTCGATGAAACCAAGGTTACCCAGACCTATGTAACTTATGAGACCAATGAGGTTATCTATCCCACAGAGTTCATCACAGACTCTGACGGCGTAACAACTCCTATTGCTTATTGCTATCTTGATGATAAATCATCGGTTACTCTTATTGATGCCGACGGCAACGGCGATGTAAACGGCGACCTTATCAGACCCAACTATGTTATCACAACAAACATGGTATTCGCAAATATCATCAAGCTCGCAGTTAACGATTTCATCGACGGCTGCTACTTCCCCGAATGGACAACTGACATCCCCTCAGTTCTTGCTTACGGTCTTGCAGCTTTGGCAGCTCCTGTTGTTCCCCAGAATAACTATTATGAGCGCCTTGATGCTTATCATGAGCTTGTAACTTCAGGTTCACTTTCATCATCAATCACTCTTGCAGACGGCGAAGTTGTTGAGGCTCTTCCCTATACAACAATGAAGACCATCCCCATCAAGGCATTGGACGGTTCCGTTTCTGAATACAGAAGCGTTGAAGTTCCCACTGCAGCTCTTGATATCATTTGTTCCTTCGCTGCAAAAAGACTCAACGGTGTATTCCACTTTAACGCTGACTCACACAAGTTCTCAACAGACACATCTCTTGAGCAGTTTGCTTGTGAATTCCTTCTTTGGGCTGTTACTCAGTATATGCCCGCATTCATCGGTTCTTGGAATGAAACTAACAAGGCTTTTGAAACTGCTGGCGTTGATACCAACGGCGATATGAGCGATGATTATTTCCCTGCCGGTATCTTTGCGTCTATTATGACTTCAACCGTTAATGCAGTTTACAGCAACTTCTCAACAAGAACAATCAAGGAGACTGCAAACTGGGATGTTGTTTATGAGCTTATCGATAACACCCTCTTCAAGTTCCTTCCCGCTTCATGGCTGCCCGAGCTTAACGGCTCATCGCAGATCTTCAATGAGTGGCTCTTCGGTAACCTCATTAAGTTTAACCTTCAGGGTATTCTCGGACTTCTCAGCGTTAACCCCGAAGGCGAGCTTAACGAATCTGTAACTCAGGTTCTTCTTAACATCATTGACCGTGTTCTTGCTCTTGTTTTCAATGATAATGCAATTCTCGAGCCCTCAGGCAGAACCAATGTCTGCATGGCAAACAACACAACAACCTACACAACTCTTAATGAAATTCTTGATTGCTCAAGCACAGAGTCAGGTCTTCCCAAGCTTGTTTGGAACCTGCTTGACCTTCTGAATAAGTATAAGAATCCTCTCCTTGGCACGATTCTTCCCCTTGTTGTTTCATCATCATATTCAAGACCTTATGATGTAGGTTATCTTGATGCTAACAACAGAGGCGAGTCATACTATAAGGTTGCAGACCTTGAGAATTACCTCTCAGACCTTTATGACAATGTAAATGCATATAAGGTTAAGGAATACACTAACGAAGCTGATGCGGAAGCTGCAACAGACGGCAGAGCAACCGCAATGAAGAATGCTGACGGTGTAAGCACCGATGTTGTTCTCAGCAATGGAACGGTTTATGGCACCTACAGCAGCCTTCAGGAAGCTAAGGATGTTATTGACAACCTTAAGAATTCTTACTACACAACCGAATGTGTGGATGAAACCCTTCCCGAGGAAGAAAGAACTTATATCTACAGCATATACTTCGCAACCGATTATCTCACATCTGCAAAGAACGTTACTCCTCAAACAGACGAAAACGGCAATGCATATAATGAATATTCAGGTTTCTCATATGCTCAGATTACAACAAGAACCGCAGATGTTCCCTTCGTAAGCTATGATGATGACTACAAGTTCTTCGCCTATGAAGACTTCGGTAACTCAGGCTACTACTACAACAACGAAGGCGATGCAAAGAAAAACGCTGAAAAATATATCGATGAATACAATGGCTTTGTAGATACCCTCGGCGATGCTTACGGCGAATGGTATATGTTCTATATTGAGTCTCAGCTTAAGACTGCAGGCCTTCTTGACACCAACGGCGACGGCAGATATCTTACCGCCGATGTAACAGAAAACGAAGTTACCTATTATGCAGACGGTGATCCCTCGGTTCCCAATGCAATGTATCCCTATTTTACACGAAATGCAAACACATTCTATTACTATAATGTTGATGACGGTAAGCTGTATAAGAACAGAGAATCCGGCAGAAAGACCGGCTTCATCTCTTCGCTGACCGGTAAGCCGGTAACAGAACTCACCTCTGCAGATTTCACAACCTTGGCCTTCGAACAGCTTGCAATGGCAGTTGAAGCAGGTATTGATCCCGAGCAGAATGTAACCCTTTCAGTTGAAGATACCGAAAAGATTGTTCGCCTTATCCTTGGCACTCTCGAATTCGATATCACTCTCAACGGTGACGGTGCTTACAACGGCTCACTCCAGTGGAACGACCTTACAGAAGAACACTTTGCAACAATTACTGACTGGCTCGATGCAAACGGCTTCACCTATGAAGCATATGTTGAAGAAAACGGCGACGCTACAACCAACGGCACAACCGCTTACCTTCTCAAGAGACCCAAGTTCAAGCTCATCACTGACGGCAGCATGACATTCACAAACGGCACTTATACTCATGCAGCTGCTCCCGTTCTTGATGCTGTTGATATTTCAAACCGCGCACGTAAGGGCATAATGGGTGACGATACCTATGAAGACGAAATGGTAATCGCAATCTCAAACGGTTACTATGAGTATGTTGAAGCTCTTCATGCAAACAGAGAAAGACTCTACAATGAAATCGACGAATGCTCATGGAGAATTGAGCAGGCTGAAAGCGGCCGTGCTCTTACCGCTGAAGTAACAATGATCAAGTGGGTTCTTGACCTTACCTATAATGATTACATGGGCGCTAAGGGCAGAAACTACGGCTTCGAATATGATGAAGACGGCAATCAGATCATGAACGAAGACGGAACTCCCAGCATCGTTAAGATGTACACAACAACTTCCTATGAGAAGTTCAGAGATGCATATGACTTTGCAGAAGACGTTTACGTTGCAGCAAAGAGCGGCAACATCCTCGCTTCAGGTATCACTCAGTCAATGCTTACTGCAGCTTATGAAGGTGTTCTTAAGGCATGGCAGCAGCTTGTTAAATTTACAGGCTTCGCTGACTGGGCTCAGATTGACTCCTTCGTTGCAATGGCAGAATCAATCCTTGCTGACCCCTACCTTGATGATCCCGTATTCGGTGTTAAGTCAGGTATCACAGAGCTTGTAACTGCTCTTACAGATGCTCTTGTTTACACCGACTATGACGGCAGCACATATGATAATGTATTAGGCTCAAAGCTTAACTACGACTCAGAGTATCAGGCAGAAATCGACCTTGCTGCTGCTAACCTTAACCAGGCTATTCAGAACCTTGTTTATCAGACAATTCCCAGCCTTGGTCAGAATCCTGAAGCAGACGATATCGTAACTATCCTTCCCACTGTTTATGAGAACTCAATTCAGTATGGTCACATCTATGGCCTTGAGGAAGGCGTTGGCTTCGGCGACGGAACAATGGACGCTCAGTCAGTTATTGATGCACTTGGCCTTAAACTCACCGGTATGACAACCGGCGGCGACGGAACAATTTCAAGAACAAATGCTTCCCGCGGTTCAGGTACTGATGCAAGACTTGACGGACGTATCCAGGGTCGTCTGAACTTCAGATACTTCGCAGTTCTTTACGGCGACCTTAACGGTGATACCCGTATCGACGGTACTGATGCTTCAATACTTCAGTATTACATCAATAACAATGAAAACACAAACGCTATCATGGGCGAAGCTAAGTTCGAAGCAGCTGACGTAACTCACAACGGCGCGGCTGACATTGAAGACCTTCAGCTCATCATCAGCCACTACACCCTCACCGATATCGATCTTAATAATGACGGTGTTGCTGATGTGATTGATCAGAATAGCCACGGCCCTGTAGCTCAGGTTGTTGAAAGCTAAAATTTTTCCATTAATCAAAAAAAGCCCCCGACCTCGGTCGGGGGCTTTCTCATTGTTATGTAAAAAACATCTCTTTGAGGAGAAGGTGGCGGCATAGCCAACGGATGAGGTATAAAAAATAGGGGCTGTAAAACAGCCCCTATAAATTTAATCTTCAAGAATTGCTCTCTTATATTTTTCAAGCATATTGCGCGCCATCTCAACTGTGTTGCCGTCGGTTGGCGCTTCAGGATTTGCAGTTGAAAGCCATTTGCGCTCAAATTCGGCATAGCTTTTATAGAATTGGTTGCCTCTGTAAATGTTTCTTTCGCAGTGCTGCTTTCTTGTTGTTGTTGAGAATTTTCCTCTTCTGGGAAACTCATATGCAAGCCTTTCAAAGAAGCTCTGCCAGCGCTTAACATAATATGTTTTGATAAGTCCGCCCCATTCCTTCCAGGCATAATCGTAATTAACTGAATCTGCCATAGGACCCCAGACTGTAATCTGTGCAAGCAGGTTAAGCTCGAAATTCTGCTGGTCTTTTTCTGTGAATGCAAGCTCTCTTGCTTCTTTCAGATGCTCGTGAAGTGTCAGCTCAGGTCTGGTCTGAAGCAGGTCATCAACCTCAAGGCATATCTTAAGAAAAGCATTGGATGAGCGCTCAAAAATGCTGACATCCTTATTGTAGAATCCGTACATAACTTTGTCGTAAAGGTTTGAAACATAGTTGCTCATAACCTGACGAACAAGGTCGCAGGCGTCAAAGGCAAAGCCATCCTTTGCGGCGTTTTCAGCGCTGAGCAAAAGCTCCGCAGCCCTGAAAAGGGTTTTGTTGTCGTAGCGAAGCTCCCTGAAATCATTGGGGGCAGTGTGACGAAGGTCGGTTGCGGGGCGGGCGCAGATTGCGGAACCTGTCTCCCTGCCTGTGCAATTCTTGCTGTAACAGCTTCCTTTGAGAAGCATCATGGCGTCAACAAGGCATTTTTCCTTGCTGCCGTAGCGGCGATATGCATAATCCCTGAGCCATTCGTCAAGGTCAATAGCATCTTCCTCCGTAAGCATATGGAATGCAAGGTCGTAATAAAGAGGGTTCTGGAAAATTCCCTCCATAAACAGACCTGTGCCACAGCAATTTTCGCATTCAATTTTGGAGTATGCATTATCCGCAAGAGCCTGGATGCTGCCGTGAAGGGTGTTTCTGTCGCCAAAATTATGGATGTTGCCAAGCACGAATTCATAGCCCCAGAAGTTGTCATGATCCTTATATTTTGTGCCGTCGATGTCAAGAATCAGCAATCTTTCTTTGGGCACAGCTTTAACTATCTGCTCTTTGAGTGACCAGCTTTGCATAACCCAAACGGAATCCTTGTCAAACTCCTGATACATTGTATCAATCGCCCTGCCAACCTTCCAGAGGTAATCCCTTGTTTTGATTGAGGGGTTGTTTTCGTGGAAGGGATCGCATGCATAATAATGAAATGAACCGAAAAGCTGGCGCTGCTTTTCAAGAAGAGCCTTGCCGAATTTTTTATAAATCGGGTCGGTAGGGTCAAGCTGATATGTTATGGGGAAATTGCACCATGAGGGAACCATTCTCAGGCGCACTTTGTTGAACAGTTTGGTAATTGTTGCGGGAACCGTGCCTGCAAAGCCCTGCTGAATGGGGGTCATTCCAAGTTCAACCTCGCGGTCAATAATCTGCTTGCCAAGCTCAAGGCGGCTTTCGATGTATTTGACATCTGTAAGTGCAAAATATCCCGTAATGTTTGTCATAAGCTGCCACGGCCAGAAAGCAGGGCCTGAAAGGAATGAAAGCGCGCCTGTTTCGCTGTAGGTGAAGTCGCGCATGGTGTAGTACCATACCGCTTCGCTGCCAACAACGGAAAGGGGCATGTTAATGCCGTTCATTGCCATGAAGTCAATTTCTTTTTCCCATCTGTCCCATTTCCAAAATGCAAAGGAATAGCCCACAGTGCAGTAGTTCAGGTAGACGCGCCTTTTTTGCTTTATAATTTTTGTTATTTTGCCGTCAAAAAGAGGCGCGGAGGAAACCGAAATTTCTCTGTTACCGCAATGGGAAAGGTTAACGCCGCAGTGCTTTTTGAGATATGCATAATAGCCCATGGCCTGGCTGATTTTGCAGTTGCCGCAGATAACAATTTTTCCGTTTTCGCAAAATACTTCATATGTATCAAGTCCGTCAGCGCTTTCAATGCTGCGAAGCTCAAACATATCTGCAATTTCAGGGGTGTTTCTTAAAATCAGATTCTTCATTTCTGTCACCTGTTCAAAACAATATACTTATTTAGTATACTATAAAACAATTATAATAGCAAGAATTTTGAAATAATTAACAGCTTATTTATACATTTCGTTGGCCGATGAGTTAAAATAAAGTGGTAAACCAAGTAAAAAGTTGCACAAAATGCGAAATAATGCTTTACACTTTGGCTTAAATAAAGTAAAATATATAATAACTATAACTTTTTAAAACAAAAATTTTTATATGGTGATTGTTTTGAAAGGTACATATAATTGAAGGCGGTGTTAATTATGCAACCGGTTTATAAAAGAATCTTGCTCAAGCTCAGCGGTGAGGTGCTTGCAGGCGGCAAGGGTCACGGCTTTGATTTTGACACAATCAGTTCAATCTGCGAATCCGTCAGAGAGCTTACAAAGCTGGGTGTTGAGGTTGGTCTTGTAGTCGGCGGCGGCAATTTCTGGAGAGGCCGTTCAGGCGGCAGTATGGACAGAACACGTGCAGACCATATCGGCATGCTGGCAACTGTTATGAATTCCCTTGCTCTTGCAGATTCTCTTGAACAGCTTGGCGTAAATGTCAGGGTTCAGAGCGCAATCGAAATGCATCAGATAGCTGAAACCTATATCAGGAACAAGGCTGTCCGTCATCTCGAAAAGGGCAGAGTTGTTATTTTTGCAAGCGGAACGGGTAACCCGTTCTTCTCAACCGATACCTGCGCAGCGCTCAGGGCTGCTGAAATCAAGGCAGATATTATCTTTAAGGCAACAAATGTTGACGGCGTTTATGATAAGGACCCCAACAAGTTTGAAGACGCGGTTAAATATGATGTTGTTACCCACAGTGAGGTTCTTGAAAAGGACCTTAAAGTTATGGATTCAACGGCAGCATCGCTTTGCCGTGACAATAATATTCCTATTCTGGTGTTTAATCTTGAAAACCCCGAAAACATCGTTAAAGCGGTGCTGGGCGAAAACATCGGAACAATAGTTAAGGAGGGCTAATTTTATGCAGACAGTATTTGCATTCGCAGAAGAAAAAATGGGAAAGACCGTGAGTGTTCTTAACTCGGAATACGGTGCAATCAGAGCAGGCAGAGCAAACGCAGCGGTTCTTGATAAAGTGAGAGTTGATTATTACGGCACACCTACACCGATCAACCAGATGGCTGCTATTTCGGTTGCAGAGGCAAGAATTCTTGTTATTCAGCCTTGGGATTCATCAACGCTCAATTCAATCGAAAAGGCTATCCAGACATCGGATATCGGCATCAATCCTCAGAATGACGGCAAGGTTATCCGCCTCACATTCCCTCAGCTTACAGAGGAACGCCGCAGAGATCTCGGCAAGGAAGTTAAGAAAATTGCCGAGGATTCACGAGTTGCAATCCGTTCAATCAGACGTGACTGCATTGATAAGGTGAAGAAAATGGAAAAGGCATCTGAAATCACAGAGGATGACCTTAAGATTGCAGAAAAGAAGCTGCAGGATATCACAGATAAGTATATCAAAGAAATTGATAAGATTTCTGCAGACAAAGAAAAGGAAATTATGGCTATCTGAGTTAACTATGCAGAAGGCGGTTTTCCGCCTTCTGCTGTCGCAGTTTTTAAGGCGAGTATTTTAACGATGGGTGAGCGGAAATCAGCCCTTGAAAATCACAGTTTGGATTACTCCGTTCACCTTAAGGAGAGGTTGAAATGACAAAGGAAGAACTTGCAAATATTTCATTGCCACGTCACATAGGAATTATAATGGACGGCAATGGAAGATGGGCAAAGCAAAGGGGTCTGCCCCGCAGCGAGGGCCACAAAATGGGCGCGGAGGTTTTTCGCGCAATTTGTGAATACGGCAGGGATATCGGAATTGAATGCCTGACCTTCTATGCCTTTTCAACCGAAAATTGGAAGCGCCCTGCTGACGAAGTGGCGGCAATAATGAATCTTTTCAGAGATTATCTTTTTGAGGCGCAGGAAAGAGAAGAAGAAAATAAAGAAAAGGGCATGCGAATCCGTTATATCGGTGAAAGAAGTGCGTTGCCCGAGGATATTGTAAACTTAATTGATGAGCTTGAAAAAAGCTCGTCGGATAAAAATGTTATCACAATTAACCTTGCCGTGAATTACGGAGGCAGGGATGAAATTCTCCATGCCGTTAAGGCAATCGCCAAAAAGGTTGAGGCAGGAGAAATCAAAGCGGACGATATTGGTTTGAATGATATAGACGGCAATCTTTTCACTGCAGGACAGCCTGACCCGGATTTGATTATCAGGCCAAGCGGTGAATACCGTCTTTCAAATTTCCTTATCTGGCAGGCGGCGTATTCGGAATTCTGGTTTTCCGATATACTCTGGCCGGATTTTACATCCGATGATCTGGATAAGGCGATTTTAGATTATGCAAAACGGAACAGACGGTTTGGCGGCGTATGAATTGTTTGCAAATCATCTGTCAGTAAGAGAGTGAAGAAATATGAAAGTAAGAATTATAACAGGACTTATTTGTGCAGCAATAGTAATAATGCTGCTTGTGTTCACTGGTCTGGGCTACATGGGCGTTATGAGCATTCCAATGGGAATCATAGCGGCCATTGCGGCTTATGAAATGATGCGCGTTTCAAAATGTGAAAACAAGGTGTTGACTGCGGTTTCGATGATAGGTGCCGCCGTTGGCCCTGCATTTGTGGATTTTGATTTGCAGCAGTATATTCCCGTGCCTAACTCTGTGCTTATTATCGGCTATGTAATCCTTTTGCTTCTTATTATGCTTAAGGGCTATGAAAAAACAAAGTTTGAGCATGTTGCTCTTGCTCTTTTCGGGTCTCTTGCAATCCCCGGCTCATTGGGAACATTATTTGAGGTGAGAGATCTCTGTGTTGATTATCCCGAGCTTTTCCAGCGTTCACACTGTGTTTTCCTCATTCTCTGCGCAATGTACTGCGCATGGATGAGCGATACATGGGCATATTTTGTCGGCAGCAGGTTCGGTAAGCACAAGCTCTCGCCTAAAATCAGCCCCAAAAAGAGCGTCGAGGGTGCAATCGGCGGCGTTGTGGGCACGGTTATTTTCTGCGCAGGAACTTACCTTGTTTGTGACCGTTTCTTCTTCGTGATTGATACGGTTAAACTTTGGATGGTAATTGTTGCAGCAATTATTCTTTCCGTTCTCGGTATGTGCGGCGACCTTTCCGCCTCCGTTATCAAGCGCAATTTCGGCGAAAAGGATTTCGGCAATCTTTTCCCCGGTCACGGCGGCGTGCTTGACAGAATGGACAGCTTCCTTGTAACAATGCCTGCCCTTTATGCAATAATCAAGATTGGCCTTGCAGTTGCAGGTAAATAAATTTTTAAGGATTGATATGATGACTAAAACTCTTGCTGTTCTCGGCTCAACGGGTTCAATAGGGGTTCAGGCTCTTGAGGTTGCTCAGCTTATGGGCTTTGAGGTCGCGGCGCTGACCGCCAACTCAAGAACCGATATAATTGAGGAACAAATCAGAAAATTCAGCCCCCGTTTTGCGGCTGTTGCAGATAAAAAGGCAGCAGCAGACCTGAAAATCAGAGTTGCAGACACAGCAACAAAAGTTTTTTCAGGTCCTGAGGGAGTTGAGGAATGTGCGCGCTGCGGTGTGGATACCGTGCTTAACAGTATTGTGGGCATTGCAGGCCTTGCACCTACCCTCGCAGCAATTGAATCGGGCAGTAAAATTGCCCTTGCCAATAAAGAAACCCTTGTTGCAGGCGGAAAAATCGTTATGGATGCCGCTGCAAGCAGGGGAGTTGATATTTTACCCGTTGACAGTGAACATTCCGCAATTTTTCAGTCTCTTCAGGGTTGTAATGGCAAAAATCAGATAAAAAGGCTAATTTTAACTGCTTCGGGAGGTCCGTTTTTCGGCAAAAGCAAGGCAGAGCTTGAAAAGGTAACCCTTGCTCAGGCGCTGAAGCATCCCAATTGGAGCATGGGCGCAAAAATAACCATCGACTCTGCTACAATGATGAACAAGGGCTTGGAGCTTATTGAAGCAGCCTGGCTTTTCGGAATGAAGGCTGCTGATATTGATATTCTTGTTCACAGGCAGAGCATTGTCCATTCCCTTGTGGAATATGTTGATAATTCGGTTGTTGCCCAGCTTGGTCTACCCGATATGCGCATACCCATTCAGTATGCGCTTACTTATCCTGACCGTTATGTCAGCCCCGTTGGTCAGCTTGACCTTGCCGAGGCTGCAACATTAACCTTTGAAAAGCCTGATTACGAGACCTTTGCCTGCATAAACTTATGCAGAAAGGCTTTTGAAGCAGGCGGTCTTTATCCTGCAGCGGTTAATGCGGCAAATGAAAAGGCAAATGAGCTTTTCAGAAACGGCAAAATCGGTTTTCTTGATATTCCCAAGGCGGTTGAAGCTGCCTTTGACTGCGTTTCTCAGGTTTCGGATTATACTCTTGAACAGGTGTTTGAAACGGATAGGCTTGTCCGCGCCGAAACAGAAAGGTTATTCATATGAAAATAATTACACTTATGTCCGCTGCAGCGGTTTGGGGAAAGGTATGGCCTATTCTTGTTGCCATACTTTTCTTTGGCTTGCTTATCTTTTTTCATGAGCTTGGTCATTTCACCTTTGCAAAGCTTTTTAAAGTTCAGGTCAATGAATTTGCAATGGGTATGGGTCCGACTCTTTTTAAATTCAAAAAGGGTGAAACCAAATACGCTCTTCGCCTTTTCCCTATTGGCGGGTTTGTCAGCATGGAGGGCGAGGATGAAGAAAGTGAAAATGAAAGAGCATTCTGCAACAAGCCTGCATGGCAGAGGTTTATAATCATTGCCGCAGGCGGCGTTATTAACCTGATTATGGGTGCAATAATCGTTGCAATTATGCTTTCGCAGTCAAATCTCATCGGCCTTCCCGAAATTCATTCCTTTGAGGAGAATGCAGTCAGCAGTCAATATCTGCAGGCAGGGGATGAAATAAGGGAAATCAACGGTAAACGGGTTTATTCCGAATATGACCTGAGCTTTCTGATGGCAAGGGATAAGGACGGAGTTATTGACTTTGTTGTTGAAAGAGAAGGCGAAAAGATTGACCTTAACGGAGTTCCTTTTCAGACCGTGAAAAATGATGACGGTACTATCACGATTATATATGATTTCATTATCAGAGGCGTTGAGCCGTCGTTTTTGAGTGTTGCAAAAAATGCGGCGCTGGAATCTGTTTCAATAGGGCGTATAGTGTGGATTAGCCTGCTTGATTTGATTACAGGTCAGTACGGTTTAAGCGACCTTTCGGGCCCTATCGGTACGGTGTCCTATATTGCGGACGCAGCGCAGATTGCAACTCAGCAAACGGACTACACCTATCTTTTCACCCTTATGGCAATGATAGCCATAAATATTGGTTTATTTAATCTTCTTCCACTTCCTGCCCTTGACGGCGGCAGGCTTTTCTTCCTTGCAATTGAGTTCGTTTTCAGGAAGCCCGTGCCTGCAAAGTATGAAGGCTGGGTTCATGCAGTGGGAATGGTTCTTCTTTTGCTGCTGATGGTTGTTATTTCCTTCAGCGATATTTTAAGATTGATAAGAGGTTAGAGCTATGAAAAGGCGAATGAGCAGAAAGGTTAAGGTTGGCGATATTTACATCGGCGGCGATGCACCCGTTACCGTTCAATCAATGCTGAACAGACCTGCATCTGATATTGAAGGCAGCGTTAAGCAGGCGGTTGAGCTTGAAAAAGCGGGCTGCGAAATAATCCGCGCAGCAGTGCCGGATATGGCGGCGGTGGAGCTTATAGCTCAGCTTAAGAAAAACCTTTCAGTTCCCGTTGTTGCCGATATTCATTTTGATTACCGTCTTGCTCTCGCGAGCCTTGAGGCCGGAGTTGATAAAATTCGTATTAATCCCGGTAACATTGGCTCAATGGATAGGGTCAGGGCAGTTGCCAATGCCTGCAAGGAAAGGCAGGTGCCTATCCGCATCGGTGTTAATTCAGGCTCTCTTGAAAAGGAGCTGCTTGTAAAATACGGCGCGCCCTGCGCCGAAGCTCTTGCCGAAAGTGCGCTGAACCATGTTTCTTTGCTTGAACAGTGCGATTTCGGAGATATAATCATTTCAATTAAATCATCAAATGTAAATATCATGGCGCAGGCTTACAGGCTTGTTGCCGAAAAATGCGATTACCCCCTTCACCTCGGAGTAACCGAGGCGGGCACCCACAACATGGCGCTGATTAAATCGTCAATCGGCATCGGCTCACTTCTCCTTGACGGTATCGGCGACACAATCAGGGTTTCAATGACCGATGACCCCGTTAAGGAGGTTGCGGCGGCAAACGGAATTCTCAAGGCAATCGGACTTAAAACGGACTGCGTTGATATTGTTTCTTGCCCCACCTGCGGAAGAACAAAAATTGACCTTATTTCCCTTGCCAATGAGGTTGAAGAGCGTCTTTCGGGCTGCAAAAAGAACATAAAGGTTGCGGTTATGGGCTGCGCTGTTAACGGTCCCGGCGAGGCGAGGGAAGCGGATATCGGCATTGCAGGCGGCGACGGCTGCGCGCTGATATTCAAGAAAGGCGAAATTATCTGCAAGGTGCCTGAAAACGAGGCGGTTGAAAGGCTAATATCGGAAATTAATAAATTATGAGGTCGTAATGCAGAATAACAGTATATTAAATTTTATAGGCGATTTTATCAATGCAGGCCTGCGCGAGGTCTTTGCAGGCGGCATTGTTGAACAAATCAGCCTTGATGAGGATACAAAAAAGCTGAGCATAACTGCTCGCTTTGACAGATATATAGAAGACCGTTTTATTATTTCAGCTCAGAATGAAATAAAAGCCGCCCTTGAACTTAACAAGGCGGTTATTGATACCCGTTATCACCGCGGTGCATTTTCAGAAAAATGCGCCCCTCAGCTTGTGAGAGCAATGAAGGAAAACATTGCGGCGGCAAACGGTTTTCTTGAAAATGCAAAATTTTCTTTCGGTGAGGATTTTGTTGAGATTGCGGTGTTTAACGGTGCGGATATTCTTAACGATGCAGGCGCAAAGGATTTTCTTGCAAGGTTTATCAAGGATGTTTTTGGCGTTCATGTAACCGTTTCCATCAAAGGTAAAGCAAGCGCACCCAAGCTGGATTCTCCCGAATATGTTCAGATGCAGGCGGATAATATCAAAATCGAAATTCCCGTTGCAGAGGAAGCAAAAAAACCTAAAGCGCCCAAGCAGGAATATGATGACCTGCCTATTTCGCTGACAAATGCCAAGGTGATTTACGGCAATAAAATCAAGTCAAAGCCCGTTCCTCTGAGCGGAATTTCAATTGAGGACGGCAATGTTACCGTCTGGGGCAGAATTTTCTCCCTTGATATACGCGAAACCCGCGACGGCAAGCGAAAAATTATCAATTTCAACATAACTGATAAAACAAATTCATACACGGTCAAAATCTTTGAAGCGGCGCAGAATTGCGAGCAGCTTGCCGCAGGACTTGCAGACGGCAAGGTTGTTATGCTCAGAGGTCATGTTGAATATGACGACTATATAAAGACCGAGTGCATCAAAGCAACCTCGGTTATGCTTATTGAAGAGCTTGATGTTAAGGATACAGCCGAGGAAAAGCGTGTTGAGCTGCATATGCATACCAATATGTCCGCAATGGACGGATTGACGGATGCCTCAAAACTGGTTGCAAGGGCAGCGAAGTGGGGCCACAAGGCTGTTGCCATAACTGACCACGGCGTTGTTCAGGCATACCCCGCAGCGGCTGCAGCGGCAAAGAAACACGGAATAAAGGTTATTTACGGCATGGAGGGCTACCTCGTTGACGATTCGGCAAAAATCGTAACGGGGGATGTGGACATGCCCCTCAGCGGCACATTCATTGTTTTTGACGTTGAAACAACCGGCCTTCGTACGGACAGAGTGCGCCTTACGGAAATCGGTGCCGTAAAGTTTGTTGACGGTGCGGAAAGAGGCCGATTCCAGACCTTTGTTAACCCTGAAATGCCTATTCCCGCAAAGATTACCGAGCTTACGGGTATAACAAATGCAATGGTTGCCAATGCTCCCAAGGAGGCAGAGGCAGTCCGCAATTTCTTTGAATTTTGCGGCGATGGCGTGCTTGTTGCCCATAATGCAACCTTTGATACCAATGTTTTGAAGCATACCTGCCGCAGAAACGGCATTGAGTATAACTATTCTCATATTGATACCCTTGTTATGGCGCAGAGCCTTATTGAAGGTATAAAAAACTACAAGCTGGATTCAATTTCAAATTATTTCAAGCTGCCGAAATTTGACCATCACAGGGCAGATGAGGACGCAGGAGCCCTTGCGCGCATTTTTGAAAAGCTGATTGAGCTTTGCAGTGAAAATGGCGTTGAAAATGTTGGGGAAATCAACGAAAAGATTCCCGTCAATGTTAAGCGCCTGCCTACCTATCACATAATCCTTCTTGCGAAAAATAAGATTGGCCTCAAGCACCTTTATCAGCTTATTTCAAAATCCAATCTTGAATATTATTACCGCCATCCCCGAATTCCCAGAAGCGAGCTTATTGCTCATAAGGAGGGGCTTATTGTCGGCAGCGCATGCGAGGCAGGTCAGCTTTATCAGGCAATATTTATGGGTATGCCTGAAGAAAGGCTGCTTGAAGTTGCAAGTTTATATGACTATCTTGAAATTCAGCCCAACGGTAACAATGCTTTTATGCTCCGTGAGGGTATGGTTGACAGTGAGGAAGACCTTAACGAAATCAACCGCCGCATTATTCACCTTGCGGATAAAATGGGAATTCCCGTTGTTGCAACGGGTGACGTTCATTTCATGGAAGAGAGCGATAAGATTTTCCGTGAAATTCTTATGGCAGGTCAGGGCTTCAAGGATGCCGCAGAGCAGGCGCCTCTTTACCTTAGAACAACGCAGAATATGCTCGAGGAATTTGCCTATCTCGGTGAAGATACCGCGTATGAGGTTGTTGTTAAAAATCCCAACCTTATTGCCGATATGTGCGAGGAAATCAAGCCTATTCCCGACGGCACCTATCCGCCAAAAATTGAGGGCTCTGATGAGGAGTTGCGCAAAATCTGCTATGACAGAATGCAGGAATACTACGGCAATCCTTTGCCCGAATATATCAAAGAAAGGCTCGATAAAGAGCTTGATTCAATTATCAAAAACGGATTCGCCGTTCTTTATATCATCGCCCAGAAGCTGGTGTGGAACTCAATGGATAACGGCTATTATGTTGGTTCCCGAGGCTCTGTTGGCTCGTCCTTCGTTGCTTTTGCGGCGGGTATATCAGAGGTTAACCCCCTTGTGCCTCACTATATATGCGAGGAGTGCAAGCACAGCGAGTTTTTCTACAAGGGCGAATACGGCTCGGGCTACGACATGCCGCCCAAGGATTGCCCCGTCTGCGGAAGGCCTATGCACCGCGACGGCCACGACATTCCCTTTGAAACCTTCCTCGGTTTCTACGGCGATAAGCAGCCCGATATCGACCTTAACTTCTCGGGTGAATATCAGTTCTATGCTCACCGATATACGGAAGAGCTTTTCGGCAAAACCCATGTTTTCAAGGCGGGCACAATCGGCACTCTTGCGGATAAAACCGCTTTTGGTTTCGTTAAAAAGTGGGCGGACGAAAAGGGTATTGCCCTTTCAAGAGCAGAGGCGGATCGCCTTGTTCAGGGCTGCGTAGGTGTTAAAAGAACAACGGGTCAGCACCCCGGCGGAATGGTTGTTGTTCCTGCGGATATGGATGCGGAGGACTTTACTCCCATTCAGCACCCTGCCGATGATGCAGAGTCCATCCACAGAACAACCCACTTCGATTTCCATTCGCTTCACGATACAATCCTTAAACTGGATAATCTGGGTCACGATGTTCCCACACTTTATAAGCATCTTGAGGATTTAACGGGAACAAATGTTATGAAAATTGATGTTTGTGACCCCAAGCTCTATGAATTGCTCACAACTCCCGAGCCTCTCGGAGTAACCGCGGAGGATATCGACTGCGAAACGGGAACTCTTTCGCTCCCCGAGCTCGGAACGCCTTTTGTTCGTCAGATGCTTATTGAGTCCCAGCCCAAAAACTTTTCCGATATGCTTCAGATTTCGGGTCTTTCCCACGGCACCGATGTTTGGATAGGAAATGCTCAGGATCTTATCAAAAACGGAACCTGCACCATTTCGGAGGTTATCGGTACCCGTGATAACATCATGGTTTACCTCATTAACAAGGGTGTTGAAAAGGGCATGGCCTTTAAAATCATGGAGATTGTAAGAAAGGGCAAAGCAACCGCTCTTCTTACCGATGAGCATAAAAAGGAAATGCTTGACCACGGTGTTCCCCAATGGTATCTTGATTCCTGCATGAAAATCAAGTATATGTTCCCCAAGGCTCACGCGGCTGCTTATGTAAGCGCCGCAATGCGACTTGCATGGTACAAGCTGTACCGCCCCGTTGAATATTATGCAACCTATATGACGGTGCGAGGTGAAGATATTGACACCGCTGCCGTTCTTGCAGGCAGGGGAGCAGTTAAAAAGAAGATGGAAGAAATTAAGGTCAAAATGAACCAGAAAACCGCAACCGCTAAAGAGGAAGGTACATTCACCTCTCTGCAGGTTATCAATGAAATGATGGCAAGAGGCGTTGAAATTCTTCCCATTGATATTTATAAATCAACTGCAAACAGATATATTATTGAGGATGGAAAAATCCGTTTGCCATTCTCGGCCATCGCAGGCTGCGGCGGCAGAGCTGCCGAGGGTCTTGAGGCGGCAAGGAATGACGGCGGCGGTGAATTCCTTTCCATTGAAGATTTTCAGCTTCGTTCAGGCGCTTCAAAAACAATTATTGCTGCCCTTGAGGAGGGCGGAGCTTTTGATTCGCTGCCCAAAACAACTCAGCTCAGCTTTTTTTGATTGGAGTTAACATATGAAGGCAAAAATACCTTTACGCCAGCGGCAATGGTATAAACTTGATAACGCGGCAAAAATCTTTCCGGGGCAGAACACATCCTCGTGGTCCAATGTTTACCGTATATCCGTAACTCTGACGGAAAAGATTGACCCCGATTTGCTTCAGAAAGCTCTGGAAACGGTAATGCCCCGCTTTCCGACCTTTGATGTGAGGATGCGCAACGGTTTTTTCTGGCATTATCTTGAGAAAAATCCCTATGGCATGCCGCCTGTTTTGCCCGATATTGCAAACCCTTGCCAGCGCTTCAAATGGAAGGAAAACAACGGCTATCTTTTTAAGGTTTATTATTTTGAAAACCGCATTGCAGTTGATTTCTTCCACGCGCTGACCGACGGCTACGGCGCATCAAGGTTTTTTATGACTCTTGTTGCGGTTTATCTTCGCCTTATGGGAAAGGATATTCCCAACGGTGAGGCAGTGCTTGATATCAACGAAAAGCCCCACGAAGGCGAGTGTGAGGATGCATATCTCAAAAATATCAAGTCAAAAGCAAAGGCGAAGCGCCTTTATAAATTCACTTATCATTATAAGGGCAAAAGGCTGCCTAAGCACCATCTGAATATTACTACGGGCTATATTCCCGTTTCTGCAATCAAGGAAAAATCCCGTGAATTGGGTGTGACCGTAACGGAATACATTGCGGCAATTCTTGTTTGGGTAATGTATAATCTGCAAAAGCAGGAGCAGTGGAATAAGGAGAAATATATCGGAGTTCAGATTCCCGTTAATGTCCGCAATTTTTGCCAAAGTGAAACTTTGCGCAACTTTATGCTTTGCTATTCTTTCCAGATTGACCCGAAAATGGGCGAATATACCTTCCCTGAAATTGCAAAGCAGCTTTCTCTTTATCTTCGCTATATTAATAATGAAAAAGAGCTTTTTGCAATGATTAAGGGCAATGCAGGCATTGAAAAAAATCCGCTGATGCGAATTCTTCCGTCGTTTCTCAAGGATTTCGGAATCAGCGTTGTCTACAAAATAACGGGCGAAAAGGCAACAAGCTCGTTGATAACCAATGTAGGCATTATCAGAACCCCAAAGGAAATGGAGCCCTATATTGAAAAGCTGAGCCTTTCAACGGGGCCGGGAATGCTTATTCCCAAGTGTGCCGCTTTGTCCTATAAAGATACTCTTGCCCTGAGTGTTTCAAATATTTTTGAAGACACGACGGTGCAAAGAGAAATTTTCACAACTTTTATCAAATTCGGAATACCCGTTAAAATTGAAAGCAACCGACATTTCATTGCGGGAGGTGACGCCTGATGTCATATTGTGTAAATTGCGGAGTTGAGCTTGAAAAGGGCTGCCCCGAGTGCCCTCTTTGCGATACTCCCGTTATAAATCCAAGGGAAAAGAAAACGGATAATTCGGTTCCTGCATTCCCTGAAATTCTTGATATCCCTAAATCCCTGAGCAAAAAATATTGGGCATTCGTTCTTTCGCTGATAATTGTTATTCCCAATCTTGTGCTCCTTGTGCTGGACGTGCTTGTTTTCAGAAGCGGAATTGTAAAATTCATTGCCAGCGGTTTTGCGGTTGCCTGGGTATGGTTTATTTTTCCGCTGTTGTGGAAAAAGAACATTCCGGTTGTTATGGTTGCTATTGATGCCATTGCGCTTTTGTCTTATCTGAATATGTTCAGATATTACGGCGTTGAAAACGGATGGTTCACCTCAATTGTGCTTCCGGTTGTTATTGCTTTGTGGGCAATCTGCAATCTGTTTATTTTCTGGCTCAGGAGGCCCCGCAGCAAATCAATGATTGCCGTTGCGGGTCTCGGTGCAATAAATGTTATGAGCTTTGTTGTTGAAATCTGCATGAATATGTTCTATAACAACAAGCTGCAGATTGTTGTTTCCCTTGCGGTAACGGCGTGCTGTGTTTCGCTTATGATATTCTTTATCTTTATGGCAAAAAGCAGGCGCCTTAAGGCGTGGGTGCAGCGCAAATTTTTTGTTTGACATTAATTATTGAAAGGAATACGGATTATGTTGAAGTATATTATCCCCGGTGCAATCGGCGCAGCAGCCGTTGCAACTGCAGTTAAGGCTGCGCTCTATGTTCCCAAGAAAAAGGATTTCGGTGAGCCTGCTGAGGAAAAGGTTGATGCAAAGAGATGTCAGGAGCATCTTTCAAAGGCAATTTCAATCCCCACCATCAGCTATCCTGATAAGTCAAAGATTGATTTTTCGCAGTTCGATAAGTTCCATGCTTTTCTTGAGGAAGCATTCCCCTTGATTCATAAGAAGCTTGAAAAAGAGGTTGTTCAGGAGGCAAGCCTTATCTTTCGTTGGAAAGGAACAAGAAATGACCTTGAGCCTATTGCTCTTCTTGCCCATCAGGATGTTGTCCCCATTTCAGAGGGCACGGAGCAGGATTGGGAGCATGCGCCCTTCAGCGGACATAATGACGGCGAATTTATCTGGGGCAGAGGTGCTCTTGATATGAAAAACCACCTTATTGCCGTTATGGATGCGGTTGAAACTCTTCTTGAAGAAGGATTTCAGCCTGAAAGAGATGTTTATCTGCTTTTCGGTCAGGATGAAGAGGTTGTTGCCTCCGAGGACGGCGGCGCAAAGAACATTATGAGAACTCTTAAAGAGAGAGGAATTCATCTTGACAGCGTGCTTGACGAAGGCGGTGCAATTATCCCCGTTAATGTTAAGGGTATTCTCAACAATAAGGAGCTTGTCGGCATAGGTGTTGCCGAAAAGGGCTACACCGATTTTGAAATCACGGTTAATGCAAAGGGCGGACATTCATCCCAGCCTCCCGTTCATTCGGGTCTCGGAGAGCTTGCCAATGTTATCAAGGACCTTGAGGGCAATCAGTTCAAGGCAGAGCTTCTTCCCTTTGTTAAGGAGCTTTTCACCAATATCGGCAAAAACTGCACATATCCTGCAAGGCTTCTTATGTGTAACCTCAATCTTCTATATCCTCTGCTTAAGTTCGGTATGACAAAAATTCCTTTCACCGCCTGCCTCGTAAGAACAACAACAGCCGTTACCATGGCTCAGGGCAGCCCTGCGGCGAATGTTCTTCCTCAGAAATCAAGTATAACGGTAAACTTCAGGCAGATGCCCGGCACAACCGTTGAAGATGTTGAGAAGCATATCCGCAAGGTTTGCAGGAATAAGGATATTGAGGTGAAGGTGCTCAAGGCAAAGGAAGCGTCAAAATTCTCGCCTACGGATTCAAGGGCATTCAAAATCATTGAAGAAATCTGCATGCAGGAAAATAAGGGCAGCATTGTTGCGCCCTACCTTGTAATGGGCGGAACGGATGCTTGCTACTACGAGCCTATCTGCGATAATATTTACCGCTATGCACCTTATAGGGTGAGTGTTCCTCTTCTTCGCTGCACCCACGGAACCAATGAAAGAATTCCTGTTGATACGGTTGCTTCGGGTGTTGCATTCTTCAAAAGATATATCAGAAGGGCTTCTGCGGAATAATATGAATATTCTTATAACGCCCGACAGCTTTAAGGGCACGCTGTCTGCTCAGCAGGTCTGTGACATAATCGGGCAGGCTTTTACCGACACAATAAAAAATGCAAATATAACAAAGCTCCCCGCTGCCGATGGCGGCGAGGGGCTTTGCGCCTGCTTACACAAAATTGCGGGTGGAGAAATGATAAAGGCGGATGTCAGCGGCGTTTTTGGCGCAAAAATTCAGGCGGAATATCTTATGTTGCCCGATAAAACCGCTGTTGTTGAAATGGCAGCCTGCGCAGGCTTGCCTCTTGCAGGCGAGAATAAAAATCCTGAAAAGGCAACAACCTACGGCGTAGGGGAGCTTATTGCAAACGCCGTGCTACACGGTGCAAAAAGAATTCTGCTTGGCCTCGGCGGCAGCGCAACCAACGATTGCGGCGCAGGTATGGCATCGGCGCTTGGCTGGAAATTCATCGATGAAAACGGAAATGTATTTATCCCGACAGGCGAAACCCTTTGCGGAATTTTAAAAATCAAAAAGCCGGAAAATTCTTTTGATGTTTCTGTGGTTGCAGCCTGCGATGTTGAAAATCCTCTTTACGGCGAAAACGGTGCAGCTTATGTTTTTGCTCCTCAAAAGGGCGCGGATGAAGCGATGGTAAAGCGCCTTGATGGCGGTTTGCGGCATATTGCCGAGGTAATCCGCATGGATTGCGGTGCTGATGTGGCACAAATAAAAGGCGCAGGCGCGGCAGGGGGAATGGGTGCAGGTGCTGTTGCATTTCTCAATGCAAAGCTTAAAAAAGGTATTGAAATTCTTCTTGATACGGCCGATTTTGATGCAAAAGCGGCAAATGCCGACCTGATAATAACGGGCGAGGGCAGGCTGGATTTTCAAAGCATTAACGGCAAAGTGATTTCGGGCGTTGCCCAAAGAGCTGCAAGTCATAACAAAAAGGTTATTGCAATCTGCGGCAGCAGAGGCAAAGGCGCGGAGGAAATAAAAAATCTCGGAGTTTCGGAGCTTTATTTTTCCTGCGAAAACGAAAAAAACTTTGATGAAATCCTCAAATCCTGCAAGGAAGATTTATATAATGCTGCCGTAAAGGCGGCAAAAGAAATAAGCGGTGTCGTGTGACACCGCTTTTATTTTATTTGAATTTTTTGCCCATTCCGTATTTTTTCATAACTTTCGGGTAGGCGTGAGCATACCAGATAATTGAAAAAAGTTCAAAGGCAGAGTTTATCATTGAAAGGGTAAAATCCTTAAGCTTGCTGCGCTTAAGCTGCTTTATAGCATCTGTTGCGACTTTTTTTGCGAATGAAAAGTTTTCTGTGTTTTTTGATACACTTTTTGCAGAAAAACTTCGCCACATATACCATGAGCGGATAACGCTCAAATCTTTTTCCGATACTGACGTGAAGCTGTATTCGTTACGTTCAATCGGCTTTATATTCTTAAGCTGGGCAAGGTCGGTTGGTTTTGAATATCTACCTTCGGAAACCATTTTAAAATAGATATCTGAACCCGGCACAAGTGCGAAATGGTTAAGATTAATAAGGGGCGTTTCGAGCTTTTCAATCAGCTCAACTGTTTTTGCAAGATCCTCAACTGTTTCATCAGGAAAGCCCACAATAAACGAAGCGATTGCGACGATTCCTGCTTTTCTGCAATTTGAAAAGGTTTTTTCGATTCTGTCAAAAGGAATTTGCTTGTTCATTCTTTCGAGTATTTTTTTACTGCCGCTTTCAACACCGAAAAATACCCAACGGCAACCGGAGTCATACATATATTTAAAATCATCCTCGTTGAAAACACCTATCCTTGTCTGGCAGCCCCAAACAAAATTCAGGTCAAGGCTTCGCAAGCTATCACAGATTTGCCTCATTTCCGAGCGATTCCGTCCCCACATTTCGTCAGCAAAATAAACGCCGTCCATGCCGTGATTTTTAACAAGAAATTTTATTTCATCAAGCACTGCTTCAAGAGGACGCTTACGGTATGTACATCGGTGGAAATCCTTGTTATAGCAAAATGCGCAGTTGTGAGGGCAGCCCTTTGCGCAGTAAAGATAAAGCATTTTGCTGCATTCATACGAAGATTGGAAATATTTCGGCACATCTATCAGTGACCAGTCAATGGGAGGTAAACTTCCCAAATCAATAAAACCTCTTTGTGCAGTTAATATGGTTTCACCGTTTTTGCCTTTAATTGCAAGACCTGCAACGGAGGAAAAATCACTCTCACCCTTTGAATATTTCTCTGCAAGCTCAACCCAGGTTGCTTCACCTTCGCCGATTGAAACAATGTCAACGCTTTTTTGCTTCAGAACGGTTTCGGGTATTTCGGAGGCAAGGGGACCTCCCCAAACAACGGGCAGACCCGATTTTTTGGCATATTCCGATAATTCAATTGCATCGGTAACGGATTTAAATGAAACAAGGGAAATTCCCACCAGCTCGGGCTTGAATTCTTCAAAAACCTTTTTGGTTTTAACTTTTTCAACTGTTCTGTCATAAAGCCTGACTTTATGACCTTTTGACTGCAGCGTGCTTGCTATTGAAAGTAGCCCAAGCGGTGTGGTAACAGACCTGGAGTAGCCCGTAGTTGAGGGATTTATAAGGAGTATATTCATTTGTATTTCATCTCTCCTCACCTTAAAATTTGTGTTATCTGATTTCAATTACTTTGTAGCCCTGCTCTTCGATTGCACCTTTGAGGTTGTCATCTGCAACGGGTGCATTGAGCGTAACAACTGCGGTATCTGTTTCGTGGCTTACATCAGCAGCCTCAACCCCGGGGATAGCTTCAAGGGTTTTCTTAACTCTTGCCTCGCAATGGGGGCACATCATACCTTCAATTTTCATTGTTTTTGTCATAGCTTTCTTCTCCTTCGTTTTTACTTTTATTTTTTTATCCTTTTTATCGTTGCGAATCTTAAAAAGATTAAGTCGTAAAGCGTTTGATACAACACAAAAGCTGGAAAGACTCATTGCCGCGGCGCCGAACATGGGATTCATTTCCCACCCGAAAAGGGGAATAAAAAGACCTGCCGCAAGGGGGATTCCCAAAGTGTTATATAAAAATGCCCAGAACAGATTCTGATGAATATTTTTCAAAGTGGCCCTGCTGAGGCGTATTGCCGCAGGCACATCTGCAAGTCTGTTTTTCATAAGAACAATATCTGCCGCATCAATGGCAATGTCTGTTCCTGCGCCGATTGCAATGCCGATATCCGCGCGCGTCAGGGCAGGCGCGTCGTTGATTCCGTCGCCAACCATTGCAACCTTTCCGCTGTTCATTAGGCTGCGGATAACTCTTTCCTTTCCGCTTGGCAAAACACCCGCAATAACCTCGTCAACGCCTGCAAGCTTACCTATTGCATTGGCGGTTTTTTCGTTGTCGCCTGTCAGCATAACAACCCTTATTCCCATGTTTTTGAGCTGCCTTACGGCTTCGCGGCTGTCGTCCTTGATTGTATCCGAAACCGCAATTATGCCAAGAACATTTTCGTTCATTGCAAAAAGCAGGGGAGTTTTACCCTCGTCTGCCAGTGCATTTGCTTTGCTTTTGATTTCCTGAGAAATTGATGCCTTGCTTTCAATAAATTTAAGGCTGCCGCCAAATAATCCGGCGCCGTTATGCTTTGCGGAAAGTCCGTTGCCGGGCAACGCGGTGAAATCCTCAATATCAAAAAAATCCGATTTCATTTCCTCTGCCCTTGCAATGATTGCCTTTGCAAGAGGATGCTCGCTTTTTTTCTCAAGTGAATATGCAGCCGCCAAAAGCTCATTTTCACTGCATTCAACGGGAATAATATCGGTAACAACGGGAGTGCCGTTAGTAATTGTGCCTGTTTTGTCAAGGGCAACGATGCTTACCTTGCCTGCCGTTTCAAGTGAAGCGGCATTTTTGAATAAAATTCCGTTTTTTGCACCCATGCCGCTGCCAACCATAATTGCAACAGGTGTTGCAAGCCCGAGCGCACACGGGCAACTTATAACCAGCACGGAAATGGCTCTTGCAAGTGAAAAGCCGGCGCTTTCACCTGCAATCATCCATGTTATAAATGTAATAACTGCAATGGAAATAACAGCAGGCACAAATATTCCCGAAACCTTGTCGGCGATTTTGGCAATGGGTGCCTTTGTTGCAGCGGCGTCGCTGACCATTTTTATTATTTGCGAAAGTGTTGTGTCTTTGCCAACTCTTACGGCCTCGCATATAATGAAGCCCGATTGATTTATCGTTGCGGCTGAAACACTGTTGCCCACTGTTTTGTCAACGGGAATACTTTCGCCCGTCAGCGCCGATTCATCAACCGCGCTCATGCCCTCGATTATGATTCCGTCAACGGGAATGCTTTCGCCGGGACGGACAACAAAAATGCTGCCTTTTGTAACCTGAGAAACGGGCACGGAAACCTCTTTGCCGTTTTTTAAAACGGTTGCGGTTTTCGGTGCAAGGTTTATCAGCCCTTTGAGAGCATCTGTTGTTTTGCCCTTTGAACGGGCTTCCAGCATTTTGCCCACGGTTATCAGTGTTAAAATCATTGCCGCAGATTCAAAATAGAATTCGTGCATGAGTTCCGCGGCGGCAGCATGGTTGCCATGGGCCTGAGCATTTGTCGTTGCAAAAAGCGCATAAACGCTCCAGACAAACGATGAGCCCGAACCGAGTGCAACAAGGGTGTCCATATTGGGTGCGCGGTTAATTATTCCTTTAAATCCGCTGATAAAGAAATTTTGATTTATTACCATAATGATGCCCGTCAGCAGCAGTTGCAGAATACCCAATGCAACATGGTTTTCTGCAAAGAATTGCGGCACGGGCAGCCCGAACATCATATGACCCATTGAAAAATACATCAGCACAATCAAAAAGCCCAGCGAGGCAAAGAGCCTCTTCTTCAGCGCCGGGGTCTGAGTGTCTCTCAAGGAGTCTCCATTCTCTGTCGGATTGGTTGGTGACGGAGATGATTTTTGTGATGCACCATAGCCTGCCGATTCTACGGCGGCGATGATTTTTTCAGGGCTCGCAGTGCCTTCAACTGCCATTGAATTTGTTAAAAGGCTGACGGAGCAGGAGGTAACGCCTTCCAGAGCCGAAACTGCCTTTTCAACCCTTGAGCTGCAGGCAGCGCAGCTCATTCCCGTAACGTTATATTGTTCCATAAGCTCACCTATTTCATGAGCTTTTGCAAGGTTGCAAGAAGCTCGTCAATTGTTTCGTCGTTTCCGCTGTGTATGTCATTGGTAACGCAGGTTTTGATGTGGTTTGCGAGCAGTTCTCTGTTGAATGCATTTATGGCGGCGCTAACCGCCGAGGACTGAACAAGAATATCAGGGCAGTAAGCATCTTTTTCTATCATTCCCTTGATTCCTCTGATTTGGCCCTCAATTCTGTTGAGGCGGTTAATCAGGCTTTTGTATTCCTGCTCGCTTCTTTCTTTTGTTTTGCAGCAATCCTTGCTCATTGAATCCCTCCGTTCACATACATTATATACCCTGCGGGGGTATATGTCAATATAAAAGACAGAGAACCCTTCATTTGAGTGAAGAGTTCTCTGTCTTTGGCTTTATATCCGAATAAATGCTGGTGGACAAAATAAATAGGAATACAGAGCTTATATGTCTGTATAGACATTATATCATATGTTTTTTGATTTGTCACTACTTTTTTTTCGTTAATTTGAACGAATTTTAAACAAAAATTTTTATGTGTGCATCAAAGACAGTTCCAAAATAATTGAAAAGCTGAAAATTTATTACGGCTTAATTATCCGTGGTTTAATATAGCGAACAATGAGCAAATTATTAGTGCTTCGAAGCAAACACGGAGGTGAGAAATGAAACGGTTTTTTAAATCAGCAGCATCGACAGCTCTGGCTTTGTGTCTGATTATTTTCGGCGTGGTGGTTTACGGCTCGGAAAACCTGCCTGATGAAATAAACGTTGTTGAGGCGCAGACTGTTGATTTGGGCGGTTTTTATGCCGCTGAAATCCCTGATGCGCAGCCTGCAAACAATTTAGCGGAAAGCCAAAAAATTGAAAGCCGCGTGTCCGCTCTCGGACTGTTTCCCGTTAAGAATATAACGGTTAATTTAACAAAGCGCAGGTATGTTGCGCCGGGCGGCGATGTTTTCGGGATAAAGCTATATACAAAAGGTGTTATTGTTGTTGGCATAGATTCCGTAACAACAAGCGGCGGCTCGCTGAATCCTGCGGCATCGGCAGGAATTAAGTGCGGAGATATCATAACCCGAATCAATGGCAGTCAGGCGCTGAATTCTCAGCAATTAACCGATAGCGTTGAAAAGTCAGGAGGCGCCGCAGTGATGCTTACCGTTCTCAGAAACGGGGATGAGCTTCATCTCAGTCTGAAGCCGCAAATGTCCGTTAACGGAAAATACAAGGCAGGAATATGGGTCAGGGACAGCTCGGCAGGCATCGGCACAGTCACTTTTTATGATGACGGAGCAGGAATGTTTGCAGGCTTGGGCCATGGAGTATGCGATGTTGACACGGGCAAAATAATGCCGCTGAGTAATGGCGAGGCGGTCAGAGCAAGGGTTAACGGTTTTTATAAAAGCAGTGCAGGCAATCCCGGCGAGCTGTGCGGCGTGTTTTCCGATGAAGTTATGGGCAGCCTTCGTGTAAACCACGAAATGGGTGTTTACGGCACTCTTCTCAGACCTACGGGGAAAAGCATGCTCCCCGTTGCCCTTGAAAATGAGGTTCAGATCGGTGCGGCGCAGATGATAACAACAATTGATGACGGTGGCCCACAATATTATGATATTGAAATCATAAAGATTTATCCCTCATCGGATTTATCTGCCAGAAATATGATTATTAAGGTAACCGACCCGATTCTGCTTGAAAAAACAGGCGGTATCGTTCAGGGGATGAGCGGCAGCCCGATTATTCAGAATTCAATGCTTGTGGGCGCAGTGACTCATGTTTTTGTTTCCGAGCCGAGTCAGGGTTATGCGGTGTTTGCACAGCGTATGGTTAACACCATGGACGGCCTTATTTCTGATAATTTAAAGGCTGCATCTTAAATTTACTGTCGGATTCTGCGAAAAATAATTGCCAAAAATTGGGAATTTTTCATTGACACAGTTGGTAAAATATGGTAATATCTTCGTGAACTAAATCAAGCGGAGGTAAAACCATGAGAAAATTGTTGAAGGCAATGATAACCGAAGACGGCAGCGAAACTTCACATGAGCTTGCAGGAATTCTGCGCTCAAACGGCTTTGATGTGTCAACCGTAATCAAGGATGGCAGCCGTATTATTGAAAGGCTCAGGGAAGGAGAAATCCCCGATATTCTTCTGATGGACGGCTTTATGCCCAGAGTTGATGCTTTGGGAGTTCTCAGGGAGCTTGACTCCATGCATCTTGAAAAAAGGCCGGTTGTAATGGTTCTTTCAAGCACGGATAATCCGCGTTTTGAAAGCGAGGTTCTCAGCAGCGGTGCGGATTATTATTTCCTTAAACCCTATGAACCCAAAATGCTTGCGGAGCGAATCGTTCAGTTTTCTGATATTCATAACTCCAATGTTTCGCGCACGGGAGTTAAGGATTTGGAGGTTGTTGTGTCGCAGATTATGCACCAGATAGGCGTTCCCGCGCATATAAGGGGATATCAGTATCTTAGGGAAGCCATAATTCTGTCGGTCAACAACAGTGAAATGATAAGCTCTGTTACGAAAATTCTTTATCCCACCGTTGCAAAGACTTTTAAAACAACTCCGTCAAGGGTTGAGAGAGCAATCAGGCATGCAATTGAGGTTGCGTGGGACAGAGGCGATGTTGATGTGCTCAGCTCATATTTCGGATACACAATCCAGAATGAGAGGGGCAAGCCTACCAACAGCGAGTTTATTGCAATGATAAGTGATAACCTGAAGCTGCGAATGAAAACTGTATAAAAAAAGACGGCGGGGAGCGTGCGCTCTCCGCCGTCGGTGTTTATAAAATTATACTGCCAATGATGAGCCGAGAAGTGCAATGAAAAGACCCTGAAGAATGGGTGTTACATCAATCGCAAGCACGGGTACATCAAATAAACCGTCATCAGCCTCAAATGCAATTTCATCAAAATATGTGTACTGAACGGATTTGGTTGTTGAATTCTCAACTTTGAGAATTTTGAGGTTATCGCCCTCGTAATAGAATTTGCTTGTTACAACTTCTCTGTCGTTATATTCTTCAACGAAGTATTCGGTGCCGTCAACGGTTTCGTTGTAACTGTCAACAAACTGAATAAAGCCCTGAGTAAGGTTTGCAGCCTTGCCGATAAGCTCCCATACATCAGTAACAGCGAGAATTTTGCTGTCAAGTTTCACATAGAAGAAGGGGAGTGAAGGCAGGTAAGCATAAACTCCGTCATCGTTAGCAACAACTCTTACGGTGATAATTCCGTTGTTTACTTCGTATGCAATCTCGTTGTCCTTAACCGCGATTTTATTTACAGGGTTTTGTCCGAGAAAGCTGAAGATTGTTGACTGACCGGAGGTGAAGGTTACCGAAACTTCTTTCTCAGTTTCGAGCTTGTCAAGCAGAGTGTCTGTTTTGGGGGCATCAGCAGCAAATGCGCTGAGGGAGAAAACCGATGTGATAAGTATAACTGCCGTGAGAATAATGCTTAATGTTTTTTTCATGGCAATGACCTCCTTTTTTCTTTATATTACCATACAATTACTAATCTTTCAATAAAAATGGTTAAATTATGCGGCTTATAACCGAGTTCGAAAGCAGAAATCCTTTGACGGTTAATGCGATTTCTTTTTCAGTTACTTTCAGCAGGCCGTGTTTTTTAAGTTGTTTTGCTTTCTGAATTATCGAATGGGGAACGGTTTGGCTGAATCTTTTTCTGTAATTTTCAAAATTCAGACCCTCGCAAAGCCGCAGCGCAAGCATAATATATTCTTCTTCGCTGCCGCCCTCGCCGTCATCAACGGGAGGGTTTTGGCTTATAAAGCCGTCGATGCTGCGCTCATAATAAAATCTTTTTCCGCCCTTGAATGAATGCGCTGATGCGCCCAACCCCAGATATTCCTCGCAATGCCAGTATTTGAGGTTATGTCTGCTTTCAAAGCCTTTGTGTGAAAAATTGGAAATCTCATATTGAAGATATCCGGCTTTTTCAAGCTCGTCAACGGCAAATAAATATAAATCGCAGGTTTCGTCATCGTCGGGCAGGGTAAGCAGGGATTTTTTTGCAAAAAACGGTGTGCCTTCTTCAATTTTAAGAATGTATGCGCTGACGTGCTTAGCCTGCATTTCTTTGCAGAATAAGATTGATTTTTTCAGACTTTCGACGGTCTGATTGGGTATGCCGAGCATTAAATCAAGGGAAATATTTTCAATCCCTGCTGCTTTCGCTCTGCTTATTGCCCTTTCAACATCTTCGCATCCGCCGCGTCTGCCGAGAATTGCTCTTTCCTGATTATCGGAGCTTTGCAGACCCATTGAAATTCGGTTGATTCCGCTTTTTGCAACGGTTTCAAAGCTGAATGCCGAGTTTATTGCGCCCGTATCCGACGGATTGCATTCAAGAGTTACCTCGCAATCCTTAGTGCGGTTGATATGCGACATAATTCTTGCAATGTTATCCGCTCCGATAAGCGACGGAGTGCCGCCTCCGAAATAAACCGTATCATATATTCCGCCTGCATTGTCAATCTCTCTGCAAAGGGCATCAACATATTTTTTAACGGTTTCATTTTCGGGATTGACCGAATAAAAATCGCAATAAGGGCATTTGCCGTTGCAAAAGGGGATGTGAAGGTATAATCCGATAGGTTTCATTCTATCACCTAAAAAGTAGGGGCGACCTGTGGTCGCCCGCAATTAATCATTGTCATCCAGCTTAAGGACTGCCATAAATGCCTCCTGAGGAACCTCAACGGTGCCGAAGTGGCGCATTCTCTTTTTGCCTTCCTTCTGCTTTTCGAGCAGCTTTTTCTTTCGTGTAATATCGCCGCCGTAGCACTTTGCAAGAACGTCCTTGCGCATTGCCTTAACGGTTTCGCGGGCAATAATCTTGCCGCCGATACCGATCTGAATGGGAATTTCAAACATCTGACGTGGAATATGCTCCTTGAGTCTTTCGGCAATTTTTCTTGCCTTTGAATATGCCTTTTCGGAGTGAATGATGAACGAAAGAGCATCAACTATGTCGCCGTTGAGAAGAACATCCAGCTTCACAAGGTTTGATTTTCTGTATTCGGAAATCTCGTAGTCAAATGAAGCATAGCCTCTTGTTCTGGATTTAAGCGAATCAAAGAAATCATAGATGATTTCGTTAAGGGGCAGCTCATAATGGATATCAACACGGTCGGGTGTGATATAATCCATATTTTTGAAAACGCCTCGTCTGTCCTGGCAAAGATCCATAATTGTGCCTACATATTCGGTGGGTGCATAGATGTGGGCATTTGTAAAAGGCTCCTCGCAGGATGCGATTGTTGCGGGGTCGGGATAATGGGTGGGGTTGTCAATCTCAATCATGGAGCCATCGGTAAGGTTGATTTTATAAATAACGCTGGGGATTGTTGTTACAAGGTCAAGGTCATATTCCCTTTCAAGACGCTCCTGAATAATTTCAAGGTGAAGCAGTCCGAGGAAGCCGCAGCGGAAGCCGAAGCCGAGTGCGCCCGAGGTTTCGGGCTCATAGGTCAGCGCGGCATCGTTAAGCTGGAGCTTTTCAAGGGCATCACGTAGGTTTTCATAATCTGCGCCGTCGGCGGGGTAAACGCCGCAGTAAACCATGGGATTAACCTTTCTGTAGCCCGGCAGAGGCTCTGCGGCAGGGTTTTCAACGGTTGTAACCGTATCACCCACTCTTGCATCGCCAACGGTTTTGATTGAGGCGGTAATGTAGCCAACCTCGCCTGCAGTCAGCTCTTTGCAGGGCTCGGGCAGAGTTGCGCGCATATATCCCGTTTCAACAACGGTGAATTCTGCGCCCGTTGCCATCATTCTCATTGTGTCGCCCGGCTTTATTCTGCCTTCCTTGACTCTTACATAAACAATTACGCCCTTGTAGCTGTCATAAACAGAGTCAAAAATCAGCGCGCGCAACGGCAGGTCGTCGTTTGCCTCAGGCGCAGGAATATCCTTAACAATATGCTCAAGCACCTGCTCAATGTTAACGCCCGTTTTCGCGGAAACTCTGGGCGCCTCGGAGCAGTCAAGGCCTATAACATCTTCAACCTCTGCCGCAACTCTGTCAGGGTCTGCGGAGGGCAGGTCTATTTTGTTGATAACGGGCACAAGCTCAAGGTCGTGGTCAAGGGCGAGGTAAGTGTTTGCAAGAGTCTGCGCCTCAACGCCCTGAGAAGCGTCAATGATAAGCACTGCACCTTCGCAGGCCGCAAGGGAGCGTGAAACCTCGTAGTTAAAGTCTACGTGACCCGGAGTGTCAATAAGGTTAAGCACATATTCCTCGCCGTCCTCGGCAAGGTAATTGAGCTTAACGGCGTGAGCCTTGATGGTGATGCCTCTTTCTCTTTCAAGATCCATTTTGTCCAGAAGCTGCGCCGTCATGTCACGGGTTGCCACGGAATTTGTTTTTTCAAGCAGTCTGTCTGCAAGGGTGGATTTGCCGTGGTCAATGTGTGCAATAATTGAAAAATTTCTGATTTTATCCTTTGAAACTGCCAATTTGATTTTCTCCTTGATTATAAAGCATTCTCAAGACTTCTGTTAACAGAGCTTTGCCCTATCCACATATCGTCCCATTTCTGGCCCGCAATTTTTTCGATCCGCTTTTTGCCGGAATCGGAAATTTTGCAGTTGCCTGTTTCGTGTTTTTCTTTGATAACTCTTTTTATCTCCTCGTGGTCGGCCTTTGTCATTGAATATCTGTAAACCGAAATCACGCAGAAAAGCGCAAGTATTGCCGGTATAACCGAATAACAAACGCGCAGGCCTATGTTGGTGCGCCTGGGCTGCAGGTGAGGCGCTTTAACGGCAGGGTCATATCCGAACCATTCAAGTGCCGTGCCTACGGAATAGCCCATAATGCTGCTTACCGTCTTTTTGCAGAAAGTGCTGAACGTGGAAATTACGCCTTCGCGCCGTCTGCCCGTAATGAGTTCATCAACGTCGGTAATGTCGGGCTGGATAATGTCAATAGCAAAGCCGGGGCCTGAAAATCCGATGTTATAGCAGATTGATGAAATAATAATAACCGCATAGCGTATGGGTTTGGGGGTTGTATAGTTAATGAATGAATTTATTGCTATGCCGAAAACCATAAGAGGGCCAAGCAGTTTGCCGCAGGAGGTTTTGCCCTTGTATCTTGAAAGAATATAGTTGATGGGCGAGCCCATGAATTCCGAAGTGCCTGCAACAATGTTCATTGAAATGAAAAGGTTGTAGGTATCCGTAACGCTTGTCATAAAGTATTGGTCTGCATAGTTGCAGAAGTAGCGGCTCATTGAAAAGAAAAGGGACATGATGAAATATTGCCTGAATGCTCTGCTTTTGAATACCAGTCTGTATTCGTTTATGAAGTGATTCCAGTCAAACTTTTCGTTAATCTGGTCAGCCGAGGATGGCTCCTTTGTTTTTAAGAAACTGACTATGGGTGCCCATAAAAACCAAGCGGCAAGCACAATGCCCACAAGAGTGTATTTTGAGCGGTCGTCGGGGGAGGGCACGGGCAGCCCCACAAGAGCTGTTTTTATGTCAAATCCGCTGAGTACAAGGCCTGCAAAAACGTAGGATAAAACCTGACCCACCGAGTTCATCATATATTCAACGATTCTGTATTGCGAACGTTCAAAATAAGTCGGAGCAACGGTTGGCAGCATAGCCGTGTGGGGAATGCTCATCATAGTCATAAATGTGCTGTACATTATGGCTGCAAAAAGATACCACCACCAGGTTGCCGAATCATTGCCGCTTGCGGAAATTCCGAACGAGGTCCACTTGAATATGTATACAAGGGCAAAAGGTATTGCCGAAATGATCATATATGGGCGGTGTCTGCCCAGCTTTGATTTTGTTCTGTCTGTAATTATGCCCATAATGGGGTCGCTTATGGCGTCCCAGAGCCCTGATATGAGAGAGATTTTGCCTGCGGCGCCGGTTTTCATTCCCTCAACATATGCAAGATATTGCTGATGGAATTGGTTTATTGGATATCCCGCACCGCCTATGGTGATGTTCGCGCAGGTGAAGTTGACCATGGGGCGAAGGGTTTCTTTAACATCGCCTTCAAAGCCCGTAATCTGCTTTATTTTTTCGCCAAGACCCATTTCCTCACTCCCTCATATAATTAAATTAAAGTATACTAAATAATAATACCAAATAAAAAGGTCAAGGTCAAGATTTTTCGGCAATAAAAAACCCTCGGAATGAACCGAGGGTTAAAACATGTTATATTCCGTTAACTTCTTCAAGTTTTCTTTCAACGTTGCCGCTTCTGCCTATCCACATATCTTCCCATTTCTGGCCGGCAATGTCCTCAAGGCGTTTTTTGTCGCTGTAGGAAATGTCGCATGTGCCTGTTTCGTGCTTTTCTTTGATGACCTTCTGAATTATTTCGTGGTCGCGCTTCTTCATCTTGTAACGGAAAATAAGAATGAGTGAAACGGCGGTGAAAATTGCAGGAAGCCAGCTTACGGCAAGTCTTATGCCAAGCTCTGCAGTGCCCGAAAGCATTGAATAATCGGGGTTCTGTGTGTCGTAGCCCATAAAGTAGAGCATATATCCCAGCGCACCTGAGGAAATGCTGAGGCTGGTCTTTTTGAGGAATGAGTTGAATGTTGAAATAACGCCTTCGCGTCTTCTGCCCGTGATAAGCTCGTCAACATCCGTAACGTCGGGTTGAATGTTGTTAACAACAAAGCCGGGGCCCGAGAAGCCGAAGTTATAAAGTATTGATGCAAGGTAAATGAAGAAAACAGGTGTTGCAGGGGTTGCAAAGCCGTTGATTAAAAGGCCCGCAAGCATAAATGGGGTCAGCAGCAGGCCGCAGAAACGCTTATCCATGTAGCGTGAGAGGAAATAGTTGAAGGGTCCGCCTGCGATTTCCGCAACGCCTGCAATGGTTTGCAGCATTGCAAAGTGACTGTATTTATCCGCGACGCTTCTCAGGAAAATCTGGTCTGCATCGCCGTAAAAATTCTTGGCGAAGCTGTAGAAAATGCCGATGAAGAAATACTGTCTGAAAGCCTTGTTTTTGAAAACCTGAATATATTCCCTGAAAAAATACTTAAGGTCGAGAGGCGGATTTTTCATATCCAACGAGCTTTTTTCTTTTGTTGTGAAGAATGTTACGATGGGGGACCAGCAGAAATAAAGAACAAAAGCGATGCCGCAAAGCAGGTATTTGCCTCTGTCTGCGGCAGAGGGGTTGTCAAGGTTTGTTCCGCCAAGAACAATGCTCATGAAAATAAATGAGGGAAACATGCCGAACATATTGAATATGTATTCAACTATCTTATACTGTGTTCTCTCGAAATATCTGGGCGCAATGGTGGGCAGCATTGCCGCATGGGGAATGTTCATCATTGTGTAGCCTGTGCTGTAAACAAATGATGCCATCAGATAATAGAAGAAAAGAGCGTTCGTATTGCCCGTGCCCGAGATTCCGAATGAATACCATTTCATGAAATAGCCGATAAGAAGAACGGGGAGCGCAGTAATAATCCAGATTCTGTGTCTGCCGAGCCGGGATCTTGTTCTGTCTGTTATGAATCCCATTGCGAGGTCTGTTATTGCATCAAAAACGCCTGCAATGGCGCTGATTCTGCCCGTCATACGGGTGTCAAGGCCCTCAACATAGTTAAGAAACTGCTGATGGTATTTGCTCAGGGGGTTTGTTACACCGCCGAGGGTGATGTTGATAACATTGTAACCTACAATCGGGCGAAGATATTCCCATGTGTTACCTTCGATGCCAACGGCATCTTTGATTTTATTTCCTATTCCCAAGGATAGCCCTCCTCTGTGATTATAAAGATATGATATCAAATTATACAGCTTTGGTCAAGTGTTAAAAACGGGTTGACAAATACACTGCTTTGATTTATACTCTATGCATACACCAAGGCACTGAAACGGCGGGTTTTGGTGTCTTTTTCTGTTCATCAAATTCATATAATTGAACGGGTGATCCGATTATGCAAAAATCATTGAAATATCACAGGAGCTTTGCCAAAATCGATTTGTCGGCAATTAAAGAGAATTTCTCAGCGCTTCAGGAGTGCATTCCCGAAGGCACTAAGACGATGGCAATTGTTAAGGCGAATGCCTACGGCCACGGCGCGGTAAGGGTTGCAAAGGTGCTTGAGAATATGGCGGATTATTTTGCGGTTGCCGATATTCAGGAGGCTCTGGAGCTGCGCGAAAGCGGAATTAAAAATCCCATTCTCATTCTGTCCTATACAAGCTCATATCACTATGAGGAGCTTATTGCAAATAACCTGATTTCAACCGTATACAGTCTTGAGGATGCGCGCAAACTTTCGCAGATTGCGGTGGAAATGAACAAAAAAGCGGTTGTCCACATTGCCGTTGACACGGGAATGAACCGCATCGGTCTTAAGGATAACGATGAAAGCATCGAAACCATTCAGAGGATTTCAAGGCTTTCCAATCTCGTGATTGAGGGCGTTTTTACTCATTTTGCATCCGCAGATTGCAAGGATAAAACCTTTATGAATATTCAGCAGAGGCGCTTTGCGGAATTCCTTGAAAAGCTGGAGCGCGGCGGAGTGAGCATTCCGCTGAAGCACTGTTGCAACAGCGCGGCGATTATCGATTCCGATTATCATTACGATATGGTCAGAATGGGAATTGCTCTTTACGGCCTTTATCCCTCCGATGAGGTTATGGCCGAAAAGGTTGAGCTGAAGCCTGCAATGGAAGTTGTCAGCCGCATAATCCATATCAAGGATGTTGAAGCGGGCGAGGGTATAGGCTACGGTCACGCCTATGTAACTTCCGAAACGCGGAGAATTGCAACTGTGTGTATCGGTTATGCGGACGGCTATAACAGAGCGTTCTCAAACAAAGGCTGTGTTCTTGTTGACGGCAAAAGGGCGTCCGTCGTGGGCAGAGTATGCATGGACCAGATAATGATTGATATTACGGGCATTGATAACGCCAGTGTAGGTGACAGAGTTATTATCATGGGAGAGGATAAAGGCGGAAAAATAACCGCAGAAGAGCTTGGCGAAATGTGCGGCAGCTTTAATTACGAGATGATATGCACATTTATGCCGAGGGTTAATAAAATTTACTACGAAAACGGCGAACTGGTCTGATATAACGGGGCTGCATGCTATATGCAGCCTCTTTTTTTGGAATTAAAGGAAATTTCATACATTTTAACAACTTGTTTACAATTGAAATATTGACAAAAGCCTTTAATCGGGGTATAGTAATATCAACGGTTAGCACTCCGAATGCCCGAGTGCTAAAATTAGCACTCCGAGGAAAGAGGTGTGGCAAGTGTTGGAGCTGAGCGAAAGAAAAAAGCAGATATTGGCTGCCGTTGTTGAGCAGTATATCAAAACGGGTGAGCCTATCGGCTCAAAGGAGCTGCTTGCGCTTACGGGTATGTCCGTTTCCTCCGCAACAGTGCGAAACGAGATGAGCGACCTTGCTGCAATGGGCTACCTTGAGCAGCCCCATACCTCTGCAGGCAGGGTGCCTTCCCAGAAGGGCTACAGATATTATGTTGATAACCTTATGAAGTCAAGAGAAATTGACGAGCTTAACCGCAGAATGCTTGATGCGGGAATTTCCTCCGCAGTGGGCGACCCTGAAAGGCTTATTTCTCAGGCGGGCGAGGTACTTGCGGATTTAACAAAATGCGCCTGCATTTCAACCGCGCCGGGCGGCGAGGCAATGCTGATTCGTAAAATTGAGCTTGTGCCCGTCGGAGTTCATTCGGCAATGCTTGTTTTGCTAACTTCAAACGGCATTCTCAAAAGCAGGCTTTGCAGGCTTGATTGCGAGCTTACCGCGAAAATAATCGAGCAGTTTTATAACATTGTGCAGTCCTGTATTATCGGCAAGCCTGCATCGGACATCAGCGTTGTTTCAATGCAGACGGTAGCCGCATCCGTTGACGGCGATGTTTTTGCAATGCTGCCTCTTATGGCGGCAGTTTGCGAGCTTGCGAAAAGCACCGCAACATCAAGAATAATGGTTGGCGGCAGCTCAAATCTTTTCACAAGCTACGGCAGGGATGCTTTTGAGCTTCTTGAATTTCTTAATAAAAAAGAGCCTCTCTCGGCGGTTATGGGTGGCGCAACTGAGCCGATAAACGTAAAAATCGGAAAAGAGAATATTTACCGTCAGCTTGAAAACTCAAGCGTTATTGTTGCAAAATATTCCGTGGGCGGCAGTGATTCGGGAACAATCGGAATCATCGGCCCGACCCGAATGGATTATGAAAATATAATTCCCAGCGTAAAATACCTTACAAATCTTGTGGGCAGGCTTATAACGCAGGCCATTGAGGAATAGAAAGGAAAAAGGCATGAAGAAAGAAAAAAACAAGCCCGAAAAGGCAGAAGAAGTTAAGGAAACCGCAGAGGAGGTAACCGAAACTGCGGAAGAAAAACTTCAGAAAGCCCTTGATGAAAAAAATGAGCAGTTTTTAAGGCTCTGCGCGGAATACGATAATTTCCGAAAGCGTTCTCAAAAGGAAAAGCAGGATATTTATTCCTCATCTCAGGCAGAGGTTATCAAGGAGCTGCTTCCCGTTCTGGATAACTTTGACAGAGCTGCCAACAATAAGGATTGCAGCTTCGAGGATTATCAGAAGGGAATTGACCTTATTTACGGTCAGCTCGGCGAAATTCTCAAAAAGCTGGGTGTTGAAGCCTACGGCGAAAGAGGCGAGGAATTTGACCCCAATATTCATAATGCGGTTATGACGGTTGAGGATGCAGACCTCGGCGAAAATCAGATTGCCGCAGTATTCTCAAAAGGCTATAAGCTGGGCGACAGAATAATAAGAGAAGCTGTTGTTCAGGTTGCAAACTCATAAATAAATTTATAATTTTTCATTTATTATAGGAGGAAAATTTATTATGGCAAAAATTATCGGTATTGACTTAGGTACAACCAATTCCTGTGTAGCAGTAATTGAAGGCGGCGAGCCCGTTGTTATCGCAAACGCTGAAGGCGCAAGAACAACTCCCTCTGTTGTAGCTTTCGGCAAAACAGGCGAAAGAATGGTTGGTCAGGTTGCAAAAAGACAGGCAATCACAAACCCTGACAGAACAATCGCATCAATCAAAAGACAGATGGGCTCGGACTACAAAGTAACCGTAGACGATAAGAAGTACACTCCTCAGGAAATTTCCGCAATGATTCTTCAGAAGCTCAAGACGGATGCCGAAGCATATCTCGGCGACAAGGTAACAGAGGCAGTTATCACTGTTCCTGCTTACTTCACCGACGCTCAGAGACAGGCAACCAAGGATGCAGGCCGCATTGCAGGCCTTGAGGTTAAGAGAATTATCAACGAGCCTACAGCAGCAGCTCTTGCTTACGGCATTGACAAGGAAACCGACCAGAAGGTTATGGTTTATGACCTCGGCGGCGGTACATTCGACGTTTCAATCATTGAAATGGGCGACGGCGTTCAGGAGGTTCTTGCAACCGCAGGTAATAACCGTCTTGGCGGCGATGATTTTGACCAGAGAGTTATCAACTGGCTTGCAGACAGCTTCAAGGCTGAGCAGGGCGTTGACCTCAGAGGCGACAAAATGGCAATGCAGCGCCTTAAGGAAGCTGCAGAAAAGGCAAAGATTGAGCTTTCAGGCGTAACAACCTCAAACATCAGCCTTCCCTTCATCACAGCGGATGCAACAGGCCCCAAGCACCTTGAAATGACTCTCACAAGAGCAAAGTTCAACGAACTTACCGCAGATCTTGTTGATGCAACAATGGGTCCCGTTCGTCAGGCAATGAATGATTCCGGTCTTAAAACATCAGAAATCGATAAGGTTCTTATGGTTGGCGGTTCATCAAGAATTCCTGCTGTTCAGGAAGCAGTTAAGAAATTTATGGGCACAGAGCCTTTCAAGGGCATCAACCCCGACGAGTGTGTTGCAATCGGCGCAGCTCTTCAGGCAGGTGTTCTCGGAGGCGAAGTTAAGGGTCTCCTTCTCCTTGATGTTACACCTCTTTCACTCGGTATCGAAACAATGGGCGGTATCAGCACAAAGATTATTGACAGAAACACAACAATCCCCGTTAAGAAGAGTCAGATTTTCTCAACAGCAGCCGATAATCAGCCCTCTGTTGAAGTTCATGTTCTTCAGGGCGAAAGAGAATTCGCAAGGGATAACAAAACTCTCGGCGTGTTCCACCTTGACGGCATTATGCCCGCACCCAGAGGCATTCCTCAGATTGAAGTTACATTTGATATAGATGCAAACGGTATTGTTCATGTATCCGCAAAGGACCTCGGCACTCAGAAGGAGCAGTCAATCAACATCACATCCTCAACCAATATGTCTAAGGAAGATATTGAAAAGGCTGTTGCAGATGCTGAGAAGTTTGCTCAGGAAGATAAGGAACGCCGCGAAAATGTTGACACCCGTAACGCTGCAGACCAGATGGTTTATCAGTGCGAAAAGCTCATGAATGAAAACGGCGATAAGTTCAGCGAAGATGAAAAAGCAGGTGTTAACGAAAAGATTGAGGCTCTCAAGGAAGCTCTTAAGGGTGAGGATATCAACCTTATCAAGACCCGTCAGGAAGAGCTTACCGCAAAGTTCCATGAGGTTTCCGAAAAGCTCTATAAGGCTGCTGCGGAGGCTGCTCAGGCTCAGCAGGGCGGCGATGCGGCAGGTGACAACGGCTACACCGAAGCAAACTACACAGACGTTGATGACAACAACTAAAGGAGATAATCCCCTTGGCAGATAAGAGAGATTATTATGAAGTCCTCGGTGTGTCTAAAAGCGCAAGCGATGACGAAATAAAAAAAGCATACAGAAAAAAAGCCAAGCAGTATCATCCGGATCTGAATCCGGGTGATGCTGAGGCTGAGGCTAAATTCAAGGAAGCCAACGAGGCTTATGAAGTTCTTTCCGACAGTCAGAAAAAGGCTCGTTATGACCAGTTCGGCCATGCAGGTGTTGATCCCAATTACGGCGCAGGCGGTGGCGGAGCTTACGGCGGCGGATTCGGCGGAGGCGGCTTTGATTTCGGTGACCTCGGTGATATCTTCGGCTCATTTTTCGGCGGCGGATTCGGTGGAGGGCGTCAGGCTAATCCCAATGCACCCCAAAAGGGCGAAACCGTTCAGACAAGGGTTACGATTTCCTTTGAAGAGGCGGCAAAGGGCTGCAAAAGAACGGTTGATATCAACCGTGTTGATTCCTGCCCCGATTGTCATGGCACTGGCGCAAGCGCAGGCTCGTCACCCAAAACCTGCCCCGACTGTCAGGGCAGAGGCTATGTCAATGTTCAGCAGAGAACGCCCTTCGGCGTGATTTCAAGCCAGAAGTCCTGCCCCAAATGTCAGGGCAAGGGCAAGGTTGTTGATAATCCCTGTCAGAAGTGCCGCGGAAACGGAAGAGTGAACAAAAAGGTTTCCGTTGATGTTAACATACCTGCGGGCATTGATGACCGTCAGGTGTTTGTTGTAAGCGGTGCAGGCAATGCAGGCGTTAACGGCGGCCCTCAGGGTGACCTGAAGGTTGCGGTTTTTGTAAGACCTCATGCCTATTTTGAGCGTGATGGCTACAATGTCTGGCTTGAGCAGCATGTCAGCTTTACTCAGGCTGCCCTCGGTGATAACATAAGAATTCCCACTCTTGACGGCGATGTTAAGTTTGACCTGCCTGCAGGCACACAGTCCGAAGCCGTATTCAGCCTTAAAGGCAAGGGTATTCAGGTTCTCAACGGCAGGGGCAGAGGCGACCAGCTTGTGCGCATTGTTGTTGATACTCCGAAAAACCTGACCCAAAGGCAGCGTGACCTGCTTATGGAGCTTGAAAAAGAGCTGGGAGTCAAGAGAGGCGCGCCTGCCGGCAGCGGCAAGGAAGGCTTTTTTGATAAGTTCAAAAATAAAAAATAAACAAAAAACGCTGTGTCACCGACACGGCGTTTTTGAGGTATATTATGAAATATAAAGCAGTTTTATTTGACCTTGACGGAACATTGACCGATACTCTTTCGGACCTTACAAACAGTGTTAATTACGCCCTTCTGCAGTTCGGTTTTACCGCAAGAAGCGCAGATGAGGTGCGCTCCTTTGTGGGCAACGGTGTGCGCAGGCTGATAAATCTCAGCGTGCCTGAAAACACGCCTGATGATATCTGCGAAGAATGTCTGAATCTGTTCAAAGAGCATTATAAAAACAATTCCTGCATTGAAACAAAGCCCTATGAGGGTATAAGCGAAATGCTTGCAGAATTGAAAAGCAGAGGCATAAAAACAGCCGTTGTAACCAATAAAATGCATTCTGCGGCAGCCGATATTGTTGAGCGCTTTTTCGGAAGTTTTGTTGAAGTGACCGTAGGTCAGGTTGACGGCGTTGCGCAAAAGCCGCAGCCCGACGGAATTTTTTTTGCACTTGAAAAGCTGGGTGTTTCAAAAGAAAATGCGATTTATGTGGGTGATTCCGAGGTGGACTGCTTAACTGCCCGCAATGCAGGTGTTCCCTGCATCGGCGTGGAGTGGGGTTTCCGTGACCGCAGCGTTCTTGAAGCGCACGGGGCTGATATTATTGTCAATAAACCGCAGGGAATATTAAACTGTGTCTGATTGGCGAATAATGTGTTGACAAAAGCATTTATGTATTATATAATAAAGTGTCAATAGAATATGTCCTTATTAAGAGTGGCTGAGGGACAGGCCCCGTGAAGCCCGGCAACCTGTGTTATGCAAGGTGCTAAATCCTGCGGCGAAAAGCCGGAAGATAAGGTGTTTTCGCCCGCTGAAGACTCCTTCGGTGGGTTTGTTTTTTGAGGACAGAAATTGATAATTTTTTTAAAGAGGTTATGAAAATGGCTAACTACTTATTCACATCGGAATCCGTAACCGGCGGACATCCCGATAAAATCTGCGACCAGATTTCCGATGCAGTGCTTGATGCAATTATGGAAAAGGACCCTATGGGCAGGGTTGCATGCGAAACCTGCTGCACAACGGGCATGGTTCTTGTTATGGGTGAAATAACAACAACCGCTGAGCTTGACATTCCCAAAATCGTAAGGGATGTTGTCAACGATATCGGTTATAATAATGCAGAGTACGGCTTTGACAGCAACACCTGCGCGGTTATGACTGCTCTCGATAAGCAGTCGGGCGACATTGCAATGGGTGTTGACAGACTCGGCGCAGGCGATCAGGGCATGATGTTCGGCTTTGCTTGCGATGAAACCCCCGAGCTTATGCCCCTTCCCATTTCTCTTGCCCACAAGCTTTGCGCAAAGCTCACCGAAGTTCGCAAGGACGGCACACTCGGCTATCTCCGCCCCGACGGTAAGAGTCAGGTTACGGTTGAATATGACGAGAATCACAGACCCGTCAGAATTGATACGGTTGTTATCTCATCTCAGCATGCTCCCGAGGTTGAGCTTGAGCAGATAAGAGCCGATATTATTGAAAAGGTAATCAAGGCAACCCTTCCTGCGGATATGCTTGATGAAAACACAAAATATCATATCAATCCCACCGGCAGATTTGTAACCGGCGGCCCTCAGGGCGACAGCGGCCTTACCGGCAGAAAGATTATTGTTGATACATACGGCGGCTATGCACGCCACGGCGGCGGCGCGTTCAGCGGCAAAGACCCCACAAAGGTTGACCGTTCGGCAGCTTATGCAGCCCGTTATGTTGCAAAGAATATTGTTGCCGCAGGCCTCGCAAGCAAGTGCGAGGTTGAGCTTGCTTATGCAATCGGCGTTGAGCAGCCCGTTTCCGTTTTTGTTGATACCTTCGGCACCGGCAAAATTGCGGATACCGATATTTCGGCAATCGTTAACGAACTGTTTGATCTGAGCCCTGCAGGCATTATCAGCACCCTTGACCTGAGAAGACCTATCTACAGGCAGGTTGCAGCTCTCGGTCATATCGGCAGAACGGATATTGACCTTCCTTGGGAAAAGACAGACAGAGTTGAGGAAATCAAAAAAGCGGCAAAAATCTGAAAAGGTGAGATTTTATGAGGCTTTCTCTTGTTGTTCCTTGCTATAATGAGGAAAAAAATGTTCCGCTTTTTTATGAAGCGGTTAAAAAAGATTTTGCTAATGTAAATTTTGAGTATGAGCTGGTTTTTGTCAATGACGGCAGCCGCGACGGCACTTTTAAGGAATTGCAGAAGCTCTGCGGCGGAGATCTGCCTGTTAAAATTGTTAATTTTTCGAGGAATTTCGGCAAGGAGGCCGCAATGTATGCAGGCCTTCGTGAATCCGAGGGCGATTATGTAACAATTATTGATGCCGATTTGCAGCAAAAACCTGCAATAGCGCTCAATATGGTGAAAATGCTTGATTCGGAGCCTGATTACGACTGCATAGCGGCTTATCAGGACACCCGTAAGGAAAGCAAGTTGCTTGTTTTCTTCAAAGACGGCTTCTACAAAACAATAAATAAATTTTCGGATACCGAATTTGTTCAGGGTGCCAGTGATTTCCGAACCTTCCGCAGGCCAATGGTTGAGGCAGTGCTGCAGATGGATGAATATTTCCGCTTTTCAAAGGGCCTTTTTTCATGGGTAGGCTTTAACACGAAGTTTATTCCCTATGAGGTTGAGGAAAGGGCAACGGGAAGTTCAAAGTGGTCATTCTGGAAGCTGTTCAAATATGCCATGGAGGGCATTTTTGCCTTCACAACCGCACCTTTAAGGATAGCAACCGTTCTTGGTCTTCTGACCTCGGCGCTGTCAATAATCTATCTTTTTGTGGTTGTTATCCAGAAGCTCGCCTTCGGCATTGATGTTGCAGGCTATGCAACCATTGTTACCCTCATCCTTTTGCTCGGAGGCATTCAGCTGAGCTGCATCGGTATTATCGGCGAATATATTGCCCGCACCTATATTCAGACAAAGGGCAGACCTATTTACATTGCAAAGGATGTAATCAAAAATCATAAGTATAATAAATAACAAAACCCGTCAGACTTCCGAGTGAAATCTGACGGGTGATTTTTCTTTTTACAGGCTGTAAACGCCCGACTGCATAACGGCATATTCAATGTCCTTAACCCTGAAATATTTGTAAACGGGTTCATTGAAAATGCAGTAATCGTTAACATTGTAATCCGTAAGGCTCAGCGTTCTTATTTTGTAGGAATATGTGTTGCAAATGAACAGCTTATTGTCATAAAGTGAAATATCAATAGGATGGCAAAAAGCCTTTTCTTTGGGGCTGCCTATGCGGAATTCAATGCGGTTATGCTTTACGGAATAATTAATGAGTGCATTGGAATCAGGCACGCAAAACCACAAATCAGCGCCGTTTGAAATGGGGGAGCGCGCAGGATTTTCGAGGTATTCAACCTTTGATTCCGCAACGATTTCGCCCATTGCGCCGAGAATTTTGAATGAGCCGTCGGGATAGCAGACGGCCTTTGTGCTTGTTGTGATGTTAACAACGTCGCAGGTAACAAAATCTCTGAGCGTTCTCGCAATGTCAGCGCCGTTTTCGCCGAATTTGGCGTTTATGTAAGTGAGAACGGGAATTTTCTCAAATATGTCGATTTCCTGATTATAGTTATAAAAAGCAACCGCCTCGCCGCCGTCGGGCAAGGTTTCTTTGCAGGCATAAACAAATCCCCTGTCAACGGGGATAATGTCAAGAATATCAGCGTTAAAAAGTTTTTGCACTTCAGGTATCCTCCGGAAAAAGCCCCGCCAAGCCGTATGCAGCCGATTGTAACCTGCTCTCTAAGCAGGTGGGTGCCGCCCGATGCTTTCACGCTCCCTTCGTCCAATCAGGCCCGAAGCCTGACCGGGAGGTCTGCAATCCGCCATCGGAGCAAGGCTCCCTATAAATGTGTGTTGGGTTACATATTGACTGCAAGCAAATCGCACAAGGCAGGGTTTATTGTTTTTTTCTGCGCAAATTTATGAATTATTCCTCAAAATCAAACATATCGGCAAGTCTCTCTTCAAAGGCAGAGCCGATTTCGTTGAATTCTTCGTCATCTTCAATGGGGCAAAGGAAGGTTTCACCGTTTTCTTCCTCAACCTTGAGGATAATGAGAGCATTGTCGTCCTCTGTTATTTTGTCGGGGTTCTCCGGCAGGGGAAGCAGGGCAACATATCTGCCGGTGTCTGTTTCTATTCTGTCAAGTTCTTCAAAAATATGCTCTTTTCCGTCCTCATCAACAATGCTGACTATATCGGGGGTGTATTCTTCGTTGTTCATAGGATATGTTCCTTTCTGCTGTTTCATTCGGTTCATTTATATTTTACCCCCAATCTCTGTTTTAGTCAATAGAAAATAACAAGAACCAGAAAATATATACATCGTAGTGCAAAAGCTACAAAAGTTATAAACTTTTCTTTAAAAAACTATTGACAACCTCTAAAATATGTGCTATATTATAAGCGAGGAAAGGAACGGGAACAAAGGAAAAAAGAAAAGAAAAACTCCCGAAAAAGCAAATTAAGTTCGTGCAGATTTGCCCCGTAATTCCTCTTGACCATATAAAGTAAGCCACAGGTCAACAATGTGAATAAAAGAAAGGCGGCGATACCCGATGTACATTGATGCACATCAGCTCGCAGCCGCAGAATCCGACAGATAATCAAGCGGATATTCAAGGTGAAATCAGATAATTTTTCTTCGTCTGCATTAAACCCTAAAACCGCAGTTACAACAGACTGAATGTTGAAAAGTCGGAAAGCGGCTGCGAGCGAAGAAAAACTGAATAATAAAAATAACCAAAACCGTGCCAATAGGCGCGGTTTTTTGTGGTTTGAAAGCGAAATTCAGGACGGTACAGCAAAAATATACCTTATTATCCTTGAAATATTTATATATAGGTGTTATAATTACAGGATATTGAAAGGATGATTATATTTGAGACGCAAAAAGTGGGTAGTAACAAAGGGTAATAAGGATTTGGCGGCGCAGATAGCTCAGGAGCTCAGCGTTGATCCTTTTGCCGCTTTGCTTGCTACTTCAAGAGGCTTTGACAATATAGATGAAATAAACGATTTTTTTGACCCTGATGCCCCCTTGCAGCTTTCGCCCCTTTCCATTGCGGATATGAGCAAGGCTGCTGAAAGGATAAACAGAGCTATTGACGATTTTGAGCTTATCTGTGTTTTCGGCGATTATGATGCGGACGGAGTGACCGCAACGGCTTTGCTTTATTCTTATCTTGAAACAAGGGGCGCAAATGTTATCCGCTATATTCCCGACAGACTTACCGAGGGTTACGGACTTAATATTCCTGCCGTTGAGGAATTGGCAGGCAGGGGAGTTAAACTGATTGTTACGGTTGATAACGGTGTTTCCGCTATTGATGAAGCAGTCCGCGCCAAGGAGCTGGGTGTTGACCTTATTGTTACCGACCATCACAAGGTCGGCGATGTTCTGCCTGATGCTGTTGCGGTTGTTGACCCTCACCGCAGCGATTGCCCCAGCAGCTTCAAAGAAATGTCCGGCGTAGGCGTGGCTTTCAAGTTGGTGTGTGCCCTTGAGGGTGACAGCGGAGATATTTTGATTGAAGAATACGGCGACCTTGTTGCGCTGGGCACAATAGGCGATGTTGTTACCCTGACGGGTGAAAACAGAGTTATGGTGCGCAGGGGGCTTTCGCTTATCAATGAGGACCCGAGGCCGGGCATCAACGCTCTCATGGAGGTTGCAGGAGTAAGCGATAAGGTGTTTACCGCATCAACGGCGGCCTTTACCGTTTGCCCCCGAATCAATGCCGCAGGCAGAATGGGCTCTGCCCATAAGGCTCTCGATCTGCTCCTCTGCGAGGATGATGAGGTCGCAATTGACCTTGCGGAAGAAATCAACAGAATGAATGTTAAACGCCAGCAGACCGAAACAACCATTTTTTCTCAGGCTCAGGCAATGCTTTCCGCAGGCTCGGATATGCTTAATGACAGAATTATTGTTGTTGACGGTGAGGATTGGCACCAGGGCGTTATCGGTATTGTTGCTGCAAGGATAACCGAAAGATTTGGCAGACCCTGTGTTGTTATTTCCCGCAACGGCGAGGATGCAAGAGGCTCTTGCCGAAGCATTGAGGGATTTTCAATTTATGATGCAATTGAAGCGGTTTCTGATTGTCTTGACCATTTCGGAGGTCATACCCTTGCCGCGGGCCTCGGCCTTAAATCATCAAAAATTGAAGAATTCAGAAGAAGAATCAATGAATATGCGGCAGACAAGGAAATGCCCTTTGCTCTGCAAAAAATAGATTGCCGCCTGCTTCCCAATTCAATAGGGCTCGATATACTTGCATCAATGAGCCTGCTTGAACCCTTCGGCGCAGGCAATCATCAACCCTGCTTCGGTCTTTTCGGAGTTAAAATCGAGGAGATTGCGGGCGTTTCAGAGGGTAAGCATGTGAGGATGATTGTTTCCAAAAACGGCGCAAGAACTGGCGTTGTTTATTTCGGAATGGCAGAAAAACGCTTTCCCTTTGAAAAGGGCGATGTTGTTGACCTTGCCGTTAACCTTGACCGCAACACCTATAACGGAGAGGCCAGAGTTTCAGTAATAGTAAGGGCAATCAAGCCCTCGCTGACCGATGAAAGCAAGGTGCTTTCAGCCATAAGCCTTTATGAAAAATTTGCAAGGCATGAAAAGCTGACTCCCGCCGAGGCGCAGGCAATCCTGCCGGACAGACAGCTTCAGGTTGAGGTGTTCAAAAGCATAAAATCATGCCCCCTCAAGGACAGATACTATGAAGCGCTTTGTGTTCGGACAGGTGATGACGGCGAGAATCTGGCAAAAATAAATGCGGTTGCCGATATGATGCTTGAAATGGGCATCCTTGAGGCGGATGAATATGATACAGTAAGAGTTCCCCAAAATCCTCCGAAGGTTAACCTTGAGGAATCGGAAATAATGAAGAGAATCAGAAGTTTTATTTAAGTCTTTCTTTTGAATTGAGCGAGGGAAAAATTTATGAAAGATTTTAAAAAGAAAAGCGTATGCACAGGGTCAACTCCTGATGAATGCATGGGAATACTTTTTGGGCTGATTGGCGAAAACTGCACCGAAAGCGAAAGGCGCGACATTGAAAAGGCTTATCAGATTGCAAGCTCTGCCCATACGGGTCAGACACGCCTTTCGGGCGAGCCTTACATTATACATCCGCTGAGCGTTGCAATTATTCTTGCGAGCCTTGGTATGGATCAGGCGTCGATTATTGCCGCGCTTCTCCATGATACGGTTGAGGATACATCCCTAACCTACGAGCAGGTCAAAAAGGAATTCGGTGAAACAATAGCAGACCTTGTTGACGGTGTAACTAAAATCGGCAAGGTGCCCCTGCAGACAAAGGAGGAGCAGCAGGCAGAGAATATCCGCAAAATGCTCATCGCAATGTCGAGGGATATACGCGTTATCATCATCAAGCTGGCTGACCGCCTGCATAACATGAGAACGCTTATGTTCAAACCCGAGCAGAGACGCAGGGAAATTGCCCGTGAAACAAGCGAGATCTACGCTCCCATCGCTCACCGCCTCGGTATCCGTGCCATTAAGGAGGAGCTTGAGGACCTTTCAATCAGCTACCTTGACCCCGTTGCATATCACGAAATTGAAACTTCACTTGAAAATCAGAGCAAGACAAGAAATGAGTTTCTTGCCGATATCAAGGAGAGAATAGGCGCAAGGATTGAAACTGTTGTTTCTGGCGCACATGTAAGCGGACGAATCAAATCCGTTCACGGCATATACCGCAAAATGTATATGCAAAACAAGAATTTTGATCAGATTTACGATATTTACGCCGTCAGAATTATAGTTGACACGGTTATTGACTGCTATAACTGCCTCGGTGTTATTCATGATATGTTCAAGCCCATTCCGGGCAGATTCAAAGATTATATTTCAACCCCTAAGCCCAATATGTATCAGTCGTTGCACACAACTGTGCTGGGCAAGGAGGGCATTCCCTTTGAGGTGCAGATAAGAACATGGGAAATGCACCACACTGCCGAATACGGTATCGCGGCCCATTGGAAGTATAAGCTGGGCATCAACGGCACGGCGAAATTTGAGGAGCGCCTGACATGGATAAGGCAGCTTCTTGAAAGCCAGAGCGATACCGAAGATGTTGAGGATATTGTTACAACAATCAAGAGCGACCTTGTGCCCGAAGAGGTGTTTGTTTTTACCCCCAAGGGCGATGTTTTCAGCCTGCCTTCAGGCGCAACGGTTGTTGACTTTGCTTATGCAATCCACTCCGCAGTCGGCAACAAAATGATTGGTGCGAAGGTTGACGGAAGAATCGTGCCTCTTGACTACAATGTAAAAACGGGCGAAATTGTTGAAATTATGACCTCGTCTCAGCAGGGCAAGGGCCCCAGCAGAGACTGGCTCAATATTGTCAAAACAAGCCAGGCAAGAAGTAAAATCAGACAGTGGTTCAAAAAAGAGCGCAGGGAAGAAAACATTGCCGAGGGCAAGGCTCAGGTTGAGCGCGAATTCAAGCGCAATTTCATCCGCCTGAGCGAAAGCGAATTCAACGAATTTATTGAAAAGATAGCGGAAAGGCAGCATTGCAAGGATACTGACGATTTTTATGCAGCCATCGGCTACGGCGGAATATCCCTCATGCGCCTTATGCCGAAAATTAAAGAGGATTATGCAAAGCTCATCAAGGCAGACCAGCCAATTATCACCGTAGTGCCTCAGAAAAAGCGGACAAAGAGCAAAGAGGGTGTTATTGTTGAGGGCATTGATAACTGCCTTGTTAAATTCTCGCGCTGCTGCAATCCTCTGCCGGGTGACGATATTATAGGCTTTATCACAAGGGGACACGGCGTTTCAATTCATACAAAGAAATGCACCAATGTGCCTGATGATATCAGTAAGGCGGGCGAGCCCGACAGATGGGTGAAGGCTTATTGGGATACCACCGTCAGGGAGGATTTCAAGTGTACCCTTCAGCTTTACTGTCTTAACAGAATCGGACTTCTTGCGGATGTTTCAAGCCTGCTTGCAAATATGCGCATCATGATTAACGATATCAGCACCCGCAACACCAAGGACGGCAGGGCAATTGTTATGGTTACCGTTTCGGTTAACGGCGTTGAGCATCTCAATTCTCTTGTAGCTAAAATTGACAAAATTGAAGGTGTGCTTTCAATCGAAAGGTCGGGTATATAAATGCGAGCTGTAATTCAACGTGTAAATAAATCCTCTGTCAGTGTTGACGGTGAAATAAAAGGCAGCGTCGGCAAGGGTTATAACATCCTTCTCGGCGTTATGGACGGCGATACCGAGGCGCAGGCAGAGCTGCTTGCTGCCAAGGTTGCAAAGTTGCGCGTTTTTGAGGACGATGCGGGAAAAATGAATAAATGCATAACGGATATCGGCGGCGAAATACTTGTTGTTTCGCAGTTTACACTCTGCGCCGACATCAAAAAGGGAAACAGACCCTCATTTACCGCTTCCGCAGCGCCTGAAGAGGCAGATAGACTTTATCGTTTTTTTTGCTCAAAGCTCCTTGAAAACGGCGTAGGCAAGGTTGAAACGGGCGTTTTTGCCGCAGATATGAAGGTGGAGATTGAAAACGACGGTCCCGTTACCATAGTTATGGATACGGATATCTGGTGTGGGAGGAAATAAATGAAAATTTTATCCATTGATATCGGCCACGAAATGTTTGCAAATTGCTATATGCTTATTGACGAAAAATCGGGCGAAGCAGCCATAGTTGACCCCGCGTGGTACATAGATGAATTTAACAGCCTGCTTGCCAAAAACAATGCAAAGCTCAAATATATTTTGCTTACCCACGGCCATTTTGACCATATCTTCGGCATTCACGGTCTGAGAGAGGCAACGGGCGCAAAGGTTGCAATTCACTTTAAGGATGCGGGGCATCTTATTGATCCCCAAAAGAGCCTTGCGGAGGGTAATATGCCCGAGCCGCAGATTCCCGTAACGGCAGATATCCTTCTTAAAGAGGGTGATGTGTTGACTCTCGGCGAAACGGAAATAAAAGTAATGAGCACTCCCGGCCACACAATGGGCAGCGTGTGCTATATAATAGAGAGCGAAAAAACAATTATCAGCGGCGATACACTGTTTTGTATGACAGCAGGCAGAACGGATTTCCCTGACGGCAGTGACGAGCTTATGATAAGCTCGCTTAAAAGACTTGTTGCCCTTGAAGGAGATTACAGTGTGCTGCCGGGCCATAACAGAACAACAACCCTTGAAAGCGAAAGAAAACGTAATTGGTACATCAGAAGGATGGTTAAATAAGTGATATTAAGAATTTTCGGCCATGATTTTCACTATGAATGTGAAAGTCTTTGCAGGGTTTATTACCCCAACGAAAAAATTAATATAGTTTATGACGGAAGCGGCGAGGACGGCAGGGTGGTTGTAACCCGCTGTGAGCCTGCGGATGGAGGTAATCTTATCACTGTTGAGGCGGATATAGATGGCGAAAAGCGCGAACTTAAAGCAGTTGTCAATGCGCCCGAGGATGAAATACGTGATAAGTGCGAGCTTAAAACGGCTCAGCTTATTTTTGCTGCACTGTCCGATATAACGGGCTACACTCCTCCATGGGGAATTCAGACGGGAGTGCGTCCTTCAAAGCTGGTTTTGCGCCTTATCGAAGAATACGGCGATGAGGAATCAAGGCGATATTTCACCGAGGAATTGCTTGTCAGCAAGGAAAAGGCAGACCTTGCATTCACCGTTGCTGCGGCAGAGCAGAAAATAATTGATTTGTCGCAGGATAAATCATTCAGCCTTTATGTTTCAATTCCTTTCTGCCCGTCAAGGTGCAGCTATTGCTCCTTTGTTTCTCATTCAATCGGCAATGCAAATGCGAGAAAAATTCTTCCCGAATATCTTGAAAAGCTGGCCGAGGAAATTGAAATTACGGGCGAAATCGCCTCGGAACTCGGTCTCAGGCTTGAAAGTGTGTATTTCGGCGGCGGTACGCCCGGCGTGCTTGAAGCTCCTCAAATGGACAGGCTTCTCGGCGCAATAGAAAAGAATTTTGACCTTTCAACCGTCAGGGAATATACGGTTGAGGTTGGCAGACCTGATACCGTAACTCCTGAAAAATTAAGAATTCTCCGCCTTCACAATGTTGGCAGAATAAGCATAAATCCCCAGACATTCAACCAGCAGACCCTTGAGCTTATCGGCAGAAATCATTCAGTTGAGCAGTCCGTTAAGGCTTATCAGCTTGCAAAGGCATACGGCTTTGACAGCATCAACATGGATTTGATTGCAGGTTTGCCCGATGAAAGCTATGAGGATTTCTGCTCAAGCGTGGATACGGCAATTTCTCTCGCCCCCGAAAACATAACCGTGCATACTCTTGCGCTCAAGCGTTCATCAAATCTCAATGCATCGGGCGCGGAGGTTGCGGGTGGCAATACGGCAAAGAAGATGCTTGAATACGCTTCCTCACGCCTTTCCCAATGCGGATATGCGCCGTATTATATGTATCGCCAGAGCAAATGTGTGGGCAACCTTGAAAATGTCGGTTGGAGCAAGTCGGGTCACGAATGTCTCTACAATGTATTTATGATGGAGGAGTGTCATACGGTGCTTGCCGTAGGCGCAGGCGCGGTTATAAAGCTGTGCGAGCCGGGTACTCATAATGTTGAACGCATTTTCAATTATAAATATCCTTATGAATATATTTCCGGATTTGACAAAATCAGTGAGAGGAAAAGCGGAATAAAGAGCTTTTATTCGTCATACTAAATCTTATAGGTGATGAAGTATGAACGAAAGATACAATTACAAAAAAATCAACAATTATGCCCTTGAACCCGAGATTTTTCTCCGCCGCTGTTCTGAAGCCTATCATCATAAGGTTGACTCAGTGGCAGAGGCAATTTATGCAAATCCTCACAAAAAGATTGTTATGCTTGCAGGGCCCAGCTCATCAGGCAAAACAACAACCGCTGCCATCCTTTCAATGGATATAAATCAGATGGGCGGCAGGGCTTACACAGTTTCTCTTGATGATTTCTATAATCCGCGCAGTGTGGGTTATCCTCTTGATGAAAACGGAGAACCCGATTATGAATGTGTTGAAGCGCTTGATATTGATTACCTTCATCTCAAGCTGCGCGAGCTTGTTGAAAAAGGGAAAGCCTCTTTGCCTGCTTTTGATTTTGAATCGGGTGAAAGAATTGACGGCGCAAAGGAAATTGAGCTTTCCGAGCATGATGTTATAATTGTTGAAGGGCTTCATGCCCTTAACCCCGTTATAACAGATACTCTCAGCGAGGAAAATCTTTACAGACTGTATGTAAGCGTGTCAACAAGAGTTTATGAGGATGACGGCAGTGTTCTGCTTTCAAGGCGCGATTTGCGCTTTATCCGCAGAATGGTGCGCGATGTCAGCTTCCGTTCAACCCCTGTCGAAAGAACATTTGAGATTTGGCAGAGCGTTGCAAGGGGAGAGGACAGGTATCTTTTTCCATTTGAACATCTTGCTGACACAAGAATAGATTCTTTTCATCCCTGCGAGCCCTGTGTTTTTGCAAAAAGAGCAATGAGGCTGCTTTCAGGCGTGAAAAATCCCGAATATGCCGAAAAAGCAAATTTGCTTTTGAATAAACTCAGCCTTTTCAGAAATATCGATTATTCTCTGCTGCCTGCGGATTCGCTTTTGCGGGAATTTCTGGGAGCAGATTAAAGGAGTGTGAGCCGATTGGCTACAGAAAAAAAACAGTCAGTTTTAAACGGCGCAATGATGCTTATGTTTGCCGTGGTGCTTGTTAAGCTCATAGGCGCATTGTTCAAAATTCCTCTGACGGATATGCTTGGCGCAACGGGCAGAGGCTATTTCAACTCTGCTTATGAGGTTTACACGCCTATTTTTGCAATTTCAATGGCAGGTTTGCCTGTTGCGGTTTCAAGAATGGTTGCCGAGAATGTTGCCCTTAACCGTCATAGGGAGGCAAGAATGGTGTTCAGGGTGTCTCAGCGTATTTTCACCGTTGTGGGCATCGCAGGCACCCTTATTCTTCTTATTGCGGCTTATCCCTATGCCCATTTTGTTGCGGGTATCAAAAGCCTTCCTGCCGTGCTTTGTGTAGCGCCTTCAATATTCTTCTGTTGCTATATGTCGGCATACAGAGGTTATTATGAAGGTCTGCGGAATATGACTCCTACTGCCATTTCGCAGGTTATCGAAGCTCTCGGCAAGCTGCTGATAGGCCTTGCCATTGCAAAGCTGGTAATCTCCATCGGCGAGGGTCAATATGAAGCAGGTATGCTTGCTTCGGGTAATGTGAGCGCCACTGTTTTCGGCAACACGGTTGTCAGCGACACGGAGGCAAACAGTGTTATTCTTCCGTGGGCTGCGGCAGGTGCCGTGCTTGGCGTAACCGTCGGCTCAATAGCAAGCAATATTTTCCTTATCATTTGCTACAAGGTCAAAGGTGACGGATTTACGAGAGTTGAGCTTGTTAACTCACCCAAATCCGCACCCTCGGATGTTCTTGCGAAAAACATGATAAAAATTGCCGTGCCTATGGTTATCAGCTCCCTTGTTCTTAACATAACCAACCTTGTGGATACGGTCACAATCCAGTCACGTCTTATGGCGGCTCTTGAGTCAGATTTCAGTGCTGTTTTGCAGATGCACGGTGAGGCATTTAAAAATGCGGTCAGCCTTTCAAGGCTTAATCTCAACGACCTTAAGGAAGTGCGCAGCTATCTGTGGGGCTCCTACGGAATGGCTCTTGACTTCAAAAACCTTGTTCCCACAATCACAATTCAGCTTGGCGTAAGCGCGCTGCCTGCTCTTGCGGCTGCATGGGCAACAAAGGATAAAAAGGCAACAAAATCAACCATTGAAACAGTTGTCAGAATCGGAATGCTTATTGCTCTGCCTGCAGGAATAGGAATGGCAGCCCTTGCAGAACCCATTCTTACGGTTATTTACGGCAGAGGCTCAAGCTCAGATGCCATTTCGGTTGTAACACCAATTCTTGTTGCCTACGGCCTTGCAACTCCCATTATGGCAATTTCAACTCCCACAACCAATATGCTTCAGGCGATCGGAAGAACGGATATTCCCGTCAAATCCGTTGTTGTGGGTGCAATATGCAAAATAATCTGCAACTTTGTTCTTGTGGGTAATCCCAAAATCAATATCTACGGCGCAGTGGTGGGCACGGTGCTTTTCTATGTTGTGATTGTTGCCTGCAATTTCGTTTCTCTCCTTAAAATATCAAAGGTTAAAATTCACTGGGGCTCTGTTTTTGTGAAGCCTCTTATCTGCGCTTTGCTTTGCGGCGTAACCGCCTTTGCGGCAAACGGACTTCTCAACAAAATCTTCCCTGCAAATACTTCAGAAAGCATTCTTAATATGGGAACCGTTTCGGCGGGCATTGCGGTTGTTCTTGCGGTGGTTGTTTATGCGATTTCCCTCCTCCTCATAAAGGGAATTGCCCGTGAAGACGTATTAGTTTTGCCAAAAGGAGAAAAAATTGCAAAAACCCTTGAAAAATATGGACTTTTAGGTTAGAATAGTAGTTAAGGTCTGCGGAGGTAGTTGAAAATGGCGGATTTTGAAATTAAAAACAGCTACGATGTGCAGGATTTGTTGGAGATTATGAAAATTCTCAGGTCTCCCGGCGGCTGTCCTTGGGATGCTCAGCAAACTCACGAAAGCATAAAGAAAAATTTGATTGAAGAAACCTATGAGGTTATTGAGGCAATCAATAAGGATGATAAGGTGCTTTTGTGCGAGGAACTCGGCGATTTGCTTATGCAGATTGTTTTTCATGCCCAGATGGAGCAGGAGGCAGGCGTTTTTGATTTTGATGCCGTGGCAGACGGCGTCAGCAAAAAGCTCATTGAGCGCCATCCCCATGTTTTCGGTCAGGTTGAAGTCTCGGGTGTTGACGATGTGCTCACCAACTGGGATGCAATCAAAATGAAAACTAAAAAGCAAAAAACAACAACGGATTCAATGCTCAGTGTGCCCAGAGAGCTCCCTGCTCTTATGCGGGCAACAAAGCTGCAAAAAAAGGCCGCAAATGTCGGCTTTGACTGGAGCGATGTTTCAGGTGCCCTTGATAAGTTGGAGGAAGAAATTGCAGAGCTCAGGCAGGCAATTTTGAACAGCGACGGCGAAAACATGGCAGAAGAGCTTGGAGATGTTCTGTTTTCCGCAGTTAATGTTTCAAGGTTTATCAAAACCGATGCGGAAGAAGCGCTGACGGCAGCGAGCGATAAATTCCTTTCCCGTTTCACAAAGGTTGAGTCGTTGGCTCGGGAGAGAGGAATTGATATGAAATCCTCAGACCTCCAGGTGCTGGATGCTTTGTGGGATGAAGCCAAGGCGGATAATAATTGAATATGGATACCTTCGGGTGTTTCATAAAATAGAAAATAAAAAAGATTGGAGCAAGAAAAATGAATAAGACAGAACTTGTAAATGCAATCGCTAAGAGCGAAGGCATCGAAAAGAAGTGTGCAGAAAAGGCAGTTAACGCAGTTGTAGCAGCTATTTCAGATGCACTCGCAGCAGGCGATAAGGTTCAGCTTATCGGCTTCGGCACATTCGAAGTTCGTGAGCGCGCAGAAAAGGAAGCACGTAACCCCAGAACAGGCGAAACCATCAAGGTTGCAGCAACAAAGGTTCCCGCTTTCAAGGCAGGCGCTGCTCTTAAGGCTAAGGTTGCAAAATAATTTAAGATTCATAAGGGGCTGCTTTCCGGCAGCCCCGCGAGTTTTTTCGGAGTGATTAACAGTGCGTCTTGATAAATACCTTAAGGTGTCAAGAATTATAAAAAGAAGAACCGTTGCAAACGAAGCGTGCGATGCAAAGCATGTTACCGTCAACGGTAAGGTTGCAAGAGCCTCGTATGACGTGAAGGTGGGCGATATTATTGAAATCACCTTCGGCGCAAACACAAGCCGTTTTGAGGTGCTGAATGTTTCCGAGCATGCAACCAAAGAAAGCGCTGCGCTGATGTTCAGGCAGCTTTGAATCATATAAAAGCCTCCCTTATCATATTATTGAATGAAAAGGGAGGTTTTTATTTATGGCAGATGAAAAAAGAGCTTCGGCAATGCCCCATAACCTTGTGCTTGAGGACAGAAGGTTGTTGACTGTGTCCGGCGTATCGGATGTTGACAGCTTTGATGAGGAAACGGTGATTGTTTTTACGGATTTGGGAGAGCTTACCGTAAGGGGCACAAATCTTCATATTAACCGCCTGAGCGTCGAGGTGGGCGAGCTTACCGTGGAGGGTAACATAAGCGCGCTGATTTATTCCGAGGATGCTCCGAAAAGCGGCGGATTTTTCAGCAGGGTGTTCAGATAAATGATTTATATTCAGGGCATGGCAGAGCAAACGGAAGTGTTTTTTTATTCTCTGGGCTTCGGATTTTTGCTTGGTGTGCTTTATGATGTTTTCAGAACTCTGCGGCTGATAATATCCCGTTCAAGGGGCTTTGTCTTTTTTATGGATTTGCTTTATTTTGCTCTCTGTTCATTCTTGATTTTCTTTTTTATGCTGGTTACCGACGGCGGCAGGATGAGGCTTTATTCCTTAGCGGGTGAAATTCTCGGCTGGCTGATTTATTATTTTTCATTGGGCTCGGTTGCAATCCGTTTCAGCAACGCCGTTGTTAAATTTTTCAGGCGGATTATTTCTGCATTTTCAGGGCGGATAAAGCGCATTTCAGGCAAACTTTGGCATAAATTAGGAAATGTAAGAAAAAAACATAAAAAAATAACAAGAAAATTTGATAAAAAAGCAAAATTTAACTTGCAAAAGTATAGACATATAGTGTATAATCTATACGGTTATATTAAAAATAACAAAATTTCTGAAAAGGAAAAGACGAATGGCTGTTAAAATGCAGAAAACTAAAAAACGCAGTGTCATACTCACAGTGCTGTTTTGCGCTCTTGTGTGTTATTTTGTTGCAACTTTTATCAGCCTTCAGACAAAGGTCAGGGCGCAGGAAAGGGAAGTTGCCGAGCTGAGGAAAACCTATCAGCAGCAGATTGATGACAATGCGGAGCTTCAGATGATTATTGACGGCGGAGATGAAGCTGCATACATTGAAAAAATCGCAAGAGAGCAATACGACTATGTTATGCCCGACGAAAGAGTGTATTACGATTCCACAGCGTCATAAACCGATGCCGGTTTCTATAAATACTATTTTTTAAAAAGGGAAGGATTTTTTTACCGTATGCAGATCGAAGAAGGAGCAATAGTCAGCGGAAAGGTTACGGGTTTAACCGATTTCGGCGCATTTGTTGAGCTGGAGGACGGAAAAACAGGAATGATACATATTTCCGAGGTAGCCGCAAACTACGTTAAGGACATCAGGGAGCATATTTCCGTCGGTCAGGAGGTTAAAACAAAGGTTATTTCAGTTACCCCTGACGGAAAGATAAGCCTTTCAATCAGAAAGCTGGCAGAGCAGCCTAAGGAGCAGCGTCCTCAGCGCCCACAGAAGCCCAAAAGCGAAAGGCGTGCGCCTCAGGTCTGGAACGGACAAAAGAGCAGCGCTCCCGCTGAAGGTGCAAAACCGTCTTTTGAAGATATGATGGCCCGTTTCAAGCAGGTCAGCGATGAAAAAATGACCGACCTTAAGAGAGCAAGCGATTCAAAAAGAGGCGGCGGAGGATATAACCGCAGAGGCAGTAAGTAATTGAATTGCTGATTAACACTGAATTTTCAAACGGGAGCTTCAGGCTCCCGTTTTTTGTTGAGGAAGCATTATGCGAGAAGTTGATTTAAGCCTTGTTGAGCAGGCGGTCCGCGATTTGTGCATAAAAGCAAATAAGCATCTCCCTGCCGACCTTGAAAACAGAATAAAGGAATGCGGTGCCTGCGAATGCGGTGAGCTTCCCCAAAGCATTATGCAATCCCTTGCGGATAATCTTAATGCGGCGCGTGAGCTTGATATTCCCGTTTGTCAGGATACAGGCATGGCGGTTATTTTTGCAGAAATCGGTCAGGATGTCCATTTTGTGGGCGGCAGCTTTGAAGCGGCAGTTAACAAAGGTGTTTCAAGAGGATATACCGAAGGATATCTCCGTTGCTCTGTTGTCAAAGATCCTCTCAGAAGGGTTAATACGGGGGATAATACCCCTGCTGTGATTCACACCCGCATTGTTGACGGCGATAAGGTTAAAATCACCGTTGCGCCCAAAGGTTTCGGCAGCGAGAATATGAGCTGCCTTAAGATGTTTACTCCCTCCGCAACAAGGGAGGATATAATAGATTATGTTGTCAGCGTTGCAAGGCAGGCGGGCAGCAATCCCTGCCCCCCGATGGTGCTTGGCGTTGGCATAGGCGGCACCTTTGAGCAGTGTGCTCTGCTTGCAAAAACGGCTCTTTGCAGGGATGTGAGCAGGCAAAACAATGATGATTATTACTCTGAAATGGAGAGGGAAATTCTTGAAAAGGTCAATGCTCTGAATATCGGACCTCAGGGCTTTGGCGGAAGGACTACTGCTCTAAGCGTTGCTGTTGAAGCGGCGCCTACTCACATTGCGGGATTGCCCGTTGCCGTTAATGTGGGCTGCCATGTTACAAGGCATGCTTCTTTGACCCTTTAATTGTGAAATTTTTATACAATTTACAATAATTTCTTTAAAATAGTCTTTTCTTTTTTGTGAATATATGCTATACTGAACTTGAGGTAAAACACCTCAATAGCTAAAAAGGGGATGACTATATGAAAATCACAATTATTGGTCGCAAATGCTCACCCAGAGATTCTTTCAGGGAACATGCAGAAAAGAAGCTCGCCAAAATTGAGCGCTTTTTCGGCTCCGATGTGGAGGCGAAAGTAACTGCAACCGTAGAAAAGTCATCACAGTCCGTTGAAATCACCGTTAACAATAACGGAATGATTTTCAGAGCTCAGGAGAGAGCCGAAAACATGAACGAAGCTCTTGATAAATGTGTTGACACCCTTATCAGGCAAATCAGAAAAAATAAGACCCGAATTGAGAAAAAGCTCCGCGCAGCCAGCTTTGATGCCTTTGCTGATGAAGCAGAAGTAGCCGAAGAGGTTGAATTTGAGCTTGTAAGGCGCAAAACAGTATCCCTTAAGCCCCAAAGCGTTGACGAGGCAATTCTTCAGATGAATCTGCTTGATCATCAGTTCTATGTTTTCCTTGAGGAAGCAAGCGGAGAAATCGGGGTTGTATATAAGCGGAATGACGGCGGCTACGGTCTGATTACACCTGATGTTGAATAAAAGGTCCGAATGAATAACGTTTAGTTTTTTATCGGCGGGAATCGTATTCTCGGTTCCCGCCTTTTTGTATGAAAAGCCCGGAGGAGAAGTTTGATGAATATTAATTTTGTGATACCCTGCCTGCTCGGAATGGAGTCTCTTATTGCAGGCGAACTTAAGGAGTTCGGCGCGCAGAATGTTGCGGCTGAAAACGGAAGGGTCCTTTTCACAGGTGATGAAAATATTCTTGCGCGAGTTAATATCTGTTCGCGCTTCGCGGAAAGAGTGCAGATTCTTGTCGGTTCCTTTGAAGCAAGGAGCTTTGAAGAGCTTTTTCAAGGTGCAAAAGCTCTTGCTTGGGAGGAATGGATTGGCACGCTTGATGCATTCCCCGTTAAAGGCTATTCAATCAATTCAACCCTTTTCAGCACACGTGACTGTCAGGCAATAATCAAAAAGGCGGTTGTTGAAAGGCTGAAATCAAAATACAAAATCGAATGGTTTGAGGAAACGGGCCCCGTTCATCAGATTCAGTTTTCCATAATGAAGGACAAGGTGTCTTTGCTGATTGATACCTCGGGCATGGGACTTCACAAAAGAGGCTACAGGCTTGATGCCAACGATGCACCTATTAAGGAAACCCTTGCAGCGGCGCTTTGCAGCCTGTCCCATCTCAGACCGTATCACAAGCTCTATGACCCTATGTGCGGCTCGGGAACAATCCTTGTTGAAGGCGCAATGATGGCGGCAAATATTGCCCCCGGCCTTAACCGCAGATTTTCAGCAGAACGCTTCGGCGTAATTAACAGAAATGTGTGGGAAGAAGAAAGAGAAAGAGCAAAAAGCCTTGAAAGGCCCTGCGACGATTTTATGGCCTTCGGCTCCGATATTGACCGGAAAGCAATAGAAATTGCAAAGGTCAATGCCGAAAGGGCAGGGGTTGCCGAAAAAATTCAGTTCAGGGTTGCGGATGTTGCAAAATTTAAGCCCGAAACAGAGCGTGGCACGCTTATTTGCAATCCGCCATATGGCGAAAGGCTGCTTGACCTGACGGAATGCGAGGCCATTTACAAAATGATGGGTCAGGCCTTTGAACAGAAAAAAGGCTGGTCTTACAGTATAATAAGCCCCGATGAGGAGTTTGAAAAAGCCTTCGGACGTAAGGCTGATAAAAGGCGTAAGTTATATAACGGCATGATTAAATGTCAGTTGTTCATGTATTATAAATAACGGAAGGAAGTCAGATTATGAAGCATATTTTTGTTATTAATCCTGCGGCAGGTCAGGGTAAGGTGCTTGATTTTATCAGACCGAGAATCGAAGAAGTTTGTCAGAAATATTCCCTTAACTGCGAAATTCATGTTACAGAGCAGGCGGGCGAAGGCATTGAATATGTCAGAAACAAGGCAGCAACGGGTGAGGAGATCCGTTTTTATGCCTGCGGCGGCGACGGCACGCTCTATGATGTTGTTAACGGAGCGTTCGGATATAAGAATGTTCAGGTTGCAGTTATCCCCCTTGGCTCAGGCAACGATTTTATCCGCCTTTTCGGAACAAAGGAGGAATTTCTCAATCTTGAGGATCAGGTTAACGGAGTACCCGTTGAGCTGGATGTTATCAAATGCGATGATGAAATTGCAATTAATCAGTGCTCAATGGGTATGGATGCCGAGGTTTGCGCAATGCAGGGCAAAATCAAAAAGCTCCCCCTTGTAACGGGTGAAGGAGCTTATTATATCGGCTGCCTTTATGCAATTATCCGCAAGTTTAAAAACAGATTTACCTATAGCATTGACGGCGGCGAAAAGAAAACGAAGGATTGCCTTTTCTGCTTCTGCGGCAATTCAAGGTGGTATGGCGGCGGATTTATGGCTGCGCCTCTTGCTCAGCCCGACGATCAGCTTCTGGATTTTGTTATCGTTGAGTCAAAGGTCAGCCGACCCAAGCTGGTTACGCTTCTTAATAAATATAAGAGAGGCGAGCATCTTGATTGGGATATAACTGAATTCACGAGGGGCAAAAAGTTGGTTATTCACAGTGATAAGCCTGCTGCGGTTAATGTTGACGGCGAAATTAAATATGTAACCGACACATCATTTGAAATTATTGAAAAGGGCATAACATATGTTGTGCCTGCAAAGTCGCAGTTTCTTGTTGAAAGAGAAAAAAGGCTTGCCGGCAAGTAATCAATGTAAGGCGGAGGGCATAAACCGCCCTCTGTTTTTAAATTCGGGAGAGAAATATGAGAAACAGTAATGAAATAAGATTCAGGCCTGACGGCAAGCTGATTGTTATGCAGGTCAGTGACCCTCAGGATATGAAGTATGTGCGCAAGGCAATGGTAAAAATGCTGGATAACGCATACGATAAAATAAAGCCCGACCTTGTTCTTTTTACGGGTGACAACATCCTTGGTAACCACCTGCTTGATGCCCGCTTCGGCAACCGTAAAATTGCAAGCGGCAAGGCGGCAACTCTCAGTGTGATGAAGGATTCCATTCGTCATATCTGCGAGCCCCTTGAAAAGCGAAAAATACCCTTTGCCATGATTTACGGCAACCACGACGACATGAACGAGGTTACAAAAGATGAGCAGGCGGATATTTACCGCAGCTACTCAATGTGCCTGCCGATGAATACCCGCAACGGCAGAGTGGATTGCGATACATATAATATCCCCGTTTACCCCTATGAGGGCGACAAGCCCGTGTTTAACCTCTGGATGCTGGACAGCGCATGGCACGATAAGGCACAGGACAAGTGCTTTCAGGCAATAAAGCCCGAAACTGTTGAGTGGTATAAAAAAGAGAGCGCAAGGCTCACTGAGGAAAATGGCGGAGTGCCCGTGCCCTCGCTAATGTTTGCCCATATTCCGCTGCCTGAAATAACAAATCTGATTGAAGAATGCAATCCTGATGATGTTGGTGCCATTCTGACTCATAATCATGGCTGGTGCAGGCTGAAGGACGGCGTAAGGGGAAAAATGGGAGAATACCCCTGTGTTATTGAAAATAGCGGCGGACTTTTTGATGCAGCCCTTGAATGCGGTGATGTTAAGGCTATTGTTTCTGGCCATGACCACACAAACTGCTTTGAAGGTGAATACAAGGGGATTGAATTTATTCAGACCTCCTGCGCCTCTTTCCGATGCTACGGTGATGAAACAAGGGGCGTAAGGGTGTTTGAAATTGACGAAAGAGCCCCCTCGGATTACATGACCTACTTTTTCAATTATGCCGAGCTTTGCGGAAGGGGAGCAGCCGCAAAATTGCGCTACTTCTGGGATGCGGATGAAAAAGAAAAGCAGAAAACCGCCGTTCTTGCAGGTGCAGCAGCGGTAACCGCAGGCGTTATAGGCGCGTTGATTAAGAAAAAATAAAGAAAGAAGTTATTATAAATGAAAAAATTTATTGCTGTTTTACTTGCTTTGATAATTGCTTTTTCTGTAACTATGCCTGCGCTTGGGGCGGAAACAGAAACTGCGGCAGCCGTTGAAACGGAAAGCGATGAAGTTGTTGCAACTCTTTCGCTTTGCACCAGCATTTATGTATGGCCTATTTCGGGTCACACATGGATTTATGTCCATAATAATTCCGATGAGCCCATTCAGGTTGGCCACTACACCGTGCCTGTAGGTGAGGGTGTTTCCGTTGGTGTATTTTCATTCTCGGTGAATGACGGATGGGGACTTTATTACAACATTGAGGCATATAAAGAAAATACCAAAAACCGCATGGATAAGGTATGGTCAAAGTCTGAAGAACTTGATGCAAGTGAGCTTGAAACTCTCAGCGAGGCTCTGAAGAATTATCCCAACTACTGGGGCTTTGTTGCAAATTGCGCAACCTTTGCTTTTTCAATGTGGAATTCAGTTACTCACGACGGCTATTTTTCGCTTCTGATTCCCGCAATTACTCAGTTTATGCTTATGGTCAGCGGAGCAGAAAAAGGAACGCTTGAAATGTACTGCCCGTCAAGAGATAATGTTTACAGACTGAAGGGCTTTGGCGATGATGCACACCTTGAAAGAGCAAGTGACTACACCGTAAGTTAATCTGAAAGGTATGAGTGAATATGGCAAAAGAAAAACGTTTTGAAAAGGTGTATTCCCAAGGCGCGCTGGAAGTAATGCAAATTCTTGTAGACAAAGAAACCGGCGTGAACTATATTTTTTATCAAAGTGGCAATGCAGGCGGCCTTACCCCTATGCTTGACCGTGAAGGCAAGCCCGTGATAACCCCGATAGTCAATAAATAATTTGTGTTTGGGCAGCCTGTTGCGGGCTGTCCTTTTTTGTGTTACAAAGCTGTAATTATATGTAATCATTTGTAACTTGCCACTCAACAGGTGCCGTATTATAATAAAATTGAAAAATTTAAAATGGAGGGAAAGGTATGAAAAAGCTTGTTGCAATACTTGTTGTTTGTGGTGTTTTGTTGACTATGGTAACTGCTTGCAAAACAGAGGGAACTTCCGAAAATACAACAACAAACACTCAAGCGGAAATTGAAACAACCGAACAAATGCAGTTAACAACAGAATACAAAACAGAGGCTTCAACGGGCACAAATGAAAACAAGATAATAAAAATAAAAAATGAAAAATACAGCTTTACATTTGAAAAAAACGATTTTGAGCATAACTATTCTGAAGATTTCTTAATGGAGGTTTCAAAGCTCGTTCCTATGGAGTTTGGTTATGATGATTATGATAACTGGAATGGCACGCCGAACGAAGTTGTTAATGATGTTTTGCATTGTATGAAACCTTCAAGAAGCCATTGGTTTTTTGAAAGATATTCAGCAGATTCTCCTCAATGGATTGCTGCTGAGGAGGAAATAAGCACTTATCCCTATGAGGTTTGGGATAATTATGTTGTAACCGATATAAATTGCATTAATAAATTTATTGAAGAAAATTTTGGCCCGCAGGCAAGGCAATTTAAGCCTGAAGATTTTGACACTTACGGTGAGGTGGTAACTGAAAACGGAAGTGTTACAGAAGGCTTTGGTTTACTTAGTTACAGATACATATATCTTCCGGAAAGCGAAATGGTTTTGTGTTGCATGTCCGAAACAACCGGTTTTGAGGTGCCTGCTGCTTATATTTATGATATACAGACGGTTGATGATAAATATATTGTAAAAGCGGTTTCGGGGTCAGATAATTATATTGATAATACAGATACCTTTGACGGAATACAGGGCGACACTTTGAGAATGTTTGAAAAATATACTTCTGAGTATTTGACTGATTATACGATGATTTTGGTGCGCTCAGAAGAAGGCGATTTATATGTAAGCAGTGTTACAAAAAAATATATATTAGCCGACAATATAAAATGTAACTATAAAGTCACAACAAATGGTGAAGCCGCGGAGGTAAAATATCAAAAATATTTTTCAAAAGGGATGGAAACAGTAGGAACATTGTCTGACGGCGATAAAGTTTATGTTGATGATATGGAAATGCTTGGCAAACGTTTGGTTATAACAGAAGAATTCGTGGGTTGGGTAGAAACAAAATATTTGATCTCGATAGAATAAACAAACAAATCCCCCGAAAAGGTTAATTTCTTTTCGGGGGATGCTTTATATAATGTAATTTATATATTAAAGAGTTGTGAGGGTTTCCATAACGTAGTTGCCGAAGTCCTCGCAGGTTGCGCCGTCTGCACGGCCTGTAATCTTCAGCTTCTTTTCCTCATACATACAAATATCAAGAGCTCTCTCCAGCTTGTCGGCCTCAGCCTGCTTGCCGATGTGTGAAAGGAGCATAACTGCTGCGCGGAGCATGGAGCAGGGGTCTGCATACTGCCCTCTGCCTTCTCTCATCATTCTGGGTGCTGAGCCGTGGATGGCTTCAAACATTGCATATTTCTTGCCGATATTTGCGCTGCCTGCGGTGCCTACGCCGCCCTGGAATTCAGCAGCTTCGTCGGTGATGATATCGCCGTAAAGGTTGGGAAGAACGAACACCTTGAAGTCTGTTCTTCTTTTCTTGTCGATGAGCTTTGCAGTTGTGATGTCAATATACCACTCGTCGGTTGTGATTTCGGGGTATTCCTTGCCAACCTCTTTGCAAAGGTTAAGGAACTTGCCGTCTGTGGTCTTGATAACGTTTGCCTTCTGAATGATTGAAACTCTGTTTTTGCCGTTTCTCCTTGCATAGTCATATGCAAGGCGTGCAATTCTCTGTGAGCCCTCTGTTGTTGTAACAACAAAGTCCATTGCAAGGTCATCGGTAACATTGATGCCCTTTGAGCCAACAGCGTATGCACCCTCGGTGTTCTCACGGAAGAATGTCCAGTCAATGCCTTCCTCGGGCACCTTAACGGGGCGGAGATTGCAGAAAAGGTCAAGTGCCTTTCTCATTGCAACGTTTGCGCTTTCAATGTTGGGCCAAGGGTCGCCTGCCTGGGGAGTGGTTGTGGGTCCCTTAAGGATAACGGGGCACTTCTTAAGCTCCTCAAGAACATCGTCGGGGATAGCCTTGTTAACTGCAACACGGTTTTCAATTGTAAGACCGTCGATTGTTTTAAACTCAATTTTGCCTGCTTCAACATCTTCCTTAAGAAGGAATTCAAGAACTCTTGCAGCCTCGTTTGTGATGATGGGGCCGATGCCGTCGCCGCCGCAAACGCCGATTGTCAGCTTGTCAAGCTTTGAGTAATCAACAAAATCACCCTGCTGCTTAATTGCTTCGCTTCTTGCATCCTGCTCTCTGATGAGAGCCTCAAACTTTTCAAGCGCAGCCTTAATCTGTACTTCTGTCATGTTTATTTCTCCTTATTTACCGATATTTTTTGTGTAGTTCAGAAGTCCGCCGTCAAGAATCATTGCGGTCTGTCTGTCTGAATAATCATATGCAAGCTCGTATTTCTCGCCCTTGGTGATGTTTTCAAGAACAACTTTGCTGCCGTTCTTGATATTTTCTCTGATACCGTTGAGTGCAAGCATATCGTCGGTGTCAATCTTGTCGTAATCGTCGGGGTTTGCAAATGTAAAGGGCATAATGCCTGCATTAATAAGGTTAGCGCAATGGATTCTTGCAAATGACTTTGCGATAACAGCCTTGATGCCGAGGTAAAGGGGAACAAGTGCTGCATGCTCTCTGGATGAGCCCTGGCCGTAGTTTGCACCGCCTATGATGAAGCCCTTGCCTGCAGCCTTGCAGCGCTCTGCAAAGTGCTCGTCGCACTGCTTGAAGCAGAAGTTTGAAAGGAAGGGGATGTTTGAACGGTAGGGGAGGATTTTTGCGCCTGCGGGCATAATGTGGTCGGTTGTAATGTTATCGCCAACCTTAAGGATAGCGGGAGCCTCAATGCTCTCGGGCAGCTCAACACTTGTGGGGAAGGGCTTGATGTTGGGGCCATACTTGATTTCAACGCTGTCAGCCTCTTCAACCGAAGCGGGCTGCTCAATCATATTATCATTAATGATGAAACGCTCGGGCATTGTGATTTCGGGCATTTCGCCGAGAGTTCTGGGGTCAGTGAGGTAGCCTGTGATAGCCGATGCTGCGGCAACCTCGGGGCTTACAAGGTATATGCCTGCATCCGCTGTGCCTGAACGGCCCTCAAAGTTTCTGTTAAAGGTGCGCAGTGAAACGCCCTTTGACTGGGGTGACTGACCCATGCCGATGCAGGGACCGCATGAGCATTCAAGAAGTCTTGCGCCTGCGCAGAGAATATCCGAAAGTGCGCCGTTAAGTGAAAGCATGTTGAGAACCTGCATTGAACCGGGAGAAATTGTAAGGCTTACGTTGGGAGCAACCTTCTTGCCCTTGAGTATCGCCGCAACCTTAAGCAGGTCAAGGAGTGATGAGTTTGTGCATGAGCCGATGCAAACCTGGCTGATTTCAATGTTGCCGATTTCTTCAACTGTCTTTACATTGTCGGGCATGTGAGGCATAGCTGCCATGGGAGCCAGCTTGCAAAGGTCAATGTCGATGATTTCGTCGTATTCCGCATCAGCATCGGGGAGGAGCTCTGTCCAATCGTCCTCTCTGCCCTGAGCCTTAAGGAATGCCTTTGTGATTTCGTCTGAAGGGAATACGGATGTTGTTGCGCCAAGCTCTGCACCCATGTTTGTAATGGTTGCTCTCTCGGGAACGGAAAGGGTCTTAACGCCTTCGCCGCCGTATTCAATGATTTTGCCAACGCCGCCCTTAACGCTCATAATGCGAAGCACTTCAAGGATGATATCCTTTGCGCCAACCCAGGGTGAAAGTTTGCCTGAAAGGCGAACAAGTGTCATCTTGGGCATGGTTGTGTAGTATGTGCCGCCGCCCATTGCAACAGCAACGTCAAGTCCGCCTGCACCGATTGCGAGCATGCCGATGCCGCCGCCTGTGGGAGTGTGGCTGTCGGAGCCGATAAGTGTTTTGCCGGGCTTGCCGAAGCGCTCAAGGTGAAGCTGGTGGCAGATGCCGTTACCGGGCTTTGAGAAAAGAAGACCTCTCTTTTTTGCAACGCTCTGAATAAATCTGTGGTCATCGGCGTTTTCAAAGCCGTTCTGCAGTGTGTTGTGGTCAATATATGAAACCGAAAGCTCTGTGCGAACTCTTTCAACGCCCATTGCTTCAAACTCAAGATAGGCCATTGTGCCTGTTGCATCCTGAGTGAGAGTCTGGTCAATCTTAAGACCGATTTCGGTTCCGGGAATCATTTCGCCGCTGACAAGATGGCTCTTAATCAGCTTCTGACCGATAGTCATACCCATAATCTATAACCTCCAAATTATAATTATCAATATTAATGTAAATTATATTGCAATTCGGCCTGTTAAGTCAAGGGCAAAAGCGACATAATATAATGTTTTTTTATTAAGAATATTGATTTTATTATACAATAAGTGATAGAATAGTTAAAACAATACAAAAACACTTGCGGATTTAAATTTAAAAATCGGTGAGTGTTTTTGCCTTTTACGGCGAATAATTAGTGAAAGTGTTAACACGGAGGTGTTCGGAATGGATAACGGTGAAAGTAGCTACCGCCGTTTTCTTGACGGAGACGAAAGTGCATTCGGGGAGCTCCTCGATATGTATAGCGAAAATTTAATATTTTTCATTAACCGCTATGTAGGCAATGTTGCAATAGCTCAGGAGCTTTCGGAGGATGTTTTTGTTGAGATTCTTCTGCATAAAAGAAGATATAATTTCAAAACCTCCCTGAAAACCTATCTTTTCACCATCGGACGCAACAAGGCGGTCAGCTATCTGCGCCGTTGTGCAAGGCGGCCCGAGTGTGCCTATGAATACATAGAGAATGAGAGCGACAGACAAAACCTTGAGGATGAATTTATAAAAAAAGAGCGTGAGCGTGAGCTTCACAGAGCATTGAACACCCTCAATGAGGATTATAAAACCGTGCTTCACCTCATTTATTTTGAGGATATGAGCTATGAGCAGGCTGCTGCGGTTATGAAAAAGAACAAAAAGCAGATTGAAAATCTTGTTTACAGAGCAAGACAAGCCCTGAAAAAAGAACTTGAAAAGGAGGCACGGCTTCCGTGAAGAACCGAGAAGAATATATGGCAAGCATCTACGCCAAAAGGGATGCACGCCTTGCAAAGCGCAAAAGGGTAATCGGCACAGCAGCATCTGCGCTGTGTTTAATCCTTTGCTTTTGTGCAGCGGCAGTTGCAATGCCGAGAATGATGAAGAAAACATCAAAAGAGGTAACAACGGATATAACCGTTGCGGTTAATAACGCCGAGGGTACGGTTGAAAAGAAGCAAACCCAAACAGAGGAATTTGTTGAATTAATCACTATGATTGTTCAATATACAAAGCCAATAGTTGAAAACGATGAAGGTTTGGTTTCACAGCCGCAAAAGAATTTCGCCTACAGCGAGTCCGACTTTATGAATCAAAGGGTTACTGCATTTAAGGAAGAAGAAGTCGGCGGAGAATTTGATGCAAAAGACACCCCAAAAACAGAAATTGCGCAGGAGTTTGCCGACAGCGAAACTCATAAAGCGCCGTCGGTAACAAAAAGACCCTCTGCAATGGGTAAATACACAAGTGAGCAAATCATTGAGGCGGCATATAGCTGCCTTACAGAGAGCGAAAGAGAAGTCTTTGAGGGCATTGAGCCTTTTGTAACTGTTACACGTACAAGCGGCGGAGATGAATACTACGATATCTCATATAAAACGGATAGCGCAAAAATCAAAATTACTCTTAATGCGGAAAACCTTGAGTTTATCAAAAGAAGTGGAGGTATTGATAACACATCAGGCACAACTGCCGCACCGCCTATGGTTGTGACAACTCCTGCCTACAATCCCGACAGTTAAGGGGGAATAAAAATGAAAAAAGCAGTTGCAATTTTAACAGTATTTCTGATTATGCTCGGCGTTGTTTCCTGCTCGGATGGCTCGGAAACAACGGATGTCACAAATGCAGAAAATCAAAACGTAATAGAAAGTCTGACGGAAAAGATAGTTGAATCCGTCACTGATAATGAGCTTTGTTCCGTGCCTACAGCACCTGACGGCTTTGTGCTTATGACGGATTATTTCGGCAACGCGTGTATTCCGCCCACCTGCGGTAATGCAACCTATGTAACCTCGGATTACCTGCCCTGTGCCAAAACTCTCGGCGGTGACGACGAGAAATTTATCAACAAACTTTTGAAAGGTAAGTGGCAGGACGGGACGGGTGATTGTATTTATGACGGTACAATTCATTATATGACTTTCGCATATTATTATAGCTCTGATTGTGGAACTCTGACCGATGTGGAAAATCAGCGCAGTATGCATCTGACCAAAAATCAGGTGCACGTCCTGAATAATATTATGTCAAAATATGGCACAGACGGTAAAAACGCCGCCTTGTCGCGCTCGATTATTTCTAAGGACGGTATACACCTTCGTGTTGAACTCAGCGAAAATCCCGTAAAGTCAGGTAGTAATTTTGTGCTGACTGCCACGGTAACCAATAATTCGGGCAGAACTGTTTATGTTGGTCTGCCTACGGGCACACCGAACAGTCATTCTGAAATTAACGTTAAAATCACGGATGGTAAATACTACTTTGTTGATCTTGATACACAGGGCAGATGTTTCACCTGTGACTGCGATACGCTTATACTTAAGGACGGTGAAAGCTATATGCAGGAAATGAATATGGCCGCAGGCTATCTGCTTGACGGCAGTATGTCGCCCGGTATGGAGCCGATGAATAATTTCAAGCAGGGCACTTACAAAGGAACAGCAACCTTCAATTGGCACTTTGACGAGTATACCACAGATGAAATGAAAACGCTGAAACTTGATTTTACCGTTCAGGTTAAATAATCACACAAAGGGCAGCCCAAGCGGCTGTCCTTTGTGAATAGATGTCCCAATCAAAAAAACCTCAAATAACAAGGAAAATACAACAAAATGCAAAAAATCAAGACAAAATTACAAGTGGTAAAAAGCACATAAACCGCCCAACCCCTTGAAAATCAACGGGATTGTGGATTCCGGAGATACTAAACACACGGCGTAGTTGAGAAGAGAGACAAAAAAGATTGAAAAAAGGTGTTGACAAAAGGGAAATGATTTGGTAATATAGTCGAGCGCTCTGAAATACAGCAGCGCAAACGCACCTTGAAAATTAAACAACGATTGATTAAAAAACCCTTGAAGATTAATTTGAGTAT
>JAZUON010000025.1:0-171778 GCA_045604685.1 Acutalibacteraceae bacterium
TTAATGCTTAAGCAAAAGACAACCCCCGGTACAGCCGGGGGCAAAAAAGACTTCAGTAAAGCCAAAACGGGCGAGCTCGAAGCAAGCCCAAAAGATTTGAAAGAAAATCAAACCTCCAAGTATAATAGTAGTGGTTTGGCAGCCGCATTACTAAAACACAAGGAGGTTTAATTTTTATGAAAAAAGATAGCGAGATAAGAAGTTCATCACACACAAAGTACAGATGTCAGTACCACATAGTATTTGCACCGAAATACAGAAGAAAAGTAATCTACGGAGAACTGAAAAAAGATATCGGACAAATATTGAGAAAATTATGTGAGCAAAAGAATGTAGAAATACTTGAGGCAGAAGCGTGTTCCGACCACATCCACATGCTTGTAAGTATCCCGCCGCATATAAGTGTAGCACAATTCATGGGATATCTCAAGGGAAAAAGTACATTGATGATTTTCGACCGACACGCAAATTTAAAGTATAAGTACGGTTCCAGAAGTTTCTGGTGCAGAGGGTATTACGTAGATACAGTCGGTCGAAACAAAAAGCAAATAGCAGAATACATAAGGAATCAGCTTGAAGAAGATTATGCAGTAGATCAGGTAACAATGAAAAAGTACATAGACCCGTTTACGGGTAGCAAGACAAAGTAGGCAAAATAAAACAGCCGCTCGGGAGCGGCTGCCAGTGATAGTAATGCGCTGCTAAACCTTCAAAGCCCCTTTCAGGGGCAAGGCCAGTAATCGCCCCTTGAAGGGGCAGTGCAAACCCCCGGCTCAGCCGGGGGTTTTGATTTAATAGATATAATTTTTGGGGTTCTGTGTTTCACCGTTGCGGATAACCTCAAAGTGGAGGTGGGGGCCCGTGGAGTTACCCGTTGAGCCAACCTTGCCGATGGTTTGTCCTGCCTCAACATAATCGCCGACGGAAACAGTGATTGAGCCCTTAATCATATGGGCATATCGGGTTTTGTAGCCGTCGCCGTGGTTAATGAGCACCATGTTGCCGTAGCCCGAGTTGCTTCGCTGCACAACCTCAACCCTGCCGCTCTTTGAGGCAATAACGGGTGTGCCTGATGCTCCGCCGCCTGCTCTGACAAGGTCAATGCCGTTGTGCCAGCCGCTGCTGCGCCAGCCGTAGGGCGAGCTTACTCTGTGGCAGCTCGGAGCGGGCCATAAGAAGCCTGAATCCGATGCCTCGCCGATATAAACGCCGCCGTATGAGGTGCGGGTGCCGATGGTAACGATTTCTTCAACCGGCTCGGTTATTGTTTCGTATGAATATTCGGTGTCGTAAAGCTCGCCGTCAATGTAAATCTGAGTTTTTGTAACTCTTTCGCTGCCGTTGATGCCCTTCTGAAGCACCTGCCTGTAGCCGCTGTATTTAGTGGCGTCGCGCTTTTTAACGGTGTCAAACTTGATTTCCTGAATTGAAGTTGTGGTAACAATCTTTCGGATGCTTATGAGCTTTTCCTCGCCGCCCAGCACGGATGCCAGCTTTGATGCATCCCACATAACATCCGCATCGTCGCGGTAAAGGCCCTGAATGTAGTCGATGTTTTCCGCAAAACCAACAACATAGCCGTTTAGCTCCGCCTCAGCTTCATAAGGCTCAAGAATATCGTAGAAAACGGTTTTTGCATCTGCCTCATTCTTAACCGCGCAGATGAATTCTCCGTCAATGTAAACTCCGCAGGCGTTGGTAAGATTATCAACGGAATTTTCAATCATTTTGTCGGAAAGCGCCTGAGCATCGTTAAGCTCGTCAATGGAAACTATGCTCAGGTTATAGCTTGCATTAAGGTTTGGCGATGCGGCAACGGTTGCCTCAACCGTTGCGGAATCAGCCGATGATGAATAAGCGCTGCTGCTCAGCCTGTCCTTAACAAGGCTTTTTGCTTCAATGTAAACAGATTCGTTGCTGATGTAGCCAATGCTACGGTCATTGTAAATAACCTCAAGGGCAAAGGTTGCGCTGCTCCAGTAGTTAACTGTAATAAGCAGAATTGCAAGGGCGCCTATTGGCAGCAGGGTGTTGAACGCTGTTTTAAGCAGGCCGCTGTGCCTTTTGATTGCAAGTTTTATATAGTGAATAAGCACCTTCGGGAGAGTTGAGGGCTTTTTGAATGCACGCTTTATGGATTTGCCGGCGTGCCTGATTTCTTTTCTGAAATGAGCCGCTTCCTTAAGCGTGTTTCTTATCCTATTTACAGTTTTGCGCTTTGTGCTTTCTGTAGCTCTCGAAATAAACCCGAAAAGCGCGGTAAAGGGCATTTTAATCAATCCGAAAAGCGCGGCAAAAACTGCACCGAGAATGCTGCATATTGCATTGCCGAAGCTATAAAAAAGAGCATAAACGGGATTTGACTCATCAAGGTCAAAGGCTTTTTCCTTCGCCTCTTTTTTCTCTGCTTTTATTTTTTTTGCAGGCTTTTTTTTCTTCTTTTTCTCGGGTTCCTCATCGGCACTTGCTTCGTCCGTGTCAACGTCTGCCGCATCGCCGTTGATTATGCCGTCAATCCTTTCAAGCTCCTCCCTGACTGCCTCGCGTCCGTCAAATTCGGGGATAAGGGGCTTCGCTTCGGAAGGCTTCTTCTTTTTGGAGGAGGTATTGCTCTGCGCCGTTTCAAGCTGCATTGAATATCTACGCTCAATGTCCTCCCTGATTGCCTGCATTTCAAGGGCGCGCCGTTCCTCATCCTTGCGCTTAAGCTCCTCTTCTCTCGAAGGGGCAGCCTTTTTTGGCGCGGATGAGGAATAAAGCTCCGTCAGGTCATAAAAACCGTCCGCAATTTCCTCAATGGGGGATTTGGCTTTGCCGTCTGTATTTTCAGCGTTATTAACTTTTTTGTTTTCCTTATCCATTAAAACGCTCCGAAATAAACATTATTAATGTTTATTATAATAGAAAATCGGCATAATTACAAGTCTTATGCCGATTTATTTACATTCAATTTATATTATTGAGGAATCTCCTGAGGGCATCCTGCCAATGAGGCAAACGCTCAAAGCCGTTGTCATCAAGCGATTTTTTTGAAAGCCTTGAGTTTGCGGGTCTGACGGCAACGGATTTATATTCCGCGCTGCTTATGGGAATTATTTTTGTTTTTGCGCCCGAATATTCCATAATTGCCTGCGCAAATTCCGCCCAACTGCACAGTCCCTCGTTGGTGGCATGATACACGCCGTATTTTTCGTCTGCAATCATTTCACAAAGCAGCTTCGCAAGGTCTTTTGTGTAGGTAGGGGAGCCTATCTGGTCGCAGACAACCGTAATTTCGTCTCTTTCTTTTGAAAGGCGCAGCATGGTCTTAATGAAATTTCTGCCGTTTTCACCGAATACCCATGAAATTCTGACAACGAAGCATTTTGAGCATTCTGCCAAAGCAGCCTTCTCTCCCTCCAGCTTGCTTTCACCGTAAAAATTGCAGGGAATTTTGGGGCTGTCGGTTTCAAAAGGCTCGTTTCCTTCGCCGCTGAAAACATAGTCTGTGCTGATATAAAGCAGCTTCATTCCGTGTTTTTCGCAGGAGAGGGCAAGGTTGCGGGTGCCGTCAATGTTGATTTTACCGCAAAGCTCACGCTCCGTTTCGGCGGAGTCAACATTGGTGTAAGCAGCGCAGTGAATAACGCCGTCAGCGCCGCTTCGGGCAATGAAATTTTCAACAGCCGCTGCATCGGTTATGTCAAGCTCGGGCAAATCGGCCTCAACCGCTTCTGCACCGATTCTATTCAGTTGAAGCACAACATCGGAGCCAAGCTGACCCTTTGCGCCCGTAACAATAATTTTCATGGCTGAATTTCCTTTGCTTTTTTTCATATTTTACCATATTTTAAGTCCGTTAACAATATTTTTTTGAATTTTACTGTTGCATTTGCAGAATTTGTGGTATTATATTAATCAGATAAATCAAAGGGGGGCGGTTAAAACGGCTTTCAAAAATCTTATTGACCTTCACACACATACGGATAATTCCTTTGACGGGCATCATTCAACAATGTTCCTTGCGGAAACCGCCTATATGAAAGGGCTGAGGGCGGTGGCGTTTACCGACCACCTTGAAATGGATGCCTTTTTTAAGGGCAATTTCAACCGCACCGCAATCCAATCCTTTTTTGAGGTTGCAAAGGCGCGCTCTGCATTTAACGGCAAGCTGATAGTCTGTGTCGGCGCGGAGCTGGGTCAGGCGGTTTACGATAAAGCGCTTTCAGAAAAACTGCTGAGCACGATGAAATATGATTTTGTTATCGGCGCAATACATAATCTGCCCGAGATGCAGGATTTTTATTACATGGATTTCAATGATGAGAGCATTGATTATATGAAGCTCCTTGAGGAATATTTTGAATGGGAGCTGAAGCTGGCGCAGTGGGCCCGGTTTGACACCCTTGCTCACCTCACTTATCCCTTGCGCTATATTGTCGGTAACTACGGCAAGACGGTTGATATGAGCCGCTTTTCGGAGATTATCGATGAAATTCTGATAACTCTTGTTAAAAACCGGAAAGCTCTTGAAATCAACACCGCAGGCCTGAGGCAGCCAATCGGCGTAACCTCGCCCGATGAAAGCATAGTAAGGCGCTACAAAGAGCTTGGCGGCGAGCTTATCACCATCGGCTCTGATGCTCATTATGCGGAGCATCTCGGCGCCGGGATAGAGAAGGGATATGAGCTTGCTCTGCGCTGCGGTTTTGATAAGGTTGCCGTTTATCAGGACAGAACGCCAACCCTTATACCCATTGAATAAAGGAGTGTGACCCAAGTGAAAATCACAGTTAACGCCCCTGCAAAAATCAATCTTTTTCTTGACATAATCGGCAGGCTTGATAACGGCTACCACAGCCTTTTTATGGTCATGCAGTCCGTAGGGCTGTGCGACACGGTGACTGTTGAGCCCTGCGAAGAAAAGGGAATATTCCTGACCTGCTCGGACGGCAGGCTCCCCACGGACGAAAAAAACATAGCTTACAAGGCGGCCAAAAAATTCTGCGCTTATGCGGAAATTGAGCCGTCGGTTAAAATTCATATTGAAAAGAAAATTCCTTTTGCCGCAGGCCTTGCGGGAGGCAGCGCCGATGCGGCGGCGGTTATTGTTGCGCTTAATGCTCTGCTGAAAACGGATTTTTCTCAAAGGCAGCTTTGCGAAATCGGGCTTTCCGTTGGCAGTGATGTGCCCTTCTGCATTGTCGGAGGCACTCAGCTTTCCCAGAGCACGGGCGGCGTGCTTTCGCCTCTTAAGGAGCTTAAGGATTGCTTTATCGTTCTTGCAAAGCCTGAGGCGGGGGTTTCAACCGCTGAGGCATATGCCGCTGCGGATAACACTCACCTCTACAGACCTGACAGCATGCGCATGCTCGACGCCTGCGAAAAAGGAGATTTTGAGGGCATCTGCAAATATGCAGGCAATGTTTTTGAGCAGGTGATTGAGGTGCCCGAAAGGGTTGAATTCAAGCGCATTATGAGGGAATGCGGCGCCGCCCTTTGCCAGATGAGCGGCAGCGGGCCAACGGTTTTCGGCATTTTTGAAAAGGGAGAGGATGCGGAAAAATGCGCAGAGGCTCTTAAAAAAATCTGCCCCGATGTATTTGTTACAAAGCCCGTGTCTCACGGCGCGGTTATAGCGTAAAAAAACGGCTTGCATTTGCAAGCCGCTTTTGTTTTATGTTGTTCTCCAAAGATTTTTCAGGTCTTTTTCAAATTTGCTTTCTTCTGTTTTATGAAGCTGGTCCCAGAATTTAATGCCCATTGCATCCGTTCGCTCCCTGACATATTTAATGCGTTCGGGTTTCTCGTCAACATATGTTGCGGCAAGAACGTTGCGGACATATTTGCCGCCGAATTTGCGCGAAACAACGGAGAGCTTGTAAAGCTCGTCAATGGGCACTGCGCCGTTTTTGCAGGATATGAAAACGGGCATCAGCCCTCTCATCAGGATTAAATCAACCTCGTTTTCAACATCCGACGAATCAGGGTGAATTTCGCCGTCCCAATCAATGAAAACTCCCGTCATGATATCGGTGTAAAGGGGGGCGCCGTCGTTGTCGGTTATTTCTGCTGCGCTGAGGGCAAGATAAAGCTCAAAAACCTGACCCGACTTTGTGAGGCATTTTTTAATCTGGTCATTTTTAAAGGTGAAGCTGAGGCTTTGGCTGTCGGCTTTGAAATTTTCAATAACGCCCAGCTTGCCGAGCTGCCTGAAAATATCAATTTCAAATTCATTCTTTTCTTTTTTTCTTTCAAGAATGCTACGGAACTTTTTCAGGTCAATGCAGACGGAAAGGCTTTCAGGGTCGGGCTGAAGGCTGAGAATCAGGCTCAGGAAGCCAAGCTGAATATTCCATTGCGCGGGGTTCTGCCTGCATACTGACCACATGGCGTAAACATCGTCAACAAACTCGCTGTTGAAATCCCATCTGAAAGTGCCCATGGGCTTTTCGTTGGTATAAACAACGCTGCCGCCGTTAATTGCAACAATTTCTTCAATAGTCAGCTCAAGGGATGCGGAGGTGCAGAGCTTGCCATCGGAATCGCAGTCCGTCATTGTGCTGTTGGTTATGCTGAAGCGATGGAGCTTTATTTTATCTGCATTGTCGGCATAAACTATGCCGATTGCAACAAGGGAAAGGTCATCGCCGCCGCTCAGGTCAATAATGCAGTCCTCGTTTTCGCTGACGATTTCTTCGATTGTGTCCACTATGGACATAAGATTATTTCTGTTGACAGATACGGGAAAGAATTCAACATTGATTCCGCGCTTTGCGGCAACCTTTTTGTAGTTTTCGGCGCATTTTGCCATCTTCTTTTCAGCGTCGCCAAGCATAATAACCTTGTCAGGAGCGCAGAGCAGGGTGCTGATAACATTTTCAATCTGAGACTCATTTTCAAAGAACTCTATTATCGTCATTTATTCGTCACCCTTCTTTCTGAATCTGATAAGGCCGATGATTATTGAAATCAGGTTGAGTACCTCCGTAACAACGCCTGAATATGAGGAACATATAACATTATAAACAAGCCACATTGCAGAGGTTGGCATTGTCAGCGCTCTGAGCTGCTGAGTTTTGGGGCTCCAGATAACAAAGGATGAAATTATCATTGCCGCCATCGGCAGCAGTGAGGCGGGGCTTGTGTAGGTTGCAAGGCCGCCTATGCCTGCGAGGATAGCAAAAATAACGGGGCAGGCAATGTGGTCAACGGCTTTTGACCTGCCTCTGAATGAATAGGCGATGCTTCTTGTGAAGCCAACAACATTGCCTATCATTCCCTCATATGCGCCAAGCATAAAATACTGAAGAGCAAAAAGGAAGCCGGAGCACGCCTGCATTGCAACGATGCGCCTGTGGGTGCGCTGCTGAAAGGATAAAAGCAGAAGGGCGGCGGCAACGAAGCCGATAAGCTGAGATATGATAAAGGTTGTGTCCTTGCCCGAAAAATAGTTTTTAATAAAATCCATAAATAACCTCAATTCTGTAATTTAAAACATTATAGAACAAAAAATTCAATATGACAAGACCAAAAATCAACAAAAAGCCCTGCAGAAATGCAGGGCTTAGTTTCATTTTATTCGTCTGTTTCTTCTTCCTGAATTTCATCAAGCATCAGCTCTTCTTCGCTGATTTCCTCAGGCTCTGCCTGCTTTTCATCAGCCTTTGCTTCTTCGGGGATATAAGGCATGGGGGGAACATAATCGGGAACAAGGAACATTCTTCTTCTCATTCTTGCAAAGTGGAATGCCGCCGCAATAAGGGCGATAACGGTGAAGATTGTAACACCAATGCCGATTACAAGGCCGTCAGGCATAAAGCTCATCTCAACGGTGTGCTCGCCTGCGGTGATGTTGAAGCAGAGGTAAGCCTCGTTAATGGCAACATAATCCTCCTCGCTGATTTCAATGCCGTCAATTTTAACCGTCCATCCCGAATCATAGGGGATTGAGGTGAAGAAAAGGCAATCCTCCGCAAGATTCACGGTGCCCGAAATCTTTGTTTCTTCAAATGAGGTTACATTAAGCTGACGGCTTTTCAGAATTCCGTAGCCCTCGTTGAGAGCCTGCTCGTTAACGGAATAGGGGTAGAAATCAATGTAGCCGTATTCTGAATCCTCAATTTTAATGCCTACCTTTACGGTTTCCTCGGGGGTGACAATGCCAAGGTCGTAGATATAGGGCTCGTCAGTGTGCTGGGTAATTTCGTTATCGTTATTTGTGATAACGATGCTGTCAAAATCCCTTGAATTAACGTAGAGGTAGCAGTGCCTCTCCTCGGGAGTTGAGAGGATAAAGGTCAGCTCGCCCTCGCCGTCACCGGTTTTTGTGTAGTAAATATCGCCCGTTTCAAGGCCTGAGGTTATTTCGTCCATGTTGTAATAAATAACCTCGTCAATGTTCATCATTTCATAAACATCCTGAACGCCAGTTGAATATTCAAACCAGTCGCTCTGAACGGTGAACGGATTTGTAAGGTCGGAATACCAATCCTTAAGCTCTTCATTAACGCCAAAGCCGATGGGCAAATAATATTTGTTTTCGAATGCAGTAAACTTACCCCTCGTCATAAGCTCATTATAATAATCGTTTTCAAGCTCAACATCCTCGTTGTTGTCAACGATATATTTCAGCGAGTGCATCATGTTGTAAACGGGGGTCTGCAGGTAATAGGTGTAGCTGTTGATATAGTTGCTGTAAAGGCCAAGGTCGCTCTGGGTGTTTGCCATTTTTTCATATGCCATCGAGGTGAAGGTTGAAACGCCGTTGTAGCCGTACCATGCAGGGTCCATCCTTGCTCTGTTGTAGGTTAAATCCATGCGGTACATATCGTTGCCCTCAAGCCCGTCAAGCTCTGCTTTAAGGTCGCGGAAGTCGCTGTAATCGCCTGTGTAGTTGGACTTGGGCTGATCCATGCTGTAGCGGTCGGTGTTGGCGCAGGCCATTTCACCTATAACGCAGCAAAGCAGAAGCACCGCAACGGCAGATTGCTGATATTTCTTATCCTTCATCAGGGCAAAAACAAGGCAGTAGGTAACAACAAAAATAATGCTGATAAGAACAGTTATTTCCTCAACGTTCTTTGAACCGATTTCCTGAATGAGAATAATTGCGCCAAGAACGCTTATTCCCGCTCCCAGAATGGCTCTGCCGCTGAATTCGTTGAGCCTTGTGAATGCCTTGTAAGCAATAATGAGCAGGATGAATGAATACATGAATGACCAGCGGTAGGGCAGGTCGTTGGGGTAATGGAAGCCGTGCCAGATATAGTTGAGAATGTTGATGTTGAAGCTGAAATAAAGCAGCCCAAGAAGGCCAACATGGGCAACCTTTTCCTTGAGAGGAACGGACTTCGTGAAAAGATAAAGGGGAACAAGAATAATGGTTGCAATTCCGCAGTAAACATTGGGAAGAACATCCTCGCCGCTGCTGCGGATTGTTGGGTCAACGCTTGCAAGGTGGTTTGCAAGAAAATCGAAAATGGAGAAATAGGATTTGTAAACCTCGGGGAAGGTGCCTGATGTTGCCGAGCAATTCTTGAGGATGAAATAGGTGGGGATAAGCGCAAAGGCAACAATTCCCGCTGCAGCAACGCTTGCAAAGGCAAAGGTGAATCCGCTTCTGAGGAAAAGGCTGCCTTTGATTTTGTTTTTAAGGGTGTAAACCTTTTCGCCCTTTTCGTTAAGGGTGTAGGGGATTCTTGAATCAATGGCCTGATTCTGGCATCCGAAATAATAAATAAGGAAATAAATGACCGAGAATATGCAAGTCATAAAGCCCATATAATAGCTTGAAACAAGAGTAAGGGCAAGGAATGCAATGTATAAGCGGGGGTTTCTGCGGTTTATGATGTTTTCAATTCCGAGGATAACAAGCGGAAAATAAACCATTGCATCAATCCACATTACGTTCCAATAGTATGCAATGAAATAGCCGCACATGGAGTAAAGCACGCCGAAGGCAGCGGTTGTGAAATCGTGCCTGCCCTGCGACTTTTTGAGATAAAATGCAAAGGATGCCGCGGCAAGGGCTGCTTTTGCAATAATCATGCCTGCGATGGCTTCGGGCATGTTTTCATGGCCAAGCAGAAGCATGATAATCATGCTGGGGCTTGAAAGATAGTTGAAAAAGTTGCCGAGGAAGGGTGAGCCCAGACCCGTCTGCCACGAATAAAGCAGGTTTTTCATATTTGTCAGTCTGTCATAAAGCTCCGCAAAAAGAGGGCCGTACTGATGATAAAGGTCCATTCGGAGAATTGTTGTTTCGCCGAATGGGAAAAGATTGTAGCAATAATAAACAAGCATCATAACGCCGATTGTGCAGCCGCAGGCAAGCCAGCAATAGCTGTTATCGGCAAAAATCCGCTTGAAAAACGATTTTATTTTCGTCATAAATATTTCCTCCAGAAGAAATTGTTACCTTAATAATATATCATAACATAATCCCTATTTCAAGTGAACAATCTGTAAATCCGTTCTACTTTCGGACAAGGGCACATATATATCTATAAAACGGAAGGGGCGGAAGCGATGGACAACATAAAGCGTTTTGACCTTGCGGCCCGCAGCCTGACGGAAAGCCTCGGCTCAATGCTTGTTGCTCTTGAGCCGCAGGATAAGGAAAGAATAAGGGAAATACGCCTGCGCAGCCGCAAACCCGTTACCCTGATTACGGAAAGTGGTGCGGAATTCCTTACCCCCTCCGGCAGGCTGACTCAGGTTTATTCCGCCCTTGCGGTGAAAACCGACGAAAGGGAAATTGAGGCAGTTTTCAGGCGGCTTTGCAGCTATTCGGTTCACAGTTTCACTGATTCCATCAATAAGGGCTACATAACGATTTCCGGCGGCCACAGAGCAGGCGTTGCGGGCACTGCCGTTGCGGAAAACGGGCGAATATCCGCCGTCCGCGATGTTTCGGCAATCAACCTGCGGATTGCCCGCGAAATCAAGGGCGCCGCAAATGAAATTTACAGAAGAGAATTTTCAGAGGAGCTGCGCTCGGTTATCATTGCGGGCCCTCCCTCAAGCGGAAAAACAACGGTTCTCAGGGATTTGGTGCGCCAGCTTGCAGGAGCGGAGAGAGGAAAAATCTGCAAGGTTTTTGTCTGCGACGAAAGGGGAGAGCTTGCCGCCTGTGTTTCAGGCGTTGAGCAGAATGACATGGGAATCAACAGTGACATCATCACATCCTACCCTAAAACGGAGGGGATAATGATTGGTCTGCGCTCCTTTTCGCCCGATATTATTGTCTGCGATGAAATTGCAACCGATGATGAAGCGAATGCGGTTGAAATGGGCGTCAACAGCGGAGTATGCTTTGCTTTGAGCATCCATGCCCGCGATGAAAGGGAGCTTAAAACAAAGCCCGTTTTCAGAAAAATCATTGCAACGGGCGCTTTTTCACGAATAGTGTTTCTGTCCGCCCGTGAGGTTGGCAGAATTGAAAAAATTATTGAAACGGGTGATGGTTTTGCTTAAGCCGTTGGCTATGCTGCTTTTCGGCGCAGGCTTTGTTGGCGGGGGATACTGCCTTGCATCGCGATACACAAAAAAAGCGGAGCTTGTTGCGGATATTCTGCTGATGCTTTCGGTTATAAGCAGCCGCCTTCGCTATGACTGCCTGCCCGTGCCCGATTTGCTCAGGGTTCTTTGCACAACGGATAAGCTGAAAAACCTGCGGTTTGTTGCCCGATGCCTTGAAAAGGTTGAGACGGGCGAGCCTTTTCCCTCAGCGTGGAAAAATTCAGTTGAGAGCGATGGAGAGCTTTGCATGCTCCTCGGAAATTGCAGAGGCAATCTTATTCAGCTCGGCGCGGATATCGGCGCAACGGATGTTGAAGGTCAGCTTGCCTGCTGTGAATATTATAGGCAGATTTTTGAAAAAGAGCTTGCCCTGCGCGAAGAAAACCGAAAAAAATATTCAAAGCTCTGCCCCTCACTGGGAATAATGCTGGGCATCGCGGCGGCAATCATAATTATTTGAGGTGTACCATATGGATTTTACAATAGTCATCAAGATTGCGGCGGTTGGAATAATCGTTGCAATTCTCAATTCCATTCTTGTGCGCTCGGGGCGCGATGACTACGCGCTCATAACCATTCTTGCAGGCATCGTTGCGGTGCTTATGATGCTTATTCCTCAGTTTGCAAGCCTGCTTGACACGGTTGAGAGCATAATGGATTTCTGATATGGATATTATAAAAATTTCCTTTCTGGGGATTTTAACCGCCTTGCTCTACGGCTTAATCCGCAACATAAAGCCTGAAATTGCGCCTTTGGTTATCCTTGGCGGCGCAGCAGTGCTGCTTGCATCGGTTTCGGGGAAGCTGCTTGAGGTAACCGACAGCGTTGGCGAAATGACGGAGCTTGCAGGGCTTCATGGAGAGAATGTGAAAATTCTCATAAAGGCGCTGGGCATCTGTGTTGTGACCCAATTTTCTGCCGACATCTGCTATGATAACTCCTGCTCAACGGTTGCGGCGGCAGTTGAACTTGCGGGCAGGGTGGGGGCGCTGATTCTTGCAATGCCCATGCTTAAATCTGTTGCAAGCCTTGCGATTGGACTGATAAACGGATGAATATTAAAATTCTGGCGGCGGTTATTCTTTTTTTTGCATTCTCCGTAAATGCCTTCGGAGCAAACACGGATGAATATTATGAAAGCAGCCTTGATGCCAGCGGTGCAAGGGAGCTTGCGGATTATCTTTCCGATGAAACGAGGGATTATCTCGACAGGTTAGGCTGCGGTGACATGGACTTTGAAAAAATTCTTGAGGTTTCGCCGAAATCCGTGTTTTCGATGCTGCTTGATACCGTCAGGGGCGGATATAAAAAACCTCTGAAGGCGGCGCTTTCGGCATCGGGCACGGTGCTGCTTGTGAGTGTATGCTCAGCCTTTTTTTCAAATGATGAAAAAAGCAAGGCGGTTATGAATCTTATCTGCGGCTGCTCGCTTGTGCTGGTAATTTTTGCTCCAGCGGCAGAAAGCATTAAAGCGGCAATATCCGCAATCGGCGCCTGCGCAGGCTTTGAAAAGGCGCTGATTCCCGTGCTTGCAGGGGTGCTGACTGCAGGGGGGAACCCTGCTCTTGCTCTCAGTTTTAAGGGTGCAGCCTTTGCAGCGGCGGAATTTGTTCAGAGCTTTGCAAAAAGCTTTGCCCTGCCTCTTGTAGGAGTTTCAGGAGCACTTGGTGTAACGGGGGCAATGCTGCCGACCCTGCGGCTTAACGCCGTTGGCGATATGCTGCGAAAAACAATGACAACGACCCTTGGCTGTGTTTCGGGGCTTTTCACGGGCTTTCTTTCTCTGAAAAGTATTCTTGCCTCATCTGCAGACGGAATGATAGTCAAGGGGGTCAAAATGGCGGCATCCTTTGTGCCCGTTGTGGGCGGTGCGCTTGGAGAGGCTTACACCTCCGTTGCCGCAAGCATAAATCTGCTGAAAAGCACGGTTGGCATTTATGCAATAATCGCTCTTGCCCTGACCTGCATACCGGCTTCAATAAATCTTCTTCTCTGGGTGCTTGCAATGCGGATTGCCTGCACGGTCAGTGACCTTCTGGATTGCCGTGTCTGCTCTGAAATACTGAAAGCCGTCTCCTTTGTTTTTTCAACGGCAAATGCACTTCTGCTATTTTGCCTTGCGGTTTTTGCAGTGTCCTCAGGGCTTGTGATAACAGTGGGACGGGGTGGTTAAATGGATGGGCTGAGGCAGTGGGCTCTTTGCCTGATTGTTTCCGCGGCGGCAGTTACGCTTGCGGTTGTTATAACTCCCCGCGGTTCAACGGACAAAACCGTGAGGGCGGTTGCGGGCATATTCGTTGTGTCCGCAATATTTACGCCTCTTGCGGATATGAGCTTTGATTTTGCTGCGGTCAGCGCAACGGAATATGCCGATGTCCAAAGCGATGACCTGAATGACTCCCTGCTTGATGCCTGCAGGAATGCGGCGGAAAATGCAATTCTTTCATCGGCGGCGGAGCAGGGTATAACGGTTGAGGAAATATGCATCAGCGCGGATATTAATTCAGACGGATGCATAATTATACACGGTGTTTCCGTCAGAATTTCATCTTCGGATGCAGGCGTAATTAAGCGCCTTTCGGAAATTTTCGGCAATGCCGTGGGTGTGCCCGTTGAGGTTAATGCAGAGTAAGGAACGGTATTTTAATGTGGAAAATGTTTTGCAATCAGTGAGAAATACAGTCAATAAAATATCGCAGAAAACAAAGCTGAGCGCAAAAATGCTTGCCGTTGTTGCGCTGCTTGCGGCAGGGGCGGTTGCGCTTTTTCTCAGCGAATTCACCGCCGCGGAAAACGCCTCCGTTCAGGCACCTTCAACCTCTGCTGCACCCGACACACGGGAATACACACGCGAGCTTGAAGAACGGCTTGTTTCAATTATTTCGGCCATTGACGGCGCGGGGGAAACAAGGGTTATGGTTACTCTTGAAAGCGGCAGCGAGGAAATTTACCTGAGCAATTTTGACTACGGAGAAAACAACGATTCAAACGGCAAAAACAGCTTTGAGCGCAAGGACGAATTTGTTATAATTGACGGCTCATCGGGTCAGGAGGGCATCATTGTCCGCACCGCCGAGCCGAGGGTCAGGGGCGTTGCCGTTGTTTGCAGCGGAGCAGGCAGCGATGCCGTCTGCGCTGAAATAGTTGAGGCCGTAACTGCATTGCTTGATATAAGCAGTGCGAGAGTAAGCGTGGCAAAAATGAATTAATGCATTCATTTTGTATAAAAATTCACTATTGGAGGAAATCTTATGGTAATCAGAAAAAGGCAGCTTTTGCTTGCAACCCTTGTTATTGCCCTTGCGGCGGCAGTTTTTGTTAACTGGTATTACACAAAGCCTGATATTGAATCCGCAGGCGCAAACACTGCGCAGACAACCGCAGCGGCCGATTCGCTTCAGGGTGCAAATCTCGGCGATGCGCGCTATGTCAATTCATCCGTCGCAGGCCTTGACGATGTTGCGGCGCAGGCTCAGGCAAATGAATATTTTGCAAGCGCAAAGCTCCGCAGGCAGAATGCCCACGATGAGGCGGCGGAATCGCTCAACGACATAATCAAGGACAGCTCATCCCCGTCAAATGCGGTTTCCGAGGCATCCGCCGTGCTTGGAGAGCTTTCAAAGTCAATCGCCCTTGAAAGCGACCTTGAAAATCTTATTTCTGCAAAGGCAGGCTGCGAAAATCTTGTTATCCTCAACGGAGGCACTGCGGAAATAATTGTTGAAAACGGCTCTCTTGACGATGTGTCTCTTGTAAAAATCAAGGAGATTGTTGTTAAGCAGACGGGGCTGACTGTTGACAAAATCTCCATTACCGAAATGGAATATTAATAAATATTTTAAAAAATATATTGTATATTTAATCATAAAGTGTTATAATTCACCTTGAACATGAAAAAATCCTTTTTAGCGGAGGGAATTATGACAAGACGTGAAGAAAGAGAGCAGGCCTTCATTCTGCTTTTTGAAAAATCGTTTGACAGTGAAACCGAAATTGCGGAGCTTTATGATTTTGCGGTTGAAAATGAAGCAATAACAGGCAGCGCATTTGCTAAAGGACTTATTTGCACTGCTTGGGAAAACGTTGCGGAAATTGATGCCGTTATTGAAAAATATGCAAAGGGCTGGAAGATAAACAGAATTTCAAAGGTTGCCCTTGCTGTGCTCAGGCTTGCAGTCTGCGAAATAAAATATTATGACGATATCCCCGTGGGCGTTTCAATCAACGAGGCAGTTGAGCTTTGCAAAAAGTACGCTGCAAAGGATGATTCCGCATTTGTAAACGGCATTCTCGGTTCTGTTTCAAAGGAAGAGAAATAATGCGGACTCTGGGAATCGACACAAGCAACTACACAACCTCTGCCTGTATTTACGACAGTGAAACAGGCGAGGTTTTTCAGCGAAAGCTGCTTTTGCCCGTGAAGCAGGGCGAAAAGGGCTTGCGCCAGAGTGATGCTGTTTTTCATCATACCGCAAGGCTTCATCCCCTTGTTGAACAGCTTTTTGAGCAGTGCGGAACTGATTTTGATGCAATCGGTGTTTCCGAAAGGCCGAGGGATGCTGAGGGCTCATATATGCCCTGCTTCCTTGTTGGCGTTAACGCCGCAAGGTGCATAAGCGCTGCAACGGGCAAGCCGGTTTACGGCTTTTCCCATCAGGCGGGCCACCTTGCAGCAGCCCTTTATTCAAGCGGGAAAATGAACCTGATGAATGAAAAATTCGTTGCCTTTCATGTTTCGGGGGGCACAAGCGAAATGCTTCTTGTTTCCCCGTGCGGTGAAAGGACTTTTGATGTTAAAATAATCGGCGAAACCCTTGATCTTAACTGCGGTCAGGCGGTTGACAGAGCCGGAGTTATGATGGGCCTTTCATTCCCTTGCGGAAGGGAGCTTGAGGCTCTTGCGCTGAAAAGCAGCGAAAAATATAACCCCAAGGTTTCCGTCAAGGGTGGCAATTGCAGCCTTTCGGGGCTTGAAAATCAGTGCAGAAAAATGCTTGAGGGCGGCGAGAGCAAAGAGAATGTTGCGCGTTACTGCCTCGATTTCATCTGCAAAACCCTTGAAAAAATGACGGAATATGCAATTTCGGAATATGGCAACCTGCCCCTTGTTTTTGCAGGGGGAGTAATGTCCAATTCCATAATCAGGGAGAAAATACAGCGCAGATTCGGCGCGTCCTTTGCTCAGCCTGATTTTTCCTGCGACAATGCGGCGGGAATTGCAATTCTTGCAGGGAGGGCGGCAAATGGGTAACGGAGTTGTCCTCAGTGTAAGTCAGCTTAACAGATATGTTAAGTCAATTATCGAGCAGGATATGAACCTGCAAACCGTTTTTGTTCAGGGCGAAATTTCAAATTTTACAAATCACTACAAAACGGGTCATTTTTACATGACAATCAAGGACGAGTTTTCGTCAATAAAGGCGGTTATGTTCAAATCCGCCAATATGCGCCTTAAGTTCATGCCCGAAAATGCAATGAGCGTTATTATCAGGGGCAGGGTTGCGGTTTTTGAGCGAGACGGCCAGTATCAGCTCTATATTGACGATATGCAGCCTGACGGCACGGGCGCGTTGAGCCTTGCATTTGAGCAGCTTAAGGCAAAGCTGGAAAAGGAAGGGCTTTTCGATGCTGAAAGAAAAAAGTCCATTCCCCGATATCCCGAAAGGGTAGGTGTTGTAACCTCGCCCACGGGCGCGGCCATAAGAGATATAATCAATGTTATTTCTCGCCGCTTTCCGCTTGCAGAGCTTGTGCTTTGTCCCGTTGCGGTGCAGGGCGAATATGCAGCGCCGCAGATTAAAGCTGCAATCGAGCTTTTCAACAAAGAAAATGCGGCTGATGTGCTGATTGTTGGCAGAGGCGGCGGCTCCGTTGAGGAGCTCTGGGCTTTCAATGAGGAGATTGTTGCAAGAGCGGTTGCGGAAAGCGGCATCCCCGTTATTTCCGCAGTAGGTCATGAAACGGATTTCACAATCTGCGATTTTGTTGCGGATTTAAGAGCGCCTACTCCCTCGGCAGCGGCAGAGCTTGCGGTGCCCGATGCGGGTCAGCAAAGAGAAATGCTTGAGGCTTATTCACGGCGCATGGGCGGCGCGGTTTACGATAAAATCAGCAGGGAAAGGGCAAGGACAAGGCTTCTTGAAGCCTCGCTTCAGAGGCTCAGCCCTCAGAATTATATTGATAATCTCCGCGTCAGATGCGACAGAGCGGTTATGGCAATGGATTCTGCGGTTAACCGTGATATTTTATTCAAATCAAAGGAATTTTCAGCTCTTTGCGAAAAGCTGGATGCACTCAGTCCTTTAAAAATTCTTGCAAGGGGCTACGGTGCGGCAAGCAGGCAGGGCAGAATAATATCGGATGTCAATGCTGTTGAAAAGGGCGATATGATTGATGTCAGGCTCAGCAACGGCACACTTGAATGCGAAGTAAAGGATATAAGAAATGGCTAATGTGAATTACGAGAAAGCCGTTGCAAGGCTTGAAGAAATTACGGACAAGCTGGAAAACGGCAATCTTCCCCTTGAAGAAATGATAAAGCTCTATGAGGAGGGCACGGCGTTGGCAGCAAAATGCGCCAAGGTGCTTGATGCGGCTCAGCTTAAAATAACCGAGCTTACCGCAGGGAAGGCGAATAAAGATGAATGATTTTGATAAAATTTTCGGCAGTTATGTTGATGAAATAAACAGCGCAGCGGCATATTATGTTTCGCCCGAAGCATTTAAGGGCAGGGAATCCTCAGGCCTCAACTCAATGCTGGATGCAATGGCTTATTCTCTCAGCAACGGCGGCAAGCGCATAAGACCCGTGCTGACCCTTGAATTCTGCCGTGTTTGCGGCGGCAACTATAAAACCGCAGTTCCCTTTGCGATTGCGGTTGAAATGATTCACACCTATTCCCTTATTCACGACGATTTGCCCTGCATGGATAACGATGATATGAGGCGCGGCAAGCCTTCAAGCCATAAGGTTTACGGCGAGGCAAACGCCCTGCTTGCAGGCGACGGACTTCTTACCCTTGCATTTGAAACGGCGCTTTCCGCCGATATTTCGGCTGATAAAAAGGCGTTGGCTGCCCTTGAGCTTGCAAAGGCGGCAGGCGTTTCGGGAATGATAGGCGGTCAGGTGATGGACCTTGCCAATGAGGGCAGGAGCGTTACTCTTGACGAAATAAGGGCGACGGACAAGCTCAAAACCGGCGAAATGATAAGAGTTGCGGCGGTTATGGGCTGCATTGCCGCAGGAGCAGACGGCGAGAAAATTGCGGCTGCTGAAAAATACTGTGAAAATATCGGCCTTGCATTTCAGATTGTTGACGATATTCTTGATGTCACAAGCGACGATGCAACCCTCGGCAAACCCGTGGGAAGCGACAATGAAAATGAAAAATCAACCTATGTTTCCCATCTGGGTATTGAAAAATCCGAAAGCTACGCCCGCGAGCTGACCGCAGAGGCAAAGGCGGCGCTGGGCGTTTTCGGCGGTGAAGGAGAATTTCTCTCGGAGCTTGCGGACAGGCTCTCCGAAAGGAAAAATTGATTTATGGCAGAGAATGTTTCAATTCTTAACAGAATATCAGGCCCGTCGGATGTCAAAAAGCTGAATGACGGTGAGCTTGAAGAGCTGTGCACGGAAATCCGCAAAACCCTTGTTGACACCGTTGCGTCAACGGGCGGCCACCTTGCGTCAAATCTGGGCACGGTTGAGCTGACCGTTGCCCTGCATAAGATGTTCAATTCACCCGAAGATAAAATTGTTTGGGATGTTGGCCATCAGGCCTATGCGCATAAGCTGATTACGGGCAGATATTCAGCGTTTTCAACCCTCAGAACGGAAAACGGAATATCGGGCTTTGTGCGCCCCGATGAAAGTGAGCACGACAGCTTCTACGAAGGTCATGCAGGCGTTTCCGTTTCTCAGGCGGCGGGCATTGCGGCGGCAAATGCTGCAAAGGGCTCAAAGAATTTTGCGGTTGCGGTTATCGGCGACGGCTCCTTCGGCAACGGAATGGTTTATGAGGCGCTTAACCACGCGGGCTCAACCAAATCAAGGCTTATCGTTATTCTGAATGACAATGAAATGTCCATTTCGGAGAATGTGGGCGCAATGGCAAGGTATCTTGCAGCATTCAGGGCTAAGCCCGAATATTATAAATTCAAGGCAGGCACGGAAAAGACCCTGCGCAAAATCCCTCTTGTGGGCAAGTCCCTCTCAAAGGGCTTGTTCAGGCTGAAGCAGAATTTAAAGAATATAATCTATTCCAGTTCATTTTTTGAGGATCTGGGATTCAAATATATAGGCCCTATTGACGGCCACAACATCGGCAAGCTCTGCGAGGCTATGGACAGCGCAAAAATGGTTGCCGCTCCCGTTGTTATACACATAAACACTCTTAAGGGCAGGGGATATGACTTTGCAGAAACCTCTCCCGAAAGGTTCCACGGAATTTCAAAGTTTGATGTTATCACGGGCGAATCCGTTTCATCGGGTGAAAGCTATTCGTCTTATTTCGGCAAAACAATGTGTGCCTTCGCTTCAAAGGATAAGCGCATCTGCGCCATAACCGCAGCAATGGCTCTGGGCACGGGTCTTGAGGATTTTTCAAGGACTTATGCAGACAGATTTTATGATGTGGGAATTGCGGAGGAGCATGCCGTAACCTTTGCAAGCGGTCTTTCCGCAGGCGGAATGATTCCCGTTTTTGCGGTTTATTCAACCTTCCTTCAGCGCTGTGCCGACCAGATTATTCATGACGGCGCCCTTCAGCGCAGAAAAGCGGTTATCGCTGTTGACAGAGCAGGCTTTGTGGGCGAGGACGGCGAAACACACCAAGGCCTTTTTGATGTTTCGCTTGTGCAGAGCGTGCCCAATACCACCGTTTATTCCCCCGCAACCTATGATGAGCTTTCAAAGGCTATGTATAATGCTTTCTATAAGGATGAAAACCTTGTTGTTGTGCGCTATCCAAGGGGCAGTATGCCCGATGCAGGGGATTTCTGCAACACAAGCGGCGCCGACTACGAGATTATCGGCAATGCGGATGCGGATATTGCAATCATTACCTACGGCAGGCTTTATTTCAACGCCGTCAAGGCTATTTGCCTGCTTGCCGAAAAGGGTGTAAATGTAAAAATAATCAAGCTCCACAAGATAAAGCCTCTGCCGCAGGGCGCGGTTGACGAGGCGCAGAAATGCAAAAGGCTATTTTTCTTTGAGGAGGGTATGCGCTCAGGCGGCACGGGCGAAAATTTTGCATCAGGATTGCTTGAAAAGGGTTATTGCGGCTCATGGTCGCTGACCGCTGTTGATGGCGAATTTGTAACCCATGCAAGCGTTTCGGGGCTTATGGATAAGTATTCTCTCAGCGGAGAGAAAATGGCAGAAAAAATATTTAATGAGGTTATGCAATGAGTGAAAAATTGCGGCTTGACGTTGCCGTTTATGAAAGAGGCTTTGCCGAAACAAGAGAAAAGGCAAAGGCAATGATTATGGCGGGCAGCGTTTATGTTAACGGTCAGAAAGCCCTCAAGGGCGGCGTGAATATCAAAGAAACGGATGTTATCGAGGTCAGGGGTGCTGTTAACCCCTTTGTCAGCCGCGGGGGGCTTAAGCTGGATAAGGCAGTCAGATGCTTCGGGCTTGACCTTTCGGGCTGTGTCTGCATGGATATCGGCGCATCAACGGGCGGATTTACGGACTGCATGCTGGCAAACGGTGCAAAAAAGGTTTATGCCATCGATGTTGGCTACGGTCAGCTCGCATGGAAGCTCAGGTGCGATGAAAGGGTAGTTAACCTTGAAAGGACAAACTTCCGTTATGTCACCCGTGAGCAGGTGCCCGATGAGGTTGATTTTGCCAGCGTTGATGTTTCGTTTATTTCGTTGAAGCTCATTCTTCCCGTTATGCATACTCTGCTCAAAGCGGGCGGCAGGTCCGTGTGCCTTATAAAGCCTCAGTTTGAGGCAGGTAAGGAAAATATAGGCAAAAAAGGCGTTGTAAGAGATAAATCCGTGCACGCGGATGTTGTGAAAAACATAACCGCCTTTGCTGCCGAAAACGGATTTAAGGTGCTGAATGTTGATTTTTCGCCAATCAAAGGCCCCGAGGGCAACATCGAGTATCTTATGTATATTGAAAAAACAGATATGGGTGAAATGCTTTGGGACGGCTCTGTTGATGAGCTTGTTGAGCGTTCACACGATAATCTGGATAAATAAGAGGGTAACATTATGAAAATTACTCTTATACCTAACCTGACCCGCAAGGAAGCGGCAGGGGTTACGGCAGGGATTTGCAAAAGCCTCAAGGCTTTGGGTGCGGATTTCTGCTTCACGGATGAATATAAAAATGAATTTGAGCATACGGGCGCTGCTTTTCTGCCCGAGGCGGAGGCGCTTGACGGCTGCGATGCCGTTATTGCCGTTGGCGGTGACGGCTCAATTATCCATGCCGCAAAGCTGGCCGCCGTCAGGCAAAAGCCCATTCTGGGCGTCAATGCGGGCAGGCTTGCATTCATGGCGGGGCTTGAGGATAATGAGCTTCATCTTCTTTCAAGGCTTATTGAAGGGGATTATGACCTCGATAAACGCCTTATGCTCAAAATGAACATAAAAAAAGGCAGCGAGGTTATCTGCAGCGATTACTGCGTTAACGACTGCCTGATTACCAATGAAGAAAAGCAGAGGATGACGGCTATTGATGTTGCTCTCAACGGCAGCAGGTTCAACAGTTACCTTTGCGACGGTGTGCTGATTTCAACGCCCACGGGCTCAACGGCTTATTCTCTTTCCGCAGGCGGTCCCGTTGTTGACCCCGAGCTTGAAAGCATACTTTTAACTCCTCTCTGCCCCCATTCGCTTGTGGACAGGTCGCTGATTTTCAGGCCCGATGCGGTGCTTACCGTTGAATCTGCGGAAGGAAATACTCTTTGCATTTCTGCGGACGGCGTTCAGCCCGTCACTATTGAAAAGGGCTGCCTTGCAGAGGTTTCGAGGGCGGAATTCACCGCAAATTTCATCAGAATCAAGTCGGATAATTTTATCGACATACTTTATAAAAAATTGGCACAAAGAAGATAAAGAATAAGGAGATAAGGATTGTGAAAAAGAAAAGACACGAGGCCATTATCAGGCTCATCGACCGCTACTGCCTTTCAACTCAGACAGAGCTTCTTGAAATGCTCAGAAGCGAGGGCTTTGACACAACTCAGGCAACAATTTCAAGAGACATCAAGGATTTGAGGCTCATCAAAAAGACGGATGAAATGGGCAGGAGCCGCTATGCCGTTGATAACGGCGATTCAGGCGAACTTCTTGGCAAATACAGAAGCATTTTCAGCCACTCCGTTATTTCTGCGGATTATGCGGGCAACACCCTTGTTATCCGCTGCTATACGGGCATGGCTCAGGCTGCATGCGCAGCCCTTGATTCAATGCATTGGGAGGGCCTTGTTGGTACCCTTGCAGGTGATGACACAATTTTTGCTCTTTGCAGAACACCCGAGCTTGCAAATCAGATGAAAGAGGCTATTGCTGAGCTTGTAGGTTAAGGTTACACTCGTTACCCTAATTTTCGGAGGAATTTCAGCTTATGCTTGTCGGTTTGAAAATCGAGAATATTGCCGTTATTGAGAGCGCGGAGCTTGAGTTTGACAGCGGGCTCAATGTTATGACGGGCGAAACGGGCGCAGGTAAATCGATTGTTATTGATGCAATCAATGCCGTGCTTGGCGAGCGCACGTCAAGGGAGCTTATCCGCACGGGTGCGGAAAGTGCAAGAGTCTATGCGGAATTTGCGGCTATCAGCGGCGAAACGGAGCGTATTCTCGACGAAATGGGCATTGAAAAAATGCCCGATAAAACTCTTGTCCTCAGCCGTTCAATCAACGCGTCGGGCAAGAATATCTGCCGTGTCAACGGCTGCCCTGCAACGGTTTCCGCATTGAAGGAAATCGGTGCGGGTCTTATCAATATTCACGGCCAGCACGACAGTCAGGCTCTGCTTTCACCCGATAAGCACTGCGGATTCATTGACCTGCTTGCAGAGAATGAGGCTCTGCGCGCAGAATATAAGCAGGTTTTTTCGAGCCTTGTTTCCGTTAAAAAAGAGCTTGATTCCCTTTACGACAGCAGGGATGAAAAGGCTGCAAGGCTGGATTATCTTAACTTCCAGATTAACGAAATCGAGCAGGCTGATGTGCATGAAGGCGAAAGAGATGAGCTTGCAAAAGAAAAAGAGCTGCTGCAGCATAGCGGCAGAGTTATAAAATCCCTTGAAAAGGCATATGCCGCCCTCAATGATGAAAGCGGCATTCTTGCAGGGGTTGAGGATTGCGCAGGCGAGCTTGAAGCAGCCTCAAAATATTATGAAAGCGTTCAATCCGCCGCGAAGGGGATAAGAGGAATTAGCTATGAGCTTGCGGATTACACGGCGGAAATAAGAGGGCTGATTGAGGGCTTTGATTACAACCCCGAAAGGCTTTCCGAAATCAACGAAAGGCTTGATTTTCTTTATCGCCTTTCAATGAAATACGGCGCAACCGAGGGTGAAATCCTTGCCGCTTATGAAAAGGCGGTTGCGGAGCGCAACGAAATTGAGGTTTCTGACGAGAAAATTTCCGTGCTTGAAGAAAAGCTCTATGCCCTCTCCGATGAAATAAAAATTCTTTCCGCACGGCTTACGGAGAGCAGAATGGCGGCGGCTGCGGATTTTGAAAAAAGTGTTAAGGCGGAGCTTGAATTCCTTGATATGCCAAAGGTTGAATTCGTTGTTGACCGCAAGGCAACGGCGCTCACTTCAAGAGGTGCGGATGCCATTGAATTCTTAATCAGCGCAAATGCGGGTCAGGAGCCCCGACCCATTGCAAAAATCGCATCGGGCGGCGAGCTTTCAAGAATCATGCTTGCGATTAAGAATGTGCTTTCCGATAAGGACAGCACAGATACGCTTATTTTTGATGAAATAGATACGGGAGTCAGCGGCTCGGCGGCGGAGAAAATCGCCCTTAAGCTGCATCAGGTTTCAAAGGGCAGGCAGGTTATCTGCGTAACCCATCTTGCCCGTATTGCCGCGCAGGCGGACAGACACATGAAAATACTTAAAACCACGGATAAAGAAAAAACTTACACAAAGATAGATACCCTTGATTTTGACGGCAGAGCCGCCGAAATTGCAAGGATAACCGCAGGCGGCGGAGTAACAGCTCTGCAGATAGAAACAGCAAAGGAAATGCTGAAAAATGCAAGGAGGTATGCGGAATGAAATTCGGAGTTTGCATTGGTACGGATATTGAAAAAATGAAGTTAATCAAAAGCCTCGGCTATGATTATGCGGAGAGCCACTGTCAGGATATTGCAAGGAAAGATAAAGAACATCTTGATGCAATGAAGGCAACAGGTCTGCCCGTTGTTGCGGCAAACTGCTTTATAGGTATGCCCGTTGTAGGCGATGAAAGAGATTTTGCCGCTATTGACGAATATCTTGAAACTCTTTTCTCAAAGGCAGCTTATCTTGGGCTTAAATACCTTGTTTTCGGCTCATCGGGCGCAAGGCGTATTCCCACCGGAATGAGCCTTGAAGAGGGCAGGGGTCAGATAGTTGATTTCCTTAGAAATCATGTTGCTCCCGTTGCGGAAAAATATGATATTCCCGTTGCCATTGAGCCTCTTCGCCCTCAGGAATGCAATGCAATCAACACAATTGACGACGGTGTTGAAATATCAAAGGCGGTTGATTCACCTTATATTAAGGTGCTTGCGGATGTTGCTCATATGTTTTGTCAGGGCGAGGCAATGGATAAGCTGCTGAAATATAAAGGCTTCATTATTCATGCCCACACCTCAAATCCCGACCCCGACCCCGCACTTGATAAGAAACGAATTTATCCCAAATCGGGTGACAGCTTCAATCAGGCGGATTTTGTTGAGCCGCTTAAGGCAATCGGCGTTGAGTATTGCTCCATTGAGGCGGAAGTGATTGATTTCCCCTCAGATGCGGAAAATGCATATGATATACTCAAAATTTTGAGGTGACAACATGAAACTGGGCAAAAATGAAGTGATTCTTTTTTCGGGCGATTCCATAACCGACGGCAACCGAGGTAAAAGCATGGATTGCAACCATATTATGGGTCACGGTTATCAATACATAGTTGCAGGCAGGCTTGCGGTTGATAATGCGGAGAATATGCCAAAATTCATCAATAAGGGCTATTCGGGCGAAAATGCCGTTGATTTGCTTGGAAAATGGCAGGAGGATGTGCTTGACAACAAGCCTACTCTGCTCAGTATACTTGTGGGTGTTAACGAGGGCGGTTATGGCTATTTCAACAATCTCACACCCGATAAAGCCTGCGAAAGGTATGAAACAAATCTGCGCGCTGTTCTTGAGCTTACGCGCAAGGAATTGGGTGATATAAAAATTGTTCTGTGTGAGCCTTTCTATTGCCCGCTTGATAAATCGGATTATTCTTATAAAAATACGCCTCATCCCGACGGAGTTGAAGGCCCGTTTAAACGCCCCGACAGCAACGACCCCGAGGATTCTGTTACTTATCGTATCGAAGTCAACAAAAGAATCAGAGCCGCCGCCAAAAGAATTGCCGAGGATTTCGGCTGCATCTTTGTTCCGCTTTATGATAAAATTTATGAGCAGGCGGCAAGGTCGAGAATGGAATATTTTGTGTGGGACGGCACTCATCCCAGCATAGCAGGCCATATGCTCATTGCCGAAGAATGGCTGAAAGCACTTGACAAAGTATAAATTAATAATGTATTATACATTGAATAAATAAGTAATAAATTACCGAAAGGATGTTTTAATATGCAGATTTATGAAGAGCTTGTTGCAAGAGGACTTATTGCACAGGTAACAGACGAAAAAGAAATCAGGGAGCTTATCAACAACGGTAAGGCTGTTTTTTACATCGGCTTTGATCCTACTGCTGACAGCCTCCACGTTGGTCACTTTATGGCACTCTGCCTTATGAAGCGCCTTCAGATGGCAGGCAACAGACCCATTGCCCTGCTTGGCGGCGGCACAGGCATGATTGGCGACCCCTCCGGCAGAAGCGACCTTCGTCAGGTGCTCACAAAGGAAACAATTGAGCACAATGTTGAATGCTTCAAAAAGCAGATGAGCCGTTTCATTGAGTTCGGTGAAGGCAAGGCAATGATGATTAACAATGCCGATTGGCTACTTGACCTTAACTATGTTGAGGTTCTCCGTGAGGTTGGCGCTTGCTTCTCCGTTAACAATATGCTCCGTGCAGAATGCTACAAGCAGAGAATGGAAAAGGGCCTCAGCTTCCTTGAGTTCAACTATATGATTATGCAGAGCTATGACTTCTATCATCTGTTCAAGGAGTACGGCTGCAATATGCAGTTCGGCGGCGATGACCAGTGGTCAAATATGCTTGGCGGTACAGAGCTTATCCGCAAAAAGCTGGGTAAGGATGCTTATGCAATGACTATTACCCTTCTCCTCAATTCAGAGGGTAAAAAGATGGGCAAAACCGCATCGGGCGCAGTTTGGCTTGACCCCGAAAAGACTTCACCCTACGAGTTCTATCAGTATTGGCGCAACGTTGCCGATGACGATGTTCTCAAGTGCATCCGTATGCTTACCTTCCTTCCTCTTGAAGAGATTGATGCTATGGATAGCTGGGAGGGCAGCCAGCTTAACACTGCCAAGGAAATTCTTGCATTTGAGCTGACAAAGCTCGTTCACGGCGAGGAAGAGGCTGCAAAGGCTCAGGCTGCGGCAAAGGCTATTTTCAGCGGCGCTGCTGACCTTGACAATATGCCTTCAACAACCCTTACCGATGCCGATTTCACAGACGGTTCAATAGATATTCTTGATATCCTCATGAAGGCTGAAATCACAAAGTCCAGAGGCGAGGGCAGACGCCTTGTTCAGCAGGGCGGCATTTCCGTTGACGATGCAAAGGTAACGGATTTTGCACTGACCTTTGCTCAGGCAGACCTTAAGGCAAAGCCCATTGTTGTTAAGAAGGGCAAGAAAATCTTCCATAAGATTGAGGCATAAAATGCTTAATTCCAACGAAAAATGCGCCGTTTTCCTTGATATTGACGGCACGCTTATAAGCGGCAGCCTTGAAATTCCCGAGGGTAACCAAAAGGCAATTGCCGCCGCAAGGGAAAAGGGGCATATGGTGTTTATAAACACGGGTCGCTCATGGGGCAACATTCCCGAAAGGCTTTTTGAGCAGTTTGATGTTGACGGAATTGTTGCGGGCAGCGGTGCAATGATAACCGTGGGCGGCAAAACCGTTTGTCAGGCGTCGATGAATGCCGACCTTATCGGAAGGCTTGTTGCCTATGCCTTCGCCCACCGTGAATATTGGTATATCTTTGAAGGGCTTAAGGGTGTTTATGTTGTTTCAAATGAAGTGCGCGGTTGCGCCGATTATCAGAAGCCCCTCTGCAATCCCGAGGAAGCGGTGAAAATCCTTGCAGGCGATGAAATTCAGGTGCTTGCAATGGGCATTAAGGTGCCCGATGAATTCAAAGAGCTTTTCAGAAATGAAATTGAGGTTTTTCAGTTTGATACCTATGCTGACTGTGTTATCAAAGGCACAAACAAGGCAACGGGCATTGAAAAGGTTCTTGAATTGACAGGAATCAAAAGAGAAAACACCATTGCCGTTGGCGACAGTAACAACGACCTTGATATGATAAAATATGCAGGTGTGGGCGTTGCAATGGCAAATTCTCAGCAAAGCATTCTTGACATTGCGGATTATGTAACACTTTCCGCAAAGGAATGCGGCGTTGCAGCAGCGATTGAAACATACTTATTATAACCGGAAGGGGCGCAGGAATATGAAAAAGCCGCTTAAAGCCCTTGCAGGTGCAGCAATAGGTGCCGGTGCCGCCGCGTTTGCCGCAGGCGAGATTATGTATCATTGCATTCTGAACATGAATGTTCAGAATTGGATGGCGTCAAAAGGCCTTTTCCGCAATCAGGAAGAGGATAAATTCTGGGCTGAAAATGAGCTTTTTCAAAGCGGAATTAAATGGTATGAAGAAATAAAGCCTGAAATTCTGACGGTTTATTCTTCTCTGGGCAGAGATATGCGCGCCGATTTTATTCCTGCGAAAAATCCTGCAGATAACTGGGCGATTGTCATTCACGGCTATTCCGCCAAAACAAATGTTATGGCCCATTATGCATGGAAATACCATAATCTGGGCTACAATGTGATTCTGCCTCATATGGTGGGTCACGACAGTGATTCCGTCAGGTATTGTTCAATGGGCTATCATGATAAAACCGTTATAAAGGATTGGATTTCATATATCGCAAACCGAAATCCCGAGGCAAAAATTCTTATGCACGGTGTTTCAATGGGCAGCGCAACAACTATGCTTGTTACGGGCGGGGATATTCCCTCAAATGTTGTTTGTGCTGTTGCGGATTGCGGCTACACAAGCTGCCATGATGAATATGTTTATCAGGCTAAGAAGATGTTCCGTCTGCCTGCATTTGTTGTTGATTTCGCAAATCTTGCATCGATGCGCCGCAAGAATTTTGACTTCAGAAAGTGCGCACCCATTGATGCGGTTAAAAGGTCAAAAACGCCGACCCTGTTTATCCACGGTGCGGATGATGACTTTGTGCCCTATCATATGATGCAGCCTCTTTATGAAAGCTGCAACGCGCCATATAAGCAGATGCTTACGGTGCCGGGCTCGTTCCATGCAAATGCAGCTTTTGCTGATAATGAGCTTTATTGGAGAACGGTTGAGGAGTTTATAAATAAATATTTTTCATAAATATCATGTTATAAAAGAACTCGGAGTGCTGAATGCACTCCGAGCTTTTTTGTGTGATTTAATTATTCGCCGAGAAAATATCTGCCGTAGGCATCTGCCGCTTTGAGGGCTGCGCAAACCTTTTCGGGAGTTACTTCGAAGGGCATATTATGGAGAGTATCGCCCTCTGCACAAGCTGCGGTTGCAACCGCCATGAGCTTTTCGTCTGTCACTTCTGTAATTCCGAGCTCCTTGAAGGTTACGGGCAGACCGAGTTCAATGCAGAAATCAACGATTCTTTCAAGCTCATCACCGTCAACATTTTCGAGAACAAGCTGTGTGAGAGTACCAAATGCAACTTTTTCACCGTGATACATATGGTGGCATTCGGGGAGTACAGTCAGACCGTTGTGGATTGCATGTGCTCCTGCAAGTCCGCCGCTTTCAAAGCCTATGCCGCTGAGGAGTGTGTTTGCTTCAATAACCTTCTCAACCGCTTCTGTGCATGCGCCTGCTTCAAGAGCAAGTTTTGCCTTTACGCCTTCTTCCATAAGGGTATCGAAGCAGAGCTTTGCGAGAGCCATTGCAGCGCAGGTAACCTTGCCGCCGGCGCAGGTGCCTGCATCCTTTGCCATAACAGCTCTTGCTTCAAAATAGGTTGCAAGTGCATCGCCCATACCCGAAACCGTAAGTCGCGCGGGGGAAGCTGCGATTATATCTGTATCCATAAGAACCATGTTGGGGTTTGCGGGAAGGAAAAGATATTCTTCAAAAACGCCGTCGTCGGTGTAGATAACCGAAAGTGCGCTGCAGGGAGCATCTGTTGATGCGATTGTGGGACAAATAAGAACGGGTGTTTTGCAGTAATATGCAACAGCTTTTGATGTGTCAAGAATCTTGCCGCCGCCAATGCCGATAACAAGGTCGCAACCTTTTTCTTCAACGATTTTGATAAGTCTGTTGATTTCGTTCTTTGAGCATTCGCCGTTGAAATAATCAAAAACAAGCTCAAAATCCTGGCCTGCAAAGCTGCTTTCAACGGTTTTGCCGATTCTCTTGTAGCCGGATTCGGTGATAAGAACAAGAGCCTTTTTGCCGTATCCCTTTGCATAGTCATAAAGTTTTTTCATTTCGCCTGCGCCCTGAACATATTTGCCGGGGCTGATAAGAATTTTTGCCATTATATTTTCTCCTTTGTTTTTTATTTAATTTTACATTTTATTTCTGCTTATGTCAACCGATTAAAATTAATGTAAAAATTAATACTTGAAGAAAAATGTAATACATTGTATAATTATTGTATAATTTCAGCTTTTATCCCATACAGAGGTGAGATAAATGAATATACTGCATATGAAATATGCCGTTGAGGTTGCAAGGGTAGGTTCGCTTAACAAGGCGGCTGAAAGCCTTTATGTTGCTTTGCCCAACATCAGCCGTTCAATCAAAGAGCTTGAAGCTGATTTGGGGATAACTGTTTTTGACCGCACCGCAAAGGGCATGGTGCTCACTCCCGAAGGGGAGGAATTCATAAACTATGCAAAGGATATCCTGAAGCAGATTGATCAGGTTGAGAATATGTATAAAGGCGGTCACGTAAAAAAGCAGAAGTTTTCCATTTCCGTGCCCCGTGCCTGCTACATTTCCGATGCTTTTGCAGAGTTTTCAAAAACGCTTTCAAAAGAGGCCTGTGAAATATTTTATAAAGAAACAAACTCCCAGAGAACAATCAACAACATTCTCAACCACGATTATAAACTGGGAATAATTCGTTATGCGGAGAATTTTGATAAATATTTCAAATCAATGCTTGAAGAAAAAGCCTTGAGCTATGAAATGGTAACGGAGTTTTCCTATTGCCTTATTATGAGTGCGGATAATCCTCTTGCAAAGAAAGATGAAATTAGGTTTGATGATTTGACGGATTACATAGAAATTGCTCATGCAGACCCCTATGTGCCGTCGCTTCCGCTTGCTAAGGTTGTCAAATCCGAATTGCCTGACAACATTGACCGCAGAATTTTCATTTTTGAAAGAGCAAGCCAGTTTGATTTGCTTTCGCAGAATCCCGAAACCTTTATGTGGGTTTCGCCCGCACCGCCGAGCGTTCTTGAAAGATACAACCTTGTTCAGAAGAAGTGTGCGGATAATAAAAAGATATATAAAGATGTTCTTATTTACCGTAACGGCTACAAGCTCAGCGACCTTGATAAAAAGTTCATAACTGCTCTTTGTGAATCAAAACGCAAACATCTGAATAATGAAATTTCAAAGGCTCGGTCTTAAAAGACTGAGCCTTGATTTTTTATATCGATAAAAGGGTTATCGATATTGATAATACCGATTAAACAATTTAATAATTCCCAACTCCTTTAAGATTTGTTAAGATAGCTATGGTCAAAAGAAAGGGGGGGCAATACGGTGGAAAAATCAAGCATCACAAAAGCTACTTTAGGCAGACTTCCGCATTATCTTCAGCTGCTGCGCGAGTTGCCGATTGACGATGTACCTTATATTTCTTCAACCGTGATTGCAAAAAAACTTTCTCTCGGCGAAGTTCAGGTGAGAAAAGACCTGAATGCCGTAAGCGGTGCAGGAAAGCCGAAGGTCGGATATAAAACCGCTGACCTTATAAAGAGCATAGAAAATCATCTTGGTCAGACCAATATGACCAATGCCGTTCTGGTTGGAGCGGGAAAGCTCGGAAAAGCGCTTCTCGAATTCGATGATTTTGAGAATTACGGCGTAAAAATCATTGCCGCTTTTGACTGCGGCGAAACCGCAATCAGATATAACCGCTCAATCGAAATTCTGCCCATGAAGGAATTCAATGAATTCTGCAAAAACAACAATGTGCAGATAGGAATAATAACCGTCGGCGCAGGGTCTGCGCAGGATGTGTGTGACCGAATGATTGAAGGCGGAATTACGGCAATCTGGAATTTCGCACCCTGCAATCTTGAGGTTCCCGACGGCATACTTTTAAAACAGGAAAGACTTGCTCTTTCTCTCGCATATCTTAACAATAAATTAGTTAATTAATTTTCAGGAGGATATAAAATGGCTACCAAAACTTATGAAATCATCGACAGCGTTGAAAAGCTCAACGAAGCAATTCAGCGCGTAAGAAAGGCTCAGCAGGTTTTTGCAACCTACACTCAGGAGCAGGTTGACAAGATTTTCCTCGCAGCTGCATCCGCTGCCAACAAAGCAAGAATTCCTCTTGCAAAAATGGCTGTTGAAGAAACAGGCATGGGCATTGTTGAAGATAAGGTTATCAAGAATAACTACGCTTCGGAATACATTTACAATGCTTACAAGGACACAAAAACCTGCGGCATAATCGAAGAGGATAAGGCTTTCGGCATCAAGAAAATTGCAGATCCCATCGGCGTTATCGCGGCGGTTATTCCCACAACCAACCCCACATCAACCGCTATTTTCAAGTGCCTTATAGCTCTCAAAACAAGAAATGCTATTATTATCTCTCCGCACCCCAGAGCAAAGAATTGCACAATTGCGGCAGCAAAGCTCGTTCTTGAGGCGGCAGTTGCAGCAGGTGCACCCGAAGGCATCATCGACTGGATTGATGTTCCCTCGCTTGAAATGACAAACACCGTTATGAAGGAATCCGATATCATCCTTGCAACAGGCGGCCCTGGCATGGTTAAGGCTGCTTATTCAAGCGGCAAGCCCGCACTCGGCGTTGGCGCAGGTAATACACCCGCAATCATCGATGACAGTGCAGATATTCTTCTTGCGGTTAACTCAATCATCCACTCAAAGACATTTGATAACGGCATGATTTGCGCATCAGAGCAGTCTGTTATCGTTATGGAAAGCATTTATGATACCGTTAAGGAAGAGTTTGCTTCAAGAGGCTGCTATTTTCTTAATCCCGCAGAAACAGAAAAGGTTAGAAAGACAATAATCATCAACGGCGCACTCAATGCAAAAATCGTTGGTCAGCCTGCAGCAAAAATTGCAGAGCTTTCAGGCGTAACCGTTCCCGAAGGAACCAAAATCCTTATCGGTGAAGTTGAAAGTGTTGATATTTCTGAAGAGTTTGCACATGAGAAACTTTCACCCGTTCTTGCAATGTATAAGGCAGAAAGCTTTGAGGATGCACTTGCAAAGGCAGAGCAGCTTGTTGCAGACGGCGGCTACGGTCACACATCATCAATCTATCTCAACGAAGTAACCGAAACCGAAAAAATCAATGAATTTGCCGCAAGAATGAAGACTTGCCGTATTCTTGTTAACACACCTTCATCACACGGCGGTATCGGCGACCTTTATAACTTCAAGCTCGCTCCCTCGCTCACTCTCGGCTGCGGCTCATGGGGCGGCAACTCCGTAAGCGAAAACGTTGGTGTCAAGCACCTTGTTAATATCAAAACTGTAGCAGAAAGAAGGGAAAATATGCTTTGGTTCCGTGCCCCCGAAAAGGTTTACATCAAGAAGGGCTGCCTTCCCGTTGCTCTTGACGAGCTCAAGAACGTTATGGGCAAGAAGAGAGCATTCATCGTAACAGATACCTTCCTTTATCAGAACGGCTACACAAAGCCCATCACAGATAAGCTCGACGAAATGGGCATTGCACACACAACATTCTTTGATGTTCAGCCCGACCCCACTCTTGCAAATGCAAAGAACGGTGCCGCACAGATGGCTGCCTTCAAGCCTGATACAATCATCGCACTCGGCGGCGGCTCTGCAATGGACGCAGCAAAGATTATGTGGGTTCTCTATGAGCACCCCGAAGCAGACTTCATGGATATGGCAATGAGATTCATCGATATCCGCAAGCGTGTTTATACCTTCCCCAAGATGGGCGAAAAGGCATATTTCATTGCTGTTCCCACATCTGCAGGTACAGGCTCCGAGGTTACTCCCTTTGCAGTTATCACAGATGAAAAGAGCGGTGTTAAGTATCCTCTTGCAGACTATGAGCTTCTTCCCAACATGGCAATTATCGATACCGATTTCCATATGTCAGCTCCCAAGGGACTTACAGCAGCATCAGGTATTGACGCGGTAACACATGCAGTTGAGGCTTATGCCGCAATGCTTGCAACCGATTACACAGACGGCCTTGCACTTCAGGCACTTAAGAATATCTTCACATATCTTCCCAGAGCATACGAAAACGGTCAGACAGATATTGAAGCAAGAGAAAAGATGGCTAATGCCGCAACAATGGCAGGTATGGCATTTGCAAATGCATTCCTTGGAATCTGCCACTCAATGGCTCATAAGCTCGGTGCATTCCATCATCTTCCCCACGGCGTTGCAAATGCACTTATGATTGAAGAAGTTCTCCGCTTCAATGCATCCGAAGCACCCGCAAAGATGGGCACATTCTCACAGTATGACCATCCTCATACCCTTGCACGCTATGCTGAAATTGCAGATTATCTCGGCCTCGGCGGCAAGAATGACAGCGAAAAACTTGAAAATCTTATCAAGGCAATCAATGACCTTAAGGCAACCGTAGGTATTAAGGAAACCATCAGGGATTACGGCGTTGACGAGAAGTTCTTCCTTGATAATCTTGACGAAATGGTTGAGCAGGCATTCGATGACCAGTGCACAGGCGCTAACCCCAGATATCCCCTTATGAGCGAACTCAAGCAGATGTATCTCAACGCTTATTACGGCAAGCACTTTGTTGAAAAGGCTATGCCCACAGCAGATGACATCAAGGTTTTCGCAGATGACAAAGTAAAATCAGCTTACCGCAAGGGTAAGAAAGCGTAAGGAGGACAAAACAATGAAACTTGACAGAGTAATAGCAGTAAGAAATAACAAAACCATTTACCGTGACGGCGAAGTTTGTGTTAAGGTTTTCAATGCCGATTATTCAAAGGCTGATGTTCTTAACGAGGCACTCAATCAGGCAAGAATTGAAGAAACAGGCCTTAACATTCCCAAGGTTCTTGAGGTAACAATGATTGACGGCAAATGGGCAATCGTTTCCGAATACATCAAGGGCAAAACCCTTGCACAGCTTATGGAAGAGGATGAGGATAAGGATAAGAAGAGCGAATATCTTGAACTCCTTGTTGACCTTCAGCTTAATGTTCATTCAAAGACCAGCCCTCTCCTCAACAAGCTCAAGGATAAGATGAACAGAAAAATCAGCCAGTCCGAGCTTGAAGCAACAACAAAGTATGACCTTCACACCCGTCTTGAGGGTATGCCCAAGCATAATAAGGTTTGCCACGGCGATTTTAACCCCTCAAATATTATCATTGCAGAGGACGGCACACCCTATATCCTTGACTGGTCACATGCAACTCAGGGCAATGCATCCGCAGACGCCGCAAGAACCTACCTTCTTTTCTGGCTCAGCGGCGATATCAGCGGCGCTAAGGAATATCTTGAACTTTTCTGCAAAAAGAGCAACACCGCAATGCAGTATGTTCAGAAGTGGATGCCCATTGTTGCAGCTTCGCAGTCCGTTAAGGGCAACGAAAAAGAGAGAGAATTCCTTCTCTCATGGGCAAACGTTGTTGACTACGAATAATAAAGAACAGGGAGATAAATGTTATGAAAATTACAGTTTGTATCGGTTCATCATGCCATATCAAGGGTTCAAGACAGGTTGTTGAACAGCTCCAGTATCTTATCAGCGAAAATAATCTCAGTGACAAAGTTGAGCTTGGCGGAACATTCTGCATGGGCAAATGTCAGCAGGGTGTATGTGTTACCGTTGATGACAATTTCTTTTCGGTAACTCCTGAAACAGTAAACGAATTTTTCTCAAAAGAAGTTATTGCGAAGGTGTAATTTATGGTGATTGTTCAGGTTTGTGTGGGCAGCTCATGCCACCTGAAGGGCTCACCCGAAATTGTTGAGCTTCTTCAGAAAGCCGTTGAAGAATATCATCTGGAAGACGAGGTTACGCTTGCCGGCAGCTTTTGCATCGGCAAGTGTAATCGCGTTGGTGTAACAATTCAGGTTGATGATGATGTTCATGTCGGCATCACAAAAGAGAATTTCAAAGAATTTTTTAAAGAAAACATCCTATCCGCAGTTGAAGGGAAGTAAAAACTATGAATTGCTTAACTCTTAAAAAATCAAACTGCAAAAACTGTTATAAATGTATCCGCCATTGCCCGGTTAAAGCTATCCGCTTTTCGGGCAATCAGGCGCATATTATAGGCAATGAGTGCATTCTCTGCGGTCAGTGCTTTGTTGTCTGCCCCCAGAATGCAAAGGAAATCGTAAATGAGGTTGAAAAGGTTAAGGTGCTCATTCAGAGCGGCGACCCCGTTGTGGTCAGCCTTGCACCCTCGTTTATCGCTAACTATGACGGCGTGGGTATCAACTCCATGCGCTCCGCACTTCAGAAACTCGGATTTTTTGATGTTGAAGAAACCGCAATCGGCGCAACCATCGTTAAAAATGAATACGAAAGAATCCTTGCGGAAGAGGAAAGGGATGTTATCATTTCCTCCTGCTGCCATTCAATAAATCTTCTTATTCAGAAGCATTATCCCTCAGCTCTGGAATATCTTGCCGATGTTATGTCACCCATGCAGGCGCACTGTCAGGATATAAAGAAGCGCATTCCCAATGCAAAAACCGTTTTTGTCGGTCCCTGTGTTGCAAAGAAGGATGAGGCTGAATACTACGAAGGCATTGCAGATGCGGTTCTCACCTTTGAAGAGCTTACCGAATGGCTCAAAGAAGAAAACATTGAGCTTGAACCGGTTTCCGATAAAGACGATTTCAGCCGTGCAAGATTCTTCCCCACAACGGGCGGCGTGCTCAAAACAATGAGCGAAGTCAGCGATTATACTTATGTTGCAATTGACGGCGTTGAAAACTGCATTGCCGTGCTTAAAGATATTGAAAAAGGCAAGATTCATAAGTGCTTCATTGAAATGTCATCATGTGTGGGCAGCTGTGTAGGCGGACCGGTTATTGAAAAATATCACCACACCTCAAACATAAAGGATTATATTGAGGTTGCAAACTATGCAGGCAGCAAGGATTTTGAGGTTGACCAGCCAAAGGCGATTGAACTCAAAAAGAATTTCAGCTTTATTGAAAGAAAACTTCCTCAGCCTTCTGAAATGGAGATAAACAATATTCTCCGCCAGATGGGCAAATTCAAGCCCTCCGATGAGCTCAACTGCGGCTCCTGCGGCTATAATACCTGCCGTGAAAAAGCAGTTGCCATTGCACAGGGTAAGGCTGAATTTTCAATGTGTCTGCCTTATCTCAAGGATAAAGCCGAAAGTTTTTCCGACACAATCGTTAAAAATACTCCCAACGGACTTATTGTTCTCAACGAACAGCTTGAGGTTCAGCAGATAAACACCGCCGCAAGAAAGATTATGAATATCCGCTCGGCGTCCGATGTTCTCGGCGATCAGGTTATAAGAATTCTTGACCCCAGCGTGTTTATGTCTGTTCTTTCAACGGGCAGAGATGTCCGTGACCAGCGAGTTTATCTTGCGGAATACAAACGCTATGTTGAGCAGACCGTTGTTTATGACCGCGATTCCCATTTGCTTATAGGCATTATGCGTGATGTAACAGACGAAGAGGCTGAACGTGAAAAGAAAGAAAATATCAGCCGCCAGACCGTTGAGGTTGCTGACAGAGTTGTTGAAAAGCAGATGAGAATTGTTCAGGAAATTGCATCGCTTCTCGGCGAAACTGCTGCGGAAACAAAAATTGCACTTGCAAAGCTGAAGGAGTCGATTACCGATGAATGATTTGTGTGCAGATATCGGCTATAAAAGCGTTAATCACTATGGCGAAGAGCTTTGCGGCGACCATGTTGATGTTGTTGAGCAGGATGAAAACTCAACCGTTATCGTTCTTGCCGACGGCCTTGGCAGCGGAGTAAAAGCGAGTATTCTTTCAACGCTTACCTCAAAAATCATTTCAACAATGATGGCAGAGGGGCTTCCCATTGAAGAATGTGTTTCAACTATTGCGGCAACATTGCCCGTTTGCTCCGTGAGAGGTGTTGCATATTCAACATTCACGATTATCCACCTCAAAAACAACGAAACCGCAGAGGTTATTCAGTATGATAACCCGCAGGTAATCGTTATCCGTGACGAGCAGAATTACGATTACCCCAAAACTGAAATGAATATCGGCGGAAAGAAGATTTTTAAAAGCATAATAAAACTTCATGAAAATGATATTTTTGTTGCAATGAGCGACGGATGCCCCCATGCGGGAATCGGAATGTCATATAATTTCGGTTGGAAAAGAGAGGATATCATTTCATTTGTTGAAACTCTTGCCCCCGTCGGATATACCGCTAAAACCCTTTCAACAATCCTTGTTGACGAATGCTATAAACTCTATGGCGGCAAACCCGGCGACGATGCAACGGCATGTGTTGTGAGAATCAGAAAGCGTGAGCCGATGAATATTCTTTTCGGCCCTCCGTCAAACCGTGACGATGCAAACAGAATGATGTCGCTATTTTTCTCAAAGGAAGGCAAGCATATCATCTGCGGCGGCACAACTTCTTCCATTGCCGCAAAATATCTTAATAAACCCATTAAAGCAAGCCTTAATTTTGAACGCTCGGATGTTCCGCCTATCGCGGAAATCGAAGGCGTTGACCTTGTAACCGAAGGCGTTATCACCGTCAACAAGGTGCTCGAATATGCAAAGGATTATCTCGGTGATAACGAGTATTATGAGCATTGGAGCTTGAAGCGTGACGGCGCTTCCTTAATATCCCGCTTGCTTTTTGAGGAAGCAACTGATATAAATTTCTATGTAGGCAGAGCAATCAATCCCGCTCATCAGAATCCCGATTTGCCCATCAATTTCAGCATTAAAATGAATCTTGTTGAGGAGCTTTCGGCGTGTCTCAAAAAGATGGGCAAGCGCATAAAGGTAAGTTACTTTTAAGGAGAGAAAACTATGAGAAAGTTTGATACAAAAGTTCAGCATCTCAAATACAAAGTTTTGCGCGAAGTTGCAAGGCAGGCGTGGAATGACACCCTGCTTGACAATATTCTTGATATCCCCAAAACTCTTGTTCCCGGTAACGAGCCCACCATGCGCTGCTGTGTTTATAAAGAGCGTGCAATTCTTGCGGAGAGAGTCAGAATTGCAATGGGCGGCGATAAAAACAACCCCAATGTTATCGAGGTTATTGATATAGCATGTGACGAGTGTCCCGTAGGCGGATATGAGGTAACAAATGCCTGCAGAGGATGCCTTGCTCACAGATGCGAGGATGTATGTAAAAAAGGCGCAATAACCTTTGATAACAACCATGTTGCCCATATTGATAAATCAAAATGCGTTGAATGCGGAGCGTGCGCAAAGGTCTGCCCTTATACGGCAATTGTAAGCAGGAAAAGACCCTGCCAGAGCGCCTGCAAAATCAAGGCTATTTCAATGAACGAACACAAGGCTGCTACCATCAGCAACGATAAATGCACGGCTTGCGGTGCCTGTGTTTATCAGTGTCCGTTTGGCGCAATTATGGATAAATCCTATATGGTGAATGTTATCGATATCATCAGAAAGAGCGAAGAAAACAAAAAATATAAGGTCTATGCCGTTGTTGCACCCTCAATTTCAAGCCAGTTTACTTATGCAAAGCTGGGTCAGGTAATCAGCGGACTGAAAGAGCTCGGATTTTTCACCGTTGTTGAGGCTGCACTCGGAGCAGATATGGTTGCAATGGCAGAGTCAAAAGAGCTTGCCGAAAAAGGCTTCCTCACAAGCTCCTGCTGCCCTGCATTTGTTTCTTATGTGAAATCTGCATTCCCTGCGCTTGCAGAGCATATTTCGCATAATCTCTCGCCAATGGCGGCACTCGCAAAATATATAAAAGAAACAAGCGAAAATGCAAAGGTTGTTTTCATCGGACCCTGCACCGCAAAAAAGGCAGAGGCACAGCTTGAATCCGTTAAGCCTTATGTTGACAGCGTTCTGACCTTTGAAGAGCTTCAGGCACTCTTTGACAGCAAGGATATTGACATCACAGCTCTTGATGAAGATGTTCTTGACAATGCCTCATATTACGGCAGAATTTTTGCCCGTTCAGGCGGACTTTCCGATGCCGTTGCTCAGGCAATGAAAGAGCAGGATATTGAATTTGACCTTAAACCTGCGGTTTGCGACGGAATTGAAGCCTGCAGAATGGCTTTGCTTAAAAAGAGCAAAAATGTTCTCGATGCAAACTTTATTGAGGGTATGGCTTGTATCGGCGGCTGCATCGGCGGCGCAGGTTGCCTTACTCACGGCGAAAAGAACAAATCCGAGGTCGATAAATACGGCAGAGAAGCAATGGAAAAAACAATCTCCGACGCCGTTTCAGTTTTAAAATAACTTATTCATATATCTACCCAATCCGAAACAAAACCACCGGGCTTTTGCTCGGTGGTTTTGTTTGTGAAATCCAACACTAATCTGAAATTCTGCCCTCTGCAGAGATTGCAACAACTCTCCACGGAATAAATTTGCCGCTTGTCCGTAAAGCTCTTTTAACAGCGTGTTCAATGTCGCCGCAGCAATGCGCCTCCATACGGACAACCGTAACAGCTTACAGATTTTATTCGGTTAACATCAGTTTAAACTTCAGTAAAAAGTTGAAATTTTCTGTTGTATTTCTTAACCTTTCCATAGTATACTATAACTGTTAAATATTCACGGAAGGGGAATGTTATGAAAGTTTCCGAGATGCCGTATCAGCGAATTACCGTTGAGAAATTCAAAGAGCAGGCAGAAAAGATAATTGAGAAAATCAAGGCGGCGAAATCCGCAGAGGATTTGAAGGCGGCGAGGGATGAGTATAACAAAATCAGCGAAGAGGTTGACACAGCCGCATCCCTTGCAAACTGCCGTTTTACTCTCAATACAAGGGATGAATTCTACAATGCGGAGATGGAGTATTACGACAACGCCATGCCGCTTTTCTCCGAGATTGAGAATGAATACAAAAAGGCAATGCTCGAATCACCCTACAGGGCCGATGCTGAAAAACTTATAAATCCCAGAGTTTTCAAAGGCTTTGAGATGTCGCTCAAAACATTCTCGCCCGAAGTTATTGAGGATTTGCAGCAGGAAAATGCTCTTGTCACAAAATACTCAAAATTCATGGGCGAGCTTGCATTTGAGTTTGAGGGCAAAAAAATGCCCCTCTCTGTATTGAGGGGTAAACTCGAAGCTGACAGCCGAGATGTCCGCAGAAAAGCCGCAGAGGCAATCGGTAAAACAATGGAAGCCAATGCCGACACGTTTGACGAAATCTTTGACGGCCTTGTTAAAATCAGAACACAAATTGCCCGCAAGCTCGGCTACAAAAACTTTGTTGAACTCGGCTATTACAGAATGGGCAGGGTAGACTACGACGAAAAAATGGTTGCCGCATTCAGAAAGAGTGTTGAAACCGATATTGTTCCTGCCGTTGCGGAGCTTAAAGAGAGAATCCGCAACAGATTGAATCTTGATAAGATAATGTATTATGACGATGCAATCAGCGTTACGGGTGAAATGCCGAGACCTGTTATTGATACTTCCGCAATTTTTGAAAATGCACTCAAAATGTATCACGATATGAAGACCGAAATCGGCGACTTTATGCATAGAATGCTTGATGCGGAAGCTTTTGATGTTGAAGCCCGAGACGGCAAATTCGGCGGCGGCTACTGCACAACATTTGCAAAATACAAGCAGCCGTTTATCCTTGCAAACTTCAACGGCACAAGCGGCGATATCGATGTTATTACCCACGAATTCGGTCATGCTCTTGCAGCGGATTATATGTTTAAATTCGCCGAGCCTGACTATCCTACGGGCATGGAAACTCATGAATGCCACAGCATGAGCATGGAATTCCTCTGTCATAAGTATATGGATGATTTCTTTGGCACAAATGCGGATAAATACCGCTACAAACACATTGTTGATGCATTTTCGTTTATACCCTACGGCACGATTGTTGACGAATTCCAGCACCTTGTTTATAAAAATCCCGACCTGACCCCCGCAGAAAGAAAGAGTGAATACCTGAAACTTGAGGCAAAGTACAGACCCTATCTCTCATTTGAGGGTATTCCTTACCTTGAGCAGGGCACCCGTTGGCAGTATCAGATGCATATTTACGAAAGTCCGTTTTATTATATTGATTATTGCATTGCTCAGTGTGTTGCTCTCGGTTTCCTTGGTCTTTCACGGGAGGATTTTGAGAATACTCTTGAAAAGTATGTTGAATTCCTAAAAAATACGGGCGGCGTTTCTCTTGATGAGCTTATTGAGGGCGCGGGACTTAATTCTCCGTTTGGCGATAAAGCATTGAAGCAGACTTCGGCAAGCACATCGGAAATACTCGAAAAAATTGAAGAAGAACTTTTTTAAAAGAAAGACGGCGGAGTTTTCAGCTCCGCCGTAAATTATTTTATACCGATTATTCCGCCTATTGCGCCGAAAAGCAGCTCAAAAAAGCCGAGAATTCCGTCGCAGTGGATAATGTTATCCGTGCTATGGTCGGAGGTAAGGTTTCCCGTGCCTGCAATGGGTGTGCCGTCATAATCCGAGGTTTGCGCCGTCAGCCAGCTTATCATTCCGTCGGGGTAGGAGAGGGTTACATTTTCGCCGTTACCGTTAACCGTTGTCATGTAGTGATAATCACCGTTCAGATTTGTGAACATATCGTGATTAACCGCAAACCATGCATGGTGGCTGCTGCTTGTTTTTGTGCCGTCCTCATAGCAGACCTTTGTGAGGGTTGAAAGCCTGCATTTTTCCGCAACATTGGATGCGGAGGAAATTCTTTCAAAGGTGGGTGAAACCGCAAAATAATAATTAACAAGCGGGTCACGGGTGCTTGATGTTATCCATACGGGGGTGTCAGCAAGCATTGCGCAAAGCTCTTCCGATGGCGACCATGCAGGACAGATGGGGAATGCTGCCGCAAACATTTCGGGATAGGCAATTGCCATTTTCAGGGTCATTTTGCCGCCCATGGAGTAGCCGCCAACGTAAATTCGGCTAAGGTCAATGTTTTGTTTGTTTTTTGCAATAAAATCATCAATTGCAGCCCTGAGAGGCTCAATCATTTCGTTGCTCCAATAGATGTTCATTTCTTCCCTTGAACGTGCAGCAAAAATGAATGCGCCGCCCGCAGGGTCAAAACGAGTCTGGAATTCATCGCTTGCCCAATAGGCAATGTTGCTTTTTTCAACGGGCTTGCCGGGCTCTGCGCCGTCGCCCATGCCGTGAAGCCAGACAACCAACGGATATTTTGCGGTGTCATTTTCCTTAACGGGGGAATAGTAGCTGTAGTCAACGGTGTATCCGTTAACCTCGGGGCCTTCGCCTTGGAAAAACAGAGCCTTGAGAGGTTCAATTCCGCCTTCCTTTGAGAGGGCGGATGCATTAACCGGCAGGGCCAAAAGAACCGAAAGGGCAAGAATGATTGCAATTAATCTTTTCATTTTGTTTTCTCCTTTTCTCAGCGGTCTTTGATTTTGAGCACGGGCTCGCCTGCTTTTTTCATATATTCAAGCAGCAGCTTTCGCATTTCAAGCCTGATTTCGCCATGGTCGGGGCTGTCAATAAGATTATTTCTTTCATGCGGGTCATTCTGCAGGTCATAGAGGAAATCATCGGTGTATTCATCGGCAAATGCCGTGTCTGCATTTTTGGCTGAAACGCTGTATTTCCAGCGGTCTGTGCGGACTGCTCTGCCAATCTGGCTTTCGGAAATCTGAATGAACACGCTTTCGTGGCCTTTTTTATCGGTAAGGCTCTTGCCCATAAAATGCCCGGGAATTTCCGCCCCTGCAATGTCAAGCAGCGTTGCGGGCAGGTCAATGAGTGAAACAAGGTCGCTTATTCTGCCGCCGCCCGTGAAAGCTCCGCCCGTAATAACAAGGGGAACTTTGATGCTGTTTTCGTGGCAGGAGCGCTTGTATTCCATGTTGCGAGTCCTGAAATGGCAGCCGTGGTCGGAGGTGTAAATGATAACCGTGTTATCGTAAAGTCCCTCGTCCTTAAGCGTCTGAATAAGCCTGCCGAAGTTTGTATCAACGCTGTTGCAGCAGGCGAGATATGAGGGCATCTGCACACGCCAGTCGCCAACAGTGCCCTTGAGGTCGCCGGGTACATCGTAATTTTTAAATTTGTTTTTCAGCCCCTTGGGCGATTCAAAGCGGAGCCTGTCATTCTGATGGTGGGGCTCAAGCTGGGAAACGAACATAAAGAAGGGCTTTTCATGGGGCTTCTTAACATATTCAATAGCAAAATCATTGATTTTATCAGCTCTGTAGCCCTTGAAATCAATTCGGTTGCAATCCTCATCAAAAACATAGCCGTTGTAACCGTGGGAGGTAAATTCAAGAATATCCGCAGCTCTCCAGTAGTCATAGCCGCCTCTGCGCTCTTTGGGGGTAGGCTTTGTTGCAAGGCGGTGTTCCTTATCCGATGCAAGGTGCCATTTGCCGATGTATGCGGTGTCATAGCCTGCTTCGGCAAGGTAATGGGCAATTCCCTTTGTGTCTGTTGGCAGGGCAATATCGTTTCTGTAGCAGCCGTTTTGCGATGCATAAACGCCGCTTTGCAGGCAGGCTCTCATGGGACCGCAAACGGGCTGGCAGGTGAAGGCGTTTTCAAAAAGCGTGCCTTCCTCAGCAATTTTGTCGAGATTAGGGGTAACGGGCAGCTTCTGACCGTAACAGCCTGCAGAATCAGCTCTCTGCTGGTCGGAAAAATAAAAAATAATGTTCGGCTTGCTCATACTTATCTCCTTACTGTCCTCATTTTTTCAACTGCATGCATAATAAAATCCATTTGCGGGCAGTAGCCCTCAAGCTGATTGTAAAGCCCTCTGTAGCGCTTGCAGCCGCCTCCGCAAAGGGTTTTGACCCTGCAGGAGGAGCATAGCTTATTTTTGGGCTCATCATGTTCAAAGAATTTGCGAAGTCCGTTGCATTTTAAAATATCGTTTATGTCTGCCTCATTGATGTTGAGGCATTCAAATTCATCAAGGCAATAAAAATCGCAGGGGTAGCAGGTTCCGTCCGCTTCAACAACAAGCTGGGCATTGCATTTTCCGCTTGCACCGCATTGCTCGGCAACGCCTTTGGACATCAGAGAAAGCAGGTTGTCAAAATCGCGGACATAGAAGCGGTTGCCCTTTGAAACCTCGGCAAACCAAAGGTTAAAAAGCCTTTTTTTGAACCTTGCAAGCTGTTTTGCGCTCAGGCTGAAATCCGCCTTTGAGCCGTCAAGTGGGTCAAGGCAATAAATAGGCTGAACATCGCGGAAATCATTTTTAACATAAAAATTGAAAAGCTCGGCGGCATCCGTCTGCGAGGTAATAACCGAAAGAATGTTGAATGCAACACCGTGGTTTTTCAGCAGTTCAATGCCCTGCATTGCTCTGTCAAAGGAGTTGCAGCGGTTTTGGTTATGCTTTTCTTTAACTCCGTCAAGAGAAACGCCTATCAAAAAATTATTTTCTTTAAATATCCTGCAAAAATCTTCATTTATCAGAGTTCCGTTTGTCTGCAGGGAATAATAAACGCGGCTGCCGTTTGTTTTGAGCTTTTCTGCTGTTTCAACAAATTTTTCAAAGAATTCCGCGCCTGCAAGCAAGGGCTCGCCGCCCTGAAACATAAATGTCAGGTCTGAATTTTCGCCGCAGAAATCAAACATTTTTCTGATAAGATTTTCCGCAGTTTCAAGGCTCATCAGGGAGCCGAGGTCTTTATTTCTTGCCTTTGCCTCGTCGCAGTAAAAGCAATAGCTGCATTTAAGGTTGCAGGCAGAGGATGCAGGTTTTATCAAAGCGGTCATCTGCCGCATAAAAACACCTCTTTTGCAAATTATAAGTTGGGTGATTTGTGTGAAATTTAAAGGCTATTATTTAATGTGCTTCGGTGTGGGTGCCGTTGCATACGGACTGATTGAGGTTGTTGCAAGGGGATATACCCACTGGACTATGGCGCTGACTGGCGGCGCGGTTATGGTGCTGCTCAATCTGATTAATCAGACAAGAGATTTACACATTCTCGTTAAATGCCTGCTTGGCGCCGTTGTTATAACGAGCCTTGAATTCTGTGTGGGAATGATAGTTAATGTAGGCCTTGGATGGAATGTGTGGGATTATTCGGATAAGCCGATGAATGTTCTGGGGCAGATTTGCCTCCAGTTTTCACTTGTCTGGTTTTTTCTCAGCATCCCTGCCTATGGCATTTGTTCCTTTATTCAGAAAAGGCTCAGCTCGCGCTGACATAATTTTTGATGCCCTGCACGGTTGCGGCTGCAAGAATATCTCTGTTTGCCGCGGTCTGGAGCATGGCGCACTCATCCTGATTTGAAACAAATCCGTATTCAACAAGGATTGCGGGGCATTCCTCAACCCTTGCAACCCTGAATGCATAGAAGTTTGCACCTCGGCTGACCTTGCTCAATAAATCGGGCTTGTCCATATAAATCTGTGTTTTGTAAGCGTTAACAAGGCTTTCGTGAACAGCCTTTGCAAGGGGCTGGGAATAGGCTCTGTAATAATAAGCCGAGGTGCCCGTTGCGGATGCCGATGTGCTTGAATCGCAGTGGATTGAAATGAACATATCGGGGTTTCTGTGGCGCACGAAGTTGTTTCTGTCCGTGTAGCATACCCATTTATCCGTTGAGCGTGTCATTATAACATTTGCGCCCTCTGCTTCAAGCAAATCCTTAACCTTTGTTGCAATTGAAAGGTTAATATCCTTTTCGTAGCCGTAGCTTGCGGAGGAAACGGAGCATATTGCGCCAACATCAAGGCCTCCGTGGCCCGGGTCAAGCATAATCGTGTAGCCGCTGAGGGATGAGGGTTTATGTTTGATTGTTATAACAAGGTTGCCGTTTTTATCGTATTCATAGTGGAAGCCGTAGAATTTGCCCTTTTCCGCAAGAGTGAATGAAAGGGTGGTTGTTGCGCTTGCGCTGTCTGTTGACCATTTGCCTGCCTTGCACACAGAACTGATAAAGGAAAGGCTGCCGTGAGCCTCAACCGTGTCGCTGAAGGTGAATTCAAGGCCCGTGCAGTTAAGTGAGGAAACAACAACTGCTCTGTCCGCCTTGCCGTTATAAAGGGAGTATGTCTGACCTGTCAGCTTTGCATTGAATGCAACATTTCTGTTCATTTCAAGAACGATAACCGTATCTCCGCTTGCAGCGCTGCAGGAAACAACGTTTATTGTGTTTTTCGGCATAATATAGCCGCTTTTTATGCTGACGTGGTTAACCTTGCCCTCAACTCCATCGGAGAGCTTTTCTTCGCGCAGCTTGGGCACCTTTACACCCGATGCAAGAACATAATATGTTTCTTCGTCGCAGATAACCTCGCCCGTCACATAGTCAACGGTGGATTTGAGCAGGGGAGAGCAATCGGGGACCGAAAAGGTTTTTGTGTTGTTGCCGGGGTAGGTTTCAACGTAATCGTCAATTATTTCGCAGATTTTTGCCGTGCCGAGGCCGTAATCTTCGGTGTAATAATATTTCTCAATAGAGCCGCCTGATGATGCGGTTTCCGAAGGAATTTCGCTTGTCTGAGATTCGGCGGATGAAGAATCCGTGCCGTTTGTTACGGTCTGCGGTGCGGTTGAAGGTATGGTTGTTGTGGTTGTGGTAGTGACAGGCTTTGTTGCGGGAGGCGGAGTAACAACCTCAATGGCGGAAATGTTGATGCTTGCGCCGCTGAGGGATTCCGTAAGAGAGCTGTATTTTGCCGTTACTTTGTATTTTCCCAGCTTCTGCACGGAGCTTTTGCCCTCGGGGGTGTTAAGAGTTGCGCTGAAGGTTGTGAAATCCGATGCCTCGTCAATTGATGTGTCATCATCAAGGGATTCACCCGTAGCTGTCATTTTATATGTTTTTCCGTTAAATTCAACGGAAAGGCTTGCATTCTTGTGGGCAATGGCAGTAACTTCAACCTGCATTCCGCCGGGTACGGTAATGGTTTCTGACGGAGAAACAGATTTGAGCAGCTTGATTTTATAGGTTATGTTGTAGGTGTAGGTTTTTCCCTTATGTTCAAATTTAACCGTGTTGCTGCCTGCTTTGAGGGCAACGTCAATGGCGAAATCTCCGTTTTTGGCAACCTTAAGCACCTGACCGTTGCATTTAAGCTCGTGTGCGGGGCTGCTTGTGCCTCTGAATGTGATTGTTGATTGCTCAACGGTTATGCTTGTCTTTTTATGGCTTGTAAGAGAGAATTCCTTATCCAGCAGGTAGGTGTCGCGCTCTTTTATGTAATTCATAACAATATCTGCCGCTGTGCCGCTTGCTTTTGTAATTTCTGAATAGGGAGCAAATGCAAGACCTCTGCACATTGACATATCCGCAGATGCGGCAATGAGCTCAACTGCCTCGGCGGCATCGTCTGTTGTGAATGATGAGAGAGCGCTTAAATCGTGGCAAAGCCAGAGAGGGCTTGATTCCTCATTCCACACTGCCTGCGCCGATTCAAAAACGGAGTTTTGGCCTCTTTCGTGACAAAGGAAAATAAAATCGGCCTTTTTGCTATCTGTCAGTGCGGTGAGTGCATCAGCCGCCTTTGAAGTGAAGGTGGGCTCAATGCCTATGCTCATTGCAGGGTCTGCCGCCTTGATTTCGTCGCAAAGAGCGCCTGCTTTATCCGTAAAATCAGAAAGAGTTTCATCATATCCGCTGATGATTATAAAATCTGTATTATATTTCTTTGAAAATTCTGTCAGAAATCCGCTGCCCTTGGAAACATCGGCACGAATGCCGAAATAAAGAGAGTTTTCTTCTGCAGATGCAAGAAGCGCCGCAACCTCAGGCGCATTTTCAGCAGTTAATTCAAAAATAACCGTATTGAAGCCGCTTTTTTCAAATTTGGCAAGGTCAGCCGCGCTTTGCTCCGAATATTCCGAATAAACCGCCGCAACAACTGATTCGGGTAATTGGCTTTTGGGTCTGCCCTCGGCAATAATCGCTTCGGTTGTTGTTTCTGCCTGAGTTACAGGCGCAGGCTCATCAACAAAAGCACTTCTGAGAGATTCAAATTTGCCCGTTGCAAACATTGCAACAAGGATGCCGATAATCACGGCGGCAATGCCGATAATCACGGCGGTCAGAATTTTATTTTTTTTCATTGTCTTTTCCCCGTAATGTTCTCTTGAAATTCTCAATTTCCTCGCCGCAATCCGCCCTTGTTAAGTCGCTGTATGAAAACATAACAAAGCCGCTGTAGCTTGGATTTTCTCTTATGCAGGAAAGCTGACGGGCAAGTATGTCCGTGTTTTCCTGCCATTCTGCGCTGCCTGAAAGGGCATATTCATCGGCTTTTCCGCATTTATACGCCGCGATGCCGCAGGCAAGCTCAACATTTTCATTTCTCCTTAAATTTCCCCATTGGCTGAGCAGGGTGGCGAAATCCGCTGTTTCATGCTCAAAGCCGAAATAAATCTGCGGGATAATCCAATCCGCATATCCCTTTTCGGAAAGCCAGAGTCCGCAATCTGCAAAATGAAGCTCCGCGTTTTCCTCAAGCCTTGCACTCGGGCTGATGCTGAAAATCAGCTCGGGGTTGGCAGATTTAACCGCCTTGTAAAGTGCGCTGACAAATGCATTGACATTCACTTTCCGCCATTCGGGGAGGTTCAGCCTGCCGCCCGATGCGGTGTAATGCGAATACTGCGCGCCGTCAACCTCCTCGCTGACCGAGGGATAAAAGTAATCGTCAATGTGGATTCCGTCAACATCATATTTTTCGATGATTTCACGGATTCCGTCAATTATCCTGCCGTGGTTTTCCGTGCAGGATGGGTTATAGTAAATTCCGTTTTCAAGAATGCAGATTTCATCGCTTCCCGATTCAATCAGCTTTTTCGCAGGGTTTTTGTGGCTGATTTTTTTGGGGTCATTGCCTGACGAAATCCTGAAAGGGTTAATCCATCCGTGAACGGAAATTCCGTTTTCCTTTGCGCTTTCAAGCATAACCGCAAAGGGGTCAAAGCCGATTTCGCCGCCCTCAACGCCTGCGATAAACGCGGAATAAGGGTAAATTTCGGATTCGTAAAATGCATCGGAAAAAGCTCTGAGGTGAATGAAGGCGGTGTTGAAGCCGTAGTCACGGATAAGCGAAAACATCGCATCGGTTTCCGCTCTGTATTCATCCTCGCTTTTACCTGCCGCGCTTATATGGTCGTAGCAGGATATCCATATGCCCCGCAGCTCGGAATCGGATGATGAAACGGAATTTTTCTGTTGACACGAGGTCATCAGAAGGCATATAATTACAGCAAATAAAACAATTTTTTTCATAGAACAAATATATGTAAAGGAATGTTCAAAATGCCGTTTTTTTCGAAATTAGTTGTAATTTATGTTGTGCTTATCGGCATAGTTGCCGTTGCAATAACCGTTGGCGATAAGGCAGCCGCCAAGAAAAAGAAGTGGAGAGTGCCTGAGGCAACGCTTATGCTCATCGGTCTTTTCGGAGGCGCATTGCCCATGTTTGTAACAATGAAAACAATCCGCCACAAAACCAAGCACATGAAATTTATGATTGGTCTGCCGCTGGAGATTGCTCTTCACACGGCCATAGTTTGTCTGCTTATTTATTTCAGATTTAATTGAAAAAGGGCTGTTCTGCGGTTTGCGGAACAGCCCCTTTTAGTTATAATGTGCTCAAATCGTAGGGTGTTCGCTGATAAACAAAGTAGTTAAGCCAATTTGTGAAAAGCAGGTTTGCTGCGCCTCTCCATGTAACGGGGGGCACCATGTTGGGGTCATCATCGGGGAAGTAGTTGAAGGGAACTTTGATGTCAAGCCCTTTGTTAACATCCCTGAAATATTCCTTTGCAAGGGTTTCTCTGTCATATTCCGAATGGCCCGTTGCGAAGAAATTCCTGCAATCCATATCTGAAATCAGGTGAACTCCCGCCTGCTCGGAATAGGAAATAATCTGCAAATCCTTGACCAGTGCAATGTCGCTGCGCCTGTTTTCCGTGTGCCTTGAATGGGGCACATAGAATTTTTCGTCAAGGCCTCTCATCAGGGGATGGAAGGGGTCAAGGCATTTGTGAGGGAAAACGCCGAAGAGCTTTTCCTCAAGCGGATATTTGGGAATTCCGTAGTGATAGTAAAGAGCAGCCTGAGCACCCCAGCAGATGTGGAAGGTTGAATAAACATTCTTTTTGCTCCATTCAAAAATTCCGCAAAGCTCATCCCAGTAGTCAACCTCTTCAAACTCAAGGTTTTCAACGGGCGCGCCGGTAACGATAAATCCGTCATATTTCTTTTCGCAGATTTCGTCAAAGGTTTTGTAGAATTTGAGCATATGCTCCTGAGAAGTGTTTTTGGATTTATGTGACTTAACCTGAAGCAGCTCAACCTCAACCTGAAGCGGGGAATTGCTCAGCAGCCTGAGAAGCTGGGTTTCTGTTTCGATTTTGGTTGGCATAAGGTTAAGTATAAGAATGTTAAGCGGGCGGATGTCCTGGGACATTGCCCTTTCTTCCGTCATAACAAAAACATTTTCGCTTTCAAGCGCCTTGTGGGCAGGCAGCTCATTTGCTATTTTAATTGGCATTGGATTTTTTTCACCCTTTAAACTTTGATTTTTATTTTTCTGAGCGCGTGGCTGACGGGCACTGCAACAATAACGCCGAGAATCATTTCAAAAATTGCATTTGTGCCGAAAGCTGCGAGAATGAAATAGATGAATGAGCCCAGGTCAAACTGAACGATGCCCAGCTTTGCAGCCTCGGATGACTGACCGTAAACAAGATAAAGGCTGCCCATAACGAGCACGGTGTTTGTTACGCAGGCGGAGATTGCGCCAAGCACCGAAGCGAGGTGATGCTTTTTGAGCTTGTTTGAAATCAGCTCAAAAACAAGGCCTGCAACAAGACCTGCAATAACTCTGGGGAGAAGCGAAACCAGCGGATTAGTGAAAAGAGGGTCGGTAACTGCAACGGGGGAGGTTGCTGCCTTGATTATGCAGGTTATTCCCCAGACTGCGCCGAGAGTTACGCCGCCCTTAACGCCGAGAACACAAGCGCCGATTATGAGGGGGATGTGCAGAAGCGTGATACTCAGCGCACCGATGCTGATGTATCCGACATAGGGCACAAAGGTCATAACAACAATCATTGCGCTCAGCAGGCCAAGCTGTGCGAGGGCCAGGTTTCGTTTCATTGCGGATGATTTTGACATAATATATTCCTCCTTGCTGCCGCTCCTGCTGCTTAACGGATATTTCCTTTTGCTTAAGGATGCGACGCAAAATTTGGCGAATTAAATATTATTTTCTGTTCTTTTCGTAAAGAACCTTGAGGCCGTAAAGAATAAGCTCTCCGTTATATGTTATTTCGCGCTTGCAGCTTTTAACAAGGTCTTTGGCAAGTCCGCCCGTTGCAACGGTGGACATAACCGTTTCTCCAAGCTCCGACTCCAGCTTTTCGCAAAGGCCGTCAAGCATTGCGGCATAGCCGAAAACTGTTCCCGACTGCATGGAGTCAACCGTGTTTTTGCCGATTGCCCTTGCAGGGGTTTTGAGGCTGATGCTGGGAAGCTGCGAGGTTCTTGCGGAAAGCGCATCAAGAGAAATGCCGATGCCCGGCGAAATTGTGCAGCCGCAGAAGGCTCCGTTTTTGTCAATAACGCTTATCTTGCTTGCTGTGCCGAGGTCAATAACAAGGCAGGGAAGGGGGTAAAGCGCCGCGGCGCCGATGCAGCCCGCAAGCAAGTCCGCGCCGAGCTGGGCAGGGTTATCGATGAGAATATTCATTCCTGTTTTTATTCCGGGGCCAAGCACCATAGGCCTGCAGCCCGTTATTTTTTCAATAGCTTCGCTCATTGTTCCCGTAAGCTCGGGCACAACGCTGCTGATTGCAGCGCCTGAAAAGCTGCTGATGGGAGTTTCATATAAGGCGAAAATCTGCTTGAAATCAACGGCATATTGGTCGGGCATTTTTGACCTGTCCGTTGCAAGCCTTGAAACAAAAGCAAGCTCGTTGCCGCTGTAAGCACCGAGGGTAATATTTGTGTTACCGATATCTATTACAAGAAGCATCATATCACTCCTTCAATATATTCTGTTTAATTATACACCATATTTTATGATATTACAATACTTTGTTTTTAATAAAAATTATTATATAATATACCCGATGCGAGGTGAAACGAGTGAAATGTATGATATGCCCGAGAGGCTGCGGTGCGGAGAGAAGCGTGCAGGCAGGCTTGTGCGGTGCAGGGGACAAAATAAAGGTTGCAAGAGCGGCGCCCCATTTCTGGGAAGAGCCTTGCCTCAGCGGAGAAAAAGGTTCGGGAACAGTTTTCTTTTCAGGCTGCAATCTGGGCTGCATATTCTGCCAGAATTTTGATGTGAGCCACCGTGCCTTCGGTAAGGAGGTCGGCGAAATTCAGCTTATGCGCATTTTTGACGCTCTGATTGAAAAGGGAGTTCATAACCTCAATCTTGTAACCCCCACCCATTTTGTGCCTATGCTTGCAAGGGTGCTGCAGAAATATAATTCACCCGTGCCCGTTATCTATAATTCATCGGGCTACGAAAAGGCGGAAACCCTGAAAATGCTTGAGGGGCTTGTTGATATCTATCTGCCCGATATAAAATATTTTGATTCTGCGCCTGCTCTTAAGTATTCGGGCGCGGAGGATTATTTTGAATATGCCTCGGAGGCTGTGCTTGAAATGCACCGTCAGGCAGGCGGGGTTGAGCTTGATGAAAACGGCATTGCAAAAAAAGGGCTTATCATCCGCCATCTTGTGCTGCCCGGCAACATTTCTCAGGCGGTTAAAGTGTTTGAATGGGTCAGGGATAATCTTCCTGCGGAAACGTACATAAGCGTTATGCGGCAGTATGTCCCGTTTGGAAAAGCCAAGGATATGCCGCCGGTTAACAGACGGCTTTCTGCAAGGGAATATTCAATCGTGAAGCAAAAAATTCTTGCAATGGGCTTTGAAAACTGTTTTTTTCAAAGCGGAGAATCCGCAGAAGAAAGTTTTATTCCAAATTTTAACCTCGAAGGTGTTGACCTTTAATAAAAAATTTGGTAAATTGTAATAGTAATTCAATTAACGGAGGTTAATTTTATGAAAGGCTTTGCAGCAGAATTCAAAAAGTTCATTATGAGAGGCAATGTTGTTGACCTTGCAGTCGGCGTTATCATCGGCGGCGCATTTCAGACGATTGTAAAATCACTTGTTGACGATATCATTATGCCCCTTATAAGCCTTGCAACAAAGGGTGTTGATTTTGCCAACAAGTTCATCCTCCTCGGTGAAGGCGAGTTCAAAACTCTTGCTGAAGCTCAGGAAGCAGGCGTAGCCGCCATTGCTTACGGTAACTTCATTAATGCAATCCTTAACTTCCTTATCATGGCTTTTGTTATCTTTGTGCTTGTTAAGGCAATCAACAAGGTTAACGACAAGACAAAGAAGAAGGAAGAGGAAGCTCCCGCTGAGCCCACCACCAAGGAATGCCCCTACTGCAAGAGCGAAATTGCAATCGGCGCAACCAAGTGCCCCAACTGCACATCTGAGCTTTAATCTGAAATCGGCGCAAGGCATGCGATGATGCTTTGCGCTCTTTTTCAATCTTAAGGAGTAGCTATGAAATTAGGATTTATCGGCACGGGCAACCTTGCAAGCGCAATTCTCAGAGGAGTTGTTGCCGCAGGTAAAATCAGGCCCGAAGAAATAATGATTTATGATATAAACGGCGAAAAGCCCGCTCAGCTTAAGGCGGAGCTTGCCGTTAACGTTGCAGGCAGCGCAAAGCAGGTTGCCGCAGAGTGCGATAACACGGTTATCGCCGTTAAACCCAAGGATTTTGCTTTTCTTGCAGGCGGAATAAGCAGCGAAATCGAAAAGAAAAATTCGCTTGTTATTTCAACCGCCGCAGGCACGGAAATTTCTAAAATAGAAGCATATTTAGGCTTTGATGCGAAAATTGCAAGAATTATGCCTAACATCAATGCAGCCGCAGGCCAGTCAATGACCGCCGTGTGCTTTTCGGGCAGCGTTAATGAGGCTGAAAAGGCCTTTGCGGCGGAATTCTGCTCGTATTTCGGCAAATGTGTTGAGCTTGAGGAAAAATATTTCTCCGCATTCACCGCAATCGCAGGCTCAGCTCCCGCATTTGCATTTATGTTTGCGGATGCCCTTGCAAGCGCAGGCGTGAAATACGGTCTCCCTGCAAAAACGGCTCAGGATATTGCGGCGCAGATGCTTTTCGGCTCCGCAAAGCTGATGCTTGAAAGTCCCCTTGCCGTCAGCGAGCTTATCAGAAATGTATGCTCGCCGGGAGGAACAACAATCGAGGGCGTTTGCAGTCTTAAAGAAACGGGCTTTGAAAATTCGGTTATCAGGGCGGTTGATAAAACCGTTGAAAAGGACAGGAAAATGAGTGGTAAATAAGAAAGGATGATTTTATGGAATTTATTCTTTTAAGCTCACTTGAAAAAGTTTTTTCGGATGAAAGACCTTCCGCAGAGGCATTCGGCGGATTTTCTATGTTAAAAAACGAGCGTTCTTCATTTCAGGCGGCATTCAGTGCCCAAAAGGATTGCGCTCTGAGCGTGGAATTAAGAGGCGCTCTTGCGGAATCTGCAAAGGCATACATAGTTAAAGAGGTGCCCGTAGGCTCTGCCTGCCTTGAAGATGCGGATGATTTTTATCTGCGAAAAACATCGGGAATGTATCCCGATTACCTTGTGCCCGTTGAGGGTGAATTCAGGGTTGAGGGATGCAAATGGTACAGCATATGGATTGAGGTTATGCCAAAAGGCAATGCCGAAGGCAAAAGCAGCCTGACCGTTGATTTGCTTGAAAACGGCGCAAGCCTTGCAAAAGGCGAAGTTGAAATTGAGGTTATTGATGCCGAATTGCCCAAGCAGGAGCTTGTTTATACCTGCTGGTATCATTCCGATTGCATCTGCAATTATTACGGAATTGAGCCCTTCAGCGAGGAATACTGGCGCATTAACCGCAACTTTATAAAAACAGCCGCAGACCACGGAATGAACTGCATCCTTACTCCCGTTTTTACCCCTCCTCTTGACACAAGGGTAGGCGGCGAAAGGCGCACGGTGCAGCTTGTGAAAATCCGTCACCATGGCGGCAAATACTATTTTGATTTCAAAAACCTGAAAAAGTGGATAGAAATGTGCCGTGAATGCGGCATTGAATATTTTGAAATAAGCCATTTCTTCACCCAGTGGGGAGCAAAGCATGCTCCGAAAATCGTTGTTCTTGACAGAAAAGGCAGAGAAAAGAAGATGTTCGGCTGGTTTACGCGCACATCCAGCGGCGAATATGACGAATTCCTCCGCCAGTTTGCAAGGGCATTCACAAGGTTTGCCGAGAATGAGGGAATTAAGGATAAATGCTTCCTCCACGTTTCCGACGAGCCTAACGAAAAGCAGCTTAAGGTTTATTCAAAGCGTGCCGCTTTGATTGCGGAAATCTTCCCCGATTTCAAGGTCATCGATGCACTTTCGGAGTTTGAATTTTATGAAAAGGGCGCAGTTAAAAATCCCATTCCCTGCGAAGACCATATAAATGACTTCATGGGCAAGGTTCCTGAATTATGGACTTATTATTGCTGCGGTCAGGGTCATTCCTATATGCCTAACCGCTTTATGTCTATGCCATCGCTTCGCAACAGAGTGCTCGGTGTGCTCCTTTATAAATATGATATCAAAGGATTCCTGCAGTGGGGCTATAACTTCTATAACAGCCAGTATTCAATAAAAGCCATTGACCCTTATAAGGTAACGGATGCAGGCGGCAGCTTCCCTTCGGGCGATTCATTTGTTGTGTACCCCGCCGAAAAGGGAGAAGCCTATGAATCACTTCGTCTTAAGGTCTTTTATGACGGCTTTGAAGATTTGATGGCGCTGAAATTGCTTGAAAGCAAAATTGGCAGAGATAAGGTGCTCGAATTTATTGATAAAGATTTGTTCAAGCCTCTAACATTCATGGAATATCCCCATGAAAACGATTGGCTGCTTGAATTCAGAGAAAAAATAAATCGTTCGATTAAGGAGAACTGATATGCCTATTATTTTTGACAGCGAAAAAAAGATTTTTAAGCTGGACACAGCAACCTCAAGCTATATTTTTGAAATATATGAACAGAATTACCTTGTTCATCTCTATTACGGCGCAAAAATTCCCGATTACAACCTTTCCGAATTCCGTTACACAGGCGGTTTCGCATCCTTCAGCCCCAACAACATAAAGGTTGATGACTGGCGCTTTTCACCCGATATCAACCCCTTTGAGTATTCGGGCAACGGTGCGGGCGATTTCAGAACATCTGCAATCGCAATCAGGAATGCAGAGGGAAATAACACAACGGATATGCGCTATGTATCCCACAAAATTTATCCGGGCAAGCCTGCAATCGAAGGCCTTCCTGCCCTTTATGTTGAAGATGACAGCGAGGCAACAACCCTTGAATTGCTTACGGAGGATGCCGTAACGGGTATTCAGACGGTGCTCTATTACACGGTTTTTGAAAACCTGGGCGCTATGACAAGAAGCGTTAAGGTTATCAATAATTCCGATAAGACCGTTGAAATTGAAAAGGTGATGAGCACTTGCATTGATTTCCACACAAGCGATTATGAGCTGCTTTCTCTCTATGGCAGATGGGGTAAGGAAAGAGCTCTCGAAAGGCGTCCTCTTGCTCACGGCAGGCAGCTTGTTTCAAGCAAAAGAGGCTCATCAAGCCACCACCACAATCCGTTTGCCGCTATTGTTGATAAGGGCGCAACCGAGGATTACGGCAATGCCTACGGCTTTAACTTTGTTTACAGCGGCAACTTTGTTTTTGAGGCTGAGGTTAATCAGAATTCGGGAACAAGAGTTGTAATGGGTATTAATCCCGAAAATTTCGGCTGGCAGCTTAAGGCAGGGGAGCATTTCTGCTCGCCCGAGGTTGTAATGGTTTATACACCCGACGGCATCGGAGAAATGAGCCGTATTTTCCACAGACTTTACAGAAAGCACCTCACAAGAGGTAAGTGGAAAAATATCAAGCGTCCCTTGCTTATCAATAACTGGGAAGCAACGGGAATGGAATTTACAGGCGACCAGCTTGTTACCTTCGCGGAGCGCGCAAAGGAGCTTGGCATTGAGATGCTTGTTATGGATGACGGCTGGTTTGGCGACAGAAATTCAGACCGCAGCGGCCTTGGCGACTGGCAGGTAAATGAAGAGAAGCTGGGCGGCACCCTTGCGGAATTTGTAAACAAAATCAACGCTCTCGGCATTAAGTTCGGCATCTGGTATGAGCCTGAAATGATATCCCGTGACAGCAATCTTTACAGAGCGCACCCCGATTGGTGCCTCCACGTGCCCAACCGTGAAAAATCAATTGCCCGCCACCAGTATGTTCTTGACTATTCAAGGCAGGATGTTCGTGACTATATCTTCGGCGAAATGAAGAAGGTGCTTTCAACCTGCAAAATAGATTATCTTAAGTGGGATTTCAACCGCAACCTTTCCGAGGTTGGTTCGGCAATTCTTCCCCCTGAGCAGCAGAAGGAGGTTTTCCACCGCTTTGTGCTTGGTACATATGATGTTATGGACAGGCTTACCAAGGAATTCCCCGATATGCTTATTGAAAACTGCTCGGGTGGCGGCGGACGCTTTGACCCCGGCACACTCTATTTTTCACCCCAGATCTGGACAAGCGATAACACCGACCCCATTGAACGCCTTACAATTCAGTTCGGTACATCCTTGTGCTACCCTGCATCAACAATGGGTGCCCATGTTTCCGCTTCAAGGCGCACGGGCTATGACACAAAGGGCAATGTTGCTCTCTGGGGCTCTTTCGGCTATGAGCTTGACCCCAATAAGTTCACCGATGAGGAAAAGCGCATAGTCAAGCGTCAGGTTAAGGAATATCATAAATATTATGATGTTATCCATTTCGGCGACCTTTACAGACTTGTAACCCCCTTTGAAAATCCCTACAGAGTTGCATGGCAGTTTGTTTCCGAGGATAAGAATGAGGCGCTTCTCACAAGCGTTATTATGCGCGAGCCTGCGGACAGAGCTTTTTACATCAAGCTCAAGGGTCTTGACCCCGAAAAGTTCTATGTTGACGAAGATACCGATGAGGTATATTCGGGCGCATTGCTTATGAATGCAGGCCTTGCATTCACCAATCTCAGAAATAATGACGGCGAAAGCTTCGTCAAGTATTTCAAGGCAGTTAACTGATTGTAAAAGAAAATCCGGCTCTGTAACAGAGTCGGATTTTTTAATGTTTATTTCTTTTTTATTGTTTTAATTATTGCTGCAATTCCTGCAATTGCGCCTGCAACGATTGCAGCCTCTTTGAATGCCGTCACAACCTGCGAAACATTTGTTGGAGCATAAGTGTAAAGGGCAAATTTCGGCTTGTTTTTAACCTCGTTGCCGCAAAGCTCGCCAAAGGTAACGGTTTTTGTTTCGTATTTGCCGTTTTCTTCAATGTCAAAAATTCTTACGCCTCTTTTAAGGCCGGGGCCGTAAACGTTGAAGCCTGCTCCCTGAGTGTAGCCAAGGTCAAGGCCTTTATAGTTTGCAACAAAACTGTTGTTATGGTCGTGGCCAACAAAAACGCCAAGCATTTCGCCTTTTTCAAGGAATGCATCGATTTCACCGCTGTTTGTGAAAGGTGCGGCAGGTGATTCGCCCATGAAATCGCGCAGTCCGCTGTTATGCGGGTCAAGGGTGTAGAATTCGTTTTTATGGTCGCCGTATGCCCTTACTGCGCCCTTTGTGAAGCGCTTTACGGGCTTGATTACATCAAAAAATTCAGGCGTCGGAATATGCTGGAATGCTATTGAGGGCATGGGAGTTTCATATGAATCCCTGACCGCGCGGTACCACTCAAGCTGACCCTGATTAAGTCCGCTGTAGCCGCCTCCCTCAGCCTTTGAATGGGTGTCAAACATATAAATAAGGAGCTTGCCGCCTGCATTCAGGCAGAATGTGCCCTCATCGCCTTCGCTTGCTGCATCGGCATAAACAAACATGGAAGAGTTTTTATAAATTTCAAACTGTTCGCCGTTTTTCAGCGCAGCCTCGCCGTCATGATTGCCGAAGGTTATTGTAAAAGGAATGTTTCTTTCTTCAAGGGGCTTTATAAGGGCTTTGATAGTGGCTTCAACATTTGCCTTGCCCTTTTCGCCCATGAAAAATGAGGAATAGCCCTTAATCTGGTCGCCCGTGAAAACAACAAGGTCAGGCTTTTCTGAATCAAGGGCGGCGGAAATGAGCTTTATCGTGTCGGGTGAAACTGCGGGGATTTCCTGAGTGTCCGCAATCTGCATGATTCTGAATTTTCCGTTTCTGAAATTAAGCTCTCTGTTTTGCATTAACATCACCTGCTGAAAAACCGCCGAAGTTTGAGGGCTTCGGCGGTTTTGATTATTTGTTCTCTATATGGCTCTCAAAGCCGTATTTTGTGAGCAGCTTGTGGATTCTGTCCTTGGGGTCAAGCAGACCGCTGATTGATTCATCGTGGTTGAGAGTGTCAATAATGTATGAGCAATACTTTGAAACGTCAACGCTTACATACCAATCTCTTGAAAGCAGCTCAGGTGTTGAATAGATAAGGTTTGTTGTGAAAACCTTGCTGATGAGGCCGTCTGCATAAGCCTTGTCAAAGGTTTCAAGACCGTTGCAGAAAAGGCCGAATGAGGTGCAGATGAAAATTCTGTTAGCCTTGAGCTCCTTGAGCTTTGTGGCAACCTCAATCATTGAATCGCCCGATGAAATCATATCGTCAATGATGATAACATCCTTGCCCTCAATGTTTGTTCCGAGGAATTCGTGGGCAACAATGGGATTTCTGCCGTCAACGATTACGGAGTAATCGCGGCGCTTGTAGAACATACCCAGGTCAAGGCCCAGAACGTTTGCAAAGTAAATGCATCTGCCCATGCCGCCTTCGTCGGGTGAAATAACCATCATGTGGTTTTTATCAATGTTAAGGTCAGGAACGTTTTTGCACATGGCCTTAATCATCTGGTAAACGGGCTGAACATTTTCAAAGCCGTTGTGGGGGATTGCATTGTGAACTCTGGGGTCATGAGCGTCAAAGGTGATTATGTTTTCAACGCCGTATTCAATGCAAAGCTCGCGAAGCATGTCCGCGCAGTCAAGGGATTCTCTGCTGGAGCGTCTGTGCTGCCTTCCTTCGTAAAGCATAGGCATGATAACATTGATTCTTCTTGCCTTGCCTGCGATTGCGCTGATAGCTCTCTTCAGGTTGGCGTAGTGGTCGTCGGGGCTCATGGGAACATATCTGCCGTACATTTTGTATTCAACGCTGTAGTTGAAGGGGTCGCAGAGAATAAAAATGTCAAAGCCTCTGACGGTTTCGTTGATAACACACTTGCCTTCGCCTGTTCCGAATCTGGGGAAAGCAGCCTTGATAAGGTAGGTTTCTCTCTCATATCCTGCAAAAGGAAGGGTGAACTTATGCTCACTGTCCCTCTCCTTACGCCAATTAACAAGGTAGTTGTCAATTTTTTTTGCAATCTGTTCGCAGCCGGGAAGAGCGATAATTCCCAACTGACCTACGGGTATTGTTTTGAAATCTTCGTAATCAGGCATAGCTTAATTCCTCCGAATTTATTGTTATGCATATATTCTACTATATTTCGTCAAAATATAAAAGACCATATTGAAAATTTAACAAGAAAAAAATATACAATATTTTGTGTTTCTTTTGTTCATTTTGCCAAATGCCACAATATTTTGTTGATAACCAACCGCTTTTCCGAGGTTAAACATAGTTTCTGTCGATGGTCACAACGGTGAAATATCTTTCGTCCTCCGCCTTCAATTTCAGCTCAAGAAGCTCCTTGAATTCAGATTCGCTGTATTCGGAATTCCTTGGCAGAAGAACATCAAAAATCAGGTTTGTGTGTGACGGGCCGTCAACAATTCTGAAATCGTGGATGGTTGCGCCGCCGCAGATGCTTTCAACTGTTCTGGCCGTCATTTCTCTCAGTCCGTGAGTTCTTTCGTCATTGATAATGGGATCCATATGAATTGAAATTTCAATTCCGAGCTGCTCTTTGACCTGCCTTTCAATCAGGTCAACGGTGTCGTGAATGTGAAGAATATCAATGTCCGCAGGCACCTCGGCGTGAAGTGAGCCTATGATTTTTGAATGGCCGTAGCTGTGAAGCACAAGGTCGTGAATGCCAACAACGCCTTCATAGGACATAACAAGTTCTTCCAGCTTGTCAACAATTTCTCTGTCAGGCGGTTCGCCAAGCAGGGGACCCATTGTCCCTCTGATTATGTCAATGCCGGCGTAAATGATAACAAGGGCAACAACAATGCCCATAACCGCGTCAACGGGAAGGTCGGTGAATTTTGAGGCAATAAGGGCAATCATTGAGCAGGTTGTGGCGGCAACATCGCCTATGCTGTCCGTAACAACCGCTTTAACCGCAACGGAGTTAACGATTTTTCCGATTTTTGCATTGAAAAGTGCAAGCCAGATTTTGCCGAGAATGGAAAGAACAAGAACAATAACCGCAGGCACGCTGAAAATAACGGCCTCGGGGTTTGTGAATTTATCGATTGATGTTTTAATCAGCTCAACGCCCATTATTAGAATGAAAAATGCAAGAGTCAGCGCGGATATATATTCAACTCTGCCGTGGCCGAAGGGATGCTCGTCGTCGGCAGGCTTGCCCGAAATTTTAAAGCCTGCAAGGTTGATAACAGATGAGGCGGCATCAAAAATGTTGTTAACGCCGTCTGCAGTGATGGAAACGCTTTTTGTTATTACGCCGAAAATCATTTTGAAAACGGAAAGGATAACATTCAAAATAATTCCCACCGCGCCGCTGAGAGTTCCCAGTTTAAGGCGCACCTTTTCGCTCTGCACGCCGTTTTTATAATCCTTGACAAAAATTCTGAGCAGTAACTCAGTCAATTAACTCACTCCTTAACAATGTGAACATCAAGCTGACCGTAGGGGATTGAAATGCCGTTTTCGTCAAATGCCAGCTTAACTCTCTCCTGCATGAAATAGAAGACACTCCAGTATTCATCCGCAGGGCACCAGATGAGGCAGGCAATGTTAACGGAGCTTGCAGCGTGCTCCTTAACCGCAATGATGGGTGCGGGGTCGGTCATGATTCGGCTGTCCTCCTTAAGAACATCCGCCAGAACCTGCTTCACCTTTGCGATGTCCTCATCGTAGGAAATTGAATAAAGAAGGTCAAGGCGCCTTTTGTTATCGGCGTTGAAGTTTATGATGTTGCTGCTTGTAATGGTTGAATTGGGGATTATAACACGCTTGTTATCGGGGGTGATAAGGGCGGTATACATCATTTTGATTTCCTGAACCTTGCCGCTGACGGAACCGATGTCAATAAAATCACCGCTTTTGAACGGGTGATTGAACAGAATCTGAATTCCGCTGGCAAACTGGCTGATGCTTGCCTGCAGGCCGATGCCCGCCGTAACTCCTGCGGCGCCGAGGGCAGTAACAAAAGAGTTAACGTCAATGTTAAGCGTTGAGAGTGCCGACAAAACAAAAACCAGATTCACCAGAAAAATAATTATTGTTTTTATGAATGAATGCACTGAGGCGTCAACGCCCTTTGCGCTCATGGTTTTAACTGCGAATTTGCCTATCAGCTTTGAAATAATGATGCCTGCTATAACTATGACCGCCGCCGCAATTATTGCGGGCATCTTTTCGCCGATAAGGCTCAGTATTCCGTCAAAATCCTTGCTTTTAATAAGCTCAACAAGGCCTGCGCGTTCGGCGCTGAGATAATAATTTTTCATTCCGATTTCTCCTGTATATTGATAATATCGATTATTATACAGAAATGCGCTGAAAAATGCAATAGCGTCAAAAAAATGATTTATGGTTGACAAATCCGATAAAATAAATTATAATGATGAGGCTGAATTGGTGAAAAAGGGCTTTCTGCGCCCTTTCAGTTCGGTGAAACGCCGGTGTGGCGAAATCGGCAGACGCAAGGGACTTAAAATCCCTCGGTGGCAACACCGTACCGGTTCAAGTCCGGTCACCGGCACCAGAATGCCTTCCGCTTGCGCATTCGGGGGCATTAATTAATGAATAATGAATAATTCTGAGCTCTTCAGAGCTTTGCATAATCTTCTCAGCAAGGGAACAACAATTGCGGTTGTGCAAAATCAAAAGGAGCTTATCAATTATTCATTGTTCATTTTTTTTTGCTTTTTTTCAAATATTTGTGTCGGAATTATTGTAATTGTTTTTTGTAACCGCTATAATAAAAGAAAATGCTAATCAAATTCAGCAAAGGCAGGTAATAAACATGGATAAGAAAAAGCTGTATATTCTGACATATGACCACGGCGGCTATGTGCTTTGGAAGGACGAAGTGAAGCCCCGCCTTAAGGATATTTTTGAGTGGATGGAGAAATATCCGAAGCTCAGAATCGGTCTTGACTATGAATCGTTTACATTTGATGAGTTTTCACGCTGCGACCCCGAGATTGTAAAAATGATTGGGGAGCTTCTCAAAAAATATCCCGACAGAGTGGGCTTGGGCGCCACAACCTACGGCCAGCCCCTTTCGCTTACGATATCCGAGGAATCCAATGCGCGCCAGCTCAGCTATGCGGTTAGAACAAATCTTGAGTATTTCGGTGTTACTCCGCCTGTGTATGCTATTTCGGAGTTTGCGCTCAACAGCCAGACACCCCAGCTTGCAAAGCTCAGCGGCTACAAGGCGGCAATTCTGCGCTCCCATGTTATGGGCTACGGCTACACGAAAACCTTCGATTCCGCATGGGGCCGCTGGATAGGCAAGGATAAAACGGAAATGCCCTCCGTGCCTGTTTATGACAAGCAGGGCAGGGGATTTAACTGCACAACGGTTGATAACTGGATTCTTTCACGCTGGCCAAGGCACCTTCGCTATTCTCTTGAGGATTTTGAAGAAATGTTCTCAAAATATGAGCCTCTTCTTGCTTCAAGATATGATGACCTTACTCAGGAAATCGAGCCGCTGACCGAATATGTTGAAACCAAGGATAACTATGAATATGTGCTTCTTGAGGATATTCCCGAGCTTTACGGCGAGGCGGTTGATGAGCTTTTAACAGATGATAACGACTTCCATGTGCAGATGCCGTGGGGTTATTGCGGCAATGAAATTTTCAACGGTGTCCGTCAGAGCGAGGTTGGCGCCGTGCAGGCAGAAAAGCTGAATGCTCTTGCGGTTATGCTTGGCGGAGAGCCTCAGCAGGAAAAAATGGATGAGGCGTGGAAATATGCTCTCGCCGCCCAGCATCATGATGTAACAATCTGCGGTCTGCTTGACCTTGCACGCCGCTTTATTCCTGCATCGCTCAGCGCATCGGATTATGTAAAATCAGAGTCCGCAAAGGTGATTGCCGCCCGCTTTGCAAATGCAGAGAGCAAGCCCGTTGCGATTAACCTGCATTCCTTTGAGATTGACGAATGGGTTGATTTTGAGGGCAAAAAAATACATCTCAGACTGCCTGCATTTACCGCAAAAACGGTTTGCAATGCTGCCGAAAAATTTGCATTTTCATGGAATGAAGAATCAGGCATGCTCGAAACTCCCGTTTACCGCCTTAAGCTGACGGATTCAGGCATTGCTTACATAGACGAAATCAAAACAAACCGCCGCATTTTTGATAACGGCAGCGGCGAGCTTTTCACAGCCTGCATTGAGGATGTTGACTGTGTTTCAAGCGGCAAGTGGACTGTTGAAATTTCGGATACATCCGCCCTTGCAGTGCAGCAGGGTGATATCGGCGGAATACCTTTCAGATTTGAGATGGCGTTTAACGGCAACTCATCCCGAATTGACTGCAAAACACGCTTTGAGCTTCACGGCGAGCATGTGGGCAAAACGGGCGAAAAGGCAGGGCTTGAAAAATCCATTACCGTTGACGGTCACCGCCACGACGGCAAGCTGAATTTCAACATGAATCTCTGCCTTGATAAGGGCAGAAAAATGGTGCGCGACCTGCCTTATTCCATTTCCGAATGGGACGGTCAGGTAAGAGTAACCGAGGATTATTGGTATGTCGAGGATCGTATTCTCATTGATAAAAAGGTAAGCCACGAGGAGTCGTTTAATTCCACAACCAATGTGGACGGCATCTATTGGCTTTGCCTGCGCGATGAAAAAAGCGGCCTTGCAGTTTTCAACAGAGGCTGCATGGGCGGAATGGTAAAGGGCAATCGCCTTTCAATTCCTCTGCTTTATTCCAATCTTTATCTTTGCGGCACAAAAATCCTTGACGGCATTTATGAGGATGAATTTGCGCTCATGCCCTTTGATTCAACCCTTTCTGATGCGGATATCCACCGCAATGCAGTTTCATATGCATATCAGCCCGAAGTTATTCCCTGCGAAAAGGCTGAGGGTGATTTAACCGAGCTTTCAGCCGCATCGCTCAATGCAGAGGGCGGCGAGGTTATACTGACAACTCTTTATCACGAAAACGGCGCAACCTATGCCCGTTTCTGCAACTATTCCGATGAGCCTGCAAATGCAGAATTTACCTGCGCCTTCGGCAAAGCTGATGCGGAGGTTGACCTGCTTTGCAACGAGCTTTCATCTGTAACCGACGGCAAGCTCAGCTTCCGTCCATGGGAAATCAAAACCGTAAGAGTAAAATAAGGAGAATGTAATGATTAAATCAATTCTTCAGGTGCTCATCGCAATTCTTATGGCAATCAATCCGCAGATTTGCGAATTCCTTGACCTTGGCAAGCCTGCGCAGGGTCAGAAGGTTGATATGAGCCAATTTGAGCTTGTGTGGAGTGATGAATTCAACGGCACCGAGCTTGACAGAAGCAAGTGGGGCTTTTCCTGGTGGATAACCGAGCGTAAGGGCGGTTATTGGCATGAGGATATGGTCAGCGTCAAGGACGGCAACCTTGTAATCCGTGCCGAATATCTTGAAACTCCGCCTGAGAATTATTACCTGAATTCCGGGGTTGATATGCCCGAATATAAGCCCGGTTGGTATACGGGCAAGGTTACCTCAAGGGATAAATATGAGCAGCGCTACGGCTATTTTGAAGTGCGCTGCATTCTGCCTGCGGCAACGGGAATGTGGAGCGCCTTCTGGATGATGAACGAGGGCGTTTATAATGTCAATAATTCGGGTGAGGACGGCACGGAGATTGACGTTTTTGAGTCGTTCTACTACAAAGATAACTGGTGGGGTAACGACGCGATCTCAACGGGTATTCACTACGACGGTTACGGCGAGGGACACCACGGCGAGGCGGTAGGCAAATTCTTTATTGAAAACAATCCCTATGAGGAATACAATACCTACGGCGTTGAGTGGAATGAGAATGAATATATTTTCTACATCAACGGCGTTGAAACGGGCAGAACTTCAACAGGCGGCGTTTCAAAGAATCCCGAATATCTGCTCCTTTCCTGCGAATTTGCAGGGGAGAACGGCGTTCAGAATTCCGACAGACACGGCACAGGCGAAATCCGGAAAACTCCCGAGGGAAACTGGCCTGCCGAGTTCAAGGTGGACTATGTGAGATGCTATCAGTATAAAGATAAAATGTAATTATTTGTTACCCGTGATTTCGGTCACGGGTAATATTTTTAAAAACTGCCGCACAAATGTTCGATAAAATATTGAAATTTTGATTTTGCGGTGGTATAATATGTGGGAATAATAACGGGGGAGGTGCGGATATGAGTGAAAAAGTGTATATTGCAATTGACCTTAAGTCCTTTTACGCCAGCGTTGAGGCCATGGAAAGAGGTCTTGACCCAATGACCACCAACCTTGTTGTTGCTGACCCGTCAAGGACTGAAAAAACAATCTGCCTTGCGGTTTCACCAAGCCTTAAAAGCTACGGTATTTCAGGCAGGGCAAGGATGTTTGAGGCGATTCAGCAGGTGCGCCTTGCCAATGCCCAAAGGCGTGAAAAGGCACCCTTCAGGCGCCTTGAAGGCAAATCATACGATGATAATGAGCTTAAGGCCAACCCCTCGCTTGCCATTGATTATATTGTTGCGCCGCCGAGAATGGCGCTCTATATTGAATACAGCACGCGGATTTATCAGGTTTATCTGCGCCATGTTGCGCCTGAAGATATTCATGTTTACAGCATTGACGAGGTGTTTATTGATGCAACGGCTTATCTTAAGGTCAGCGGAATGAATGCCCATGATTTTGCGCGGATGCTGATTAAAGAGGTGCTTGCGGAAACGGGTGTTACCGCCACTGCAGGAATCGGCACAAATCTTTACCTTTGCAAAATTGCAATGGATATCACAGCAAAGCATATGCCTGCCGACAGCGACGGAGTGCGCATTGCGGAGCTTGACGAAATGACCTACCGCCGCACTCTGTGGAGCCATACGCCTCTCAGAGATTTCTGGCGTGTGGGCAAGGGTATATCGGAAAAACTGGAGAAATACGGCATTTACACAATGGGCGATATTGCCCGCTGCTCAATTCAGCAGGAGGATTTGCTTTATCGCCTTTTTGGTGTCAATGCGGAGCTGCTGATTGACCATGCATGGGGCTTTGAGCCTTGCACTATTGCGGATATCAAGGCCTATAAGCCGCAGTCAAACAGTGTCAGCACGGGTCAGGTATTGCAGCAGCCCTATAATTTTGAAAAAACAAGGCTCATTGTGCGCGAAATGGCGGATAACCTTGCCCTTGACCTTGTTGAAAAAAAACTGGTTACGAATCAGCTTGTGCTTGTTATAGGTTATGATATTGAAAACCTGACCGATGCAGGCAGGCTCAGTGCCTATAAGGGCGAAATCAAAACGGATTTTTACGGCAGGCAGGTGCCTAAGCATTCAAGGGGCACGGAAAATCTTGACAGGCAAACCTCGTCAACCCGTCTGATTGTCAATGCAGCAACAGAGCTTTTTGAGCGTATAGCGGACAGAAGCCTGCTTGTGCGCAGAATCAACCTTACCGCCTGCGGAATAATTCCCGAAAATCAGGTTGACCGAACAGAGCAGCCCGAGCAGCTCAGCCTTTTTGAGGATTATGAGGAAAAGCAGCGCAAGCGTGCCGAGGAGGAGGCTGCTCTTGAAAAAGAACGGCGTATGCAGGATGCTCTTGTAACAATCAAGCATAAATACGGCAAAAATGCCATTCTTAAAGGAATGAATTTCAAGGAAGGAGCAACCGCCAGGGAGCGCAACAGCCAGATAGGAGGTCATAAGGCGTAATGAGCAGCGAAAGTAAGTATGAGGATATAATAAATCTGCCCCATCATGTGTCGCCGAGGCGCAAAAGAATGGCTATGATTGACCGCGCGGCGCAGTTCAGCCCTTTTGCAGCGCTGACGGGTCACGGGGCGGCAATCAGCGAAACGGCGCGCCTGACTGTTGATAAGGCGGAGCTTGATGAATGCGAAAAAAGCATTGTCAACGAAAAGCTGAATATGCTTCTTAACCTTCAGGAGCTTCAGCCCCGGATTTCAATTTTTTATTTTCGTCCCGATAACCGCAAGCAGGGGGGCGCTTACCTGACGGCGGAGGGCCGCATTGAAAGAATTGATGCGGAAACGGGCGAAATAATTATGGCTGACGGAACGGCAATCCCCGTTAATGATGTCAGGGATATTCAGGGTGAGCTTTTCAGCCGTTTGTTTGCGGAATAATTTTTTGTTATTGATTTTTCTTTCTTAATATTATAAAATATCAGGGAATGAAATTTTAAGGATGATTATATATTATGAAAAGAATTCTTTCTGTTGCGGTTGCCGCTGTTATTGTTGTTCTTCAGGCTTCGTTTGCTTTTGCTTTCACAAATGTAAGGTCTGCAGAGGATAACATGGATTTTGCAATTAAATCTGCTGAAATTATATCTTTATATGACACATCAAAAAGCAAAAATCAGCTTGATTCGGCAGGGGATATGCTGCGCATAATCGGCAGAGCAGCCTCCGATGATTATTGCTTTACGGGTTTCGGAGCAAGTGCGGCGGTAATTGGTGCAGACGGCAGATTTTTGCTGCAGTTCAAGGATGCATCGGCGCTTAACAAGTGCTGCCGTTATCTTAATTCCGACCCTGAAATAATCTATGCCGAAAAGGACAGACTCATTTATACCTGTGCCTCGGAAAGCGAAGAAGAGGCCGATTTATCATGGGGCGTTGATGCCCTGAATGCCTGTGAATATGCAAAAAGCATTCAATATGAATCCGGTGAAAAGGTGACTGTTGCCATTGTTGACAGCGGCGTTGCCGAGATTGATTATGTGAAAAACAAATTGGTTGAGGGCTATGATTTTGTTAACAACGAGAAGGGCGGCGCGGTTGACGAAAGCGTTGACAGCCACGGAACCTTCCTTGCAAGCATAATTGCCGATTGTGTTAAAGATGCGGCGGTTAACATAATGCCCGTAAGGGTTCTGACTTCAAGAACAGGCTCTCTTGTTAACGCGGTAAACGGAATTTACTATGCCGCAGATAACGGAGCGGATGTTATAAATATAAGCCTCGGCGGCGTGCTGAATAACTGCAAATCCCTTGACGACGCTCTTGCCCATGCTTATGAAAAGGATGCCTCGGTTGTTGTTTGTGCAGGTAACTCAAAGAGCGATATATATAATTATTGCCCCGCCCACAATGAAAGCGCAATAACCGTTACTGCAGTTGATGAAAGTCTTGCATTTGCGGCAGATTTTATGCCCGGCGGCAATTCCTCTTACGGCTCAAACTACGGCGCAGCAGTTGATGTCTGCGCACCCGGTGTAAATATTACGGGCTACGGTGCGGACGGCAACACTCAGATTCTCAGCGGAACATCAATGTCAGCCGCATTTGTTTCTGCCTGCGCTGCACTTTTCAGGCTTGAATATCCTGAGTGCAATGCAATGCAGGTTCAGCAGGCAATCAAGGATAGCTGCACCGATTTGGGCGATGCAGGCTTTGATGTTTACTACGGCTTCGGTCTGCCTGATATGAGCGTGGTTGTGTATGAGGCGCCATACATAACAAGCGTAAAAATAAAGTCACTTCCCGAAAAAACCGTTTATACATACAAGGTTGATGAAAAAATAAGCCTTTCGGGTCTCGCTCTTGAGGTTGTTTATTCGGACGGCAGCGCGTTAACCGTTGCCGATACATCCGAAATGACTGCAACGGGTTATTCCCCGGCAACTGCAGGCGAGCAAACGGTTGCGGTTGAATACGAAGGCTTCACCGTGCATTATCAGGTAAGGGTTGAATATGTCTGGTGGCAGTGGATAATCAGAATTCTTCTGCTGGGATTCCTTTGGTATTAATCATTTTCTGAGCCTCAGAATGAAAATTTACGAATCAGAGTGAAAAATAAACAAAAGATATTGAACTTTCTTTAAAAATATGTTATCATTTAACAAATATCAGTGGATGGAGGCGATCTGTTGAGCGAGAATACAAATTTGGCTTATGAGGAACAGGAGCAGGGCATAGTCATTGACTATGAAAACGGTGTTAAAAATCCGCTTTTGCGCAACCGACGTTATGTAGGCAACAAGGAGCGCATAGGTTACCTGCTTAATGATGTTTCCGGCAGCTTCAACATTGATAAGTATAAGGACAGATTCATCTATGACATCGTTAAGCTGGATTTCGATTTCCTTGCGATTTTCGGCTTATTTTCGGGTATTTGGGATGTTTTGAACGATACTTTTATCGGTGTTCTTGTTGACCGCACCCGTACCCGTTGGGGCAAATTCAAGCCCTACATACTTTTGGGCAAAATCCCCCTTACTCTGCTTGGTTTGTGGTATTGGTTTATGCCCGTTTTGTTCGCAAATTCATCGGCGGATTTTGCACCGAAGCTCATGTTCTATGCAATATTCTCCGTTATCTGTGAAACAGCGGGAACATTCACCGCAATTGCAAGCACGGGCTTTATGTCCACAATAACGCCTGACCCGCTTGAGCGAACGAGTCTTATAACAATGGCAAAGCTGTTTTCGGGCCTTGTAGGCGAAAAGCTGCCCGAGCTGGCATTCGGTTTGTTGCTTGACCTTGTCAATAATCAGGTAGTTCAATGGAACAGAACAAACCTTTTCATCGGCTTTGGTATTTTTACCGCCGTTGCAGGCTGTGCAATGTCGTTTTACTTTATTTGTGTAACCAAAGAAAGGGTTACACAGTCCATTGAAAAGCCCAGCATTGTTCAGGGTCTTAAGGCAATCCTCAATAACAGACCCATTCTGCTTTACACATTGTCCGAATTCCTTGCAGGCTTTGCTGTAAGCAAGAGCAGAATCAATTATTATATCGATGTTCTCGGCTCCGCTACATATCAGACCATCGTAGGTATTCCCGCATCACCCATTTCAACAATCAGCTATGCTTTTATCGCTCCATTGCGTAAAAAGTTTTCAACAAAGGCCATATGGATTCTTGAAGATGTGTGGACCGATGCCTGCTGGATGATGGTATTCGGCATAGGCTCAATCGGCGGAATGAAGAACGGTTTCTATAAAAATAAGTGGGTAATGCTTCCCCTTATGGCTATTGAAGAAATGCTTGAAATGTGTGTTTACGGCTTAAGAAACGTTATTCCCGATGAAATCCTTAACGAAGCAATGGACTACTGCGAATGGAAAAACGGCTACAGAGCAGAAGCTATGACGGGCGTTGCAAGAGACCTTGTTAAAAAGCTGCAGGGTATTGTAATGGGCTCAATCCAGAATTTCATTATGAAGCGTATCGGCTATGTTCAGGGTCTTGCAATCGGAACTCAGGCAGACTCCACAAAGTGGTGGATTTTCGCAATGGGCACCGGAATTCCCGTTATAACAGGTGCGCTTGGAATTATCCCCAAGTTCTTCCATAACCTTAACGGTGAAAAGAGAGACCGTATGTATAGCGAGCTTTTTGCAAGGCGTGAGGCAATGCGCAATGCAGTTGAGCAGGCGAAGGATGCCGATGAGCTTGCAAAGATAGCAAAGGCACAGATGAATAAAGAATACGTTCAGGAATAAAAAATACGGGATGTACCGCTTGGTACATCCCATTTTTTATATATTCATATGTAATCCGTCAAGATAATCGTAAAGCTCGCCGCCGTTTTCTGCAAAATAATAATTGCTGCCTCTGCTTACCACAACACCGCCGTTATAAAGTATCAGCCAATGTTCATAGCCGTCTGAGTCAATAACTGTCAGCAGATAGGTGCCGTATAATGTTTCGGGCTTTTCAATTGGGCTGAATTTAAGGTTATTATAAAGCTGAGCTACTCTCTTGATTTGACGGCTGTCAAAAAGGGTATAGGTGTAATTGGTGCTGTATGATGCAAGGCTGAAATCGGCGCAAACGGGGTTTTCAATCTTCTGAAGCATGCTTGCCTCTTTTACCGTATGCTTTGTAATCGTGAATTCAATCTCAAAGCCTGCTGAGTTTTTCATATCTATATCGGTGCAGATTTGAGGCATGATTTTATATCTGCCGTCCTCAGGATTGTTGAAATATTTATCGAGGTGATAATATTCGGGGAAGCTGTATGTGTATTTTTCACCGCGGTTCAGGTCAGTTGTCTTGCCAGAATCAATTTCTCTTATCTGCACCAAATCTGTCCATTGGCCGTTAACCAGCTTCTGCATTGTGAAATCGCTGTTCTGATACAGCTTGTTGCCGGGTCTGACGGTGTAGTTAATATAGAGCATTGCACCCGAATATTGGTCAACCGTCAATTCCATTCCCGAAAGGCTGATTTTACCGCTGATATTTGATTTAACATCGGTTATAACATATCGGATTTCGGGCTCGGGGTCGGGTGTAGCAATCTGCGAATCGGGCAGGGTTACATAGCCGTCAATATCCGTTGCATAGGTTGGCTTAACATATTTTGTTGTTGTAGTGCTTTTTGTGGGCTTTACCCATTGATTTTTCGTTGAAATTTCAACCTTTGATTCGGATTTTATGCTTGTTTCTGTTCCTTTTCGGGTGCTGCTTTCGGAGGTTTCAGCAAGTAGCTGAGTAGCCGTTGATTCCTTTGTCTGCGAAGTAACGCTTTCCGTTGTTTCAGAAGGAATATCCGTTCTTTTGCCGCATGCACAAACAGAAAAGCAAATTAAAAACATGAGAAAAATACATATAAAATTCCTTGTTTTTTTCATCTTTTTGTCCCTTTCATTCTGCCCTCGGTTGCCCGAGGGCGTTTTTTTACAGCAGATGAACTACCTCTGCAGTCAATGCTTCATATAAAGCCACGCCGTTTCTGGCAAAATATTCTGTTCCGTTTATTTCCATAACACCGTGTGGATGAATAACAAACTCATATTTATAGCCCTTGTTATCAACAATTGTTACGCTCACAGGTTTTGGTCTTACAGGGTTGCCGTCGGGTTTTTCTGCCGCAAATTCAGATTTGTTATAAATCTCGGCAATTTTCTGCATTTCTTCGCTTGTAAAAACGGTGTAGCGGAAGTTTTCATTGCCTTTGGGAGTTACCTCAATTTTAACGGGAATGCCCTCGATTTTAAGAGCGTTGTATTCCGTTATCATATAGGCTTTTACCGTAAATTCAACGGTAATTTCCGTTGGGTTTTCACCCACCACGGGCAGGTGAATGCGGTAGGTGCCGCCCTCAAAATTCAAAAAGAATTTGTTGATGGGTAACTGTGCGCTGCCAACTCCGCCGGGCTCTGCAAACAGAGTTTCCTGAATAATATGCTCGTTTATCTGCGCAACGCTCTGCCATTCGCCGTCAACAAGCATATCAAGGGTGTAATCCTCGGTGTAGCTTATTGTTTCGTTGCCGTTATTCAAAAAGCATAAGTGGAAAAATCTTTCGCTTGCCTCAAAGCCAATCAATTCAAAATTCTCAAGCGAAGAATGAAATTCCAGACCGCTTATAATGAATTCAGGTGCCGAATTTACAGCCGAAGTACCGTTGGGGTCGGCGGTTGTTATGTTTGGAATTTTTTTAAAAATATCCGTTGATGTTTCATAGCCCGAGTCAATCATACCTTGCATTTTGCTCTGATATTCACCGCTGATGTACTCAAAAAGCTCTGATGAATTCAGCTCAATGTTGGGCTTTTTGGTGTATTCGGAGTTGCTGTCGTTAATGCGGTTTTCATAAATGCAGAATTCGTAATTTCTGTTCTTTTCGTCAATCAGCAAAACCGTGTATGAATTTATATACTCGGGGTAGCTGAGGTGTTCATCCGTGTAAGTCCACACTGCTTTGTCCAGCAGCTTTTCAATTTGTTTAAGGCTGCTGCTTTCAAGTGTCACAGTATTTAAAACAGAATTGCTCGGATAAACTGTTCCTGTTATCAATTTTTCTCTTACAGCCTCAAACAGAGCAGGGTTATGGCCAACATTAAGGCTCTCGTAAGTGAGTGAGGGCTTTGTGAATGCGGAGGGCGAAAGGTCATCAACGGCAAACTTGACATGATATTCTTCGTAAGCATTTCCGCTGTTTGTGCGAACAAAAAGGGTGATTTCATATTCGCCCGTTTCAAGCTCATCAATATATTTTGAAAGATATGCAAAATAAAGTGCTTCTCTGCCTGCATGCTTGCCTGAGGGCACAAAAAGATTGCCGCCCGATGAGAGTGTTTTTGCTTCATAGGGAATTTTTTCGCCGTCAACAATTTTGGCAAGCTCATAGTGGTCGCTGATTCTGTATTCGCTTATGCTTCCCTCGTCAACAAAGCTGATTGCCGCAACGGGCTTTCCATAACAGTCGGCAACAAGTTCAAAACTCTGCGCTTCGAGCATATCAAGGGCAGATCCGCTGTAATATGATTCAAAAATTCCCTTGGTATAAACCTTAATTTTAGAATAATGGGCTTTAAGTTGCTTTCCTGCACGCTCATAGGCTCTTTCGCGCACGTCAAAGTCATATTGGATAGTTTCAGGCAGTTCGGGTATTTCTTCTTCGACAGCTTCAACGGATATGAGTTTGCCATCCGTATCAAAAACCGCCTTGAATCTGCCTGTGGGCGGAATTTCCGTTGGGAAAAGATATTCCTCATACCGCAGCAATTCTTCATATTTCAGGTTAAAATTATAAATTCTGCTCCATCCGTAAGCAGTTGTTTTATCCTCGCTCAATGAGGTGATTTTTGCACCTGCGGTGTAGAGAGTGTATTGGTTTGCTTCGTGTTGATAAGCATTGGCGGAGAATTTTGCCTCAATATAATCCTCAATCTGTGTTTGCATATCGCCGTATTCGTCCTTTTCGCTGACGGCATTTGTAAGGCATACCGCCGCAACTGCAATGCAAAGAAATGCACACAGAATTATTGCTATTACCTTGGGCTTTTTGAAATTCAGAATGTTAACAACGCGCTTTTCAACTCCGTTTTCGCCAAAGGAAAGAGGCGTGCCGAAGGAGAGCTTTTTGTTTGCGCCAACAGTTACAAGGGCAAAGCTGTATGCTTTTTTAGCCTCTGCGCCGAGTCTGCGCAAAACGCCTTCGTCGCAGCTCATTTCCATATCGTGAACGGTAAGGGTATAACCTATCCACACAAAGGGGTTGAACCAGTGTAATATAAGCACAGCAAATGAAATGAGCCTTGTAATGTGGTCAAAGCGGCGGATGTGATTTTTTTCGTGAAGAATAACATATTCCGCCTGCTTTTCCTGCATACCGCAGGGCAGGTAAATTTTAGGGAAAAATACGCCCAGAACAAAGGGCGAGCGGATCCGGTCACACTCATAAATATTGCCCTCAAGCCTTGTTGCAAATTTAACACGGCTTTTGATTTTTATAAGTGAAACAATTCCGTAAACACCCATTGCCGCAATTCCGATAAGCCATAATACGCTTGAAACAGCAAGAATAATCTGCATGGGGTTAACGCTTGCGGCAGGCTCAGCAGAGGGGAGAACGGTGTTTATAACCGTGTCTGCTGCGGGAATTCCCGTTTCAATTTCGGGTATCTGCATCAGGGCAATATCCTGCGGAATATATCCGTTTGATGTGGCGTTTCCGATTGATGATGTGTCGGACGGTGCGGGAAAAAGGTTAAAAATGCTCAGCACCGATGCAAACGAAAACGGGCAAAGAAGCCGAAGCCCCGCAACAGCCCAAAGGCAGTATGAGAAAATTTTCGGTGCTTTTCTGAGCAGCAGGCGCAAAAGAAGAATTGCGGCAATTATGTAGCTGCCCGTAATGCTCATGTTAAGGACGGTTATAAAAATCTGTTCAATAAAATCAAGCATTTCTATTCCTCCTTATGTGAATTAATCAGCTCCGTCAGGCGAAGAGCCTCCTTTTCGGAAAGTGTTTTTCCTCCGAGAAATGATGCAAGGAAGGAGGGCAGGGAGCCTTCAAAGGTGCGCTCAACAAAGCATTCGCTCTCATTTGCCTGAACCCTTTCTTTAGGCACAAGCACAGAAACCACAGCGTTTTCATTCTGTATAAGCCCTTTTTCGCACATTTTGCGAACGGCGTTGTAGGTTGTGGATTTTTTCCAGCCCAGCTTTTCCTTGCAAAGCTCAACCAATTTGCCCGAGTTTACGGGTGCATTGTCCCAAACAACACACATAAATTTGTATTCGCTGTCCCATAATGTAAGGTCGCTCATTTTAATTCCCCGTTTCGTCAGAATGTAGGTTTATGATTACAAACCTCAAGTTAAGTTTATAATTACAAACCTGCTTTGTCAAGCGAAAAAACAAGATTTGTAGCCTTGCATAAAACCGGACTTCAAATCTTGTGCAAAAAAACAAAAATGCCGCAAGCCTCGGGACAGGGGCTTGCGGTTTTAATTTTGGTTAATTATCTTTCTTTTTCTTAATCAGAATTACTGCTGCGGCAGCAGATACCGTAAGGGCGGCAAATGCCGCAAGGCCTGCTGCTGATGAGCCGGTTTCGGGGATATCCGTATCCGTTTTTGACCATTTTGCCTCAAATGTTATGTCATTTTTAGGCATTTTAGAGGGGATTTCGGGGCTCCAGCCTGCGAAATCATAGCCTTCCTTTTCAGGGTCGGCAGGCACGGTTATCTTTTTGCCTGCTTCAATGTTGTAGGTCGCGTAAACCTCGCCGTCAACCTTATAGGTTACCTTATAGGTTTTGTTTACGTTGCCGATAATTGAAGAAAGGCCGATAACGGCAATGATTCCGCCAACGATTGAAAGGCCTGTAATGGCCGCTGCGGTAAGACCGATAGCGCCGCCTGCAATCAACACGCCGCCAATAACAACGGTCACGAAATCCTTATCAATTTCATACTGCGCTTCAAACACAAGGTCCTCAGCGGGCATAACATCGGGAATTTCAGGGCTCCAGCCCGTGAATTTATGGGCGAATTTTTCGGGATTTGTTTCGGGCACGGGAATTTTGTCGCCCTCGGTTACTTCGTATGCAGCGTAAGTTTTGTCCTCACTCATCATATAAGTAACATTGCCGTTTTTAAGCCATTTTGCGCTGAATTCAATGTCCTCGGCAGGAACGGTTTCATAGTCAAAAACGTTTTTGCCGTCTTTGTCAAACCAGCCTGCAAAAACATAGCCTTCCTTTTCAGGGTCGGCAGGTACAGCCTTCTCCATGCTTGATGCATAGGGCGCGGTTACCTTTGCAAACTCGGCTTCGTCGGATCTGAAGATGATGTTTATATCCTTCAACTTCCATGATGCGGAAGCCTCAAGGTTGTTTTCGGGCATTGTTTCAGGCAGCTTGTCATGATTTTCGTTGATTACCCAGCCGCTGAAAATATGACCCTCCGCAGCCTCGGGTGCCTCGGGAGGCACGATTGCATCGCCTGCCTTGTAGGTCTGCACCTCACCGTACTGCTTGCCGTTTGAATAATAGGTAACAGTGTATTCCTTTTCGGGTTCTGTTGTTCCGGTGTTTTCGGTTGTTGTTTCGATTGATTCAGCTTCTGTTGTTGTTTCGGCCGCAAAGCCCGAAAGGGGAGTTGCGGTCAGAACAAATGCGAGCGCAAGAAGCACTGCAAGAAAGCTCTTGAATTTTTTCTTCATTTTATTCCTCCGTTTTACAAAAATGAATTTTTGAGGGTAGCTCTGCGGTGTCCCCGTCCGCATAAAAATGCATGCCCTCAAATTTCGATAGAATTATATCTTTTTTGCGCCTTGTGTTCAATTATTCCGCTGTTAACTTTGTGTGAACACGGGTAAAATTTTTTGTGGATGAAAAATGAACTTTTGTTAAAACGGACGGATATCTGTTCAAAATCTTACAAATAAGGGTTTTTCAGGAAGAAAGGGGCTTTTCTTCACCGTCAAGAAGCCGTGCAATGTTGCTGCGGTGCATTATGATTATCAACACGGAGCAGGCGGCTGAAAAAATAAAATCTGCCCTTGAATTTGCCAAAAAACAGGTAAGCAGGGGATATACACATGCGCAGATGCACGATGCTACAGATGCGGTTTTTGTAATAAGCGCAATTACTGCAAATAAGGCAATAAGAGTAATTGCAACCGATGGCATGATGCCCAGGGCTGACCCTGACGCCGTTGCAACTCCCTTGCCGCCTTTAAAGCCGAAGAAAATCGGGAAGCAGTGGCCAAGCTGAACAAAAAAGCCTGCAAAATAAAGGCATTCATAAGGCGCGTCAAAAAAATAAATCAACGCCTTTGCTGCGGCAACCGCAAGAAGTCCCTTTGCAAAATCACCGAAAAAAACAAAAGCCGCCGCTTTTTTGCCTGCCGTGCGAAGAACATTGGTTGCTCCCGCATTACCGCTGCCGAGGGTGCGGATATCCGCGCCGAAGCGCCTTTTTGAAATTATGACCGCAAAGCTGATGCTGCCGAGAAGATAAGAAAAAATGATACTTATAATAATGAATAACATAAAAAATCACCCGTTGTCTATTTTAACCAACGGGTGCATGTTTTATTTATTGACTTTTCTGCGGATTTCTTCAATGCTCATTTCTGTCAGTGTGCCTTTTTGGGCATGAAAGCATCTTTTCCCCAGCTCAAAAATATGTATATCATTTTTAAGCGAATCGGAATAAACATTGATGAATTCCGCATCGGGCAGAGCTTCCGCAAGTCTGAGGGGCTTTTGCTTATCCTTGCAGTTGAAGCCTTCAATCCTGCCTGTTTTCGGATTCATTCTTGTTGCAATCAAGGTGTGTACGCCGTATTTTTCACAGATGGGCTTAAGGAAAAATTCGGGGGATGCAGAACACACAACAACGGGCCTTTCTCTGTTTTCGGGGTTGAAAATGGGGTAAATATTTTTTTGCTGGTTTTCCCAGAATTTTTTTGCCATTTTTTCGCCGTCAATAAATCGCAGGAATGAAAAGCATCTGCCCTTGAATTGGTCGCCGAAGCCCAGGAAAAAAAGAATAAGGTTGATTGCAAGCCACGGAGTAATGAATATCAGATAGGGTCTGTGCAGGATGCAGTAGAAAAGAAAAACCGTTTCCGAATCCTGCGGATAAACCGTCTTATCAAAATCGTAAAGGTCAAACCGATTATCAGGCATTGAAGGTCTCCTTTTTGCCGTCAAGCTCAACAGTCTTTTCCTCTCCGTTGATGATAACCGTGAACTTGCCCTTGCCTTCAAGGCTGTAGCTTGTGAGCTTGCCGTTTTTCCATTCAATGTCAACAATAACGTTACCCTTTGCCAGCAGACCGCTTACCTTACCGCTTTTCCAATTTGAGGGGAGCGCAGGAAGAATGTAAATTCTGCCGCTGTGGCTCTGCATAAGCATTTCGGTAATTCCGCTTACAAAGCCGAAGTTACCGTCAATCTGGAAGGGAGGATGGGCGTCAAAAAGGTTTTCGTAAGTGCCGCCGCCCTTGGTGTAATTAACACCGATGCTCTTAACGGGGCGAAGCTGCATTTCAATGAGCTTCAGTGCATGGTCGCCGTCAAAAAGCCTTGCCCAGAAGTTGATTTTCCAGCCCAGACTCCAGCCCGTGCCGTTATCGCCTCTGCGCTCAAGGGTTCTGCGGCAGGCCTTTGCAAGCTCGGGTGTGCCGTCAACGGTGATAAGGCGTGCGGGGTGCAGAGCATAAAGGTGAGAAACATGTCTGTGGTGAGGCTCTGCTTCGGGATAATCGTCGTCAAATTCAAGGAGCTGACCGTCGCTGCCCAGCTTGAAATCCGCCATATTTGCAATTGTATCCTTAAGCTGCGCGGCAAATTCGCCGTCAGTGCCGAGAATTTCGCAAGCCTTTATGCAGTTTTCGAAAAGCTCACGGGCAATGGACATCGACATTGTTGAATACTTTGCAACATTGCAGGTGTCCTTTTCATAAATGAATCCGTTTTCGGGGGATGTGCCGGGTGCAAGAACAAGTTTGCCCTCGTATTCCGTCATTATGTCAAGATAGAATTCCGCAGCCTTTTTCATTACGGGGTATGCGGTTTCTTTAAGGTAGTTAACATCGTTTGTGTATTCGTAATGGTCAAACAGATGCTCGCAAAGCCAGCCTGATGAGCCGTGCCAGAATGCCCAGCATGCATTGCCTGCAACGGGAGTTGAAAGGCGCCACAAGTCAACATTGTGGTGTGAGGTCCAGCCCCTTGCGCCGTACTGACCCTTTGCAGCGTTTTCGCCGCTGATGCTCAGCTCTTTAACCATTTCAATGAGGGGGTAGTTAACCTCGGGCATGCGGCACATAAGCACGGGCCAGTAGTTCATTTCCGTGTTGATGTTGACCGTGTAGTTTGAATGCCACGGGGGAGTAAGTCTGTCGTTCCAGATTCCCTGCAGGGTTGAGGGCTGCGAGCCGATTCTTGAGGATGAAATTGCAAGGTATCTGCCGTAGTTGTAAACAAGGGTGATAAGCGAAATATCGCTCTTATCTCTCCTGAAAGCGTTCAGGCGCTTGTCGGTGGGAAGGTTGCCCTTACCCTCGCCGAGGTCAAGGTTAACTCTGCCGTAAAGCTCGGTGTAATCCGCAAGGTGCGCCGCTTTTTCCTTATCGTAATCGTTAACTTCTGCAATGCGTTCCATGCAGGGCTTTATGTATTCCTTGCCCTCAAGGAAGGGATGCTTGTTCCAGCCGTTGAAGCTCGTTTCGCTTGTGAAGAAAAGCACAGCGCTTGTGGCATCCGAAACGCTTAAACGGTTTTCAACAGCCTTAACCGTACCGTCGGTTACAACCTTAACCGCAGCGCGGAAGCGCATGCCTCTCATTTCAGGTTCGTCAAAGTATTGTTTGTTGCTTGCTTCGTTGTCAACGTTGTTTTCGCCGTGGCATTCGCCGTCAAGGATAACTGTATCGTTCACAACAAAGCTGTTGCTGCGGAGTTTTGATGTGAGACAGAAGGTGAAGTTCAGTTTTCCGCCCTCAGCCGCAAATTTTGCAGCAATTATTTTTGAAGGATATGAAGCGAAATATTCTCTTGTATATTTAACGCCGCCTCTGCTGTATTCAACGCCTGAAACCGCATTTTCAAGGTCAAGATATCTTCTGTAGTCCTTAACTCTGCCCTTGCCTTCAAATTCAATTTCAAGGTTACCGAGAGGCATGTATGCCTGGCTCCATGTACTCTGGAAGTTTGTTTCGATTTCTTTTTGTGCTTCGTGGAGCTTGCCTGCAAGAGCAAGGTCGCGGGCTTTTTTGAAGGATTCGGGGGCACCCTCTTTAACTGTATTTTTAGGTCTGCCGTTCCAGAGCTCATCGTGGTTAAGGCAGAGCAGTTCTTTTGATGTTGAGCCGTAAATCATTGCACCCAGCGTTCCGTTGCCGATGGGCAGGCTCTGAGTCCATGCTTTTGCGGGGCTGTTGTACCATAAGGTTGTTGAAGATGACATGATGAAATCTCCTTTATTTTGAATTTTTGGTTTATTATACACCATCGTTTTAAAGTAGTCAATTAATAAAAATGAATGAAATCCTGCAAAACAATTAAAATGCCCTTGCATTTTAATTTTTAATGTTGTAAAATAGCTTCCGTATGAAATATTAAAGAGGTATTGCTATGTCAGAAAATTTTCAGGCCAGAATCGAAGAGGTTTACGGCAGTCTTTCCAAGGGTCACAAAAAAATTGCAGGATACATAAGAGAAAATTATGAAAAGGCATCGTTTATGACCGCCGCAAGCCTTGGCAAGGCAGTAGGAGTAAGCGAATCAACCGTTGTCCGATTTGCATCTTCAATCGGTTTTGACGGTTATCCCGAATTGCAGAAATATCTGCAGGAAATGGTTAAAAGCCACCTGACAAGTGTTCAGCGTATGGAGGTTTCGGCCAGCAGGTTTGAGGGCGATGATTTTATCGGCAATGCCTTTGCTGCGGATATTGATATGATCAAGGCAACGAGGGACGGCGTTTCAAGAGAGGCGTTTGAAAAGAGCGTTGAGGCAATTAACAATGCAAGGAAGATTTATATTCTCGGCGTGCGCAGCTCTGCGGCCATCGCCAGCTTTGCCGCATTCTATTTCAGGTATCTCAGTGAAAATGTTGTTCTTATCGACACTTCATCTTCAAGCGAGCTTTTTGAGCAGATGTTCCGCATCAGCAGCGAGGATGTGTGCATTGCCATCAGCTTCCCCAGATATTCAACCCAGACGGTGAAGGCTCTTTCCTTTGCTCAGGACAGGGGAGCAACAATAATTTCAATCACCGACGGCGAAATGTCGCCAATTGCGCCCTATGCAACCCATCTTCTTGTTGCAAAGAGCAGCATGGTTTCCTTTGTTGACTCTCTTGTTGCGCCGCTCAGCCTTATCAACGCGCTCATCGCTGCCTGCGCAAGGAAGAAGAGCGACGATGTTTACAGCTATTTCAGAGCTCTTGAGGAAATCTGGGATGAATACCATGTTTACCGCACGGGCGGGGAGGAAAACAAATGAAAACATCCCTGCTTATTATCGGCGCAGGTGCCGCAGGCCTTATGGCGGCAGGCACGGCGGCAAACGAAGGGGTTGAAACCCTGATTCTTGAGCGTAACGAACGCCCCGCGCGCAAGCTGATGATTACGGGCAAGGGCAGATGCAATGTTACAAATAACTGTTCCTCGCTTCAGGAGCTTATTTCCAATGTGCCGGGAAACGGCAGATTTTTATACGGCGCATTTTCACGCTTTATGCCTGCTGATGTTATTGATTTTTTTGAAAGCAGGGGAGTTGAGCTGAAAACAGAAAGGGGCAACAGAGTTTTTCCCGTGTCGGATAATGCGGCGGATATAGTTGATGCCCTTCATGCCTATGCCAAAAGCAGGGCAAGAATTATGAACGGCAGAGCTGTTGAGCTTTTGCAGGCGGACGGCAGGGTAATCGGAGTTAAAACCGAGGACGGTCAAGAAATTTATGCCGAGAGCGTGATTATCGCGACGGGCGGTCTTTCATATCCGGGCACCGGCTCAACGGGCGACGGATATGAGCTTGCAAGGCAGGCGGGCCACAGAATAACGGAGCTTGTGCCTTCGCTTGTGCCTCTTGAAATTCACGAGGGTTTCTGCACCGACCTTATGGGTCTTTCTCTTCGCAATACTGCAATCAGGGTTGTTGATGCCGAAAGCGAAAAAACGGTTTATACAGATTTCGGCGAAATGCTTTTCACTCATTTCGGCGTTTCAGGCCCGATGATTCTCAGCGCATCAGCCCATATGAGAAACATGAAAAGCGGAAAATATAAGATTTATATTGACCTTAAGCCTGCGCTGACGGCTGAGCAGCTTGATGCAAGAATTCTGCGGGATTTTTCGGAGAATATCAACAGAAATTTCATCAATGCGCTTAATTCGCTGCTGCCCAAAAAGCTGGTTCCCGTTATTGTCAGGCTCAGCAAAATTCCTTTTTCAACAAAGGTTAACCAGATAACAAAGGAGCAAAGGCAGAATCTCGTTCAGCTTCTTAAGAATATGTGCATAACCGTTACGGGCTTCAGACCCGTAGCCGAAGCAATTATTACTTCTGGCGGCGTTGATGTTTCTCAGATTAACCCCAAAACTATGGAATCAAAGCTGACGGCAGGCCTTTATTTTGCAGGCGAGGTTATTGATGCCGATGCCTACACCGGCGGCTTCAATCTGCAGATTGCATTTTCAACAGGACGGCTTGCTGGTCTTAGCGCAGCCGAAAAAATAAAAGAAAACAGGGAGTATAACTATGAATAATATTATAAATGTTGCCATTGACGGCCCTGCAGGCGCAGGAAAAAGCACGGTTGCCCGTGCGGCGGCAAAGGAAATAGGTTTCATTTATGTTGATACGGGTGCGCTTTACCGCGCTGTAGGAGTTAATGCGCTCAGGAAAGGCATTGACACAAAAGATAAGCCTGCGGTTGCCGCGAGCCTTGCGGATATCAGCGTTGACCTTGTTTTTGAAAACGGCGAACAGAAGGTGCTTCTCAACGGTGAAAATGTTTCCGTTGAAATCAGAACTCCTCCCGCCTCAATGGCTGCATCGGATGTTTCTGCTGTGCCCGAGGTGCGCGCATTCCTTTTTGATTTGCAGCGAGATATTGCAAAGCGCAACAGCTGCATTATGGACGGCAGGGATATCGGCACGGTTGTTCTGCCCGATGCGAAGGTAAAGATTTTCCTCACCGCATCACCCGAGGAAAGAGCAACAAGGCGCTATAGGGAGCTTATCGAAAAAGGCACGGACGTTAAATACGAAGATGTGCTTGCAGAACTGATTGAAAGAGACTATAATGATTCACACCGTGAAATTGCCCCGCTTAAGCCTGCGGAGGACGGCGTTATTCTTGACACAACGGGTCTTTCCCTTGAGGAATCCGTTAATGCGATTATCAGAACTATTAAGGAGAATATATAATGAAAAAGTTTGATTTCTCAAAGGTAAAAGAAGAAGAGGAGCTTTATGACAAGCTCCGCCCCCTCGGAAGCAAAATTACAAATATGTTTTACGATGTTAATTATATCGGAAAGGAAAACATTCCCGAAGAAGGCGGTTTTATCATCGCTTCCAACCATATCAGAGCACTTGATCCTTTGTATATCGCTCTCGGTGTTGAAAAACGTCAGATTTATTTCATGGGCAAGAAGGAGCTTTTTGATAAGCCCATCGTAAGCAGTCTGCTGAAAAAGGCAAACGGCTTCCCCATCGCGAGAGGAAGCGGAGATAAAGAGTCCATTAATTATGCCGAAAGAGTTGTTAAGGAAGGCCATATCCTCGGCATATTCCCCGAAGGCACCCGTTCAAAGGATTGTAAGCCTGCAAGGGCAAAATCAGGCGTCGGTCTTATTGCAAGGGAAGCAAAGGCGGATATTCTTCCCGTTTCAATCTATAACTGCGACAATATGAAAAAAGGCTCAAAATTAACAATCAGATTCGGCGAGGTTATTCCCTATGAAAACCTCGGTTTTACCGAAGCGGGCTCAAGGGAAGAGGTCAAGGCCTGCGCAAAGTTTGTTATGAGCGAAATTGTTAAACTCTGGGGGATGGGCCATTGCGAATAACCCTTGCAAAAACGGCAGGCTTCTGCTTTGGTGTTGACCGCGCCGTTAACATGGCATATGAGCTTGCTGCTGAAAATGTTGCAGCGGCAACCCTCGGCGAGCTGATACACAATAATTTTGTCACATCCGAGCTTGAAGGTAAGGGCGTCAGGATGATAGAGCATCCGTCTCAGGCAAAAGAGGGTGAAACGGTTATTATCCGTGCCCATGGCGTAGGCAGGCAGATTTATGATGAGCTTGAAAATTCGGGCGCAAAAATCTGCGATGCAACCTGCCCGTTTGTGAAAAAAATCCACACAATCGTTGCGGAAAATTCTTCTGACGATGTTCCGGTTCTTATAGCAGGTGACCCCAATCACCCTGAGGTTATGGGCATAAGAGGCCACGGCAACGGCCAATCTTTTGTGTTCAACAGTGCGGATGAGCTTGAAACATTTTTAATTAAAAACCAAACTTTGTGCGAAAAAGGAATAATAGCCGTTTCTCAAACAACTTTTTCACAAAAAGAATGGAAAAAATGTAAAGAAAAAATAAAAATATACTGTACAAATCCAAAAATTTTTGATACAATATGCAGTGCAACCCGAAAAAGGCAGGATGAAGCTGCCGAGCTTTCAAAGAGGAGCGATATGATGATTATCATCGGCGGGCGGCACAGTTCAAACACCGTTAAGCTGAAGGCGGTGTGCAGTGAAAACTGCGAAACCCATTTGGTGGAAAGAGCCAACGAGCTCAGGACCATAGATTTTTCCAACAGCGCCGAAATCGGCGTCACGGCAGGGGCGTCAACCCCTTCCGCAATAATTAAGGAGGTACTTTTAGAAATGTCCGAAATCGTAAACGAAACCACAAATATGCAGGTAGAGGAGGTGCCTTCTGAAGCAGCAGTTATAACAGACGATATGGATTTTTCCGAAGCACTTGAGGCTTCTCTGAGCAGCATGAGCACAGATCAGAAAGTTAAGGGCGTTGTTATGGGCATCACCCCCACAGAAATCCAGGTTGACATCGGCAGAAAGCATGCCGGCTATGTTCCCATGGATGAGTACAGCGCAGATCCCAATGCTGATGCATCAAAAGAACTCAAGATCGGCGATGAAATTGATCTCATAATCATGAAGACAAACGATGCCGAAGGAACTGTTATGCTTTCAAAGAGGCGTTTCGACGCTCAGAATGCATGGACTGAGATAATTGCCGCTGAAGAAGACGGCAGAATCCTTGAAGGCACCGTTGCTGAAGTAGTTAAGGGCGGCGTAAGAGTTGTTTGCAACGGCGTTCGCGTGTTTATCCCCGCTTCACATGCAACAGAGCGCAGAGATGAAAACCTTGACGAGCTTCTTAAGAAGACTGTTAAGTTCCGCATCATCGAGGTTAACAAGCAGCGCAGAAGAGCAGTAGGCTCAATCCGTTCCGTACTTAAGGATGCAAGAAAAGAAGCATCAGATGCTTTCTGGGCACAGGCAGCAGAAGGCCAGCAGTACACAGGCGTTGTTAAGTCAATGACAAGCTACGGCGCATTTGTTGATATCGGCGGCGTTGACGGAATGGTTCACATTTCAGAGATGTCATGGAAGCGCATCAAGAATCCTTCAGAGGTTTTTGAAATCGGTCAGGAAGTTGTTGTTTATATCAAGTCACTTGACGCTGAGAAGAGAAAGATTTCACTCGGCTACAGAAAAGATGAGGACAATCCCTGGGAGATTCTCAAGAAGAACTATCCTGAAGGAACAGTTGTTGAAGCAGAAGTTGTCGGCATGACAACCTTCGGCGCTTTCGCAAGAGTTATTCCCGGCATCGACGGCCTTATCCACATTTCTCAGATTGCTGACCGTCATATCAGCAAGCCTCAGGACGTTCTTAAGGTTGGCGAAACCGTAACCTGCAAGATTACTGCTATTGATTTTGATAAGAAGCGTGTAAGCCTTTCAATCCGCGCTCTCATTGCCCCCGCTGAGGAAGCAGAAGAAGCAGTTGAAGAAGCGGCAGCAGCAGAAGAAGCTCCCGCAGAGGAAGCAGCTGAATAATATTTTGATTTTATGCCGCCCGCAGTGTTTTCTGTGGGCGGTGTTTTGATAAACGGACTTTGGGGTGATACATTATCAAAAAGGAAAAAATTCTCGGCCCTTTTTACTGTATACTTGCGGCAGTTGTCTGGGGTCTTTCGTTTGTTGCGCAAAGCGAGGGCGCGTATATAGGAACATTCACATTTAACGGATTCAGGATGATTCTCGGCGGAATTGTTCTTGTTCCCCTTGTTGCGCTTAGCCATGCATCAGAAAATAAAAAGTTCCCTCAGGGCGAAAAAAAGAAATTCCCCTTGAAGGATGTTGTTATCGGCGGCATCTGCTGCGGTATACCGCTTTTTATCGGCAGCAATCTTCAGCAGCATGCTTTTAATTACATTGATGTGGGTAAGGTTGGATTTATAACCGCCCTTTACATGGTTATTGTTCCCGTTGCAGGTATATTTCTTAAGCAAAAGGTACGTTTCAACATATGGATAGGCGTTGCTCTCGGCGTTGCAGGCCTTTATTTTCTCAGCATTCCCGAAGGCAGTTTTGCTGTCGGAAAAGGCGAGCTTATAACAATTTTCTGCTCATTTGCTTTTGCGGCGCACATACTTGTTATTGACCATTTCTGCAAAACGGTCAATAATATTGCTCTTTCAAGCGCTCAGTTTTTTGTGGCAGGCATACTTTCGTTTATATGTATGTTTATTTTTGAAGAGCCTCAGCTTAATGAAATCGCAGGAGCGTGGCTGCCCATTGCATATGCAGGTGTTATGAGCTGCGGTGTTGCTTTCACTGCTCAGATTTTCGGCCAGAAATATGCAGAGCCTGCAGTTGCATCCCTTCTGCTCTGCCTCGAATCAGTTTTCGCGGTTCTTTTCGGCTGGCTTCTTCTCAAGCAGACGCTTTCGCCCAGGGAGCTTTTCGGCTGCCTGATTATGTTTATTGCAATTGTTTTCACTCAGGTTCCCACGGAAGTCTTTTTAAAAGCATTTAAAAGAAAAGCCAAATAAAAAGGGGGATTAGCGTTGTTGACCAGGATTATATCTTTGATTATGTCTGTTGTTATGGCGGCAGCGAGCTTTGTTTATTCAACCGTTGACAGTGTTGTTGATACTGTCAGTGAAATGCTTTTCGGAATACCCTACACCGCAGAGGCAATCAAAGCCGATTTCTTCAGCGAAATTGATGACTCCGATGTTGTCAGCCTCAGCAAAGAACGTGGCTTTGTTAACAACAAGCTGGCTGTTTTTGTTAATTCGGAAATGAAATTCTCCGACAGAGTTGATCTTCTTGCAGGCTGCGGCGGCGTGATTTCAGGTTGGTGTATGCCTACAGACCTTTTTGTTATTACCTATGCTCCCATGACCTATGAGCAAGCGGTTGAAAGATGCGAAAAGCTGGAAAGCCTGAACGGTGTTGAGCTTGCTGTGCCCGTTATGGCATCAAAAACGGAGCTGAATAAAACTCCCGAAGACAAGTTTGACTACGAAAATGAGATTGATTTTGATTGGGATGAAATCCTGCCCTCAGGCAGTAATTGGTGGCTTGAGGCAATTGATGCAAGGCAGGCGTGGGATTATTCCGATTATTTCTCAACGGTGAATCTCGGCGTGCTTGATGCAGGTTTTGAAACGGAGCATCCTGAGCTTACGGGCAAAATTTCATTCCCCGATGATAAGCAGGCGCGCAGAAATGTTCCCCACAGTCACGGCACCCATGTTGCGGGCATTATTTCCGCAAATCATAACGGAGCAGGTATTGCAGGCGTTTGCAACAATGCAAGGCTTATCTGCATTGACTGGATGCCCGATTTTCTTCAGTATTGGAGCACGGATATATCCATTCTGTTCGGATTTTCAACCCTTGTAAAATCAGGTGCAAAGGCGGTCAATCTTTCTTTGGGCACTTCAGGGTCAAAAACCAGCGACAGCATGGGCTTTTTTGAATCCGTGTTTGAAACTGCTGTAACCTCATACATGATGGCGTCCCTGCTCTCAAAGGGATATGATTTCATTGCGGTCCAGTCTGCAGGCAACGGCGATTACCTCGGAGACCCCATTGATGCAAGCCTTAACGGCCATTTTTGCACACTGAATGAGGATAACATATTTGTTGGTTCAAAGAATGTTTCTGCCCGTGATATTCTGGACAGAATTGTTATTGTTGCAAGCGCAACCAATAACGGCGACGGTACTTACACTCAGTCAAGCTTTACCAATGTAGGCCGTGCGGTTTCAATTGCCGCCCCAGGTGAGGATATATACAGTTGTTCCGTTGACGGCAGCTACGAATATATGTCGGGAACATCAATGTCCGCGCCCGTTGTAACTGCGGTTGCAGGCCTTGTCTGGTCGGTAAATCCCTCGTTTACCGGCCCCCAGGTTAAAGATATTATCTGCACCTCAACCGATAGCGTTGCGCAGATTTTCACTGATTGGGAATATTATTACGATGTTGAAACTTTGGAATATCCCATGGTCAATGCAAAGCTGGCCGTTGAAGAGGCCATAAGGCGCAGCGATTCAACCGTGGGCACCGTTCAGGGCAAAATAACCGGCGATGCCGCAGAGATTGTTTTTGACGGTGTGGCGCATACGGTTTATGCCGACGGAACATATTCATTTGTTGCTTCCGAGGGCATCGGAAATGCCGAAATCTACGGCAGTGACGGCAGCCTTGCAGCTACGGTTGAAATAACCGTTACCGCAGGTCAGTTAACAACTGTTGCCGATTATGTTATTGATGAACCTGCAACCGAACCCGAAACGGAAGCAGAAACCGAAGGAGTGTTATAATATGGCTGAAATCAAAAAGCATTGGTATAAAGAAATGTCCGTCTATCAGATATGGCCACGCAGCTTTAAGGATGGCAACGGCGACGGAATAGGCGATATCAAAGGTGTTATGGAAAAGCTGGATTATATTAAAAGCATCGGTGTTGATGCAATCTGGTTTTCGCCCCTTTACAAATCTCCTCAGCATGACTATGGCTATGACATTGCGGATTACAAGTCAATTGCCCCCGAATACGGTACTCTTGAGGAATTCAAGGAGCTGCTTGATGCGGCCCACAGCAAGGGACTTAAGGTTATTATGGACCTTGTTATTAACCACACCTCCGATGAACATGAATGGTTCAAGGAGAGCCGGAAGGGCCACGATAATCCTTATCACGATTATTATTTCTGGCGCAAGGGTAAAAAGGACGGCGGCAAAAAGCCTCCCAACAACTGGCTTTCAACCTTTGCAGGCCCGGGTTGGCACTACAACGAAAATCTTGATGAATGGTATCTGACCCTTTTTGCAAAGGAGCAGCCCGACCTTAACATGGATAACCCCAAGGTGCGCGAGGAAATCAAGGATATTATCCGCTTCTGGCTTGATATGGGTGTTGACGGCTTCCGCGAGGATGTTATAACATTCATTTCCAAAAAAGAGGGGCTTCCCAACGGATTCCCCATTCCCGTTGCCTGCGGTATGGAGCATTACAAATGCGGCCCTCACCTTGACGAATATCTCAGAGAATTCAGGGCGGTTACCGATAATTATGACTGCATGACGGTTGGCGAGGCACCAATGATGACACCCAAGCTGGCGCTTCGTTTTATAAAAGAGGGGGCAGGGCAGACCCTTAACATGATGTTTAATTTCCAGCATATGGAAGCGGATTCCTTTATGGTCAGCTGGGTGCCCATGCCGTTCAGCCTCAAAAAGCTCAAAAATGCTTATAACAGATGGCAGCACAAGCTCTACGGCATTGCATGGAATGCAAATTACATTGAAAATCACGACCAGCCCAGAATCATCAGCCGTTACGGCAATGAAAACTACAGAGTTGAAAGCGGTAAAATGCTGGCTACAATGTATATCTGCCAAAGCGGTACGCCCTTTATTTATCAGGGTCAGGAAATCGGTATGCTCAACATAAAAATGAACAGCGTTGACGATTATACCGATACTCAGGTGAAGAGCACATATCAGCTTTTCAAAAAGCTGGGATTCTCGGATAAAATGTTCCTTAAGGTTGCAAACCGCGCATCCCGCGACAATGCAAGAACTCCCGTTCAGTGGAATGCAGAAAAGAATGCAGGCTTCACAACCGCCGAAAATGCATGGTTCAAGGTTAATCCCAACTACACGGAAATTAATGTTGAGGCTGCGGAAAATGATGAAAACTCGATTCTCAATTATTACCGCAAGCTGCTTAAATTCCGCAAGGAAAACGAAATCTGCATTTACGGTGATTTCAAGCTGCACTATAAGAGCAGCCGAAGCCTTTTTGTTTATGAGCGCAATTATGAGGGCAAGCGTATGCTTGTTATTAACTCTTTCACAGATAAGCCCGTTCATTTTACAGCCCCCGCAGGGTTTGATTTGGGTAAGGGTAAGCTGATGCTTTCAAACTATGAGGTTGAGCAGGATAAAACTCTTAATTCCTTTGAAACCAAGCCATACGAAACAAGAGTATATCTTTTTGATTAATCAAAACGCCTCACGGAATTCCGTGAGGCATCTTTATTTTATAAGGTTTTTCTGTATTCTTTCGGTGTTTTGCCCGTTATTTTTTTAAAGGTCTTTGCAAAGTAGTTAACATCGTAAATGCCGCAATGCTGAGCAATGGTCTGAATCTGGAGATTTGTTGAGGAAAGCAGATAAACGGCATTTTTTATTCGTTTTTCTGCAACGTATTCCGTCAGATTTTTGCCCGTTTCTTTTTTGAAAAGAGAAGAAAGATAGCTTGCATTAACATTGAGCAGAGAAGAAAATCTTTTGAGGCTCAGGTCTGCGGTCAGGTCTGCATCTATGATGGTTATAACCTTCTGCACGAGCAAGGAGTAATTCTTTGATGAATGTTTTTTCACCAGCTTGCAGTATTTATGAACCATTTCTTTCATAAGCTCCGTTGCATCGTGGGTGGACCTGACAAGTTCTATTCTTTTGGCAAAATCAGTTGATACTCCGTCAATATAAAACGGATGCACGGAACCCATTTCGGCGCCTTTTCTCATAATCGTGTTGCTGATTATAAGGTAATTTTTCATATTTCGCACAGGGTCATCCGTTCTTTTTTCAAATGAAAGGGAGGAGGCGTTGCTGAATATCTGCTCAACAATATGGGATTTGCCCTGAGCGATTGCCTGCATTAATTTGCCTTCGGCGGCGTAACGCTCTTCAAGCATCTGAATTGAAAGCAGCGCATCGTCGGACTTGGCTTTAAAAGCGAGCACCGAATCGGCTGAAAAGTTATCTTCTGATTCATACTTAACGTTTTCAACAGAAAAATTTGTGCTGCAGCTCCACATAACCTCCCCAAGTGAGTTGAAAAAGGTGAAAAGATTTGCTTCATCGTGAATAACGGGAATGTTGCCGTAGTATTTTGTAATCTGTGACACGGTCTGGGCAGGGAAGGAATTCTTTTCTGCAGCCTCAAGAATCATATTGCGCGTTATGTCAATGGTGGTGTAGGGCCCTGCAAGGAGCACGGTTTTTTCGGGTGTGTCGGGAAGCAGAAAAGAAATATAGCTGCAGAAAAATTTATCAACGGTTTTATAAATTGTGTTGGGGCTCATTCTTTTCCACGGCTCTGCAAAAAGAGAACGGTAGCTGTCGTTCAGCTCAAAAAATTTGCGAATGCCTTTATCAATGTTTTCAGGCAAAGGTGCACTTTCTGATATGAGGCAAGTGTCGATATGCTGATTGTTCAGCACCCGTCTGAAAAAATCAAGCTCTGCTGCATAAAACATAATTAACGCTCCGTTTCTGTTATTGCTGATGCTTCTTAAGTCTATTATTGTATAATTTTTGGAAAAATTCAAGTGCAAAACAAAAAAAATACTGAAAATTGCAAAAAAAATCATAACAAAATATGCTTTTTTATATTAAAATAATAATTGAAGATGTTCGTCAAATCGAACAAAGAAATTTCACCAAATTCATCAAAATTATGAAAGTTGAGGAATTCGACGATGAAAAAACAAGCACAGTTGGATGCCAACGGCTACCGTAAGTTTGGCATTCAGGACAAAATTTCTTATGCAGCAGGCGATTTTGGCTGCAACATGAGTTTTGCCCTCAAAAGCTCAATAATGGCTATTTTCTGGACTCAGTTTATGGCCCTTGGCGAAGAAATGTATGCAACACTTCTTCTTGTGGTTCAGGTATGGGATGCAATCAATGACCCTCTCCTCGGTTCACTCTTTGATGCTGATAAGAGAAAGTATAAGAGAGGTAAGTTCAAGACCTACATATTCATAGGCGCGCTCGGCCTTCTTTTCTCAGGTCTGTTCTTCTTCCTTCCTCTTCCCAATGCACCCCTTGCCATGAGATGTATTATGTTCGTTCTCGGCTATGTTCTCTGGGATGCGTTCTACACCGTTGCAAACGTTCCCTACGGCTCCATGATGTCCGTTATCACAACCGACGGTGCAGAGCGTTCGGAGCTTTCAACATGGCGTTCAATCGGTTCAATGGTAGGCAATGTTGTTCCTATGGTAGTTCTTCCCATCATCTGCTATGATGCAAGCGATAACCTCAGAGGAGAGGTTGTATTTATTGCGGCAATCATTATGGGTATTCTCGGACTTGTTGCATTTACCTATATGCTCAAAACAACTGAAATCCGTGTTGAAGAAAATTCGGTTACCATCAGTGAAAAGAAGCAGAAGTTTAATGTTTTCAAGGCTTTCGGTAACTTTATGAAGAACCGTGCCGCAGTTGGCGCAACTCTTGCTGCTATGGCAATGTTCATTGGTATGCAGGGTTCGCAGACTGCTACAACAGTTCTTTTTCAGTCATATTTCGGCAATGCCAAGGCATCGGGTATTATTATGCTTATCAGCTATCTTCCCATGTTCCTCTTTATGCCCTTTATTAAGAAGATAGTTAACAAATTCGGCAAGAAGGAAGCCTGTGCAGCAGGCGCAGCAGTCAGCACCTTCGGCGCACTCCTTCTCTTCCTTCCTCTCGGCAACGGAACAACAGGCCTTATTGCTTATATCATTGCTCAGGTATTCTTTGGACTCGGTCTCGGCTTCTACACCTGTGTTTCATGGGCGCTTATGGCTGATGCCATTGACTACAACGAGTGGAAAAACAACACAAAGGAAGAGGGTACTGTTTACTCACTTCACTCATTCTTCCGCAAATTGGCTCAGGGTATGGGTCCCTCAGCTGTTATCCTCATTATGGGTGCTCTCGGCTATGACGGCTCACTCGGCGCAGCGCAGCCCTTTGCTGTTGCAGAAAACATGAAGTGGCTTGTTGCTGCTCTCTACACATTCAGCGGTCTTGTAATGTTCATTTCTATTGCATTCATTTATGATCTTAACAAGAAGAAGGTTGCTGAAATGACTGCAGAGCTCGAGTCAAGACGTGCGGCAAATGCAGATGCAACCGTAGCAGAATAAACAAATGGCAAATTCACAGCCGGTAGCTTCTGCCGGCTGTTTTATTAAGGAGAAAATTAATGAGAAAAATAATTAACATTAACAGAAAGTGGGCTTTTGCCAAGGAGGCTGAAATCCCCTCGGCAATCCCTGTAAAATGGAATTTTGTAAATCTGCCCCATACATGGAATGCCATTGACGGTCAGGACGGAGGCAACGATTATTACAGAGGCACCTGCTGCTATGTAAGAGAGCTTGACAGAGAAGAAATCCCCGAGGCAGACAGATATTATCTTGAAATAAACGGTGCAAACTCCTCGGCTGATGTTTATGTTAACGGCAAAAAGCTCGCGCATCACGACGGCGGCTATTCAACCTGGAGAGTTGATATTACCGATGCAATGGATGTTAAAACTCTTATTGCAATTACCGTTGATAACAGCCCCAATGAAACCGTTTATCCCCAGATGGCTGATTTCACTTTCTACGGCGGTCTTTACAGAGATGTAAATATCATTGCAGTCAGCAATTCCCACTTTGACCTTGATTATTACGGAGCGCCCGGCATAAAGGTTACTCCCGTTATTGACGGCGCGGATGCAAAGGCCGAGATTGAGGCTTTTGTTTCAAATGAAATGGAAGCACAGACCCTTGTTTACACCGTAAAGGATGCAGAGGGCAATGTTGTTGCGGAAACCTCAACAGATGTTTCCGTTAAAAATGTTACCCTTGATATTGAGAATGTTCACCTCTGGCACGGCAGAAAAGACCCTTATCTTTACACCGCAGAGGTAAAGCTCGTTGCCGGCAACGATGTTCTTGATAATGTCAGCGCCCGTTTCGGCTGCCGCACATTTGAAATTGACCCTGAAAAGGGATTTATTCTTAACGGCGAATCCTATCCTCTCAGAGGTGTTTCGCGCCATCAGGACAGGTGGGGTCTCGGCAATGCTCTTCTTCCCGAGCATCATGAAGAGGATATTGAACTTATCTGCGAGGTTGGTGCAACAACAATCCGCCTTGCTCACTATCAGCATGATCAGTATTTCTATGACCTTTGCGATGAAAAGGGTCTTGTAATCTGGGCAGAAATTCCCTATATTTCAAAGCATATGCCCGGTGGCAGGGAAAACACAATATCTCAGATGAAGGAACTCATTACTCAGAATTATAATCACCCTTGTATCGTTGTCTGGGGTCTTTCAAATGAAATTTCAATGGCAGGCTCCGATGAAGACCTTCTTGAAAACCACAGAATTCTCAATGACCTTTGCCACGAAATGGATAAAACAAGGCTCACAACAATTGCCGTTGTTTCAATGTGTAGCACCGACGATCCCTACATTCAGATTCCCGATGTTGTTTCTCACAACCACTATTTCGGCTGGTACGGCGGCGACACTTCAATGAACGGCCCTTGGTTTGACAATTTCCATGCTAAATTCCCCAACATTCCCGTCGGTATGAGCGAATACGGCTGCGAAGCGCTTGATTGGCACACATCAAATCCCACTCAGGGCGACTACACCGAGGAATACCAGGCATATTACCATGAGGAGCTTATCAAGCAGCTCTTTACAAGACCTTATATCTGGGCAACACATGTTTGGAATATGTTTGATTTCGGCGCCGATGCCCGTGCAGAGGGTGGCGAAAACGGCCAGAACCACAAGGGTCTTGTTACCTTTGACCGCAAGTATAAGAAGGATTCATTCTATGCATATAAGGCATGGCTTTCCGATGACCCCTTTGTTCATATCTGCGGCAAGCGTTATGTTGACCGCGTTGAAGAGGTAACAAAGGTTACGATTTATTCGAACCAGCCTGAGGTTGAGCTTTTTGTTAACGGAGAAAGCCTCGGCAAGCAGGCAAGCGCAGAGCACTTCTTCTATTTTGATGTTCCAGTTTCGGCTGAAACAAAGCTCCTTGCCGTTGCAGGCGATTGCAGGGATGAAAGCCTTATCCGTAAGGTTGAAACCTTTAACGAGGCTTACAGACTCAAGGAAAAGGGTGCGGTGCTCAACTGGTTTGACATCACCGAGCGCGAAGGCTATTTCTCACTTAACGATAAGATGGGTGAGGTTATGAGTTCACCCGAAGGCATGGCTCTGTTTGGCCAGATTATGAAGAATCTTATGACAGTCGGCGGAGCAGAGGGCGCAATGGGCGGCTTTGAAATGAACGAGGGCATTATGAAAATGATGAACGGATTCACGGTTATCAGGCTTACTTCACTTCTTGGCACCGCAGGCATCAAGTTCACCAAAGAGCAGCTTCTTGAGCTTAATGCCCAGCTTAATCAGATTAAAAAGCCCGAATAAAATGTAAAATAAAGGCACTCTCCATATAAGGAGGGTGCTTTTTGTTTGTTTTATTATACAATCTTAACCTTGACTTTGAAAAATTAAGGGAGTATACTTAATTGTCTTAAAATTAGGAGTGATGAGTGTGAATTTTGTTCCCGATTATTTCGGCTGTATGGTCTTTGATGATAAGGCAATGAAATCAAGATTGCCCAAAGAAACATATAAAGCAATGAAAAAAACAATTCAGGACGGTAAGCGTCTTGATATCGCGCTTGCAAATGTTGTTGCAAATGCAATGAAGGATTGGGCTGTTGAACACGGCGCAACCCACTATACTCATTGGTTCCAACCTATGACGGGTATTACCGCCGAAAAGCACGATAGCTTTATTTCCCCCAATAATGACGGCACGGTTATTATGGAATTTTCGGGCAAGGAGCTTGTTAAGGGCGAGTCGGATGCATCCAGCTTCCCCTCAGGTGGAATCCGTTCAACCTTTGAGGCGAGGGGATACACCGCATGGGACCCCACCTCTTACGCTTTTATCAAGGAAGGCGTGCTTTGCATTCCTACCGCATTCTGCTCTTACGGCGGCGAAGCCCTTGATATGAAAACACCCTTGCTCCGTTCAATGGAAGCAATCGGCAAGCAGGCAAAAAGAATACTCTGCCTTTTCGGTCAGAATGACGTTACAAGCGTTAAAACAACCGTTGGCGCAGAGCAGGAATATTTCCTTGTGGACAGAGAGATGTTCAACAAGCGCAAGGACCTTATCTTTACGGGCAGAACCCTTTTCGGCGCAAAGCCCCCCAAGGGTCAGGAGCTTGATGACCACTATTTCGGCTCAATCAAGCCCCGCGTTGCAGCGTTTATGAAGGAACTTAATGAGGAGCTCTGGAAGCTGGGCATTCTTGCCAAAACCGAGCATAACGAGGCTGCTCCCGCTCAGCATGAGCTTGCCCCTATTTTCTTAACAACCAACCTTGCAACCGACCATAATCAGCTCACAATGGAGATTATGCAGAAGGTTGCCAAGAAGCATGATATGATTTGTCTGCTCCACGAAAAGCCCTTTGAGGGTGTTAACGGCAGCGGCAAGCACAATAACTGGTCAATTTCAACCAGCACGGGCGTTAACCTTCTTGAGCCCGGCGAAACACCTTATGACAACGCGCAGTTCCTGCTTTTCCTTTGCGCAGTTGTCAAGGCTGTTGATAACTATCAGGATTTGCTCAGAATGTCCGTTGCAACTGCAGGCAATGACCACCGCCTCGGTGCCAACGAAGCACCTCCCGCAGTTGTTTCAATGTTCCTCGGTGATGAGCTTAACGAAATTCTTGAATCTATTGAAAATGACACTGCATACGACGCCAAAGAGCTTGTGCAGATGAAGGTCGGCGTTCACGTTCTGCCCCGTTTCCCCAAGGATACAACAGACAGAAACAGAACCTCACCCTTTGCATTTACGGGCAACAAATTTGAATTCAGAATGCTCGGTTCGGCAAGCTCAATTGCAAGCGCAAACATTGTTCTTAACACCGCGGTTGCGGAATCCCTCAAATCCTATGCAGACAGGCTCGAAAATGTTGAGAATTTTGAGGATGCTCTTCATTCCCTTATCAAGAAAACAATCAAGGACCATAAGCGCATCATCTTCAACGGCAACGGCTACGATGATGAGTGGATTAAGGAAGCTGAAAAGAGAGGTCTTTTCAATTTCAGAACAACTCCCGATGCACTGCCTTGCCTTACTGCGGATAAGAACGTAAAGCTCTTTGAGGAGCATAAGGTTTTCACAAAAGCAGAGCTTGAAGCCCGTCAGGAGATCTACTTCCAGAACTATTGTAAAACCCTCAACATTGAGGCACTTACTGCAATTGACATGGTCAATAAGGACATCCTTCCCGCAATCAGCTCATATATAGGCAAGCTGGGAAGCACGGCGGCTTCCAAGAAAACTGCATTTGCGGCAGCGGATTGCACCTACGAGGAAGCTACCGCAACAAGACTTTCGGCCCTTGTTGCATCAATGTATAAGGCAGTGAATGAGCTTTCATCAGAGCTTTCGGCAATCAAGCGTATGGATGCGGTTGAGAAGGCAGGCAAATTCAGGGATGTTATTATTCCCAAAATGGAAGAAATCCGCAAATATTCCGACGAAGCGGAGAGCATAACGGGCGCCGATTATTGGCCTTTCCCCACCTATGCAGACCTTCTTTTCGGTGTAAACTGAATAAAATCAAGGCGTGTGCAGTAATTTGCGCGCGCCTTTTTGTATATAATAATGCAAAAGGGGAGTGGATTATGGGTTTAATTGAGTATATCAAAGTGATTTTAATAGGTATAATTGAGGGTGTTACGGAATGGCTGCCTGTCAGCAGCACGGGTCATATGCTGCTTTTTGATGCATTTGTTCCTCTTGATATGAGCGAAAAATTCAAGGAAATGTTCTTTGTTGTTATTCAGTTTGGTGCAATTCTTGCGGTTCTTGCGGTTTTTTGGCGCAGAATGCTGCCCTTTGAGCTGAAAAATAAAAAATTTGAACTTAAAACAGACAGGATAATGCTGTGGGTGCATATTTTCATTGCCTGCATACCTGCCGCCGTGCTGGGTTTGCTTTTTGATGATTTTCTTGAAGCTCATTTCGGAAATGCATTCACGATTTCGTTGATGCTTATTATCTATGGCATAGCGTTTATACTTGTTGAAAACTTCAATAAAAAAAGAGAGCCGAAAATCGGCTCAATCTCGCAGATAGATTATAAAATTGCTTTGTATATCGGCTGCTTTCAGGCGCTTTCAATGATACCGGGAACATCACGCTCAGGCGCAACGATTATAGGTGCCCTTCTTCTGGGAGTTTCAAGAGTTGCAGCGGCGGAGTTCACTTTTTATCTTGCGGTGCCCACAATGCTCGGTGCGAGCCTGCTGAAGCTGATAAAATTCGGAATTAATTTTACTGCAGGTGAAATTATTGCTCTGCTTATCGGTTCCGTAACAGCATTTGCAGTTTCGCTTTTTGCAATAAAATTTCTGATGAATTATGTGAAGCGCAACAATTTTAAGCCGTTCGGTTGGTATAGAATAGTGCTTGGAATTGTAGTTTTACTTGTAACATTTATTATATGAAAAAAGCCCTCACCGGAAAGTGAGGGCAATTTTATTGTTTATTTGTTTGAATCGTTCTGACGGATTTCAACTCGCCTTACCTTGCCGCTGAAGGTTTTAGGCAGTTCATCAACGAATTCAACAATTCTGGGATATTTATAGGGCGCAGTGTTTGTTTTTACATATGTCTGCAACTCCTTAACAAGCTCTGGAGTGCCTTCATATCCTTCGCGGAGAACAACGGTTGCTTTAACAACAAAGCCTCTTACGGGGTCAGGGACGCCCGTAACCGCAACCTCAAGCACTGAGGGGTGCTCAAGCATAACACTTTCAATCTCAAAGGGGCCGATTCTGTAACCCGAGGATTTGATAACGTCGTCATTTCTGCCGAAGTAAACAAATCTGCCCTGCTCATCTCTGTATGCAAGGTCGCCCGTGTGGAAGAAGCCGCCTCTGTATGCATCGGCAGTGTCTTCATCGCTGAAGTTGTAGCTTGCAACAACGCCGCAGGGGTGCTCCTCGGGTGAGGGGGATTTGATGCAGATTTCGCCTATTGTACCGCGCTGGCAATGGTTGCCGTCCTCGTCAAGAATGTGAACCTTAAGGCCGGGAGCGGGGAAGCCGATTGCGCCGGGCACGGGCTTTGTCCACGGATAAAGGGTGCAGATGCTGACGGGTGTTTCGCTCATGCCAAAGCCTTCGTGAATTTCAAGGCCCGTTGCCTCTTTCCACTTGTTGAAGATATCCGCGTTGAGTGCTTCACCTGCAGTGCAGCAGTGAGTAATTGACGAAAGGTCATATTTGCTTACGTCATTCTGCAGCATAAGGCGGTACATTGTTGGTGGAACACAGAAGGTAGTGATTTGATATTTTTCCAGCTTTGAAAGTATATCAGCACCGTCAAACTTGTCAAAATCATAAACAAAGTTTGCGGTTTCGCCCATCCACTGGCCATAATATTTGCCCCAAAGGGACTTTGCCCAGCCTGAGTCGGAAACTGTGAAATGCATTCCGCCATCAACAACTCTGTGCCAGAAAACGCCCGTCATAATGTGGCCGAGAGGGTATTTGAAATCGTGGGCAATGATTTTTGGGTAGCCCGTTGTGCCCGAGGAGAAGTTGATAATCATTGTGTCATCAACTGTTGTTGCGGCATCGCCCGCAGGCCTTTTCCAATCCTCGCTTGCCTTTTCAAAGCCTTCCTCAAAGTCAATCCAGCCTTCAACAGCCTTGTGCTTTGTAACGAACTTCTTTTCAATGGTTTCGTATTCGTCTTTTTTGTCGTCAAAATATTCGGTGCAGTTGTCGTCGCCCGTAATAACCGCATACTTTATTTTTGCCTTGTTGCAGCGGTAAACATAGTCCTTGCCTTTAAGCATGTTTGATGCGGGCACCATGATTGCGCCGATTTTGTTCAGAGCAAGTGTGATTATCCAGAAAAGGTAGCTTCTCTTGAGGATGAGCAGAACAGAGTCGCCCTTCTTAACTCCTTCGGAAACAAAGTAGTTGGCCGCCTTGTCTGAAAGGCGTTTCATATCACCGAAGGTGAAGCGCTTTTCCTCCTGCTCATTTGAAACATAGAGAAGAGCCAGCTTATCGGGCTTTTCCGTGCCCAGAACATCAATTACATCATAAGCAAAATTAAAATCCTGCTCATATGTAATCTTAAAGTTTTCCTGGCAGTCCTTGAGAGAAACGAAAGAATCTCTTGACCTGCCTATAAATTTTTCATAAATCGCCATTATTCCGACTCCTGATTATTTTTGATCTAATTCCTTATTTCAGCACAAGTGCAATAAACTGTGCCTGAGTGTCGCCCACATTTTTGTGAGCGTGAGGAATGGTGGAATCGAAATATGCGCTGTCGCCCTCGTTGAGCTCGTAGCAGATATCACCGATATAAAGGTGAAGGCTGCCCGAAAGAACATAGTCAAATTCCTGACCTTCGTGCTCGTCCATAACGGGAGGATTTCCCGAAGGGTCGATAGTTACAAGGAAAGGCTCAGCCTTCTTGTTTCTGAAGGTGTATGCAAGGTGTGAAAATTCGTAGCCGGGATTTCTGTTAACAACATAGCCCTTGCCCTTTTTAACAACGGTGCAGGATGTAAGGCGGGGGGATTCACCGCTGATAATGTCAAGAATGTCAACGCCGAGGATGAGAGCAATATTGTTGAGCGTGCTGATGGCAAAGTCATATTCGCCGTGCTCAAAAGCATTGTAGTTTTCCTCGGAAATTTCCAGCTTTTCGGCCATATCCGCAGCGGAAAGACCGCAGGTTTCGCGCAGGGAAGCAACTCGCAGGCCTATTTCTTTTAATTCAAGCATGTGGGTTTCTCCTAACTGTTTTAATTAATAGTTATAGCCGATTTCAACCGCCTTGATGTTAAGGTCGATGAGGTTCTGCTTCTTTGCGGGAACCAGCTTTTTCATTGTTGTTTCAACGTTTTCATAGGGCATAACGCCTGCCTTTGCAATAACATGGCCAATCATAATCATGTTTGCAAGGCCGGGAAGGTTTTCATCCGATGCCAGCTTTGTTGCGGGAATGTAGTAAACCTCAACATCGTCTCTTTCAATCTTGCGGTCAATAAGTGAGCTGTCAACAAAGATTTTTGCGCCGGGAACCGCTGTGCTTTCAAACTTATCGAGTGAGGGCAGGTTCATTGCAACAAGAACATTGGGGTTTGAAACGATGGGTGAGCCGATTTTTGTATCGCTGAGGATGATTGAGCAGTTGCAGGTGCCGCCTCTCATTTCGGGACCGTAGGAGGGGAGCCAGCTTACTTCACGGTCCTCAAGAAGGCCGTCATAAGCAAGGAATTTGCCCGAGAAAAGGATGCCCTGACCGCCGAAGCCTGCAAGAAGTATTTCGTGTGTCATAATTATTCGGCCTCCTTTTCTGCTGTCTTATCCTTATAAACGCCGAGGGGATAATAAGGAATCATGTTTTCTTCAAGCCATTCAAGAGCTTTGTCGGGCTTGAGACCCCAGTTTGTGGGGCAGGTTGAAAGAACCTCAACAAGTGAGAAGCCCTTGCCCTCAAGCTGATTCTGGAAAGCCTTCTTGATAGCCTTCTTTGCATTCTTAACATTCTTTACGTTGTTAACAGCAACTCTTTCAAGGTAAGTTGCGCCGTCAACATTTGAAAGGAGCTCGCAAACCTTAACGGGAAGGCCAACCTGCTCGGGATTTCTGCCGTAGGGTGAGGTCTGTGTAATCTGACCGGGCAGGGTAGTGGGAGCCATCTGGCCGCCTGTCATGCCGTAGATTGCATTGTTAACAAAGATGATTGTTATATTTTCGCCTCTTGCAGCGGAGTGAACTGTTTCTGCAGTACCGATAGCGGCAAGGTCGCCGTCGCCCTGATATGTGAAAACAATGTTTTCGGGCAGTGAGCGCTTAACGCCGGTTGCAACTGCGGGAGCTCTGCCGTGAGCAGCTTCAATCATATCGCAGTTAAAGTAGTTGTATGCAAAAACCGAGCAGCCAACGGGTGCAACGCCAACTGTTCTGCCTTCAATGCCAAGCTCGTCAATAACCTCGGCAACAAGGCGGTGGATAATGCCGTGTGTGCAACCGGGGCAATAATGAAGGGGGACATCGGCAAGTGCCTTGGGTTTTTCAAAAACTATCATTATTTGTCACCTCCAACGGAATTTGCTTTGTTAATAGAATTAAGAACATCCTCTGTTGTGGGAATCATACCGCCAACGCGGTTGCAGAGGAAAACAGGCTTCTTGCAGCGGATTGAAAGTTCAACGTCTTCAATCATCTGACCCATTGAAAGCTCAACGCTGATAAATGCCTTAACCTTGTCGGCAGCAGCGTTAAGAACAGCCTTGGGGAAGGGCCAGAGGGTGATGGGACGAATCATACCAACCTTGATGCCCTGCTCACGAGCCTTATCAATAGCGTTCTGTGAAACACGGGCTGCAACGCCGTATGCTACGATGCAGATTTCAGCATCTTCCATTTTGTATTCATCATACATAACTTCGTTTGCTTCAATCTGAGCGTAACGCTCGTAGCGCTCGAAGTTATATTTTTCAAGTTCTTCGGGCTGAATGAACAGCGAGTTGACAACGTTATGCTCACGCTCACACTTTGTTCCGCATGCTGCCCATGAGGACTTATCGTATTCTTTAACCTCACCCATGTCAAGCGAAACGGGCTCCATCATCTGACCCATTGTGCCGTCCGAAAGAAGCATTGCAGGCATTCTGTATTTATCTGCAAGGTCAAAGCCCTTGAAGGTAAGGTCAACCATTTCCTGAACGGAAGCGGGAGCGAGAACGATGAGCTTGAAGTCGCCGTGACCTGCGCTCTTTGTTGCCTGGAAGTAGTCCGACTGTGAGGGCTGAATGCCGCCAAGGCCGGGGCCGCCTCTCTGAACGTTAATGATAAGAGCGGGGAGGTCTGAACCTGCAAGGTATGAAATGCCTTCGCTCTTAAGAGCAATTCCGGGGCTTGAGCTTGATGTCATTGCTCTTTTGCCTGCAGCAGCAGCGCCGTAAATCATGTTGATTGCGGCAACCTCGCTTTCAGCCTGAAGGAATGTTCCGCCGATAACGGGCATTCTTTTTGCCATATATGCGGCAATCTCTGTCTGAGGGGTTATGGGGTAGCCGAAGTAGTGGCGGCAGCCTGCCATTATAGCAGCTTCCGCAAGAGCTTCGTTACCTTTCATCAAAACTTTTTCAGCCATAATTCTTCTCCTTACTTTTCAACGGTAATAACACAGTCGGGGCACATTGTTGCGCAGAATGCGCAGCCGATGCAAGCTGACTGGTCTGTGATGCCTGCGGGATGATATCCCTTGGCATTGATTTCGTCCTTGAGCAGTGCCACAATCTTTTTGGGGCATGCGCCGACACAAAGGCCACAGCCCTTGCAAAGGTCGGTTTTAAAGGTTACTTTTGCCATAAATCTTCCTCCTGTTTTGCCCACGATTGCTTAACATAAAGCCTTATCGCAGTGCAGTTAACAACTTTTTCTTTAAGTTTATCGTATAAATCTTCTTTTACGGTGGTCATTCTGATTGGCAGACCGCTTGCTTTTGAAATTTCTTCTGCATATGCCGAGGATGAAAGCACGGTTTCCTCGGTGGTTTCGTCGCCGAGGTTTGAATTGTTGATAATTCCCGTGAATTTCATTCGGCAGGCTGCTTCTATTTCATTCATAACCGCAAGGGTTGATGCGCAGTCACGGGTAAGAGGTCTGTATTTGTTGATAACAAGCAGCATCTCATAGTCATTTTCGCTGAGGATTGCAGGAGCGTATCTGCCCATTGCAAGCGCGCCTCTGTCATCGCCGCCAACATCAATAACTGCTCTGATGGACTTATCATCGGTTATTGAATATGCCTCCGACGGCATTGCGGGCACATCAACATTGGAATTTGCATATTCCGATGAAATCAGGTGAATACCTCTTGCTTCAAGCTGCTTTTCGCTGTCCTTTGAACGGAAGTAGGGGTTAACAATGTCAAGGTCAGCGATAACAACCTTGTCATAATCCTCTTTCAGCCAAAGTGCATAGTTAACTGCGATATTGGTTTTCCCGCTGCCGTAATGACCTGCAAAAAGAGTTATTCTTTTGCTTTCCATAGTGATTAAAGAACTGTTACCCAGCCGAACTTATCTTCGCAGGTGCCGCCCTGAATGCCCGTTACGGTGTCATAGAGCTTCTGGCTGATTTCGCCGATTTTGCCGCCGTTGATGGTCATAACATCGTCCTTGTAGCGGAGCTTGCCTACGGGTGAGATAACTGCTGCTGTGCCTGTGCCGAAGCATTCCTCAAGAGTACCGTTCTTCTGTGCTTCTAGAAGCTCCTCAACGGAAATCTTTCTTTCTTCAACGGGCAGACCCCAGCTCTTGCAAAGCTCGATTACTGAGTTTCTTGTGATACCGGGAAGAATGCTGCCGTTAAGCATGGGTGTAACGATTGTGCCGTTAATCTTGAAGAAGATGTTCATTGCGCCAACTTCTTCAATGTATTTTCTCTCAACGCCGTCAAGCCAGAGAACCTGTGAATAGCCGTCGTCATGAGCCTTAACCTGTGCTGCAAGGCTTGCTGCATAGTTACCGCCGGTTTTTGCAAAGCCCATGCCGCCCTTAACAGCTCTTACATAGTCATCTTCAATCCAGATGCCAACGGGAGCAAGGCCGCTTGAGTAGTAAGCGCCTGAGGGTGAGAGGATAACGATGAAAAGATATGTTTTTGAAGGAGCAACGCCAAGGAAATCATCGGTTGCAATGATGAAGGGGCGGATGTAAAGCGATGTGCCGGGAGCTGAGGGAATCCAATCCTTGTCAACTCTTACGATTTCGCTTACAGCCTGAACGAAATCTTCAACGGGAAGCTCGGGGATGCAAAGACGTTTGTTTGTGTCGTTTGTTCTCTTTGCATTCATTTCGGGTCTGAAAAGGCGAACCTCGCCGTCTGCACCCTTGTAAGCCTTAAGGCCCTCAAACATTTCCTGACCGTAGTGGAAAACCATGCAGGCAGGTGAGAGGGAAAGGTTGCCGTAGGGTACGATACGGGGGTCATGCCAGCCCTGACCTTCTGTGTAGTTCATAATGAACATGTGGTCTGTAAAAATTTTGCCGAAGCCGAGGTTGTTTTCATCGGGCTTCTGCTTGGGAGCAGTTGTTCTCTCAATCTTAATGTTTAACATTTATAACACCCTTTCGGTAATTTAATCTTGGTTTATTTTGAAAGTCCGAGTTTCTTTGCGAAATCTTCTCTCATTTTGTATTTGAGGATTTTACCTGCCGCATTTTTGGGGAAGTCCTCAACAAATTCAATGTAACGGGGCACTTTATGCCTTGCCATATGTGACATAATGTAGGCCTTCATTTCTTCTTCGGTCATGGAGCAGCCTTCCTTAAGAATGATACATGCCATAATTTCTTCGCCGTATCTCTTGTCGGGCACGCCGATAACCTGAACATCCTGAACATATTCGTGGGTGAAAATGAATTCCTCAATTTCTCTGGGATAAATATTTTCACCGCCGCGGATAATCATATCCTTGAGTCTGCCGGTAATGAGATAATAGCCGTCGGGCCTTCTGCAGGCGATGTCGCCGCTGTGGAGCCAGCCGTCCTTATCAATTGCCGCCTCGGTTGCCTTGGGCATTTTGTAATAGCCCTTCATTATGTTATAGCCGCGTGCAACAAACTCGCCGTTTTCGCCGTCGGGCAAATCCTCGCCTGTTTCGGGGTCAATGATTTTGCATTCAACATTGGGGAAGGCGCTGCCGACGGTTTCTGTTCTGTTCTCAAGTGATTCGTTAACCTCGCCCATTGTGCAGCCGGGTGAAGCCTCGGTTTCGCCGTAAACGCTGAGGATTTCCGTCATGTTCATTTCAGCAGCGGCACGCTTCATAAGTTCGGGCGGGCAGTTAGCGCCTGCCATAATGCCCGTTCTCATATATGAGAAATCAGTTTTTGCAAAGTCCTCATGCTGGAACATTGCAATGAACATTGTGGGAACGCCGTTGAAGCAGGTGATATGCTCCTGATTGATGCAGGCAAGCGATGACTTTGCCGAGAAATATGGCAGGGGGCAAAGTGTGCCGCCGTGGGTCATCATTGATGTCATTGAAAGCACCATGCCGAAGCAGTGGAACATGGGAACCTGAATCATCATTCTGTCCGCAGTGGACATATCCATTCTGTCACCGATGGTTTTGCCGTTGTTGACTATGTTATAGTGAGTGAGCATAACGCCCTTGGGGAAGCCCGTTGTGCCTGATGTATACTGCATGTTTGCAACATCGTGGCAGTCAACTGCGGCAGCCCTGCGGTAAACCTCTTCAATGGGAACTCTGACGGACATATCCATTGCCTCTTCCCATGTGAGGCAGCCCTTCTGGCGGTAGCCTACGGTGATAACATTGCGCAGGAATGGGAGCTTTCTGCAGTGGAGGGGCTTGCCGGGCACTGCAACCTCAAGCTCGGGGCAAAGAGTTGCGATTGACTCTGCATAATTTGAATCAAGGCATGATTCAATTGTGATAAGTGTATGAGTATCGGACTGCCTGAGCAGATACTCGATTTCGTGGATTTTGTATGCTGTGTTAACGGTAACAAGAACTGCGCCGATTTTTGTTGTTGCCCAGAAGGTGATGAACCACTGAGGCAGGTTTGTGAGCCATACGGCAACCTTGTCGCCGGGCTTTACGCCCAAAGCAATAAGGGCTCTTGCACAGGTGTCAACATCGTCGCGGAATTGCGAATATGTTCTCGTGTAGTCAAGTGTTGTGTATTTGTATGCAAGCTGATCGGGGAACTTTTCAACCATGGTGTCCAGCACCTGAGAGAAAGTTTTGTTGATGAGCTTGTATTTTTCCCAAACGAACTTGCCCGAGCCGCTTCTGTTTGTATAAAGAAGCTCTTCGCTTTTCTTTTCGTTATCGTAGAGAGCTATGGTGTTCACAAAATGGGGGAACACAATGTCTGCTATGCCGAAATCCTCCATCTTTTCAGGCTGGCATTCGCAGGAAAGAAAGCCGTCATAGTTAACGGAGCCGAGGGCGCGCAGCATTGTTCCGATAGGCAGGCTGCCCTCACCGATGAGGCGGAATTTGATTTCGCCGTCATCAACAACGGAGTCCTTAACATGAACATGCTTTATGTATGCGCCGAGGTTGGTGATTGTTGTGTCAGGCTCCTCGCCGAAATCTCTGTAAGGATGATTGATGTCCCAAAGAGCTGCGAGGTAGTCGCTTGCGAAAATGTTGAGAAGGTCGCGCAGCCTTGAAGTATCGGCATAAATGCCAACCGTTTCAACAAGGAGGGCAACATTATCCTGCTCGGCTTTTTCAATAAGCCTGCCGATGAGTGAAATTACCGCCGCATCCTCTGCCTGCTTTTCAGCTCCCGTAGCATATGCATGGATTCTGACATAGGGGCATCTGATTCTTGCGGCAATTTCAATGGCGGTTGCAATCTCTTCAAAGCCCTCGTCGGCAACCTTTTCATCTGCAACATTGCAGTAGGTGTCTATGCAGGGGATTGAAATTGAGTTTTCAAGGAGCTTGTGAACCGTTGCCGATGAATTTGCTTTGCTGAAGGGCGCATTTTCGCCCGTAAATCTTTCGTCTGTTATGTTGTGAATTTCTATGCCGCTGAAGCCAAGGTCATTTGCCGTGTTTATAAACTCAGCCCATGAAAGCTCCTGCCAGCCGTTTGTTGAGAAAGAGAGCCTCATACATTTTCCTCCTCATAAACGATTTTGTTGAGAGCGTTGACATAAGCGATAATGCTTGCGCCGATAATATCGGTTGAAATGCCCTTGCCTGAGTAGAGCTTGCCGTTTGAACGGAGCTTAACAAGAGCCTCGCCCATTGCCTCGCGTCCTTCTGTAACCGATTGAATCTGGAAATCGTCAAGCTCATAGTGGTGGCCGATAATCTGCTCGATTGTGCGGAATGCGGCATCAACGGGGCCGTCGCCCATGCCGACAGCCTTAAGTGTTCTGCTGCCTTTTTCAAGAACAATGTTTGCGGTTGAGGAAATAAGATTTCCCGAATTGAGAACATAGCTCTGAACTCTGTATGTTGGGGGCACCTGATGAGCAACGGTTGCGATAAGAGCGTCAAGCTCCTTTGCGCCAACCTGCTTTTTGCCCGAAACATTTTTGAATGCCTCAAACACCTTTGAGGTGTCATCCTCGGAAAGCTCGTAGCCGAGGGCAACAATTGCTTTGCTGACCTTTGCAATATCAGCGGTATCGTCAAGAAGAACATTTGCCGCGCCTGTTGCAGCCGCACTGCCGAGAGCTGAGCCGCTGTGAGTTTCGCTTGTCATTCTGAGAATCTGATTTGCCGAGTGGTTGATTGCCATTGAGTTAACACTGTAGGTAACATCAAGGGTGTGCCCCTTAACCTGAAGAGCCTTCATAACATGCTCAAGGTTGGGAAGTGCCTCGCTGCCGATGCAGGTTTTAATCTGGGTTGCGCCTGCGCCTATGCACGAGAATACACATGCATTTGCCATATCGAGGGCGTTGCTGCATTCTGCACAAAGAGTAATATCCTTTGCGGCGGGAACAGCTTCGCAGATTTCTTCAATCAGTGCGGCAAACTCCGAGGGGAGAAGTGCGCCTGCAGTGTCACATACTGTAACTGTTTTTGCACCGTTTTCAATGGCGAGCTTAATAGCATCAAACAGGTAAGCCTTGTCCGCTCTTGTTGCATCTACGGCAGCAAACTCAACATCAGCGCAGATTGATGCGCAGTGTGCGGTAAGCGCTGCAATAAGCTCAAGCATCTGTGCGGGTTTTTTGTGTGAAAAATATTCCATCTGAACTGCCGACACGGGAAGGGAAACAAGAAGACGGGGCTTTTTTGCGCCTGCAATGGATTTCATTGCTCTGTCTGCTTCCTCAACCGAGCTGCCGACGGGGCAGGATAGAATGCTGTTCTTTAGGAGGGGACTTATAGTGCGCAGTACGAGTGTATCGATTTTTTCATCAGTGATGGGTGCAGCTTCAATAACATCGATGTTGAGCTTGTCAAGCAGCTTTGCAATTTCGATTTTCTCCTTGAAGCTGAGGGCGATATCACCCCTGCGTGCACACTCTCTGAGCGTTGCGTCTGCGATTGTGATTTTTTTCATGCTAATCTCTCCTTTTTGAACAGCATTTCCTGACGGAATATGCAATTTTGAAATAACTTAACACTTATGCACTATAAGGTTCCTTTTATTATATATAAAAGGAGAGTCAAAGTCAACCTTAAATTTAGCACATTAAAGCGATATAACAAAAAATCATATACCGGCACAAGAATGAAGAATTTGTGTGAATTTTATATGTGCAGTTTGCACAACGGAAAAGGAGCTGTTTTGGTGATTATATTTAATCAAAACTTGTTGACTTTTATCAGAAAATAGTCTAAATTTAAATGAGAATCGGAGGGATTTTATGGTTCAGGTTGTTGCTGCCCTGATTCGTCAGGGTGAAAAATTTATGATATTTCAGCGCCCGCCAACAAAAACACGGGCATATCAGTGGGAGTTTGTGGGTGGCAAGGTTGAGCAAGGCGAAAGTCTTGAAGAAGCGCTTATCCGCGAATGCCGCGAGGAAATCGGTGTTACCGTAAGAGTAGGGGATATTTTTACGGAGGTTGACCACGAATATCCCGACATAACCATTCACCTGACACTTTTTAATGCTGAAATTGAAGAGGGAGAGCCCCGGATGCTTGAGCATAACGATATTAAATGCATAACTCCCGAAGAAATTCCGCTTTATGACTTCTGCCCTGCGGATGATGAAATTCTCGCTAAAATCAAAGAAGTATTCTGAAACAAATAAAGTGAGGTTGAATTTATGAATTTATACACAATTATCCTTGTTGCGGCGGCGCTTTTGCCAGCAATCATTCTTTGCTGCTATATTTACAAAAAGGACAGAGTTGAAAAAGAGCCGTTGGGTTTTCTTCTTTTATTGTTGGCTCTCGGCGCGCTGATTGCATTTCCCGTTGTTATGGTCAGCGGGCCCGTGAACAGTGTTATTGACAGTTTTTTCTCCATCTTCGGCGTTGAAGAGGACGGCGCTGTTCTTCTGAATCCCTTTCTTTATCACATCTACCTTTTTGTTTCAAACACTCTGGGAGTTGCCTGCATCGAAGAGGGCTTCAAATGGCTCGTTCTTTTCTTTGTGACAAGGAACAGCAAGCATTTCAACAGTTATTTTGACGGATTGATTTATGCCGTTTTTATTTCACTCGGCTTTGCGGCGTTTGAAAATATTCTTTATACATTGGATTACGGCTTTTCAACGGCGGTTGTAAGAGCCTTTACTGCAGTTCCGGGTCATATGTTTGACGGCGTGCTCATGGGAACCTTCTATTCAATGTGGAACATCAAAAATGAGGCCTCAAAGCTGGAAAGAGCCTTTATGCGCAAAGGCGTTATAAAAATCAGAAAACCCATAAGCGGAAAAAATGAGCTTGTTCTGAGCTATGTTGTTCCCGTTCTTGCTCACGGAGTTTATGATTATCTTTGCAGCGTATCCTCAACTCTGTCATTAATTCTCTTTGCCGTTCTGCTTATTGTGCTTTATATAACCCAGTTCAGGCGCATATCAATCATGTCTAAAAACGATGCTGATGAAATCGGTTATGCAATCAGCCTGGTTTGCAAAAAATACCCTGCAGTTAAAATGCTTGTTGAATCGGCGGTGCAAAACAGAGGAGCTTCACCTGCCGCTCCTGCACCGGTCAGATCTGCAGCGCCCTCAGGAATAAGGCAGACTCACGGCCTGAATGATTTTGAATTTGCAGGCCCCAAACCCCCTCAGGATTCGTCGAATGATAATTCGGAATTATTATTTACACCTGAAGATAAGAAAAAGCAGATCGTTGTCCATATCGATGATTTGGATTAATACAAATAAAAACCGTTTCTTTCAGTTATGAAAGGAACGGTTTTTTGTTATCATTCAATTATCTGCGCCTTGTCCTTATATGATTTCCAGCCCATTCTGCCGTACCATATAACGAATTTACCGAAGTCACGCCAGTTACCCATAACATCGGTATCAGTTAATTTCAGAATGTGGCTCAGCTTTTTCAGAGGCTTGGGTTCGTTGACGTAAACACTCTGCAGGTAGCTGTGAATATCATGGTCAAGGTGAATTTCGCGTTTTTTCTCGCAGGGGATTCGCAGAATATTTTTCTGATATTCAAGCAGGTCTGCAAAAATATCCTCGGGGATGTCAAAGCTCCTGAGGTATGGCAGCATATCATCAAAGAATCTTTCTTTTTTCGCAAGGAAATTCAGAACAATGTATTCATGGTCATCCCAGACAACGTCGCCGCAGGGGTCAAACAGGAGCTTTTTGTTGTTGATGCCCTGTGAAATTTCATCGGCATGCTGCCTGATTTCAGCATACATCCGCGAAACAAAAAGCTCGGGATTTGCTTCAAAATAATCAATTATTCCGTCGTAAAAACGCTCGTAAGGAATGTTTTTTTCATAATGAAGCCAGATTGCAAACGCCCTCAGCAAGCCGTTGCCGTGGAAGGCTTTTGCAAAATAGTAGAAAACGGTTGACCTTATCCACATTTCGCGGCTCATTGAGTTCGTTTCAACAATTATGTTGTTATATTCGGGAACGGCAAATGCCTCGGTTGCAAAGTGGGGGCGCAGAATTTCAGAACGAACGGTTTTTATTCCGAATTGCTCAACAAAATCGCTCTGACCCATAATTGAATTGGGCAGAAGAATGCAGCTGTATACCTCAAAAACATAGTGCTGACCGATTTCAAAAAGCTGACCGATGCCCCTGATGAAGCTCTCATAGGTTTCGCCGGGCAAGCCGAGAATGAGCTCGGAATAAGCCTTCATTCCGTTCTGGTTGTAGCGCGTCAGCAGACTTTTGAAAAAGTCAAGGGACATGTTTTTTCTGCCGATATTGTGAAGAACCTCGGGCGAAAGGCTCTGGAATGAAAGAGTTGCGCCTATTCTGTCAAACTCGCATTCCTTGAACTTTTTGACTATTGTGAAAACATTTTCAAAGTTGGTCTTTGAATAGTTCATTCTCATCCGCTCGGGATATCCCGTGGATTCTTTGGCGTTTATAAGCGCCTGAGCGATTTCAATGTCACGGTCAAAAAGGCCGAAGTTGGCATCGGCGCCCCAGACAAAGGCAATTTTATGCTCCGACATCCACTTGATTTCCGCAAGAATCCGTTCCATGGGGAAAAGGCGGGTTTTTGATTTCAGCAATCCCCAATCGCAGTAGGCGCATCTGTGGGGGCAGCCTCTGCTTGTTTCAAGAATCGCATTGAAGGTTATTTCGGGGTGGCTTTCAACTATTTCGTCAAACCAGCCGTCGATGTAAGGGGAGGGGTAGCCTGCGATTTCGCCGGGAGAGGTTCTTTTTGTGCTAATAGTTTTCTTTCCGTCACGGTATGATATGTTGTCAACGGCTGAAAAATCTCCGCTGACGGCGGCAATGAGAACATCGCGGAAGGTTTCCTCGCCCTCGCCGTGGCAAAGGATATCTATATAGGGAATTTCCTTAAGGAAATCCTCGCTTTCGGGAACGTTGTGACCGCCGAAAATAATAAGGCAATCTGCCCATTTTTCTTTTATTTTGCCTGCAAGGAGCTTGTTGTATTCTGTGTTCCAGCAATAGTTTGAGAAACCCACAACCGCAGGCTCTTCCATCCGTGCAACAACCTCGTCCGCATCCTCACGCAAAAAAATGAATTCCTTGAAGCGGTAATTTTCCTTAATCGTTTCGTTGAGAAATGCATTGGCGGCAAGCACGCCTGCTGTGTAAGGCAGGTAGGCCTGCTCTGCGCCCGTGCAGGCGGAAACATCAACTTGTACCAGATATAAATTTTTCATTCTTACCTCTTGATTTTGTTCTTTTTGCCTGTGTTAAGCTGCGCATCGTCGCGTCTGCCGTACCATATGCAGACCCGTGCATATTCATCCCAGCCGCTGAATTCCTCACCCTCGGAAACAAGTGTTATTTCCTTTTTTTCAAGGGGTGCATGGCCGCCTGCATAAATGCGGTTGAAGTAGCCGTAAAAATCATAGCTGCTGCTGATTGTTGCCCTGCTTTCAAAGGGCTGTCTGATAATATCTTTCTGATAGCCGAGCAGGGCCTGCAGAATATCTTCCTCAATATCAAATGTGGCTGCAAATCCGGAAAGCTCGCCGAAAAATCTGTTAAGCTCCATTGACAAACGGAAAAATATATATTCCTCAAAGCTCCATGTTATGATTTCGTTTTCACCGTATGGAACGGAAAAAGTGCCATTTCCCTCGCTTACGTCAACCGTAAGCTGCTTCAGGTGTGCATAGGCACCGCCGCCTGCGGAATCTGTCGGCTGAGAATCAAGCCAGCGGATAAGTCTTTCATAAAATTCTTTGTAAGAAACATTCTTTTCGTGCCTCAGATAAATTGCAAGGGCACGGGTAAGGCCAAGGTTATGAAAGGCCTGAACACAGATTGAAAAAATGAATGACCTGCGCCAGTCCTCAAGGTTCATTGAATTTGTTGAAATAATTATATTTGAGAGTTCACCAACGTCGTCTGTGTTCGGCTTGCAATGATATTGGCTGAATGGAGTGCGGACGGTCACAATGCCGTATTTCTGTTTGTATTCGGGGTCCGCAAGCAGAGAATTGGGCAAAAGCTCACAGGGATAAATGCCGATGCAGGTGTGCTGTCCGCATTCGAGAAGAGTGCAGATTCCGTTTGAAAACGTGTCGTAGGTTTCCTCGGGAAGCCCCAGAATAAGCTCCGAATAAACGGGAACGCCTGCGCTGTTATATTTAATCATCAGATTCTTGAAATGTTCAAGCTCCATGTTGCTCCTGCCGATTGCTTTAAGCACCTCGGGAGAAAGGCTCTGGAAAGAAAGAGTGGGGGATTTGCCGATTCCTTTCTTTATCAGCTTGCTGCTGATTTCAAAAACAACCTCGTCGCGGTTTTTTGTGTAATTGGTTTTGAAAACCTGCGGATATCCGTATTTATCACGGTATTCAATAATCAGATCCGCAATTTCAGTATCTCTCGGAAAAAGGCCGAAGTTTGCATCGGCGCAGTAAACATACTCAACCTTATTTTTTACCATCCAGTCAAGCTCTGCCCTGATTCTTTCCATGGGGAAATGGCGCACCTTTGCCTTAAGCGCACCCCAGTCGCAGAATGCGCAGCGGTTGGGGCAGCCTCTGTTTGTTTCCCAGATAATTGAAGGCGAAATGCCCGATTCTTCGATTATTGAATCAAAGCAGCCCGTAAGGTAGGGTGAGGGGTAATCCTCAATTTCGCAGGGCAGCGTTTTTTCAGTTGTAACGGTTTTGCCGTTTTCTCGGTATGAAATATTATTTACCTCTGCAAGGCTTCTTCCGTTTGCAAGGGCAAGTAAAAGCTCTTTGAAGGGTCTTTCGCCCTCGCCGTGAATAACGATGTCGCACCAGGGCATTTCCTCAAGGTTTCCGCCATCGGGGTCAACGTTATGTCCGCCGAAAAGAACGATGCATTCGGGATACCTTTCCTTGAGTTTCCGTGCAAATTCGCGGTTGTATTCCATATTCCAGATATAAGAAGAAAAGCCGACAAGGAAGGGCTCCTCCAGCGATTCAATGGCGCGGTCAATATTTTCTCTTATAAAAATAAATCTTCCGAGATTGTAATTTTCCGCAATCGCGGCGTCATTCCATGCATAGGCGGCAAGGCAGCCCGATGCATAGGGCAGATAGGCCGTTTTGACGGATTCGCCGTAAACCGCGCTGACCTGCACAAGGTAAATGTTTTTCTTCATTGGTTCACCTGAAATACTTTATAAAATATTAAAACATTATATCACTTAGGCGTTTATTTGTCAACAAAACGGTTGCTCACAAAATTTGGAGAAACATCTTGAAGAATGAGCGGATATCGCTTATAATTTAAGAAAAAACGAAGGAGCATTTTATGCCTTATCTTTTTACACATTTTAAAGAAAAACTGACCCCCGACGGCGAGCAGGTTTATTTCGGAATCAGCTGTGACGGCTTTAATTGGCAGCCCGTTAACGGCGGCAATCCCGTTCTGACCGCTCAGCTTGGCGAAAAGGGATGCCGCGATATTGAGGTTGTCAGGCTTCATACGGGAGGTTTTGTTGTTATTACAACCGACCTCTGCATTGCTTACCGCATGGATGAAAACCATAATGTTAATTGGCAGAATGTTAACAGAACGGGCAGTAAGTGCCTGAGGATGTGGAAAACCGAAAATCTTGTTGATTTTTCCGAGGAAAAGCTGGTTTATTTCGGCAGGGACGATTTCGGCTGCATGTGGGCACCCGAGGTGTTTTACGATGAAGTGAATGACGAATATCTGATTCATTGGGGCTCAACCGTTAAGGAAACTGACTATAAGCATATGTCAATTTATTGCAGCAGAACCAAAGATTTTGAAACCTTTACACACCCTGAGCTTTACTTCACGAAGGATAACGAAATTCTTGATTCCCATATAACCAAGGTTGGCGATACTTACCATCTTTTCTATAAGAATGCCGATAAGCCGCCCATGAATATGCATGCAACCTCAAAAAGCCTTTACGGCCCCTTTGAGCATGACAGCGCATTTGAGGAGTATATGGAAAAAGAAATTAACCGCGCAGGCTCATACGAGGGCCCCACGGTTTACACCCTGCCTGACGGCAGATGGTGCCTGATGCTTGATTTCTTCGGCTGTGAAAGGGAAAAAATGGGCTATGTTCCCTTTGTTTCGCCTGCAGAGGGGGATATGAATTTTGAGCGTGTTCCCGAGCAGTTTTCGTTCCCTTACGGCTTCAAGCACGGCAGGGTAATCGAAATAACGGATGAAGAATATGAAAGGTTGGCAACAATAAATATTACGGAGGAAACATAAAATGAAAAGAAATATTTCTGTGTTGTTGATTATTACCGTTATATTTTGCGGAATGTTTGCGATTAAAAATCAGTCCTCAAGTGAAATCTCCGTTGCTTATTCCAACAATTCCGCAGCGGATATTGAGCAGCTTGAGGCGGAGGTTGATAACGCCGTAAGCCTTGCATATGCATCAGAAAATGTTGATACAAGTGCAGCCTCGGCATTGGGTTATGTTGTTGTTACCGATTATATAAAGGCTGACGGCAGCGCAGATGTTGCCGACGAAATTCAGCAGATAATTGATGCAAACCCAAACAGAACAATTTATTTCCCTGACGGCGTTTATGTTATCGGCAAAAGCATATTTACCCCTGCAAATCCCCGCAAAAGCGTTGACCTGCAGCTTTCAAACTATGCGGTTATCAAGGCTGCTGACGGCTGGCAGGGCAGCGATGCAATGATTCGTCTCGGCGGCAAGGATGCCGCAAACGATACCCACACCGCAGGCAGCAATTATTCCCTTACGGGCGGCGTGATTGACGGCAGCGGCAAGGCAAATGCGGTCAGCATTGACGGCGGCAGAGAAACAAAAATCTGTAACCTTTCGATAAAAAATGCAGTTGTGGGTATTCATGTCAAATACGGCGCAAACAGCGGCTCATCCGATGCGGATGTAAGCGATGTCAATATTATCGGCACGGGCGGCACGGATTCAACCGGCATTCTGATTGAAGGCTTTGACAACACCTTCACCAACATCCGTATAGGCAATGTTTTTATCGGCGTGCACCTAAAATCATGCTCCAATTCAATGAGGAACATTCATCCTCTTTATTATTCGGATTACACGGATTTTGAAAACAGCTGCGGCTTTTATGATGAATCGGGCAACAACATTTATGATTTCTGCTACAGTGACCAGTTTTGCAACGGTTTCCGCATGGCAGGCAATATTTCCAATATTTATCATAATTGCTTCTGCTTCTGGTATTCAAGTGCAGGTGGCAAGGAGGTTGCCTTTAAGGTAGACGGTTTGTTTGAATCTGTTGTTACCAATTTCCGTGCATCCTTCAGAAGCGATACTGAAAATGCCGTGCTTGAAGCTGATAAGTTTGGCGGCAACGGAGTTTTTGATAACCTTCTGGTTAATGGCAATATTGTTGCCGATAAATCGTATAAGTTCTACAAGGAAGGCACTCTTTGGTGGCTCATTAACTGCATATTGAAGTAATACCTTGCCTCGGGGATAATCTCCGGGGCAATTTTTATTGATATTGACAAACCGAGCAGCATATGCTATAATACATTTAACGATTAGGTTAAATGTTAAATGACAAGGAGCTGATAACTTGGGAATAAATAATACATTGAAGGCTCTTGCCGATCCGATCCGCCGCGAAATTCTCAATATGCTAAAGGGCGGCAGAATGTCTGCAGGGGAGATATGCGAAAAATTTCCCGTCACGGGCGCATCAATTTCACGCCATCTTTCCGTGCTTAAGGATGCGGATTTAATCCGTGACACAAGGGAAGGCAAGTTTATTTTTTATGAGCTTAACGCCTCCGTGCTGGAGGAAATTATGCTCTGGATAACCGACCTGAAAGGAGATAATACAAATGATTAAAAATAATAAGCTCACTCTTGTGCTTTCGTCTTTGGCAATATTATTGCCCATTCCTGTGGGAATGATTTTGATGAATAAGCTTCCCGAGCAAATACCTATTCATTGGAATATATATGGCGAAGCAGACGGTTACAGCGGAAAAGCAGTATTTATTTTTGTTTTACCATTGCTTATGCTTGCACTCCAATGGCTCTGTGTTTTTGTGACGGAAAAGGATAAGAAAAACAAAAATCAAAGCCCCAAAATGCAAAAAATCGTGCTTTGGATTTGTCCTGTTTTACTTTGGGTTTTAAGCGGCGCAATTTATTGCGCAGCCTTGGGTAAACAGTTCAATATGCTTACGGTTGTTTATCTTTTGTTGGGACTAATGTTCTGCGTTATCGGCAACTATCTTCCCAAATGTAAGCAGAATCATACACTCGGCATCAAGATCAAGTGGACGCTTGAAAATGAGGAGAATTGGAACAAAACCCACCGCATCGGCGGCATTCTATGGTTTGTATCGGGTCTTGTTATGATGGTTGCCGCATTCCTGCCGCAGAAAATTTCAATTCCCGTTATGGCTGCGGTTATTGCGGTTGCTGTGATTGTTCCTGTTGTTTATTCATACGGAATTTACCGCAAAAGCAAATAATTTTAACTCGGAGTGTGTTTCGCATTCCGAGTTGTTTTTTTGGATTTATTATGATATAATTTCCAAAAAGAATGTGAGGCGATGGATTTGAAAGAAATGACAGCCGAAAAGCTGCAAAAAATGCAGCTTAAAAGAAAAAAAGAAATCAGAAAATGGGAAAAAGAAAAGGCACGCCCCAAGAAAAACATGTATTTTGCCTATCTTGTTCTGATTATTGCTCTTATATATGCAACGGATGAAATTGCCTCCCAGATAGGCACTCTGATGAAAACCGAAATTGCAAACGACCTCTTTTCAAAATACGGTGAAAGCTCTGTCGGTCTGCTTGATATTCTTTCAATTCTTGTTGTGCCGTTTCAGGCATTGGGCTTGCTTTACAGACCTCTTGCGGACCGTTGGGGCAGGAAAAGATTCCTTTTAATCAACACTTTCGGAATGAGCCTTGCAATGCTGATCATTTTCCTTTCGAATAATCTGTTTCTCTATTTTATCGGTGCGGTGCTTGTTCAGTTTTTCGTTCCTCACGATATGCATGTTGTGTATATCATGGAATCATCGCCGTCAAAGCACAGAGCAAGGGTTTATTCTTCAATAAAATTCTTTGCCAATATGGCTGTTATGCTTATTCCTTTTATGCGCAGAACACTAATGCAGGATGCAACCCAGTGGCGCCTTGTTTATTTTGTGCCTGCGGTTGTGGGTGTTATAACGGCGATTATTGCTCTGCTTACGGCAAGGGAAACAGATTCGTTTATTGATTCGCGCCTTCGTTATCTGCATATGACCGATGAAGAGCGTGAGGCTGAAAAGGCTCGCAAAAGCTCCGAAAATGCTCAGGGCGGTCTTATTCACGCTCTCAAATTTGCATGGAAGCATAATCAGCTCCGCTGGCTTTATATCACATCTGCGCTTGCAAACCTTGGCTTTATCGGCACAATCAATTATCAGGTTATAATGTCATATGGCTATGCGCAGAATTACATTGAAAACGGAATGTTCGCCGCCTTGGGTGATGAAGTTATGAATTATGTAAGCCTCGGCCCCGTAACAACGGCTCTGTTTATGTTTCCTGTAGGTTGCGCCGTTTCTCAGGTTATTATGGGCTTTATTTCCGATTCAAAGGGCAGAAAAGCTGCCGCAATCACAACAGCAGTTAACTGCCTGCTTGCATTTATCGGCTTCTCCGTCGGCGCAAGGATGGCGTGGAATCCTTACCTTGTGGGCTTCCTTTGCGGCGCATGCATAGGCAGCTTTTATTCAACAAACGATGTGCTTATAATGATGATTGGCGAATCATCACCAACAAACCTTCGCTCATCAACCATGTCGGCGCAGTTTATCGTAACGGCAATCGGCGTTGCGATTTCCTACATAGTCAGCCTGCCGCTCATAACAATTCTCGGCAACAGCGTAACGGGCATCGTCAGTTTTGCTCTGCTTGTTCCCGGCTTTATCGCCGCATTCTTTGCTCTTGTGCGCAAAACTCACGACACAAAGGGAATAGATATGGATACCGTTACGGGCAGCGAATGGGATTAAAAATTATAACCCCCGATATTTGTGTGTGCAAATATCGGGGGTTAAGTTTACACTAATTAAATTTCGTCAGCGTACCTGCTTCGTACTTAAAGGGCTTGAATCCTGCTTCAAGTGCGGGGCTGTTTTCCGCAAGGGTAAAATCTCTGTTTTCCGCATCCCTGAAAAGCGGGTCGGCAAAAACGGCATTGTTGTAATAACCCTGCAATTTCATTGTTACAAGCGACTTTCTTTCTGAAAGCTCCATATTATAACCTGAATAAACATTGCCGCCGTTTTTATAATCCCAGTAAAGGTTGCCGTTATCAACAAACCAATCGCTTTCTGTGTTAAAAGCATATACAGTGGCATCATTAACAACAAGGATATTGTTGGAAAGTGTCAGCGAATTATGCTCTTCATGTTTTGTGATTATGAATGCGCCTTCGCCGCCGAATGCAAAGATATTGTTTCTGACAACATTGTCCTTGCCGTAATGCTGGTGGAAGGTTTCTGACGAGCAGTCGTAAACAAGATTGTTTTCAACAAGCATGCCGCTTGAGCCTTCGTCAAGGTAAATACCCCAGCCGCCGTAGCCATACACACCGTCGTCACACCCTACATTGTAAATAACATTGCCCGAAATAACCGTGTCGGGCTGAATGCCGAGGGTGTATATTCCGCCCATATCGGAAAGCCAGCCGTTGCCGATATTATAAATAAGGTTGTTGCTGATGTTTATGTTGTTGGTTGGGTTATCGGTATATCCCCAGTTCCAGCCTACGGAAATGCCTGTGTACCAGCCGTCGTGAATTTCGTTGTTCTTAAGGTCACAGTCAATGGCGTGGGTGAGGAGAATGCCGATTGAATTGTTGAAGATTCTGCCGTATCTGCTGATATGGCAATCTGTTACATTAATGTTCTGTGTTGTTGCGGGAACAACAAAATCGCCGTGGATGAAGATTGCATTTGCGCCGATTTCGTTGAACATGCAACTTGAGATGTTGCAGCTCTTTGAGGCCTTGTCAAACTTTACTGCTGTGTATGATATGTTTTCAAAACGGCAGTCGGTAAAGTTAATTCCCGATGATGCGGAAATATAAATTGCGGCAGGTGTTTCAAATGCTGCCTGGGGATGAACGGCACCGTATTTTATGTTTTCATATAAAGGATGTGTCGGAGCAAATGCTTTGCCGGTATGAGTGCCGTCTACATGATTCCAGTCTGTGTTTTCAAAATTTATGCCTTGGAATGAGATGTTTTCCGCATTGTCAACGGTTATAAGCTGCTCTGCCATGCCTGCCCATAATACGGTGTTATCAACTGTATCGCCTGCTTCAGGGATGTAGTAGAGCTTTTCTTCGCTGCGGTCAAGATACCATTCACCGGGGAGTGAAAGAGCTTCCTTTACGTTTTCATAAACAAAGTTATCGTCAACCCTTATTTTCATTGATGAGGGTTTTGTTGTTTCTATTCTGCCCGTTGCAGTGTCAACCGAGTGTATCGGCATAAGCTCGTCGCACCAGAAGTGCATAAGCCTTATATCAACATCACCGTGGTTTTCAAAATCCAGGATGTCATCCGTATGTGCATAGAAAACTGCCGAATGTGTAAAGAATTCGGGTGCCCATTCTGAGGGGACGGCTTCATCCGTTTTGGGGTCTTTAACCTTGAAAACTCCCTCCTTCGGATAATTGGAGCGTGAAAGTCTTTTACCGTCCTTGAAGAGTGAACGGAAATAATCATCATCGTTTTCAACGGGAACATCGGTTACAAATGCATTTACTCCGTTGATTACCGTTTCGCTCCATCCGCTTATTTCTTTTGCACCCGAGAACACAACCTTTTCGTCGGGGTATGAACGGTAAACAACATTGCCGAGGTCGTCTGAATTGAAATTAAGCGCAGATTCAAGGCAATATGTGCCTTCTCTGAACCAGACCGTAACTGTTTCGTCTGCAACGCCTTTAAAGGATTTTGCTTTTTCTTTTGCAGCTTCGGGTGTTTTCAGGGGTGCATCAAGTGTGCCGGCGTTTGAATCATCGCCGTCGGGTGCAACAATAATATCATATTTGCCCATAATAAATTCGCCCTCATCAAATTCTGTTTGAGTTGTTTCTTCGTTTTTGTCTGTAAAAACACCTTCCGTTGTCTGTGGGCAGAATATAACTCCGAACCAAACGAAAAGAGCTGTTATAAAAGCTGTAACTTTTGTAAAGAATATTCCCATGATCAGCACCTGCTTTAAAAGAGCCGCACCGAAGTGAGGCTCTTAAAAATTTTTATTTAAGTTTTCTTGCAAGGTCATTGAGGAAAAGCTCATTTTCCAGCTTTTCGGGTGTAGTGTCTTTATTGATATGAACAAACTCAATGTCCATGATTCTTGCAAAATCGCGCATCATTTCGGCATCCGCATCGTATGAAAGAACGGTGTGATGTGCGCCGCCTGCAATAATCCAGCATTTTGCGCCCGTGCAAAGGTCGGGCATTGCGCGCCACATAACTCTTGCAACGGGAAGATTGGGCATGGGCAGAATGGGCTTCACGCATTCGATGTCCTGGCAAATCATTCTGAGCCTGCCGCCCATATCAACAAGGCTGATAACTATTGCGCTGCCGGCTTTGCCTTCAAAAACAAGCCTTGCAGGGTCGCTCTTGCCGCCGATGCCGAGAGGATGAACTTCAATTCGGGGCTTATCTGCAGCAAGTGTTGGGCAAACCTCAAGCATATGAGCGCCAAGTGAATATTCCGCACCGGGTGCAAGGTTGTATGTGTAATCTTCCATAAATGCCGTGCCGCCGTTCATGCCTTCGGTCATAGCTTTCATAACGGCTGTCATTGCGGAAACCTTCCAGTCGCCTTCGCCGCCGTAGCCGTAGCCCTGCTCCATAAGACGCTGGCTTGCAAGGCCGGGGAGCTGCTCCATGCCGTAAAGATCCTCAAAAGTGTTTGTGAAAGCCATGCAGCCCTGCTCGTCAAGCATTTTCTTAATTGCAATTTCTTCTTTTGCCTGATAGCGGACTGCGGCAAGGTTATCTGTTGCAATTTCATATTTTTCGGCGTATTCAGCCATAAGGGCATCAACTTCAGCTTCGGTAACGGCATCGATATATTCAACAAGTGTGCCTACGGGCCATGTGTTAACCTCCCAGCCGAGGATTTCCTGAGCGCCTACCTTATCGCCTTCGGTAACGGCAACGTTTCTCATATTATCGCCAAAGCGCATAACCTTAAGCTGCTTTGAGAATGCGGCGCCTACTGCGGAGCGCATCCACTTGCCAAGCTCTGCAAGAACCTTTTCATCCTGCCAGTAGCCCATAATTACCTTGCGGGGCGTGCGGAGCCTTGCGGCAATGAAGCCGTGCTCTCTGTCGCCGTGAGCAGCCTGGTTAAGGTTCATAAAGTCCATATCTATTTCTTCGTTGGGGATATCTCTGTTATACTGTGTTGCAAAGTGGCAGTAGGGCTTCTGCAGATTTTTAAGGCCGTTAAGCCACATCTTGGAGGGTGAGAAGGTATGCATCCATGTGATGATGCCGGCGCATCTGTCGTTGAAGTTAGCTTCCTTAACAACTTCGCTTATTTCCTCCGATGTTTTTGCTGTTACTTTATAAACAACCTTGCAGGGGAGAAGGCCGCTTTCGTTCATTTTTTCAGCCATTTCGGCTGCTCTTGCGGCAACAATATCAAGCACCTCGGGGCCGTAAAGAAACTGACTGCCCACAACAAACCAGAATTCATAATTTTCCATATACATAAACAAATCATCCTTTTCAGATATTATTAAATCAATATTAACACTACTTTTTTCGAATGTCAAGCACCGTTGGGTGTGACAAATTTCATCTTGCAATAACGGATATATTCTGTTAAAATAACTTTATAACAATCTTATTGAAGGTGACAAAATGACTAACTGTAAGGTTATTTCACACAGAGGCGCCAACAGAGAGGCTCCTCAGAATACACTTCCCGCATTCAGGAAATCAATAGAAATAGGTGTTGACGGCTTTGAAACTGATATTCACCTTACAAAGGACGGCGTGCCCGTTGTTTGTCATAACTACACGATTGACGAAACCTCCAACGGTCAGGGAGATATCGGTCAGATGACTCTTGAGGAGCTTCTGACCTATGATTTCGGAGCTTATTTCGGCGAGAAATTTGCAGGAACAAAAATTCCTACTCTTGAAGAGTTTCTTACCCTTTGCGAGGGCGCGGATATTGAAATAATGAACATTGAAATCAAGCCTCCGCGCGACGGGAATATGGAGATTGTTGCAAAAACGATTAATGCTGTCAAGGCTCACGGCCTTTTTGGAAAGCTGCTTATTTCCAGCTTTGACCACAATGTTCTCATTGAGTGCAAAAAGGTAGACCCCAATTGCAAAACAGGTTATCTTTATGCCCCCAATAAAGCGCATTTTTATAAGCAGATGTTCTTCGGCTATGTTGAATTTGCCAAGAAAATAAAGGCGGATTATCTTCACCCTCATTATTTTGCCGTTACAAAAACCTATGTAAAAAGGCTTCATAAGCACGGAATAAAGGTTAATGTGTGGACGGTCAATAAGCCTGAAACGGTCAATAAGCTGCTTAAAATGGGTGTTGACGGACTTATTACCGATGTTCCGCAGACGGTTAACGAACTTATTGAAAGATTTGAAGGTTGAACGGACTCCTTCACGGTGGTAAACTATGGCGAATTACAGAACACAAAGCACGGCGGAAACCGAAAAAATCGGTGAATTGCTGGGCAAAAATATAAAAGACGGCTCGGTTGTTGCAATGTTCGGCGACCTTGGCGCAGGCAAAACCGCTTTCACAAGGGGCTTTGCAAGGGGAATGGGCATTGCCTGCGATGTGAGCAGCCCCACCTTTGCTCTTGTCAATGAATACAGAGGTGCAAGAACTCTTTATCATTTCGATATGTACCGCATTTCGGGCTGGGATGACCTTTATTCAACCGGTTATTTTGATTATCTTGATGCCGGCAACTGCCTGATAATTGAGTGGAGCGAGAATATTGAGGCAATTCTGCCTGAGGATTCTGTGAGAGTTACCATTACAAAAACAGATAATCCTGATGAGAGAAATATTGAAATAACGGGAGCTGAATTCCTTGAAAATACTTGCAGTTGATTCTTCGGCAAAGTCCGCAAGCGTTGCGGTTGCCGAAAACGGCAGATTAATAAGCGAGTGCTTTGTTAACAATGCACTTACCCATAGCAGAACTCTTATGCCTATGGTTGAAAATGTTCTTTTTCAGGCCGACCTGACTCTTAAGGATATTGATGCAATCTGTGTCAATGTGGGCCCCGGTTCTTTTACGGGGGTCAGAATAGGAGTTGCGGCGGTCAAGGGGCTTGCCCTTTGCGATAACATTCCCTGCGCAGGGGTTTCAACCCTTGAAAGCATCGCCTATAATTTTGCGGATGAGGAGTGCATTGTCTGCGCGGCAATGGATGCAAGGTGCAATCAGGTTTACACCGCGCTTTTCCGCTGCGCAGGCGGAGAAGTGACCCGCATCTGTGAGGATAAAGCAATTTCCGTTGATGAGCTTGGCGCAGAACTTTCACAATACAATGAAAAAATTTACCTTGCAGGCGACGGTGCTGAGATTTGCTTGAAGGCATTTGGTGAGAAAATTCCCAATGCATATCTTGCAGGCGAAAATCGCCGCTATCAGCGCGCCTTCGGTGCAGCTCTTGCTGCTGAAAAACAAAATGAATTTAATGATTCCGCATTGCTTGCGCCCGTTTATTTAAGGCTGCCGCAGGCGGAGCGTGAACTGAAATTAAAAAAAGGAGAATCGGTATGATTGCACTCGGAAGTGACCATGCAGGCTTTGAGCTTAAGCAGGTTATCATCAAACATCTTGAAGAAAGAAAAATCGAATATAAGGATTACGGCACATATTCAACGGATTCATGTGACTATGCCGTTTTTGCGGAAAAAACCGCAAAAGCCGTTGCAGGCGGTGAATGTGAACTTGGCCTTCTTTTCTGCGGCACGGGCGTAGGCATTTCAATGGCGGCAAATAAGGTGAGGGGAATCCGTGCCTGCTGCTGCTCTGATTTATTCTCGGCAGAAATGACAAGGCTCCACAATAATGCCAATATTCTTTGCCTGGGCGGCAGGGTAGTGACCCCCGAGAAGGCAAAGGAGCTTGTTGATGTTTTCCTTGATACACCTTTCAGCGGCGAGGAGCGCCACCAGAGAAGGATTGACCAGATAACGGACCTTGAAAACAGATTTTAATTAATCGGAGGTTGAAAGATATGGCAAAAGTAATGATTATGGAGCACCCCCTTATCCAGCATAAGCTGACGTTTTTAAGGGACGAAAAAACAACTTCAATGGAATTCCGCAGCCTTGTGAGTGAAATTGCAATGCTTATGTGCTACGAAGCAACAAGGGATTTGCCTCTTAAAGAGGTTGATACCAAAACACCCGTTGCAATGGCGAAAACAAAGGTTATTGCCGGAAAGAAGCTGGCTTTTGTTCCTATTCTCAGGGCAGGACTCGGAATGGTTGACGGTGTTCTTGCTCTCGTACCCTCTGCAAGGGTAGGCCATATCGGCCTTTACAGAGACCCTGAAACCCTTATGCCCGTTGAATATTACTGCAAGCTCCCTGCAGACATCGAGGAAAGGGAAGTAATTGTTCTTGACCCCATGCTTGCAACCGGCGGCTCGGCAATTGATGCAATTTCGCAGATTAAAAAGCGCAGCCCCAAGGATATAAAGTTTATGTGTATCATTGCTGCCCCCGAGGGCCTTGAAGCGCTCAGAAAAGCCCATCCCGATGTTGAAATTTATGTTGGCGCCCTTGACGACCACCTTAATGATCACGGCTATATCGTGCCCGGTCTCGGCGATGCAGGCGACAGAATATTCGGAACTAAATAATTTGTATGAATAAAAGAAAAATCCGACTTGATGTTTAAATCAGGTCGGATTTTTTAAGTGATAAAATTAATCTCTGACGATGGGATATCCGTTAACTTATTTAACAGAGCTTATAAGCTGTTCCATCGCATCGAGAAGAATGCCTGCGGCTTTTGGGCCGACGGAGTTTGTTTCCTCATAGTGTTTTCTGCCAAAGGAATCAACGGGAATGTTGAAGTAGGGAAGCCATTCGTGAAGCATAAAATCGTTGTCGGGAATAATATATCCGATTTCATCATTGCAAAGGCCGAGGACAAAATTATGCTCGCATCTCGCCATTTCGCTCAGTGGCTTATATTCCGCCTCAACGCCGTTTGCAGCTTCATCGGCAGGCATAAAGTTTCCGCTTTCAAGCTCGGGGCAGATTTCGCCGGGAATCATATATATGCCGATTTGTTTTGCGCCAAGCTCCATGTAGGAAACTTCTGAGATAATCGAAACCTCAGAGGGGCTGTGTCTGAGAACGTCGTTGTTGAGCACGCCTATGAAACGGGCAAGCAGAAGAGCTGTATTGTCGCAGGTAACGCTGACCGCCTGAGATTTGATGTTTATTATGGGTTCAAGCTCTTTTTCGTTTTCTATGCCCATAACAAGGTTTGCAACATTCTTGCCGAATTCCTTGGTGTGGGCAATGCAATCCTCGAGCTCGCCCTTAAGGAAACTGTCTATTTCAGCTCCCGTAATAAGGCCGCCTACCGCGCCGTTAATGAAAACAACGTTTGCGCCGCCCGTCTGTTTATTGATTTCATCGTCCATGTATGCAGGGAAATCCGCGCTGACAACGGTTGTTTTGCTGCCCAGCATTTCGGCGTGGCAGGCAAAGTTAACAAGATAAGTATCCTTTGAACCGCTTGCAGGTTCAAAGCGGATGCTTGTAACAGTTGCATCAAAATCAACGGGAGTTCTTGTGTCTGTCTGCAGGCCTTCCGCCTCTGCTGTGCCGAAATAAAGCCTGCCGTTTTCGCGGGCCTTGTATGCGGCGATAATTGCCTTTGCGGTTTTTTCTTTGAGGCTTTCCATAAAGGCGTCGTTCTTGCCGTCAGAGTAGAATGCGGAGCCCCAGAGACCCTGAGTATCAACGGCTGAGTGAGTGTGGGTCGCGCAGATGTTGATTGACTTGAGGTTGGGAATTTCGCCGCTTTCAATAACCGCTTTTCTAATGTCGTTTATGTCCTTGCGGCTGATGCCGACACAGTCCAGAGCGCAGATTATTACGCCGCCTCTGCCCGTGTTATCGTCAAGATACATTGCTTTTGCATACATATCGTCAAGCACGCCCTGAGCAGGGTTGTTGGTGTTGTAGCCTGCGATATAGTATGTATCCGATGTTACATCATCGGGGGTGAGGGCTTCCTTTGAAAAGCCAACTGTCCAGCTTTCGCCCGCAATTTCCGAAAAGGTTTTGTCGCCTGCAAGCATATATTCGGAACTTGCTTCCTCGGTTGTGAATGTTGAAGCTGGCATTACGGCAACTATGAGCGCGAGAAGCGCGGAAATAATGCCTCTGACAAGGTTGGGTAAACCAAGAAAACGCAAAACTGCCATATTATTTACCTCCGTTATTCAGCGCTTGAAAGGCTTTCAAAAAGCTCTGTGAATGCCTTTGAGAGCGCCGTGCCGCTTTTTGAACCGGTTGAAACGGTTTCCTCATAGTGTCCGTCGCCACCGCTTGCGGAATAGTCATTGTCGGGAACAATGTAGCCTACGGCGTCATTGCAAAGGCCGAAAACAAGAATGTCGTCCGTTTCGTCAAAATATGTGTTCAGAGCAGGGTAGGGATATTCCGTGCCGTTGAATGCTTCCTCTGCGGAGAAGAAGTTACCATATACGATTTCAGGAAGAACTTCACCGGGCACTTCAAGAATTTTTATGGTTTTGCCGATTTCAATATATCCGATTTCGCTTGACATGTAAACTGTGCCGTTCTCCTTGAATGCCGTTGCATTGCAAAGACCTGCGCGTTCAACAAGGTTGAAAATGAAATTGTTAACCTCAAAGTCAACCTGCTTGTGAATGATGTTGAGGATTGGCTCAACGGGCTGAGCAACCTTTGCAAGGTCTGCAAGAACATTTGCAACAATAACGCTGTATTCCTGCATTTTCTCGTAGCCCGTGCCCTCAGGCGAAATGCCATTTTCCTCGCCCATGTTGCAGTGAATTCCGCCGCCGATTGCGCCCTGAATGAAAAGGAAATCGGCGCCTGAATTGCCGTTTACGGCCTGCTCAATGTAATATGGGAAATCACCCGAAAGCTCGGTGTTGCTCCAGCCGAGGTTAATTGGATGTGCGCCGAAATTGGCAATGTAAATTTCTTTTTTGCCGCTTCCGTTGGGAACAAAGCGGAAAAGGTGAATTTTGTCATCGATTGAGTAGGGGTCGCGTGTGTCTGCAAAAAGCTCGGGGCAGGATTTGGCGGCGTAATAAAGAACGCCCTCGCTGCGCTGATTATATGCCGTTCTGATTGCATCAGCAGCCTTTTCAACAAGGTTTTTGATGTATTCATCGTTTCTGCCGCTGAAGGGGATGTTGCCCCAAAGGCCCTGAGTGTCAACGCCGCTGTGGGTGTGTGTTGAGCCAACGTTAATGCTTATGAGCTTGCCGTTGCCCGTTATGTCGCTGAGCTTTTCGCGGATATCCTTGATATCGGCATTCATAAGGCCGATGCCGTCAATCCATGCAAATGCGGCTGCGCCTCTGCCTGAATTATCGTCAAGAACAACTGCTCTTACGCAAAGGTCATCCTTAACGCCCGTTGCTTCCTGAGCAGGGAATTTAAGAAATCCGCCGAGAAAATATCGGCTGCCCTCTACATCCTCGGGGGTGAGAACATTTTTTGCATATCCCACGGACCAATATTCCGCACTTGCCTCTTCAATAAAGTTGCCCGAGCCTTCAAGGAAGTTCTCTGAAATTGCCTCAACGGGCCTTTCGTCATAGCCGATTTTAGTCAGGCTCTGGAACACTGCGCCCAGAAGGGTTGGCAGGCCTATAAGCACCGCCATAATTGCCGATATCCATCTTATAACAACTGTCATGGTAATTCTCCTTTTTATTCTATTTTGAATTCTTCTTTAAGCTCTGCACGGATATCAATATCGTTTGAAAGCCTTGCAGGCAATGATGCATATTTATCCGCAAGCGCAAGAATTTCCGCTTTAACTGCCTCGTCCTTGCTTTGCAGGTATTCAAAAACTTTGTTTGCAATATCGCATGCAACAAAATACTTTTCAGCCCATTTTTTCAGCTCTCTGCATATTGGCAAATCTTTTTGGAGATATTCTCTGCAGGCATTCATTTTCTGAAGGTATTCACCTGCAAGAGAAAATGCATTTTGCATATCTCCCGATTTGAAAGCTGCTTCAATTTTATCAAGCGCAGCATACATCCGCCGTGAATTTGCATCCTTAAGGCAGGATGTGTAAAGGTGGTCTGCAAAAATAATAAAATTATCTGCATCATCCTTGCCGATAACCTGCCCGATTGCCCTTTCCCACGACTTCTGAGAATCATAATTCTCGCTGTCCCAAAGGTAATCTGCAATGGTTATGAGAGGGATTTTTGAGCACTCCGCATATTCCATGCAGTTTGAAATAATTCCCTCGGAGTATTTCCACAGGTCGCCGTCACGGTTGATTATCGGCCCGATGTGCATTTCGTTGAACATTGAGCAGTCGTTAACGGGATAATTGTCCCAGTAAAGGGGTTTGTGACGGGCGTTTTCAATGAATTTAACGGCTTCGGGGCTTGTCAGCTCCCGTGAGCATATGTCTCTGCCCGTCCAGAAAAGTGAAACAAGGGGCGGGATGTTCTGACCCAGCTTCGATATGTAGTATTCATTGCTTTTGCCGTGGTAAAGGGTGGGGCATACCGTAAGCCTTATTGATTCGTCAAGGGAAATCAGCTCCGAATAATATCTGTTAACAAGAGCTGTGTGGGCGTTTACGGTTTCGCCGTAAAGAGCCTTGTCATCCTCATTTCCGAGCTCCTCATCGATATCGTCAAGCAACAGTCCGAATCGACATATGCCGATTGAATAAAGCTGCTTTGTTTTGGTTATCAGCGCCTCAAAATCAGCCTCGTCGCTGTATTTCATCGAAAGCCCGGGAGCAATGCACCAGTAAAAATCCATATGGTATTCCGCTGCACAGTCAACAAGCTCACTGAGCCTTGAAAGCTCCTCGTCGGGATATAACTCGCGCCACTTTTCCCTGTGATAAATGTCGTCCTTGGGGGCGTAATACACAGTGTTCATCCGGTTTTTTGCCATGAGAGCCATAACGCTTTTTCGGCTTTCGTGGCTCCACGGGTTTCCGTAAAAGCCCTCAATGTAACCTCTGACGGCAAAAGAGGGGGCGCAAATATATTCGCCGTCGGCAAGGCGGCTTTCTTCAATCCTTTGTGCAAGGTCGCAAAGGGCATAAAATTCGCTTTTTTTGCCCGAGCATTCAATTTTAACCGAATTGCCCGAAATTTTTAAAATATATTTTTCATCGGTGAGCCGATGGGCTTTTTCGCAGTATGCGGTGTGTCTTGTGTTGCTTTGTTCTGCGGTTATTTCAAACCCGTCAAGCGTGTTGCCGAAAAGCTCAATGCATCCAATCATAAGCAACCCTCCAATATTTAAATAATACTACAAAACCCAATTAATTACAAACATTAAAATAAACAATATTGCACCTTGATTTTTGTTGATTTTAATGATAATATTTTTTTGAACGGAGTGATAATATGACCATACGACCATATGAACAAAAGGATAAAAAGGATGTTGAGTTTGTTTGCCTCAACAGTGAGGGGCCCTGCAAAAGCTCGGCAAGGGGAATCAACTTCGGCCTTGCGGTTTATTGCGATTATTACCTTGAGCAGGAGCCTGAAAACTGCTTTGTGGCTGCGGATGAGAATGACAGAGCAATCGGCTATGTTATCAGCGCCGAGGATTTTGATTCTTTTAAGAAAATATTTGTTGAGAAATATTACACACGGATTGCAAAGTGGGAATTCCGCCGCAGACGCTCTGCATTAAGGTCAATTATTCCTCACGAGAAATATAAAGAGGAGTACCCTGCGCATCTTCATATTGATGTTCTGCCCGAATATCAGCGCGGAGGGCTTGGGCATAAAATGACCGATGCACTGCTTGACCATCTGAGGCAAAAGGGCGTTAAGGGAATCATGCTCACAACATGGATAAAAAATGAAAAGGGCAGGGGCTTTTATGATAAATACGGCTTCACCCTGCTTGAAGAAACTAAAAACTGCGCCGTATACGGTTTGAAATTAAATTAAAAATAACCGACAAATCCCGTTATGAGATTTGTCGGTTTTCTTATTGCATTATGTAATAAACACTGTATTCCTGCGACCTGTCAAGGGCATATCTGCTGTCAAGCATGCATTGCTTTGAAACCGCGAGTGATGTGCGCTCCATGATTTCCGTTAATCCGTGGCGCTTAACGTCATCAAAAAATTCTTCAATCTTCTCCTTGCGGCAGGGCGCATCAAGCTCCGTACGCGCCAGCTTTAAGAATCGGATTGAAAGATATTCGCGTTCAATACGCCTGCGGATTTCATCTGTTTCGGCAGAGCTTATTGCGCTTTCAAACAGTGAGTCTGCTTTTTCAAGCAGCTCATCGGTAATGTATTGAGCATCAGGATTCTGATAAATGGAAAGGGGGCTTGATGCGCAGGCTTTTTCGGTTGATTTAACATATTCTTCCATAAATGCGCCTGATTTTTCGCCGTAAACGGCAATAAAAAAGCGGTGCATTTCACTGTCAATATCCGTGTCGGGATTCCACAGAAGCCTGCTGATTATGTATGCCTTCAGGTCGTCAAAGCAGGCACCGCCGCCATAGGCAAAGTTGCCCTGCTCAAGCAGACCCGTAACTCCCGTGCGCTTGAAAAATCTTATGTTTTCCGCAAGGGTATGGAAATGGAAAAAGGGCTGCAGATAATTCTGGAAGTTCACCGCATAATCCCACACATAAAGCTGCTTTGCATGGCTTTGCCAATCCTTGAGGGCGTTAACAAAAACAGCTTCCTCGCCGTCGGGATTTTCAACCGCAAGCTGCTCAAGGGGCTTGTCAAAACGGCAGGCTATGGAGCAAAGGCGCACAATTACGTTATCCCTTGCAACGGCGTTTTGGGGCGCCGTCAGCGAATACTGATAGGCAAAGGTATGAAGCAGCACATCGGGGCAATCATCTTTTATCGCATCCGCAACCGCATTGACAAAATGAATTATCGGCCCTGAAGGGCTGCCCTCCGCCTTTTCAAGTGCGGCGCATTGGGGGCAGAAGCATCGGGGGTCATTATCATTCTGTGCAACGGAATAAACCGTGCATTCGGGGTTTTCCTTTATCCATCTGCGCAGAGTTTTTTCAGCCGCCTTAACAACTTCGGGGTTGGTCAGGCAAAGCTGGCTGTCTGTTATTCTTTTACCGTCAACCTCGGAAAAATATTCGGGGTGACTTTCAAAATATTCCGTTTCGGGAACAAGGTCGCGGAATGAATGGTGGAAGTTAAACCATTTTACTCTGCCGCCCTTAGCCTTCGATATATCGCAAAGCCCCGAATTCAGCCTGTTTTTGCTTGCAAAACCGCCGTCAAAGGCGTTGCGGAAATAGGCATCGCGGAATTCAAAGGCAGGCTCTTCCTTGATTTCATCAAGCTCAATTTCAAGTATGTCAAAGCTGTCAATTGCTTCAACATCCTTGGTGAAGCAGCGGTAATTGCAGAAAATTTCAAGAAAACGGTAAACACCGTAAAGCACGCCTCTTGAGGTTTTGCCCGTAATAACAATATTTTCGCCGTCTGCCTTTATAACAAAGCCCTCGTCTTTAATATCATTAATCGCTTCAGTTTCGTCTCTTACACCTGCACCTATGCGGATTTCGGGGCCTCTTGAAGGGCAGCGGTCTGAATAGTAGGGGATAGCCGCGTTGGTTGCCTTTAGCAGGTATTTTTGCAATTCCGATGCGGCGTAGCGCACAGTTTCATCGGAATACTGATGGTTTACAATGTGAAATTTACTTTCGCCGTTTTCGGCAATTCTGTAAATGCTCATTTATTTGCCCTCCACCGCTTTTCGGATATTCCAGCCGCTTTCTTCAAGGCGGTTTTCAGCCTCGTTTTCGCAGCAATCCGTAATTTCGGTTACAATTCCTATCATTCTTCTGCGCAGTTTCTTGTTGGTAGGTTTCAGGTTAATCATAAGATTTTCGTAAACACAGCCGCATTTGACCATTGCAGCGGTTGAAATCATGTTGAGTATTATTTTTTGCGCGGTGCCCGCCTTCATGCGGGTGGAGCCCGTAATAACTTCCTCGCCCGTGTCGGCGCAGATATCAACATCAGCCGCTTTGCCGAGCTCAGTATCGGGATTGTTGGTAATTGCAAAAGTTTTTGCGCCAAGGCTTTTTGCATAATTAACAGCGGAAATAACATATGCCGCCGAGCCCGAGGCGGAAATCCCAATCAGAATATCCTTGCCGCAGAAGCTGCGCTGCTGCAAATCCTTAACGGACATTTCAGGGTCATCCTCCGCATTTTCTGCCGCTTTGAACATACATTTTTCGCCGCCAGCAATAATGCCGTTGAATAAATCATAGGGCACGCCGAAGGTGGGGGGGCATTCCGCCGCATCGCAGACTCCAAGCCTGCCCGAGGTGCCGCTGCCGATATAAAAAACTCTGCCGCCGTTTTGGATTGCCTCAGCCGCCGCATCGCAGGCAAGGGCAATTTGCGGCAGTGCTTTGTCAACCGCTTCTGTAACCCTGGCGTTTTCTTCGTTGATAATTTTCACGATATCATATGAGGACATTTTATCTATATTTTTTGTGCGCGGATTGCGCATTTCTGTTTTTAGCATAATTTTTATTTCCTTATATTCATTTTTGCAAGGTCAACTGCGCCTTCAACCGTGGGTCTGTTCATAAATTCAAGTGGAAAATCCTTGCCAAGATATTTGCGAAGAAACGGCTCAAGAACAGTTTTTTGGCGGCTCAGACCTCCGCATATAACGGCTTTGCCTTTTGAAAACTCAAAGCCTGTTTTAATTACCTTTGCAGCCTCCCGTGCATTTCGGTCAATTATAGCTTCGGCAACGGGGTCGCCGCTTTCATAGGCCTCAAAAACAATGGGCGCGAAGGAAGCAATATAGGCTGCACCGCCGCCGTATATTTCGTTTATTGACTCCTCAACGGGCTTGCCGAGGCGCTGCTCAACAAGCTCTGAAATCTGCTTGCTGCCGCCTCTGCCGTCAAGAAATTCATAGGCTGCATTAAGGGCATCCGAGCCAATGCAAAAGCCGCTGCCGCCCTTATCAATCAGGTAGCCCCAACCGCCCGTGCGGTGAGTTTTGCCGTTAAGGCTGCTCAGTGCTATAATGCCTGTGCCCATAATAACCGCAGTTCCGCTTTTGCCGTTGAGTGAGGCCTGCAGGGTGTTATCCGTGTCGCAGCCGTTTGCATACGCGCCGAAGCCGAGGCTGCCGAGAAATGCTGAAATTGCATCTTTATTCTCTTTAGAGCCGCCGCCTGCAATGCCTGCAAAAACCGACACTTCACAAAGGCTTATGCCTTCGCATACGGCATCAATGCCGCTTTTCAGAACGGCTTTTGTTGCATCAAGCCCTGTGTTAATGGGATTTGATGCGCCAAGAAAAATTCTTTTTATTTCTTTGCCGTCAAGGTCTGTCAGCATAAATTCGGTTTTTGTTCCTCCGCCGTCAATGCCCAGCAAAAATTTTATTTGATTGAGTTTTTCAGTCATCTTATCCCTCCTGATATTTAATGAATTGCGGCAAAATTACTCCGATATTTTTATCTTTGCAACCGTTATTTTGTAGGTTGATTCAAAGCACGGAGGGTTGTTGACATAGTAAAGTGTTGCGCCGTCAGGCGAGAAGAAAAGCGACGGACTGTAGCTGCTTTTTTCGTAAGGGTCTAATGAATACGGTATGGGATTATCAACGGGAGCGAAGGTTTTTCCGTAGTCAAAGCTGATAAACATATCGGTTCCCGTATCACTTCCGCCTTTTATCGGATGCTTTCCCACAACAATGAGTGTTCCGCATTCGCCGCCGACGGGTGTCCACGCGGTATACGGAGAAGAACCGAAGGTTTTTCCTGCGGCAGATACGATATTACCGTAGTCCGATTCATCTCCCCAGTTATCAAGTGAAGTTGATTTTTTGCAGTAAATCGGATTTCCTTCTATACCTACCATTTCATATACCATAAAATATTCACCGTTGCCCATTTTTGTAACAGATGTCATTCCCGGTCTCAGGGAAGAATCTTCGCAGGCAATGCATTCGAATTTTTCGCTCCAGTTTATGAGGTCCGTTGTGTATTTATAAACGAGTTTCTGCGAATGCTCGGGGTCGGAATCATCGGAATAAAAGCAAAAAAGTCTGCCTGTTTCTTCCTCGTATATAAGGTAAGGTTCCCATACGCCCCATCCGATTCCGCCTGCCTTATCAACATTGCAGAAGGCGCTGAATGTTCTTCCAAGGTCCGTGCTTGAATAAAGAGTTACGGTGCTGTCCGTAACACCTTCTCCGTATACGGATGTTGCGGCGAGTATGATCGTACCTCTTTCAAAATTGCCGATATCTGCAGGAAGCTCATATAAAAAAGGCATCCATTCATTCCGATAACCGTTGTTCAAATTATCCTTTACCGTGCTTACATGTTGCCATGTTTCGGCATCATCGGTGCTTTCGTATACGGGATATGTGCTTCCCCACATTTCAAACGTTGCAAGAAGTTTGCCGTTATCTGCATCGCTTTTCTGGTGACATAACCTGATAACAGTCGGATACTCGCACACATTTGAGCTGTTATCTTCGGGAACAAATATATTGCTTATACTTTCTATTTCAAAAGTAATCGGCAATTTGTTGTAATCTATGTTACAGTCAAAGGGCAAAACAGCCCTGAAAACAGTAAGCAGTATCAGTGTTAAACGAAATAATATCATCTTCATAACATTTTCCTCACATCGGTCTGATAAATTGAACCCATCAGTAAGAATTATATCATATATTTGCAAAAAAACAACTTGATTTTGCTCGTTGATATAATCTGCGGAAATAGCGAAAGAGTCGGAAACAGAATATACAAAACCACCTCATTCGATGCCGGTTCATGCACCGATATGAAGTGGTTTAAGTTTTTTTGAGGATGGTTTAATTATTTAAGCTTGTGTGAATCTTTGCAGAATTGCTCTTTGGTCAGCTTTGCAACAACGCCTGAGAGCGCAAAAAGAGCAATGAAGTTGGGGATAGCCATGAGACCGTTGAAGGTGTCGGCAAGATCCCATACAATATCAAGTGATGTTGTTGCGCCGACTACTATCATAATTGAGAAAATAATCTGATAAACTTTTGATACCTTCATGCCGAAAAGATATTCAACGCAGCGTGTGCCGTAAAGTGACCATCCGAGAATGGTTGAAAAAGCAAAAAGCATAAGAGCGATTGCAACAAACAAAGAAGCGAATTTATCGCCGAAAACGGTTGCAAAGGCATTGGTTATAAGCTCAGAGCCGGGCTTTACGCCGAAATTAATGTCAATTCCGCTTACGATGATTGTAAGACCTGTGAGTGTGCAGATAACAAGTGTGTCTGCAAACACTTCAAATATGCCGTAAAGACCCTGCTGAACGGGGCCTTTTGTATCGGCGGCAGCGTGAGCAATACCTGCCGAACCGAGACCTGCTTCATTTGAGAATGCACTGCGGCGAAGTCCCCATACAAGAGCTTCCTTCAGCGCGATGCCGCTTGCTGCGCCGAGAACAGCATTGGGTGTAAAAGCGGAAACAAAGATATTGCGGAAGGCTTCGCCGATGTTGGCAAAGTTTTTGGCAATAACGATTACGGTGAAAATAATATAGAAAATGCTCATGAAAGGAACAAGGAGTTCAGTTATCTTTCCGATTCTTTTGATTCCTCCGAACAACGTAACCGCACATATTACCGCAAGGATAATTCCGATAATCAGGCTGATAGTATGTTCATTTTCAGCTGCAGAGGGGATAAAGGATGTGATTGCATTATTGATTGAGCCCGAAATGCTGTTTGCCTGCGAAAGATTTCCGATTCCGAAGGAGGCAAGAATTGCAAAAACAGCAAAAAGAACTGCAAGCCACTTCCATTTTTTGCCCATACCGTTGGTTATGTAATACATCGGGCCGCCAACCCAGTCGCCCTTTTCGTTTTTCTCTCTGTATTTAATCGAAAGGGTAACTTCAGAATATTTGATTATCATTCCAAGCAAGGCGGAAACCCAAAGCCAGAAAAGGGCGCCGTATCCGCCTAAGGCTATAGCCTGACTTGTGCCGATGATGTTGCCCGTGCCGACTGTTGCCGCAAGAGCGGTTGTTACTGCCTGAAAAGGAGTGACGGAACCTTTACCTGCCGTCTGTTTCTGAAAAACCTTACCGACAGTGTTTTTTATTGCATAGCCGAACTTGGTGAACTGAATTCCACGGTTGCGAACGGTAAAGAATATACCGCCAACGGCAACGCAGGGTAAAAGAATATACATCCAGGCAACCGTGTTGAGCGTGCCGGTGAAAAAGTTAAGTATTGTGTCCATAAGAATGCTCCTGTTTGTAAATTTTTTCTATTATATATTTTTATGTGTAAAAAATCAATGGATTCAGCGAAAATTTTTCAGTTGCAGAATAAAACCGCCTCATTCAATGCCGATACATGCACAGATATGAAGCAGTTTATATTTTTACAGTAGAATTTTAAGTGTTGTTTTTGGGGGCTTTGATTTTATCCGCTGACATTATTGTCAGATATTATGCTTGTCTTTCCTGAGAAAAGCTGTATAATTAAACTGTATAAAATTTGCGGAGGCTTAAAATGATTTACACCAAGGCTTTGGATTATAAATATGAAACCGATGTTTTTGTTGCAGGCGGCGGTCCTTCGGGAATTGCTGCGGCAGTTGCGGCGGCACGAAGCGGCAAAAAAGTTTTTCTTGCTGAAGCAACAGGATGCTTCGGAGGGCTGGGTACATCGGGGCTTGTTCCTGCATTTGCTCCGTTTGATGACGGTGAAAATATTCTCGCAAGCGGAATAGGATATGAAATCCGTCAAAGTCTTGCCAAAAGCACTCCGCTCAGAAACTGGACAACCCTCGACGTTGAGGAACTGAAAAGAGAATACGATAAAATAATTGTTGAGTCAGGCGTTGAATTTTCGTTTTTTACAACAGTTTATGATGTTATTGCCCATAACGGCAGAGTTGAGAGTGTAATCCTCGGCTCAAAAAGCGGACTGTTTGCGGTTAAAGCCAAAATCTATATTGATTGTACGGGTGACGGTGATTTATGTGCCTTCGGCGGTGCCGAATACGAAATCGGTGATGAAAACGGAGCTGTTATGCCGCAGACTCTGTGCAGTATCTGGACAGATATAGAAAAAGAAAAATGCAATGAGCCATGGAACGAACATGTTGAGCAGGCTTACCGTGACGGTGTGCTGACTCATGAGGACAGACATATTCCCGGTTTCTTTCACCGAAAAGACGGTATCAGCGGCGGCAATATCGGGCACACATTCGGCATAAATCCAACCGATGAAAAATCGCTTTCCTCCGCAATGGTTGAGGGCAGAAAATCAATGCTTGAATTTGATAATTATTTCAAAACTTATTTTACGGGCTATGAAAATATGAAACTTTGTTCAACTGCATCTCTGCTTGGTGTGCATGAATCGAGAAGAATTGTTTGTGACTATATGCTTAATGTGAACGATTTTATTTCCCGAGCTGTTTTTGAGGATGAAATCGGGCGTTACTGCTATCCCGTTGACATACATGTGATGAATACCGATAAAGAAGAATATGAGCGTTTCAGAGAGGAGTATCAGCAAAAGCTCCGCTATAAAAAAGGCGAATCCTACGGCATACCTTACCGCAGCCTTATACCCGTTTCATTCAGCAATGTGCTTGTTGCAGGCAGATGCATCGGTACTGACAGACAGATGCAGGCATCCGTCAGAGTTATGCCTGGATGTTTTATAACGGGTCAGGCGGCAGGCGCGGCAGCTTCTCTTGCATGCGAAACTGAAGATGTCAGAAAAATATCGGTAAACGAGCTTCAGTATTCGCTTATAGAACTCGGAGCGTGCCTTCCGAATATCACATATTTAAAAAATATTTCACAAAAAAAGATGCCGCAGAAGCGACATCCTTTGAAAAAGTTTAATTAAGATATGATATTCCGCCAAACATATTTGCACCGTCACGGATATTGAAATCCGGTGTTGATTCCTGGGGAGTTTTGTTGCCTGAGTCGGGTCGTTCGGGTCTGTTGCCGTCCGGCATTTCGGGTGGCTCAAAACCTTCGGGAGGTGTTTCTCCGTTCGGGGGTGTGTGACCTTCAAAAGGCATTTGGCCCTCGGGAGGCTGCATATTATCAGGTTGTTCGGGCGGAGTTGTGCCTTCGGGTATCATTCCGACCATACCGCCGTTCTGACCTGCAAGCTGTTTGTTGTTGCTCCACAGAGTATATGTGCCTGCCGTCAGATCGGGACTGCTGAAAATTAATATTGAATAGGCATTTTCGGGACAGGTTTCAAGAACGGTTTTTCCGTTTTTGTCTTTCAAGCTGATTGTTTCACCGCCTGATTGCTTTTGAGCAAAGTTGAATACGGCGTTATTCTGTCCGCCATTCTCAATTCTGTCGAGCATATGACCGCTTGCGATTACCGTTCCGCCGTTTATGTGAATACCCATATCGGAGTCAATGCCTGCATCGGCGCTGTCTGAACAAGCAGAGGCAATAACTGTTCCGCCGTTGATAACAAGCCAACCGTTGGAGTCTATGCCGTCGCCTTCACCGGTTTCACCCGTAACACTGATTGTTAGTTTGCCGCCGTTTACGGTTGTTACGGAAACGCCATCCTCGTTGGTGTTGATGCCGTCGTTACCCGAATTTATATTGATGTTACCGCCGTTGATTGTGAGATGAAGCTCGCTGTCAAGACCTTCGTTTTCGGCGTTGATATTGAGCACGCCTGTGTTCTCTTTGCTGCCGTTCACGTTCATTGACATCTTAGAATAGAATGCACCGTCATACTTATGAAGTTTATCAGCATCCTCAACCTCGGTTTTTTCATCATTAAGAACAACGCTTTCAGGTTTGTAGATACGCTCAACATAGGAGCCGTTGACAGTGTTTTCTGTTCCGTCAGCGATGATTACATTTGCCCCGGCGGCAGAGGTGTCAACATCCTTTGTTGATTCATCAGCTGCGCACTCATAGACATCGTAGAAGATAACCGCAGGTGCAACAGAGCAGGTTATATCAGCACCGTTCAGGATAAGAGTAACAACCGCTTCGGGATTTTCTTTTGCACCGTCACCAAGGTCAACGGCAATCTGTCCTTGCGACAGTTTACCGCTGAGGCTGTATGTGCCTGCCTGGGTAATATGAACGACGGTATGTGCCGCTGCTTCATCGGCAGAGTGAGCATCTTTCTCAGTGCCTTCGCCGTAGGTGAAATCCTTGCCCGATTCGTAATACACAATATCGTTTGCGGTATAAACCGCATTGGTTTCATCTGAACCGACTGACTCTCCGTCTGCCGTGATACCGCTGTCACCAAGCACTATTTCAACCGCATCTGTAGTTACAGAATCGGGAGCCTGCTCGGTTTTGGTTGATTTACAAGCGGTAAGTGTAAATACCAAAATCAATATGATTGCCAAAGTTTTTGAAAGTTTCATACTATCAACCTTTCAATAATAATTTGAAATCATTATACTGCATAAATTTGAATAGTTTGTTATATTTTTGTAAAAGAATCATCCCGACACAAGCTTTGTAACAGAAACAACGAGAGCCTTTGCTTTGCATAAAATCTTATAACTCATATAGATTTTTCAATAAAACATGAATGATTTTCTGAACAATGAGCAAACCTTGCGTTTTTACTTGTTGTTTGATAATATTAAAATATCAATCCGTAGGAGATATAAATATGAAGCAATTGAAATTTTATGTAATGGCAGACCCTCATTTTTTCGATACTGCACTTGGTTGCAGCGGTAAAGAGTACGAAGACTTTATGCGCTATGAGCAAAAGTGCTTTGCTGAAACCGAAAGCATTAACAAAAGTGTTGTTGAATTTCTGAAAAAAGCCGATGAAGCAGATGTTGTGCTCATTGCAGGAGATTTGTCTTTTAACGGAGAAAAAAAGAGCCACGAAGGATTTATTAAACTTCTTTATGATCTGAAAAACAGCGGCAAAAAAATCTGTGTTGTTACCGCTGACCATGATTTCAAGTGGAAAAGAGAAGATACATTTGCTTTTGGTGAAAACGGAAGATATTCACCTGAGCATACCGAAAGAGAAGAACTCACTGAGCTGTACCGTGACTTCGGATTCGGTGATGCGATTGCAATTGATAAAGAGCATCTTTCTTATGTTGCACAGCTTTCCGACGATGTACGGCTTATGGCTCTTAATTGCGACCTGAAAAAAGACGGCAAATATTATTTCTTTGATGAGCAGTTGGAGTGGATTAAAGAACAGGCTGAAAAAGCAAGAGAAGATAATCAGACGATTGTTGCTATGTGTCACTATCCCATTCTCCCCGGTCAGCCTTTGTTTTCGGTAATTTCCAAGATTCTTATCAGGGATGCACATAAATTCGCAAACTTTCTTGCCGATAACGGTATACATATTATTTTTACGGGACATATGCACAACCAGAGCATCAATGAATTCGTCACGGAAAAAGGCAACAAGCTCTACGATATAACAACGGGCTCGGTTATTGCCGACCCTGCTTTTATCAGACTTGTGAGCATCATTGACGAAAAAACCGTTAATATTAAAAGTATTCCCACACCGGATTTCGAATGGGATACCGATGACTGTAAAAAATACCTTTCCGACAGGTTCGACGGAATGATTGTAAATCTTATTACGGATATGAGAGATGATACTGAACGCGCCATGAGAAAGCTGGGCATAAAGGACAAGGGCATGACAAAGATGGGTCTGCGTCTGGCAGGAAAGGTTATATGCAAAGTTAAAGTCGGCACACTTGCAGGATTGCTGTTCATCAAATGCGATAAGAGCATAAAAAATATGCGTGCGCTCGACTATGCCACGGAAGTTGTTCGCGGTGTTTTTGAGGGTAACCAGACTTTTGTTGAGGGAACGCCAAAGGGAGATTTATGGTTGAACCTGCTTAAGAGATCAGGATTCATATTTAAAAAGGTGGATATCAAAGGCTGGGACGGCAAGAAGGCAGACCTTTTTGACTTGCTGAAGAACAGTGCAGGAAACTATGACATCGATGACTATAATGCAACTTTAACTCTTAAATAAGAGATTAACAAAACCACTTCATTCAATGCCGATGCGGGCAACGATATGAAGTGGTTTAATAAATTGAAATTTGTTTATTTCATCCTGTTAATCTCATTTTGCAGATTCTCCAAAAATCTGCCTGCATGAGCGCCGTCCATTTGAGTATGATGAAACTGAAAAGATATCGGAAGGTAATATCTGAATAGTTTTTTTCGATATTTCCCCCAGATGATAAACGGGTTATTAAAAATACCGCTATTCATACCAACAGCACCATCAATTTCTGTGTCTATAACAGCAGATGTACCGATTACCATACTTTCACCCGACAAGTCTCTGTCCTCAGAATTTTCAGCTGTACGGGTTGTATATTTCAGATAGTCTTTGTTGAATTTTTTTAAATCATCTGCATACAGGATATCGCAGGAACTAACTTCTCCATCTTTGTTTTTTACGATTGTGTTGACCGCGATGGTATCATATTTTATCAGCTTTTCGCCAACAGGAAGTATATAGAACTCTTTAACATCAACTGCCGCTTTTCCGATACAATAATCAAGCAACATATTGAACTTCAAATGTTTCTTTTCAGATACTCTGATAAGATTTGTAACATCCAATGTTTTGAAAAACGTAACCATTGGATTCGGTGCTTTCATCCACAGTTCATACGCAGAAGCTCTGGTTGTATCTTTTGGATTGATTTCTCTTGCCATTGTATCCTCCGTCAAATTCAAGTTTATCTGTAAAAATTATAACATAAATCCTTAAAAAAACAACCTGATTTTTGTTTTATATGAACCTTGATATAATTTGAAACGGGAGCGGATATGCACCGCATATCGGCGAGTTTAACAGCACGGCTATTATTTCTATAAAATTGAAAACGGTACAAAGTTCAAATCATATAACAGTCAGTCGGTTGATATGTATTATGCCGAACATCCGACAATTGAAAATATCAAACTCAATGAGCTTGATAAAAGTGAATGGATTTATTATTTCCTGCAGCCTTTCTACAGGATAATAACATTTTTCGGAAATCTGCACATGAAAAATGAACAATGATTTGGCAATATTTCAAGCCGTCCGGGTTTTTATGCCCGGACGGCTTTGCCGTTTTTTGTTGTATGCGGTAAGGTTTTCTGTCGTGTCGGTTATAACATCGCCCTTGCAAGGATAGTTTGAGACTGAACAATATTTTTGTCAAATGTATAAATACTTTGTTTTGTATTGAAATATAAGCATTCATATAATATAATTTTTGTAGAGAAATAAAATGTATTTCCGTTAGATAACAGGAGGCATTATATGAACACAAAGTATCCGAATCTTTTATCACCCGCCGGAATCGGCAAGGTTGAGCTTCGCAACAAAACCGTTATGGCAGCTATGGGAATGAGTCAGAGTGACAACGGCTTCGTGAATAAAGCTGTTTTGAATCACTACGCCGAAAGAGCAAAAGGCGGAGTCGGTGCAATCATTGTTGAAGTAACCTGTGTCGATTCGCCTCTCGGACTTAACACCAAAGGTATGCTTGTTATTGATGATGATAAATATATCCCCGGTATGGCTCAGCTTGCTTCGGTTATTCATGAGGGCGGAGCAAAGGCTTTTTTGCAGATTTCTCATACAGGCAGAGGTGCAAGAAGAGCAATTATCGGCGATCAGCCCGTAGGACCGAGTGCCGTTGCAATGCCATATTCATATATGATGGGACTTGCCAACGAAACTCCCCGCGCCCTGACTGTTGATGAAATAAAGGATATAGAAGAAAAATACGCTCAGGCTGCTTTGCGTGCAAAAAAAGCAGGCTTTGACGGTGTTGAAATTCATTCGGTCGGATACTATCTCGGTCAGCAGTTTCTTTCAAAAACAGCAAATATCCGTACGGATGAATATGGCGGAAGCCGTGAAAACCGAATGCGTTTTCATCTTAACATAATAAGAAGAATCCGTGAACTTTGCGGCGAGGATTTTGCAATAATCGTCAAACTTTCCGTAATTGAAATGGGCAAGGACGGCGGTATTTCAATGCTTGACGGTTTATATTACTGCAAGAAATTTCAGGAAGAAGGCGTTGATGCCATAGAGGTCCTTGCAGGAATATGGTCAGGCGAAGCAGGCAAAAATCAAAAGCCCGAATCGGCATATGCAGACTGTATGGCGGTTGCTTTGTGCCTTGTTATGAAAATCGGTCTTATGCTTACTGCAGGTAAAAAGAAAATAACCCTTATCGGCGGCGGCAGAGCACAGAATCCCAAAGCATCCGAAAAAGCGCTTGCATCGGGACAATGTGATTTGATATTTATCGGTCACGGCTTGCTCGCACAGCCCGATCTTGTCAATCTTATTAATGAGGACAGGGAGGATGAAATCCGACCCTGTATCGGCTGCGGACATTGTGTTGACCATCAGCTGCAGCACGGGGGCAGAGCAGTTTGCTCGGGCAATGCGGTGCTTGCAAGGGGAGATAATGATTACAGCATCAAGCCTGCCGAAACAAAAAAACACGTTGTTGTTATCGGTGCAGGTGTAGCGGGTGTTGAGGCTGCAAGAATTGCAGCTATGAGAGGTCATCGTGTTGATATTTACGATATGGCTGATGAAGTAGGCGGACAGATGAATCTTGCCTGCAAGCCGCCCTTTAAGCAGCATCTCGGACTTATGAAGCCTTATCTTGAAAGGCAGCTTGAGATTCACGGTGTAAATGTTCATCTCGGCAAAAAGCTGACAAAGCAGGATGTTCTCAATATGAATGCAGATGCGGTTGTATGTGCAACGGGTGTTAAACCTGCCGTGCTCAATATTGAAGGTGCTGAAAGAACGGTAAATGCAAGAGATATTCTTGAAGGCAAGCCGAGCGGCAAATATGTTGCGGTTATCGGAGGCGGCTCAATCGGATGCGAAACCGCAGAATACCTTGCAAAACAAGGCAAGAAAGTAAGCATTGTTGAAATGACCGATAAACTTGCAAGCAACACAGGTAAGACTGACCAGACAATTCTTCTTGGTCATCTTAAGGGCTACGGCGTTACGCTTTTAACCGAAAGCAGAGTTGAAAAAATTACTGCAAATGAAGTTCTGTATAAGTCAAAAGACGGAAAGACAGCTGCAATTAAAGCTGACACCGTTGTGCTTGCAATCGGTGACAAGCCTGATACAAGTCTTTACGATTCTCTGAAAGAAGAGGTTAAGGAAATCTATAACATCGGTGATTCAAACGGCGGCGGTATTATTCCGAATGCAGTTTATGAAGGATATACCGTGGGAAATTTGATATAAAAATCAGGAGAGGTGTTCTGATGAAAAAGAGATTTTTGAAAGTTATTTCACTTGCACTTGTTTTTTCTCTTCTCATAGGTAATGCAGCGTTTGCAACCAGCGGCGATGTTGACCCTGAAATCATAGCCGAAACCCGTGAAACTGCGGTGCAGATTGAAAGCGAAGGCATTGTTCTTCTTAAAAATGAAGAAAACTTTCTTCCGCTTGAAAACGAAAAAGTCAATATTTTCGGTGCAGGTTCGGTTTGTCCGTTTTTCGGCGGTGCAGGCTCAGGTGCTATAACCACCGATGACCCCGTTACTCTCTATGAAGCTTTTGAGGCAGAGGGCATTGAATATAACGCCGAGCTTCGTGCTCTTTACGAAAAGCATTGTCTTTCAAACGAGCTTCCCAAGACCGACAACACGGTTATTAACAATCTTCTTCAGGTGTTGCTTGCCAAAAACACTCTTGAAGAAATGGACCCGAAGCATCTCACAAACGAGCTTCTCAGCAGTGCAGTTGAGTTCTCCGATACCGCAATAATCGTTATCAGCCGCACAAGTGCGGAAGGTACGGACCATACTGTTGAAACCCTCAGCCTTTCCGATGACGAAAAGGCGATGGTTGAAAAGGTAACATCGGCGTTTGATAACGTTGTTGTGCTGTTCAATATCGGCAATGTTATGGAAATGGGCTGGATTGATGAATACGACAGCATAAAGGCCGCCGCGATTATCTGGATTCCCGGTGAATTCGGCATGACTGCAGTGCCGCAGATGTTAAACGGCAAGGTTAATCCTTCTGGCAGACTTACCGATACAATTGCTTACAGCATTGAAGACCATCCCTCGAGCGTATGTTTCGGCAGCTATGAATATAACGGCGGTAAAAATTTTGTTGAATACTATGAAGGCATCTATGTCGGATACAGATATTTCGAAACCTTTGCAAAAGATAAGGTGCAGTATCCTTTCGGCTATGGACTTTCATATACAACTTTTGAAAAAGAGGTAGTTTCAAACGAATTTGATGGGGAAGAAATAACCGTTAGGGTTAAGGTTACCAACACAGGTGACAGAGCAGGCAAAGAAGTTGTTCAGCTTTATTACAGCGCCCCTTACACTGATGGCGGTATTGAGAAGAGCGCAATCTGTCTCGGCGGCTTTGCAAAAACAAAATTTCTTCAGCCTGATGAAAGTGAAATTATCACAATTTCATTCAAAACCGATGATATGGCATCATATGACTATAAGGTAAATGAGGCTTGGGTGCTTGAAAACGGAACATACAAGATAATTGTTGCAAATGATGTGAGAAATCATATCGCATCATACAATTATGAAGTGGCAGAAACAAAGATAATGAAAAAAGATTCCGTTACGGGAACTGAAATCGAAAATCTTTTCGAGGATGTTTACAGCGGATATGAGGTTATGTCAAGAGCCGATGTAAGCGGAACATATCCTGTTCTCCGTGACCTTGATAAGGACGACTATCTCATCGATGTTGACAAGGTTCCCGACCCCGTAACGGATGGCGAAGCTCCGAAAATGGGCGTTAAATATGATGAAACAATAACGCTTCAGGATGTTGCAGAGGATGAAACTCTCTGGGATGCATTCCTTGACCAGCTTACGCTTGGCGAAATGACAATGCTTGTTATCAACGGCGGCTATGAAACTCATGGCATTGAGCGTCTCGGAATCCCTCATACAATGGATAATGACGGCCCATCAAGCGTCAAGGGCAGAAACGGACTTGTTTATACAGACAGCGGCACGGCTTACCCTTGCGCAACCGCAATCGGCTGCACATGGAATGTTGACCTTGCCTATGAAATGGGTAAGGGTGCAGGCAAAGAAGCTGCCGATATGGGAACGGATACATGGTATGCTCCCGGTGCAAATATCCACCGCAACCCCAGAGGCGGCAGAAACTTTGAATATTTCTCCGAAGACCCGATTATCTCGGGAATTATGGCGGCTGAAATTATCAAGGGTGCAAATTCCGAAAGCCTTGTAACAACGATAAAGCATTTTGTTCTTAATGATCAGGAATCCCACAGAAACGGCATATTCACATGGTGCGATGAGCAGGCAATGCGCGAAATCTATCTTAAGGCGTTTGAAATTCCTGTTAAAGAGGCTCAGCCTAAGGGGATAATGTCTGCATATAATCGCATCGGAACAAAATGGTGCGGCTCAAGCTCGGCTCTTCTCAATGATTTGCTTCGTGATGAATGGGGATTTGAAGGCTTTGTTGTTTCGGATTATTCCACAAACTTCACGGGCAGCGGATATATGAGCCCTGTTCTTGCGGTTTATAACGGCAACGATACGATTCTTACGGGTATGTGGTCGCTGCAGGTGCTTCAGCATAAAGCAGCGGTTAAGATTGCTTATGCGAATGACCCCGTAGGCTTCGGCAATGCTCTTCGTGAAGCCTGCAAGAATCTCTGCATTGCAAAAATGGAAACAAAGGCATTCAAAAACCCCGAAAAGACATATGATTCATCGCTTATCGGTACACTTGATACCTTTGATGATTGGGAATTTGAATTCCCTTATGTTTTCACATTCGTGAGATTTGTTTTTAATAATATTCTGAATGTTGTAATCTATGCTTTCAGGTTCATTCTTTGATGCTTTTTGAAAGAACGGTTATGTTGAGACTTACAGCACGGTAGCAAACAAAAGACTCCTTCAACGGTTTAAACACCGTCGGAGGAGTTTTTCAATTTAATGTATTTTTGATAAATTCAGGTTTGTCAATCAGGGAAGTATGTTTCCGGCAGCTCGATAAATTTCGTGCCATTCCTCTCGGGTGAGTTTCACTTCACTTGATTTGATGCAGTCTGTCAGGCGAGTGAGGTTTGTTGTTCCCGTATTGTCTGCGAAAAAGATGAAAACAGAATTGCTTTTGTGAATAAGCATTATCCCGAAGTGTTGACGGTAATACCCGAGAATGTTGAAGCCTTTGTTGCAGAAAACAGCGACCACGGCGGAGCAGATGTTGTGCTTGAAGTTGCAGGAACGGAAACCACCTTTGAGACAGCGTGGAAATGTGCAAGACCGAATGCAATAGTTACTGTTGTTGCGCTCTATGATAAACCGCAGATTCTGCCCTTGCCCGATATGTACGGCAAAAATCTCACCTTCAAAACAGGCGGTGTTGACGGCTGCGACTGCGAAGAAATCCTGCATCTCATCGAACAAGGCAAAATAGACACAACGCCGTTGATTACCCACACATTTCTGCTTTCGGAAATCGAAACTGCATATAGTATCTTTGAAAATAAACTCGATGGTGTTATTAAAATTTCTGTTATAAATTGAAAATGATTAAAAGCTCGCAGATGATTTCTGCGAGCTCTTTTGCTGTTTATTTATTGCAGTGTTTGTCAAATGATGGGTTGAAGGCGTAAAAATTCTTTTCGTCGAGCTTATCGGTAGCAATCCTCAGGCCTTCGCCGAAGCGCTGGAAGTGAACGATTTCCCTTGCTCGTAAGAATTTGATGGGCTCCCTTACATCGGGGTCGTCAACAAGGCGCAGGATGTTGTCGTATGTGGTGCGGGCTTTTTGCTCGGCGGCAAGGTTTTCCGTCATGTCGGTTATAACATCGCCCTTGCTCTGTATATATGCAGCCGTGAAGGGTACGCCTGCTGCAGACGAGGGATAAACGCCCGTTGTGTGGTCAACAAAATAGGCATCAAAGCCGTGCTTTTTGATTTCATCCTCCGAAAGATTTTTTGTAAGCTGGTAAACAATGGCGCCAATCATCTCAAGGTGTCCGAGTTCTTCTGTTCCTACAATGGAAGTGAAATGGTCCCTTTTGAAGTTTAAATTCCACTCAATCGGCAGAGGAAAGAGCCGAACCTACAAAACCACCTCAATCGATGCAGTAAGCACCGACAAGAGGTGGTTCAGTGTTTTTGTGAGAGTAATTTAACAAATTGGAATTTGTCTGGCTTTTAATTTTTGGATAAGTTCAAAAATATTTCTATCTTTTCCGCATCTTTATATCCGAGCTGATACAATTTGTTTAATCCGATTTTATTTCTTGTAGCCGTTTTAATCCCAAAACAATCTTCAGGATAAAGTATCAGTACTTTACCTTGTTTTTCAAGTTCAAGAATTTCATTTATTCTATTATGATATAATGTGTGTGACATTGTTATAGCTTTTGCAATTCGAGGATACTTAAAAAGCAAAGGATTGACAAGCCATTTTGGAAAGGCTGATTTCTTATAGCTGATAGGAAGCGTCAAACAAATAATCAGTTTATCGCAACCATCATCAAATGCTTTTTTATACGGAATCGGATCAGAAATTCCGCCATCAAAATATCTTCCGTTTTTAAACAAAACAGGTTGACGGGTTGCTATAGGTAATGCACAGCTTGCCTTTAACAAAGTAAAATCATCATATTCTAAATCACTTTTATAAAAATATTTCTGTTCAGCAGTCTGTGCATCCGTTACTGCGGCAACAAACTTTTTAGGTGATTTCATTATGGATTTAAAGTCCAGTGGATTCTTACCGTAACTGTTTGTTATATCGGAATAAATATAATCAAGATTTATATACATTCCTTTGTTGCAATAGTTGCCTACACTCATATATTATTTTTCAAAAGAATATTCCTCATAAAAGCTTTTTAATCGTCCCCGCTGACCTGCTATGTAAGTAATAAGGTTTGCACTTCCTGCAGAAATGCCCAAACAATATTCAATATCAATAGAATTATCAAGAAGATAATCGATAATACCGCTTACATAATTTCCTCTTAATCCGCCGCCGACATCCATTATTCCTACCATGATGTACCTCATTAAATTCTTATTTTTCGAACTCAATCAAGCTCTGAGATTTTCTCTTCAAGCTTCTGAACGAACTGACCAACGAAATATCCGTCAATAAAACGGTGGTTAACGTCAAGTGTCATATTGATAATATACTTGCCGTTTTGTTCCGTGTATTTACCCCATACAAGAATCGGTGCTGTATCATCTTTGAGCTTCGGGTCAGTGTAATCACGCTCGTTTGAACACATTGTAATATCCGCCCAAGGGATGCACGAAAAAACAATCTGCGATTCTCTTAATCCGCCGAGAGAATATACAGACAGAGGATTGTTTTCGCTTTCCTTGCGGGCATTTGTTGCAAATTCGATAATATCTCCGTTGCAGGGAAGCGATACCATATGAAAGCTCGTTGCACCTTTTTTCAAATCTGTGAAACAAGGCACACGGCGGTCAATTTTAAAAACTTTGTTATCCTCTGTTTCAAGCAGAAATTCGTCAATTTCGTTAATTGACCGTGTGCAAAGATATATCAGCGAATAATAGAACGAAACCTTGTTTTTTCTTGTAAATGCAAGCAGATTTGTTACGTCAATATTGAACGCCACGCAATAATGCGGTGTTGCAATTTTTGAATAAAACTCAAAATGATTTTTTCTTTCCCAAGCATTTATATCAATTTCTTTTCTCATAAAACACCTCTTAAAATTCTTATTTGTTTATTTCTTCTTTTTTCGGTGCCGTAAGTTTGTGATATATTTCATAAAATAGCTTATCAGAAAAAAGTTTCGTTGTCTCATCACTCAAAAATATCAATAATTAATTTGCGTATTTCTTCAATTGCTATATTAAATATCTGACGGATAAATCTTACGGCTTTTTCAAAAAAGTTTTCTGTTTTAAGTTCAGCATCCTCTCCGTTGGCGGAATAACAACCGATGTTGATGCTTGTTATTTCATTGCCGTAGAAATCTGTTATGCAGCCGTCCTTAACCTCAAAGCCTGCACCGATTAACGGTGAGCCTTCTGCAAGCTGATATGCTTTTATCGGGTCGTCACCGCCCACAAAGCCGGGAAGAGTGTTTAAGGCATCTTTATCAAAAGAGGGATTGAAAGTATTGTAATAACAGTTGTTGGCAAACGTATTGTTCCAGGTTTTCGCTTCTTCATTTATATGATAAAACTTATGACCGTCTTTAAAAACTATAATGTTGTTTGCAAACAGCGAATCATAAATCTGAGTCATCTGGAATTCAGGTGAATTGATTATGGTGTTGTTGTAAAAGCTGAAATTCCATTCGCCGTCGGATACGCCGATTTTGTTTCTGCCCTGATTATCATTAACAGAAAGACAGTATCTTACCGTATTGCCTCTGTTGCCGCCGCTGGCAGGGTTGTTGCACATAAAGCGCATATTATCGTGGGAATAAATGTATTCGTAAGTGCAGTTATATGAGCCGTGATCAAAATCAACCGTCATTCCGTCACCGTAGTTTTTCTGACCCGCTATTTCACAGTAGCTGAAAGTGCAGTTTGAAGAATAATGAGTCCACATTGCGGCGGTAAAATACAGAATCTTTCCGTTTTCATCAAGACCGACTCCCTGACAGCAGTCTATCGCACGGCAATGCGTTACTAAAGCACCGTCGCAGCCTTCAAGAACAACTGCTTCACCGTCCATATTGTAAAATTCGCAGTTCTTTACAAGCGCATTTTTGTTCAGATCCTGACTTCCTGTGAAAAATATACCGTTGCCCACGTCGTATATTTTGCAGTTCACTGCCTGAAAATCGTTGACGGGATATGGTGAGCCGCCATAACGCTTGATAACAATTGCGGCTCTGCCCGAAATCGGACCCTTGGTATAATTATCACGAGAGGTTACAGTGTAATTCTGCATATCGTGAAATTCGCAGTTTTCTATTCTGACACCCTTTGATTCTTTTGTAACTCCGTCAACCCAGATTCCGCCGCCGTTGTGAGCCGTGATTTCAAAGCCTGAAACGGTTACGTAGGAGCAGTCAAAAAGCTTCATAACCGCATTTCTTTCATCGGTGTTGAGGTGCGGCTTTTCGCCTTCACCGTAGGATGAAATGACAATGGGATTATCCTGAGTACCCGAGCAGGTGAGCGTAATAGCGCAGTCATAATCGCCGCCTGCTCTGAACAGAACTTTATCACCTGCTTCAAGTGTTAGAGAAGCAATGTTAGCAACCGTTTTCCACGCAGATGATTCGGATAAACCCGTGTTATCGTCATTGCCAGATATGCTGTCGATATAGTATGTTGTTCCTGCGGCAAACACAAGCGGTGTTATGCTCAGGGTGATAACAACAGCAAGAATTACCGATAAAAGCTTTTTCATAACAATACCTCCATAAATTAAACGGATATTTTGAAATACTAAACAGCATTTACCTCGCAATATTTTCTGATATTATATCATATATGATTATAAAATTCTACAGTATGTTTGACATAATCTTGAAAGAGAATTATAATTATTGCATCATATCTTTTTATTAACAAATCGGAGCTGATAAGATGAAAAAACTGTTTTCTTCGTTGTTTTGCATTTTGATTGCATTTAACACGGTTGTTCCGTGCTTTGCGGTTGGTGAAGTAAATACACCGCAGATTATTGAAACCGTGTATCCCACAGATGATGTTATTCTTGCCGATATTGTTATCAATGCCGATTCAAGCGGTGAGAGTGATGTTACTTCGATTATTCAGCAGGCGATTGATAACTGTGCGGCAAACGGTGGCGGTACGGTCTGGCTTCCTGCAGGCAGATACAGAGTAACGGGCAATATTTATATTCGCCAGTTTGTAACGCTGATGGGCGATTATCAGGACCCCGATGACGGAGGGGACTACGGAACAATAATCATTGCCGACGTTGAAAGCAGCGACAAGATGAATCCCGCTTTATTTACTGTCGGTGCAAGTGCAGGTGCAGTGGGTCTTACCGTCTGGTATCCCAACCAGAGCATTGATAACGTAAAACCTTATCCGTTCACCTTTTACGTGGTCGGTAACGGCGATTATATGCTCCAGACAATAAAAAACTGCACCCTTATCAATTCCTACAGAGGAATCGGTGCGAGTGCGGAATGCGAAAACGGTATTTATGAGTGCCATGAAATGCTGACGGTTGAAAACGTCAAAGGCACCTGCCTTTATCAAGGCCTGAATGCTCATAATTCAGCCGATGTTGATACCGTTAAAACTCTTTATATATCAAACGAATATTGGTGCGGAGCGGGCGAGGAGTTTAATGCTCCCGAAAGGCAGAAGCTTGATGAATACACACGCAAAAATGGCTGTGGTCTTGTGATAGGCGACCTCGAATGGCCCGAATTTGCCGATGTCAGAATCTCCGATATGCTTTACGGAATGTTTGTCAAAGAAGGCACTCGATACACCTTCAGCGGCGAATTTACCGATTTTTATATAACTGATTGTGATTACGGAATTTATATTCCCGAAGGTAACATAATTTCAAGAAAATATTCCTGGGGTACGGGCATAAGCAACGGTGTTATTGAAGGCAGTGAATGTGCAATATATGACCCCGGCGAAAATGCAATGATTCTGACAAACGTAAAAACCGAAGGCAGAATCAAGGGCAAAAATATCCGTATCTATAATGCAGATACAAGCGGATATACTCCCGATTACGAGCATAAGCACATAAAGCCTGCCGAAGTTTTGTATGTTGTATCAGCAGATAAAACGGGCAAAACCGATGCATCTGTTTCAGTACAGAATAAGCTGAATGAAGCGGCAGAAACAGGCGGAATAGTTTATCTGCCTGCAGGTCTTTACCGCTTTGAAAATCCCGTAACTGTTCCTGCAGGTGTTGAATTCAGAGGCTCATCATCTGTTGCAACCCGTTGCCAGAGGGAGAACAGCAGCGGAACTCTCATTCTTTCATATTACGGGTTCGGTGAATCGGATAAACCGCTTATTACGTTAGGCGGCAATGCTTCGGGCATCAGCGGTATCAGAGTTGATTATCCTCTCAACAATCCCGTTGATGACAGCGGAAAATATATGAAAACCACCCCCGTTATCTACAGCGAATATGATGATGTATATATTATCAACTGTGCATTAACTCTTGCAAGCTGCGGAATAAAGCTTCAGAATTCCGACGGTGCTTTTGTGAAAAAGGTAATCGGCTGCTGCTTTGAATCGATGTTTGATTTAACCGATTGCAATAATACTTTTATTGAGGGCTGCCTGCAAAATGCAAACACTCTGCCGAGAAACGGCTATGCAAAGCTCGGCATACCCCGTCTGACAGAGGATAAACTGTTTGATTATGTTTTTATCCCCATAACAAGAATTTATACAGACTATATCAGGCTCAATTCCTGCAACGACGTTACCGTGTTCAACACGTTTATTTACGGCGGAAAATCCTTTTTGAATTCGATTGACAGCAATGCTGTATTTGTCAACACGGGTCACGACGGTTCATCAAAAACAGAGCCTGCACTTATTATGTCGGGCGGTGAAATCACTTTCCTCAATTCCATGCGCTCAACCTCCGATGGGCAGCAGGGATATTATTTCTATTCAATTGAAAACGGCACAAGGTTCAAATCATATACCAGCCAGTCTGTTGATATGGCATATTGCGAGCATCCTGTAATTGAAAACATAAAACTTAATGAGCTCGATAAAAGCGAATGGATTTACGGCATTCTGCAGCCTTTTTACAGATTAATTGCATTCTTTGGAAATTTGTATATGAAAAATCAATAACAGTAATATATAATGCTAAACCACCTCAATCGATGCAGAATGCACCGATAAGAGGTGGTTCAGTGTTTTTGTGATGGTAATTTGATAAATTGGAATTTATAGAATTGATTATACCACTCATACCAAAATATGAAAATGATTTTTATTTTTCTTTAATAAGCACCATACTGTAAAGCTCCAGCTCAAATGAAAGGTTATCTGTAACTGCTATAAGCTCACCACTGTGCTCGTTATCAACCTTATATATTTCGTATGACCCCTTTTCACCCAAATCCAACGAAATTTTTTTGTTGGGCAAAGAGTCATTATCGCTGTAATAAGTAAGTATAATTGTTGCTTTTCCGTTTTTATCCACACCGCAAAGAGAATAGATATTTTCAATCTCATTTTGGGAAGCGATTTCTTTTTCGCAATCATAAAGGAAACCGTACCAATAAAAAGCAAAGTATCCCTTTAACTTTTCATAAGTGTAAAAATCAAAAACACCGTTAAAAACCGAGGGACGGGTGTCATAATACATAAGCATATCAATGGGAGAACGCTGAGAGGTACACATACAAGCCAATGTGAATGATGCACCCTTGATGCCGTGAATTGCTTTAAGAGTGTAAACAAACTCTTTTTCCCACCCTTTTACATAGTTCCATTCGTTGAGTATGCTTTCTGAATTTTCATAACCGTATTTGTTTAAGAGTGTTTTTATTCTTTCTGCTTTTTGAGCCATATGCACAGGCTCTGTGCAATAAATATGCCAGGAAAAGAAATCAAGCGGTACGTTTCTTTTTTGCATTTCCCGAAGAAAATCCTCTGCCCATTCTTCGTTATGTGCAAGTGCAGGACCGCCTGTTTTCAAATCAGGAAAACATTCTTTAAGATGCCTTGCGGTAATTTCGAACAAATCAAAAAATTCTGCTTTTGTTCCGCCCCAGGTGCGCTTGTTCAATGAATCGTCAGGGTCAAGATCAGCTTCATTCCAGATTTCCCAGTATTTAATGTTGAGTTTGTAGCCATCTGCCCAACCCTCATTGTAATGTCGGATAATATGTTCGCAGATAACAGCCCACTTTTTGAAATCCTCAGGCGGAACAGTGCCATGCTTTTTTATCTGATGCTCAATTGTCTGACCTAATCTGAAAAATGTTTCGGTGCCTGCATCAAGACAAACTAAAATACTTTCATCCGTACACGCAAAATCATAGGATGCAGGGTCATAAGGGTCAGCATCGAAGTCAGGAAAAATGCATGTAATATCATGGCTGTACGGACCGCCGTAAATGCCGCAAACAGCAGAATCGTGATTTCTGCTGTATGGAATCCGCGCTGACTTATAATCCGTAAAATTACTGCGGAATTGGTCATTTGCGTGCCTTCTGTGCCAAGGTCCGCCGTTAGTCGCATTAAGAATTTTAAATTTGTTGCCCGGACTATTTAAATCAAATTTTAATATTTCCATTGGAACCTCGTCAAATTCTTATTTGTAGAGATGATTATAGCACACGCTTTGGTTAAAAACAACTGAACTTTTTCTCAAATGCAAAGCATTCTGAAAAACATAGTGCAAAACTGCATGGTATGTGTTATTATGAACTGGGTGATGTAAATGAAAACAAAGGAATATCTGAATCTGATAGATAAAGTAAATGAAAACGGAAAATACAAAGCTGATTGGAGCTCTCTGTCACAGCACAAAGTGCCCGAATGGTATATGCACGATAAATTAGGTGTGTTCATTCATTGGGGTGTATATTCCGTGCCTGCCTTCGGTTGCGAATGGTATTCAAGAGGAATGTACGAAAAGGGCACACGTGAATTTGAACATCACAGAAAAACCTGGGGCGAGCAGAAGGATTTCGGTTATAAGGACTTTATCCCTATGTTCAAGGCTGAAAAATTCAATGCTGCCGAATGGGTTACTCTTTTCAAAAAAGCAGGTATGAAATATGTAATGCCCATTGCAGAGCATCATGACGGTTTCGCTATGTATGACACTCAGTTTAATCGCTGGAATGCGAAAGAAATGGGACCTTGCCGTGACGTTATCGGTGAACTGAAAGCGGAGTGCGAAAAACAAGGTCTGAAATTTTGTGCATCATCTCACCGTGCAGAGCATTACTTCTTTATGAATCCCGGCAGACTTTGCGAGAGCGATGTGAATGATGAAAAATATTCCGATTTTTACGGTACTGCATTTTACTGCGAAGAATTTGACCCTGCAATAATCCATCAGACTACTGCCGATACCTATTCAACGGGAGCAAGTACGGAGTGGCTTGAAGATTGGCTTGTCCGTACCTGTGAATTGATTGATAAATATCAACCGTCTGTTCTTTATTTCGATTGGTGGATTCATAACCATTCGTTCAAGCCTTATCTGAAAAAGCTTGCGGCATATTATTATAACCGAGCTGAAGAATGGGGCAAAGAGGTAACAATCAACTATAAGCACGAGGCTTTTCCGCCGAACGTTGCAACCTTTGATGTTGAGCGAGGTGCTCTTACAGGCATTTCGCCGATTTATTGGCAGACAGACACAGCAATCGGCAAACATTCCTGGGGCTATCGCTTTGATAACGAATACAAGAGTGCAAGACAGGTTATCTGCGACCTTGTTGATATCGTCAGCAAAAACGGAAACCTGCTCATTAATATCGGTCCCAAAGCTGACGGTACGATTACAGCTGAAGAAACTGAAGTTCTTCTCACAATGGGTGAATGGCTTTCTGTTAACGGCGAAGGAGTTTACGGAACAACGTTCTGGAAACAATTCGGCGAAGGCGAAGTCAATGCGGTTGACGGATTTTTCAAAGACGGCGACGAAAAGCAGTTCACAACCGAAGATTTCAGGTTTACATATAAAAACGGATATCTTTATGCTTTTCAGATGAGACCTTCAAAAACCGTAAATATCAAAACTCTCAGAAAGCATATTCCTCACGACTATCTGATTGAAAGCGTTGAGCTTTTGGGCAGCGACGAAAAGATTGATTATTCAAGAGATGAGAATTCTCTTAAAATAGAACTTAAAGGCGAATTCAAAAATGATTTGCCGATTTGTTTCAAAATAAAAATCGGTTAAAGGGAGTTTTGTTGGATATTATTCAATATATAATGTGATTGTAAGCAAACCAAGAGGTAAAGAAAACGGATTATTATGGATTTGAAAAGGTGAATTAATAAATTGCGTATTTCTGCACTTTTGTATTTAATCCATAATTTGAATTGAGATTACTCGATGAAAATATCTAAATATACAACAGAATATACTTCAGGCGCAACAGATATATTGTTGCGCCTGATTGTTTCTTTTTATAATATTGTTATCTCTCTTGCGCTTCCTCTGTCACCACGGTTTGTTACATATTGCATCGTACCACCGGGCAGTATGCTTTCAAAAGCAAAATGCAGATGCCCTGCAAGCACAGCCTTAATCAAAGGTTCACCGGTAACATATTCGTAAAATGCCTTTGAAGCTTCTGTGGGCTCTGCTATATCACCTTTGACCTCGGGGTGAACCTCTGAGTCAGAGCCAAGCAGGCATATTTCACCGTTCCAGAATTCATAACTCTTCTTATAAAGCTCATTTTCATATAGAGGAGCATGCATAAAAAGAATGATGGGATACCCTTTCTTTACTTCCTCTTTAAGCATTTCAAGCTGTTCATATTCCACCTGATGATAAGCGTCGTCTATTCCGACAAAGTTAACACCGCCGATGATATGAGAATTAAAGAATATATTAACAGGATATCCGCCGATTTCTTCCAAACTGTTAAGACGGTAAGCCATATCCTCTTTTATGCCGTCGTATTTTGCATATTCGTGATTGCCTGCAACGAAAAGAAACTTATCCCGCTTTAAAAAATCCTTTGCGAATTCAACGCAAGGCTTTGATATGTAGTCGATAAGATCTCCGGTATGAACAATCAGATCGCAGTTCTTTTCACCGTACTTTATCAGCTTGTTGAAATTTCGTACACTTCTTTTCTCGTTTCGTTTTTTGCCCTGTCTTATCATATTCTCAGAGTCACTGTCACAATAAAACGGGAGATGTGAGTCTGTCATATGAAGAATTTTCAGCGGCTTTTCGAGACCTATTTTTATTGTGGTTTTCTTAATTTTCAGCATTGTATTCCTAAACCTCGCCTTCAGAACAGATTACATCAGAATATTCCTTTAATCGCTGCAGCCTGTCCTGCTTTGAGGCTGAGCGATATTTTTTCATCCGTAACCGAAACATCGCCGATATACTCGTTTCCGTCTGCCGTGATGTTATAAACACTTGCTTTTTCAAATTCAGCATCGGGGATATACCATTCGCCGTCTTTTCCGCTTTCGGAATAGGCGACAAAGACTTTGTTATCTTCCGTTAATGGCAAGATAACATCGTTACCTTGTTTGAGAACAACACCGTTTTTAGTGATTGATTTTGTTTTGCCTGTGCTTTCAACACCATCCGAGAAACTGACAATATAGTTTCCGTCATCTTCTCTATAGCTCAGTCTCTTATAGCGGTTGAGATAAATATACGGAACATGGTGAGTGCAGAATTCTTTGATAAATAAAGGAACCCACACTTCCTTTTCAATACCGTTGTTCATCCAGATGTCTTCGCCGTGCATCGTGCCGTAGAAAACCGTTTTCAGGACAGCATCATTAAGATAACCGCTGAATTGCTCGGGTTGAACATTGATACAATCATCAATAGTCATACCTGACATCCACCAAACGGCAGGTATTCTGCCAAGAGTGTGCATAGGTGCATTTTTCCATTCGCCGACAGGCAAATCCTTTTCATACAGCCCGTAATACTTTCTTACGGGGTGATGGTCTGCATCGGCACGCAGCGGAAGTTCACGGTAAGTGTATTCGCTCGTAACATCAATACCAAGACTCATTACATAGTCAAGCATTTTATTGCGGGCTTCATTCTGCTGATCAACATCCGTGCGTGGAAACATATTTTCCGCAATGCAGAAGTTGTCAAGGTGAACCGTGCCTGCTTCTTTTACGGGAACCGCTTCGCAGAAATCATCAAAGATTTTTTTGAACAGTCCGCTTTCCCAATACTGCTTGTATGATGTTTTGTAAGCATCTCTGCCGTTGAAAATTTCAATTACCGCAGCAGTGCCGTCAGAGTGCTTAAGCACTGCACCCGCTTTTACAAATTCATTGTGGGTGGGACTTACTTTATATGCATCGGCAACATTTCCGTGATAGCTGATTACCGTGTTGCATTTCTTTGCGTTTTCAATAAGCCACAAAAGGCTGTCTTTTGCAGTTGCATCGCAGTCACGCTTGAGGTAAGGATTTATTACATTCATTTCGGGGTACAGGTCATCGTGCCCCAAACCCTGCCAGCCGACAAGATAGATGATTTTTTCTATTCCCTGCGTAATGTTGTCAATTGACTTTATGATTTCAATAGCCTGCTCAAAATTGATAAGCACATCGGAAGTGTTATTCTCGTAATCAGGCTTTGCAAGAAACATTTTCATCCACAGTATTTTAGAATAGTCGTAATTGAATTTTGTTTTATCCATAAATTGTTTCTCCTTAAACAAGCTCAGATTCGTGATGCGTTTTTGAAATTCTCGGTGCTGCACCCGTGAGGTGTGAAATATCACGGTATTCACCTTCATAATCCGCAAACAGACCTTCGGGAATTTGCGATGTCCAGCCGTTTTCATCAAATTCGGGAGCCTTAATTCCCATAGCGTAAAGCACAATGGCGGCAAGGTCACGGATATTCATTTCTTCTATTTCGGTATTGTTTATTCCTTTGCCTGTTGCGGCAAAGGTTACATATTTTTCTTCATCTGTCCATCCGCCGTGACTACCCTTGCAGTTTTCATCATTGGTGCCGCCGTGGTCGGCAATAACAATAAAAATTGTATCTTCAAGCATTCCGACATTTTTAACTGCAGAGTAAACATCTCCGATAAGCTTATCAACCTCGTGAATACGCTCGATAAAAGCAGGAAGTCCGTATCCCGTTGAGTGCCCCGCATCGTCAACGCTGTCAAAGTGAATAAACAGAAAGTCAGGCTTGTTATCCCTGATATAATCGCAGACAACAGGTGTAAGTTCATCATCGTGTGCCGTTGCATGAGAAACGCCGATGTTATTTTCAACTATACCGTAAGTGATGGGATTCCAGTCACAGTATGAACCGAGAACTGCATCGGGATATGCTTCTCTGATTCTTCTGAAAAGTGAAGGGAACGGAGAATTTACATCATAGGGCACAGAAGAAACTATGCCGTTTGTAAGCCCATGAATTTCGGGACCGACTCCGATAAGCATTGAACCCCAGCATTCTGCACTGATTGTGGGGTTTGAAGAAAGTGCCTTATATGTGATTGCGCCGTTTTCAAATATTTTATCAAAGTTCGGTGTGTCGGCATTTTTTATCCAGCTTCCTGCACCGTCAACGCCGATAACTATTACATGTGAGTATTTTCTTTGCATGGTCATTTCTCTCGTATCTTTATAAAAGTTGCATCAAAGGAAGAACCTCCCGGATTATGTCAGGGAGGTTCCGATTTGTATCAGTCCCATTTCTTGTTCATAACAACAAAGTTCATTCTTTCCTGAATGCTCGGACCGCCGTGACCTGTTCCGACTCCGCCATGGTCTGAAGTAACGATAATGAGCCAATCTTCCGTATCATATGTTTCTCTTGCTTCGATGGCTTTTATTACTTCGTAGCCGTAAGCATCTTCGGTTCTGAAGCCGTCTTTATAAACGGGGTTATTGAACGTAAATCCGAAATCATGACCTGCCGAATCTGTGTTTTCATAAATAATAAACACAAAATCAGCACAATCCGTGCTTGTTATTTCTTCCATGGCACCTGTGTGAATATCTGCTTTATTCTTGCGAAGATTGAAATCGATATCGATGTTGTTTTCCTCGCAATAGGCTTTTTCATCTTTATATGTTGAGTCGCTGTTTGTGAAGTGACCTTTCCACTTTGTGATGAAAGCGGCGTTGTCAATAATGCCCTCTTCAACAAGGGTTGTCATAAGCATTTTGGGCTCAACCGTTTTTGTTATTCCGTTGCCGGTTATTCCGTGCACATCAGACCACACACCCGTAAGCATTGAGCACCAGCCGGGAGCAGTTGAAGTTGCCTGAGTGTTTTCGGCAGGATAATTCACGCCGCCGCAATAGGTGAGATTGATTGAAGCGCCGTTGTTAAGCAGATAGTTGATTGCACCGTTATCCTGCTTTTCTGCAAGAATATCTGCACGGCAGCCGTCATAACCGATAACGGCAACCTTCTTTTCGGTTTTGCCTTCGGGTAGTTCGGATCTGAAATGTTCGTTTATGATACCGTAAACATCGGTAAACGGATATGCGGTTTCAACTGTGTTTTCGTAGCCGACGGAAGCAACATTCTGTCTGTATATTTCTTCTGTGTCGTTTTCGTCTTTATTATATCTTGTGAAATACAGCGCCAGAGCACCTGCGATAATTCCGAGAATAAGAACAACGGAAACAACCGAAAGAATTATCTTTTTTTTGTTTTTCATTTCAGCACCTCAAAAAGTTTGAATTTCACTTTTTATTTTTCAAAATATATTGCACCGCTCTGAGCAAAAATCAGAGGAGGCAAATCCATTCCCTTTTGTTCGGGGATTCTGGATGCGATTGCAACATCGTGGATTTTACTGTATATGAATCCGGGTTCAAAAACAACATGAGCACACATAAATCCTTCTTTTTTCACAGGCAGAGTAACAGAATAATCTTCCGTCTTTTTGGCCGTGTATGAGAAGCATTCGCCGTCACGGTCAAAAACAATCAGCTTGTGCTTTCTGCGAAGTTTTTTAACATTGATTGTAATGCTTGTTTCATCGGTAAGTTTAACGGTATCGCCAAGCACGGAATCGCCGCTGACGATATCAATAAATGTTGTTCCGACATCAAAGCATATCGTGGTACGGCCTTTGACGATAGCATCCAATATATCTTCAGGTGTATTAGATTTTGCGTAAACATAAGTAACGGGCCAGGTTAAAAGATTGGTGACAACATAATCTCTGTGATAATCGCTGCCGCCGACAACGGGCAGCTTGTGTCCGTTCCTCAACTGCTCATGCCACCATTCGGTGCATTCGAGATTATCAAAGTGTGTCGGTGCGTTCCATACCTCGAGAACGTCCACATCTTCAGCTTTCATTTCCCATCTCCACGGGCATTGCTTGCAATGAGGATGGTTCATACAGATTACCGCTCCGCGCTCTTCTGCCTTTGTCTTAACCCTTAAAAAATCCTCATAGCTTTCGCAGGTGTCATAATCTTCCTGATCGATAACATCTTTAACACCCCACATATTACAGTGACCGCCGTGTTTTGTCAGTTCGGCACCGTAAATAAGGGTGAGTCCGTCAACATCGGGGAACTCCTTGCAGTTAACATTATGGTCGGTGATTATAAGGAAATCTATTTTGCTTTTCTTGGCTTTTTCAATAACCTGTTCCAATGTCAGACCGCCGTCGGATGCAACCGTGTGGCAATGAGGAACGCCCGAATACCACTTGTATCCTTTGCAACTCATTCTTTCATCCCCTTAATGATTTTCTTGTCAATTTTGCCGATAAAAAGGTTATCTTCCGTTTTCAGAGCAGAAGGGTCATCATTTTCGTGGATTATGCCGTAGCTCGGTGAATCGGTTTCTTCGGGAGCAAGAAATGCATTGTTTCTGACTGTGAGGTCATAAACCATAGGTCTGAAGAAAATGTAGCCTCTGCTTTTGCCGATTCTGCCCGAAGGACCGTCAAATATATTATTTTCAATAATGATATCGTGATGGTCAATGTCACCGTGATGACCTACACCCGGGAAACCGTCACACTTAAAGATGTTGTTTCTTATGGTAATATTACGGCAAACCGTATCATCGGATTTGAAATCTATCAGCGTACCGTTGCAGTCATAAACAGGGCCGTAAGATCCGTGACGTGACATATCAAGCTGAATCTGCTCGTTGAAAAGGATATCAGTCTTGAATGTGTATGAAGGACCGTCAAAAATACAGTTTTGAACTGTTGTGTTTTCTGTTCCGTTAATTTCAATACAATGCCAATGAGCACAATGACGGAATCTGCAGTTTTCAATGGTAATATTGCTGCAATGAACTGTGTTTACAAGGGTAATACATTCATCAAGATTTTTGTTGCCGTCAAAAATACCGCCTGAAATAACAACATCGTGCGTACCTTCATAAGCTCCCCATTCGGGCTCGGAATAGGAAGCAAGAAGATATCTTGTCAGCGGTTCGCTTTTATCGCTTCTCAGAATGACTGCATTATCCGAAAGCTTCAGATGCTGATACGAATAGAAAATAAGTGCTGCGGAAATAAGATAAGTGCCGTCGGGGAAATATACTGTTCCGCCGTCTTTTGCTTCATCAATACAAGCCTGCAATGCTTTTGTATCATCGTGGATGCCGTCTGCATATACATTCTTATTCTGTAAGACATTTATAAATTTCATATAATCACCTCAGAACATATTGTCATTCGTTCTGTGAAACAACCGCAGCCTCTGCAGTAACCGCTGCATCCTGCAACTTGCCTGCATCGCCTTCTGCTGCAGCATTTCCTGCTTCTGCTCTTTGTTTGAGAACTTCCATAACGTGAGCGTGTTTTTCATCAGTGAAATCCCACATAAACAGATACGGAAGGGCCATCAGTACATATCCGGCAAGGTCAAAACCAAGACCGATAAGCATACACTGAACTCTTACATCGCTCATATAAAGTACATCCCAGTCAGATGTAAATCCTACACGGTAGAACATAAGCGGAATAATGAGAGAAACGAGGGTCGTGATGGGGGTTGTGAACCAAGTGATGATTTTTTGGTATTCTTCAAGTCTTTCTCCGGAAATATACATTTGATAATCTGTAACTCTGATTTTGGTGTCATCCTGTGCAATACCGACCGCGGCTTCAAGCGTATTAGAAACAAGCATAGCAATATAAATCGCCAGACCACACAGAAAATGAGAATTTCCAAGGAAGAGAATAGCCAAAATATATACTCCGTTTCTCAAGGCCATGACAATATATTTGAATACAATCATTTGCTTATACTGAAAACGTTTTCTTATCCACGGAGCAAGGAATTGACCCGGATTACCGGACATTTTATAAATAATCTCTGCTAAAGAGAAGAATAGTCCTGTTTCGCGCCAAGTGTAAATAAGAAGAATTCTTTTCATATCAAGCATACCGTTGCCAAGGGAATCAAGCAAGGTTGCAATTTGGGTAATCCAAAGATATTTATTTTTAAATATACCCGATACACAATGCCAAAATGAAAGATATTCTCTGTTTTCAATGGGCGGCATAGGAATTCGTTCTTTGATTTTGCGAAGACCTATGAACATAACACCCGATGAAATTACAAAAAATACAGGAATAAGATATCTGAACGTGCCGATATCCTTAACGCCATCAAGGAACATAACACCTGCGATCGTGGGAAGAAGGACATTTACTATGTTCTGAACAAAGTGGCTTATTTTAACAGGGAATGAACGCACGAACAGTCTTTCTTGAGGATCAGGGCTAATGTTATCCGCAACAGACTGGCTGAAGCCTACGTAATTGAAAATTGTGTAAAGCTGGAAGAGGAGATAAAGAGTCCATACTCTGTCAGTAAGCTGAAGCTTATAAAGAGGAAGCACACAGATAAGAACAACTACAATAAGGCACTGAATTACGTTTGCATAAGCAAAAATTTTATATCTGCCAAGTTTTCCTATAAGTTTCTTTCTTATAAGGATATTTCTGAATCCGCTCCATCCGTTGGAAAGGAAATGAGCACCAAATATTTTGAATACGTTAAAGCTATTTATACCTTTCCAGCGTGTATCTAAAATCGCCGTAATGCTGTCAGGAAGAATAAACGAAAAATCAAATATTAACATTAACAAGCCTACTACGGTAAATGCAAGATATACCGTATTATATTTCCGTTCAATCTTTTTGGGTAAGAAGCCAAGATTGGCATCAACGCCCATAGTAAGAAGATTCCAAAAATATGTTGATGCAATAAAAAATACGTTTATTGCACTAAAGGTAAGAAGAGGAATTTCATAATAATAAGCAATAAGATAACAGCTCGTACCAAATGTAAGGAAGCTTTGAAGATATTTAAGAGTATAGTCTCCACCGACTGCGGCAAAAATTGAAAAATACTCTTTATAAGGAACATATTTGCCCTCAGCAGGGGTATTCCAATAGGTCTTCATCTCTTTAAAGATGTTTTTTCTCTCTTTTGTTGATGATTTTGCCATTAGCTATCCCCTCTTTCTGCGTTAAGCTCAATAATTCTTTGCTCGGCTTCTTCTCGCGTTTTGCCGTATTGTTCTTCAGGAGCGACGTTGACAACTGCCTTTTTTATGTTTTTGGGAAGCCAACTATCTCCGAATGTTATATCCGCCTCATCTTCTGCACCCATATAGAATTCTTTAAGATTTGAGCAGGAATAGAATGCGAAGCTGCCGATTTCTTTAACGGATTCGGGAATATACATAACCGGCTGCATACTTTGGCAATAACTGAATGCATCGGAACCGATTACCTCAAGACCGTCGGGAAGAGTAACCAATGAAATATTTTCGCATTTGAAAAATGCCATATCACCGATTTCCTTTAAGGTTTCGGGAAGATCGATCTGTGTTAAAGTTTCATTTTTATAAAATGCGCAAGAGCCTACTCTTTCTACACCATTGGGAATTGTATAAGCAGTTTCTTCCTTCATAAGCGGATACACAAGGAGTTTTTTCATATCCTTTGTATATAAGACACCGTCAACGGAAGTATAATACTCGTTAGCCTCATCAACCTCTATCGTTTTAAGCATTTTACAATAGAAGAACGAGGTTTCATCTATGTATTTAACGTCCTTTCCGATATAGATATACTCAACGTATTCATCGGTATTCATTGTGAAATCGCCTACCGCAGAAACAGGCTTCGATGTATCGGGATTATTACCGTCAGCATCACGCACATAATCAATATATACGTTTTTAGTAGCGGTGTTTCCGTTGAAACCGAAAAACACCCACCCCTCGTTGCCGGGAGTACCTGCAATATCAGTTCTATATTCATATTCAAAAGGTGCTCGCGCCATTGAAACAAATGAAATGGTAACCGAAGCAACTATAAATACTAAAAGAACAATGATAAATGTGGCTTTCTGCCAGGTTTTCAATTCAATCAGCTCCTATTAAAATATTAATACTATTATAATGTAACACATTGCACAAATCAATATATTTTCTCATCGTTTTTTTGTATATTTGTTCCATTTCCACTTAAAGACACATAAAAGCCGTTTTATTTTTCTCTTTCGGAAAGTAACAGTATTCATTTCAAAACAGATATTTAATATAATCTTGTTTTTGATCTTACGAAATGATACAATAACTACAATAAACAATAATTTACAAAGAGGTAGATCTATATGCATAAAAAACTTGCACCTACTCCCCCTATGGGATGGAACAGCTGGGATTGTTACGGCGCGGCCGTAAACGAAGAACAGCTTCTTGCCAACGCAGACTACATGGCAAAGCATCTTAAGGATTACGGTTGGGAATACGTCGTTTGCGATATTCAATGGTCCGAGCCTACCGCAAACAGCTTTTACTATAATTATTTTGCTCCTCTGTGTATGGATGAGTATTCGCGTCTCATCCCCTCTGTTGAAAGATTCCCCTCCTCTGCAGGCGGAAAGGGCTTTAAGCCTATCGCCGATTATATCCATTCATTAGGTCTCAAATTCGGCATACATATTATGAGAGGTATCCCGAGACAGGCGGCGCATCAGAACACAAAAATCAAATGCGAGGGTCTTACCGCAAGAGATATTGCGTGTCCCACCTCAATTTGCAAGTGGAACCCTGATATAAGTCGGATCGTAGCCATGTCGTTCTGTGAGCCAAGGAGTTGATAATATGCCTTGTCTTCCTAAGACCGCTTGGCCTCCGACTTATGCGAGGGTCTTACCGCAAGAGATATTGCGTGTCCCACCTCAATTTGCAAGTGGAACCCTGATAT